>NZ_JAVSMM010000003.1:0-308365 GCF_032027225.1 Aromatoleum sp. | reverse complement strand
GATGTCCTCGTCGGTCATCATCCCCGACCAGTCCTGGAACAGAAAATTGCACGGCGCCATCCCGTATCGGTTCTTCAGTACCGTCGAGCCGATCTTGATGGGTTCAAACAGGGCCTCGTATGCCATCTTTTTGTCTCCTTCCGTCTCCGAAAACTCGATTCTTCAAGAATCCCGCAGCGCCGCTGCCGGCTCCGCCGGGCCTGCGACCAGCCTTCCGACCGTAGCCTCATCCGCCGCACGGCCGGTATCGGGGTGCGCGATCGCGATTTCGTCGATGGGCAGCTTCCTCATGACTTCGCGCCCATCCTCGTCCCCACGACCGTCTCTTCGAGCTCGACTCGGCCGATCGAAGAGTCGATTGGACCGCGTACTTCGCTGCTCTTGGAAAAGATACTAACCGGTTAGATTGAACCGAGTCAAGACGCCGATCCCGATGGGGAGTCTTTCGCAGCTTAAAAGGGGCTTTTCCATCTTCCTATCGGCTCCACTGTAAAAGGAATGGTCGCGATTACACGGGGCGCCACAAGAAAAATTGATCGTCTCATGCGTTGACATGCCGAAAGCTAACCGGTTAGTATGTGTTCCACTAACCGACGAGGGAGGTAACACGGCATGGCAATTCCTGATCTGAACGAATGGTTGGCCCTTGCTGAAAGCGAAGGGGAGCTGGCCCGGGTAACCAAGAAGGTGGACTGGAATCTCGAGCTGGGCGGGATCGCCCAGGAAACTGCTAACCGCGGTGGGCCGGCGCTGTTGTTCGAGAACATCAAGGACTACGAGGACGGCACGTTCCGGCGCTTTTTTACCGGCGGACTCGCCACCTATTCGCGCATCGCGCTGATGCTCGGCCTGCCGAAGGACACGCCCTACAAGGAGTTGATTCGCGTCTGGCGGGAGCGCACGAAAAACCCGATCAAGCCGCGCATCGTCGATACCGGACCGGTCAAGCAGAACATCATCAAGGGCGATGACATCGACCTGACGAAATTCCCGGCGCCCTTGTGGCACAAGCTCGACGGGCATCGATACCTCGGCACGTTCGACGGCGTGATCACGAAGGACCGGGACTCGGACTGGATCAACGTCGGCAACTATCGCCGCGCGATTCACAACGAAAAACAGATGGGCATCGCGTTCACGATCGGCCAGCACATCTGGATGCACTGGCGCAGCTACCGCAAGCGCGGCGAGAACGTCCCGGTCGCGGTCGCGATTGGCTGGAACCCGCTGATGCCGGCGGTCTCGTGCTCGCACGTGCCGGTCGGCGTATGCGAGTACGACATCATGGGCGCGCTCGCCGGTGAGCCGGTCGAGCTCGTCAAGTGCGAGACCAATGACCTGCTGGTGCCGGCCTCCGCGCAGATCGTGATCGAGGGTGAGCTCGACACGAACATGGAGAACTTCATCAAGGAAGGTCCGTTCGGCGAATATACCGGCTACTACTGCACCGTGCCGCACACGCGCCCGGTGTTCAACGTCAAGTGCATCACCTACCGCAACGATCCGATTCTCGTCGGGACGCAGGAAGGCGTGCCGATCCTCGAAGACCACCGTATCTGCTCGGTGCACCACTCGGCGGCGATCTTCGACCTCCTCGAAGAGCGCATGAGCGGCATCAAGGCGGTCAACGTCGACCCGAGCACGGGCTGGACGAACGTGTTCGTGCAGATCGACAACAGCTACTACGGCCAGGTGCAGCAGGTCGCGGCGAACATCTGGAGCTCGGGCATTTCGACGATGGTCGGGAAGAACGTCTTCGTCTTCGACGAGGACATCGACATCTTTGATCTGAACAAGGTGATGTGGGCGATCGGTTATCGGCTCAAGCCCAGCAAAGACATCATCACCTTCCCCGGCTGGCATTCGCCGCTCGATCCGTCCGAGCACCCGAAGGATCGCGTCCACGAGGCGATCAAGAAGGGCGACCGCCTGTTGCTCGATTGCACGAAGCCGATCGACTGGCCGCGGACCCCCGACTGGTTCGGCGAGCGGTTCCCGCCGCTGGCCTACCCGGACGATGAAACGATGCGCAAGGTCCGGGAGAACTGGAACAGCTACGAGATCAAGGCCTGATCGTCGCGCACGGGGGCGGGCGGATCCGCCTCCGTGCGCGGGTAGCGGAACAACCACAACGGGGGCGATATGACCGACAGGAATACCGATTCGGCGTTGCTGCCGGCGTTGAAGAGCGGGCTGACGGGCGGCGTGATCGGGGCAGCACTGAGCGGCGCAGTCAATTACTTCGTCGCCCCGATGCCGGAAAGCCTGTTGGCAAATGCGCTCGGACACATGGTGAGCGGCGGGCTCAGCGGACTCCTTGCCGGTTTCATGGGGCTTTACAGCTGGATCCGCGGGCGCAGCGAACTCGCGCCTTCGCGCGGCCGGTAACGCGACGTTCCGTGCGGCGGCAATGGCGAGTGAGCCGGTGCGACAGGGGCAGGGGGCGTGTCGGGCATCGAGACCGATGCGCGCGATCGCGATGCTCCAGGCACTACGGCTCGAGCGAATCCGACCGGACATCGGGACATACGGACACGAGATCAGGGGGGCGGCCGGTGAGTAAGCAAAAAAACGATAGACGCTGCGGTTTTCATCGGTCGCTTGTCGTTGCGGCCTCGACAGCAGCGATGATGCCGACCGTCGGTAGTGCGGCGAGTTGGAACCTCGATAACGGCGTCAAGATCGACTGGACCAACTCGGTCCGCTACAACGCAGCCTTTCGCATGAAGGATCGCGACCGCGGGCTGATCGCCAATCCCGCGGTCAACCGGAACAGCCCCAATCTCGACGACGGTGACCAGAATTTCGACAAAGGATTGATCTCGAACCGCATCGAACTCTTCACCGAGCTCGACGCGGTCTCGGCCGGCGGGTGGGGCGGACGTGTGAGCGCGCTGGCTTTCTACGACACGGTCTATAACCGGTCGAATGACAACCCGGGTTTCGCCGGCGGCGCCTTCCCCAACCATACGTCGAGGGCGGCGAACGAATTCACCGATCGGACCCGCGACCAACTGGGGCGCGACGCCGAGATTCGCGACGCGTTCCTGTTCGGCTCGTTCGATCTCGGCGGGCGTCCCGGTTCGGTGCGCGTGGGCCAGTACGCGCTGGTCTGGGGTGAGAGCCTGTTCTTCGCCAACAATGCGATTGCCGGCGCGCAAAACCCGTTCGACGTCACGCGCCTGCTCGGTGACCCGACCGCGGAGGCGAAGGAATTCGTGCTGCCGGTGCCGCAGCTCTCGGCGCAGTGGCAAGTCACCGACGGCGTCACCGTCGCCGGCTACTACCAGTTCCGCCATCGTCGGAACCGGATCCCGGCGGTCGGCAGCTATTTTTCGGTCAGTGACACCGTCGGACAAGGGGCGGAGCGCCTGCTCCTCGGCCCGGGCGTGTCCGCTCCGCGTGAATCCGAGATGGAGGCGGATGACTCCGGCCAGTTCGGCTTGCAGCTTCGCTGGCGGATGGCCGAGACCGACTTCGGGCTCTACGCGCTGCGCTTCCACGACAAGGATTTCCAGCAGGTGACTCGGCTGGGTTTCATGCCCGGGGTTGGCGTGCTGCCGACCAGTTACTACCTCACCTATCCGGAGGACACGAAGCTCTACGGCTTCAGCGCGAGCCGGAGCTTCGGTGATGTGAACCTCGCGGTCGAGGCCTCGATCCGCAAGGATCAGGCGCTCGCGTCGAGTCACGCGGCGGACTCGTCGGGTTTGCCGTTTCCGGGAATGCCGGCGGCGAGCGACAACGACGGCAACCCCGCGTACGCGGTCGGCGATACGGCGCATATCAACCTGTCGACGATCTGGAGCATGCCGCGCACGCCGCTGTGGAACGAGGCCAACTTCATCGGCGAAGTGGCGTGGACGCGCTTGCTGAAGTGCAGGAAGAACTGTTCCTCGCCTGCGCCTGGCCAGCCCGCCGCGCGTGATCCGAATGCGACGCGCGATTCGGTTTCGCTGCGCGCCGTCCTCGAGCCGACCTACCGGCAGGTCGTCTCCGGCCTCGACATCAGCGTGCCGGTCGGCGTCGGCTACACGCCGAAGGGTTCGCGCAACATCCTCGGCCCGTTCTCCAATCCGCCCGAAGACGGCGGAGACGTCACCGTCGGCGTCACCGGCCTTTACATGAACGCGTGGGAAATCAACCTCGCCTACACCCACTACTTCGGTACGGCCGACCGGCTCGTCGACAACAACACGGACTTCACCTATCAGCAGTCGCGGCGCGACCGGGATTTCCTGTCCTTCACGGTCCGTTACAGCTTCTGATCAGAACAGCACGGAGGAGACACTCCATGAAGCACACGAAACTCGCCTTCACTCCGCTGGTGGCCGCATTTACGCTGTTCGCCGCCGCTCCGTCTCATGCCGCCGTCACGGCCGAGGAGGCTGCCACGCTGAAGGGAAAGCTCACCCCGTTCGGCGCCGAGAAGGCCGGCAATGTCGATGGCTCGATCCCGGCCTGGACGGGCGGCTTCACCACTGCCATTCCCGGCGACAAGCCGGAAGGGCGACGCGGCGACCCGTTCAAGGACGAAAAGCCGCTGTTCTCGATCACTGCGCAGAACATGGCCCAGCACGCCGCGCAGCTCACCGACGGCACCAAGGCGCTGCTGCAGAAGTACCCGAAGACCTTTCGTGTCGATGTCTATAAGACCCATCGCACCGCGGCCGCGCCGCAGTGGGTCTATGACAACACCTTCGCCAACGCCACCCGCGCGAAGATGAACGGCTACGCTCCGACGGGCGCCTTCGGCGGCATTCCGTTTCCGATTCCGCAGAAGGGCGAGGAGGTGATCTGGAACCACGCGCTGCGCTGGCGCGGCGAGCGTTTCGAGCACACGTCCAACTGGTATCAACTGCTGTCCGACGGCCGCGCGGTGATGGTGACCGACGGCCTCACGTACGAACAGCTTCCGTACTACATGAAGGACAGCTCGCTCGAGGCCTTCAATAACGGCGACAACCCGTTCTGGCAAGTCGCGATCCGCAACCTCGGCCCGGCGCTGCGCGCGGGCGAGGCGCTGCTCGCGCACGAGTACCTCGACCAGTCCAAGCTGCAGACCTGGGTGTACCTGAGGGGCCAGCGTCGCGTGCGCAAGCTGCCGAACGCATGCTGCGACACGCCGACCCCGGCCGCCGCCGGCGTGATGGCTTTCGACGAGATCTACACCTGGACCGGGCGCCTCGACCGCTTTGACTGGAAGCTCGTCGGCAAGGAGGAAAAATACGTCCCGTACAACACCAACCGGCTGCTTCAGCCGACGCGGGACGAGGATGTGATCAACGGCTCGCACCTGAACCCGGACCACATGCGCTGGGAAAAGCACCGTGTGTGGGTCGTCGAAGCCACGCTGCGCGACGGCGAACGCCACCAGACGCCGAAGAGCCGCTACTACTGCGACGAGGACACCTGGATCTGCGTGCTCGCCGACCGCTGGGACGCCAAGGGTCAATTGTGGCGCACGCTGTGGTCGAACACTTTTGTCGCGCCGGACATTCCGGCGGTCGTGATCGGCTCCTTCGGCTACAACGATGTGCTCGACGGCTCGGGTTTCGTCGCGCAGCTCTACAACACGAAATCGGCGCAATACGTCGTCAAGCACGGACGCTCGGACGCCGAGTTCACGGCCGATGCGATGGCCGGAAGCAGCGTCCGCTGAGCCGCCTCACCATGAAATCGAGGCACTCCGGGACGGGATGCGCGCTACTGTGTTCGATGGCGCTGATCGCAAGCGCTGCGGCCGCGCCGCTGGCAGCGGTCGCCGGCGAAGCGCTCGTGCGCCCGGCCGTCGCAGCGGTCGCACCGCAGTCCGCGGTGATGCTGGCCGCGGCGAGCGCGGGCGATCGGGTCGTGGCGGTCGGTGAGCGCGGACTCGTGATCCTTTCCGACGACGACGGAAAGTCCTGGCGACAGGCGAAATCGCCGGTGAGCGTCACGCTGACCGCATTGCGCTTTGCCGATGCGAAGCGCGGTGCCGCCGTGGGGCATGGCGGCGTCGTGCTCGTCACGATCGACGGTGGTCAAACCTGGCAGCTGCGCCTGGATGGGCGCGAGGCCGCGCGGCTGGCTCGCGTTGCGGCCGAGGCCTCCGGCAACGCCGAGCGCATCGCCGCGGCGCGGCTGCTCGTCGAGGAGGGGGCGGACAAACCCTTCCTCGATCTCGAGCTGAAGGCCAACGGCGAGCTGATGGTGTTCGGCGCGTACGGCCTCGCGTTCGCGTCGGACGACTTCGGCGCCAGCTGGACGTCGATGATGAGCCGCCTCGACAACCCGGAAGGCCTGCATCTGAACGCGGTGCGGGCGCGCGGCGAGCGCATCGTGATTGCCGGGGAGCGCGGGCTGGTGTTGCAGTCGGATGATCGCGGCGCGACCTTCCGCCGCGTCGACACCCCCTACGACGGCAGCTTCTTCGCCGTCGAACTCCCCGCCGACGGCGAAATCCTGCTCGCCGGCTTGCGCGGCAACGTCTGGCAAAGCCATGACCGGGGCCAGAGCTGGGAACAGGTGTCCTGTCCGGTGCCCGCCTCGATCACCGGGTCGACGCTGCGCGCCGGCGGTGGCGTGCTGCTCGCGTCCCAGGCCGGATACATCCTCGAACAGCCGGCGGGCGGATCACTGCGTGCGATCAACGCGGCCCCGCTGCCGGCGCTCAGCCAGGTTCTGCAGCTGAAAGACCATCGCCTCATCGCATTGAGCGAGCGCGGTGTGCTGAGTCTCGATCTTCAGGCGCTTTCGAAGGAGGACGTCAAGTGATGCTTCCCAATTCCGCCGCGCCGCAGGAATCCGCTCGCGACTTCGACCCCCGCTCGGGCCTTTTGCTCGAACGGCTCCTGTTCCGGAATCGCATGGTCGTCATGCTGCTCTGCGTCGCGGCGACGGTGTTTTTCGCCCTTCAGTTGAGCAAGCTAGAGGTGTCGGCGAGCTACGAGAAGATGATCCCGCAGGGGCATCCCTTCATCCAGAACTACCTGGCGCACCAGAACGACCTCGTCGGTCTCGGCAATGCGGTGCGCATCGCGCTGGCGGCGCCGGAAGGTTCGACGATCTACGACGCGCGCTACATGGAGGCGCTGCGCGAACTCAACGACGAGATCTTCTCGCTCCCCGGGGTCAATCGCCTGCAGATGCGCTCGCTGTGGACCCCCTCGACGCGCTGGCGGGGCGTGACCGAGGTCGGCCTCGAAGGCGGGCCGGTGATCCCGGACGGCTACGACGGGTCGGCGGAAAGCCTTCGGCGCCTCGCGGCGAACATTGCCCGCTCGGGGGAAATCGGCCAGCTCGTCGCCGAGGACGGACGTTCGACGGTGATCTTCGTGCCACTGCTGGCCACCGACGCCGCGAACCGTCCGCTGAACTATGCGGAGCTGTCGCAGCAGCTCGACACGATCCGCGCGAAGTACGAAGCGCAGGGCTACCCGATGCACATCACGGGTTTCGCGAAGGTGGTCGGCGACCTGATCGACGGCGTGCGCGCGGTGCTGATCTTCTTCGCGATCACCGTGCTGATCGGCGCGGCGGTGGTGTTCTGGTTCACGCGCTGCATCCGCGCGACGGCGGCGGTGGTCGTCGCGTCGCTGGTTGCCGTGCTGTGGCAACTCGGCATGTTGCCGACGCTCGGCTATGTGCTCGATCCGTTCTCGATCCTCGTTCCGTTCCTGGTGTTCGCGATCGGAATGAGCCACGGCGCGCAGAAGATGAACGGCATCGCGCAGGACATTGGGCGCGGAATGAGCCGACTGGTCGCGGCGCGATTGACGTTCCGGAGGCTCTTCTGGACCGGTCTGACCGCGCTGCTCGCCGACGCCGTGGGCTTCGCCGTGCTGTTGATCATCGACATCCAGGCGATCCGCGAGCTTGCGGTGGCCGCGTCGATCGGGGTCGCGATGCTGATCGTCACGAACCTGATCCTGCTGCCGATCATCCTCAGCTATATCGGCATCGACCAGGACGCGGCCGAGCGCAGCCTGCGGGCCGAAGTCGCGGATATGACCGGGGGAAGAAAGCACCCCGCGTGGCGATTCCTGGATCTCTTCACCCGGCGCCGCTGGGCCGCCGGGGCGATCGCGGTGAGCACCGTGCTCGCGGTCGCTGGCCTTGCGGTGTCGTCCCAGGTGCAGATCGGCGACCTCGACGCCGGCGCGCCGGAGCTGCGGCCCGATAGTCGCTACAACCGCGACGTCGCCTTCATGACGGGAACTTACGGCGCTTCGAGCGACGTGTTCGCGATCATGGTCGAGACGCCGAAAGGCTACTGCTCGGACTACGACACGCTCGCGAAGGTCGATGCACTCGAATGGGAGCTGCGCCAGCTCGAGGGGGTCGAGAGCACCAACACGCTGTCGCTGCTCAACCGCCGGATGCTCGTCGGGCTGAACGAGGGCAACCCGAAGTGGTACGAGCTGCTGCCGAACCAGTCGATGCTCAACGCCGTCACCGCGGGCGCGCCGCGCGGCTTGTACGACGAGAGCTGTGCGCTGCTGACGATGTACGTGTATCTGCGCGACCACAAGGCCGCAACGCTCGAGCGCGTCGTGAATCACGTCGAGGCTTTCGCCGCGGCGAACAACACCGAGAACGTCCGCTTCATCCAGGCGGCGGGCTCGGCGGGCATCGAGGCGGCGACGAACATGGTCGTGCGCGACGCATGGCGAAAGATGACGCTGCTCGTCTATGCCGCGGTCGCGGCGCTGATTCTCTTCAATTTCCGCTCGTGGCGGGCGGTCGTCGTCGCGGTCCTGCCCTTGGCACTGACCTCGATCATCGCCGAAGCGCTGATGGTCGTGCTCGGAATGGGCGTCAAGGTCGCGACGCTGCCGGTGATCGCGTTGGGCGTCGGTATCGGCGTGGATTACGCGCTGTATATCCTTGCCGTCGCGCTCAGCCAGTTGCGGGCCGGCAAGAGCCTGTCCGAAGCGTATTACCGGACGCTGCTCTTTACCGGCCGCATCGTGATGCTGACCGGCATCACTCTCGCGATCGCGGTCATGACGTGGGTTGCGAGTCCGGTGAAGTTTCAGGCGGACATGGGATTGCTGCTCGCGTTCATGTTCCTGTGGAACATGCTCGGCGCGATGGTCCTGCTGCCGGCGCTCGCGCATTTCCTGCTGAAACCGCAGGCCAGTCCGGCCAGAAGCACCGCTGTCCCGCAGGAGGCCGCTGGTCGTACGCCTGGTTACGAGCGGAGTTCGGCGTGCGCGCTGATCTCTCCGGAAGTGATTCCCGTCGGATCCGAGAGGTGAATAAAGTGACTTACGAGACCATTTGCTACAACAAACAGGACCGGGTGGCGACGATCACGCTGAACCGGCCGAATCAGAAGAATGCGATCAACCTGCAGATGCTGAGGGAGATCTCGCGGTGCTGCGACGAGATCAGCGCCGATCCCGAAGTCCACGTGGTAATCCTGACCGGCGGAGACGGCGTGTTCTGTGCGGGCGGTGATATCGCGATGCTTGCGTCGCTCGGTACTCCCGCCAAGGCGCAGGATTTCGTCGCCTTTTCAAGATCGGTTTTCGGCAAGCTCCACAATTTGCCGCGACCGGTCATCGCGGCCGTGAATGGGCCGGCGCTCGGCGGCGGGTGCGAACTCGCGCTTGCCTGCGATTTGCGGATCGCGTCGCAGAGCGCGACATTCGGCCAATTGGAGATCCGCTTCGGTATTCTCCCGGGCGCTGGCGGAACGCAGCGGCTGCCCCGCATCGTCGGCCTGGCGCACGCCAAAGAACTGCTCTATAGCGGCGACATCATAGATACAGCGGAAGCGTACCGGATCGGTCTGGTCAACCGGATCGCGCCCGACGCAGCCCTGGCCGACGAGGCGATGGCCTGGGCGCGCAAATTGGCCCGATTGCCTCAGCTCGCGCTGCGGCTGACGAAGAACGCCGTCAATGACGGCACCGACGTCGCCCTCGAAACCGGGCTCGCGCTCGAAGCTCGCTGCTTCGAAATGGTGTTCTCGAGCCGGGACCAGAAGGAGGGCCTGAACGCGTTTCTCGAAAAGCGGCGGCCCGTCTTCGTCGGCGATTACGACGAACCGCACGCCTGACAAAGGCTCGTGCACTCTTTAACCCCTGACGTAAAAAGGCGTCTTCATGAAAAAAGAAACCACAGAGAAACGGATCCTGAACGCAGCGCTCGAGCTCTTCGTTCGCAATGGATTTCACGGCACGTCGATCGACGACATCATGTCGAAAGTCGGCTATACGAAAGGCGCGTTCTATAGCCACTTCGGCGGCAAGGACCAGCTGTTCATGAGATTGCTGGACGAATACCGGCTGCATTTCATCGGTGGACTGACGAAGGCGATCGACGAGGAACAAGGGAACGCGCTCGACAAGCTCCACACCGTAATCAGTTTTCTCGCGAAGTTCGCTTCCGAGAACACCTACATGTGCGTGTTCCTGACATTCCTCACGACGGAATTGAACACGGACGTCGATTTCGAGCCCGCGCTGAAGAAAATCTACATCGAATACCAGAAGATCATCAGCGGCGTGATCAGGCAAGGGCAGAAGCAGCGCCTCTTCAATGAGGGCGATCCCGATCTCGTAGCGCTGACCTTCATGGCGCTGCACGACGGAGTGTTGCACCAGTGGATGCTGAACCGTCAGTACATCGACGGCGAGGCCTTCGTGCGCACCTTCCGCAGCATTCTGTTCAATGGCGTCCTCAGTCCCGAGGCCGCTGAGAAGGACGGTGCGGGGAATAGCCGTGCGCGAGCTGCCGTCTGACGAATTAACCCCTCCTGCGCAATGGCGGCCGTCGCGCCTCCTGATCCGGGATTGCGCCGCGAAGGAGGTGGTCGCCGCGTTTTCTCGCGTCGCTGCAACGGGGCCGTGAACGCGGGGGAATGCGTTACGCGGCCCCTGAAGGATTCGACATACGGCTTACGGTGGCTGTCACCGATGCTGCGCGAACGAAGTTCCGGATTGAAATCGTCCCTGGAATTGAAGAAGGAGTATCGGCATATGGAAAGGCAGACGTCCGTCAGGCAGATCGATCTGGGAGAAGGGCTCTTCATTCGCCCGAAATCACCGTCGCAGGAGCCGCACCTTCTGGGAAGCCGGTGCACGAACTGTAAAGAGGTGATTTTTCCCAAGCAGCGCCGCTGTGCGAATTGCTCCTCGGAAGCAATCGAGGAAATTGCGCTGAGCCCTAGGGGAAAGCTGCATTCGTTCACAAACGTCAATTATCCCGTCCCGGATGGCTACAAGGGACCGGTGCCGTACGGGGTGGGAATGGTGGAATTGCCCGAAGGCGTGAGGGTGATGTCCCATTTGACGGAAAGCGACCCTAACAAGCTGTTTGTCGGCATGGACATGGCGTTGGTCATCGACAAGCTGTTCGAAGACGAAGACGGCACCGAGGTCATCGGCTTCAAGTTCAAACCGATTCTGGGCTGAGTGCCCCGACAGGCGAAGCATCGCCTGAGTCGGGATCGCAACGGACATCGAGCGGCGTTCAATAAGGAAGACGAAATCATGCGAGACGTAGTGGTCTGTGGCGTCGGGCTTCACAAGTTCGGGCGATTCCCGGACAAGACTTTCGAGGATCTGGGGCAGGAAGCCGTGCTCGCGGCGCTGAAGGATGCGCACGACATGCCGTGGAAGGACGTGCAGATGGCGTTCTGCGGCACGATGCACGGCGGCACCGCGGCCGGCCATCGCGTGCTGTCGGGCATCGGGCTGACGGGAATCCCGATCGTCAACGTCGAGACCGGTTGTGCGTCCGGCAGCAGCGCTTTCGTCCTGGCCTGGCAGCAGATCGCCGCGGGCTTCTGCGATACCGCGATCGTGATCGGCGTCGAGAAGATGCCGCGTGGCTTCATGCGCATGACCTCGTATCCGCAATGGCAGGTGCTGAGCGGCCTGGCGATCAATCCGCTTGAGTTTTCATTGCGCGCGACGCGGCATATGGCCGAATACGGCACGACGATTGAGCAATTGGCGAAAGTGTCGGTGAAAAGCCACCGCAACGGCGCGCTCAATCCCTACGCGATGTACCGGAAAGCGATGACGATGGAGGAAGTCCTCGCGTCGAAAATGGTGTGTTATCCGCTGCGCGTGATGGAGTTCGCGGCGCCGGGAGAAGGCGCGGGTGCGGTCATTCTGAGTAGCAGCGACGTCGCGAAGAAATACACCCACAAGCCGGTCAAAGTCGCGGCGGCCTGCATGGGCGTCGCGAAATACGGCACATCGCGCGTGGGCGGCGGCATCGGCCAGATGGGCCACAGCGCGCGAATCCACAACACCGAGGTCGTCACCGCGCTGTCGCAGCAGGCTTACGAATTCGCCGGGATCGGGCCCGAGGATCTCGATGTCGTCGAATTGCAGGACACCGATTCGAGTTCGGAAATCATTCTTTATGAGCAACTCGGACTGTGCAAACTGGGCGAAGGCGCCCGCCTGATCGACGAAGGGCGAACCGAGCTGACGGGCGACATTCCCGTGAATCCGGGCGGAGGAATCCTGTCATGCTCGGAGCCGACCGGCGCATCCGCACTGCGGCAGATCGCCGAACTCACCTGGCAGCTTCGCGGCGACGCCGGCGCGCGTCAGATCGTCGGCGCGCGCAATGGTCTGGCCCAGGCCTCGGGTGCGGGTGGCAATTGCACGGTCGCGATCCTCGCAAGCTAGCGCGCAGGTTCGCCCCGACGTCAGCCGGGACGATTGCCGGCGATCAGATCTGACAGGAATCGGTCATGGATTTCGAGTTCACGCAGGAAGAAAAGGAATACCAGAAGGAAGTCCGGTCCTTTTTACAGCGCGAAGTGACCGCCGAGGCTGCGCACGAGCATCACTCCGGAGAGGGGCTCGGGCCCCATTCACGGGCGCTGCTGCGGAAGATGGGCCAGCAGCGGCTGCTCGCCCCGACTTGGCCGAAGCAATACGGCGGGCGCGAACTGTCGCCGGTCACCCGCTTCATCCTCAGCGAGGAAATGGCCTATCACGACGCGCCGTATCCCTTGACCTTTCTCGAGGTCGCCGGCCCTGGCATTCTCCATTTCGGCACCGAAGAGCAGAAGGCGACGTATCTGACGCGGATCACGAGCGGCGAAATCGAATTCGCGACCGCCTATACGGAGCCCGGCGCGGGGTCGGACGTCGCGGCGCTCACGCTGTATGCCGAAGCGCGCGGCGACACCTATGTCCTGAATGGGCAAAAGACTTTCAGCTCGCACGCGCATCATTGCGACTTCATTTGGCTGGCGGTCAGAACCGACAAGACCGTGCCGAAGCACCGGGGCATTTCGATTTTCATCGTCGACCCGAACACGCCCGGCATCACGGTGCGGCCGCTGCACACGATGGCCGGCGTGCGGGCGAACGAAATCTTTTTCGACGACGTCGTCGTGCCGGCGAACAACCTGGTCGGCGAAAAGAACCGCGGCTGGGATTACATGGTCGGCGCGCTGAATTACGAACGGGGCGGCACGGTGGGCGATCTTCAGCGCCCGTTCGACGAGCTCGTCGAGTTCGTGGCGGAGCGTCGGCGCGCGGGCAAGATCACTGCCGAGGACGACTGGATCGCCGAAGAACTCGCGCGCGTCGCGACGGAGCTGCACATCGCGCGCTTGCTGATCTACAAGGTCGCCGAAATCCAGGAACAGAAGGGCAATCTCACCTACGAGGCGTCGCTCGGCAAGCTGTATGCGTCGCAGGTTCGCGAGCGCCTGTTCAATGTCGCGATGCAGATCCTCGGCCCGTACGGGCAGCTGTGCGACTGGTCGAAATGGATTCCGCTGCACGCCAAGATCCAGAAGCTCTTTCTCGACGCCCCGCGCTGGAGCATCGTCGCCGGCGCGTCCGAGATCCAGCGCAACATCATGGCCATCCGCGGCCTCGGCCTTCCCGCGAAATAGTCCGGCAGGTGACACGACATGCACTTGAATTTGACGTATCAGCAGGAGATGGTGAGGGAGGTCGCGCGGGACTTCATGCGGGACAAGTTCCCGAAGGAAGTGCGCAAGCGCCTCGACGAAGGGGAATCGGGACATTCGCCCGAGATCTGGCAGGAGATGGCCGAACTCGGCTGGATGGGGCTGGTCTTTCCCGAAGAATACGGCGGGGCGGAAATGGGCTTCATCGAGCTCGCGATACTGCTCGAGGAGATGGGCAAGGTCCGTCCGGTGAGCCCGTTCTTCTCGACCGTCGTGCTCGGCGGCCTGCCGATCCTCGACGCCGGCAGCGACGAGCAAAAACGCGCGTATCTGCCCGCGATTGCAGCCGGAGAAGCGATCTGGACGCTGGCATTGGCGGAAGAGAGTGGGCGCTACGACGCCGCTGCGGTCGCAATGACTGCGACGGTCGACGGTGACAGCTACATCCTCGACGGCACCAAGCTGTTCGTACCCGATGCGCACATCGCCGATTACCTGCTGTGCGTGGCGAGGACCGGCAATGGCGCGAGGCCGGAAGACGGGATCACGGTTTTCATCGTCGATACGAAGAGTGACGGCGTCCGTTGCACGCCGTACCGCACGCTCGACAACAACCGGCTGTGCGAAGTCGTGTTTTCCAGGGTGCGGGTGCACGCGGCCGACGTGCTCGGACGGGCGGGCGAAGGCTGGGATCTCGTCCAGGCCTTGCTCGACAAGGCGGCCGTCGCGAAATGCTGCGAGATGTCGGGCGGCGCGCGACGGGTGCTGGACATGACCATCGAGTACGCTAAGGAAAGAAAGCAGTTCAACCGGCCGATCGGAAGCTTTCAGGCGGTCCAGCATCATTGCGCGAACATGCTCTCGGACGTCGATTCGTCGTGGCTGATCAGCTACGAGGCGGCGTGGCGGATAAGCGCCGGCTTGCCCCACGCGGTGGAAGCGGCGATGGCGAAGGCTTGGGTCAGCGACGCGTACCGGCGGGTGCTCGCGCTCGGGCACCAGGTGCATGGGGGCGTCGGCCTGATCGACGAGCACGATCTGCCGCAGTATTTCAGGAGCGCGAGCGCGGCCGAGGTGGCCTTCGGTGACGCGCGGTTTCATCGCAAACAACTCGCTCAGCGGCTCGGATACTAGGCGCGACCGGTAGTGACCGGCCGTTTTTCCTGTCCGCGCCGGTCCTGTCCTGCGACTTTTTCAGCTTGTTTTCGGCCCGGGCGAGTTGTGGTCTTACCGCCACCGTCGCCCGCATGGGAATGTGCGCGACGTCCAGCAAAGCGGCAGCGGCAGGTCTGCTATAAAAACTAACCGGTCAGTATGAAACACTAAAATGAGATCGTTCCCTGGCGTCTGTCAGGCCGTGATGAGAGCAGATCATATGTCTAAATAACGCAGCAAATATAGGAATTGCGCCGTGACGGGCAGGGTCAGTGGAAAGGCGAAAAAGCAAAGATATTTCTTGAGTAATTAAATCTAACCGGTTAGTATGTTGTTAAGGAGGGTTCAGAGATGACGGTAAGACTGGCACCGAAGCTCACCTTTGGCGGTGGTGGACTCGACTGGAGCGAAGGCATCAATTTCGCGCGGATGCGCGAGGAGCGGCATGCGAAGGCGCGTGCGTCGCTGAAGAAGCATGGCATCGCTGCCTGCCTCGTCTTCCGGCCCGAGAACATCCGCTACGCAACCGGTGCGCGGGGCCTCGAGTTCATCGACCAGACCCGCTACACGCTGCTCGCCGAAGGGCACGCTCCGATCCTGTACGAACCCCATCGGAGCGTTCACGGCATTCATCCGTGGATCGATCCGGACAACATCCGGCAGGCTTACCACTGGGCCAACGGCGCGCCCGGACCGGCGGCGACGCAGGCCACCGCGAAGCGGTTCGCGGCGCAGATCAAGAGCCAGTTGAAGGAGTTCGGGCTCGAAGGCGAGAAGCTCGGGATCGACCGCATCGATGAGCCGGGGCGGCGGGCGCTGGAGGAGGCGGGGATTCACCTGGTGGATGTCATGCCCGCGATGCTCGAGGCGCGCGCGGTCAAGACGAAGGACGAGATCAACTGCCTGCGCATGGCGACCGCGATCGCCGAGGTCGGCTGGTGTGCGATCTACGACAAGTTGCGCATCGGCGTAACCGACCGGGAACTCGTCGCGGTGGCGAACGAGGCGATGTACAAGGCCGGCGCCGAGGAAATCTGGGGCGTGCTGGTGAGTTCCGGCGGATCGGGGTCCGGGACGACGGACAAGATAGTGCAGCCCGGCGACATCGTGACCGTCGATTTCGTCCGCAGCACCTACATGGGCTACAACACCTGCTACTACCGCAACGCGATCGTCGGCCAGAAACCGTCGCAGAAAGTACGGGATCTGCACCGACGCGAATACGAGCGTATCTACCGTGCGCTCGAAGCGATCAAGCCCGGCGCGTCCACCGCCGACGTCGCGGTGCTGTGGGATACCGCGGAACAGAAAGGAGCGAAGTCCGAGCAGGAAGTGTGGTGCGACGACATGGCGCACGGCCTCGGACTGTGGCTGTACGAGTACCCAGTCATCAATCGCCTCTGGTCGCTCGAACATCCGCAGATTTTCCAGCCCGGCATGGCGATGGCGATCGAGGCGCTCGACCCCATCGACCCCACGGTGGGCCGCGTGAAACTCGAAGAAATGATCGTCGTGACCGAAGACGGCGTCGAGGTCATGAGCAAGCTGCCGATCGAGGAAATCATGGTTGCGCACCCGCTGCTGACGGGCTGATTGAAGAAGCGCATATTGTTGGATGGCAAGCTGATGACTCGCGCGGGTGCGAGCCGGACCCTTCGGTTTTGCCCCCGATCCGCCTGTCGAAGGACGTTCGCAGGGCTTCGACTAGCGCCGCACCAATGGTATGCGTTGCAGGATTGATCGCACCGACTCGAAACACACGGAATGGACACCGAAGGAGACAAAAAGATGGCATACGAGGCCCTGTTTGAACCCATCAAGATCGGCTCGACGGTACTGAAGAACCGATACGGGATGGCGCCGTGCAATTTTCTGTTCCAGGACTGGTCGGGGATGATGACCGACGAGGACATCGCGTATTACGTGGCGCGGGCCAAGGGCGGCTCGGGCGTGTGCATCGTCGGGGCGATCCTCAACACGGATTTCGGCAAGAAGTACGCGAACATCCCGTGGCTCTACCTGACGAGCATCGAGCACGTGCCGGGGATGGCGATGCTGGCCGAGAGCATCCGGGTCGGCGGCTCGCAGCCCTTCATCCAGCTCTTGCCCTCGACCGGCAGCCGTGCGACGCCGATGTCGGGCGCGCAGCCGATCGCGCCGTCGGCGGGCGTCACGTATGAATTCGGCACCGATGAATCGCACGGCGCCGCCTCGCGCATCCTCAAGAACCGCCTCCAGGGCAAGTGGCTGAAAGACGAATACACGAAGCACCCCGAGCCGCGCGAGATCACCACCGACGAGATGCAGCAGCTCATCGACGAGGCTTCGCGCAACGCCAAGCTCGCGGTGCTGGCGGGCTACGAGGGGATCGAGCTGCACCTGTGCCACCACTACATCCTCGACCAGTTCCGCGATCCGCGCTTCAACAAGCGCACCGACAAGTACGGTGGCAGCCTCGAGAACCGCAACCGCTTCATCGTCGAGTACTCGGCCGCGGTGATCGCCTCGATCCGCGAGGAGCGCCCCGACATGACGATCGGCGTGCGCGTGGGCAGCGAATGCGGCGGCTCGGGCGGCTACACGCTCGACGACACGAAGTATCTGGCCGGGCAGCTGCAGGAGCTCGGCATCGACTACTGGCACACCTCGATCGGCTTCCCGCCGATCCCGAAGGCGAAGATGGATTCGCCCGAGGACGGCGGCTACCTGCCGTGGTCGATCGAACTGAAGAAGGTGCTGAAGGTGCCGGTGATGACGCCGGGGGTGCACAGCCCGCAACTGGCCGAGCAGGCGATCCGCGAAGGCTGGACCGACGTCGTCACGCAGGGGCGCACACTCGTCGCCGACCCGGAGCTGCCGAACAAGGTGCAGCAGAACCGCGTCGACGACATCGTCAAATGCACGAAGTGCAACCTCTGTTGGGTCGGCTTCGAGCTGTGCCTGCCGGGCCGCTGCGACGTCAATCCGCAGATGGGCCGCGAGAAATACAACCCCGATTACCTGCTCAAGGAAGGCTTCCGCGGCCCGGCGATGCTGCCTCACGTGCTGAGGAAGTAAGCCGACGTCCGTACCGTTGTCCGGAGTGCCGCAGCCAGCAGGGGGTACAACCCTGCGGTTGCGCAACTGTAGCGGATGCTTTCAGCGTGTGTTCAGGCTGGAAGTCTCAAGTTTTCAGCAACATCAGACAGATGGCAGCGGCAGATGCGCTCCAGCCTCGGTAGCTACGACGTATTGCCGCGGAAATCGAAGCTCTGCCCAAATCGCTTTTTTGGCTCGAATCAAGGAGGAAATTGTCGTGGCAACGTTCATCACCGAAGAATGCATCAACTGCGGCGCCTGTGAAGCCGCCTGTCCGAATGGCGCGATCTTCGCCGGCGGCGCGAAGTACGAACTCGACGGACGAACCCACGCGGCGCTGTCTCCGCATCTCTATTACATCGTTCCGGAAAAATGCACCGAGTGCGTCGGTCATTTCGGCGTCGAGCAGTGCGCCGCCCTGTGTCCGGCGGACTGTTGCATCCCGGACCCGAAGCGCCCGGAAACCGAAGAACAGCTTTTCGAGCGCGCGAGGCAGTTGCACCCGGGGCGCGAATTCGCTTCGTTGAACCTGATGACGTCACGCTTCCGAAACGGCAAATAGCTCATTCCGGGATATCCGGCGGCACGAATTCGAACCCATCGGCGTCCGCGGCGCTCTCCTGAACGCGGCGCCCGAGCGCGCCGTGCCCAGCTGCCCTACCCGTAACGTGAAGAGCCGACTTGCCACCCGACGTCCGCGCCACGCGACCTCCGCGATGTGTTGGACGACCGCCCGCAGAGTGCGGTCACTCTAAATCGCTAGTCCCGCCCTTCTCGTGTCCGAGCGGGCGCCGTAACGGGAGCCGAAGATGGACACTCCGATTTCGGAAAGACGCCGCCAAGGCGAGAGGTATACGCAATGCGATCTCGACTACGACAACGAGCGGTTCGCATCCTCCGGCGGGCTAAGCCAGCACAATCGCGAAGCGGGATTCCAGCCGGCCTTCCAGGACACCGAGAGCGGTTGCGTCTACCGGTCCCGTTTTTCCGACGGCAACCCGGCACCGATCCATCTCCTCGACGGATTGCCGAGAGCACTCCGACAGGACAATGGCGACGGAACAGCGCGCTCCTACAAGCCGACGCTCGTGGCCGGCTTTCTGCGCGCTGATCGTTTCTATACCCGAGAGCAAGCGGCACAGGCACTGATCACGCGTTCTCATTCGCAACCGATTTAATGGGGAGGCGATCGCCCGAACATATCCGCCCCCTTCTCAGCGCATCGGGAAAAGCCGCGAAAACTCGCATAAATGCGGCATTTCGATCGTCTTGGACGGCTGGGCTCGCACCGGAGCTTCGCCGGGCGAGGATATTTTCTTGGGACCCCGCCTAGCACCGCCGGCGGATGCGGGCAGTTACGACACGCGGGCCAAAGAGGCGAGTCCGCGCTGCCGAGGAGGTTCGGTCAAGCCGTCGAGACAATCGACAGGCCCAGCGCAGCGAAGCCCTTGAACAGCGCGACGATGCTCTTGCCGTCGGTAATCTCTCCGGCGTCGATTGCGCCAATCGCCTCGTCGACCGTGAGGCTAAGGACTTCCAGGAATTCGCCTTCATCGAGCGCGTGGCCGACATGCGTGAGTTCGCGCGCCAGAAAGATCTCGATCCGTTCGTCCGAGTATCCGATGCACGGATGCATCACGCCGAGATACTGCCATTGCGTAGCCTCGTAGCCGGTCTCCTCACGGAGCTCACGGCGGGCACATTCGAGCACATCCTCGCCGGCGTCGATCTTCCCAGCTGGCAGTTCAAGGAATGCCCGGCGCAACGGATACCGGTACTGACGTTCGAACAACAACGACCCGTCGGGAAGAACGGCGAGGACGACCACCGCGCCGGGGTGCCTGACATACTCGCGAAGCGACTCCTTCCCGTCCGGGAGTCGGACGCGATCTCGCCGAACCTTCAACAACACCCCGTCGAAAACGGGGGTCGACTCCAGTTCGGCTTCCTCCAGATCGATTTCAGAGCGAGGCGAGGAGCGCATAGGCGCAAAGCGACATCAATCCCTGCGGCAGCAGCCCGAGCACCGCAACTGCCAGACCGTTCGCGGAGAGGAGCACCCGGACGCCGGCCGGCGCGCGCAGCGGCGCAGTGTCGACCGGTTCGTCGAAGTACATCATCTTCACGACGCGCAGGTAGTAGTACGCCCCCACCACCGACATCAGGACGGCGAGTACCGCGAGCCAGACGTATCCCGCGGCAACCACGGCTTGCAGCACCGCGAGTTTCGCGAAGAAGCCGATGAAGAACGGGATGCCGGCCATCGAGAACATCGTGATCATCATCAGCGCCGCGAACCACGAGCTACGCTTGTTCAAGCCCTTGAAGTCATCGATATTCTCGGCCTCGAAACCCGCCCGCGACAGTAGCAGGACCATTCCGAACGACGCGAGCGTCATGATCACGTAGGCGATCGCGTAGAACATCGCAGAACTGTAGGCGTTCAGCGCGAAGTGACGATCCCCGTCCACCACGCCGGAGAGCAATCCGAGAAGCACGAATCCCATGTGCGAGATGCCGGAATACGCAAGCATCCGCTTGATGTTCGACTGGGCGATCGCCGCGAGGTTGCCGAGGATGATCGACAGTACCGCCATGAACATCAGCATCGACTGCCATTGCTCGGCGAGTTCGAACAGACCGTACACCAGCAAACGCATTGCCATCGCAAACGCCGCAAGCTTCGGCGCCGAAGAGACCATCAGCGTGACCGCCGTCGGCGCTCCCTGATAAACGTCGGGCACCCACATATGGAAAGGCACGACGCCGAGCTTGAACGCGATGCCCGCCAGCAGGAATACGAGCCCGAACAACAGCACCGTCTTGTTCGCCGCCTGGTGATAGATCGACTGCGCAATACCCGAAAGCTCCAGGCTGCCGGTCGCGCCGTAGACCATTGACATCCCGTACAGCAGCAGGCCGGAAGCGAGCGCACCGAGCACGAAATACTTCATCGCCGCTTCGGTGGAACGAGCCGAATCGCGATCGAATGCCACCATGCCGTACAGCGACAGCGACATCATCTCGAGCCCGATGTAGAGGGGGAGCAGATGGTTCGACGTAACCATCACCATCATCCCGAGGGTCATCAGCAGCGAGAGCAAATAGTATTCGGGCCGGTCGATGTTGCGATCGGCTAGATACCCACGCCCGTACAGCAATGCTGTCGCGACGGTGAAATAGATGACCAGTTTGAGGAAGTCACCCATCAGGTCCGAAATGAACATGTTGCTGAAGGTGAAGCTCACCTGGCCGTCCATTGTCGCGATCGTCACGAACGCAGCGCCAATGAGGGTCAACTGCGTTAGGTAGTACGCGAGACTCCGCGCAATGCTGCGCGCGAAAGTCGTGGCAAGCATGATTACCAGCGCCATCACCGCGACAAAAATCTCGGCAGCTGCGGGGTAGAAGTCGGGAATGACGAAATTCATCTTCTGACCAATCCGAAAAAGTGTCTCGCGTGCTCGGTTAGAGCTTGCTCACGGCGACGTGCCGCAAAAGTTCGCTGACCGAAGCGTGCATGACTTCGGTGAATGGGAACGGGTAGAGGCCCATCGCCAGCACGCACAGTGCGAGGATGCTGAGGAACAGGAACTCGCGGCCGCCGATGTCCTCCAGTGCGGCCACACGGTCGTTGGCGACGGCACCGAAAATGACCCGCTTGTACATCCACAGGGTGTACGCCGCTCCGAGAATGAGGGTGATCGCGGCACCGAACCCAACCCAGAAATTGAACTGAACCGCGCCGAGCACAACCATGAACTCGCCGACGAAGCCGCTAGTACCGGGCAGACCCGCGTTCGCCATCGAGAACAGCATGAAGAAGGCAGCGAATTTCGGCATCGTCTTCACGACGCCGCCGTAATCAGCAATGTTCCGCGAATGCATCCGGTCATACAGTACGCCGATGCAGAGGAACATCGCGGCCGAGACGAACCCGTGCGAGATCGCCTGCACGATCGCGCCCTCAAGACCGACCTGATTGAACATGAAGAATCCGAGCGTGACGAAACCCATGTGGGCGATCGACGAATAGGCCACGAGCTTTTTCATGTCCGTCTGGACCAACGCGACGAAGCCGATGTAGATCACCGCGATCAGCGACAACACGATCATCATCGGCGCCAACGCGTGCGCTGCATCGGGAACGATCGGCAGCGAAAAGCGCAGAAAGCCGTAGGCGCCGAGTTTCAGGGCTATCGCGGCCAGCACCACCGATCCTCCCGTAGGCGCTTCTACGTGCGCGTCGGGCAGCCACGTATGGACCGGCCACATCGGCACCTTGACCGCGAACGCCGCCAGGAAAGCCCAGAAAATCAGCGTCTGCGCGTCCATTCCCAGCGGGAGCTGATGCCAGTCGAGGATGTTGAAGCTGCCACCCGCCTCCATGAACAGGTAAAGCATCGCGACGAGCATCAGCAACGAGCCGAGCAGCGTGTAGAGGAAAAACTTGATTGCGGCATAGACGCGGTTCGGGCCGCCCCAGATGCCGATAACGAGGTATAGCGGGATCAGCGAGGCCTCGAAGAAGGTGTAGAAGAGGACCGCGTCGAGCGCCGCGAAAATTCCGTTCATCAATCCCGACATGATCAGGAACGCCGCCATGTACTGCGCGACCTTCTCCTGGATCACCTGCCAGCCCGCGATCACGACGATGACCGTAACGAACGCGTTCAGCAGAATGAACATGACGGAAAGGCCGTCGACCCCGAGGTGGTAATTGATGTTGAACCGGGGAATCCACGGAAGCACTTCGGCGAACTGCATCGCGCTCGTGCTGACGTCGAAGAGCGTAAAGAGCGGCAGCGTGACCACGAAGCCGGCAATCGCCACGAACAGGGCGAGCACCCGCGCGAGCGGCGCGTTTCGATCCGAACCGGTCGCTAGGACGAGCAATCCGCCGAGGATCGGAATCCAGATCGCGAGGCTGAGAAATGGCAAACCCGTCATCGTTACTTTCCGTCAAGTGCGTCGTTCGCCGACGCGCGTTTATCGTTATTCAGTATTCGGCTTGCCCGCTCAACCGAGGTTGAACCAGAAAGTGAGCAGAATGAAGACGCCGATGATCATCGCGAAGGCGTACTGGTAGAGGTGCCCGGTTTGGAACAGCCGGGAAATCTGTGCAACCCATCCGACCAGCCGCGCGGTGCCGTTGACTGCGACGCCGTCGATCACTCCCTGGTCGCCCCCCTTCCACAAGCCCTTGCCCAGCGCCCGCGCGCCCCCGGCAAACACGATTTCATTGATTCGATCGAAGTAGTACTTGTTTTCGAGCAGAGCGTGCACCGGGCGGAAGGTCCGCTGAATCGCGGCCGGGATATCCGGACGCACCAGGTAGAAGAACCACGCGAGCACGACCCCCGCCGTCGCAAGCCAGAACGGCGCCGTCTGCAGCCCGTGAAGGCCCATGGCTACCGCGCCGTGGAAGTTCGCGGCGAGTTCGGAAAGGCCGACGTGATTGTCGCCGACGTAAATGACGTCCTTGAACCAGTCGCCGAACAGCATCGGCTCGATCGTGAAGAAACCGATGCCAACCGACGGAATGGCGAGCAGAACGAGCGGCAACGTGACGACCCACGGAGACTCGTGCGGCTTCTGACCCGGCGCCAGGCCGTGGTGATGGTCCGTCGACGGTTCCTCGTCCTCGTGATCACCCTGATGATCGTGATGACCTTGGTTGCTACCGAAGCGCTCCTTGCCGTGGAACACGAGGAAATACAACCGGAACGAGTAGAACGCCGTCACGAACACGCCAATCAGCACGCAGAACAGCGCATAGCCGGCGCCAGGAATCGTCGACGCGTGGACCGCCTCGATGATCGAATCCTTCGAATAGAAGCCCGAAAAGAACGGGAAGCCGATCAGCGCGAGCGAACCGAGCAGCGACGTGAACCAGGTCACCGGCATGTATTTCCACAGCCCGCCCATGTTGCGCATGTCCTGGTCATGGTGCATGCCGATGATTACCGAACCCGCTCCCAGGAACAGCAGCGCCTTGAAGAACGCATGCGTCATCAGGTGGAACACCGCGGCCGAGTACGCCGAGACGCCGAGGGCGACCGTCATGTAGCCGAGCTGCGACAGCGTCGAGTACGCGATCACGCGCTTGATGTCGTTCTGGACGATGCCGAGGAAACCCATGAAGAGCGCAGTAGTCGCTCCGATGACGAGCACAAACGACAGTGCGACATCCGACAACTCGAACAGCGGCGACATGCGCGCGACCATGAAGATGCCGGCGGTAACCATCGTCGCAGCATGGATCAGTGCCGAAATCGGGGTCGGGCCTTCCATCGAGTCGGGGAGCCATACATGCAGCGGCACCTGAGCGGACTTACCCATTGCACCGATGAAGAGGCAGATGCAGATCGCGGTGATCAACGGCCAGCCCGTCACTGCCATGTCCTGGGCGGCGAGATCGCCGGCACGGGCGAACACCTCGGCGTAATCGAGGCTCCCTGCATACGCCGCGATCAGGCCGATACCGAGCAGGAATCCGAAGTCACCGACACGGTTGACAAGGAAAGCCTTGAGGTTCGCGTAGATCGCAGTCGGCCGCTCATACCAGAAGCCGATCAGCAGGTAAGACACGAGGCCGACTGCTTCCCAGCCGAAGAAGAGCTGCATGAAATTGTTCGCCATCACCAGCATCAACATCGAGAAGGTGAACAGCGAGATATAGCTGAAGAAGCGCTGGTACCCCGGATCGTCGTGCATGTAGCCGATCGTATAGATGTGCACCATCAGCGACACGAACGTCACGACGAGCATCATCATTACGGTCAGCGAGTCGATCAGGAAACCAACCTCGAAGTTGAGGTTCCCGCTCGTCATCCACGTGTAGATGGTGCCGTTGAACGTATTGCCCGCCTGGACGTCCTGATAGATGACGACTGACGCCGCGAACGCAATTGCGACGCCCAGGATCGTTACGACGTGGGCACCCACGCGGCCGATCGCCTTGCCGAACAGGCCGGCAAGAATTGCTCCGGCAAGCGGTGCGAGCGGCACCAGGAGATAAAGCTTTTGCATATCCGTCATCGCGACGCTTCCTTAACCCTTGAGGCTGTCCAGATCATCCACGTGGATCGTCCGCAGGTTGCGGAACAGCACGACCATAATCGCTAGGCCGATTGCCGACTCGGCGGCGGCGACGGTGAGGATGAAGAAAACAAAAAGCTGCCCGGCCAGATCGCCCAGGTAGTGCGAGAAGGCGATGAAGTTCAAATTGACCGCGAGCAGCATCAATTCGATCGCCATGAGCAGGACGATCAGGCTTTTCCGGTTGAGGAAAATCCCGACCACACTGATCGCGAACAGGATCGCGCCCAGAATGAGATAGTGGGAAAGCGAAAGCATCAAAAACTCCCTGATTACACCGGCTATACAGCCGCCGCTGTTCTTATTCTTTCTCGACAGACATCGAAATCAGTTCGACACGATCGTCGCGCCTGACCAAAACCTGTTCCGACGGATCGACGCGCTTTACACCCTTGCGTTTGCGCAACGTCAGGGTCACCGCAACGATCATGGCCACCAGCAGCAAGAGCGATGCGAGTTCGAACGGATAGACGTAGTCGGTATAAAGCAGACGCCCAAGTTCGCGAGTGTTGCTGTATCCACCCTGCGCCGCGGGTGGAGTGGGCATCGCTTCGAGGCCGAAGTAACGGCCGCCGAGCACGAGCGCCATCTCGACGACGAGCAACACACCGATCAAGGTGCCGACCGGCAGATAGCTCCAGAAGCCCTGCCGCAATCGGTCGAGATTGATGTCCAGCATCATGACGACGAACAGGAACAACACCATCACCGCCCCGACATAGACCATTACGAGGACGATCGCGAGGAATTCCGCGGCGAGCAACAGCCAGATACCTCCGGCGGTGAAAAACGCCAGCACCAGAAACAGTGCTGCCTGGACCGGATTTCGCGCGGTGATGACTCTCAGCGCCGAGAGCACCATGATCGCGGAGAGAACGTAAAAGACGAAGGTCTTGAATTCCATGTTCTGTATTGTGGCGCCGACCGGCGCCCTCCCTTAGCGGTACTTGGCGTCGACTTCCCGGTCCGCGGCGATCTGCGCTTCATACCGATCGCCGTTCGCCAGAAGCATCTGCTTGGTGTAGTAGAGGTCGCCGCGCTTTTCTCCGTGGTACTCGAACACCCGCGTTTCCACGATTGCATCCACGGGACAGGCCTCTTCACAGAAGCCGCAGAAAATGCACTTCGTCAGATCGATGTCGTAACGCGTTGTTCGGCGAGAACCGTCGTCACGTTGGTCTGACTCGATGGTGATGGCCAACGCGGGACAAATCGCTTCACAGAGCTTGCATGCAATGCAACGCTCCTCGCCGTTCGGATACCGGCGCAATGCATGCAGGCCGCGGAAACGCGGGCTCGCGGGAGTCTTCTCCTCCGGAAACTGAATGGTAATCTTGCGCGCGAACAGATGACGTCCGGTCAGCGCAAGGCCCTTCACAAGTTCCTTGAGGAACAGGCTACCGATGTAATCCTTGGCACCCATCTTCAGCCTCTCACTTCCAAATCGACAGTGGGGACATCATCCACACCGCAACCACGATCACCCAGGCGAGCGTAATCGGAATAAACACCTTCCAGCCCAGACGCATGATGTGGTCGTAGCGGAAACGGGGGAACGTTGCGCGCGCCCACAGGAACATGAACAGGATCGCAGCGGTCTTGAGCGCAAGCCAATGGAAGCCGTCGGGCAGAAATCCAACCGGCGACAGCCACCCGCCGAGAAACAGAACCGATGTGAGGATCGAGACCAGG
Source organism: Aromatoleum sp. (assembly GCF_032027225.1). Taxonomy (GTDB): domain Bacteria; phylum Pseudomonadota; class Gammaproteobacteria; order Burkholderiales; family Rhodocyclaceae; genus Aromatoleum. The sequence goes on along the minus strand of NZ_JAVSMM010000003.1, from coordinate 281,457 downwards.
ATCATGTTCGCGTATTCGGCGAGGAAGAACAGCGCGAAGGCCATCCCCGAATACTCGACCATATGCCCTGCGACCACTTCCGACTCGCCCTCGACGACGTCGAAAGGAGCTCGGTTCGTCTCGGCGATCCCGGAAATCAGATACACGACGAACATCGGCAGCAATGGCAGCCAGTTCCACGACAGGAAGGAAAGGCCCATATCATGGAATTGACCCTGCCCCTGCGATCGGACGATATCGGAAAGATTCAAGCTTGAAGAGATCAGAAGGACACAAATGAGCGCAAACCCCATCGCCACTTCATAAGACACCATTTGTGCTGCCGCACGCATCGACCCCAGAAATGCATACTTAGAGTTCGACGCCCAGCCCGCGACGATCACGCCATAAACCTCGACGGACGTGATCGCGAGCACGAACAGCAAGCCCGCATTGACGTCGGCCAGAACCAAGCCGTCGTCGAAAGGAATGACGGCCCAGGCCGCCAACGACGGCGCGATTGCGAGAATCGGTCCGAGAATGAAAAGCCCCTTGCTCGAGCTCGACGGAACGATGATTTCCTTGAACAGCAGCTTGAGGGCATCGGCGATCGGCTGCAGGAGACCCTTCGGCCCGACGCGGTTGGGGCCGATACGAACCTGCATGTACCCGATGACCTTACGCTCGGCGAGCGTCAGATAGGCGACGCACACCATCAGCGGCGCGAGGATCGCGACGATTTTCGCCAGCGTCCAAACCGCGGGCCAAGCCGGACCGAACAACTGCGCAACGGGTTCGAGCATCGCTTCCATCAGATACGCTCCACGCTGATTTCGCCGCAAATCGAACCGAGTGCGGCGGTGGCGAGATGAGCAGCCGGTACCCGGACGCAACCGGGCGCCACGCCGTCGTCGGCAACGATTGCAAGTTCGGCAGTCGCAGCGCCCTGCTTCAGCCGCACACGACTACCCGACTCGACACCCAGGCGCGACAAGGTCGCGGAATTCGAACGAGCCACGACACCGGAAGCATCCCGAGTCTTTTGCAGCGGCGGCGAACGGCGAACGAGCGGATCGGCGAAGTAAATCGGGACATCACTGATACGCTCCAGCGACTGCGAGGCGGCCATCGGCGAAATCTCGATGTCGGCGACGCGGTTACCGAGTCGCGCAGCGACGTCTTCCGACAACACCTCGGCTGCGACGGCCTCAGAGTCGTTCTGTTCGAACCCATCGAGGTCGAGAAGATTGCCGAGCACGCGCACGACCTTCCAGCCCGGCCGCGTTTCGCCTCGGGGACGGGCCACCGCGTTGAAGCTCTGCACCCTTCCTTCGCAGTTCACGAAGGTGCCAGACGTCTCGGTAAAGGGCGAGATGGGCAGCAGCACATCGGCGCACGACAGCAGCGCGGGCGACGTGAAGCTCGACAGCGCGACCACCAGTTCGGCTCCTTGCAGCGCCGCCACCGTCGCGCTCGGATCAGCGAAATCGAGATCCGGCTCGGCGCCTAGCAACACGTAAGCCTTCAGCGGCTGCGCGATCATCTGTTTCGTGTTGAACCCGCCGACGATCGGCGTTGCCTTTGCAAGATAGCCGCCGACGCTGTTCGCAGCCTCGCCGATCACCCCAAACGAACCACCGCTGATGCGGGCGATCTCCTGCGCGACGAAATGCAGTTCAGCAGCGTGGGCCGATTGAACCGCAAAATTACCCAACCAGATAGCAACCCGACCGCCACTCGCAAGGTTCTGCGCAATCGCCCGCGCTTCGCTCGTGATTTCGCACGGAGCGGACGCTGCAAGCCTATCCGGCAGTGCAACGCCCTTTTCGGCCGCCAATGCGGTGGCCACCTGCAGGAGCGTCATGACCATCGCAGAAGGCGCGACGACAACGTCGTTCCTCACCGGCAGAAGCCAGTCATCGGAAGCAGCATTGATTGAATCGACTCGAAGGCCCCGCTTGGCGGCCTGACGGACACGTTGCGCGAGAAGCGGCGCGTCCTTGCGGAAGAAACTGCCGACGACCAGCAGACGGTCGAGCTTCGCGACGTCAGCAACTGCCATTCCGAGCCACGGCGCGCCTTCCAGGTGCCCGTCCGCGCGGAAGTCGGTCTGCCGAAGCCGGAAGTCGATATTGTCGGTCCCGAGCGTCCGACCGAACTTCTGCAAGAGATGCAGTTCCTCGAGCGTCGAATGCGGTGACGCGAGCATACCGATCGACGCCGGCCCCTCCTCCTTCGCAATGGCCAGCAATCCGTTTGCGGCAAACTCGAGCGCCGTCTGCCAGTCAGCCTGCTTCCACTCGCCGTCCTGCTTGATCATCGGGACCGTGAGCCGATCCTCGCTGTTCAGACCTTCGTACGAGAAGCGGTCCTTGTCGGACAACCAGCACTCGTTGATTTCCTCGTTTTCGAGCGGCAGAACGCGCTTTACGACGTCGTGCTTAACCTGAACGATGAGATTCGAGCCGAGCGCGTCATGTGGGCTGATCGACTTGCGCCGCGACAGCTCCCAGGTGCGTGCTGCAAAGCGGAACGGCTTCGAGGTCAGAGCCCCGACCGGACAGAGATCGATGATGTTGCCCGAGAGTTCGGAATCGACGGTCTTTTCGACGAAGGGCATGATCTCGGCGTGTTCGCCACGAAACGCCTGCCCAAGTTCCATCATTCCCGCGATCTCGGTCGTGAAGCGGACACAGCGCGTGCAGTTGATGCAACGAGTCATGTCTGTCGCGACCAACGGGCCGAGGTTCTTGTTGAAGACGACGCGCTTCTCTTCCTCGTAGCGGGACTGGCTGCTGCCGTAACCCACAGCCAGGTCCTGCAACTGACACTCGCCGCCCTGATCGCAGATCGGGAAGTCGAGCGGATGGTTGATCAGCAGGAATTCCATCACGCCCTTTTGGGCCTTGATGGCTTGTTCCGACCGCGTCCACACTTTCATGCCATTCGTAACCGGCGTCGCGCAGGCGGGAAGCGGCTTCGGCGCCTTCTCGACCTGCACGAGGCACATGCGACAGTTGGCGGCGATGGAAAGTTTCTTGTGGTAACAGAAGTGCGGAATGTATGAACCGGCCTTCGTGGCGGCATCCATTACGGTGCTGCCGTCCTCGACCGATACCTGCTTGCCGTCGATTTCAATCTCTAGCATCACTGACTCACGTAGATTTTGCTGCCTTCGTACTGCACCTCGGGCGGCACGAGACATTTCTTGTTTTCGATGTGGTACTCGAATTCCGAGCCGAAGTGCTTGATGAAACTTTGCACCGGCATCGACGCCGCGTCGCCAAGCGCGCAGATCGTCCTGCCCATGATGTTGCCCGTCACCGAATTCAGCAGATCGAGGTCGTCGGGGCGACCCAAACCGTTCTCGATCCGATGCACCACGCGGTACAGCCAGCCCGTCCCCTCGCGACACGGGGTGCACTGACCGCAGGATTCCTCGAAGTAAAAATACGACAGACGCTCAAGGGCCTTCACCATGCACGTCGTCTCGTCCATGACGATCACCGCGCCCGAGCCGAGCATCGAGCCCGCCTTCGCGATCGAGTCGTAGTCCATCGTGCAGTCCATCATGGTCGCGGCAGGCAACACCGGTGCCGACGATCCCCCCGGAATCACGCCCTTCAGCTTGCGACCTGCGCGCATTCCACCGGCCATCTCGAGCAACTCGGAGAAAGGCGTTCCCAACTCGATCTCGTAATTGCCGGGCCTGTTTACGTGACCGGACACCGAGAACAGCTTCGTACCGCCGTTATTCGGCTTGCCGAGACCGAGAAACGCCTCACCGCCCATGTTCACAATGAACGGGACTGAGGCGAAGGTTTCGGTGTTGTTGATCGTCGTCGGCTTCCCGTACAGACCATAGCTAGCGGGGAACGGCGGTTTGAAGCGGGGCTGCCCCTTCTTTCCCTCGATGGATTCGAGCAATGCCGTTTCTTCGCCGCAGATATAGGCCCCATATCCGTGATGCGCGAACAGGTCGAACGAAAAGTCCGAACCAAGGATGTTCGCACCGAGCAATCCCGCGTCGCGCGCTTCCGCCAGCGCTTCTTCGAAACGCTGGTAGATCTCGAAGATCTCGCCGTGAATGTAGTTGTATCCACGCTCACAGCCCATTGCATACGCTGCAATCGTCATGCCTTCGATCACGCTGTGCGGGTTGTATCGCAGGATGTCGCGATCCTTGAAAGTCCCCGGTTCGCCTTCGTCGGAATTGCACGCGAGATACTTCGACCCTGGAAACGCACGGGGCATGAAGCTCCACTTCAACCCGGTCGGAAAGCCGGCACCCCCGCGTCCACGCAGCGAGGACGCTTTCAGCTCGGCAATGATCGTTTCGGGCGCAATCTTCTCGCCGATGATCTTCTTGAGCGCCGAATAACCACCGCGCGCGATGTAATCCTGTAACCGCCAGGTACGGTCGCCGTCTACGCCGGCGAGAATAAGTCCGCGTGCGCTCATTTGTTTTCCAGATCGGCCAACAATTGATCGATCTTTTCCTCTGTCATCCAGCTGCACATCCGATGATTGTTCATCAGAAGTACCGGAGCATCGCCGCAAGCTCCCATGCACTCACCCTCCTTGAGAGTGAACTTGCCATCGGGAGTCGTTTCGTTGAAATCGATTCCGAGCTTTTTCTTCAGGTAATCCGCCGCGTGCACGCCGCCTGACAGCGCACAGGGGAGATTCGTGCAAACGGTGATCTTGTGCCGGCCGACCGGTTGCAAGTCGTACATGTTGTAGAAACTCGCGACCTCGTAGGCCGCAATGGCGGGCATGTCGAGATAGTCGGCGAGAAACTCGATCGTTTCCTTCGCCAGCCAACCCTTTTCGACTTGCGCGATGCGCAGCGCCGACATTACCGCAGACTGTTTCTGATCGACCGGGTACTTCGCAATCTCGCGATCGATCTGTTGTAGCGATTCCTGACTCAGCATGTCGTCTTGATCTTCCGGAAAGCTTGCCGATTCCCTCTTAGTTCCACCGACGCTGGAGCACCGGTTCCCGATGCGGGGATGCTCATCGATCGATGTCGCCGAATACGAGATCGAGCGTACCGACGATGGCAACCACGTCTGCGATCATGTGCCCGCGTGCAATCTCGTCGATCGCCGCCAAATGCGGAAAACCGGGCGCACGCAGCTTGAGACGGTAAGGCTTGTTGGCGCCGTCAGAGACGGCATATACGCCGAACTCGCCTTTCGGATGCTCGATCGCCGCATAGACTTCGCCCGCCGGCACATGAATACCTTCAGAAAAGAGCTTGAAGTGATGGATCAGCTCTTCCATGTTTGCTTTCATGTTCTCGCGCGGAGGCGGAGCGACCTTGTAGTTGTCGGTCATCACCGGGCCGGGGTTCTTGCGCAGCCAATCAATGCATTGCTTGATGATGCGGTTCGACTGGCGCATCTCTTCCATGCGACAGAGATATCGATCGTAACAGTCGCCGGTCTTGCCGACCGGGATATCGAAATCGACTCGATCATAAACTTCGTAGGGCTGCTTCTTGCGCAAATCCCAGGCGACTCCCGACCCACGCAACATCGGACCGGTAAATCCCCAGGCCAGCGCCTGTTCCGGCGACACCACACCGATTCCGACGGTGCGCTGCTTCCAGATGCGGTTATCGGTCAGCAGGGTCTCGTATTCGTCACAACAGCCCGGGAAGCGATTGGTGAAATCCTCAAGAAAATCGAGTAGCGAGCCTTCACGAGCTGCGTTGAGTTCCTTTACGACCCTCTCGCTCTTGAACCTGTTCACTTGGTACTGCGGCATTCTGTCGGGAAGATCGCGATAGACACCGCCGGGCCGGTAGTAGGCAGCATGCATACGCGCGCCGGACACCGCCTCGTAGACGTCCATGAGATCCTCGCGCTCACGAAACGTGTACAGGATCGCGGTCATCGCACCGATGTCGATCGCGTGTGCTCCGATCCCCATCAGGTGGTTCAGGATGCGCGTGACTTCATCGAACATGACGCGGATGTACTGGGCACGCAACGGCACTTCAAGACCGAGCAAACGCTCGATCGCCATGCAGTATGCATGCTCGTTGCACATCATCGACACGTAGTCGAGCCGGTCCATATAGGGCACGGACTGCACCCAAGTCCGCGTTTCGGCGAGCTTTTCGGTGCCGCGGTGAAGCAGACCCACATGTGGATCTGCGCGCTCAACCACCTCTCCGTCGAGCTCGAGCACCAGGCGCAGCACGCCGTGAGCTGCCGGGTGCTGAGGGCCGAAGTTGATCGTATAGTTGCGGATCTCAGCCATTGCCAACGTCCCCGTAGTTCTCTTCGCGCACAATGCGCGGGGTGTTTTCGCGAGGCTCGATGGTCACGGGCTGATAGACCACCCTGCCCTGCTCCGGGTCATAGCGCATTTCGACGTAGCCGGTAACCGGAAAATCTTTTCGGAACGGATGTCCCACAAAACCGTAGTCAGTGAGAATCCGCCGCAGATCGGAGTGACCGGAAAACATGATTCCGTATAGATCGAACGCTTCACGTTCATACCAATTCGCGCCCGACCATACCGGGATCAGCGACTCCAGGACCGGAAACGCGTCGTCGTCTGCAAAAACACGGAGTCGAACACGCCAATTATGCGTCACTGAAAGAAGGTGAACCGCCAAGGCAAAGCGCTTGCCGTTCCAGTCGCCTTGCCCGTACGCCGAATAATCGAGCCCGGTTAGATCAATCAACTGCTCGAACCGCAATTGCGCATGATCACGCAACAGTTGCGCGACCGGGAGATAATCACCGGCCGCGACCTCGATCGTGACCTCCCCGCGATCGGTCGCGACAGACCGCAATCTGTCGCCAAGGACCTCCTGCAGCGACTGACTCAGGCGTTCTAGCTTTGCACTCATCTTCGGGACACCTGTTAGCGCGCGATCGTGCTGGTGCGCTTGATCTTGTTCTGCAACTGAATGATGCCGTACAGCAGGGCCTCGGCCGTTGGCGGACAACCCGGCACATAGACGTCGACCGGAACAATGCGGTCGCAACCCCGAACCACCGAATAGGAGTAGTGATAGTAGCCACCCCCGTTCGCGCATGAACCCATCGAGATCACCCGGCGCGGCTCGGCCATCTGGTCATAAACTTTGCGCAATGCCGGAGCCATCTTGTTGCACAGAGTTCCGGCAACAATCATCAGATCGGACTGCCGCGGGCTCGGCCTGAAGATGATGCCGAAGCGATCCAAGTCGTAGCGCGCCATGCCGGCATGCATCATTTCGACTGCGCAACACGCCAGACCGAAAGTCATCGGCCACAAGGAACCGGTCCGCGTCCAATTGATGACTGCATCAAGCGAGGTCGTGACAAACCCCTCGCGAAAGACGCCCTCAATGCTCATATATCACTCCCAGTCCAGCGCGCCGTTTTTCCACTCGACGACGTAGCCGATTACCAGCACAGCAAGAAACAGCATTACCGACCCGAATACGAACCAGGCGACCTCACCGGCCGCGATGAATTCCTGGAAGACGGTCGCCCACGGAAACAAAAAGGCGATTTCGAGATCAAAAAGAATGAAGAGGATCGCTATGAGGTAATAGCGAACATCGAATTTCATGCGTGCGTCTTCGAACGCTTCGAAACCGCACTCGTACGGAGACAGTTTTTCACTGCTGGGACGATATGGACCAAGAAGGCGGCCGAGAATCACCGGAACAAGCCCGAATCCCAGACCAACGAGGATGAACATCAGGACAGGAAAGTAATTTTCCAGCATCGCACAACACCCCGTTTTAATTTCTCGTCAATTCCAGCTTCAGAGAAGAAGCTGCAAGAAAACGCCCGCTTTCGCGGGCGATCTCGAATACTGGTGCCGACGGTGAGACTCGAACTCACACGGCTTTCGCCACCACCCCCTCAAGATGGCGTGTCTACCAATTTCACCACGTCGGCACGTTTGTTACAGCCAGAAAATTATACGACGTTTTTCGGACTACGCAAAGCCTAAAAAAATCTATTTTGGGATCGATTGCGCTTTCGAATCCTGCGCCGCGCCCTTGTCTGCCGCCTCACCAGCAGTCGACGGAGCCGCTGCAGGCGCTGCTCCTTCCATCACGCTAGTCGGCTGTGCCGGCTTGTCACTCGCGAGATAACTCAGTCCAAGACTGGTAGCAAAAAAGATCGTCGCGAGAACAGCGGTCGTACGACTAAGGAAATTGGCAGAACCGGACGAACCAAAAACGCTACCGGAAGCACCCCCACCAAACGCCGCCCCCGCGTCAGCGCCTTTTCCATGCTGCATCAATACCAAGCCGATGACGCCGAGTCCGACGAGTACATGAACCGTCAGAACGAGTGAGAAAACGAGATTATTCATTTAAGACCTTCGAATTGCCGCACATTGTCCTGCGTAGCGACCGATGCTGCTTCGCAGATACCGAGAAATTGGGCGGCGATCAACGAAGCCGCCCCGATCAAACCCCCATCCGAATCGGGCAAACCGAAAAGGGGCCCCGCACTCTCCGGCTTCACGCTTCCACCGTAAAGGATTCTGACGTCGCCAGCTTCAGAAGTACGATCTGCCAGCCAACCGCGCACGAAAGACAGGACACCTTGTACCTGAGCAGGGGAAGCAGCCTGTCCGGTGCCGATGGCCCACACGGGTTCGTACGCGATCACCAGCCGGGAGAGCGAAGAAGCGCCCACGATCTCGGCTACTGCATCGAGTTGCCCCCGAAGAACCGCCTCCGTCCGACCCGCTGAATGCTCTTCGAGCGACTCGCCTACACAAAGAATCGGAACGAGCCCGGCGCGCATTGCCGCCAACGCTTTTCGACCAACGCGTGTCGAATCGTCGCCGAACATCGACCTCCGTTCGGAATGGCCGACTATCGTGTAGCGGCAACCGAAGTCCGCGAGCATCGCCGCACTCACTTCTCCGGTATATGCCCCCTCGGCGAATTCGCAGACGTCCTGCGCTCCGAGGGCGATGGAAGCACCGGAAAGATGCTCCCGAGCCTGCGCGAGGTACGGAAACGGAACGCAGACCGCGCAATCGACATCATCAGGTACGCGCGCAGAGAGCGTGCGAAGCAGCTCCCGATTGCGGACCAGATCGCCGTTCATCTTCCAGTTCCCGACGACAAGCTTACGTCTCATCCGCCTGAACCCAATAAAATCGTGCGATTCTATCCTGCCAGACCGCCTATGGTAAAGGCGAAGACGCAACGGGCCGCAACACGCCTCGGGCGCGACGCGTTGGACGCGATCTCCGTATGCGGTGCAGCGAAGCCGGCCCGGGCCGCGGGTGCCCGACCGTTAACCGAACCGACCGGTGATGTAATCTTCCGTTTCACGTCGCGTCGGGTTGACGAACAGTTGTCGCGTCCGCCCGAACTCGATCAGTTCGCCGAGGTACATGTACGCCGTATAGTCCGATACACGGGCTGCCTGCTGCATGTTGTGCGTGACGATCAGAATCGTGACGCGCTCACGCAACTGGTCGATAAGCTCTTCGATGCTAGCCGTCGCAATCGGATCGAGAGCCGAAGTGGGCTCATCGAACAGGAGCACTTCAGGATCGGTCGCCAGGCAGCGTGCGATACATAGCCGTTGCTGCTGTCCGCCTGACAACGCGAAGGCGGGATCATTGAGGCGCTTCTCCACCTCGGTCCACAGGGCAGCCCCCTTCAGCGCCTGCTCGACGCGATCGTCGATGACGGATCGGCTCCGCTCTCCACGCACCCGCAAGCCGTACGCGACGTTCTCGTAGATCGATTTCGGAAACGGGTTTGGTTTCTGGAAAACCATCCCGATCCGCATGCGCACTTCGATCGGATCCACAGAGGCATCGAGCAGGTTGGTGTTGTCCGGGTATAGCCGGATCGCCCCTTCGTATCGGTTACCGGGATACAGATCGTGCATTCGGTTGCATGCCCGAAGGAGGGTCGATTTCCCGCAACCGGACGGGCCGATCAGCGCAGTCACCTGTTTCTCATGGATCGGGAGAGTAATCTCCTTCAACGCCTTGAAGTCGCCGTAGTAGAAACTGAAATCCTCCGCGGCGGCTTTGACCGCGGGAGCGCTGGACGATTGTGGCCGCTCGTCCGCGCTCCGATCCCCGAGGGCGGTTGCAACGCTGCCCGCAGCGGGTGCGATCGAATCTTTGTCCGAAGGATTGCTGGAACGCAGCGGAGCGTTTCCTACCATTTGATGTCCTTGCGCAGGTGATAACGAATCCAGATCGACGCCGCATTCATGGCGAGGGTCATGAGCACCAGGACGAAGCCGGCTGCAGCGGCATTCTGCTGGAAAGCTTCCTCGGGGCGTGACGTCCAGTTGAACATCTGGATCGGCATGACGGTGAAACCGGATTTGAGCCATTCGAAGTTGATCCACGGAAACTCCGGACCGATCGGTGACTCAGGAAGGAAAGCGATGAAGGTCAGCGCGCCGATCGTGATGATCGGGGCCGTTTCTCCGATCGCGCGCGACATTCCGATGATTACACCGGTGAGGATCCCCGGCATCGAGTACGGAACGATGTGGTCGCGGGTAACCTGCCATCGCGTGGCACCGACGGCGTACGCGCCCTCCCTGATGTGCTGAGGGATCGAACGGATCGCTTCGCGCGTCGCGACGATGACGATCGGCAGGATCAGGAGCCCGAGGGTCAGGCCCGCCGAAAGGATGCTCTGACCGAAGCCGAAGGTGTATACGAACACGCCCAATGCCAGCAGGCCGTATACGATCGACGGAACGCCGGCGAGATTCGTCACGTTGATTTCGATGATCTCGGTCACGAGGTTCTTCGGCGCGTACTCTTCGAGATAGACGCCAGCTGCGACGCCCAGAGGTACCGCAGACACCGCGGTGACAAGCATCACCAGCAACGACCCCACCCAGGCCGAGAGGATCCCGGCCTGCCCCGCACGGCGGGACGGGAAACTCGTGAAGAATTCCGGGGTCAGCCGCTCCCAACCGGCGAAGGCCATTTGCAGGAACAGCGCGAGAAAGGTCAGTACACCGACCATCAGCGCAACGACGCCCGCGACGGCGAAGACAAGGTCCCAGCGCTTGTTGCGCCGGACAATGCGATGAATGACCGAGAGTTCGGAAGATTTCATGCTCGCCCTCTCAGTAAGCTTCACGGAAGCGGCGGCGAATAACCTGGCCCGCGATGTTGAGCAGCAGAGTCATCAACATCAGACTGAGGCCAGCCGCGAAGATCGACTGATAGCCAATCGAACCGTGCGGCAGATCGCCTAGCGCCACCTGCACGATATAAGCCGAGATCGTTTGCGCCTGCTCCATCGGGTTCATCGTGAAATTCGGCTGCATCCCCGCCGCGACAGCAACGATCATCGTCTCGCCGACGGCTCGCGAAATTCCGAGGATATATGCCGAAAGGATCCCGGAAAGCGCTGCAGGAAATACGACTCTAACCGCGGTCTGAAATTTCGTGCTGCCCATCGCATACGCACCTTCGCGCATGCTCATGGGCACAGCCCGCATTGCATCCTCTGCGAGGGAACTGACGTAGGGAATGATCGCGATGCCCATGACGATGCCGGCGCCGAGCATGTTGAAGCCGGGCAGGCTCGGAATGAAGATCTGCAGCAGAGGAATGACCACCGCCAGCGCGAAATAGCCATAGACGATCGTCGGAATTCCGCCGAGAAGCTCCAGAAACGGCTTCACGACTTCGCGGACGGCTGCGGGCGCGAATTCGGATAGGTAGATCGCGATCGTGGTCCCGAGCGGGATCGCCACAACAAGGGCAACCAGCGAGGTCGTCAGCGTTCCGGACAGCAGCGGCAGAATACCGTAATGCGCATCGGCGAAAAGCGGCGTCCACATCGTGTCGGTGAGAAAGTCGACCAGCGGGACGGACTCGAAAAAATGAACCGATTCGCTGACGAGCACCCAGACGATGCCGATCGTCGTGAGAACGGACACGCCCGCAGCCCCGAACAGGAGCAACTCGATGACGCGTTCCCTGAAATTGCGCAGCCCTTTCTTCGCCAAACGGTCGCTTACGACCATGGGCGCAAATCGAGCACTCCCTACAGCGCTGACAGTGTCGGTTTCTTGCATTCTTCGTATAGTCAACGGAAAAGCGGCGCACGGCCCACGCCGTGCGCCTCGTCCATTTAGAGCTTCGCTTCGCGGCTCAGCAGCGCGTCGATGGTCACGCCGATTTCCGGCTCACCGCCGAAGACGGTACCGACCTTTTTCTTGGCGATATGATCCTGAGCGATTTCGTAAGCCTTCGCTGAAAGCGGAACGTACTTGACTTCCGCGGCGAGCTTCCCGGCATTCTTCAGGTAATACGTCGTGAAGTCACGCACTTCCGGCCGCTCGAGCGCCTTCTCGCTGATGTAGATGAAGATCGGTCGCGACATCGGGTTATATGAGCCGTCGGACACGCTCTGCGGCGACGGTTCCACGGCTTTCCCGGCCGCATTGACAATCGGCACGGCCTTCAATTTTCCCTTGTTTTCTGCGTAGTACGCGTAGCCGAAATAGCCGATCGCATTCACGTCCCGCGACACGCCCTGAACCAGCACGTTGTCGTCCTCCGACGCTGTATAGTCGCCCCGCGATGACTTCGCCTTGCCGACGACCGCTTCGGTGAAGTAATCGAAGGTACCCGAGTCGGAGCCGGCGCCGAAGAGCTTGAGCGGGGCATCGGGAAAAGAGGCGTCAACCTGCTTCCAGGTCGTCACCGTGCCCTGCGAAGCCGGCTCCCACATCTTCTTGAGTTGCTCGACGCCGAGCTGCTTGACGAATTCGTTCTTCGGATTGACGACGACCGTCAGTGCATCGAACGCGACCGGGATCTCGTAGTACTTGATGCCGGCCTGCCCACATGCCTCCATCTCCTTTTTCAGGATCGGACGCGATGCGCCCGCGACGTCGATCTCGCCGCGACAGAACTTCTTGAAGCCGCCGCCAGTACCGGAAATCCCGACGGTCACCTTCACATTCCCCTTCACGGACTTCTGGAAATCCTCGGCAACCGCCTCGGTGATGGGAAACACCGTACTCGATCCGTCTACCTTGACGATGGACTGGGCATGCGCGAGTTGCGAGCCGAAGGCGACGACTGCTGCGGCGAAAGCGACCTGCTTCATACGGGACATGCAAAATCTCCTGTTGGCGAACCCGTCGATTCGGAATCGACGTCATCGGAATTGCAGGACATCGCGCGACAGTGCGCGATGCAGCAGAAACTCGCTCGAACCGGACCTCATCGCAAGGGCGTCGACTCCTCGCGCTGCGCCCCGGCGCATCCAGAAGCGCCGCCGCGCCGAATACTACATTGAAACCGGTACGAGCCCGCGCAGTGTAGAGATTTTAGATTTCAGGAATGTGACATGTCACATTCCTCCGAGTGGGTAACGCTCATGTTCGCCGCCGACAAAATCGAACTACGCGGGCTGGCACCTGCCCGTCCCGAGCCGCCGGTCGGACTTCGATCAGACGGTGCAATGTCCGATGCAATCGGCGATTTCTTGAGCAAGCCGCTCCACCTCGACCGAATTCTGGCCTTCGACCATCACGCGCAGGAGCGGTTCGGTGCCAGAGGGTCGCAACAGTACGCGCCCCCGGTCGCCCAACTCGGACACCGCCTGCGCCCGAGCACGTTCGATCCGCTCGTCCGCCTGCCAGTCGAAGCCGGGTGGCAGACGCACATTGACAAGCTTTTGGGGATAGAAGACGAGATCCGCGCAGGCCTCGGCTAGGCTCTGCCCGCTTTCGATCAACGCCGCCAGAACCTGCAACGCCGACACGATGCCGTCCCCTGTGGTGTGCCGATCGAGACAAATGATGTGGCCCGAATTCTCGCCTCCGAGTTTCCATCCACGCTCGTGAAGCATTTCCAATACGTAGCGGTCACCGACCTTCGCGCGGGCGAACGGCACGCCGAGCCGGGCGATCGCATGCTCGAAACCAAGATTGCTCATCTGCGTGCCGACCACACCCTCGAGACGGCCGGCGGCTTTTCTCGCCCGCGCAATGACGTACAACAGCTTGTCGCCGTCGTAGAGGATTCCGTCTCGGTCGACCATGATCAACCGGTCACCGTCGCCGTCGAGGGCAATCCCGAGATCGGTCCCGTGGGCAAGGACCGCCGCCCGCAGCGTTTCCGGACAGGTGGCGCCGACCTCGTCATTGATGTTGAGACCGTTCGGATCGACGCCGACCGTCACCACTTCCGCGCCGAGTTCGTGGAACACGCTGGGGGCGATGTGGTACGCCGCTCCATGCGCACAGTCGAGCGTAATGCGCAGGCCGCGCAAATCCAGGTCGTTCGGGAAGGTGCTCTTGCAGAACTCGACGTACCGCCCCGCGGCGTCGTTGATGCGGCGGGCCTTGCCGAGCGAAGCGGATTCGGCGCAGGCCATCGGGCGATCGACGAGCGTCTCGATCTCTTCCTCGATCGCATCGGGCAGCTTCGCACCGTTTGCCGAGAAGAACTTGATGCCATTGTCGTAATAGGGGTTATGCGAGGCGGAGATCACGACGCCGGCCTGCAGACGAAGCGCGCGGGTAAGGTACGCGACCGCCGGCGTCGGAACGGGCCCGGCGAGCATCACGTCGACCCCCGCCGCGGCAAATCCCGCTTCCAGCGCCGCTTCCAGCATGTATCCGGAAATGCGCGTGTCCTTCCCGATCAGCACCGCCGGCCGGTCACCGGGCGGCAACTGCCCGCGCGACACGAGCGTCACGCCCGCCGCGAATCCGAGCCGCATGACGAAATCCGGCGTGATTGTCGAGTCGCCTACCCTGCCCCGGACGCCATCGGTGCCGAAATACTTCCGTCCCATTTTTCTCCCCGAATACCGAAATGCGCGAATTATGGCATTACCGCGCTCGACCTCCGGGCCTTCAGTTCGACACTGTTACGTTCTCGACGGCCTCCCACACCGAAAGAGCGTCGCGCGTCGCCGCGACGTCATGCACACGTACGATCCGTGCGCCTCGTTCGACTGCCATCAATGCAGCAGCGACGCTCGCGGGCGTCCGCTCAGCCACCGGCCGCCCGATGATCGCGCCGAGCATCGATTTGCGCGAAACGCCGATGAGAACCGGTCGCCCGGTCGCAACGAAGTGATCGAGCGCGCGAAACATCGCGAGGTTGTGCTCGAGCGTCTTGCCGAAGCCGAATCCCGGATCGATCGTGATCCGGCTCTTGTCGATACCCAGCGCTTCGAGCTCTTGGACTCGTCGCGTCAAAAAATCGAGCACTTCGCCGACTACATCGCCGTAGTGCGGGCTCGATTGCATGCTTCGCGGCTCGCCCTGCATGTGCATCACGCACACGGCCGCGTTGCTGCCCTGAAGTGCGTCAATCGCTCCCGGCGCGCGGAAACCGTTGATGTCGTTGATCAGACTCGCCCCGGCCGCGAGCGAGGCGCGCATGACCGCCGGCTTTACCGTGTCGACCGACACCGGAACCGGCCAATCCGCGAGCCGTTCAACCAACGGCACGACGCGGTCGAGTTCTTCCTGTTCGGAAACGGGCTGCGACCCCGGACGCGTCGATTCGCCGCCGAGATCGAGAAAACGGGCGCCCGCTTCGACCGCGGCTTCGCAGCGGCGCAGAGCGGCATCCAGATCGTGTCCGAGACCGTCACCGGAGAAGGAGTCCGGCGTCACGTTGATGATTGCCATGATCCGCGGACGCGAGAGATCGATTTCGAAACGGCCGCACTTGAGTGTCTGCATCTGAGACCCGAAAAGAAACGGCCGGCTTGCGCCGGCCAAAGTGTAAGTTATTGATCCGCGTCTCGATCAGGCTGCCGGAGCGGGCGCCGTGGGCGCCGCACCCGGCGCGTCGTCCTTCGGCGAGCGGCGAGCCGGTTGCGAGCTCGGCTTCGGCGGCCGAGGAGGACGGCCGGCCATGATGTCGGAGATCTGCTCCGCATCGAGCGTTTCCCACTCGAGCAGCGCACTCGTCATCGCCTCGATCTTGTCGCGGTTCTCCTCGATCAGTCGCCGCGCCAGCGCGTACTGTTGATCGATGATGCGCCGGATCTCGGCGTCGACCTTCTGCATCGTGGCCTCGGAGACATTGCGGTGCGTGGTGACTTGGCGGCCGAGGAAAATCTCGCCTTCCTCTTCACCGTACACCATCGGGCCGAGCGTATCCGACATACCCCATTGAGTGACCATCCGGCGGGCGAGATCCGTGGCCCGCTGGAAGTCGTTCGAAGCGCCGGTCGTCATCTGATCCATGAAAAGCTCTTCGCAGATCCGGCCGCCGAACAGCACCGCGATCGTCTGCAACAGACGCTCGCGGTCCTGGCTGTAGCGGTCCGTCTCCGGCAATTGCATCGTCACGCCAAGCGCCCGCCCGCGCGGAATGATCGTGACCTTGTGGACCGGATCGGTCTTGTCGAGCAGTTTCGCGACGACCGCGTGGCCGGATTCGTGGAACGCGGTGTTCCGCCGTTCCTCTTCCGGCATCACCATCGAGCGCCGCTCGGAACCCATCATGATCTTGTCCTTGGCGCGCTCGAAGTCTTCCATGTCGACCAGTCGCTTGCCGCCGCGCGCGGCGAAAAGCGCCGCCTCGTTGACGAGGTTCGCGAGATCGGCGCCGGAAAAACCCGGGGTGCCACGTGCGAGGACGACCGGCTCGACGTCGGGCGCGATCGGCACTTTGCGCATGTGCACTTTCAGGATCTGTTCGCGACCGCGAATATCGGGCAACGGAACGACCACTTGCCGGTCGAAGCGGCCCGGGCGCAGCAGCGCCGGATCCAGAACGTCGGGACGGTTGGTCGCCGCGATGACGATCACGCCCGTCTGCCCTTCGAAGCCGTCCATTTCGACGAGCAACTGGTTCAAGGTCTGTTCCCGTTCGTCGTTGCCACCGCCCATCCCGGCACCGCGCTGGCGGCCGACGGCATCGATCTCATCGATAAAGATGATGCATGGCGCATGCTTCTTCGCCTGCTCGAACATGTCCCGCACCCGGGCCGCACCGACGCCGACGAACATCTCGACGAAGTCCGAGCCGGAAATCGAGAAGAACGGCACTTTCGCTTCGCCCGCGATCGCCTTTGCAAGCAAGGTCTTGCCGGTACCAGGCGAGCCGACCATCAGCACGCCTTTAGGGATGTGGCCACCGAGCTTCTGGAACTTCGAGGGGTCGCGCAGGAAATCGACGAGTTCCGATACCTCTTCCTTGGCCTCGTCGCACCCCGCGACGTCGGCGAACGATAGCGAATTCGCGCTCTCGTCGAGCATCCTCGCCTTCGACTTGCCGAACGAAAACGCCCCGCCACGGCCGCCGCCCTGCATCTGCCGCATGAAGAACACCCAAACGCCGATCAGCAGCAGCATCGGGAACCACGACACGAAGATGCTCATCAGGAAGGACTGCTCCTCCTCCGGCTTGCTCGCGTTCACCACGACGCCCGAGCGGATCAGATCGGACACCATCCAGATGTCCTGAACGCCCGGCGTGTACACCGTGATCTGCCGCCCTTCCTGCGTGGTAGCGCGCACGAGACGTCCGTCTATCGTCGCTTTGGCGATGCGCCCAGCACGAGCCTCCTCGAGAAACTGGGAGTACTCCATCGTGTTGGTCGACACCTGCCGCGTGTTGAACTGGTTGAATACCGTCATCAGCACGACGCCAATGACCATCCAGATCGCGAGATTCTTGAAGAGATTATTCAACTTCTTTCCTTGAAAGCCCAACTGGGGCAGCGACAGATTGACCCATTCTAGTGGCGAACGTTCCGCTGCGTAAACCAATCGTCCCGATGGTCCGTGGTAATGGCGACAGCGTGCTCCGGGACGCGGATCTGCTCCTTCTACCCGCCTGAGTTGGGGGCATCCACAGAATATTCAAGTCCGTGGACAATGAATCGCGCGCTCGAGTCGATATCGACGCGCATTGGAGTGCGCTTAACCCGCGCGTCCCCCCAAGCCGAGCAGATAGACCTCCGGACTGCGATCGCGGGACGCCTTGGGCTTGCGCACCTGCAGCGAGTTGAAATGCTTCTGGATTTCGCCGCGGAACTGCATGAACCCCTCACCTTGAAAGACCTTCACCAGGAAGGCGCCTCCGGGCTTCAGATGCCGGCGTGCAAAGTCGAGTGCGAGTTCGCCGAGATAAATCGAGCGCGCTTGATCCACCGTGTCGATACCCGACATGTTAGGCGCCATATCCGAGAGCACGACGTCCACGCGCAAATCGCCGAGTCGCGCCTCGAAGTCCGCAAGCACGGCTTCGTCCTGAAAATCGCCCTGCAGAAATTCGACACCGGGCAGCGGCTCGAACGCGAGAAGATCGAGCGCGAACACCCGTCCTGCGGAGCCCACTCGCCGCATTGCGACCTGCGACCACGAACCCGGCGCGGCGCCCAGATCCACGACGACCATTCCCGGCCGAAACAGATGATCGCGATCGTCGATCTCCATGAGCTTGAACGCGGCGCGCGAACGATAGCCCTCGCTCTTAGCCCGCTGGACGTAGGGGTCGTTCACGTGCTCCTGCATCCACGCCTTGCTGGTCTTGGTTCGCTTCATCGGAGTAGAATCCATGCCCCTGAAAGATTTGAGAAAAGAATGAGCGAGCTACCCCCCGCCCGGCGGCGCGAATTGCGTGCGAGCGCCCACCATCTGAATCCCGTCGTCAGCATCGCCGGAAACGGTCTGACGCCGGCGGTCCTGGGCGAGATCGACCGCTCCCTGCAGGCGCACGAGTTGATCAAGATAAAAGTTCACGGCGCCGAACGCGACGCGCGCGAAGAACTGATGAAAGCTGTCTGCGACGCGCTCGACGCCTTCGCGGTTCAACATATCGGCACGATCCTCGTCGTGTGGCGCGAACGACGCGAGGAAGCCGAGAAATCCGCCTCGGCGAAATCGGCAGCCCCGGCCGCGAACGTTCCTGGCGTGGCGAAAGCGAAATCCGCCCGAGCCTTCGCCGCAGCGGCGCGCCGTACTGCGCTCATCAAGGCGGCCTCCGACAAGAAGCGCCTCGCGGCGAAACGCGTTCGAGCCACGACGAAAAAAGCTGGATCGAGCCGCGGAAACTGAGCCCCGCTGACGGGAGATCCGTCAGCGCGCCAGCAACTTCCGCGTTCCCAGGACCAGAAACAAGCCGAGCACGCTCTGCACGAGGTAGAGCACGCTCGAGATGCCGTGCCACGTCGTGAAACGCGTGCGCATCACGGTGTCCATGACTTCACGCGGCCAAGCGTTGGCTTTCATCTGCGCCATAAGCGGCTGGATGCCGAACTGACTTGCAAGGGTTGCAAGCAGCATCGCCGCGACGACCCAGAAGACTCCGCTTCGAAAAGCCCGCCAACCCAGGCGAACGAACAGGAAGCCAAGGACGTAGACCGAAGCCCCGATCCCGATCCAGCCGACGATTGAAAACAGGCGCCCCGCGACGTTGCCCGCCAACGTGCGGTCGCCGAGCATACCGAAGAGCGTCGGCGCGACGATGTAGCCGATCGACCACATCGCTCCGACCCAGAGCGTGACGAGCACAATCAGGACATGCTCGGAAAGACGGCTCACGAGCTCGCCCCGCCCCAACGGACAATCACTGCGGAATCGGGAATGACGAACCTCACACGTAACGGACGTCGATGATCTCGTATTCCCTCAGCCCGCCCGGCGCCTGCACTTCCGCGATGTCGCCGGCGAACTTGCCGATGAGCGCACGGGCGATCGGCGAACTGATCGAAATCTTGTTTTCCTTCACGTCGGCCTCGTCATCGCCGACGATCTGATACGTCACGGCCAAACCCGATTCCATGTCCTCGAGTTCAACGGTTGCGCCGAAGACGCACCGGCCGTCCGCATCGAGCAGCTTCGGATCGATGATCTGCGCGGTCGAGATTTTCCCCTCGAGCTCCTTGATCCGGCCCTCGATGAATCCCTGCCGCTCTTTCGCAGCGTCGTATTCCGCGTTCTCCGACAGGTCCCCGTGAGAACGCGCTTCGGCAATCGCCGCGATGACGCTCGGACGATCGATGGTCTTGAGGCGATGCAATTCCTGCCGGAGCTTTTCCGCTCCGGTAACGGTAAGAGGCGTCTTGCTCATGATTGTGCCTTCACTTCGGCATGCAGCGTTTGCAGCCCGTAGACCTGGAGTCCCTCGAGGTGGCGCATGCCCATGCACGCGGCGCGCGCGCCCTCGATCGTCGTAAACACCGTGAGCTTCGCGGCGAGCGCGCTCGTGCGGATCGAACGCGAGTCGATGATCGCCTGGCGCTTCTCTTCCACGGTGTTGATGACGAGGCTGACCTCGTTGTTCTTGATCATATCGACGACGTGCGGACGGCCTTCGTTGACCTTGTTGACGACGGTCACCGGGAGCCCCGCGGCTTCGATCGCCGACGCCGTGCCGCGCGTCGCGACGAGGCCGAAGCCCAGTTCGTGCAATTCGCGCGCAACCTCGACGGCGACGCCCTTGTCGGAGGGCTTGACGCTGATGAACGCCGTCCCGGACTGCGGCAGTCGCACGCCCGCCGCGAGCTGCGACTTCACGAAGGCTTCGGCGAAACTGCGGCCGACGCCCATCACTTCACCCGTCGACTTCATTTCCGGTCCGAGAATCGTATCGACGCCGGGGAACTTCACGAACGGAAACACCGCTTCCTTGACGGAGTAGTACGGCGGAACGATCTCGCCGGTCACGCCCTGGCTCGCGAGACTCTGCCCCGCCATGCAGCGCGCGGCAATCTTCGCGAGTTGCAGCCCGCAGGCCTTCGACACGAAGGGCACCGTGCGCGACGCGCGCGGATTCACTTCGAGCACGTACACCGCCGCCTCGTCGCCATCGCCCTGGATCGCGAACTGGACGTTCATCAGACCGCACACGTTGAGCGCACGTGCCATCGCCTCGGTCTGCCGACGGAGCTCGTCCTGCAGCTTCGCGGACAGCGTGTAGGGCGGCAGCGAACAAGCCGAGTCACCGGAATGCACGCCAGCCTGCTCGATGTGCTCCATGATGCCGCCGATGATCACCTGGGTGCCGTCGGACAGCGCATCGACGTCAACCTCGGTCGCGTCGTTCAGGAAGCGATCGAGCAACACCGGCGACTCGTTCGAAACTTTCACTGCTTCGCGCATGTAGCGCTCGAGATCCTTCTGCTCGTGGACGATCTCCATCGCGCGGCCGCCGAGCACGTAGCTCGGGCGCACGACGAGCGGATAGCCGATCTCTGCCGCGAGCCGTACCGCAGCTTCCGGCGTGCGTGCCGTGCGGTTCGGCGGCTGCTTCAAGCCGAGGTCGTTCAGGAGCTTCTGGAAGCGCTCGCGATCTTCGGCCGCGTCGATCATGTCGGGGCTCGTGCCGATGATCGGCACGCCGTTCTCCTCGAGCGCTTGCGCGCGTTTGAGCGGCGTCTGGCCGCCAAACTGCACGATCACGCCGACCGGCTTCTCGACGTGCACGATCTCGAGGATGTCCTCGAGCGTGATCGGCTCGAAATACAGGCGATCGGACGTGTCGTAGTCGGTCGAGACGGTCTCGGGGTTGCAGTTGACCATGATCGTCTCGTAGCCGTCGTCGCGCAGCGCGAGCGCGGCGTGGACGCAGCAATAGTCGAACTCGATCCCCTGCCCGATGCGGTTTGGCCCGCCGCCGAGCACCATGATCTTCTTCTTGTCGGTGGGCTGCGCCTCGCACTCGTCTTCGTACGACGAGTACATGTAAGCAGTGGACGTCGAGAACTCGGCCGCGCAGGTATCGACGCGCTTGAAGACCGGCCGAACGCCGTTAGCGTGGCGGTGCAGACGCACAGCCGTTTCGTCGACACCGAGCAACTTAGCGAGCCGGCGGTCGGAGAAGCCCTTGCGCTTCAACTCGCGCAGCTCGCCCGCGCTGATCGCCTTCAACGAACGCCCGCCGAGCGCCTTCTCGGTCAGCACGATGTCTTCGATCTGGGCGAGGAACCAGGGGTCGATCTTCGTCAGGTTGAAGACCTGCTCCTGCGTGTAGCCCTCGCGGAACGCCTGGCCGACGTACCAGATGCGCTGCGGGCCGGGGCTCGCCAGTTCGTGCTCGAGATCCTCGCGGTCCGCTTCGACCTCATCGAGGCCGTAGGCGCCCACTTCGAGGCCACGCAGCGCCTTCTGGAACGATTCCTGGAACGTGCGCCCCATCGCCATCACTTCGCCGACCGACTTCATCTGCGTGGTGAGACGGTCGTTGGCCTGCGGGAATTTCTCGAACGCGAAGCGCGGAATCTTCGTGACGACGTAGTCGATCGACGGCTCGAACGAGGCCGGGGTCGCGCCGCCGGTGATGTCGTTCTTCAATTCGTCGAGCGTGTAGCCGACCGCGAGCTTCGCCGCCACTTTCGCGATCGGGAAGCCGGTCGCCTTCGACGCCAGCGCCGACGAGCGCGACACGCGCGGGTTCATCTCGATGACGATCATGCGACCGTCCTTCGGGTTGATCGCGAATTGTACGTTCGAGCCGCCGGTGTCGACGCCGATCTCGCGCAGCACCGCGATCGAGGCGTTGCGAAGGATCTGGTATTCCTTGTCGGTCAGCGTCTGGCTCGGCGCGACCGTGATCGAGTCGCCGGTATGCACGCCCATCGGGTCGAGGTTCTCGATCGAGCAGACGATGATGCAGTTGTCCGCGCGGTCGCGGACGACTTCCATCTCGTACTCCTTCCAGCCGATCAGCGACTCTTCGATCAGGAGTTCGTTGGTCGGGCTCGCCTCGAGACCACGCTTGCAGATCTCGTCGAACTCTTCCATGTTGTAGGCGATGCCGCCGCCGGTGCCGCCGAGCGTGAAGGACGGACGGATGATCACCGGGAAGCCGATGCCGCCCTGCACCTGCAGCGCCTCTTCCATGCTGTGCGCGATACCCGAACGCGCGGAGCCCAGACCGATCTGGGTCATCGCGTCCTTGAACTTCAGGCGGTCTTCAGCCTTGTCGATCGCGTCGCGCGACGCGCCGATCAGTTCGACGCCGTACTTCTCGAGCACGCCATTCTTCGCGAGATCGAGCGCGCAGTTCAACGCGGTCTGACCACCCATCGTCGGCAGCAGCGCGTCGGGCCGCTCCTTCTCGATGATGCTCTCGACGACCTGCCACGTGATCGGCTCGATATAGGTAACGTCCGCCGTCTCGGGGTCCGTCATGATCGTTGCCGGGTTCGAATTGACGAGGACGACCTTGTAGCCTTCCTCCCGCAGCGCCTTGCAGGCCTGGGCGCCCGAATAGTCGAACTCGCACGCCTGCCCGATGATGATCGGGCCGGCGCCGATGATAAGTATGGTTTGTATGTCTGTGCGCTTAGGCATCGCCTAACCTCGGTATTGCGTTGATGAGCGGCAGGGCGGGCTGCCGCTGCGAATTACTTGGTGCGCGTCTCGAGCATCCGGATGAAGCGATCGAACAGGTAGGACACGTCATGCGGTCCCGGGCTCGCTTCCGGGTGCCCCTGGAAGCAAAAGGCCGGGGCATCGTTCCACGCCAGGCCCTGCAAGCTGCCATCGAAGAGCGATACGTGCGTCGTGCGGACATTGGCCGACAGCGTAGCCGGATCCACCGCGAAGCCGTGGTTCTGGCTCGTGATCAGGACCTGCCCGGATTCGACATCCTTGACCGGGTGATTCGCGCCGTGGTGGCCGAACTTCATCTTGGTCGTCTTCGCGCCGGCCGCGAGCGCCATCAATTGATGACCGAGGCAAATCCCGAACATGGGGATTTTGCGCGCGAGAAATTCGCGCGTCGCGGAGATCGCGTAGTCGCAAGCATCCGGATCGCCGGGACCGTTCGACAGGAATATCCCGTCCGGATTCAGCGACAGCGCCTCCGAAGCCGATGTCTGCGCCGGGACGACCGTCAGGCGGCAGCCGCGGCTCGCAAGCATGCGCAGGATGTTGCGCTTGACGCCATAATCGTAGGCGACGACGTGGAATTTCGTGTCCGGCCGCGTCGCCGATCCGACTCCGAGTTCCCACTCGCCTTCGGTCCATTCGTAGGGCTTCTCGACGCTGACGACCTTCGCCAGATCCATTCCGGACAGACCGGGAAATTCGCGGGCGCGTGCGATCGCGGACTCCGCGTCGAGCGCGACGCCATCAGCAGCGGTGACGATGCACCCGGCCTGCGCGCCCTTCTCGCGCAGCACTCGGGTAAGTTTGCGCGTATCGATCCCCGCGATCGCGACGACGTTTTCAGCCTTCAGATACGCGTCGAGCGTCTGGTCCATGCGGAAATTCGACGGCAGGATCGGCAAGTCGCGGATCACGAGTCCGGCAGCATGCACCCGACCCGCCTCGACGTCCTCACGATTGACGCCGGTATTGCCGATGTGCGGATAAGTCAGCGTTACGATCTGCCGGCAGTAGCTCGGGTCGGTGAGGATTTCCTGATATCCGGACATCGAGGTGTTGAACACCACCTCACCAACCGTACTGCCGGCCGCACCGATACCCTTGCCGAAAAAAACCGTCCCGTCGGCAAGCGCTAGTAGGGCGGGCGGGGAAGCAGTCACGACAAACTCCTGAGTTCAGCCGAAAGACAGGGGAAAGGCCTTTTATGCCTCCCCGAATGTGAAAAAAACGGGACAAGCCGATCGGCTAATCCCGCTTTCAAGAAGCCCCTAATTATAGCGCCGCACGCCCATCGAGGCAACGACGCTCCCCCGAAACCGGTAGTCAGCGTAGCCCCAGCACGTCCTGCATATCGAAGAGTCCGCTGGACTTGCCGGCGAGAAAACGGGCCGCCCGCATCGAGCCCGAGGCATAGGGCATGCGACTACCCGACTTGTGCGTGATCTCGATCCGCTCGCCGATGCCGGCGAAGAGCACCGTGTGGTCGCCGACGACGTCGCCACCCCGGATCGTCGAGAAGCCGATCGTTTCGGGCTTGCGCTCGCCAGTCACGCCTTCCCTGCCGTAGATTGCGCAGTCATCGAGGTCGCGACCGAGTTCGCGCGCGACGACCTCACCCATGCGGAGCGCGGTCCCGGACGGCGCGTCAACCTTGAACCGGTGGTGCGCCTCGATCACCTCGACGTCGTAACCCTCATTGAGTATTCGAGCCGCAACCTCGAGCAGCTTGAACACCGCATTCACGCCAACCGCCATGTTCGGAGCGAACACGACGGGAATCGACTTCGCGGCGGCGGCGATCACGCCCTTCTCGGCGGCCGAGAATCCGGTGGTGCCGATGACCATGGACTTTCCCAGTTCGCGCGCAAGTTCGAGGTGCGCGAGCGTTCCTTCGGGACGCGTGAAGTCGATGACGCAATCGGCCGCGGCAATCGCCGCCCGCGCGTCATCACTGATGGCGATGCCAGAGGACTGGCCGACGAATTCGCCTCCATCGCGCCCGATGAACGGCGTCCCAGGGCGATCGAACGCGGCCGCGAGGGTCACACCGGGGTCCTTCAGGCTCGCTTCGATGAGCATCCGGCCCATGCGTCCGGAAGCGCCGGCGATTGCGATACGTGGTAGTGTCATTGAGTCGTTTCCAAGTTCGTCGAACGGGAGCAGCCCACGCCGCCGAGCCCCCCCCCCCCCGTCAATCGGCCTTTGGCGGCGCAGCGATCTCGACGACCCGGCTGCGCTCGGCCTGTGAAGTAGCCGCTCGGGCGTCGCCGGCCTGGACATCCCCTTCGACCCGATCGAGCCGCTCGCCGTCGAAAAACACGCTTAGCACGCGCTGCTCGATTTCGCCGCGGCCGGGTTGAAAGCGGTAGACGTAGTCCCAGCGGTCGGCGTGAAAGGCATCGACGATCAAAGGCGTGCCGAGGGCGAACCGCACCTGCTCCCTCGTCATTCCCTTTTTCAGGCGCGCAACCATTTCCTGGTCCACGTAGTTGCCCTGGCGCACGTCGATCCGATACGGATTGATGCGATCGGTCAGCGAATTGATCGAACAGCCGCTCAACAGACCGACGACGGCAAGCGCAGGGAGGAGGATTGAACGCATGAATGGATTTCTTGGTCGGTAAGGCCGTAGAGCGAATCGCTCTCGGGCAAGGCGAAAAAATATATCATATGCAGGCTCGGCTATGCGGTAGCAGCGCCGAGCCACCCAGCGGGGCAACCATGTCAGAGAATTCGGAAAACCTAAAAAATATCGGTCTGAAGGCGACCTATCCTCGCCTGAAAATACTGGACCTCTTTCAAACCTCGGATCTGCGGCACCTCACGGCCGAGGACGTCTATCGCCTGTTGATGGCCGAAGGAATGGACATCGGGCTCGCGACCGTGTATCGCGTGCTGACCCAATTCGAGCAGGCCGGGCTACTCGAGCGACATTATTTCGAGTCGGGGAAAGCGGTCTTCGAACTCAAGAAGGGCGGCCATCATGACCACCTTGTCTGCCTCCAGTGCGGCCAGGTCGAAGAGTTCTTCGATGCCGAGATCGAGCGCCGCCAAAACCGGATCGCCGAGGAGCGCGGCTTCGCCGTCCGCGAACACGCCCTTTATCTCTACGCGGACTGCCTGAGAAAGGACTGCCCGAACCGCAAGCTGGAAGAGGACTGAGCAACGGTCCGTCGGGCCGCGTCCGCCCGTTCGGACGCTGTCTGGCGGCACGGTCCGCCGGCAGGCGTTAGGCCCCCAGCATTTCGGCCGCGTGGCGGCGTGTCGTCTCGGTGATGTTCACGCCCCCCAGCATGCGGGCGATCTCTTCGATGCGCGCATCCCCGTCCAGCGCGACGACCTCGCTCACTGTCTGTCCGCCGCGCTGCGTTTTCGCGATATTCCACTGCCAGTCTGCGCACGCGGCAACTTGCGGCAGGTGCGTGACGCACAGGACCTGCCGCTCACGCCCCAGCCGATGCAGCAGTTTGCCGACGATCTCGGCGACGCCTCCGCCGATGCCCACGTCGACTTCGTCGAAGATCAGGGTCGGCGTCGCGGCGTCGCGACTCGTCATCACCTGGATCGCAAGGCCGATCCGGGAAAGCTCACCGCCCGAGGCGACCTTTGCGAGCGGGCGCAAGGGCTGATTCGGGTTCGCGGCGACGCGGAATTCGACCACCTCGAATCCGTGGGCGCCGCCGACGGCGTCCGGCTCGAGGCCGACTTCGAACTTGCCACCGGCCATCGCAAGCGTCTGCATCGCCTCGGTGACGTCCGTCGACAGCTTGCCGGCCGCCGGTCTTCGCGCGGCCGACAGGCGCCGCGCGAAAGCTTCGTATTCGTCGCGCGCGCGCTTTTCCTGCTCCGCGAGACGCGCGGGATCAGCCCGCGCGACGAGATCGTCGAGCTTCCTCGTCCACTCGGTCTGCAAATCGGGCAAGGCTTCGGGCGCGATGCGGTGCTTGCGCGCGAGGCTCGTCACCGCCTCGATGCGCTGCTCGATCTCCGCGAGGCGTGCGGGATCGAGGTCGAGTCGTTCGCGGTAGCGCCGCAACTCGTGCAACGCCTCATCCACCTGGATTTCCGCAGCGGCAAGCAGCTCGCCGACGTCGCCGAGCCCCGGATCGATCCCCGTCATTTCACCAATCCGGGCGTTGATATGCCTCAGTTGCGAACCGACGGAAAGATCCGCTTCACCGAGCGCGACAAGTGCCTCGTCCGCACCCTCGATCAAGCCCGCGGCATGCGCAAGCCGGCTATGCTCGGCGTTGAGCTCGGCCCACTCCTGCGGCGCAAAGGCCAGCTCCTCGACCTCACGGAGCTGCCATGCGAGCAGCTCCCGCTCGCGCTCGGAGGCGGCCGAATCCGTCTCGGCGACACGCCGCAGGTCCGCGAAATGCTGCCATTGGCGGTAACGCGCCGCGACGTCGGCGGCAAGCGCGCCGGCCCCGGCGTGCATATCCACGAGCGCGCGCTGCGCGTCGCCTCTCAGCAGCGCGTGATGTGCATGTTGTCCGTGGATGTCCGCCAGCCACTCGCCCGCTTCGCGCAATTGCGCCTGCGTGACCGGCACGCCGTTGAGCCAGGCGCGGGACCGTCCGCCGGCCTCGACGACGCGCCGCAGGATCACGGCGCCCTCGTCGGCCGGCAACTCGTGCTGCAGAAGCCAGGCTTCGAGCGGCCCGGATGCGGGGAGATCGAACTCGGCGACGATGTCCGCCTTGTCGCGCCCGGCCCGGACAGAGCCGGAATCCGCCCGGCCGCCGAGCGCGAGGCCGAGAGCATCGAGCAGAATCGACTTGCCGGCGCCGGTCTCGCCGGTCAGCGCACCGAATCCCGCTTCGAATTCGAGCTCCAGGCGGTCGACGATCACAAAATCCCGAATGGTCAGGCGGCGTAGCATGGCGTCGCGAATCTGAATGGACGTTGATCAGGGAAGGCGGGGAACCGCGCTCCAGTGCATCTTCTGGCGCAGCATCGCGAAATAGCTGTATCCCTCGGGATGGAGCAGCCGCACGACGTTCGGCGAGCGCGTCACGACGACCCTGTCGCCCGCCCGCGCATCGAAGCGCGTCTGGCCATCGAAGTGGATCGTCGCGTCGTGGGGCGGCAGCAGCACGATCTCGATCCGGCAGGTGTCGGGAAGCGTCACCGGGCGGGCCGTCAGCGCGTGCGGGCACAGCGGGACGAGCGCGACGCCGCCGACAGTCGGATGCAGAATCGGTCCGTTCGCGGACAACGCGTACGCCGTCGAGCCGGTCGGAGTCGCGAGGATCATGCCGTCCGAGCGCTGCGTATAGACGTACTCGCCGTCGATCGACAGGTCGAACTCGATCATGCGCCCGAGATCGCCCTTATTGACGACGACATCATTGAGCGCAAGCGTCTGGAAAACCCTTTGTCCGGCCCGCAGCACTTCCGCGTCGAGCATTGCGCGCGACTCCTCGGAATAGCGCCCGTCGAGAATTTCACCGAGCTTCACCAGGGCGTCGTTGCGGGCAATGTCGGTCAGAAAGCCGAGCCGACCCTGATTGATACCGACAAGCGGCACCTCGTGTTGCGACAGGCGGCGCGCGGTGTTCAGCATCGTCCCGTCGCCGCCGAGCACGACCGCGAGATCCGCGCCTACGCCGATTTCCTCATAGCTCGCGACCGCGTAATCGCCCGCGGTTCCGATGGAACTCGCCGTCCCCTGCTCGATCCACACAACGAGACCATGCTCACGGAGGAAGCCGGCAATACGCAGCACAGCCTCGGCCACGTCGGGGCTCTGGTACTTGCCGATCAACGCAATCGTGCGAAAGCTCTTGCTCATGGCGGCGATTAAACCACATTCGCCTAAGAGCTTGGCAGACACGCTAGAATAGGGCCTCCCGTCCGCCCCGATCATGAAACAGCTCGACCCCCGCTCCCAGATCCTGCTCAAGACCCTGATCGAACGTTACATCGTGGAGGGTCAGCCCGTCGGCTCCCGCGCGCTGTCGCGCTATTCGGGTCTCGAACTGTCGCCCGCGACGGTGCGGAACGTGATGAGCGATCTCGAGGAGATGGGATTCATCACCAGTCCACACACATCGGCCGGACGCATTCCGACGGCGCTCGGCTACCGTTTCTTCGTCGACTCGCTGCTGACGGTGCAACCGCTCGAACAGGCTCGGGTCCGCGAACTGAAGGGGCACCTGCAGCCCGACCAGCCGCAGCGCCTCCTCAACTCCGCGTCGCACCTGCTTTCCGAACTCACCCAGTTCGCAGGCGTCGTCGTTTCGCCGCGGCGGGACAGCATCAAGATTCGCCAGATCGAATTCATCGGCCTGGCCGAGAACCGCATCCTGCTGATCATCGTGACGACCGCGGGGGACGTGCAGAACCGCATCCTGACGACGCGCCGCGCCTATACGTCCGCCGAGCTCTCGGAAGCCGCGAGCTATCTCACGGAGCACTTCGCGGGGCTCGGGTTCGACGACATCCGCGTACGCATCCGGGCCGAGCTCAAGCAGCTGCGCGTCGACATGAGCGAACTGATGGCGGCAGCGGTCGAAGCCGGCAACGCCGCGGAAGAGGACGACAGCAGCCGCTACGTGATGTCCGGCGAAACCAACCTTCTCGACTTCGAGGACCTGTCGTCGAACATGGCCCGACTGCGGGAACTGTTCAAGCTCTTCGAGCAGAAGACCGGGCTGATGCAGTTGCTCGATCTCTCGAATCGCGCGCAGGGCGTGCAGATCTTCATCGGCGACGAATCCGGTCTCGCGCAGCTCGACGGCTGCAGCGTCATCACGGCCGGTTACGAAGTCAACGGCAGGGTCGTCGGCTCGGTCGGCGTGATCGGACCGACGCGGATGGCGTACGACCGCGTCATCCCGATCGTCGACATCACCGCGCGCCTGCTTTCGAACGCGCTGTCGAGCAACCACTGACCGCGTCACCGACGCGACAAAGGATCCGCATGGCCCGTTACTGGCCCGAGCCCGCCCGCGGCGAGACTGGTGCGTCTCGCACGGGCGTCCTGTTGGTCAACCTCGGCACACCCGCGGCCCCGACCGCAGCCGCGGTACGGCCTTACCTGAAGGAATTCCTTTCCGATCCGCGCGTGGTGGAGATTCCGAAGCTCGCCTGGTGGCCGATCCTCAACGGCATCATCCTGAACCTCCGGCCAAAGAAATCCGCCGAGAAATACGCGAGCATCTGGATGGACGACGGCTCGCCGCTACAGGTCCACACCGAGCGGCAGGCGAAATTGCTGGCGGGCTACCTCGGCCATGACGGCGCGAGAAACCTGCGGGTGGATTGGGCGATGCGTTACGGGTCGCCGTCGATCCGGGAGGTGCTCGAGCGGATGAAGGCGGACGCCTGCTCGCGCATTCTCGTCGTGCCGCTGTATCCGCAATACGCCGCGAGCACCACCGCGAGCGTCATCGACGAAGTCGCGGCGTGCGTGACCCGCTGGCGCAACTTGCCGGAGATCCGGTTCATCCGGGACTTCCACGATCACCCCGCATACATCGACGCGCTGGCGCAAAGCATTCGCGATCACTGGGCGACTGCGGGCGAACCCGACCAGCTCG
Organism: Aromatoleum sp.; assembly: GCF_032027225.1. Classification (GTDB taxonomy): domain Bacteria; phylum Pseudomonadota; class Gammaproteobacteria; order Burkholderiales; family Rhodocyclaceae; genus Aromatoleum. The sequence continues at coordinate 250,625 of NZ_JAVSMM010000003.1, read as the reverse complement.
TGATGAGTTTCCACGGCATCCCGCGCCGCTCGGCCGAACTCGGCGACCCGTATCACGACGAATGCCGGACCACCGCCCGGCTCCTAGCCGAAAGGCTGCGCCTGCCGCCGGAGCGCTGGCAACTGACCTTCCAGTCCCGTTTCGGCAAGGCCGAGTGGCTCAAGCCCTACACGCAAGCGACCCTCGAAGCACTCGGGCGGACCGGCACGGAACGCGTCGACGTCGTTTGCCCCGGCTTTCCGGCGGACTGCCTGGAGACGCTGGAGGAAATCGGGATGGAGGTCCGGGCGGCGTTCATCGAAGCGGGAGGGAAATCCTTTCGCTACATTCCCTGCCTCAACGAGCGCCACGACTGGATTTCCGCGCTCGCCTCAATCGTGCGCAGCCGCATCGCGGACTGGCTCGAAGTTCCATCGGGCGGGGTATCAAAACTCGAACCCATCGGATAGCGAGTTCACGCGAGCGGCACGGGGTCGAGATGAGCGCGCGCATCAGGCTCGCGCTGCAGTGGCTCCTCAATGCCGTTGCGCTGCTGCTGCTCCCCGAAGTGATCACCGACTTGCGCGTCGACAGCTATGCCGCCGCACTCGTGACGGCATTGCTGCTGGCGCTGATCAACACGCTGATCCGCCCGATCCTGATTTTCGTCACGCTGCCGATTACGCTGCTCACGCTCGGGCTATTCACGCTCGTGATCAACGCGCTGCTGTTCTGGAGCGTCTCGGCGCTGGTCAGCGGCGTGCATGTGCCGGATTTCTGGACTGCGTTCTGGAGCGCCCTGCTCTACAGCGTGCTCACCTGGTTCGTCAGCATCGCGTTGGCCGGAGCCGACGAGCGGCAGATCCACGTCGTCGCTCGGAGGCGTAGGGACTGACACCCCCCTCGCCACGGCGCCATGGTCGAGAAAGGTAAGGCGCCCGGTCAGTCCTCGACGAGCTGAAGATCCAAGCCCGTGGTCGCGGTGAAGTCGGGAACGAGAGCGGGCTCGCCGGTTCTTGCGAGTTCCCGCGTCGCCGCACCGAGCCGTTTCACGACGATCGTCGCAATCAGGCTGCGGAAGCGCTCCCTCACCTCGTCGGTCGCCAGCGCAAGCGCCGCCGGATTGACCTCGAGATAGGTCGTCGGCGACACCGAAATCACGGTCGTCAGATGACGATGGTCGGCGCCATCGAGCCATGCGAGCTCACCGAAGACCTCGCCGACACCCAGGCGGCTCACCCGCCGCCCGTCGACCGAAACCTCAACTTCCCCGTCGATGACGATGCCGAAACGCTGATCGGCATCACGCTCGCGCATCAGCGCGACGCGCTCGCCGACCTGGCGCCAGTTCGAGATCCGCAGAACCTCCCACACCTCGATATCGTCGAATTCGGTGAAGAACGCGAGTTTGCGCAGCGTCGTGAAACGCGTCGTATCCGCCGGGACGAAGCGGTCATCGACGATGCGGTAGCGCACCCCCGACAGGTCCTGGGCGAACTCCGCGCCGTTGCGATAGCGCGAGTAGAGATCCTTTTCGAGCGAGCGCCGGATCACGGCGTCCATCGACTCGGGGACATCCGGGTTCAGATGCGAAACCAGCGGCGGATCGGCATTGATGATCTTGTAGATCAGCTGTGCCGGATTGCTTGCGCGAAACGGCAGCCGCCCGGTCAGCAAGTGGAACAGCACGACGCCGAGCGAATACAAGTCCGTCTTCTGATTGAGCGGATACCCCTTGATCTGCTCCGGGCTCATGTAAGCGGGCGATCCGACACCCATGATGAAGGTCGAGTCGGCATCGACGCGCTTGTCGACGTTGAGCGCGAGACCGAAGTCGGTAATCCGGACGTTGTCGTGTTCGTCGACGAGGATGTTCGCCGGCTTGATGTCGCGGTGGACCACGCCTTGACGGTACGCATGATCGAGCGCCATGCAACACTTGAAGATGATGCCTATCGTGCGGTGGATCGGCAGCAGCCGCTCGAAGCTGCAGAAGCGCTCGAGCGACTCTCCCGGGAAATACTCCATCACGACGTAAGCCTGTTCCGGCTCCACGACGACGTCGAAAATCCGAATGATGTTCGGGTGATCGAGGCGTCCCGCGACCGCCTTCTCGGCCTTCAGCAGCTTCAGCAGCCGGCGGTTCCACTTCGCCTCGTCCCGCGCGCGGTCCTGGAAGCGGACGAGCTTGACCGCGACCGGCTCGGGCCGATCGGGCGACTGCGCGAGATAGACGACCGCCGTGGCCCCCCGTCCCACTTCCCTTACGAGCTCGTACGGGCCAATCCGCTGTGGAATATCGTTCATCCTCGATTCGCTTTCCCGCCAGGAACGCCGCTGGCTTCGAGCCGTCGCCGCGCATAGATCGTGACACAGCGCTCGGCCAATCTGCAATGCGGAAAAACTTGCGGCCGGGTCTTGAAATCACTTTCCGCGCCCCCATCTCGGGTGCGTCGAAGAACAAAGGGAGTTGCAACCCATGCAGGAAAACAAGCAGTCTCCGGACATTCAGGGCGAATTGCCCGAAAATCCGTCGGTCGCAAGCTCGGCCGAGTCGCAACGCGAAGGCCAGCCGACCCGCACGGAAGCGGACCGGATGCCCGGACTCGAGGAGAGCCTGCGCCAGGCCGAATTGAACGCTGCCGAACATCACGACGCGTGGCTGCGCGCGCGCGCCGAAACCGAAAATGTCCGCCGCCGCGCCCAGGAAGACATTGCGAAGGCGACGAAATTCGCCTCCGAAAAGTTCGCCGGCGCGATGCTTCCGGTCAAGGACAGCCTCGAAGCCGCGCTCGCCAGTCAGAATCAGACGATCGAAAGCCTGCGCGAAGGCGTCGAACTCACGCTCAAGCAGCTCGTGTCCGCGTTCCAGAGCGCCGGTATCGTCGAGGAAGATCCGACGGGCCGAAAGTTCGACCCGAACAAGCACCAGGCGATCAGTGCGGTCGAATCCGAAGTCGAACCGAATCACGTGGTGAACGTGCTGCAGAAAGGTTACCTGCTGCACGAGCGCGTCATACGTCCTGCGATGGTGATGGTGTCGAAGGCGAAGGAAAGCTGAATACGCGGACGGGACTTGAAACCGGGTCGCGCGGCCCCATTTATCGACAACGCAATGGTGAGGCTTGAGCAAGACGGCGGACGCGAAGCGTCCCCCTGCTTTCCTCATCACACTTGAAAAGGAACTGACATGGGAAAGATCATCGGTATCGACCTCGGCACGACGAATAGCTGCGTCGCGGTCATGGAAGGCGGCAAGCCGAAAGTCATCGAGAACTCCGAAGGCGCACGCACGACTCCGTCGGTCGTCGCCTACGCGGATGACGGCGAGATCCTGACGGGCGCACCCGCGAAGCGCCAGGCGGTCACGAACGCGAAGAACACGCTGTTCGCGGTCAAGCGCCTGATCGGCCGCCGTTTCGAAGAGAAGGAAGTGCAGAAGGACATCGACCTGATGCCTTACAGCATCGTCAAGGCCGACAACGGCGACGCGTGGGTCGAAGTCCGCAGCAAGAAAATCGCGCCCCCGCAGGTCTCGGCCGAAGTGCTGCGCAAGATGAAGAAGACCGCCGAGGACTACCTCGGCGAGGAAGTCACCGAAGCGGTCATCACCGTTCCGGCCTACTTCAACGACAGCCAGCGTCAGGCGACGAAGGACGCGGGCCGGATCGCCGGTCTCGAAGTAAAGCGCATCATCAACGAACCGACCGCCGCGGCGCTTGCGTTCGGCATGGACAAGAAGCCCGGCGACTCGAAGATCGCGGTGTATGACCTCGGCGGCGGCACCTTCGACGTCTCGATCATCGAAATCGCCGACATCGACGGCGAGCATCAATTCGAAGTGCTCGCGACCAACGGCGACACCTTCCTCGGCGGCGAAGACTTCGATCAGCGCCTGATCGACTACATCGTCACCGAGTTCAAGAAGGAACAGGGCGTCGACCTGAAGAAGGACGTGCTCGCGCTGCAGCGCCTGAAGGAAGCGGCCGAGAAGGCGAAGATCGAGCTGTCGTCCTCCCAGCAGACCGAAGTGAACCTGCCGTACATCACGGCGGACGCCTCGGGTCCGAAGCACCTTGCAGTGAAGATCACGCGTGCCAAGTTCGAATCGCTCGTCGAAGAACTCGTCCAGCGCACGATCGAGCCGTGCCGTGTCGCGCTGAAGGACGCGGGGCTGAAGATCACCGACATCGACGACGTGATCCTCGTCGGCGGTCAGACGCGGATGCCGAAGGTGCAGGAGAAGGTCAAGGAGTTCTTCGGCAAGGAAGCCCGTCGCGACGTAAACCCGGACGAGGCGGTGGCAGTCGGCGCGGCGATCCAGGGCGGCGTGCTGCAGGGCGAAGTCAAGGACGTGCTGCTGCTCGACGTGACTCCGCTGTCGCTCGGCATCGAGACGCTCGGCGGCGTGATGACGAAGTTGATCCAGAAGAACACGACCGTCCCGACCAAGGCGAGCCAGGTGTTCTCGACGGCAGACGACAACCAGTCGGCGGTGACGATCCACGTGCTGCAAGGCGAGCGCGAGATGTCGTCGGGCAACAAGAGTCTCGGCCAGTTCAACCTGTCCGACATCCCGCCTGCTCCGCGCGGGATGCCGCAGATCGAAGTCACGTTCGACATCGACGCGAACGGCATCCTGCACGTATCGGCCAAGGACAAGGCGACCGGCAAGGAAAACAAGATCAAGATCCAGGCGAACTCTGGTCTGTCCGAGGACGAGATCCAGCGCATGGTGCAGGACGCCGCAGCGCACGCCGAGGAAGACAAGAAGGCGCACGAGCTCGTCGACGCCCGCAATCAGTGCGACGCGCTGGTGCATTCGGTCAGGAAGTCGCTGACCGAGTACGGCGACAAGATCGGCGCCGACGAAAAGGCGAAGATCGAGCAGGCGCTCACCGACGCCGAGGAAGCGCTGAAAGGCAACGACAAGGACGCGATCGAGGCGAAAACCCAGGCGCTCGGGGCCGCCAGCCAGAAGCTCGGCGAGCAGATGTACGCGCAGAGCCAAGGGGCGGCGGAAGGCGCGGCGGCCGGCGCGGACAATGCAGCGGCAGGCGGGTCGAAGGCGGCGGACGCCGACGTTGTCGACGCCGAGTTCACCGAAGTCAAAGACAAGAAGTAATCGCTCGCCGCGTGGCGAGTTGTCGGCCGAGCTGCTGCCGGTGCTTGCGCATCGGCCGGCTCGGCCTTTTGCATGATCGGGAACGGCGCGCCGTCGCGTTGCGGCTCGCGGCACAATACACCCCGCTTCCGTAAGCGGGGAGCCGAGGGCACGGAAATTCCCGGCCGGCACCCGATAGCCGGCGCCTCGAGCCCGAGCACCTTTTTGCGCCGCATGGCTGCTCGCAGCGCGCATGGGCGCGGAAGGAGCAAATGATGAACAACCCGGCACTGGCTGCCGTGCACAGATTTATTGACCAGTTCTGAGCGGATCAAGATGGCAAAAAGAGATTACTACGAGGTGTTGGGAGTCAACCGCGACGCCTCGGACGACGACATCAAGAAGGCCTATCGCAAACTGGCGATGAAGCATCACCCGGACCGTAATCCGGATAACAAGGATGCCGAAGAGAAGTTCAAGGAAGCAAAGCTCGCTTACGAAATCCTGTCGGATGCGCAGAAGCGCGCCGCGTACGACCGTTACGGCCATGCCGGGGTCGACCAGTCGGCTGGCGGGGCGGGCGGACAGGGATTCGACGGGTTCGCCGACGCGTTTTCCGACATCTTCGGCGACCTGTTTGGCGGCGGCGGGCGCGGCCGCTCGAACGTCTATCGTGGCGCCGATCTTCGCTACAACCTCGAGATCTCGCTCGAGGAGGCGGCTCGCGGCGCGGACAAGACGATCCGCATCCCCACCGTGGAAGAATGCGAAACCTGCCACGGCAGCGGCGCGAAGCCCGGCACGCAGCCGAAGCCGTGCCCGACCTGCGGCGGCGCCGGCCAGGTCCGCATCCAGCAAGGCTTCTTTTCGATCCAGCAGACCTGCCCGAAGTGTCACGGTACCGGGCGCATCGTCCCCGACCCCTGCCGCGACTGTGGTGGCGCGGGGCGCGTGAAGAAGCAGAAAACGCTGGAAGTGAAGATTCCGGCCGGCATCGACGAAGGCATGCGCCTGCGCCACGCCGGTCACGGCGAGCCGGGTGTCAATGGCGGGCCGGCGGGCGACCTCTATGTCGAGATCCACATTCGCGCCCACCCGGTGTTCCAGCGCGATCACGACGACCTGCATTGCGAGATGCCGATCAGCTTCACGATCGCCGCACTGGGCGGCGAGATCGAGATCCCGACGCTCGAAGGCATGGCACGACTGAAGATTCCGGCCGAAACGCAGAGCGGCAAGCAATTCCGCCTGCGCGGGAAGGGGATCCGCAATGTCCGGTCGCAGGCCCACGGCGACCTGCTCTGTCACGTCGTGGTCGAAACGCCGGTGCACCTGACCGAGCGGCAGAAGGAACTGCTGCGGGAGTTCGAGGAAGTGTCGAGCACCAACGTCGACCGGCACAATCCGAAAGCCAAGTCCTGGATGGACAAGGTGCGGGACTTCTTCAACGCTTGACAGGCTGAACAGCGATCGGACGTCGTCCGGGACCTGGCGGCCGACCGGTCCGGAACGACGGATCGGTCGGCCAGCGGGCCTCGCGACGTGGCGACGCATCGCCTCTGGCCTATTGCCCTTCGGCGGAAGTCCGGCCTTTTGTCGATCCGCGCGGCCTTGTCAGGCCCGCCGCCAGATGGTCCCTTGGGCCGTGTCTTCGAGCACGATGCCGGACGCGAGCAGTTCCGCGCGAATGCGATCGGCCTGCGCGTAGTCCTTCGACTTCTTCGCCGCCGCACGCTGCCCGATCAGCGCCTCGATCTTCGAGGCGTCGTCCGTCGAGCCCGCCTGGAGGAAGGCCGCGGGGTCGCGCTCGAGCAGGCCCAGCACTTTCCCCAAGGCCCGCAGCAAACCGGCAACTGACGACGAGCCGCCACGATTGGCCTCGTTCGCCAGGTCGAACAGCACGGCGACCGCTTCGGCTGTATTGAAGTCGTCGTCCATCGCCGCACGGAAACGCGCCGCGTGCGGCTCCTCCCAATCGATTTCCACGGACTGTGGCGGCACATTGCGCAGCGCCGTGTAGAGCCGTGTCAGCGACTGGCGCGCGTCTTCGAGGTGCGCATCCGAGTAGTTCAACGGGCTGCGATAGTGCGCCCGCAGGATGAAGAAACGGACGACCTCCGCGTCGTAACGCGCAAGCACGTCTCGGATCATGAAGAAGTTGCCGAGCGATTTCGACATCTTCTCGTCGTCGACCCGGACGAATCCATTGTGCATCCAGTAATTCACGAACGCGTGTCCGTGCGCGCCCTCGGACTGCGCGATCTCGTTTTCGTGATGCGGAAACTGCAGATCCTGCCCGCCCCCGTGGATGTCGAAGTGCTCGCCCAACAGGTCGGAACTCATCGCCGAGCATTCGATATGCCAGCCCGGCCGCCCCGCTCCCCATGGCGAATTCCACTTGACCTCGTCGGGCTCCTCGGTGCGCGCATGCTTCCACAGCACGAAATCGAGCGGATCCTGCTTGTCGCCCGCGACTTCCACCCGTTCGCCGGCGCGTAGCTCGTCGATGGATTTCCCGGACAGTTTCCCGTAGCCGTCGAACTTGCGCACCGAGTAGCAGACGTCCCGGTTCTCGGCGACGTACGCGAGGCCCTTCTCGCGCAGACGGTCGATCAGCGATTGCATTTGCGGTACGTATTCGGTCGCACGCGGCTCGTGATCGGGTCGCAGCACGCCAAGCGCGTCCGCATCCTCGTGCATGGCCGCGATGAAGCGATCGGTCAGTGAGCGAATCGACTCACCGTTTTCGCCTGCCCGCCTGATGATCTTGTCATCGATATCGGTGATGTTACGAACGTAGTTGAGCGCGTACCCGCTCGCACGAAGCCAGCGGGCCACCATGTCGAAGACGACCATCACCCGAGCATGTCCGAGATGACAAAAGTCGTAGACCGTCATTCCGCAGACGTACATCCGGACCTTGCCGGGCTCGATCGCAACAAAGGCTTCTTTCTTTCGCGTCAGGGAGTTGTGAATGTGAAGCATCTTGTCTTCCGCAAGAGCGTTGCCTCGCCCGGAGTGTTCGGGTCGGCGCGAAACGGGGATTCGGAACCGCCGCGTGGAGGACGTTCGCGCGCTCGTTTCCGCCTAGCGCCCGATTGCAATCCGGCTCGGGTTATTTGATAGAATGCCGCGTTGATCCGTACGGATTCGACGGAAAAACCGAGTGATTTTAGCACAATGAAGATGCGCCCCAATTCAGCACTGGCCGTAATGGCCCTCATCCTCGGGGTCGCCGCGGCGCCTCTCGCAATGGCGGCCGATACCGTTGCGGAAGTCCAGGCACTCGTCAACAAGGGGCAGCATCCGCAAGCGCTCGCAATGGCCGATCGACTCCTGGCCGGCAATGCGAAGGATCCGCAAGCCCGATTCCTCAAAGGCATCGCGCTCACCGAGTTGAATCGTGCCAACGAGGCAATCGCGGTGTTCCAGAAGCTCACCGAAGATTTCCCGGAACTCCCCGAGCCCTACAACAACCTCGCCGTGCTGTACGCGCAGCAACGACAGTACGACAAGGCCCGGTCGGCGCTCGAAATGGCAATCCGGACGCATCCTAGCTACGCGACCGCACACGAGAACCTCGGCGACGTCTATGCAAGGCTCGCGAGTCAGGCCTACGACAAGGCGCTGCAGCTCGATTCGGCGAATGCGGGAGCGCAATCGAAGCTCGCGCTGATTCGGGAGATGATGTCGGGTACCTATCAAGGGAGCGCTCGCACCCAGGTCGCGTCCAGCCGCTCTGTCACGGTGCCACGCGCAAGTGGCCCCACATTAGCCGCGAACACCCCGACACCTTCCACAGCCGCTTCCACCCCGCCGAAACCCGCCGCCGCTTCGGCTTCGGCTCCTGCGGCTTCGGCTCCTGCGGCTTCGGCTCCTGCGGCTTCGGCTCCTGCGGCTTCGGCTCCTGCGGCTTCGGCTCCTGCGGCTTCGGCTCCTGCGGCTTCGGCTCCTGCTGCTTCGGCCGCACCCGCCGCACCCGCCGCTCCGGCCGCACCCGCGGCAACCGCCTCGGCACCGACCATCGCCGCCCCTGCCGTTGCAAAGGCCGCGAGCGCTGCCACCCAACCGGCGGATCCTGCGGCTACCGCGTCCAGCGATACGGGACAACGTGAAGTATTGAACGCAGTCGAAGCGTGGGCGGCAGCGTGGTCGCGCAAGGACGTCCGGACCTACCTCTCGTACTACGACAAGGAATTCGTGACGCCCGGTGGCGTCTCGCGCAAAAAGTGGGAGCAGGAACGCCAGCAGCGCGTCGGCAAGCCGGGAAAGATCTCGGTGGGCGTCGAGAAGCCCGAAGCGAAAGTTGAAGGCGATGTCGCAACGGTCCGCTTCCGCCAGCATTACAACTCGGCAGGCTTCGACTCTTCAGCCATGAAGACGCTCGAACTCGTCAAGCGGAACGGTAAGTGGCAGATCCGCGAGGAGCGGATTGGAGGATGAGGCTGCTGCATGCAGGACGAAAGCTTCTCGTCCTCCTGTGCGTCGCGGCTTCGGCGATCGCGCCATCGTTCGCGACTGAACAGCCGCCGGGCAAGCGCGGCATTTCGGACGCCGGACCCGACGCGTCGCTCGAATACGTTTTCGACGAGATCGAGGCAAACCGCCTCGATTCGGCACTCCAGCGAACCGAGGCGCTGCTGCGCGCCTATCCGAACTTTCGGCTCGCTCACCTGATTCAGGGCGACCTCCTGCTCGCGCGCGGCAGGCCGCTGCCCGGGTTCGGTGGCACTCCCGCCGCGCAGGACCAAGTGCGCGGACTGCGCGACGAAGCGGTCGCACGCCTGCGCGCCTATCGCGAACGTCCGGCCACCACCCGATACATCCCGCGCTATCTGCTGCAAATGGGACCCGAGCAGCGTTACGCGGTGGTCGTCGACACGAAGCGCGCGCGGCTCTATGTGTATGAGAACGAGGCCGGCAGACCGCGCTTCATTGCCGACTATTACGTGAGCCACGGCAAGGCAGGCGCCGACAAGAAAGTCGAAGGCGACAACCGCACCCCGCTCGGCGTATACGAAGTCACGTCGTACATCGACAAGGCGAAGCTTCCCGATCTTTACGGCAGCGGCGCGTTTCCGATCAATTACCCCAACGAATGGGACCAGCGGCTCGGCCGGACCGGGCACGGCATCTGGCTTCATGGCACGCCGAGCGACACCTATGCCCGCCCGCCGTTGTCGTCCGAGGGGTGCGTGACGCTTGCCAACCAAGATTTCAACCAGCTCGCGACCTTCGTCCAACCCGGGCTGACACCCGTGATCATCAGCAACGAGATCGAATGGCTGTCGCTCGACGACTGGCAGTCGGAGCGCAAGGGGCTGAAGGACGCGATCGAGCGGTGGCGCCGCGACTGGGAGAGTACCGATGTCGACCGCTACCTCGCCCACTATTCGCACGATTTCCGCAGCGACCGCCACGACTACGCGGGGTGGGCCGAGCAGAAGCGCAGCATCGGCGCGAATCGACAATGGATCAAGGTCGGCCTCGACAACATGAGCCTGTTCCGGAGCCCGGGTCGTGATGAGCTGGTGGTCGTCACGTTCGAACAGGACTATCGTAGCGACGGCCTTTCCGATCGGATGCGCAAACGCCAGTACTGGATCAAGGAAGGCGGCCGCTGGAAGATCGCTTACGAAGGCAAGGCATGATTCCCTTCTTCTTTTCATCAAATTGGACACCCGAACCATGAAGCGTCTCATCGTCTCTTTGTTCCTGCTTGCGTGGGCGGCTGTGGCCGCTGCGGCGAACCCGGTCGTCGAAATGCGCACCAATCAGGGAACCATCGTCCTCGAACTGTTCGCCGACAAGGCGCCGAAGTCGGTCGCGAACTTCCTCGAATACGTGAAGAGCGGGCATTACAACGGCACCGTGTTCCATCGCGTCATCGACGGCTTCATGATCCAGGGGGGCGGTTTCGACGGCGCAATGAACGAAAAGCCGACACGCGCCCCGATCGAGAATGAAGCGCGCAATGGTCTGCGCAACGAGGCCGGAACGATCGCGATGGCCCGTACCGCCGACCCGCACTCGGCAAGTTCGCAGTTCTACATCAACCTCGTCGACAACCGCTTCCTCGACTATCCGTCCCGTGACGGATGGGGATATGCGGTCTTCGGCAAGGTCAAACAAGGGTTCGACATCGTTCAGAAGATCGGGCGTGTAAAGACCGGGGTATCGAAGGGCATGCCCGACGTTCCCCAGCAGCCAGTGACGATCGAGTCGGTGCGGGTCGTCGAAGCGGCGGCAGACGAAAAAGCCAGGAAATAACCCACAGGAGCCTCTCATGGCAGTCAAGCTTCACACCAATCACGGCACCATTACGCTCGAACTCGATTCCGAGAAGGCTCCGGAAACGGTCAAGAACTTTCTCGCCTACGTCGCGTCGGGTCACTACGACAACACGCTCTTTCACCGGGTGATCAAGGGCTTCATGATCCAGGGCGGCGGTTTCGAGCCGGGAATGAAGCAGAAACCGACGCTGGATCCGATCAAGAACGAAGCCGACAACGGACTGAAGAACGTGACCGGGACGGTCGCGATGGCGCGCACCCAGGCGCCCCACTCTGCGACTGCCCAGTTCTTCATCAACGTCGCCGACAACGACTTCCTCGATTTCCGCTCACCCGACACCCAGGGCTGGGGTTACTGCGTATTCGGCCGAGTGACCGACGGAATGGACGTCGTGAACGCGATCCGCTCGGTCAAGACCGGATCGAGCGGCTTCCATCAGGACGTCCCGGTCGAGGACGTCGTGATCCAGCGCGCCGAGATCGTCTGAGCCCTGCGGACCGACGCGAATGCGGAAACAACGGCCGGCGTCGGCCCTGTTCATCTCCGATCTGCACTTGAGCGACGCGCAGCCGGCTACGCTGCGCGTCTTTCTGAGCTTTCTGCGCGGGCCAGCGCGCTCTGCCGAGGCGCTCTACATCCTGGGTGATCTGTTCGAATACTGGGCGGGCGACGACGATCGCGACGCGCCGCTTCATCGAACTGTCCAGGATGCGCTCACCGACCTTTCCCGAGCCGGCGTCTCGATCTATTTTCTCGCGGGCAACCGGGACTTTTTAGTGGGCGACGCGTTTGCGCATGCCGCGCAGATCGAACTCCTCCCCGACCCGACCTTGATCGAGATCGCAGGACAACGTGTTCTGCTCACCCACGGCGACGCGCTGTGCACGGACGACCAGGCGTATCAGGCCTACCGCAAGCAAGTCCGCGATCCCGCGTGGCAGTCGGCCTTCCTCGGCCGCCCGCTCGGCGAGCGCAAACAGATCATCGAAAGCCTTCGCGAGCAAAGCGAAGCCGCCAAACAGGTGAAAGCGACCGAGATCATGGACGTCAATCCGTCAGCGGTCGCAGCGCTCCTGCGCGAACACGCTTACCCGGCCTTGCTGCACGGGCATACTCACCGTCCCGCCCATCACCGGCTGCAAGTCGATGGACGCGACTGCGAACGCTGGGTCCTCGAAGACTGGCACAACGACGCGCCGTACATCCGCTGGGACGAGTCCGGCGCGCGAATGCTCCGCCACGCGCACGGGGACTGACGGGGGGCTGCGCGCCCGGCGGCCTACGACAACAGGCCGCGCGCGAGGTCTTCCCGGATGTCCGAAACCGCCTCGAGCCCGACTGCGACGCGCAGCAGTCCCTCCCCGATTCCGGCCGCCGCGCGTGCCTCGGCGGAGATGCGACCGTGCGTCGTCGACGCGGGGTGCGTGATCGTCGTCTTCGTATCTCCGAGGTTTGCGGTGATCGAGATCATCCGGGTGGCGTCAATGACCTTCCACGCGGCCTCGCGCCCTCCAGCCACATCGAAGCTGACGATCGCGCCTCCGGCTCGCTGCTGGCGCATCGCCAACTCGTGCTGCGGATGGGACGCCAGGCCGGGGTAATACACGCGCTCGACGCCGGGTTGGCGCTCGAGCCACTGCGCGAGTTCCAGCGCACTTGCGGATTGGGCTTCCATTCGGATGCGCAAGGTCTCGAGTCCCTTCAGGATCACCCACGCGTTGAACGGCGAAATGCTCGGCCCGGCGGTGCGGAGGAACTTGAAGACTTCATCGAGGATTTCCTTCCTGCCGGCGACCGCGCCGCCGAGCACGCGCCCCTGACCGTCAAGATATTTCGTCGCCGAATGCACGACGACATCCGCCCCGAGTTCGAGCGGGCGTTGCAGGACGGGCGTGCAGAAGCAGTTGTCGACCGCGAGCAGTACACCGGCCGCGTGCGCGATGTCGGCGACCGCCGCGATGTCGATGACCTCCATCAGCGGATTCGACGGCGTTTCCACGAAAAACAGGCGCGTGCGCGGCTTCACCGCGTTTCGCCAAGCCTCTGGATCCGTCGCCGGCACGAAGCTGGTTTCGATCCCGAACTTCGACAGAATGTTGCCGAACAGCTGCTGGGTCGCCCCGAAAAGCCCCATCGACGCCACGACGTGGTCGCCAGCCTGCAGCGTCGACATCACGAGCGCGAGAATCGCGGACATTCCCGACGCCGTCGCCACGCAACTTTCGGCCCCCTCGAGTGCCGCGAGGCGCTCCTGCATCGCGGTCACCGTCGGGTTCGAGAAACGCGCATAGACGTTTCCGGGCTCCTGGCCGGAGAACCGCGCGGCCGCTTGGGCCGCGCTGCCGAAAACGAAGCTCGACGTCAGGTAAAGCGCTTCGCTGTGCTCATTGAACTGACTGCGGGCAATGCCTGCGCGAACGGCGAGCGTGTCGAACTGCGCATCCGCCTCGGTCGGATTCATCCTCGAATCAATTGTCATGGCTGGCCACCAGGTTCAGATCGAGTTGACCCGCGTCACTGTCCTCGCCCGCGCCCTTGCTCACTCCGCGCTGGTTTTCGACGCCCCTGAGATACTCGGCGGTGATGTCGCCGGTCACATAGCAGCCGTCGAAGCACGACGTTTCGAAGAAGTTGATCGCGGGATTGACCGCCCGGACAGCGGCCTTCAGATCCGCGAGGTCCTGGTAGATCAGTCCGTCCGCGCCGATCTCGCGGCAGATTTCTTCCTCATCGCGGTTCGCGGCGATCAGTTCGCCGCGCGTCGGCATGTCGATGCCGTAGACGTTCGCGTACCGAACCGGCGGTGCGGCGGAGGCGAGATAAACCTTTTTGGCCCCGGCTTCGCGAGCCATCGTCACGATCTCGCGACTCGTCGTCCCGCGGACGATCGAATCGTCTACGAGCAGAACCTTTTTGCCTCTGAACTCCTGCGGAATCGTGTTGAGTTTCTGCCGTACCGACTTACGGCGCACCGCCTGCCCCGGCATGATGAAGGTCCGGCCGATGTAGCGGTTCTTCACGAAACCCTCACGGTACGGCAGCCCCAAGCGGTGCGCCATTTCCATTGCCGAAGGCCGGCTGGAGTCCGGAATGGGGATCACCACGTCCACCTCGACGTGCGGATGAAGGCGCCTGAGTTTGTCGGCGAGAAATTCGCCCATCTTGACGCGGGACTCGTACACCGACACGCCGTCGATGATCGAATCCGGCCGGGCGAGATAGACGAACTCGAACATGCAAGGCGCTTCAACGGTCGTCTCGGCGCACTGACGGCTGTGGAATGTGCCGTCCGTCTTGATCAGGATCGCCTCGCCCGGGGCGACATCGCGCATCATGCGGTACCCGAGCACGTCCATCGCCACCGACTCGGACGCGACGAGCCACTCGGGCGTCTCACGGGCGTCGTTGCGCCCGATCACGAGAGGCCGGATGCCGTACGGATCCCGGAACGCGAGCAGGCCGTAGCCGGCGATCATCACGACCGCCGCGTACGCGCCCCTGCAGCGGCGATGGACGCCGGCGACGGCGCGGAACACCGCCTCCTCGTCGAGCTTGAACCCGTTGGCGGCGGCCTGCAGTTCGTGGGCAAGCACATTAAGGAGCACTTCCGAATCCGAGCCGGTGTTGATGTGCCGGAGGTCGGACAGGAACATCTCGCGCTTGAGCTCTTCCGAGTTCGTCAAATTGCCGTTATGCGCGAGCAGCAGACCGAAGGGTGAATTCACGTAGAACGGCTGGGCTTCGGCGGGATTGCACGCCGACCCGGCGGTCGGGTAGCGCACATGGCCAATACCCCAGTTGCCCACCAGATTGCGCATGTTGCGGGTGCGGAAAACGTCGCGAACGAGTCCGGGCCCCTTGTGCATGAAAAATCGCCCACCTTCCGAAGTGGCGATCCCCGCAGCGTCCTGGCCACGGTGTTGCAGCACCTGAAGACCGTCGTAGAGCAACTGATTGACCGGCGAGGTCGCGACGACCCCAAGAATTCCGCACATTGAATGGCACCTATCTGTAACGAATCCGGGCGGCTACCGCATCGGGAAGCCAGGGTTTGGCGGAAATGACCGCCGTTTCCAACGGGGGCGAGAACATCGCGTTTGCCCACCAGGGTTCGCGCGCCACCCCCACGAGTCCTCCGAGGAGCACGACCGCGAACGCAATCGCGAGTCCCCGGGCGAGCCCGAAAACGGCGCCGAACAGGCGGTCTGCTGGTCCGAGTCCCACAGCCTTCAACAGTTCCCGCAGCAGGAAGCGCAGCAGCGCCGCAACGAGCAGCACCGCAATGAAAATCAGCGCGAACCCGGCAACCGGACGCCAGGCCGGCTCCGAAATCACGCCCGCGAGCAAATCGGCCGCCGCGCCGGAATAACGCCAGGCCGCGAAGATCGCCAGCACCCAGGCCAGCATCGCGATCACCTCGCTGACCAGCCCGCGCCACATGCCGACCGCGGCGGAAATGGCGAGCACGCCGAGAAAAACGTAGTCAAATGCGGTCACGAATACGCCGGACGTGTTGGCTCACCGCGGTACTACGACGCCCTTCATGCCGCCGTCGCGCAATCGGGCCGCGACCTTTTCCGCGTCATCGCGGCTCGCGAACGGGCCGACGCGAACGCGTGTGACCGTGCCGGCCTTCTCGGTGTACGCCGCGAAGCCGCGCTTTTTCAGATCCGTGCCGACCGCGTTCGCCTTGCTTGCCTCGCCGAAAGCGCCGACCTGGACAACGAAAGATTCGTCGACCGGGACTCTCGGGTTTTTCCCTTCGAGCAGCGCAATCGCGCGCGCGCCGTCGTCCTTTGCGGCGGGAGCCGGCGGGACCGGAGCGCGTTCGGGCGCCCGCGGGGGCGGTGCAGGAGCTTTCGACGTCGCCGCCGCCGGAGGCGGAGCCTCGGCCGGGGCCGGCGGAATTGGAACGTCCGCTTCGGGAGCCGTGGATCCCGATTGTTCGTCGGGTAGCGCGGCGATCTGCGGGTCGGGTACCGCGGCGCTGCCGTCGGCAATCGGTCGGGCGAGCGTGCTGTCCGCTTCCCGATCGGGAATCGTGATCTGGATGTCCTGAGTCGGCGAGCCCGGCTCCTGATCCATCACCATCGGAAGCATGATCGCGGCGAGCAGCGCGAGGGCGGCCGCGCCGACCAGCCTGCGCCGCGACCGTTTCTTGAGTTCGAGGTTGTCGTTTTCCGTCACGCGAAAACCTCAGCGGCGGGCGGCGCGAACCGCGCGGAGCACGTCCGCCACTGTGAGGAATGAACCGAAGGCGACGATTCTATCACCCTCGCCCGCGCTTTTTTGCGCTGCGCCGAACGCCTCGGCAGGGTTGTCGAAACACTGCGCTTCCCCGGTCATGCCAGCCGACCGCAGACGCTCGGCCAGCGCCGGCGCAGACAGTCCGCGGGGGCCGGGAAGTCCGGCAAGGAGCCAGTGATCGACGCGCCCGGCGATAAGGCGGAAGACCTCCTCCACGTCCTTGTCGGCCAGCATTCCGAGGACTGCCCAAGTCTCCGGAAAATAGCCCATGTTCGACAGGTTCTCGGAAAGGACTCCGGCAGCCTGGGGGTTATGGGCGACGTCCAGAACCACCGAAGGCCGCCCCGGCAGAACCTGGAACCGGCCGGGCAAGTCGACGAGCAACATGCCTTCGCGCACCGCCTGCATCGAGACCGGAAGCCGATCCCGCACGCACTCCAGCGCCATCAGCACTGCGGCGGCGTTGAGCAGCTGGTTCGCGCCGCGCAGCGCCGGATAGGCGAGGCCGCCGCGACGCGCGCCGTGGCGATGCCACCAGACCCATTGGGTCCGATCGCCGGAAAATCCGAAATCCTCGCCGACGAGCTTGAGATCGGCACCGATTTCCCGCGCGTGCACGACGAGCGATTTCGGCGCGAGCGGATCGGAGCAGATGGCGGGACGACCAGGACGAAAGATTCCGGCCTTCTCGAAACCAATCTCATCGCGTGTTCCGCCCAGATACTCCATATGATCCATCGCGACGCTGGTCACGATCGCGCAGTCCGCATCGAACACATTGACCGCGTCGAGACGCCCGCCGAGCCCGACTTCGAGGATGAGCACGTCGAGCGGCTGCTGACTGAACGCGAGCCAAGCGGCGAGGGTGCCCTGTTCGAAGTACGTCAACGGCGTGTCGCCACGCGCCCGCTCCACCGCCGAGAACGCGGCGACGAGCGACGCGTCGTCGACTTCCCGGCCGTTGATGCGCACCCGTTCGTTGTAGCGCAACAGGTGAGGCGACGTGTAGCAGCCCACCCGATAGCCTGCGGCGATCAGGATCGCCTCGAGCATCGCACAGGTGGATCCTTTGCCGTTGGTCCCGCCCACCGTGATGATCAGCGCCTCACTGGACGCATTCAGTGCCTGCCGAACAGCTGCGACCCGCTCGAGACCGAGGCGGATCGGTGCGCCCACGCGGTTCTCCAGCAGCTCCAGCCAACCGTCCAGCGTCTCCGGATAATTCATGAGGGCAAACGCTCAGACGCCGATCGCCGGCTGACGAGTCAGCAGAGTCAGCAACTCGGCGAGTTTCGTGCGCAGCTCGCGACGGTCGACGATCATGTCGATCGCGCCCTTTTCGAGCAGAAACTCCGACCGCTGGAAGCCTTCCGGGAGCGTCTCACGCACCGTCTGCTCGATGACGCGCGGGCCGGCGAAGCCGATCAGCGCGCCCGGCTCGGCGATGACGACGTCGCCCATGAACGCGAAGCTCGCGGACACGCCGCCCATCGTCGGATCGGTGAGCAGCGTGATGAACGGCAGCTTGCGTTGCGAGAGCTGGGTGATGGAAGCAGTCGTCTTCGCCATCTGCATCAGCGAAAACAGCCCTTCCTGCATCCGTGCCCCGCCGGTGGCGGTAATGCAGATGAACGGCAGTCGCTGATCGAGTGCCGCCTTCGCCCCGCGCACAAAACGTTCGCCGACGACCGAGCCCATCGAGCCGCCGAGAAAGTCGAATTCGAAACATGCGACGACGACCGGCACCGTCAGGATCGACCCCTGCATGACCACCATCGCGTCCGCTTCCGCGGTGTCGTCGTTCGCCGCCGACAACCGTTCGGTGTAGCGGCGGGAGTCCTTGAATTTCAGCGGGTCGACCGGGACGACCTCGGCGCCGATTTCGAAACGTCCTTCCGCATCGAGCAACAGGTCCAGCCGTGTTCGCGCGCGCACACGCTGATGATGGCCGCACTTCGGGCAGACCATCTGGTTGCTTTCGAGGTCCGACCGGTAAAGTACCGCCTCGCACGCCGCGCACTTGCTCCAGAGCCCCTCGGGGATGGATTTCCTCGCTGCGGACTCGGCGCGCTTGATCTTCGGCGGCAGCAGTTTCTGAAGCCAGCTCATTTGACCGCTCCCTGCAGTTCGTCGAGCGCCGAACGGATCTGCGCAATGAAAACCCTGACGTTTTCAGCCGCCCGATCGCGCGGGCTCCGCTCGATCTCCTCGATGATGCGGCTGCCGATTACCACTGCGTCGGCGACCTCACCGATGCGTCGTGCCGAAGCCGCATCGCGAATGCCGAAGCCGACGCCCACCGGCATGCCGACCTTCGCGCGGATTTGGGGAATGCGGGCCGCGACCTCGTCGAAATCGAGGCTCGCGGCGCCGGTGACGCCCTTGAGCGAGACGTAATAGATATAACCGCTTCCGATCGCCGCGACGTCGCTGAACCGCTGCTCGGTGGAGGTCGGCGCGAGGAGGAAAATCGGATCGAGTCCAGCGTCCTTGGCGGCCGCCGCAAACTGCTCGCACTCCTCCGGCGGGTAATCGACGATCAGCACACCGTCGACGCCCGCGTCTTGGGCAGCCGCGACGAAAACGGGAACGCCCATCGCTTCGACGGGATTGGCATACCCCATCAGAACAACCGGCGTGTCGGCGTTGCCGGCGCGGAAGTCGCGCACGATCTGCAGCACCTTGCGCAAATTCATGCCGCTCGCGAGCGCCCGCTCGGACGCACGCTGGATCGTCGGTCCATCGGCCATCGGGTCCGAGAACGGCACGCCGAGTTCGATGATGTCGGCGCCGCCTTCGACAAGTGCGTTCATCAATGACAATGTCAGATCGGGCGACGGGTCGCCCGCGGTGATGAAGGGAATCAGTGCCCGCCGCCCGGAAGCCTGCAGGCGCTGAAAAGTAGACTGGATTTTTGACATATTCGCCGTAAGGGAACGCGGAACGGGCTCGTCCCGCTGGGCTCTCAGAACTGGATGCCGGACTTTTCGGCGACGGTGTGCATGTCCTTGTCGCCGCGACCGGAGAGATTGACGAGCAGGATCTTGTCTTTCGGCAGCGTTGGCGCGAGCCGCGCCGCATGCGCGAGCGCATGGGACGATTCGAGCGCCGGAATGATGCCCTCGAGCCGGCACAGGTCGTGAAACGCCTTCAGCGCCTCCTGGTCGGTGACGCAGACGTATTCGGCCCTGCCGCTGTCCTTCAGCCACGAGTGTTCGGGGCCGACGCCCGGATAGTCGAGCCCCGCCGAGATCGAATGCGTCTCGATGATCTGGCCGTCCTCGTCCTGCAGGAGGTAGGTGCGGTTACCGTGCAACACGCCGGGCCTGCCCGCGGTCAGGCTGGCAGCATGCATCCCGGTTTCGAGACCCGAACCCGCCGCCTCGACGCCGACCAGCCGAACGTCGGGCACGTCGATGTATGGATGGAAGATGCCCATCGCGTTGGATCCGCCACCGACGCAGGCGATGACGTAATCGGGCTGGCGTCCGGTCATCTCCGGCATCTGGACGAGGCATTCCTTCCCGATAACGGCTTGGAAGTCGCGCACCATCACGGGATAAGGGTGCGGACCGGCGACCGTGCCGATGATGTAGAAGGTGTTGTGAACGTTCGTCACCCAGTCGCGCATCGCCTCGTTGAGCGCGTCCTTCAGGGTCTTCGAACCGGACTCGACGGGAATTACGGTCGCGCCGAGGAGCTTCATCCGATAGACGTTCGCCGCCTGTCGCCGGACGTCCTCGGAACCCATGTAGACGACGCATTCCATGCCGTATCGCGCGGCCACCGTCGCCGTCGCGACCCCGTGCTGACCTGCGCCCGTCTCGGCGATGACACGCGGCTTGCCCATCCGACGGGCGACGAGCGCCTGACCGATGCAGTTGTTCACCTTGTGCGCGCCGGTATGGTTCAGGTCTTCGCGCTTGAGGAAGATCTGCGCACCGCCGAGAAGGTCCGACCAGCGGCGGGCGTGATAGATCGGACTCGGGCGCCCGACGTAGTGCTTGAGTTCGTATTCGAACTCAGCCCTGAACGCCGCGTCGTTTCGGCATTCCTCGTAGGCGGCGCGCAACTCGGCGAGCGCGGGGATCAGCGTCTCGGCAACGAAGACACCCCCGTAGGGGCCGAAATGTCCGCTCGAATCGGGAAAATGGTAAGGCGATTCAGCCATCTGAATGTCGAACTCCAGCGATGAACGCGGCGATGCGCGCCGCGTCCTTGATGCCCTTGCCCGACTCCACACCGCTGGACACATCGACCGCCCACGGCCTCACACGGCGCACCGCCTCGGCAATGTTGTCCGGATCGAGTCCGCCGGAGAGGATCAGGGGTATGTCGAGGCCGCCCTCGGGAATCAGGGACCAGTCGAACTGTTTGCCACCACCGCCATAGCCTTCGACGAAGGCGTCGAGCAGCAACCCGGAGGCACCGCGATGACAAGCGGAGAATTCTAGCAGATCGATTCCCGTCCGCATCCGAACCGCCTTGATCCAGCTGCGGCCGAAGCGGGCGCAATCGGCGTTGCTCTCGTCGCCGTGGAACTGGAGCACCTGGAGCGGGACGCGCGCGAGCGCCTCGGAAACGAACGCGGGTTCCGCATTGACGAACAATCCGACGGTGGAGACGAACGGCGGTACCCGCGAAGCCAACTCGGCGGCGAGTTCGAACGACACGAAACGTGGACTGGGCGGATAGAAGACGAGGCCGATGGCGTCGGCGCCGGCCTCGACCGCAGCCTCGACGTCCTCATGGCGCGTCAGGCCGCAGATCTTGATACGAGTGCGGGACACTAGACGAAAGGAATACGCGGAACGGCAATGATACGCCCTTCGTTCGGTAGCGACCAGTGCTGGCCGTACTCGACGCCGCACAGATACAGGCCCTCTGCAGGAAAGGTCAGACCCGCGAGACTGCGATTGCGCGCAGCAAGGACTTCCGCGAGCCATTCCCCCGGGTAGCGGCCCTTGCCCACGTAAACCAGGGCACCGACGAGGTTGCGTACCATGTGATGAAGAAACGCATTCGCGTGAAAATCGAAGACCACGTAGTCCCCGTCGCGCTGGACCCGCGCCTCGTGCATCAATTTGAGCGGGGATTTCGCTTGGCAACCGGCGGCACGGAAGGCGGAAAAATCGTGCCAGCCCTCCAGGCACCGCGCCGCCTCCCCCATCGCGACCTCATCGAGAGGGGGATGAAACCAGCCGACCCGCCCCGCAAGCAGCGCCGGCTTCACCGGCACGTTATGAAGAATGTAGCGATAACGCCGCGAAACCGCGCAGAACCTCGCGTGGAACCCGTCGTTCGCCTCGAGCGCCCAGCGTACGACGACAGGCGCAGTCAGCCGGCTATTCACCCCGCGCACCCAGCCCGAAAGAGGCCTGCGCGAATCGGTGTCGAAATGAACCACCTGCGCGGTCGCGTGAACGCCGGTATCCGTGCGGCCTGCACAATGCAGGCGGACCGGATGATCGGCGATTCGGGCGATCCCGCTTTCGAGGTGATCCTGCACCGTGCGCCCGTGCGCCTGACTCTGCCACCCCTCGAACGCATTGCCGGCGTATTCGACCCCCAGAACGATCCTCATCGCACGAATCCCAGTACGACCAGCGCAGCGACCCCGACGGCCGCGACGCCTGCCTCCATCATTCCCAGTCGTTCTCGTCCGAGGTGGATCGCCGCGAGCTCGGTATCGCTGTCGTCACGCAACCAATCGCGCCACCCGCGCGGGCTGGCCGACTCCACGTAGCGCATGACCAGCAGCAGGCGCACCGCGAGGCCCTTTGCCGGCAGTCCGACGTATTCGAACGGCCGCAACAAGGCGTACAGCCCGGTCACGAGACGGTTCACCGATAACCGTTCGAGCAGTATCGCGACGCAGCACACGACGCCGAGCAAACGTCCCGCGTGCTCCATCGCGAAGATGGCTCCCTCGCGGCTCGGGCTGATTCCGGGGAGCGAGACCAGCAGTGCTTCACCCGGGGTGAATCCCGCGAAGAAAACCACGATCGCGATCAGCAGGAAGCGGACCCGCTTGACCAGGCGCCGCGCCCGTGCCGGCGCAAGAAAGCCCGCGGCCAGCACACATGCCAGCACCGCGAGCGCGAGAAGCGGGCCCGCAAGCGCCTGCAGGAAGAGAACGGCCACGCCCCAGGAGAGGATCAGAAATCCGGAGTGCATAAAACGACAGGCCGCCCGAAGTTCCGGACGGCCTTGGGATCGGTGAAACCCGACGCGAACGTCAGGCAAGACGCTCCAGCAGTCGACGTCCGGCGGCTTGCTGATCCGCCGAACCTTCGCGAAGCACTTCCTCGATCAATTCGCGCGCCCCATCCTTGTCGCCCATTTCATCATACGCGCGGGCGAGCTCGAGTTTGGTGTCGACTTCCTGCAGCGCGTCCTCGTTCAATTCCGCGACGGCAAGCGGTGGCAGCTCGGTCGATATATTCAGCGTTTCGACCGGTGGCACTGTCTGCGCTCCGTCGTCGGCGCCTCCCGACTCGAGGTCGAGAGCGATGCCGGAGAGGTCGAGCACGGCAGCTTCTTCCGCACTCGGCGTAGTCGCGTGTTCGAGATTGAAGTCGAAATCGAGCAGGCTGCTATCGAACGTTGTCTCCTCGAGGTCGGCGACGCTGTCATCGCGCTCCTCGGCCGCAGCCTCTCCCGTCGCCGCCGCGCCGTCGAGATCGAAGTCGGCAAGCAGGCTTTCCGGCACCGCCCCATCTACTTCCGCGCTCAGGTCGAACTCCAGACTCTGTTCAGCACGAGCGAAGTCGGATCCGTCTCCGACGACCGTTTCATTCATCGATGAGACCGTCGCCGGAGCGGGCTCGTCGGCGATGTCGAGATCGAGTTCGAGGCCACCCGCGATGCCATTCGGCAGGACAGGCACATCGATCTCCGGCGTCCCGTCAGGCGCGCGCGCAGAATCGGGAAATTCGACGTCGAGCCCCAGACCCACATCGAGGTCGAAATCGAGCGCCGCGGCATCGATCTCCGGCAACGCCTCGATAACGGGCTCCGGCTCCGGAGACCCCGTCCCCTCGGTCATCGGCATGTCGAGCGAATCGATCTGCAAAGCGGAGGGGACGTCCTCGAACGAGCCGAAGTGTTCCTTGGTCCCGCCGGCGACGGACGCGTCCGCGGCGGTCGTGAAATCGAGATCCGGACGCCCGCCATCCAGCTTGGCTTCGTCCCCCTCGGAGGCGGCAGCGGGCGCCGCAGCGAGCACGCCAAGGCCCGCGATGTTTTCCGAACCCACCCGGCTGCCGGGCTCCGAGTGCACCGCTCCCGTTTCGGTCGCAGCGACCGCTGCGCGCGCGACCGACGCGCCGTACAACGGATTTGCCGGATCGATGCGGCGCCCCATTTCAGCGGCCTTTTGCCAGTCGCTCCCCTCCCCGCCGGTGCGGGCGTAAAAATCCGATGCCGTCGCCTCGAACTGCTTCAGGTTCTTCCGCTGCTCGTAAATTTCGAGCAACTTGAGGAAGATCGCGGGTCGGGACGAATCGGCCTTCAACGCGTCGAGAAGGATTTCCTCGGCTTGAGCGTCGCGGCCGTAGGCCATGTAGACGTCGGCCTCGGCCACCGGGTCGACTCCTTCGTCCGCATCGATCGCCGAAAGTCCGGACTGGCTGAAATCCGTGTGGATGATGCTGGTATCGCTGGTATTGACGTTCTGCCCGCCGGTAGCGCCGAACACGGAATTCGTCACGGGCGGCAACTCCATCCTCGCGCCCTGCCCGTTCGCAGCGACCATCGCGCCTTTGCGGCGCTCGCGTGCCTTCAGCCCGGCGTAGCCGAGAAGCAGCACGAGAATTCCGCCTCCCCCCGCGAGCATCTTGGGGTCCTGCAGCAATTCGTCGAAAAAGCCCGGGGGCTCGGCCGGAGCAGGCGCGGAGGCGGGGACGGCGCGAGTTTCCGCTTTCGGGGCAGGCTGCGATGCCGCGGCCTGCCGGTCCGTTTCTGCATTCGGCGTAACCGCTTCCGCAGGCGTTGCGGGAGGATTCGCGGCAGCGCCGTCCGCCTGAGCGGCCTGCTGCTGCAGCTGTCCGAGCCCCTGATTGCGCAGTTCGAGGAGTTGCTGCATGTCGCGAATGCTCGCTTCCAGCGCGGCGAGGCGGGTGTGCGCCTCCTCGAGCGCCTTGTCACGCGCGACGAGTTCCTCTTCCAGCGCCTGGAGACGGGCCAGCCGGCCGCCGTCGAGGGCAGTCGGCTGGGCCGACGAGTCCGTCGCAGCCGAGACTTTCACCCTGTCGCCATTTGCGCCGGACCGGGCGCCTTCGTCAATCTTCGGAACGATCGCGCCTGAATCGGCTCGCGAGGATTCTGGTTCGAGGCTGGCGGTGCGCGATGCGGAGACTCCTGCAAGACGCTTTCGGTAGGCTTCGAAATCAGCGGCCTGAGCCACGACCTCGCGCCGCGCCTGTGCCGGTTCGACCGCGAGGACCTCCTGCGGGGCGGGGACGTTAAGGATGACGCCCGCGCGCAGGCGGTTGATGTTGCCGCCGTCGAACGCATCCGGATTGTCGCGGAAAAGCGCGATCAGCATCTGATCGAGACTCGCAGCGGGCGGCCGATGCGCGTCCGCGACGCTGTGTAGCGTATCCCCTCGCCGTACTTCGTAGCGGTCGGGCGTCGGTTTGGGGGCGCCCTCGGGAGACGGCGCGGCCGAAGAAGGCCGGGGACGGGCGAGAGTCGCGGGCGACACCGCCGACGCCGTCACCTGGGAAGCGACCGGCGGTGGCGCATTCAACGGCACCGGGTCGAGCAGGAACGTGTATTCGCGGATGAGGCGCCCGGAAGCCCAGTCGAGCTCGAGGAGCAGGTCGACGAAGGGATCGTTCAGCGGTCGATCGCTGGAAACCCGCACGACCGCGCGACTGCCGCGCTTTTCGACGGCGAGCCGCAAGGCGGCCATTACTGGCGAATAGGAAAGGTTGGCCTGGCGGAAAGCTTCCGCCGATGCGATGCGGGCGCTCAGGGACTCCAGTTCCTGGGGCGTCGCGTTCAGTTCGATCTCGGCGCGGAGCGGCTGACCGAGCCCGCTGAGAACGCTGATGGCGCCGAGACCGGCCGCATGGGTACTGAAGGGAAGCGTCGCGATCGCCGTCGCGATCAGGGAAGCCTTGAGCGAGGTCTTGATAGCTGTCATATCATCCGCACCCCTCGATGAGGGCGCCAGGCTGCGTGGAACACGGCGTAACCGATGCTGTCAGGGCATCCATCGGGCACCGCAATCTAACATCTTGTTTCACTTCCCGCAGCAATTCTTTCTTCGCCGTAGCGGCTCCGCACTCCTCGTCCGCCGCAGTGCGACATCACGAAACCGTGCGAAACCGCTCGGCGGGGAGCGGATGACACGCTCCCCGAGGGCCAATATCACTGCGACAGCAAGATCCGCAGCATTCGCCTCAGCGGCTCGGCGGCGCCCCAAAGCAACTGGTCGCCAACCGTGAACGCGCCGAGATACTCCGGGCCCATCGCCATCTTGTGGAGGCGGCCGACCGGAACGGAAAGCGTGCCGGTCACAGCGGTGGGGGTCAGCTCCCGCTCGGTGATTTCGCGCTCGTTCGGAACGACCTTCACCCAGTCGTTCGCGGTACCGATGATCTCGCTGACCTCGTTTAACGGCACGTCCTTGCGCAACTTGATAGTGAGCGCCTGCGAATGGCAGCGCATCGCGCCGATGCGCACGCACAGACCGTCGATCGGGACGCTGCCCGCAGTGCGGAAGGGTGCGTTGCCGAGGATCTTGTTGCATTCGGCGCCGCCCTTCCATTCCTCCTTGGACTGGCCGTTGTCGACCGGCACGTCGATCCAGGGAATCAGGCTGCCGGCAAGCGGCACGCCGCGGAAATTCTTCGTCGGAAACGCGGACGACCGCATCGTCTCGGCCACCTTGCGATCGATGTCGAGGATCGCCGACGCAGGGTCAGCGAGTTCCGCCTTCACCGAGTCGTGCAAGCTACCCATCTGGGACAGCAGTTCGCGCATGTTCTGCGCCCCGGCACCCGACGCCGCCTGGTAGGTCATCGCAGAAACCCACTCGATCAGCCCGTGCTTGAAGAGCCCACCCAGGCCCATCAGCATCAGCGACACGGTGCAATTGCCGCCGATCCAGTCGCGCCCGCCCTTTGCGAGCGCATCCTTGATGACGTGCATGTTGACCGGGTCGAGGATGATCACCGCGTTGTCTTCCATCCGCAGCGCGCTCGCCGCGTCGATCCAGTGCCCGCTCCAGCCAGTTGCGCGCAGCTTCGGATACACCGCCTTCGTGTAATCCCCGCCCTGGCAGGTGATGACGATGTCCATTTGCCGCAGCATCTCGATGTTCGTCGCGTCCTGCAGCGGCAGCGATGCTTCCTTGCCGCCGAACACGGGCGCGGCGCCGCCGGCGGCCGACGTCGAGAAATAGACCGGATCGATGTGGGCGAAATCACCCTCTTCGACCATCCGTTGCATGAGGACGGAACCGACCATCCCGCGCCAACCGACCAGACCAACCTTGTTCATCGCGTTTACCTCGAATTACCGAAAATCTCAGAGGGCCGCCAGCACGGCGTCGCCCATTTGCTTCGTCCCGACCTTCGTCGTGCCCGGCTCGAAAATGTCGCCAGTGCGGAAACCCTGCGCCAATACCTTCTTGACTGCGTTTTCGATACGCGTTGCGGCGTCCTCGCGCCCGAACGTGTACCGCAGCATCATTGCCGCCGAGAGAATCGTCGCCAGCGGATTCGCAACGCCCTTGCCCGCGATGTCGGGGGCGGAGCCGTGCGAAGGCTCGTACAGGCCCTTATTGTTTGCGTCGAGCGATGCCGACGGCAGCATGCCGATGGAGCCCGTCAGCATCGAAGCCTCGTCCGACAGGATGTCGCCGAACATGTTGCCGGTGACCATGACGTCGAACTGCTTCGGCGCACGCACCAGCTGCATCGCGGCGTTATCGACGAGCATGTGGCTCAACTCGACGTCGGGGTACTCCCCAGCCAGTTCAATCATCACATCGCGCCACAGTTGCGTCGTCTCGAGCACGTTCATCTTGTCGACCGAGCACAGGCGCTTGTTGCGCTTCCTCGCAGCGTCGAACGCAACGCGCCCGATGCGACGAATCTCCGACTCGGTATAGTGCATCGTGTTGAAGCCGAAGCGCTCGCCGTCGCGCATTTCGATGCCGCGCGGCTGACCGAAGTAGATGTCGCCAGTAAGCTCACGCACGATCAGGATGTCGAGCCCGGCCACGATCTCGGGCTTCAACGTGGAGGCGTTCGCAAGTTCCGGATAGAGGATCGCCGGGCGCAGATTCGCGAACAAGCCTAGATCCTTGCGGATCCCGAGGAGCCCCCGCTCGGGGCGCTGTTCGCGCGGCAGCACATCCCATTTCGGTCCGCCGACCGCACCGAGCAGCACCGCATCCGCATCGCGCGCGATCTTGCGCGTCGCTTCCGGGTACGGGTCGCCAGTGGCGTCGACGGCAGCGCCGCCGAGCAGCGCCTCTTCCATCTCGAACTTCAGGTCAAGCGCGCGGAGCACGCGCACGGCCTCGCCCATGATTTCGGGACCGATGCCGTCGCCCGGCAGAACGCAAATCTTCATCAGCAATCCTCTGTTGGAACCTCGCCTTCAGGCGAAGTAATAGGGATGTTCGGTGCGGCGCTTCGCTTCGAACGCGCGAATCTCGTCGGCGTGCCGCAAGGTCAGCCCGATGTCGTCCCAGCCGTTCAGCAGGCATTCCTTGCGGAAGGGATCGACGTCGAATCCGATCGTCTTTCCGTCGGGCGCCGTGATCGTCTGGGCCGCGAGGTCCACCTTCAGCCGGAAGCCGTCGTTCGCGACGCACTGCCGGAAGAGCTCATCCACCTGCTCGGCGCCGAGCACGATCGGCAGCAGGCCGTTCTTGAAGCAGTTATTGAAGAAGATGTCGGCGAAGCTCGTCCCGATCAGGACGCGGAATCCGTAGTCCTCGAGAGCCCACGGCGCGTGCTCGCGCGAGCTGCCGCAACCAAAGTTGTCGCGGGTCAGCAGGATCTGCGCACCTTCATAACGTGGCTGGTTGAGCACGAAATCGGGGTTCCGCGGTCGGTTCGTGTTGTCCTTCCCGGGCTCCCCGAGATCGAGGTAGCGCCACTCGTCGAACAGGTTCGGCCCGAAGCCGCTGCGTTTGATCGACTTCAGGAACTGCTTCGGAATGATTGCATCGGTGTCGACGTTCGCACGGTCGAGCGGAGCGACCAGGCCGTCGAGGACGGTAAAGGGGTTCACGTTTCACTACCTCCGATGGCGACGACGCCACCCTTTCTCAATATCCACACTTTCGGCGCGCCTTCGGGCCGCACCGGCACAAGATCAGGCGAACTGGCGAACGTCGACGAAATGCCCAGCCACCGCGGCCGCCGCGGCCATCGCCGGACTGACCAGATGCGTGCGCCCACCAGCGCCTTGCCGCCCTTCGAAATTTCGATTCGACGTGGACGCGCAGTGCTCGCCCGGCTCCAGCCGGTCGGCGTTCATCGCCAAACACATCGAGCAACCCGGCTCGCGCCATTCGAAGCCCGCGGCCAGAAAGACCTCGTGCAGCCCCTCGGCCTCGGCCTGGCGCTTGACGAGTCCGGAACCCGGGACGACGAGCACCCGCTTGACGCTCGCGGCCTTCATCCGGCCCTTCGCGATCGCGGCGGCTTCGCGCAGATCCTCGATGCGCGAATTCGTACAGGATCCGATGAAGACCTGGTCGACCGGGATCTCGTTGATCGGCGTGTTCGGCGCGAGGCCCATGTACTTCAGCGCCCGTTCGACACCCTCGCGCCGCACCGGGTCGGCGACGTCGGCCGGGTTCGGAACCCGCCCGGACACGGTATCGACCATTTCGGGCGACGTACCCCATGTCACCTGCGGTTCGATCGCGCCGGCGTCGAGTTCGAAAATCTTGTCGAATTTCGCCCCGTCGTCGGATTTCAGCGTGCGCCAGTACGCGATCGCTTTTTCCCACGCGTCGCCTTTTGGCGCGAGCGGCTTGTCGCGCAGATACTCGATCGTGGTCTCGTCAACGGCCACCAGCCCGGCACGCGCGCCCGCCTCGATCGCCATGTTGCAGATCGTCATGCGCCCTTCCATCGACAGCGCGCGGATCGCGCTGCCGCCGAACTCGATCGCATAACCGGTGCCGCCGGCCGTGCCGATACGGCCAATGATCGCCAGCGCGATGTCCTTCGCCGAGATGCCGCGACCGAGTTCGCCGTCGACTTTCACGAGCATCGTTTTCGAACGCTTCTGCAGCAGGCACTGGGTCGCGAGCACGTGCTCGACTTCCGACGTGCCGATCCCGTGCGCGAGACAGGCGAATGCACCGTGCGTCGAAGTGTGCGAGTCGCCGCATACAACAGTCATGCCGGGAAGGGTCGCGCCGTTCTCCGGCCCGATCACGTGCACGATGCCCTGACGCGCGTCCTTGAACGGAAAGTATGCGAGCGCGCCGACTTCGCGGATGTTCGTATCCAGCGTTTCGACCTGCTGGCGCGAAACCGGATCGAGAATGCCGCGCTCCCAGTGGTCGGTCGGGGTATTGTGGTCCGCCGTCGCGACGATCGAGCTCACCCGCCACGGCTTGCGACCGGCGAGCTTCAGCCCCTCGAACGCCTGCGGGCTGGTCACTTCATGGATCAGATGGCGATCGATATAGATGAGCGCCGTGCCGTCCGCCTCCTGGCGCACGACATGACTGGACCAGAGCTTTTCGTACAGCGTTTTGGCTTCCATCCAAGAGATTCCGCGGAGAGAAAAGAGACTGATTATTTCACAGGGGGCGCAGCCTGAATAGCACGGGCGGCGCGGGATCCGTCAGCGACGGGCGGCTTCGTACAGCGGCATTACGCGGGCGGCGTATTCGGCGAGATCCTTCTGACGATTTGCATGCGCGGGGTGCGTCGACAGCCACTGCGGCGGCGCGCCGTCGGCCCGTGCCGCCATCTTGTCCCACAGACCGACGGCGGCCCGCGGGTCATACCCTGCCCGCGCGGCCAGCTCGACACCGATCCGGTCGGCCTCGACCTCGTGCAAGCGGGAATTCGGCAACTCGAACGTGACCTTGCTGACCATGTTCATCAGCTCCTGCCCTGCCTGGCCGACGCCGAGCAAGGCGCCGGCGACCGATAGGCCGAGCCCGGTCGCCATCGACTTCGAGACCTGCTCGCGCACGTGCTCCCGCAACGCGTGCGCCATTTCGTGGCCCATCACCGCGGCGATCTCGTCGTCGGTCAGTTTCAGCTGCTCGATCAGGCCGGAGTAAATCGCCATCTTGCCGCCGGCCATGCACCAAGCATTGAGTTCGTCCGATTCGAGGACGTTGACTTCCCACTGCCAGTTGGCCGCATCCGGGCGGAACGTCGCCGCCTGCGGGATCAGCCGATTGGAGATCGCACGGACGCGTGCGACCTGGGCCGGGTCGCGGTTGAGCCGCCCCTTCGCCCGCGCCTCGGCCAGCACCTCGTGGTACTGCTTGCTGGAAGCCTGCTCGATCTCCGCGGCCGAAACCATCATCATCTGCCCGCGATCCACGCCGACCGTCCCGCCGCGCGTCGTCTGCACGCTCTGACATCCGACGACGGCGAACGCCACGATCATCGCGGCCGCATTCCGTTTCCAACGATTGTTCACGCTACCCTTCCTCCGTTCGCTGCAAGCTCCGGCCGCCACCCGCGGACCAGCCAGATCAGTCCGCCGAGCGCGAAAGCCGAGCCGAGAGTATAGGTCCAGGCCGGACCGATCGTCTCCCACGTGAATCCGCTCAACAGCCCGCCCAGCATGCCTCCCGCGCCGAACGACACGCTCCCGTAAAGCGCCTGCCCCCGCGATTGGAGCTTGCCGGGGAACCACTGGTTCACTGCGGCGATCGCCGCGGCGTGATACGCACCGAAAGTTGCACCGTGCAGCAGCTGCGCGATCACGAGCAACAGGAGAGACTCGACGCCCCAACCGATCATCGCGAATCGAAGCACCGCGCAGGCGAACGCGCAAATCAGGATGCTGCGCATCGAAAAGCGCCGCATCAGACGCGGCATCAGCATGAACACGGCGATTTCCGCGAGCACACCAAGCGTCCACATCCAGCCGACGAAGGACTTGCCGTAGCCGTTATCGACGAGATAGATCGAATAGAACACGTAAAGCGCGCCGTGCGCCGCCGACATGAAGAAGCACGCGCCGAGGAGTGCCCGCACTTCGGGACGTCGGAGCGTCTCCCGCATGCTCGCCCCCTCGCGATGCGCCGGGGCCCTCGCAGCCTCCGGCAACGCGAACGCGCAGATCGCGATGCCGACGAACACGAGCGTGTTGATCCACAGCACCGCATCGATCGGCATGAAATCGAGCAGGTAGCCGATCGCGAGAACCGCGACGACGAAGCCGATCGAACCCCACACGCGGACGCTGCCGTAGCGGCTCGCCTCGCTGTCGAGGTGCGCAAACGTCAGGCTTTCGGCCAGCGGAAGCGCTGCGCTCCAGAAAAATGCCATCGCTGCCATCGCGACGAACAGCCCGGCGAACTCCGTCGTGACGAAGAAAAGCGCGAAGCCCGCGAGGCTCGCGATCGCCGACAGACGGATGATCAACAGCCGGCGTCCGAAATGTTCCGCGAACCAGCCCCACATATTCGGCGCGACGACGCGCATGACCTGCATCAGCGACATCAGGATCGCGATGTCGGTGGCGGTGAGGTCTATCGACTGAAGGTAGAGCGTGAAGTACGGCGAGAACGCGCCAATGAAGCCGAAATAGAAGAAGTAATAGGCGGACAGCCGCCAGTACGGGAAGTCGCGCACATTCCGACCTTATGCGTGCCCCGCCGGGCCGCGCTGCCCGCAAGGACGCCGCGGTCTCACACCGAGCGTTTCGGCGCGGGAACCCGCTGCACGCCTTCCGGCGCAAGCCTCGCGATCTTCGGGGTCGAACAGTCCACGTCGCCGCACTGCGCGCGATGGCGCAATGCATGGTCGATCAGAACCAGCGCCAGCATCGCCTCCGCGATCGGGGTTGCGCGGATGCCGACGCAAGGATCGTGGCGACCGTGCGTATTCACCACCGCCGCTTCGCCCTGCTTGTCGATCGAGCGGCGGTCGAGGCGGATGCTCGAGGTCGGCTTGATCGCGAGACTCACGAGCACGTCCTGGCCGGTCGAAATACCGCCGAGGACGCCACCCGCATTGTTCGAAAGGAATCCCGCCGGCGTCATCTCGTCCGAGTGTTCCGTGCCGCGCTGCACGGCGCTCTCGAATCCCGCGCCGATCTCGACGCCCTTGACCGCGTTGATGCCCATCATCGCGTATGCGATGTCGGCATCCAGCCGGTCGTACACCGGCTCGCCCCAGCCCACCGGGACACCGGTCGCGACCACGTCCACCCGTGCCCCGACGGAATCGCCCGACTTGCGCAGCTCGTCCATGTAGGCCTCGAGCTCGGGAACGACGCCCGCATTCGGCGCGAAGAACGGGTTGCGGTCCACTTCGTCCCAGTCGACGAAGGGAATCTCGATGGGGCCCAGTTGCGACATGAAGCCGCGAATGACGATTCCATATTGGCGGTGCAGCCACTTCCGCGCGATTGCGCCCGCTGCGACCCGCACCGCGGTTTCACGCGCCGACGCACGACCGCCGCCGCGATGATCCCGGATGCCGTACTTCTGCCAATAGGCGTAATCCGCGTGACCGGGGCGGAAGGTTTCCGCGATGTTCCCGTAATCGCGCGAGCGCTGGTCCTGGTTGCGGATCAGGAGCGCGATCGGCGTACCCGTCGTCACGCCTTCGAAAACCCCGGAAAGGATCTCCACTTCGTCCGGTTCGCGCCGCTGCGTCACATGGCGCGACGTGCCCGGCTTGCGCCGGTCGAGCTCCACCTGGATTTCGGCCGCCGAAATTGCAAGCCCCGGCGGACAGCCGTCGACGACGCATCCAATCGCCGGTCCGTGAGATTCGCCGAAGGAGGTGACGCAGAAGAGCTTGCCTAAGGTATTGCCGGACATCGGAATCTCGACTGAAAACGGAGACGGGAGGGAGCCGGAAGTCTAACACAGCGGCGAACCGCTCCTTCCGGCGCCATTTCCGTCAATACCCTGGTCGCGTCCGATTAGCGGAAGAATTTCTCCAGGCGCTCGAACACCTCATGCTCGGCGCCATGACGCCGTACCGACAGCACATCGACGAGCTTTTCGAGCTGCAGCACCATTTGCTCCAAGCGCTGATCCTCGAACACGAGCAGCCAGATCCGGCTGCGGCTCGTATCGGGCATCGGCATGCACAGGATTCCCTCGACGTTGAAGGCGCGTCGCGCGAAAAGATTGCAGATATGGCTCATCACACCAGCATGGTTGTTGACTTCGAGTTCGAGCACGACTTTCGCAAAACCGGCCTGCTGGAGTGGTTCGGCAACTTGTTCGATCATTTCAGCCTCCGATCATTGCGGCGTTGGCGGCGCCGGGTGGCACCATCGGGTAAACGAACTCCTCGCGATCGATCGACGCGTGGATCAGGCACGGCCCCGGCGCACGCAGCGCCTGGGTCAGACTTGCGCGCGGGTTGTCGACGAGATCGAGATCGAGCGCGGGAATACCGAAACCCTCGGCGATCTTCACGAAATCCGGCGCGGCACGGTACTTCGACGCGAATGTCCGCTTGCCGTAAAAAAGGCTCTGCTGCTGATACACGAGGCCGAGCGAATTGTTGTTCATCAGCACGATCTTCACGTTCAGCCCTTCTTCGGCGAGCGTCGCGAGTTCCTGAATGTTCATCTTGAAGCTGCCGTCGCCGGTAAAGCAGACGACGGTGCGATCGGGCGCGGCGAGCGCGGCCCCGATTGCGGCAGGCAGGCCGAAGCCCATCGTGCCGAGCCCTCCTGACGTCAGCCACTGGCGCGGCCGGCGGAACGGATAAGCCTGGGCGACCCACATCTGGTGCTGGCCCACGTCGGTCGCGACGATCGCATCGTCACCGACCGACGCCGCAACCGCCTGGATCAGGCCGTAGTGGTTGCGCGGGTCGTCGACGCCCGGCATCTGCAAGGGGAAGCGCGTCTTGAGGCTCTCGACGTGCGCCAGCCAACGCTTGCGCAGCCGTGCTTTCACGCGCGGCATCAAAGCCTCGAGAACCGTCGCGACGTCGCCGTTGATCGCCACGTGCGCCGTCTTGATCTTGTGCAGTTCGGACGGGTCGATGTCGACGTGCACGATCTTCGCCCGCGGACAGAACTCGGTCGCCTTGCCGATCGCCCGATCGTCGAAGCGAGCACCGACACAGATCAGGAGATCGGACTCCTCGAGGATGAAATTCGTGTACCGCGCTCCATGCATGCCGAGCATGCCGATCGACAAGGGGTGGTCGACCGGCATCGTCCCGAGCGCCATCAGCGTCATCGTCGTCGGCAGCCCGGCGTGCTCCGCGAAGGCGACCGCCTGCTCAGCCGCGCCGGCGTGGATCACGCCGCCTCCGAGATACAGGACCGGCCGCTCGGCCGCGTCGATCATCCGGGCCGCCTCGTCGATCGCACGTTGATCGAGCTGCGGCCGAACGTCCGGAACCGCCGGCGGCGGGAACGAATCGAATTCGATCCGCTGGTTCTGCACGTCCTTCGGCACATCGACCAGCACCGGTCCCGGACGCCCCGACATCGCGATCCGGAATGCCTCGGGAATCACGTCGAGCAGTTCGGCCGCAGAACGGACAAGAAAATTGTGCTTCGTGATCGGCACGGTCATGCCGTAGATATCGACCTCCTGGAACGCATCCGTGCCGATCATCGACAACGGCACCTGCCCGGTGATCGCGACCATCGGAATCGAATCGAGGCTCGCATCGGCGATCGCTGTGAGGAGGTTCGTCGCGCCCGGCCCGCTCGATGCGAGACAGACTTCCGGCTGCCCCGACACGCGGGCCATGCCCTGCGCCATGAAACCCGCGCCCTGTTCGTGACGGGCGAGTACATGACGGACCGTCGGACTCGCACCCAACGCGTCGTAGAACGGCAGGATCGCGCCGCCGGGAATACCGCTGACGGTGTGGACGCCCTGTCGCTCGAGTAAGCGCAGAATCAATTCGGCGCCGGTCATCTGCATCATTTCCTTCTCCTTTCGATAGCGTTCGGGAGCAAGAACCGGCGGCACAAAAAACAAAACCCCCGCCGGACTCGCGCCGGCGGGGGTTGGATTCGGTGTTGCCCGTGTGTCCTTGCCCTAAGACGCGTGCCTGCCTACGCCTACTACTACGCGTACCGACAGAACTACGACGAGGGAAAGGGAAAGACGCTTCATTGCATCACGCACGGGGTAACGGAGACATTCTAACTACGGTCCGTAACGGAAGACAAGCAGGTTTCGCGGTCACGCCTCGCCGTCCCGCAACGCGCGTCGAAGGATCTTGCCGACGTTCGTCTTCGGCAATTCGTCACGGAATTCGACGAAGTGCGGCACCTTGTATGCCGACAGGTTCTTGCGGCAATGAGCGATCACCTGCTCCTCCGTCAACGATGGATCCCTTCTCACGATGAAGACCTTGACCGTCTCACCCGTACGCTCGTTGGGCACCCCGACCGCCGCAACCTCGAGCACACCCGGATGACTCGCGATCACGTCTTCCACTTCATTGGGGAATACATTGAAGCCGGACACGAGGACCATGTCCTTCTTGCGATCGACGATTCGGAGATAACCCTTTTCGTCGATGGTCGCGATGTCGCCCGTGCGCAGGAAACCGTCCGGCGTGAACGCGTTCGCGGTGTCCGCGGGCCGGTTCCAGTATTCGCGCATTACCTGCGGTCCACGCACGCAAAGTTCTCCGGGTTGCCCCGGAAGGACTTCGCTTCCGTCGTCGCCGCGGATGCTGATGTCCGTCGACGGCACCGGCAAGCCGATCGAGTGATTGAAAGCCGCCAAATCGAGCGGATTGATCGTCACAGCCGGAGAAGTTTCGGTCAGGCCGTACGCTTCGACAAGCGACTTCCCCGTAACGGAGCGCCACCGCTCCGCGACCGCCTGCTGCACTGCCATGCCCCCGCCGAGCGTGATGTGAAGCCTTGAGAAATCGAGACGCGCGAAATTCGGGTTGTTCAACAGCGCGTTGAATAGTGTATTGACACCGGTAATCGCGGTGAATTTGTACTTTCCCAGTTCCTTCACGAAACCCGGAATATCGCGAGGATTCGTGATTAGGACGTTTGTCGCGCCGATCTTGAAAAACGTCAGGCAATTCGCGGTCAGCGAAAAGATGTGATAAAGCGGCAGCGCGGTGATGATGAGTTCCTCATGGTTCAGAAAAGGCTTGATCCATGCGTGCGCTTGTTGAAGGTTGGCGATGATATTTCGATGTGTGAGAACGGCGCCCTTGGCGGTCCCGGTCGTGCCGCCGGTATATTGCAGGTAAGCGATGTCGTCATGCGTCACCGCAACGGGCTCGAGGGGGACAGCCTCCCCTTGTGACAGCGCCGTCGTAAAGCCGATATGCCCCGGAATTTTCCATGTCGGTACCAGTTTCTTTATCCGGCGGACCACGAAATCGACGAGC
Source organism: Aromatoleum sp. (assembly GCF_032027225.1). Lineage (GTDB taxonomy): Bacteria > Pseudomonadota > Gammaproteobacteria > Burkholderiales > Rhodocyclaceae > Aromatoleum. The sequence goes on along the minus strand of NZ_JAVSMM010000003.1, from coordinate 213,464 downwards.
AGGCTCTTCGGAAATCCGAGCATTTCGCCGAGGCTCGTAACGATGACGTTTCGAATTTCGACCTTCGCCAAAACCTGCTCGAGCGTGCTGGCGAAGTTCTCGACGACGACCACCGTATCGGCGCCCGAGTCCCGAAGCTGGTGCTCGAGTTCGCGCGCGGTATACAGCGGATTGACGTTGACGACGGTGTAGCCGACCCGCAGTGCGCCGAACATCGCGATCGGATACTGCAGCACATTGGGCATCATCAGCGCGACCCGTGCGCCCTTGGGGAGCTTGAGTACGCCCTGCAGGAAGCCGGCAAACGCGGCGGACAGGCGATCGACGTCCGCATACGTGAGCGCTTTGCCCATGTTGATGTAGGCCGTCCGCGCTCCGAATTGCTTCACGCTCCGCGTGAACAGGTCTCCGATCGACGCAAATTCGTCCGCATCGATGTCGGCCGGAATCCCGCGCGGATAGCTCTGCAGCCAGATCTTGTCCACGATGTCCTCAGCGAGTTGGAAAACGCGGCCGGCGCCTTGCCCCGGCTACGATTCCTCGTGCATCACGACGACAGAAGACGGCCACCGCCTTTCAAGCTGCAGATTTCGGCGGCGGTTCGCACGGCGCTCTTGTTCCCGAGCATTCTTCCCCGCCGACACCGGGGAAAGAACAGCCGGATTTGCCGCTTACTGCTCTTCGGCTTCGCCGGCCTCGAGGGGCCAGTTACGGATGTAGTTCTTCAGCATCCGGTTCTCGAAACTCTGCTCTTCGAGCACGGCTTTCGCGACGTCATGAAAAGAAACGACGCCGAGCAGCGTGTGTCCATCCATCACCGGCAGATAACGCTGGTGATGATCGACCATCTGCCGCCGCAACTCGTCCATTTCCATGTTCGGCGACGCAGACAACGGTCCGGACAACATTGCTTCTTCGACGGTCATTTCCGCCCAGGCCGACCCGCCCTTGTGGACCGCACGGAGCACCTCGCGGAACGTGAGCATTCCGGTCATCTGACCCTGCGAGAAGACGACCAGCGATCCGACGTCCTGCTCGGTCATGATCGCCACCGCTTCGCCCATGCTCTTGACCGGGCTGATCGTGTAGAGGACCTTGCCCTTGATCGCGAGAATTTCGCTTACCAGCATCGCACCCCCCTTTTTGTAATTCATCTGTGCGCCATGTTAGTGCATCGCCGTGAGTGCGAAAAGGCTTCAAACCGACGTCTCACCCCGCCACGTCGCGCTGTCCAAATCCGCGCCCGACGGGTGAGAACGTGTCGCGGCAGTCGCGCCGACTACCGCTCGAGTTCGTCGAGCTTGTCCGTGCGTTTGGCCCATTCCTCGGCGTCGGGAAGCGGATCCTTGCGTTCGACGATCGGCTTCCACTGGGCGGCGAGTTCAGCGTTAAGCGCGATGAAATGGCGCTGACCGTCCGGGACGTCGTCTTCGGAGAAGATCGCCTCGACCGGGCACTCGGCGACGCAAAGGGTGCAATCGATGCATTCGGTCGGGTCGATCACGAGAAAATTCGCGCCCTCGCGAAAACAGTCGACGGGGCAGACATCCACACAGTCCGTGTACTTGCAACGGATGCAGGCTTCGGTCACAACATAGGTCATCGCTCAAACTCCAGATCGTCATTTTCCGGGGCATCGGGACGGCACCGGTATTTCTCACAATATAGCCGAGAGCGTCGCTGCTTAGCCACGAGGGCCATAGCAGGTGGACAGGCCGTGCGCCTTGGTCGCCGGAGAACTTCTTGACGTTGGCCCCGGGTTGGCATAACTTTTCAGAAACTTCATCTCGGGGGCGTGAACCCGCCCTCGTCGATCGGGCCGACACCGGCCCGCACTCCCCATCCTAAGCAAATCCGCAACCCGTCACGCGAGGAAACATGAGCGAGCATATTCATTACGTTACCGACGGCAGCTTCGAAGCCGAAGTGCTGCAGTCGGAGACCCCGGTCCTGGTCGATTACTGGGCGGAGTGGTGCGGTCCGTGCAAGATGATCGCGCCGATCCTGGACGACGTCGCGAAGGAATACGCCGGCAAGCTGAAAGTCGCGAAGCTGAATATCGATGAAAACCAGGATACGCCGGCCAAGTTCGGGATCCGCGGCATCCCGACCCTGATGCTCTTCAAGGGCGGAAACGTCGAAGCGACCAAAGTCGGGGCGCTGTCCAAATCGCAGCTGACGGCATTCATTGACAGCAACCTCTGACTCGGACTAGAGTCCCGCTTCGTTTCTGCGGCGCCTACCCGCGCCTTGCCGGAATTCCCGGCGCCGCAATCGCTCCCTTCCTGATTCTCCCTTCACCCCGCATTATCCAATAGCGCCCCGTCGCGCCCTCTCGCCATGCAACTATCGGAGCTCAAGTCTCTCCACGTCAGCCAATTGCTGGAAATGGCAATCGCCAACGAAATCGACGGTGCGAACCGACTCAGGAAACAGGAGCTCGTTTTCGCCCTGCTCAAGAATCGGGCGAAGAAGGGCGAACCGATCTATGGCGATGGCGCACTCGAAGTGCTGCCGGACGGCTTCGGATTCCTGCGCTCGCCGGATATTTCGTATCTTGCCGGTACGGATGACATCTACGTCTCGCCGTCGCAGATACGACGTTTCAATCTGCATACTGGCGACACGATCGAGGGCGAAATTCGCACACCGAAGGACGGGGAGCGCTACTTCGCGCTCGTCAAGCTCGACAAGATCAACGGCCAGCCGCCCGAGGCGTGCAAGCACAAGATCCTGTTCGAGAATCTGACCCCGCTGCACCCGAACGAATGCATGAAACTCGAGCGCGACATTCGCGGCGAGGAAAACATCACCAGCCGGATCATCGACATCGTCGCCCCCATCGGCAAGGGGCAACGCGGCCTCCTCGTCGCGCCGCCGAAGAGCGGGAAAACGGTCATGCTGCAGCACATTGCGCATGCGATTTCGGCGAACCACCCGGACGTGGTCGTAATCGTCCTGCTGATCGACGAACGACCCGAAGAAGTGACCGAAATGCAGCGCTCGGTAAAGGGAGAGGTCGTTGCCTCCACCTTCGACGAGCCGGCCTCGCGTCACGTCCAAGTCGCCGAGATGGTGATCGAGAAAGCGAAACGGCTTACCGAGCACAAGAAGGACGTCGTCATCCTTCTCGACTCGCTGACCCGACTGGCGCGCGCCTACAACACCGTCGTCCCTGCGTCCGGAAAGGTTCTTACCGGCGGCGTGGATGCCAACGCGCTGCAAAAGCCGAAGCGCTTCTTCGGAGCGGCGAGGAACATCGAGGAAGGCGGTTCGCTGACGATCATCGCCACGGCACTGATCGACACCGGCAGCCGGATGGACGACGTCATCTACGAGGAATTCAAGGGCACCGGCAACATGGAATTGCACCTCGATCGGCGGATGGCGGAAAAGCGGGTGTACCCGGCGATCAACGTCAACCGCTCCGGAACGCGCCGCGAAGAGTTACTGATGAAACCGGACATCCTTCAGAAAGTCTGGATTCTGCGCAAACTGCTGTACGGCATGGACGACATCGATGCGATGGAGTTTCTGCTCGACAAGATCAAGGCGACGAAAAACAACGGGGAGTTCTTCGACGCAATGCGCCGCGGCTGATACTTAGAACTGCAGCCGGCTCGCGCAACAAAAACGCCACCTGTTTCCGGTGGCGTTTTTTTTGAGTTCAGGTACTTCGGACAGATCCCGGGCGTCATCTGCAATTCGACACGGCGCCTTCCCGGGGCGCAGTGGGAACGGCGGCGATCGGCCTCCCGCGCACTGCAGAGCCGGCGCTGAACTTCTCCCCGTTGAGCGCCAACCGACAGGGCTTACCGGTAATCGAAGAAGCCCTTCCCCGCCTTGCGCCCGAGATAACCCGCCTCCACCATCTCCACGAGCAACGGAGCCGGACGGTACTTCGGATCCTTGAAGCCCTCGAACAGCACTTGCATCACCGCCAGTTCGACATCCAGTCCGATCATGTCGCACAAGGCGAGCGGTCCCACCGGATGATTGCAGCCGAGTTTCATCGCCTCGTCGATCTCTGCGGCCGTTGCCAGGCCTTCCCCGAGCGCGAAGATGGCTTCATTGATCATCGGACACAGCATCCGATTGACGACGAAACCGGGGCTGTTGCGGATCTGCACCGGCGTCTTGCCGACCGCTTTCGCAACAGCCTCGACTGCGCCGTAGGTCTCATCGGAGGTCTGCAGACCGCGGATCACTTCAACGAGCGCCATCATCGGCACCGGGTTGAAAAAGTGCATGCCGATCACCCTGTCACCGCGCCCCGTCGAAGCGGCAAGTTTGGTAATCGAAATCGACGAAGTATTACTCGCAATGATCGCCTCCGGCTTCACCGTCGAGTCGATCTGGGCGAACAACTTAAGCTTGACCGGAAGGTTCTCGGTCGCCGCTTCGATGACCAGGTCACAATCGGCGAGAGCGGAAAGCTCGGTCGAAGTACTTATCCGACCGAGCACCTCGGTCTTCTGGGCCGCGGTCATCTTCTCCTTCTTGATCAGACGATCAAGACTTCCCGAAAGCGTCGCGAGCCCCCGTTGCACTGCCGCGTCGGCCACATCGTTCATCACGACGTCGAAACCCGCCACCGCAAAGGCCTGCGTTATGCCATTGCCCATCGTTCCGGCGCCCACCACCCCGATTTTCTTCAAACTCATCGTCTGTTCCGCTCCTATTGTTGTCGCACCTCCGGAGGGCACCTTACTCGGGCCATACCAGAGCGTACGGGCGGACTTTAACGCAATTCGACGGCTCGCGGCGAGCGATGCGAGGACGGAGAAGACAGCGCTTCACCGCCTGCTTCGGGGACAGTCAGGATCACCGCCCATATGTACAAAGACGAGAAGGGAGAAAACGGGGAGACGCACTCAGCGCTCCCACAATACGAATCGCCACACTACACCCCGTTGTCCTCCCCCCTCTCCTAGCCGAAGCGAGCAGCGGGTCCGCCCCCGGGAACAGGCGCTGGCCCTACGACCGCCCCAGGGCGACAACGACGATGCTGAGGCGCTATTCGGTATCGGAAGCACAAAAAAAAAGGAGCCCGAAGGCTCCTTTTCAGTGTTGGCGGAGTGGACGGGACTCGAACCCGCGACCCCCGGCGTGACAGGCCGGTATTCTAACCAACTGAACTACCACTCCAATTCGACCTGCTCCGACAATTTCTCGCCGGTTTGCGACTCGTCATCATGACGCGCCGCATTGTATCTGGCGTCCCCACGGGGATTCGAACCCCGGTTATCGCCGTGAAAGGGCGGTGTCCTAGGCCTCTAGACGATGGGGACTTCGTCGATTCTTCCGTTGGTGGAGGTAAGCGGGATCGAACCGCTGACCTCTTGCATGCCATGCAAGCGCTCTCCCAGCTGAGCTATACCCCCAACAGAGCTGCGCATTCTAGCTTCCGTACCTGCAACCCGCAAGTATCAAAAGTTCGATTTCTTGCCTGACCTGCTCTTGAAGCATCAGAGAGCTTCCTCCCTGAGATGAAACTGGCGGAGTGGACGGGACTCGAACCCGCGACCCCCGGCGTGACAGGCCGGTATTCTAACCAACTGAACTACCACTCCATTTCAACCTGCGCCGACGAGTTCTCGTCGGTTAGCGACTCGTCATCGTGACCCGCCGCATTGTATTTGGCGTCCCCACGGGGATTCGAACCCCGGTTATCGCCGTGAAAGGGCGGTGTCCTAGGCCTCTAGACGATGGGGACTTCGTCAATCTCTTTCGTTGGTGGAGGTAAGCGGGATCGAACCGCTGACCTCTTGCATGCCATGCAAGCGCTCTCCCAGCTGAGCTATACCCCCTTGCCCGAAAGAGCGCGCATTATAGGGCGCCACTGAATGGCTGTAAAGCCTGTTTTGCATGAAATTCGCGATTCAAACGACCTTGCCCGGATTCATCAATCCGGCAGGGTCGAGGCTCCGCTTGATCGTTCGCATCAGGTCGAGCTCAACCTCCGATTTATAGCGGACGATCTCGGTGCGCTTGAGTTGGCCGAGGCCGTGTTCGGCGGAAATGGAACCGCCGAGTTCAACCACCAGGTCGTGGACGATTCGGTTGACCTCGGCCGTCCGATCAATGAAGTCGGCGTTCTGCAATACATCGGGCTTGGAAAGGTTGTAGTGCAGGTTACCGTCGCCGATGTGTCCGAAGGTGACGATTCGCAGGTCCGGCCAGACCCGCAGGAGCGCCGCATCGGCACGTTCGATGAATTCCGGGATGCGACTGACTGGAACCGAAATGTCGTGCTTGATGCTCACGCCCTCGACCCTCTGGGCCTCGGATATGTTTTCCCTCAATGCCCACAGCGCCTCAGCCTGCGAGAGACTCGTTGCGAGCACCGCGTCGGTGACGAGTCCGGCATCGACCGCTTCGCCCAGCTCGCACTCGAGGAGGTCGTTGAGCGCTGCGTCCTGTGCCGCGTCCTCCAGTTCGATCAAGACGCTCCATGCCGGGTCGCCCCCAAGGGGCGGCCGCGCCCCCGGGATATGCTTCAAGACGAGCTGGACAGCCGAACTGGCGGCGATTTCGAACGCCGCGACACGGTCTCCGCAGCGCTGGCGCAGCTGCCCCAGCAGCTCAACCGCTGCAGCGGGACTCGCGACGCTGACCCATGCCGTGGCGTGGATCCGCGGCCGGGGGAAAAGCTCGAGTACTGCGGCCGTGATGATGCCGAGGGTGCCCTCGGCACCTATAAAGAGCTGCTTCAGGTCGTAGCCCGTGTTGTCCTTGCGCAAGCCCCGCAATCCGTCCCAGACGCGTCCGTCGGGCAGAACGACTTCGAGCCCGAGCACCAGGTCGCGCATGTTCCCGTAGCGCAGCACATGAACGCCGCCGGCATTCGTCGAGAGGTTGCCGCCGACTTCGCAACTCCCTTCGGACGCAAGCGAGAGCGGGAAAAGGCGATCGGCTCCGGCAGCCGCCTCCTGGAGCGCGCCCAAGGTGCAACCTGCCTCGACGACGATCGTGTCGTTGAGCGGGTCGATGCTCCGGATGCGGTTCAGACGCGACAAATTGATGACGACCGAGGCGCCGTCGGCCAACGGCGTTGCGCCGCCGCACAGGCCGGTATTGCCGCCCTGCGGGACCATCGCCACGTTTGCAGCCACACACGCCCGGACAACGGCCGCCACTTCGGCAGTACTGCCGGGCTTCACGACCGCGAGGGCCGAGCCGGTATACCGTCCCCGCCAGTCCGTGAGATGGGGTGCCATGTCGACGACGTCGGTCAGGACGTGGGATTCGCCGACTGCCGCAACGAGGGAACCGAGAAGTTCGTTCATAGCCTGGCGTCTCCCGTCAGGGTCGGCCGAGACCATGTCGCAGGGCCGAAATCATCCGTTCCACCGCCGCCTCCCCTTCGATGATCGCCTCCTCTGCGCGATGGAAATCCATCGGCCGGAGATGACCGAGACGGGGCGAAAGTTGCACGTCGGCAGGCTCCCCCGCAAGGCGGCTGCGTGCGATGCGCACCTGCATGATGTTGATGCTGCTCGTCAGCACAGTCAGTAACGAAGGCAGGGTAGGTTCGCTAACGGACGTTTGACCATTTCCCGAAGCACCGTTCCCGACGAAGCCGAGGCGGCCGAGCAGGCGCTCCGTCCAGCCGCCCCCCCTCTCCTGCTCGGCGGGAGCATGGCGCCAGGATCGGCCGACGACGTCCGATCCGAGGTCGACCGCGATCACGATGTCGGCGCCCATCGCACGGCAAAGCGACACCGGCACCGGATTCACGAGCCCGCCGTCGACGAGGAGCCGTCCTTCGTGAACGATCGGGGCAAGAAGGCCGGGAAGCGCAATCGAGGCGCGCACCGCTTTCGAGACGCTACCCTCGCGCAGCCAGAACTCACGCCCCGTTTCGAGTTCCGTCGCAACACAGGCGAAAGGCAACTCGAGAGCCGAAAAATCACGATCGACGAAATTGCGCTCGAAAAACTGAATGAGCTTCTGTCCGCGGATCAATCCGCCGCGCAGGCTCACGTCGAGCAGAGATACGACGTCCTGCCACTTCAGCGATCGCGCCCAGTCCGTGAGCTTGGCGAGATCACCTGCCGCGTAGGCCGCGCCGACGAAAGCCCCGATCGAGCATCCGGCGACCACCTGCGGCTCGATCTCTTCTTTCGCCAGCGCCCTCAGGACGCCCAAATGTGCCCAGCCCCGCGCCGCCCCTCCGCCCAATGCCAAGCCGATTACCGGCCCGTGTCGGCCGGAGTGGAGCGGGGTCGGCTCAGTGGCCGTGGGGACGGAAGTCAGTTCAGCGGCTCGGCGTAGAGATCGTGCACGTCGCAGTCGGTGATGCGCACGCGCGTGAATTGCCCCGGCTCCAAACCCTCGCCGTTCGGGATAATGACGAGCCCGTCGATCTCGGGTGCATCGCCGGGAGATCGCGCGACCGCGCCTTCGTCATCCACCTCTTCGACGAGCACCGTGACCTCCCTGTCGATCCAGCGTTCGAGCCGCTGCGTCGAGATGTCTTCCTGGAATTCCATCAGGCGCTGACGCCGCTCTTCGCGCAGCTCTTCGGGCACGGGATTCTCCAGACGATTCGCTTCCGCGCCCTCGACCGGCGAGTAGGCGAACGCACCGACGCGATCGAGCTGAGCCTCCTCGAGAAACCTCAGCAATTCCTCGAAATCCTCGTCGGTTTCACCCGGAAAACCGGTGATGAAGGTCGAACGAATCGTCAGATCGGGGCAGATGCTCCGCCACTTGCGGACGCGCTCGAGAACGTTCTCGGCGTTTGCCGGACGCTTCATCGCCTTGAGGATCCGCGGGCTCGCGTGCTGGAAAGGCACGTCGAGATACGGCAGGATCTTGCCCTCGGCCATCAGCGGAATCAGTTCGTCGACGCTCGGATACGGATAGACGTAATGCATCCGTACCCACACGCCCAGTTCGCCGAGCGCCTTTGCGAGATCGAGCAGTCGTGTCTTCAGCGGCCGTCCGTTCCAGAATCCGGTCCGGTATTTCGTGTCGACACCGTACGCGCTCGTGTCCTGGGACACGACGAGCAATTCCTTGACACCGGCATCGACGAGCGATTCCGCCTCGCGCATGACCTCGTGGATCGGGCGGCTGACCAGATCGCCGCGCATCGACGGGATGATGCAGAACGAACAGCGGTGGTTGCAGCCTTCCGAAATCTTCAGGTACGCATAGTGATTCGGCGTCAGCCGAATGCCCTGTGGCGGAACGAGATCGGTGAACGGGTCGTGCGGCTTCGGCAGATGGTGATGTACGGCCTTCATCACGGCGTCGGTCGCGTGGGGGCCGGTCACGGCGAGAACCTGGGGATGCGCTGCCAGCACGACGTCGTCCTTCGCGCCGAGGCAGCCGGTGACGATCACTTTCCCGTTCTCGGCCAGCGCCTCGCCGATCGCGTCGAGGGATTCCTCGACCGCCGCGTCGATGAAGCCGCAGGTATTGACGACGACGAGATCCGCATCGTCGTAGTTGCCCGAGATGTCGTAACCCTCGGCCCGCAGGCGCGTAAGGATGTGCTCGGAATCCACAGTTGCCTTCGGACATCCGAGCGAGACGAAGCCGACTCGCGGCACGCCCTGGAGTTTCTGTTGCTTCATGCTCTCTGCCGGAACCCGCTGCAGCGACGTCGAACGTCGATGCGCGGGTTCGCCTTATTTCTGGACGGGACGGCCGCCCTTGCCGGTGCTGGAATCCGGGCCCTCGTTCTTCTCTTCCGCCGGCCCCTGTCTGGGCGCCTGCGGCTCCTTCGCGGCCGGGGTGTAATTCGGGAACGGAAAGCCGGTAAAGATGTTGCGGGTCTGGCTTTCGATCTGCTCCTGCATCTGCGAGAACATCTTTTTGCTCTGCTCGACGTAGGTGCCCATCACGCTTTGCAACGCCGGTCCCTGGAAGTTCAGGAACTGCGCCCACAGATCCTGGCTGATCGGGCTGTTTTCACCGTAGATCGCCTGGGCCTGCTCCTGGAGCTTTCCCTGCATCTCGGTGAACGCCTTGATGTTGTTCTCGAGGTACTTGCCCATCATCCCCTGCGTCGCGTTGCCGTAGAAGCGGATCATGTGCGCGAGCAGGTCGCTGGTGAACATCGGCGCGCCGCCCGCCTCTTCCTCGAGAATGATCTGCAGCAGGATGCTCCGAGTGAGATCTTCACCGGTCTTCGCGTCAACGACCTGAAACTCCTCCCGCCCGACGACCAGTTCCTTCACGTCGGCGAGCGTTATATACGAGCTCGTCCGCGTGTCGTACAAACGGCGGTTGGGGTACTTCTTGATGAGGCGGGCAGATCCGGCCATGTTCGCTATTCTCCTCGGCGGCGGTGGTTTCCGCTCTATGCGTATTTGCGTGTGCACAAAATTATACCGCGCCGCTAAGCAAAAGCCCCGCCATTCGGCGGGGCTCCGCATTCACGAGGGATACGGCCAATGCCGACTCAGCACATGTGGAGGCCGCCGTTGATATTGATCGTCGCGCCGGTCACATAACCGGCGAGGTCCGATGCGAGATACGAGCAAAGGGCGCCGATTTCTTCCGGCTTGCCGAGCCGCTTCATCGGCACCGTGTCGATGATGCCCTGCCGGATGTCTTCGCGGATCGCCATCACCATGTCGGTACCGATGTAACCCGGGGCGATCGCATTGACCGTGACGCCCTTGGTCGCGAGTTCGGCGGCGAGCGCTTTCGTGAAACCGAGCACACCGGCTTTTGCGGTCGAATAGTTCGTCTGGCCGGCCTGCCCCTTGACACCGTTGACCGACGAGATGTTGATGATCCGTCCGCAACCGCGCTCCGCCATCTTGGGCGAAATGTGATGCGTCACGTTGAAGAGGCTGTTGAGGTTGGTGTTGATCACCGCGTCCCACTGCGCCTTTTCCATCTTGGGGAAGAACTTGTCGCGCGTGATGCCGGCGTTGTTCACGAGGACGTCGATCGGGCCGACCTCGGACTCGATCTTGCCGACCATCGCCTTGCACGACTCGTAGTCGGAGACGTCGCCTTCGGCTGCAACGAATTCGAAGCCCAATTCCTTCTGGCGGGCGAGCCACTCATCCTTCTGCGGGAAACCGGGCAGACAGTTCGCGACGACGGTCATGCCGTCCTTGGCCAGAGCCTGGCAAATGGCGGTGCCCAGACCGCCCATCGCGCCGGTTACGAGTGCGACTTTCTGTACCATCTTGCAATCCTCTTGCAGCAATCGGTGATGAGAAACAACAGGCGATCGCAGCCTTAGCTGTCTGCCCCGTTCCCCAGTTGAACGAATCCGTAGGTTCGCTATTGCGAAGTGCGCCGATTATAGGGCACAACCGCCCGTTTTGCTGCAATGCAAAATCGCAAAAAAACAACGCGCCACCCGAGGGCGGCGCGCCGTTTATGCCCGACAAATACCCGCGATCAGAACATGTGCTGACCGCCGTTGATCGAGATGTTGGCACCCGTGACGAACGCGGCTTCCTCGGAAGAAAGGTAGGCGACGAGACCGGCGATCTCTTCCGGCTTGCCCAGGCGTGCGACCGGAATCTGCGGCAGGATCTTCGAGTCGAGGATCTCCTGCGGGATCGCCATGACCATCTTCGTGCCGATGTATCCCGGCGAGATGGTGTTGACGGTCACGCCCGAGCGCGCGACTTCGAGCGCGAGCGCCTTCGTGAAGCCGTGCATGCCGGCCTTCGCGGCGGAGTAGTTCGTCTGACCGAACGCGCCCTTCTGGCCGTTGACCGACGAAACGTTGATGACGCGCCCCCACTTGCGCTCGACCATGCCATCCATGACCTGCTTGGTCATGTTGAACACGCTGTCGAGGTTGGTGCTGATCACTGCATCCCAATCGGCCTTCGTCATCTTGCGGAAGGTCATGTCGCGCGTGATGCCGGCGTTGTTGACGAGCACGTCGATCGAGCCGACCTCCCGGGTCACGGTTTCGACGCAGGCCTTGCAGGAGTCGAAGTCCGCCACGTCGCAGGGGTAGCCCTTGAACGAATAGCCCATGTTGCTCATCGACTGCAGCCACTCGGACGCCTTGGTGTTGCCCGGCGAATGCGTCGTTACGACCTTGTAGCCCAGCGCGGCGAGCTTGATGCAGATCGCCTCGCCCAAACCGCCCATCCCGCCCGTCACAAGTGCAACTCTAGACATCGTTGTTACTCCTCTCTCCGTTTCCATCTCTCGAAGGGTTTCAAATGATTCCGGGCAGCGCCCCCCGTATCCGCTGCCGCGAGGTAATTCTTGTTTTTGCAGCCCTTGTCAGGCTTTTTCTTTTACATACCGGCCGGGCGCGGGCTCGATCGGCTCGTATTTCGCGTTTCCTGCGCGGCCCCGCGCTGCGACCTGCTTGCCACCGCGCAATTTGAGCCACTCGATCCAGTGCAGCCACCAGCTGCCCTTGCGTTCGGACGCGCCCTCCAGCCATTCGTCCGGGTCGGCGACGCCGGAGGGATTCGTCCAGAAGCTGCGCCGGTTCTTCGACGCGGGGTTGATGGCACCGGCAATATGTCCGCTCGCGCCGAGCACGAAAGTCGCATCGCCGCCGAGCAGCCCCCGGGACAGGTAGGCACCCTTCCACGGCACGATGTGGTCTTCGCGCGTTGCGAGCACGTAGGCAGGCGCGTCGATCTTGCCGAGGTCCACCTTGACGCCCAGCATCTTCAGCTTGCCGGGAACCCGAAGGTTGTTCTCGAGATACATGTTGCGCAGGTACCAGGTCAGGAACGGTCCGGGCAGGTTAGTGCTGTCCGAATTCCAGTACAGCAGGTCGAACGCGGCCGGCTTGCCCCCCTTCAGGTAGTTGCCGACGACGTACTGCCAGATCAGGTCGTTCGCGCGCAGCGACGAGAACACGTTGGCCAGCTCCTGCCCCTTGAGCAGTCCTCCCTTGCCGATCGCCACCTCGCGGGCCGCGACGCTGGTCTCGTCGACGAGACAGCCGAGCTCGCCGGCATCGGCAAAATCGAGCAGCGTCGTCATCAGCGTCAGGCTTTCGACCGGATCCTCGCCGCGCGCCCGGGCCACCGCCACCGCCGACGTCAGAATCGTGCCGCCGACGCAGAACCCGAGCACGTTCGGCTTCTTGACGCGGGTGACCGCGCGCACGACGTCGAGCGCGGTGAGTACGCCCTTGTCGAGATAGTCGTCCCAGGTGAACCGCGACTCGTCGGCCTGCACGTTCTTCCACGAGATGAGGAAAACGGTGAAGCCCTGCTCGACGACGAAGCGCACCAGCGAGTTCTCGGGCTGGAGATCCAGGACGTAGAACTTGTTGATGCTCGGCGGCACGATGAGCAGCGGCGCCTGCGCGACCTTGTCGGTCAGCGGCGCGTACTGGATCAGCTGAATCAGTTCGTTTTCGTAGATGACCGAGCCGGGGGTGATCGCAAGGTTGCGCCCGACCTCGAACGCGGACTCGTCGGTCATCGAGATGTGACCGCGCTCGAGGTCGCCGATGAGGTTCTTCAAACCGGTCGTGATGCTTTCGCCCTTCGAGTCGAGCGCGACCTTGATGAATTCGGGGTTCATCGCGGCAAAGTTCGACGGTGCGAGCGCGTCGATGTATTGACGGGTGAGGAAGCGCACGCGGGACTTCGCTCGTCCGTCCGCCATCGGCATCGCGTCGGAAACCTGCTTCAGGAACTCCGAGTTCAACAGATAGGCTTGACGCACATAGTCGAACACCGGGCTTTCCGCCCATTCCTGCGCTGCGAACCGCCGGTCGCCGGGCTCGGGCGTGACGATCGGCTCGGACTTCTCGCCCGGCTTGCGTTGCAGCATCGATGACCACAGCGCCGCATGGCGCTCCGCGAAACGTTGCTGCAGACGACCGAACTCCTCGGCTTCAGGAAGAGGCAGGCGCTCCGCCGCCACCCCGCTGCTGTTCTCCATCGCCGCATGCTGACGCGCCACCGCGTCGAAAAAATTCTGCGCCATCACCTGGCCGAACTGCAGCATGCCAAGCATCGCCGCGTTCGACCCCTTGTCTTCCGAATCAGACATCCGCCCCTCCTGAGGCATCATCCGGGGACGCGCGCTGCGCCCTCCCCGCATTTCCCGTTGCCGCTTCCACCGTGACTTGCCGGGCAAGGAGGCCGCTGGCACAAGCCTGTAGAATCAGCTCATGTATATCGTCGCAATTGCTTGGCTCTACGTCGTGCTGCTCGCAGCCGTCTCGGATACGACCGTCGTCGGCGGCGTGCTCACGTTCGTCTTCTGGGGTGTCGGGCCGCTCGGCCTGTTCCTGTGGCTCGTCGGCACTCCGGCGCGGCATCGTCACGCATCGAAGGTCGTCTGCGGCGAAAAGACAGGTGCGAACGATAGTGCCGATCCGGGGGTAAAGCAATAGCAAATCATGCAGTTAGACTACTCTGAAAGCCATACTACCGAAGCGAAGCGACCCGTCTTACCCTCCCTGCGGTATGAAAAAAAACGGTCCGGCGAAAAGTAGGTACATATTTCTCCGCCATATATACGCGCGATACCGAGTTTCCGAAGACGGAGCCGCGCAAGCATGAAAAGGTCGGCCATCCATTTGCCGGCGGCGCCGGCCGGCTGAAACGCGGCAGCGGCGAGCGGGTCCGCCGCGACGAAGCAGTCGCGAACGTCGTCGCCGACCTCGAACGCGCGCGGCCCGATCGCAGGCCCGAGCCACGCGAGGACGTTTTCGGGTCGCTCGCCCATCCGGGCGACGGTCGCGTCGAGCACGCCCGCCGCGAGTCCGCGCCATCCCGCATGCGCGGCGGCGACGACCGTCCCCCGGTCGTTGCAGAAAAGGACCGGAAGGCAGTCGGCAGTCATCACCGCACAGACCACGCCGGGACGCGTCGCGAGGGACGCGTCGGCACGGACGTGCCCCGCTTCGTCTGCGTCGGCGACGTCCGTCCCGTGCACCTGATCGAGCCATCGCGGCTCGGCCGGCAGGCGGGCGCGCAGCAGCGCACGGTTGCGTTCGACCGCGGCAGGGGAATCGCCGACATGCAGTCCAAGATTGAGGCTCGCGTAAGGTCCGGCGCTGACGCCGCCGTCGCGGGTCGTGACCAGCGCCTTCACGTTCGCCGGCGCGGGCCAGTCCGGTTCGAGCCAGTCGCCGGCGGTCATCGCTGCGGCGCCCGGAGTCGAGCGAGGAGATCTTCGAAATCCCCCGGCAGCGCGGACTCCCACGACATTTCCTCGTGCGTCGCGGGATGCCGCAGGCCCAGCCGAAACGCGTGCAACGCCTGCCGCGGGAACGCGTCGAGCAGTTCGTCGCCGCAGCGGCGCAGCCCGTAGGTCGCATCGCCGACGAGCGGATGACCGATCTTTGCCATGTGGACCCGGATCTGGTGCGTACGCCCGGTTTCGAGCCGACACTCGACCAGGGTCGCGCGCTCGAAGTCCTCGCGGACGGTGTAATGCGTGATCGCGGGCCGTCCGGACTGCACGACCGCCATGCGCACGCGCTGGGTGGGGTGGCGCCCGATCGGCGCGTCCACCGTCCCGCCGCCGCATACGACGCGGTGCACGAGCGCGAGGTAATGGCGCCGCACGGTGCGCGCCTGCAACTGCCGGACGAGATCGGTCTGCGCTTCGAGCGTTTTCGCGACGACGAGCAAGCCGCTGGTGTCCTTGTCGAGCCGGTGCACGATCCCCGCCCGCGGTACGCCAGCGAGCGCGGGCGCATGGTGCAGCAGCGCGTTGAGCAGCGTGCCGCTCCAGTTGCCGCTGCCCGGATGGACGACGAGGCCGACCGGCTTGTCGATGACGATGATCTCATCGTCCTCGTGGACCACCGAGAGCGGGATGTCTTCCGGTGCGCCCGCGACCTCCTCCGGCGGCGGCGCCGCATCGACCTGCAGTGCTTCCCCGCCCCAGACCTTGAACTTCGCCTCGGGCTGGGCGCCGTCGAGGCTCACCCGCCCCGCTTTCAGCCAGCCTTGGAGCCGGCTGCGCGAATGCGACGGAAACAGCCGCGCGAGCGCCTGGTCGAGTCGAAGGCCCGCGCAGTCGGCCGGAATCGTCAGTTCACGGTGTAAAGCGCCCTCATCCTCTGGGCTATAATCGTCCGGTTCATTCACGCGAGTTTTTTCGATGGCCAGGTTCACCCTTCGGAGTTTAGCGGTTATCGGCGCCCTGCTGCTCGGCGGCTGCGGGCTTCTGCCGGAGCAGATCGACGAGACCGCGGGCTGGAACGCGCAGCGTCTCTACACCGAAGCCAAGACCTTCATGGGCGAAGGCAGTTACGAACAGGCGATCAAGCTGTTCGAGAAACTCGAAGCCCGCTATCCATACGGCCGCTACGCGCAGCAGGCGCAGATCGAGGTCGCGTACGCACACTTCAAGTCGGGCGAGCCGGCGCTCGCGATCGCCGCTGCGGACCGTTTCATCAAGCTGCATCCGAACCATCCGAACGCCGACTACGCGTATTACCTCAAAGGGCTCGCGACCTTCAACGAGGACCTCGGCCTGCTCGCGGGGTTATCGAATCAGGATCTTTCGGAACGCGATCCGAAGGGTGCGCAGGAGTCCTTCGACACCTTCGCGCAGCTCGTCAACCGTTTCCCGGAAAGCCGCTACGCGGAAGACGCGCGCCAGCGCATGCAGTACCTCGTCAACGCGCTCGCGTCGCACGAAGTCCACGTCGCCCGCTATTACTCGCGGCGCGGCGCGCACGTCGCGGCGATCAACCGTGCGAAGGCGGCGCTCACGACTTACCCGCAGGCACCGGCGACCGAAGAAGCGCTGTTCCTGCTCGTCAAGAGCTACGACACGCTCGGCCTGACGGACTTGCGCGACGACGCCGAGCGCGTGATGCGCAAGAACTTCCCGAACAGCGTTTATTTCGCCGGCGGCCCGAAGGACGACCGGCCCTGGTGGCAGCTCTGGTGAGCGTTGCGCGGCCGAATTCCCACCCGGCCGCGATCGTTCAACTGCGCCCGTAGGTATCCTCGAAGCGGACGATGTCGTCCTCGCCGAGGTAGCTGCCCGACTGGACCTCGATCATCTCAAGCAGCATCTTTCCCGGGTTTTCCAGCCGGTGCGTGACACCGAGCGGAATGTAGGTCGACTGGTTCTCCGACAACAGGAAAGTCTCATCGCCGCGCGTGACGCGGGCCGTGCCGCGCACGACGATCCAGTGCTCCGCGCGGTGGTGATGCATCTGCAGGCTCAGCGACGCGCCGGGCTTGACCTCGATGTGCTTGACCTGGAAACGGCCGCCGTTGTCGATCGAGTCGTAGCAGCCCCACGGCCGGTGGATCTTGCGGTGCGCGAGCGCCTGCGAACGGTTTTCGGATTTGAGCCGCGCGACGATCTTCTTGACGTCCTGAGTGTGGTCCTTGTCGGCGACCATCACCGCGTCGGGCGTCTCGACGATCACGAGATCCTCGACACCGACGCAGACGACCATCCTGCTCGACGCGTGCACGAGGCTACCGGTCGTGCCCTCGAACATCACGTCGCCGCGTGCCGAGTTCCCCTGCTCGTCCTTGTCGGCGAGCGCCCATAGCGCGTCCCAGGCCCCGACGTCGGACCACCCAACCGACATCGGCACCACCCGCGCGGCGATTCCGAGCGCCGGCGTTTCGGCGAGTTTTTCCATCACCGCGTAGTCGATCGAGTCCGAAGGGCAGGCTTCGAACGCCTCGCGCCCGATCCGCACGAAATCCGCGTCGTGCCGCGCGGTCTCGAAGGCCGACTCGCACGCGGCGAGCATGTCGGGATTCAACTGCGCGAGCGCCTTCAGCCAGGTGCTCGCCTTCATCATGAAGAGGCCGCTGTTCCACAGGTAGGCCCCGCTCGCGACGTACTCGGCCGCGGTGCGCTCGTCGGGTTTCTCGACGAAGGACGCGACATCGTGGACGCCGGGACTCGTCTCGGCGCCGACCCGGATGTAGCCATAGCCGGTTTCCGCACGCTCGGGCACGATGCCGAAGGTCACCATCGCGCCGCCGAGCGCGGCTTGGATGCCGACGTTGACCGCGCGATGGAACGCGGCGATGTCGCGGATCACATGGTCGGCCGGCATCACCAGGAGCACGCCGTCGTCGCTGTCGCGCCGCACGCTCAGCGCCGCAAGCGTCAGCGCGGGCGCGGTGTTGCGCCCGGCGGGCTCGAGCAGGATGCGGCAATCGGAGCAGGCGGTCGCCCGCATCTGCTCGGCGGTGATGAAGCGGTATTCCTCGTTGCAGACAACCAGCGGATGGTCGGCGACCGGCAGCGCGCCGGAAAAACCGTCGAGGCGGCGCGCCGTCTGCTGCAGCATCGTCGCGTCGCCGATCAGCGCCAACAGTTGTTTCGGATACTGCTCGCGGGACAGCGGCCACAGTCGCGTGCCGGACCCGCCGGACAGGATTACAGGGTGGAGTTTCATGGATCGCTACCGTCGAAATTCAGGGGGCGCGCCGCCGCGGGGAAACCATGAGCGGGCCGCGCCGTCCGAGAATACGACATTAATCCCGATGCCATGGACGGGAGCTGCAAGAGAATGTGATGCCTCGGTTCCCGTCAGCTCGCGCGCACGCGGAAGATATCGCACTCGAGCCCGTAGAGCTTCACCTTCTGATACAGCGTGCTCTTCGCGATCGCGAGTTCGCGCGCTGCGCGGGTCAGGTTGCCGTGGGTCGCCGCAATCGCGCGGCGGATCAGTTCCGCTTCGCCTTCCGCCATGCTGTTCACCTGCAGCGCTCCCGAAGGCACCGTCCCCGCGACTGCGGAAAAAAGCGGTTCCGACGCCGACGCGGCGCCGAGCAGTTCCGGCGGCAGCGCGTCGAGACCGACCGTTTCGTCGTCGCTCATCAGCAGCATGCTTTCGATGACGTTGCGCAGCTCACGCACGTTGCCGGGCCAGGCGTAGGCATCGAGCCGGGTGATCACGTCGTCATCGAGCCGGCGCGGACCGAGCTCGTGCTGCTTGCTGAAGCGTTCGACGAAATGCTCGGCGAGCGCGCGCACGTCGCCCTTGCGGTCCCGCAGCGGCGGAATGCGGATCGACGTGACCGCGACGCGATAGTAGAAGTCCATGCGGAAGCGCCCGTCGGCGACCTCCTTGCGCAGGTCGCGGTTCGTCGCGGCGACGAGACGGAAATTGACCTTGCGCGGTACGTTCTCGCCGAGACGATAGATCTCGCTCTGTTCGAGCACGCGCAACAGGTGCGGCTGCAAATCCAGCGGCATCTCGCCGATCTCGTCGAGGAACAGCGTGCCGCCGTTGGCCGCTTCGATCTTGCCGACGAGGCCGCCGCGGCGCGCGCCGGTGAAGGCGCCGTCCACGTAGCCGAAAAGTTCGCTCGCGAGCAGTTCGCGCGACAGACCGCCGCAATTGAGCGCGACGTAAGGCCCGTCGCGGAAGGGGCTCGCGCGGTGCAGCCCCTGCGCGAACTCCTCCTTGCCCGCCCCCGTCTCGCCGAGCAGCAACACCGGGACTTTCGAGCGAGCGAGCTGATCGGCCTTGCGCACCGCGTCACGCAGCCCGGGGTCGCGGGTAATCACGGTCGAAAACCCGGCGGGCATGTCCTGCGCCTTCCCCGGCTCGCGCGACAGCGCGCGGGCGCTCTCGCCAGCGACCGTGCAGCCGAGGCGCGGCAGCGGCAGGACGAGCAAGGTGCCGAGGCGAGCGCCGTTCTTGCCGATCACCGGCTCGAGCCATTCCTTGCGCACCCACGCCGGGAGTCCCGAATCCTGCATCGGCTCGCCTCGCTCTCCGACGGCGAGCGACGGGATGCGCCGCGGCGCCGCGAGATCGAGATCCGCGCCAAGGGCGGACATCGCCGCCTGCGCGATTTCGTTCGCCTTCACCGGAAAACCGCGGCGGTCGAACAGCACGAGGCCATCAGTGCCGCCGGACCAGCGCGGCAGGGACGCGTCGAGCAATTGGTAGCGCCGCTCCATCTCGCGCATCGCGACCTTGCTCTCGATGCGGCTCGCGGTCGTGACGACGAGCGCGAGGCTCTGGCGGCTGTAGCTTTCAGACAGCCCGGAGACGTCGACGACGCCGATGATCTCGCCATCGTGCGGATGGCGGATGACCGTTGCCGAACAGGTCCACCGCTTGATGCCGGCACAGTAATGCTCGGCGGAATGGATCTGCACGGGCTCGCCGACCGCGAGCGCAGTGCCGATCGCGTTCGTGCCGCACAGGCGCTCGCTCCACGCGGCGCCGGGCAGCAGGTGGATGTTCTCGGCAACGCCGAGCGTCGGGTCGTCACCCTCCATCGTCAGGATGGTGCAGCTCGTGTCGGCGAGCGCCATCACCGTGCCGGTTTCGGCGAGGAAATCCCGCGCATTGGCCATGATCGGCGCGCTCACTTCGAGCAACTCGCTGTGATTCTGCTTCATCGCGGCGAGGGTGGACGCCTCGACCGGGGGCGGCGCGCTGCGCTTGTCGGGATCGACGTTGTGCTGCTGACAGCGCTGCCACGAGCCGTCGACGAGCGAGCGCAGCGAATCGGTCGGGCGCCGGGTGCCGTCCAGAAAGCGCTCCCACGCCGCCATGATCATCGCGTCGTTGCCCGGATCGGAAAACCTCTGCCCTTCGGGAATCCGTGTCATTCAGCCTCTCCTCCTTTGAGGTGCTTCGCGGCGGCCGCTCAGAGTGCGGTCATTTGGACTGTGTCCTGTCGTTCTGCGCGCGAAGACCCTGTTCTATTTTATACGTCGGTACGCTCTCCAGCAACAAAAAAAGAACCCTGGCGCCGTGTCGGCATGGATGGCGAAAAATAGCAAAGGCGATGCCAGCGCACGAGCTGCATGAACAATTTCTAACATACCCGAATTGGTGCGAGAAACCGCGCCGAACGCGACTGAAAATCAAGCGAAAACTCCATCTCCCGAGAGCGAAACGACGGACGCCGACCGACCGGTTTCCGGACGGTCCGAGCGGTCCGGCGTTCGAAATCCGGACGTCGGACATCCCGGCATCGGCCGTCCTGCGGTCGAGGCGTCACGCTTCCGCGGCGACCGGCCGGCACGCACGAATCGCATCGAGCGTGCGCGGGCAATCGAGGCCCGACAATTCGTGTAGTGCTTCATCGAGATAGACGGCGCGCAGGAGGCGGCGTCGGTCGCGGTCGTTCTTCGTCGCGGGCAGCGCCACGACCACATGGACGCGGTGCGGGACAAGCGCTGCGCCCAGATGCAGAGCGAGGTGAGCGGCAAGTTCGCGCTCGGTTTCGCCACGCTCACCTCCGCGCGGGTCGTATTCGCATCTGTCGCCCCCATCGAGGCGGCTGCCTGCAAGGGCTGCAAAGCAGACCACGGCGTCGCTCCCGCCCGGGTTCGGAACCCCGATCGCGACCGCATCATTTACAAGCGGGTGCGTGGCGAGCGCGAACTCGTATTCGGCTGGGCCGACGCGCCTGCCCGCGACTTTCAGCGTGTCGTCGCTGCGCCCATGGACGAACCAGTGCCCGTCTTCGTCGGCACACGCCCAGTCACCCGCCAGCCATAATCCGGGCGAGCGCGAGCGGCAAGTGTTGAGATAGCGCTCGTCGTCCTGCCAGAAGCCGTGCGCCATCCCCGGCCACGGCGCGCGCAGCACGAGCTCGCCTGCACCGCGCGATTGCATTCCGGCGGTGCATACGGCCCGGGCCGCAAGACGCCCGGTGCGCGCAGCAGCGGCTGATGACAGCAGCGAGCGGGCACCGGCATCGACGAGGTCGGCGATCATGCCGGGGACCGGGCCGGCGAAGCCGCACGGTTTCTGCGGCAGGCCCGGGAAGGACGCGAGCATCGCACCACCGATTTCGGTTCCGCCGCAATAGGTGACGATCGGCCGGCGCCCCTCGCCGACGTCGTGAAAAAGCCACCGCCACGCGGCCGCGCCCCACGGGCGGCCGGTCGACCCGAAGATACGCAGCCGCTCAATTGAGCCGAGCGGCGGGAGTCCATCATCCCCGGCCGCCATCAGCAGACGCGCAGTGGTCGGCGACATCCCCAAATGCGTCACGCGGTGGCGCGCAGCGAGCTCCCAGGTTCGACCGGCGGAAGGAAAATCCGGCACGCCTTCGAACAGCACGACCGCCGCGCCGCGCAACAAGCCGCCGAACAGCAGCCACGGACCGAGCATCCGGCCCACGTCGGCGAGCCACATCAGGCGGTCGCCGGGCTTCACGTCGAAGGTCATCAACATGTCCTGCGCGGCCTTCAGCGGGAAGCCCGCGTGTGTATGCACGACGCCTCTCGGCCCGTCGGTCGCGGTCGAGGTGTACAAGAGCATCAACGGTGTATCGGCGTCGAACACCGCGGGGCCGGCCTGCGGCGGGCTTTGCGCGACGAGGATGCGGTAGTCCCGTTCGCGCCAACTCGCGACGATCGGTTCCGGTGGCGCGACGGCATCGAGCCGGGGCACGACGACGAGACACGCGACTTCCGCGCACTGGTTGGCCGCGGCGCGCGCTTTCGCGAGCATGTCGACGACGGCCCCGCGGCGCAGGTAAGCGTCGGCGCAGATGACCCACTTCG
This sequence comes from Aromatoleum sp., assembly GCF_032027225.1. Lineage (GTDB taxonomy): Bacteria > Pseudomonadota > Gammaproteobacteria > Burkholderiales > Rhodocyclaceae > Aromatoleum. The sequence continues at coordinate 191,060 of NZ_JAVSMM010000003.1, read as the reverse complement.
CGCCGCTGTCGGCGAGGCGGCTCGCGAGCACGTCGGCACTGTAGCTCGACGACAGCGGCACCGCGATCGCGCCGAGCCGTGCCGCCGCGAGGAGTGCGACTGCGGCCTCGGGCAACGCCGGCAGGTAGATCGCGACGCGGTCGCCCGTCGCGACGCCGAGCTCTGCGAGCCCGCCCGCAAGGCGGCGCGCTTCATCGTCGAGTTCGGCCCATGACAGTTCGGCGGTCGCGCCGTCGTCGCCTTCCCAGACCAGCGCGACGCGAGCCGGGTTCTCGCGCGCGATGCGACCGACGAGCTGGTCGTACAGGTCGAGTTTCCCCCCGACGAACCAGCGCGGTGCCGCTGGGCCGTCCGTCATGTCGAGAACCTGGCGGTAGCGCGTCGCCCAGCGCAGCCCGAGCGCGTCGTCGACTTCGGCCCAGAACCGGGTCGGCTCCTCCGCCGCGACCGCATACAGCTCGGCGAGATCGACGTAGCCGTAGGTGCGCAGGAATCCGGCGAGCGCGGTGTCCTCGAAGCGGATGCCGCTCGCGCAGCAGGTTTCCATGCTTGTCCCCTTGTCCCCTTGTCCCCTTGTCCCGCTCACCGTCCCGAGCGGCGGCGGGGGTTTGCGATCCCGGCGCGTCAGCGACTCATGGCGCGAGCGCCGCGACCGCTTGATCGCGCGTGTAGAACTCGCCGCAACGCAGGAATCCCGCGACGAGCGAGGCCTTGGTCGCGGCAACCCTCCCGCGGCCGTCGCGCGCGACGACGACTTCGTCCCGCAACCCGTCGAGAAGGTGGCAGGGCGCGGGGCGGCCGTCGGCGAAGCGGGAGAGGTAGATCTGCCGCGTTTCGTTGTCGAGGAACGCCGGTTCGAAACCGCAGCCGCGGTTTTCTTCCGAGCGCCCGCCGGTGCCTTCGAAAACGCGGTTCTCGCGCCGCAATTCGATTTCGGTCAGCAGCATCGTCATGACCGCCCCCTCCCCTGTCAGCCGAGCACCGCTTCGCCGACGTCGACCGGCGCGCCGGTCCGCGCGACGACCTCGTCGATGCTCACGCCGTCGGCGACCTCGCGCAGCCGCAGGCCATCGCGCGTCACGTCGAGCACGCAGAGATCGGTGATGATGCGGCTGACGACGCCGACGCCGGTCAGCGGCAAGTCGCAGTGGCGCAGGATCTTCGGCTCGCCGCTCTTGCTGCAGTGCTCCATCATCACGATCACGCGGCGCACTCCGGCGACGAGGTCCATCGCCCCGCCCATCCCTTTGACGAGCTTGCCGGGGATCATCCAGTTCGCGAGGTCGCCACGTTCGCTGACCTGCATCGCGCCGAGGATTGCGAGGTCGATGTGACCGCCGCGGATCATTGCGAACGAGTCCGCGCTGCTGAAGATGCTGCTGCCGGCGAGCGTCGTCACCGTCTGCTTGCCGGCGTTGATGAGATCGGCATCGACCTCGGCTTCAGTCGGGAACGGTCCGATGCCGAGCAGCCCGTTTTCCGACTGCAGCCAGACGTCCATGCCGGGCGGAATGTGGTTCGCGACGAGCGTCGGCATGCCGATGCCTAGGTTCACGTAGTAGCCGTCGCGCAGCTCCCGGGCGGCGCGGCGCGCCATGTCATTGCGGGTCCAGGCCATGATTTACCCCTGTCTCACGGTGCGTTGTTCGATGTGTTTGGTCGGCGCAGGATTGACGACGATGCGCTGGACGAAGACGCCCGGCGTATGGATCTGGTCGGGGTCGAGGTCGCCGGTCTCGACCAGCTCCTCGACCTCGGCCACCGTCACCCGGCCCGCCGTCGCGACGACCGGGTTGAAGTTGCGCGCGGTCTTGCGATAAACGAGGTTGCCAGCACGGTCCGCCTTCCAGGCCTTGACGAGCGCGACGTCGGCGGTCAGCGAGCGTTCGAGCAAATAGCGCGCGCCGTCGATTTCGCGCTCCTCCTTGCCTTCCGCGACCAGCGTGCCGACACCGGTGCGGGTGTAGAACGCCGGGATACCGGCGCCGCCCGCACGCAGCTTCTCGGCGAGCGTGCCTTGCGGCGTCAGCTCGACTTCGAGCTCGCCGGCGAGCAGCTGGCGCTCGAACTCGGCGTTCTCGCCGACGTACGACGACACCATCTTGCGCACCTGCCGCGACTCGAGCAGCAGCCCGAGGCCGACGCCGTCAACGCCCGCGTTGTTGCTGATTACGGTGAGGTTCGCGACCTTCGAGTCGCGCAGGCCGTGGATCAGCATTTCGGGGATGCCGCACAGGCCGAAACCACCGACCGCGACGGTCTGCCCGTCCTCGACGACGTCGGCCAGCGCGGAACCGACATCCGGATAGATCTTGCTCATAGCGTTTTCATCCTCTTGATAAGTCGATCGCAAACCGGACAGCGGTGCCGTCGGATGGCCGCGGATGCGGATCGAAGCGACTCCAACCGGTATGCATGTTCAGCAACGTCCGTGCCGATCGCCAGAATCGCGGCACATGCTCTTGATTTGGCGAGTTTTTAGCCGGCCGCGAGCGCCGACCTGAAAACCGTCGAGACCGGGAAACGGACAACGACGCGGGACGGCGTCCGGAATTCGAACGCCCGCCGCACAGCGTCACCCGGTCACGCGCATCGCCCGCACTTCGTCGACCGCGCCGGGGTTCTCGACCGACGACAGGTCGCCAGCGCTGGTGCCGAGGTAGGCGCTGCGCATCACGCGGCGCACCGTCTTGCCGTTGCGCGTCTTCGGGATCGCCTGGATGAGGTGCACGCGCGCCGGGCGCAGCGGCTTGCCGAGGCGGTGGCCGACGTGCTCGACAAGCTCGGCCTCCCAGTCCTCCCACGACTGCCGCGCGAGCAACCGGCAGTCGGCGACGGTCACGAAGCACACGACCGTCTCGCCCTTGAGCTCGTCCGGCACGCCGATCGCGACCGCCTCGGTGACGAGCGAATGCGACACGAGCGCGGATTCGAAATCCGCCGGGCCGACGCGCTTGCCGGCGATCTTGATCGTGTCGTCGCTGCGGCCGTGGACGAACCAGTAGCCGTCCACGTCGACGCGCGCCCAGTCGCCGTGCACCCACACGTCCGGCCACACCGACCAGTACGCGTCCCGATAACGCTCGTCGTCGCGCCAGAAGCCGTTGGTCATGCCGGGCCACGGCCGGCGGATCGTCAGTTCGCCGACGCTCTCGCGCACCGGCTGGCCGTCCGCGTCGCGCACGTCGACCGCCATCCCCGGGATCGGACCGTCGAAGGCGCCGGGCTTCTGCGGGCGGCCCGGGAAGCACGCGAGGATGCCGCCGCCGATCTCGGTGCCGCCGGAATAGTTGATGATCGGGCGCCGCGAAGCCCCGACCGCTTCGAACAGCCACAGCCACGGCGCCTCGTTCCAGGCTTCGCCGGTCGAGCCGAACAAGCGCAGCGAATCGAGCGCGCCGGGCGGCGGCAGATTGCGTTCGGCCGCCATCAGCAGCCGCACGAGCGTCGGCGACAGGCCGAAATGCGTGACGCCGTGGCGCTCGATCACCTGCCACAGCCGGCCGGCATCCGGGTAATCCGGCGTGCCCTCGTAGAGCACGATCGTCGCGCCGTGCATCAGGCCGCCGTACACCATCCACGGCCCCATCAGCCAGCCCATGTCGGTGACCCACATCAGCGTGTCGTCGGCGTGCAGGTCGAAGGCCATCAGCAGGTCCTGCGCGGCCTTCACCGGGAAACCGGCGTGCGTGTGGACGACGCCTTTCGGCTTGCCGGTCGTACCCGACGTGTAGATCAGCATCAGCGTCTGGTCGGCCGGAAACGCCGCGGGCGCCGAGTCGGGACGGGATGCAAGCAGCGTGCGGTAATCGACCTCGGCAAAGGACGCTGCCTCGCCGCCGGCTGTCGCCGGGGACGCGCCCTCACCCTCGCACGCGCCAGCGCCCTCGCCCCCCTCCGCGCCGCGGCCGAGCCGATCGACGACGACCAGATGCCGCACCGAGCCGCACGCGTGCGCGGCCGCCCTCGCGTCCGCGAGCATCGGCACCTCCTTGCCGCGACGGAAGTAGCCGTTCGCGCACACGAGCACCGACGCCTCGCAATCGGCGATGCGCTGTGCGACCGAGTCGGCGCCATAGCCGGAGAAGAACGGGATGAAGATCGCGCCGATGCGGGTCGCGGCGAGCATCATCGTCGCGACTTCCGGAACCATCGGCAGGTAGAGCGCGATGCGGTCGCCTTCGCCGACGCCGAGCGCGCGCAGCCCGGCCGCGACGCGGGCGACCTCGTCGGCGAGCGCCGCGTAGCTGATCGTGCGCGACTCGCCGCCGTCACCTTCCCAGCGGATCGCGATCTTGTCGGGCGTCGCGCGCGCGTGCTTGCCGACGAGGTTGTCGACGAGGTCGAGACGGCCGTCGACGAACCATTTCGGCCACATCACGCCGTCTGCGAGATCGAGCGTGTGGCGGTACGGCGTCGCCCAATCCAGCCCGATCGCCTCGACCACCGCATCCCAGAAGCGCTGCGGCACGTACGCCGCCTGCAGTTGCAGATCCTCGAGGTCGCGATAGCCGTAGCGCGCGATGAACTGCGCAAGCCGCGTGGTGTTCCAGTCATAAGCGATGGGGACATGCGTGTTCATGTCGTGCCTCCCTGCGTTGTCTCGAGCGGAATCGGCACCGCCGGTCGAGCCGGCAGGCGGATGCCGTTCGGGTTGAGCTTGTCGAAGCCCCGGTGTCGCCCCTCGACAAGTTCCGGGCGAACGGGGCTGTCGGGTTGCCGCTTGAATAGTCCTCCGCCGACAAAAAAAGCCGCCCCCGAAACGAACCGGGGGCGGTCGAAATGGCCGAGAGCGGAGGTCACGGCACGGAAAGATTTGCAGCGGTCAGCGGCCGGCGCCGGTCGCGACTTCCTCGAGGATGTTCAGCGACACGTCGGTCTCCTTCACCCCCTTCGGATTGGATTTCATGTTCGACGACCAGTTGGTCGCGTGGCCGCGCTTGACGTCGATGATGTGGCCGATGACCGGCATCACCGCCTTGTAGCCGTCATCGCCGACGTCGGGCCGGTTCTGGAAGATGAACATCTTCCAGAACTCGCCCTTGCGGTCGAGCGCGTAGCCGAGGTACGGCCGCGGGAAGTCGACCTCGATGTACGCGACCTTCTTGCTGTACGGGTGCTCGGGCGGCGGCGTGCCCTCGACGACGTACACTTCGCGCGGCTCCCAGCCGATGTCCTTGGCCGGGTTAGAAAACGGCGGCTCGGCCATGTTGATGCGCGGGAAGCGCTTCTGCGGGTCGGTCCAGGGCTGTGCGGTGTCGACGCTCATGTCGGGGCTGTGCGCGATGGCGAGCACCCAGCGCTTTTCGATCAGCTTGTTCTCGACGTACTTCGTCGGCCACGCGTCCCAGATGTCCCAGTCGTCGTACAGCTGGTCGGTGCCGCCGATCGGATCCATCCACGCGCCGCCCGACAGCCGCCGCGTGCGCCGCACGGACTTCAGGTAGGCGTAGGAGTCGTCCGGCTTCTTCGAGTCGGCCTGGTTGTAGCGCTGCGAGAACGTGCCGAGGCCGCGGATGTCCTGCGGATAGTGCGCGACGAAGTAGGTCTTCTGCGAGACGTCGCCGTCGCCGACCGAGACCGGACCGCCGTCCAACCGCCCTTCCATGTAGTAGCGGCGCGACTGGAAGGCCTGGACCCGCTCGTAGCCCTTCTTCGCGTCGAGGAACACCCACGCGATGTCTCGCAGGTCCATCGTAGCGCCGTAGGTCGCCGCGCGCAGGTTCCAGATCACCTTGTCGCCGGCGTGCGGATCGTCGAGCTTGATCGTCTCGGGCGGGAACGGCATGCCCGCCTTCCAGCCGCTGATCGTGCGGTCGGCGGGATTGAACTTGACGTCCTTCGCCCCGCTCTTCGTCGCCTCGACGTACTTGGGGTCCATCTCGATCTTCTTCGAGTGCGCGAGCTTGATCGTCAGGTTGTGGTTCTTGATCATCCACTCGAGCTTTTCCGGGACCATGCTCGCGATGGTCTTGTCCTCGAAGGTGTCGTTCTTGATCGACTCGTAGTTGTCCTTGTCGATGACGAAGCCGGCGTCGAGCGCCTTCGCCTGCGCTCCTTGCGCGGACAGCACCAGCAACAGGCCGACGGCGCTCGCGAGCGCGGTACGCCGCACCGGTGCGTGGGCGGTGAATTTCAGGTCGTTGTGCATCGTGGTCTCCTCCTTTTTAGAACTGCCGGGTCAAGCGGAAAACGAGCTGGCTCGCCTTGTCGAAGTAGCCGAAGAGCTGCGACGGTTCGTTGCTGAACTGCGTCTTGTTCGATTTGCCGCCGCTCCAGAAGATGTCGGCCTCGATCCTCGCGAGCCATTCGTCCGACAGCGTCAGCGACAGGCTCGGAATCGCGAAACCGCCGCCGTGGCTGAGATCGACGCCGATCGCGAAGCCCGGGTTGATCGTGTCGTTGGCGTAGTTCAACGTCGTGAAGGCGGTGAGGATCGTGTTGTGCTCGGTCAGCGCCGTGCCGTACGCAAAGAGCCTCACGAGGTCGTCGTCGCGGTCGAATCCGAGCACCTGCGTGTTGAACAGCTGGATCGACGAGAACGACGGCCGCGACGTGCCGAACAGGCCCTGCAGGTCGAGGTCCTTGTCGATCCGCAGCATCGTCGTCAGCGTGTTCTTCTTCTTCACGCCGCCGAGACCGATGCCGACGTGGCCGGGCACGTTCGGCGCGAGGAAGGCGCCGGTGCCGACGTTGAACGGCTGGTCCTTCGTGTAGGCCATCTCGGCGCTGAGCACGGCGTCGAGCGCCGCGCTGTAGCCGCTCACGGTCGCGCCGAGCACGTCTATCTTCGGGTGGATCAGATCGAACACCGCGCCGCTCGGCGCCTTCTTGTATGGCTTGAATGCGGAGTTCGCGACCGGGTCCGCCGAGAACGACGTCAGGTACGCGAGCGAGTAGCTCAGGCCGAAGGCTTCCCCGGACCAGCGCACGCCGCCGGTGACGTCGTCGCGGTCGCCGTCGGGGTGATCACAGTCCTTGTCGGTGACCGCGCTGAGGTCGAAGCCGCGATAGGGCTGGAAGAACCAGCGCCCGCCGCGGATATCGTAGGTGTTGCCGATGTCCTCGCAGCGGTCGACGCCGGGCCGCACGTACGCGGCCAGCATGCCGTTGGCTTCCGGGACGCGGATCTTCGTCGAGATCAGCGTCAGCGGCTTGCGCCATTCCTCGTTCTCGCCTTCGAAGAACAGGCGCCACGACAGGTCGTAGCCGTGCACCAGGTCCATCGCGTGGAAGAAGTCCGACTCGCCCCACACCAGCTGCTGCTTGCCGACCTTCACCGTCACGCGGTCGCCGAATGGCATTTCGGCCCAGAACTCGCGCAGCTCGTTGTTGTTGTAGTTGTCGGTGATGCTGCTGCTGTGCCCTCCGACCGCGGTGCCGTTGGTCTCGCGCAGCCGCTCCAGGTCGTTGAGGTAGCTCGTCTTGTGCTCGCGGTCCGCGCGGCCGATCGCCTTCCACTTCACCGGGCCGGTTTTCGCGTCGGCATCGAGCAGCAGCGAGCCGCGAACCATCGACAGCTTGCCCTTGCTGTCCTTGTCGATCACATCCAGCTCGGGCTGGTTCTGCAGGTTCACCGACACCCAGCCGCGCGCATAGCCCGACAGGTTGAAGCTGAAGTCGTCGGCCGCCCACGAGCTGCCCTCGCCGTTCGCACCCTGGGCCGGTCCCCCCGCGGCACCGGCGAGCGCGGCCAGCACCGCGATCGACGCCGCCTTCCTTTTCGTTGCTCCCTTGCTCGTCATCTCCTCGCTCCTCGTGTTTTTCACTGCGTTGAAGTCTTTCTGGCGGGCGAGGCGCCGGTCTCCACGGCGCCTCGCCGGAAGGCTCAGGCGAGTGCCGGTTCCCCCTGCGGGATCGGGTGCCGCTTGCTGCCGACGATGAACTCGGGCCGGAACACATAGACGAGCGCGGGCATGATGAAGAGCGCGCTGAACGCCGAGATGAACAGCCACAGCGCGATCAGCACGCCCATGTCGGCCTGCAGGCGCAGCGACGAGAAGTGCCACAGCACGACGCTGGTGATCAGCGTCATCGCCGTGATCAGCACGCCCTTGCCCGGCCCCATCAGCGCATTGACGATGGCGCGCTCGACGTTGTGCGAGCGGTGCAGGTTCTCGCGGATGCCGTCGACGATGTAGAAGGTGTAATCGACGCCGAGACCGATGCCGAGCGCGACGACCGGCAGCGTGTTGATGTTCATGCCGATGCCCTGCCAGGCCATGTAGCTGAACGTGATCGTGTTGGAGAGCAGCACCGGGATCATGAAGAACACCCCGGCGACCGTGGAGCGGTAGGTCACCGTGCAGCAGACGACGAGCACCAGCAGCGCGAGCGCGATCGCCTCGATCTGGCCGGCGAGGATCACCTCGTTGACCGCGGCGAGCACGCCGACGAGGCCGCCCGCGAGCAGGTACTGGGCGTCCTTGATCGGATGCTGCTCGACGTAGTCGCGCACCCGGGCCACCGCGGTGCGGATCGTCTCGCCCTGGTGGTCGCGGAAGAACAGCGTCACCGCGCCGTTCTTCGCGTCGGCGTCGGCGTAGCGGTCCATGTCGCCGGGGTCCGAGCCCGAGACGAACATGTACATCAGCTCGCCGTTCTCGTCGGCGCTCTGCCCGAGCTCCTGGTACATCGGGTTGCCTTCGCGCAGCACGCGCTTGACCTGCGGCAGGATGTCGGCGAGCGAGATGCTGCCGCCGACTTCCGGCTGGGCCTCCATGTACTTCTGGAAGCGCGTCATGCTCGACAGCACTTCGGGCTCGCGCAGCGCGCCGGGCCTCTCGCCCGCGACGACGACGAACATCCGGTCCGAACCCTGGAACTGGCGGTTGATCTCAGCCGCGTCCCGGTTGTAGCTCGAGTCCGGCCACAGGATCGGCGAGCCCGGGTTCGCGTCGCCGACCTTGAGGTTGAACGCGTAGAGCCCCGAGACGACGAACACCACCGCGGCCATCCCGAGCACCGCATAGCGCCAGCGCGTCGTGACGATCGCCGAGCACAGGCCGAGGATGCGCATCAGCACCGGATGGATGTTGACCGGATGGATGTAGCGCCGGCGCACGCCGAACCACGACAGCATCACCGGCGTCAGGATCAGCGCGCTGACGAAGATCGTCAGCACCCACACCGTGCCGATGAACGAGATCTTCTGCAGCAGCGGGATCGGCGTCAGCGCGACGACGAGCACACAGCCGGCGTCGGCGACGATCGCCAGCATGCTCGGCTTGAAGAGGTTGCGCGCGCTCGCCCTCGCCGCCGCGGCGGCGCTCGGCGTGCCCTGCGCCGCCTCGTCGTCGAAACGCGCGATCAGCTGCACGGAGTTCGAGATCGCCTGCGCGGTGATAAGGAACGCGACGACGACGACCAGCGGGTCGAGGTGGAAGCCCATCAGCCGCGCCGCGCCGAGCGCCCACACCGCGCTGACGAGCCCGGCGAGCAGCGGCAGGATCGTACCGTGCCAGGTGCGCGTGATCAGGCACAGCAGCACGACCAGCGCCGCGACCGCGAAGAAGAAGATCGTCAGCGTCTCGTGCAGGTAGTGGTTCACCCAGCCGTAGAGCACCGGCTCACCGACGATGCGCACCTGCACGCCGTCGCCGCTCGCCTGCTCGACCAGCGCCATCAGCTGGTTGAACGCACGCGTGTAGTCCATGTTGCTGTCGCTGAAGTCGACCGTGACCAGCGTCGCCTTCAGGTCGGTCGACACGTACGGCCCGTAGACCAGCGGGTTGTTGAGCACCGAGGCCTTGAGCGCCGCGAGTTCCGCGTCGGTGCGCGGCAGGTCGGGCCACATCAGCGGCCGCGACTCGACGCCCTCGGTCGAGGCGCGCACCTCCTTGATCTTCTTCGATGCGAGCGAAATGATCTGGTAGGTGTCGACGCCTTCGACCTGCTGCAGATCCACCGTCAGCTTCTGCACCTTGCCGAGCACGGTCGGGTTGAAGATGTCGCCGTGCTCGGCTTCGAGCATGATGCTGACCATGTTCGAGCCGCCGAAGGTCTGCTTGAAGCGCTGGTTCACCTCGACGTAGGGGTGATTGCGCGGCAGCAGATCGCTGAAGATCGTCTTCACTTCGATCTGGCTCGCCTGCCAGCCCATCACCAGCGTCACCAGCGCGACCGCGGCGACAACCAGCACGCGGAAGCGGATCAGGAAGGCGAAGGCGCTGTCGACCTTGCCGAATGTCGTGTTCTTCATGCTCGTCCCCTCACATCCGCTTGTGGCCGGCGACGCTCAGCGCGCTATCGTCGAGGACCGCGAGGTTGCTGCCGGCGAGGAAGTAGCGCGTGCCTGAGCGCGCGACCGCGGTGCGCCACGACACGTCCCCGTCGGCCACGCGGCCCGGCTGCCACTGCGCGATGTCGGCCTCGGCCGTCGCCATCACCCCCTTGTCGCCGACCGCGAGCCAGCGGTCCTCGTCCCACATCACGGTGTAGAGATGCTCGCGGGTGAAGGCCGGGACCTGCTGCCAGGACGCGCCGCCGTCGGTGGTCGTCAGCAGCGTGCCCGCGAGGCCGACGGCGACGCCGCGCTCGGTGTCGCGGAACGCGACGCTCATCAGGCTCACCTCGTTCGGCGTCTCGATGGCCTCCCAGCTCGTGCCGCCGTCCACCGTCTTCATCAGCGCGCCGAACTCGCCGACGAGCCAGCCGGTGTTGCCGACGAAAGCGACGTCGTTCCACGCGCGATCCTTCTCGGGCAGCATCCGCGACCACGTCTCGCCGCGGTCGGTCGAGCGCAGCAGCGTGCCGAACTCGCCGACCGCCCACGCGGCGCCATCGGCGATGCGGACGCGGAACAGCTTGTTCGGGTTGCCGGTCGTGGGGATTTCGGACGGCGTCCAGGTCCGGCCGGCGTCGCGGGTGACGATCACGACGCCGTCGTTGCCCACGGCCACCGCGGAGTCCGCGTCCCATGCCGCAATGCCCTGGAGGTTGGCGCCGGTGTTGGTTTCCTGGCGCGACCAGGACTGGCCGCCGTCTTCGCTGCGGACGACCTTGCCGTCGGCGCCGACGGCCCAAACGACGCTGGGGTTCGGCGCGGCGACCCCGTAGAAGCTGTCGCGGCGCTCGATCGCCGGCGGCTCGACCTTCTGCACCACCGCCTCCGCCTTGACGAACAGGCCCGCGTAAAGGAGCCCACCGACAATCACCAGGGGTGCGGACGACGTCGCCACCGTCACGACGCCGCGCGCACCGCCTCCGTATTTCCTCAATCGACGCAACATCACTGTCTCCTTCACGCCCCGCCCAGGCGCGCCTGACTATTGTTTTTTTGCGCGACGAGTCCCCTGCAGGGCAGTGGCCTTGCATCACGCAGTACGGAATTCGGGATGACTCGGGCCCGACGAGGGCCCGCCGGCGCGACCCGGAAGGGTGCGCCGGCGTTGCATCCGCCGGACCGGAGGTCCGGCGGATGCGGATCAGGCCGCGCGTTCAGGCACCGGCAGACCGACCCAGTCCTTGTAGAAGGCTTCGATGTCCGGCTCGAAGTCGTGGATCACCGGGTACCACGGGGTCGGCGCCTCGACGTCGTGCATCGTCCCGCAGGTCGGGCAGTAGTACTCGCGGTACACCTGCCACTGCGTATCCGGCGCCATCAGCTTGGGATACACCTCGGTCATCGCCTCCTCGGTGTCGCGCACGTAGATGGCCGCGTTGAGCTTCCAGTTCTCACGGTAATCGCCGAACTCGTGGCCGCAGTCGCACATCGTGACCCACTGCTTGGTCTTCGCGTTCTGCACAATGTAGAGGTGCGGTCCGAGCGGCAGCACGATCTTGTCGGGGAACGAGACCTTGGCCTGCAGCGCCTTCAGGTACTGCTCGAAGCGGCTGTTGTCCTTGGGCATCGACAGCATGCGGAAGGTGGTTTCCCAGTCGAGCGAGCCCTCGACGAGGTGGGCGACCTGTTCGTTGGTGTAGGTAGTCATTTCCGGCTCCTTGATTCGGTGATCACTCTTCGACCTGGACGACGGTCGTGACGTCGGGCAGCAGCGACAGGTCCATGCGGTGCTTAGAACCGTAGGTCGGCACGTTGAGCTCGGTCTCCAGCAACTGCCAGTCGGCCGGCAGGTTCCAGAAGGCCTTGAACTCGTTCGTGAATTTCTCGGACAGCGCGAAGCTGGTCGCGAACATGTGCTGCACCTGCACCGCCGCATGCTTGTTGACGATGCGTTCACGCTCTTCCTTCATCCACTCGCGGGTCGGCAGCGCACGGGCGAGGCGCTCCTTGCGCATCTCGGCGCGGCGGGCCTGGGTCTTCGCGGGATCTACCGAGAACACGCCCTTCGCGTCCTGCGTGAAGACCGCGCCATAGACCTTCTGCGCGTATTCCGGCAGCAGGAACTTCTGGTTCAGGTCGGCCTCGATCGCCTTCGGATCACGGTCGATCGGGTCGCCGAAGCCGGGGCCGCCGCGCAGGTAGTTCAGGTACAGGTCGTGGTTGTCGTAGCAGTCCTCGGTCGTCATGCACTGCTTGTCGCGCTTGACGGTCGCGGTCGCGTCGATGTGGCGCTCGTAGTCCGGGGCGGAGGGATCGAGATCGCCGCCCAGCGGCAGCGAGTCGCCGACCGCGATGCGCTGCTCGAGCCCCGTCTTGTGGGCCTCGAAACGGTAACCGGTCGCCGACGGGTAGCCGCCCATCATCCCCCAGTCGCTGTTCATGAAGCCGTTGCCCATGAAGAACATCGTCCAGTCCTGGGCGTTCCACACCATGCGCAGCGTCTCGAAGCCGCAGCCGCCGCGGTACTTGCCGTAGCCGCCGGAGTTGGCCTTCACGTTGCGGCCCAGATACAGGAGCGGCTCGGCCATCTCCCAGATCTCGATGTCGCCCATGTCGCCTTCGGGGTTCCAGATCGCGGCGGCGTGGTTGAGGCCGTCCTTCACCGCGCAGGCGCCGGTACCGCAGCTCGAGGCTTCGAAGCTATTCACCGCGTGGATCTCGCCGTCCTGGTTGATGCCGCCACCCTGCAGCCAGTTGGAGGTGTTGGCGTTGCCGGCGTTGACCTCTTCCAGATAGCCGCGGCTGAAGTAGGACTGGGAAAGACCACGCCACAGCGCCGCCCAGCCGGAGACGAGGAAGTGCCACGCATAGGCGTGGCCGGTGCGACGGTCATCCGGGTTGCACCAGGTACCTTTCGGCAGGCGGAACTCGGTCGCGTAGTAGGCGCCGTCGTTGATGCGCTGCGTCGGCACCAGGGTCTGGCACATCATCACCCAGATGCCCGACGTGAAGGCCACCTGGTGCGCGTTGAAGGTATGCCAGCCCCAGCGGCTCGCGCCCTCGAAGTCGAGCCGCCACTTGCCGTCGGGCTTGATCGTCATCTCGCACGGCGAGTGCATGATCGAGTCGAGCTTCGCGAAGGCGTTCGACACCTGCACGTCCTCGTGCTTGTACGGCACATCGACGAAGGACACCTTGCGGTACTTGCCCGGCAGCGTCATCGCCTTGATGCGGCTCATCAGGCCGCGGCGGCCTTCCTCGATGACCTCGAACGCGAACTTCTCGTAGGCCGCGATGCCGTCGGCGCGGATCACGTCCTCGACCAACTCGCGGATCATGTGGCAGCCGGCGATGCGGGTCTTCTCGTCGAGGATCCAGTACTTCGGCGTGCGCACCGAACGCTGCGACTCGTGCAGCCAGTCGCGCAGCGGCTCGTCGTTGATGCCCGTCTTGCGGCACGTGATCATGTAGCCATCGCCGAAGCGCTGCGTCTGGCCGGTGGACATCGAGCCCGGCGTCACCGCACCGGTGTCGATCACGTGCGTCACGCCGCCGACCCAGCCGATCAGCCGGCCCTCCCAGAAGATCGGCACGATGGTCGCAATGTCGCACGGGTGCACGTTGCCGATCGCGCAGTCATTGGTCGTGAACATGTCACCGGGATTGATGCCGGGGTTGCCTTCCCAGTTGTTCTCGATCATGTACTTGATCGCGGCGCCCATCGTGCCGACGTGGATGATGATGCCGGTCGAGGTCAGCACGCAGTCGCCCGCGGCGTTGTACAGCGTGAAGCACAGCTCGCCTTCCTGCTCGACGATCGGGCTCGCGGCGATCTTCTTCGCGGTCTCGCGGGCATGCACGAGGCCACCGCGCAGCTTCGAGAACAGCTTTTCGTAGCCGATCGGGTCGCTGTCGCGGAATTCCAGCTTTTCCTGGCCGTTGTAATAGCCGGTGGCCTTGGTGCGCTCGATGATGTCGTCGCGGAACTGCTTCAGCGTCTGGCCGTTCTTCAGCAGGTCGGCAAAGCCGACTTCCTTGTTTGTCAGCATGTTCATGGCGGGTCTCCTCGTTACTTCACTTCTTTGAGATGGAACAGGCGGTGCTTGTCGACCAGCGTCTCGAAGCCATCGGGCACGACGAAGGTCGTCGCATCGGATTCGATGATCGCGGGACCGACGATGTGATTACCGGCCTTCAGCGACTCCATCTTCCACAGCGCGGCATCGACCCATTTCTTGTGGCGGTAGAACGGGCGGGTGCCGAGATAGGCTTCCTTCGGCGGCGTCGGACCGCAGTCCGGGTCTTCCGGCAGCACCGGCTTCTGCGTGACGACCATGCCGCGCAGGATCGCGCCGGTGATCGAAAAGCCCAGTTCCGGCGAACGCGCCGAGCTCGCATAGACGCGGCCGTAGGTCGTCTCGAAGGCGTCGACGATGCGGTTCCAGTCGTCGGCGGTCGCCGCGGAGGAGACCGGCGAAACGATCTCGAGGTCGTTCAACTGCCCCATGTACTGCATCTTGTAGCCGGGGATCAGGATCACGTCCTCGGCCTTGTAGCCGTTGATCACGAACTCATCGACGACCTTCACCGCGAGCTCTTCCCAGGCTTCCTGCAGCGTCTTGCACGCGGCAGCCTTGTCGGCGTCCGGGGCGAACTGCGCGACGCCGAGGTCGACCGACTTGTCGTAGCGGTACTCGAAGTCCGCGCACGCGCAACCGAAGGCCGAGAAGCCCGCCGCCCACGCGGGCACGACGACGTCCTTGAAGCCGACGCCTTCGGTGTAGCCGTAGGTGTGCACCGGGCCGGCGCCGCCGTACGAGAAGCACGTGAACTCCGCCGGGTTGTAGCCCTTCGCGCTGATGTTGGCGCGCAGGTACTCGGACAGCGTCAGGTCGAGCAGCTCGATCACGCCGGCCGCCGCATCCTCGACCGACAGGCCGAGCGGATCGGCGATCTGCGCCTTGATGTGATCGCGCGCGCGCTGCACGTCGAGCTTGATCGCGCCGCCGAGGAAGTTGTCGGGGTTGAGGTAGCCGAGCACGACGTGACAGTCGGACACCGACACCGTGTCGAGGCCGCTTTCCGGCCAGCAGGTGCCGACGCGGTAGCCGGCGCTGTCGGGCCCGAGCTTGATCGACTTGCTGTACGGGTCGAGGCGCACGAAGCTGCCGGCGCCCGCACCGACCGAGTCCATCGCGACGAGCGGCAGCGACAGCACCAGGCGCGCCATGTCCGGGTCCGACTTGATCGCGAAGCTGCCCTTCGTGATCAGCGCGACGTCGAAGCTGGTGCCGCCGATGTCCGAGCACGCGATGTTCTCGTCACCGAGGCATTCGCCGAGGAGCTTGGAACCGATGACGCCGCCGATCGGGCCGGAGACGATCGTGCGCGCGAGCTCCTTCGCCTTCCAGCTGATCGTGCCGCCGTGCGTCGCCATCACGCGAAGATCAAACTTCGCGCCATGCTTCTTGAAGCGGTCGCTGACCTTCTTCAGCGTCTGGCGCGACGGCTCGGCGCCATACGCTTCGAGGATGGTCGTGTTCATCCGGTGGCTTTCCTTGCGCGACGGGTAGTAATCCACCGACGCGAACACCGGGATATCGACCTTCAGCTTAGCCAGCTCGTCCTTCACGACGTCGCGGGCGCGCTGCTCGCTGCTCTCGTTCTTGTGTGATTGCAGCAGGCAGATCACGATCGCCTGCGACCCGGCCTCCACCAGCTCGCGCGTGGCCTGGCGCACTTCTTCCTCGCGCAGCGGGATCACGACCCTGCCCTGCACGTCGGTGCGCTCGGTCACGCCGCGGGTGCGCGACACCGGCACCAGCGGCTCGTCGTAGCGGTGCGTATTGAGATGGATGCGATCTTCCAGTGCGTAGCCGAGGTAGCTCTGCAGCGCGCGGCCCATCGAATGGATCTGCTCGAAGCCGCGGTTGCAGATCAGGCCGACGTCGAGGCCCTTGCGCATCAGGATGCGGTTGAGCATCGCGGTGCCGGAATACACGCAGGTGACGAGTTCGGGATAGACGTCGTCCACGTCGCGGTCCCAGTGGGCCAACGCGTCGACCGAGGAGTTGTAGATCGCGAGCGACTCGTCGGCGGGATTGCTCTGGGCCTTGCCGACGACGAAACGGCCGTCTTCGCGGACGAAGAACGTATCGGTCATCGTGCCGCCGGCGTCGATGCCCATCACCTGTACCTGTGATGCCTGTAGGACTTCCATGGTTATCTCCATCTCCTCTTGATTAGCGAGTCGCCGAAGTACCGGCCCCCGCATGTCCTATTGCACCGGTCATGCCAGCGCGCGGTCGCTGCAATGCAGCAGGCATGCGAAGCGCGAGTCGAGAAGGGGATGGAGGAATCCGTTTCGCGTCGCACAAGAGGCGGCCGGACGGTCCGCCCGGACGGAAAACGGAGGCGCGTCCGGAAGTCGAACGTTCGCGGACGGAGGACGCGACGGTGAGCGGAGGGTATAGGGAGACGGCGGCGCGGTCGTCGCGGCGCCGATCGGGAAATCAGGTGCGCTGCAGGAACAGCAGCGCGGACAGCGTGAACACCGACACGACCGTCGACAGGAACACGACGGACGCCGAGGTTTCGAGGCTCGCGCCGTAGCGCTGCGCGAACAGGTAGGGCGTGACGCCGGTCGGCAGCGCCGCGAGCGTCACCGCGACGGTCGCCCACAGCGGCGGCAGATCGAACACCTGGCGCGCGAGCAGCCAGACGAGAAGCGGATGCACGATCGTCTTCAGCACGACCATCAGCATCGGCTCACGCAGGTTGCCAGCGAGCCGGTAACGGGTCAGCGACGCGCCGAGCGCGAACAGCGCGCACGGCGCGGCCGCGGCGCCCATGCTCTTCACGACCGCATCGAGCGGACCGGGAATCACCGCGCCGAGCAGCGCGAACGCGAGCCCGGCCGACAAGCCCCAGATCACCGGCGTCGTCGCAATACTGCGCACGAGCCCGAGGAGCAGCTTGCCCGGCGACTGCTTGCCGCCCTGCGCGGTCTCGATCAGCGCGGTCGTCGGCGGCAGCATGATCAGGCTGTGACAGGCGATCAGCACGAAGAGCGGCAGCGCCGCGGACGAGCCGTAGGCGGTGACGACCAGCGGAATCCCGAGCATCCCTGTGTTCGAGAAGCCGGCGCCGAGCCCGAGCACGCCTTGCTCGTCGAGCCGGCGCCCGAAGAGCACGCGCGCTCCGAGCATCGCGAGGCCGAACACGCCGAACGCGCCGAGGAAATACGACAGCAGGTAGCCCCACGGCAGACTCTCGGGCAGGTCCGCCTGCGCGATCGCGCGGAACAGCATCAGCGGCAGCGCGAAGTTGAACACGAACACCGACAGGCCGCGGTTCGCCGCTTCGTCGAAAAGGCCGAAGCGCGCCGCGCCGTAGCCCAGCGCGAGCGTGCCGAACACCGGCAGAATGATTCCGAAGATGATGTCCATGATGATGCGTTTCGTCCCGCGCCATCGCCGAAGGGCGGAACTCGCGGGGCGGCAAGGATGCCATAAGTCCTTGCGAATCGACTGCGTCCTTTGAGCGCGCACCATCCCGAAAGAACATGGCCTGTCTCCTGTTTCCCTTTTCTCGCGAATTGACCGTCCCGACCCCGATTTCCCTTTTCGCCCGCTGCCCATGACTCCGAAATCCCTGATCGCCCACTTCGCGCTGCTTGCCAGCCTGTTTCCGCTTCACGCCGCCGCGGACTCCTCGTTCGACGCCTGTCTCGCCGGTCTGCGTGACCAAGCGCCGGGACGCGGCGTCGCGGCCGAGACCTTCGACCTGCACACGCGCGGGCTCGAGCCGGATCTCGCCGTCGTCGGTTTTCTCGATTACCAGCCCGAGTTCCGCACGCCGATCTGGGACTATCTCGCCGGCGCGGTCGACGAGGAACGGGTCGCCGACGGCAAGGCGCTGCTACGCGAATGGGCGCCGACGCTGCAGGCCGTCGAGGCGCAGTTCGGCGTCGATCCGGCAACGGTCGTGGCGGTGTGGGGCGTCGAAAGCAATTTCGGGCGCAACTTCGGCAAACGCCCGCTCGTGACCTCGCTGGCGACGCTGTCGTGCTTCGGGCGGCGCCAGGACTTTTTCCGCGGCGAGTTCTTCACCACGCTGAAAATCCTCGAAGAAGGCGACGTCGACCCGACGCGCCTCACCGGCTCGTGGGCCGGCGCGTTCGGCCATACGCAGTTCATGCCTTCGACCTTCACGCGGGTCGCGGTCGACTTCGACGGCGACGGCCGGCGCGACCTGATCGGCAGCATCCCGGACGCCCTCGCATCGACGGCGAACTTCCTCGCGAAAGCCGGGTGGAATCCCGGCCAGGTCTGGGGCTACGAGGTCGCGATCCCGACCGGGCTCGACCCGGCGCTCGTCGGCCGGCGCAACAAGCGGCCGGTATCCGAGTGGATCGCACTCGGCGTCACCCGCGTCGACGGCAGCCCGATCGCCGACGGCGCGACACCCGCCGGTCTGCTGCTGCCCGCCGGCAGCCCCGGCCCCGCCTTCCTCGTCTTCCGCAACTTCGATGCGCTTTACTCGTACAACGCCGCCGAAAGCTACGCGCTCGCGATCGCGCACCTTTCCGACCGGCTGCGCGGCGCCGGCGACTTCGTGACGCCATGGCCGACCGACGACCCCCCGCTGTCGCGCGCCGAACGCCGCGAGCTGCAGACCTTGCTAGCGGCCCGCGGATATGCGATCGGCGAGATCGACGGCATCGTCGGGTCGGCGACGCGCGAAGCGATTCTCGACGTGCAGCAGCGCTACGGCTTCGAGACTGACGGTCGCGCGGGCGCGAAACTGCTCGAACAACTGCGGCGCGACGCGGTTTCGGCTGCTCCGCCGGCCGAGGCCGCTCGGCCGCAGACCGTTCCGCCGCAAATCGCGTCGCCCGAAACCGCAGCGACCGAGCCCGCTTCACCACGGTCCGCGTCGCCCGAACCTGCCTCGCGGGAGACCGCCGTACGGGCGACCACCTCGCACGAATTCGCATCGTCCGGCACCGCATCACCCGCGACGACCTCGGCCGACAGCACGCCACCCTCGCTCCCTTCACCCTAGCCCGGCCGCTGCCGCCGATTTACCAGGCTGTTTGTCGGCCTTTCTTACAGGGTTTTTCCGGATATCTCTCCGTACGGCTGCCCGTCCGACCCGCGTTCCCCGCTGGTCGGATGGGCGTCGCGCATGATTCCGGCTGGATACATCTTCGGCTGAACCGAGTACGCACTTTGCGTTCCCGCCGCTTCGGCCGGGCAACCGGACAGGAGCCGCAAGCCTTCCGCGTTACCTGCAGTACCGCGCTCGATACACGGTCTTCCCGGCCGATCGCTGTCGGTGTTTTTGACAACCTCGCCTCGCGTACCCGATTTGGATTACCGCCGGCCGTGCGCGGCAATTCGCCTGCCTCCGCTTTGGCCGATTTCCGCTGAAGCGCTGCGGATCGCCGTTTCCTGCGGCGACCCGCAGCGGTCCCGCCGTCCTGCCGGATCGTCGCGGCGACACCACGGCGCACGAGGCGACAACGATCAAAGCCGTTCGGCAAAGGCTCGCCCTTCCGTCCCACGAATCGCGCGAAAAGCCGTGCCGCTGCGGCCTCCCGGAGCAAACAGGGCGCGAGCGCCGTCGACCCGCGAAAACCTTCCACCGGCTTTTCGGCATGACGGCAGGGGCCGGACGCTTGCCACCGGGTCAATCCTGCTGGGCTACTTCCCGAATCGCTGAACGCGCGCCCGACAACGGACCAAGCGCCGCCGCAGTCGTGCGGGCAAATTTCCCCCGTCGGTGGCGCTTCCATTCGAGCTGGCACGTTCGTTGCTGACGATTGTTTTCGCCGCTCTGACACCGCGGCCGCTCCCGCAGATGTCACCCGGAAGAGAGGAATCAGTCGATGGCGAAACGCAAGGG
The DNA here is from genome assembly GCF_032027225.1 of Aromatoleum sp. GTDB lineage: Bacteria > Pseudomonadota > Gammaproteobacteria > Burkholderiales > Rhodocyclaceae > Aromatoleum. The sequence goes on along the minus strand of NZ_JAVSMM010000003.1, from coordinate 170,926 downwards.
CTTGCTCCTGGATCAGACCGGCGACGTCGGCAAGGCACTCAAGACGCTCGGGTTGTCCGACTGGGAATTCCAGCCCGTCAGGACCATCGACGAAGCGAGGAAGACACTCGCCGCGGACTCGCCGCTCGTCGGCCTCGTCGTCTTCGATTCGGCGCATCCGTGGCCGGCGCGCGAGATGGAGACGCTGGTGTCGAGCTACGACGTCGAATGGATCGCCGTGCTCGGCGCCGACCTGCTGCGCAACCAGAGCCATGGCCCGATGATCCTGCGCAGCTTTCACGATTTTCACACGCTGCCGCTCGACCGCCAGCGCCTCGACGTGACGCTCGGCCATGCTTATGGCAAGGCGGCGATCTTCAAGTCCCTCGACGACCGGAACGCCAACGACGACGAGGGCCGTTTCGGGATGACCGGGCGGCACCCGAAGATGATCGAGCTGTACCGACAGATCGAGAAGATCGTCACCGTCGACGCCCCGGTACTGATCGGCGGCGAGTCGGGCACCGGGAAGGAGCTCGTCGCCGCTGCGATCCACCGCCATTCCGAGCGCGCGAAGCGTCCGTTCGTGACCATGAACTGCGGCGCGATCCCGTCGAACCTGATCCAGTCCGAACTTTTCGGCTACGAGCGCGGCGCCTTCACCGGCGCGAGCCAGCGCAAGATCGGCAATATCGAGGCGGCCAACGACGGCGTGCTCTTCCTCGACGAGATCGGCGACCTGCCGCTCGACCTTCAGGCGAACCTGCTGCGCTTCCTGCAGGAAAAGACGATCGTCCGCGTCGGCTCCACCGAGCGCCTGCGGGTGAACGTGCGCGTCATCGCGGCGACCCACGTCGATCTCGCCCGCGCCGTCGAAGCGGGGCAGTTCCGCGAGGACCTCTACTACCGGCTCAACGTGCTGCACCTGAAAGTGCCGCCGCTGCGCGATCGCGCGAGCGACATTCCGCTGCTCGCCGACCGCATCTTCCACGAGCGGCAGCACCAGAAGAGCCCGCAAGTGCGCGGCTTCAGTTCCGAGGCGCTGCACGCGATGCGCGAATACACATGGCCGGGCAACGTGCGCGAACTCATCAACCGCGTGCAGTACGCGATGCTGATGACGGAAAACAAGCTGATCGGCGCCGCGGACCTCGGCATTCCCGCGCCCGAAGTCGCGGGCGGCAACCCGACGCTGGACGAGGCGCGCGCGACGGTGGAGAAGGAAATCATCGTCCGCAACATGCACAAGTATCAGAACAACGTTTCCGAAGTCGCGCGCCAGCTCGGCATCTCGCGCGTGACGCTGTACCGGATGATCGACCGCCTGAAGATCGATTTCTAGCACGTCGAAGAACGGCCGCTTCGTGCCGCACGGACACAGAGGGGAGGTAGCGATGAAGATGGGAAAGTCGCGGCGACGGGCCGCATTCGGCAACGGCCTGGCCGGGATCGTGCTCGCCGCGTCGGGCAGCTTCGCGCACGCCGAGCCGGACGCGCCGCCGACTTCGGTCGATTCGTTGAAACAGCGCGTCGAGGAGCAGAGCCGGCAGATCGAGCTGTTGAAGCGCAGCCTCGCGGAGCAGCAGGCGGTACTCGATCAGATGCGCCGCTCGCTCGACATCGGCGGCCTCTCGGGTCGCGGCCCGGCGCCTTCCGCGGCGACCGAGTCCGCGACCAGCACGGCGACGGCAACGCAGAGACCCGCGGCGGTCGCGACGTCGCCCTCGCCCGCCCCGGCCGTCGCGAACGCGCCGTCGAACCCCGTCAGTCCGGCAGCTCCCCGCCCGCAGCAGATCGCACAGGCGCCGAAGCCGGTGGGTCAGGCGCCGGAGCGCAAGGACACGAATCGCCCGCCGCCGGTCGCGCCGATCTTCGAGCAGCCGGGCGTGCTGACGCCGCGGGACACGTGGATCGTCGAACCTTCGCTGCAATACGCCTACTCGTCGAGCAACCGCATCGCGCTGATCGGCTATACGATCATTCCGGCCTTGCTGATCGGCCTGATCGACGTGCGCGAGGTGAAGAGCAATTCGCTGATGGCGGCGGTGACGATGCGCCGCGGCATCACGAACCGGTTCGAGCTCGAAGCGAAGATCCCGTACGTCTATCGCTGGGATTCGAGTGTCAGCCGCGAGGTTGCGACGGGCAGCGCGAACCCCCAAGTCTTCGACACCGACGGGAAGGGCCTCGGTGACATCGAACTGACGGGCCGCTATCAGCTCAACGACGGCGGCGCCGACAAACCGTATTACATCGCGTCGTTGCGGTTCAAGACGCGCACCGGCAAGGACCCGTTCGAAGTCGAGGTCGACCGGACGGTACGATCTACGACCGGCGGAACAGGACTTCAGACCGAAATACCGACCGGCTCGGGCTTTTATTCGCTCCAGCCCGGCCTCACCGTCCTGGTGCCGTCGGACCCGGTCGTCTTCTTCGGCGGGGTGAGCTACCAGTACAGCTTCAAGCGCGACAACGTGAAGCAGAAGACCAACGAAGGAAGCCTGCCGCTGGGTGAGGTTCAGCCGGGCGGCGCCTTCGGTTTCAACTTCGGCATGGGTCTGGCGCTGAACGAGCGCTCGTCGTTCAGCATCGGCTACGACCACCTGTCGGTCGGGAAAGTCAAACAGAACGGCAGCACCGCAGCGACTTCCGTCCGCGTCCAGCTCGGCACCTTGCTGCTCGGGTACTCGTACCGGCTCGACGCGCAGCGCACCCTGAACCTGTCGCTCGGCGCCGGCCTGACAGCCGACACCCCCGACGTCCAGCTCACGTTGCGGATGCCGATCACGCTCTGAGCGCTTCGGCGCTCGGACTTCCCGGCTCGCGTTCGCCGCGCGGCCGCCGCCCCACTCCTGGCGGCGGCCGCGTCGCGATCGCAAGGCTTCATCGCAGCAGCGACGAATTCACCGCGTTCCGCAGCGATTCCCCGAAGCGGTTCGCCTGCAGCATCTGCAGGCTGTTCACCTGCGCGTTGACCGTCGTGACGGTCTGGATCTTCTGGTTGTCGAGGCTGTTCTGGATCACCGTCGCGAACGCCCCGGAGGCGAGCGCGCCCGCGTCGAAAGTGTTGTTCGGCCCGTTCTGGATCACCGCGACGCTCGTCCCGACGGGCAGCGGCGCGACTCCCGCCGCGCCACCGACCAGTCGGCCGAGGTCGGCGACATTCAGCGTCGTCGTGCTCGACAGTTCGCCGTTGATGTAGACGACCCGTTCGATGCCGAACGACAGCGCCAGCCCGCCCGGCGTCTCGAACCCGCCGCGCAATTCGCCGAGCGTATCGTCCGCAACGAGTTGGCCGGCGAACAAGGGGAGCGCGTCGCCCGCTGCGGCGGCCGCGGATCCCGTGGCGGACAGTCCAGCGAAGGGGTCAGGGGCGACCTCGGTCGCGGGCTTGGTCGGCACCCGGACCGGCGGGTCCGAAAGGCGCGGAACCGCGTTCTCGCCGCCCCCCTGCACCGCCCGCTCCGGGTCCGGCACGGCAAACACCGTCGCCACCGCCGCGACGTTCTGCGTCGGGGACGATGTTCCCGCCCGTTCGACAGCCGCCTCCCCGACCGGACCGACGCCGGCCGGACCGGGCTTTGCCGACAGGTCCGCTTCGGCAAGCGGCTCGAGCGACAGCACGTACTCGGCGACGACGCGCGAGATCGCGCCCGGCCGTTCGCCGGCGCTGGCGGTCACCGCTACCGCATCGAGCACGCCCGGGTGCGGCCTGCAGCCGATTCCTTCCGCATCGAGCGGCCAGTCCGCGAGGGCCAGCAATTCGGCCGGCGGCATTTCTCCCGCGCACAGCGCCGGAAAGAAGCCCACGACGACATCATCCGCGCCCTGCGCATGCTCGAAGACACGCAGCGCAGGCACCGAAAGGCCCGCTCCGGTCACTGCGAGGGCGACCAGACCGGCGATGTGGTTTTTTTGCAGGATGATCATCGGATGGAGTCAAAAATCCATCGGCCCGCGACGCAGCAGCATGACGTCGGCGCCGCTGCCGGCACCGAGTGCGTTGCCGATGGGCGCCTTCGGTCTCACGCTCCAGTCCCGCTCGTTGTTGAACTGCGCGAGATCGACCCGATTATTGATGACGAGCAGGATGCCGTTGGTCCAGTTCTTCTCGAAATCGCTTCGCGCGAGCACCCGCGTACCCATCGCCGGGTCTCCAATGACGACCCGGCCGTCGCGCACGCCCTTGATCACGACGAAATGCGAATAACCGTTCTCCCGCACGAGTGCGATCGCCGGCACCTTGGCCGCCGCCAGTTGGTCGAGGTCGACCTTCACCCCTTCGGCGCGAAAACCCGTGCCGTCGAGGTACAGCTTCATGTCAAGCATAGAGAAACCTTCGCGGCGGATCTTCGCCTGATCGCCGCGCTCGTACATCTGCTTGAACACCGCGACTTCATCGACGTTCTTTCCGTACTGGTGTGTCAGCAAGGTCGCCACGGCGGCCGAACCGCAACTGAAGTCGTATTGCTGGCGAATCGTAGAAAGGAAGCGCGTGCCCTTGAGACTCGTGATCGGCACGGTGTAGCTTCCACCTCCCGGGGCGAGCATCTGCGGCGCCCCTCCGAAAGCGGTCGCGCACAGACATTGCGCGAGGGCGATCGATGAGAGCAGACGGCGGACATCCATTGCGCCCTCTTCATTTCATTTCGAGATTCACGATCGTGGCGTTCTGGATCAGCACGCCATTGCCGCTGTTCTGGATCACCATCGGGATTCCGCTGGCGCCGGCGAGCGCACCTTCCGTGATCGTGTTGCTGCCGGTAACGGCGTTCAACACGCTGACATCGTTCACCGTGCCCACGGCGCGGATCTCGCTGAGGTGCGTGTCCGCTCCGCCGCGCTTGTCGGCCAGCTCCGCGTCATCCACCGCGGGGCTCACGAACAGCACTTCCGTCGTCGCCGGCACGAGCGTCTCGACGACGGCCTCGTGAGGCACGGCTTCGTCCGCCCACGCGCGGGCCGTTCCGCCCGACGCGACAACCGCGATTCCCAAGGTCAGCAGGGGCAGTACCTGTCTCATGGCTCGACTCCTCGGCTGCAACAGCAAGGCCGGAGGGACACGCCCCCCGGCCCGATGAACGTCGCTTATTGAACCGTCAGGTTCGCCTGGACATTCACGCTTTGCTGCACGAGCGAGCCCATCCCGGTGTTCTGGGAAACGGCATTGATACCGGCGCTGTTCGCGAGGCTGCTGCCGCTGATCGTGTTCGACAGGTTGAACGTGCCCGCGTCGACCATCAGCGAACCGCCTGCTCCGCCCGCACCGCCGGCGCCGCCTTCGCCCGTTCCGCCATTGCCGGCAGCCGCGGTGTTCGTGCCACCGTCGCCGCCCGCGCCGGCAGTGTTCGTGCCGCCGTTGCCGCCATTGCCGCCGTTGCCGCCGGTCGCATTGCCGCCGGCCGCGTTGCCGGCCGTCGCGGTCCCGGAGGTGCCGCTGCCGCCGGTCGCATCACCCGCAGTCGCTGCGCCGCCGGTTCCGTTGCCCGCCGTCGCGCTGCCCGCGGTGCCTGCGCCGCCCGTCCCGGTCCCGGCAGTCGCGTTGCCCGCGGTCGTCGTGCCGCTGGTCGCCGATCCGCCTGTGCCGCCCGCACCCGCGGTGTTCGTCGACGTGCCGCCGGCTCCGCCGGTGCCGCTGCCGGCCCCGCCGGTCGAAGCGGTGTCGCGGTTGGTACCCGCGCCGCCGCCGGTGTCGAGCCCGCCTGCGCCCCCGGAGGCGCTCGCGCTCGACGAACCCGCTCCGCCCGGCCCGTCGCCGTTGCCACCGCTCGCCATCGCGTCGCCAGCCGCTCCGCCTTCCGCGCCGGTCGCAGCATTCGCCGCGCCGCCAGTCGCGCCGCCGGCATTCGCTGCGCCTACCGTCGCGACACCGCCTGCCGCCGCACCACCATTCGCAGCGCCGCCGGCGCCCGCACCTGCCATCGCGGTGCTGCCCGCCGCGCCGCCCCCGGTACCGGCACCGCTCGCCGCCGCTCCGCCGGTCGCAGCTCCGCCGTTCGCCGCGCCACCCGCCGCGCCGTTAGCGCCACCGGCGCCCGCTGCACCGCCGCCGGTTCCGCCCGCTCCGTTCGCCGAGCCGCCCAGCCCCTGGCCACCGGCGCCACCGTTGCCGGTTCCGCCCGCGGCACCGTTCGCGTTGCCGTTGATCGTCGCGATGTTGCCGAGGTTATTGACCGAAATCCCGCTAACCGCACCCGACAGTGATGACGAGGCCGTCACGGTCGTCGTGTTGAAGGCGTTCGTGAAGGTGGCGGTGGACGTGCCGCCATTGTTCGCGGCGGCGGTCCCGGTACCGCTCGCCGAGGCGGCGGAGTGGTCGGAGTTGTCGGAATTATCCGAATTGTCGGAGTTGTCGGAATTGTCGGAGTGGTCTGAGTTGTCCGTCGTGGAGTTGTTCGAGCTGTCGGCCAACGAATTGTCGTTCGTCGAGCTGTTCGAATTGTCCATCGTCGAATTGTTCGTGTTGTCGGTCGCGTTGGAGTATTCGTTCGCCTGCGGGCCTGGCCCTCCCTGCGTCGACGTCGCGGTCGCGGTCTGCGTGTTGTCGCGGGTTACGTCGTCCACATTCGTCGTCGGGTTGGCCCAGGCCTGCCCGGCCACGCCAAAGGCAAGTCCAATCGCCACTGAAATCAACGTTTTTCTCATTGCGCGTTCCCCTTGCAGAGCCAAAGCCGGCACCATGCCAGGCCCGGTACCCGGAGCATCAGCAAGAGCTGCGCCAACTCGAAAACAATGCGCAAACTATTGTTTTAAATTAAGTTTTTTATTTGGATCCGCGCACCGGCTCTGGATCGACGCGAAAACTGTTTAGCTTCTGTACAGGGATGCAGTGCAGCACTGACGCGCCGTCTGAAGATTACGGCGTTAGTCATTGATTTCCTGGCGATTTATCGATTTTCGCCCCACGCTGGGGCGTTTCACGGGTGAAACACTGCGGCGTAAAGGCAACTGGCCCATGTCGCGGAATGGGGCGTGAAGCAAGGGAAGAGCGGTTTGTGCGGTCAGCGGTCAGCGACTCCAGGCGGCTCAGCGGCAGATCTGGACTTCGCTGCCCCGCGCTCCGGCGCGGACTTCGAGTCGCACGTCCATCCGCTCCTTCAGCTCGGCGACGTGCGAGATCACGCCGACGAGCCGGCCGGCCTGTTGCAGGTCGATCAGCGTCCGCAGCGCGAAGTCGAGACTTTCGGGGTCGAGCGTGCCGAAGCCCTCGTCGATGAAGAGCGTCTCCATCTGGATGCCGCCGGCACGCGACTGCACGACGTCGGCCAGCCCGAGCGCGAGCGACAGCGACGCGAGGAAGCCCTCGCCGCCCGACAGCGTGTTCGCCGGTCGCGCGGTGCCGGTGAAGTGGTCGAACACTTCGAGTTCGAGGCCCCCGGCCGTGCGCTGGTCCAGCACGCCGACGACGCGGCGCAGCTCGAAGCGGCTGCGGCTCATCCGCGTCAGGCGCAGGGACGCCGCTTCGAGCACCTCGTCGAGCAGCGTCGCGAGGACGAAGCGCTGGAAGGTCATGCGCAGCGGGTTCGCGCCGTTCGCGACTTCGGCGAGACGCCCGAGCACCGCATAACGCGCATCGACGTCCTGCCCTTCCGCGGCGAGCGCCGCGAGCGCAGCCAGCGCGCGGTCGACGGCGCCGATCTGTGCGGAGAGCTGCTGGAGCTGCGCGAGCAGCCTTTCGAGCACCGCGGCGGATTCGGCGCACTCGCGTTCGAGCGCGACAAGATCGGGCGCGGCGAGTCCTTCAGCCGCCGCGCGTGCCCGCGCGAGGCGGTCGTGCACGGCGGCGGCGGTCCGGTCGTAGTCGGTGACGTCGCCTTCCAGCGCCCGCAGCACCTCCTGCGCACGCAGCGCGCCGCGATAGTCGGGGTCATCCGGGAAACCCTCCGCAGCGAGCGCGGCGACGAAACGTTCCCGGGCGAGCTCGAACGCCTCCTCGGCCCGCGCGCGCTCGCCCGCGGCGCCCCTGTGCGCCGCTTCCGCCGCTGCGACGCGCGCGGCAGCCTGTTGCTCGCGCCGCCGCATGGCTTCGAGCGCCGATTCGAGCGCCTTGCGCTGCGCCTCCACGGTGTCGATCGCCTTGCGAAGCGCGGCCGGGGAGCGCAGCTCTTCCGGCACGCTGTCGTGCAGCAGCCGGACCTCGCCCTCCGCTGCGGCAGCCTTCGTCGCCGCCTCGACGCGCGCGGCGTCGCGACTCGCGAGCAGCGTTTCGCCGCGTGCGATCGCGGCCTTGAGCTGCGCGACCTGTTCGGCGAGCGCCTTCGCCGTGCCTGCCGCAGCCTCCGCTTCCGCAAGTTCGCGCCGGAGCCGGACGAGCCGCGTGTCGACGACGTCCGCGGTCTCGGGCGCGTCTTGCAGCGCGTGCTCGAGATCCGCGAGGCGCGTGCGCGCCTGCACGCACGGCCCTTCCGCCTCCTGCCGTTTCCGCAGCGCCGCGTCGCGCGCCGCCTCGGCTCGGCGTGCCGCGTCGCGCGATGCGTTCAGCGTCGACTCGTCGACGACGGCCTCGGCATCCGGAGCTGCGTGAGCCGGCGCGGGATGATCGCGGCTGCCGCACACCGGGCACGGCGCGTCGGCAACGAGCGATGCCGCAAGCTGCGCGGCCCGGCCCGCGACCCAGCGAAGTTCGACGTCCTCCCGCGCAGCGCGAGTGGCGACGAACTCGCGCTCCGCAGCGGCTGCGCGCTCCACCGCCGCGGCGAAGGCCTGCTCGGCCCGTCCCGCCGCCGCGCGGACGTCGACGAGCCGCGTGAGCTGTTCGCGCTTCGATTCGGCGAGCCGGATCTGCAGGCCGAGCGCTTCGACTCGGGTCGCGGTTTGGTGCAGCGCGTCCACGCTACGGCTTCGTTCGACCGACAGTTCCCGCTGCCGCTCGAGTTCCACGGCGAGCCCCTTGACCTCGGTCGTCAGTTGCACGCGCTGCCGCTCCGCCGCCTGGTGACGCTCAACCGCCGCGGCGAGCCGCGCGACCTGTTCCGCGAGACCGGCGAGTTCCGCCGCCCGGCGCGCGGCCGCTTCCCGCTCGGGCTCGCGCGCAAGTTCGGCGGCGAACGCGGCCCCGGCGAGCTCTCGCGCCTGCGACGCCGCGCGCAGCTCCGCCTGCGCGTCGCGCTCGCGTCCCGCTGCCGCCTCGCGCGAGCGCTGCGCTTCGGCGAGCGCGAGATCGAGCGGGCGCACGCGCTCGGCCCGGCGCGCGGCGTCGATCTCGCCGCGCCGCCGGTCGATGTCCACGCGCCGACTGTCGACCTGCGCTGCGGCCGTCGCCGCGTCCGCCGCTTCCTTCAGCGCCGCCTGCGCGAGACGCCCCCCTTCGAGCCGTTCGCGCGCCGCTTTCGCCCGCTCGCGCGCGGCCCGCTCCTGCGGCTGCAGCGCGCTGCGGTAGGCGTCGAGTTGCTCACGTCGCTCGTTAAGCGCCTCGGTCGATTCGGCGTCCGCCTGCTGCAGCACCGCCTGACGTTTCGCCGCAATCGTCTTCGCCTGCTCCTCGACCGCGCGCGCCTCGCGTTTGAGCGCGTCGCCGAGTTCGCGGTAGCGCTCGGTGCGGAACAGCGCCTGCAGGATCGCCTCGCGCTGGTCCGAGCGCGCGCTCAGCAGTTCGCGAAAACGCCCCTGCGGCAGCACGATCACCTGCCGGAACTGGACGCTGTCGAAGCCGAGCCGGCTCTCGATCGCGGCCGTGACCTTGCCGGGCTGAGTCGCGACGCTCGTCCAAGTGTCGCCGTCGAGGCGATCGAGCTGCGCCGTCGCCGGCGCTTCGGTGTGGCCGGCGCCGCGCTGCTTCGGGCGCCGCTGCGCCGGCTGCCGGGTCACGCGGTAGCGCTCCGCGCCGAGCGCGAAGGTGAAACGGACCTCGGTCGGCAGCGCCGCCGCCGCGTGATCGCTGCGCATCGCGCGAGGATCGCGTTCTCCTCCGGATGTATCGCCATACAACGCGAAGCACAGCGCATCGAGCAGCGTCGTCTTGCCCGCGCCGGTCGGCCCGTGGATCAGGAACAGCGCGCGCTCGCCGAGCGCGGTGAAATCGACCGTCTGGCGCTCGGCGAACGGCCCGAACGCCTGCATCGTCAGGATGAGCGGCTTCATTGCGCCTCCCGCCCGGCAACTTCGAGGCGGTCGATGACCGCGAGCAGCGCGTCGCGCGCCGGATCGGCAAGCGGCTCGCCGGTGACTTCGCGGAAGAAATCGCCGAAGAGCTCGCCGGTGTCGAGTTCGCGCTGCCGCTGCGCCGTGCTTCGCGTGACGCCGGCCTGAGCGAGAACCACGCGCTCGCAGCCGAGCACGTTCGGGTAGACCTCGCGCAAGCGCGCGACCGGGTCGAGCAGCGCGCCGGCGTCGGTCAGCGACGCGAACACGTAATCCTCGCGGGCGCCGTCGTCCCGCCCTGCGGCGATCAGCGTCGCGAGGTCGCCGCGGATCAGGCGCAGATCCCGCCGCGGCGTCAGCGCGACGGGCTCGACGCGGACGTCCCCGCGCGCGCCGAGTTCGACGAGCGACACGCTCTTGTCGTGCCCCGCCTCCGACAGCGAATACTTCAGCAGCGATCCCGAGTAGCCGATGTGGTCGGCGCCGAGCCGTTGCGGCCGGTGCAGATGGCCGAGCGCGACGAAGTCGAAGTCGGCGAAGCGCGCGGCTGCGACCGCGCCGCTGCCGCCGACCGAAAGCGGACGCTCGGACTCACTCGACGCCGCGCCGGCGACGAATGCGTGCGCGAGCACCACCGAGCGGTCGGCCGTGCGGTGAGCCGAGCGGATCGCATCGAGCTGGCGGCCGAGCGCGACGTCGTGATCGGCAGTCTCGAGCGCGAACGCGTCGCGCACGACCGCGGGCTCGGAGTACGGCAGCGGATAGACGACGACGCGGCCGTGCGCGTCGTCGAACGCGATGCCCTCGACGTCCGCGCGCGGCCGGCTCGCGATCGCCAGCCCGCGCGCGGCGAGCAGGCGCGAGCCGAAGCCGAGCCGATCCGGGCTGTCGTGGTTGCCGGCGATCAGCACCACCGGCACGCCTTCGCCGATGACGATCCGCGACAGCGTGTCGTCGAGCAGATTCACCGCTTCGGGCGGCGGCACCGCGCGATCGTAGACGTCGCCGGCGATGAGGACGGCGTCGGGGCGGGTGTCGCGGACGAGCGCGACGAACTGGTCGAGCACGTGCGCCTGGTCATCGACCAGCGAACGCGCGTGAAAGAGACGGCCGAGATGCCAGTCGGCGGTGTGCAGGAAACGCAAGGGAAAAGCTCCGGACGGGGCAGGCGCGGATCATCGGCTGTCGCGGGCGTCCTTGGCAACCCCGCCGGCCCCTCGGCGCGACGCCAGCGATCGCCTCCTGCCGAAGGCGGGCACGCCGCCGCCGCCGGAACTGCCGTTGCGACCAGCGCATCCAACGGCCGGCAGGCGCGACATGCCTACCTGCGGCAGCGCGCTCCGGCTCGCGTTTTCCCGAATGGCCGCTTGCCCGAATGTCGGCGATGCTGACTCCCCCGAATCGCACACACCACAAGATCCTCGCAAGATGAAGCACGACGTCGAGTCCCTTTCCGCAAAAATCACCCGTCTGGAGGCCGAACTCGCGTGCAGCCGCGAGATCGAGCAGCGCGCGCGGGAACTCATCGAGACCGCGCCGGACGGCATCGTCGTCGTCGATCAGGCCGGCAATATCGTCCTCGTGAATGCGCAGACCGAAAAACTTTTCGGCTACCGGCGCGACGAGCTGCTCGGCAACGCGATCGAGATTCTCGTGCCCGTCCGCGTGCAGGCGGCGCACGTCGAGATGCGCGGCGGTTTCATAGCCAGTCCGGCGGTCCGGCCGATGGGCAGCGGCCTCGATCTCACCGCACGGCGCAAGGACGGCAGCGAGCTGCCGGTCGAGATCAGCCTCAGCCCGCTGCACACCGACGAGGGCGTTCTGGTGTCGGCGTCGATCCGCGACATCACCGAGCGCCGCGAAGTCCAGCGTGCGCTGCGCGAGGCGCGCAACGAGCTCGAACAGCGCGTGCAGCAGCGCACCGGCGAGCTCGAACGCGCGAACCGCGCGCTGCAGACCGAAACGGCCGACCGCAACGAGGCCGAGCGCAAGCTGCACCAGGCACAGAAGATGGAAGCGGTCGGCCAGCTCACCGGCGGCGTCGCGCACGACTTCAACAATCTGCTCACGGTCGTCATGGGCAACCTGCAGCTGCTCGCGCGCCACCTCCGCAACGACCCGCTCGCGGACGAGCTCATCAAGGGCGCGCTGAAGGCCGCGCGCCGCGGCGCCGATCTCAACCGCACGCTGCTCGCGTTCTCGCGCAAGCAGCGTCTGGCGCCGGTCCCCGTCGATTTCAACGAGATGATTTCCAGCATGGCGCCGCTGCTGCGTCGCGCGCTGGGCGAGCAGGTGCAGATCAACGTCGTCGAGGCGCCGGACTTGCCGCTGGCGACCGCCGACGTGACGCAGCTCGAAACCGCGCTGCTGAACCTCGCGGTCAATTCGCGCGATGCGATGCCGATCGGCGGCACCTTGACGATCGAGACGGCGGCGGTCCAGCTCGACGAACACTACGCGTCCCTCGAAATCGACGTGACCCCCGGCCGCTACGTGATGCTTGCGGTCTCCGACACCGGAACCGGCATGACCGACGAAGTCGCGAGCCACGCGTTCGAACCGTTCTTCACGACCAAGGAGACCGGCAAGGGCAGCGGGCTCGGCCTCGCGATGGTGTATGGCTTCGTCAAACAGTCGGGCGGACACGTGAAGCTCTACAGCGAGCCGGAGATCGGCACGACCGTGAAGCTCTTCCTGCCGGAAATCGTGGAATCCGCCGAAACCGGGGCGGCAGCGGCCGAAGCCGAAGCGGCGCAGCCGGTCGGGCGCGAGACGATCCTCGTCGTCGAGGACGAGGAGGATGTGCGCAATCTCGTCTGCCGCCTGCTCACCGCGCTCGGCTACCGCGTGCTGCCGGCCGCGGAGGGCAAGACGGCGCTGGCGCTGCTCGACGCGGAACCCGGCGTCGCGCTGCTGTTCACCGACGTCGTGCTGCCCGGCGGGATGAACGGACCGGACATCGCGCGGGCGGCACAGACGAAACGCCCGGACCTGAAAGTGATCTATACCTCCGGCTACACCGGCAACGCGATCCAGCAACTGGAAGCGCTCGGTGCGGCCGTCAAGCTGCTCAGCAAGCCCTACGCGATCGAGGATTTGGCGCAAACGGTGCGCGACACGCTGGACGGATGAGGGCGCCGCGCTCGCGCGGTCGAACACAGGAAATCCGAATGCCGATTCTGCAAACCATCGAAGGACGCGAAGTGCCGGTCAAGGTGTGGACCGGCGAAATCGAGACGAGCGCGCGACAACAGCTCGCCAACATCGCCCAGTTGCCGATCGTCCATCACCACGTCGCGGCGATGCCCGACGTGCATACCGGCATCGGCGCAACCGTCGGCAGCGTGATCGCGACGAAGAAGGCGATCATCCCGGCCGCGGTCGGCGTCGACATTGGCTGCGGGATGATCGCCGCGCGCACGTCGATCCGCGCCGACGACCTGAACGAAAAGCTGCTGCGCAAGATTTTCGACCAGATCAGCCGCGACGTGCCGGTCGGCCGCGACCAGCACGGCGGACGCGACGTGCCGGCCGAAGCGGCGAAACCGTTCGCGCCGGGACTCGAGCGCATCTACGCGAAGCATCCAGGCCTGCGCAAGGGCGTCGCGAATGCGAACGCGTGGGTCTGCCAGCTCGGCACGCTCGGCGGCGGCAATCATTTCATCGAGCTGTGCCTCGACGAAGCCGGCCGCGTGTGGGTGATGCTGCACTCGGGCAGCCGCGGCATCGGCAACCGCATCGGCAGCTATTTCATCGCGCTCGCGCGGGACGACATGGCGCGGCTCGACGCCCACCTGCCCGACGCCGATCTCGCGTATCTCTCGGAAGGCACGCGCCATTTCGACGACTACGTCGAGGCGGTGTCGTGGGCGCAGCGCTACGCGCGCGAGAACCGCAACGAGATGATGCGCCGCGTGCTCGCCGCGCTCGCGCGCCACCTGCCGCCGTTCGACGTCACGACCGAAGCGGTGAACTGCCACCACAACTACGTCGCCCGCGAACGTCATTACGGCGCCGACGTCTGGGTCACGCGCAAGGGCGCGATCCGCGCCGGCCGCGGGGAGCTCGGCATCATCCCGGGCAGCATGGGCGCAAAAAGCTACATCGTGCGCGGCAAGGGCGACGCGGAGAGTTTCGAATCCTGCGCCCACGGCGCGGGCCGCCGGATGAGCCGCACCGAGGCAAAGAAGACCTTCACGAGCGCCGACCTCGCTCAGCAGACGCGCGGCGTCGTCTGCCGCAAGGACGTCGGCGTCGTCGACGAAATCCCGGGCGCGTACAAGGACATCGACGAGGTCATGGCAAACCAGACCGACCTCGTCGAGGTCGTGCACACGCTGCGACAGGTGCTGTGCGTGAAAGGCTGACGACGCGGCGCCGCCGTCAGAATTTGCCGGGACGCAGGATCTCGATTTCGTGCAGGAACGCGACCATCGCGTAGTTCGCGTAATAGCGCTCCTGCACGTGCGCGAGCAGCGCCTCGGCAAGCGGCCGCGCGCAGATGACTTCGATGCGGATGTTCGCCGCCTCGTCCCACGCCGCGTCGCGCACGCCCCGCGCGCCGCGTCCGCGCGCGTCCGACACCGTGTAGCCCCTGACGCCGAGACGGTCAAAGTCGCGCAGCAGCGACTGCTCGACGACCGCTTCGGCGATCACCGTCACCAGCGTCCGCTTTTCGGTCTGTAGGCTCATCTTCAGGCTCCGGCAAGACGGTTCGCCGCCCAGTTGTAGAGCGGGATTCCGGCGACGATGTTGAACGGGAATGTGACGCCGAGCACCGCGGCGAGCGACAGCGCCGGGTTCGCCTCGGGCACGGCGAGGCGCATCGCCGCCGGGACGGCGATATAGGACGCGCTCGCGGCGAGCGTCATCAGCAGCGTCAGCCCGCCCGGCGACAAGCCGATCAGCAGACCGCAGCCGAGCCCGAGCAGGGCCGACACGAGCGGCATCACCAGACCGAACGCGACGATGAAGACGCCGCGCCGGCGCAGCTCGCCCGCCTGCCGCGCGACGATCAGCCCCATTTCCAGTAGAAACAGCGCGAGCGCCCCCTTGAAGAGATCGAAGAACAGCCCCTTGATCGACGCGAGCCCTTCCGCGCCCGCGGCCCAGCCGATCGCCATGCCGCCGAGCAGCAGCGTGACGCCCTTGCCCAGGAAGGTCTCGTGCGCGAGCAGCCGCCAGTCGGTGTCGCGGCCAATGCCGCGCACGAGCACGATGCCGACCATGATCGCCGGGATCTCCATCACCGCGAGGAAGATCGCCATCTGCGACTCGAAGCCGATCTCGCGCGTCATCAGCCAGTTCACGCCGACCGCGAAGGTCGCGACGCTGACCGAGCCGTAATGCGCGGCCATCGCGCCCGCATCCGCTCGCGCGAGGCCACCCAACATACGCAGCGCGCCGAACGCGATCAGCGTCTGCAGCACGCCGAGCGCAATGACTGCCAGAAGCTGCGGCGCGAGCGGTCCGAGCGGCTGCTCGGCGAGCCCTTGTCCGCCCTTGAGGCCGATTGCAAGCAGCAGGAACACCGACAGCGATTCATACAGCGCTCCCGGCAACTTCAGCTCGGAGCGGACGAGGCCGGCCGCGAGGCCGAACAGGAAAAACAGGACGACGACGTCGATCATCGGGACTTCCGGGAGGGCGAATTCAGGAGCGCGTACGTCCGTTGCGCGTCGCGATCACGCTCGCGACGACGCTCGCGCCGATCAGCACCGACACCGTCGCGAGCGATGCGCCGACCGGCACGTGGTACCACGGCGCGATCAGCATCTTCACGCCGATGAAGGTCAGCACCATCGCGAGGCCGTACTTCAGCAGGTGGAAGCGGCTCGCGACATCCGCGAGCAGGAAGTACAGCGCGCGCAACCCGAGGATCGCGAAGATGTTCGACGTGAAGACGATGAACGGGTCGGTCGTGATCGCGAAGATCGCCGGGATCGAATCGACCGCGAACATCAGGTCGGACGCCTCGACGAGGATCAGCACGAGGAAAAGCGGTGTGACGTGGCGGATGCCGTCCTTGACGACGAAGAAATCCTCGCGGTGCTCGCCTTCGGACACCCGCAGGTGCCGCCGCGCGAAGCGCAGCACCGGGTTGCGCTCGAGGTCCGGCTCCTTGTCGGCAGCGACGAGCATCCTCACGCCGGTGATGACGAGGAAGGCGCCGAACACGTAAAGCACCCAGTCGAACTCGCGCACGAGCCAGGCGCCACCGAGGATCATCGCGGCGCGCATCACGATCGCACCGAGCACGCCGTACAACAGCACGCGGCGCTGGAATTCGGGCACGACCTTGAACGCCGAGAAGATCAGCAGAAACACGAACACGTTGTCGATCGACAGCGACTTCTCGATCAGATAGCCGGTCAGAAACTCGAGCGCCTTCGTGTCGGCGACTTCACGCCCAAGCGTCGCATCGAGGTGCCACCACAGGCCGGCACCGAACAGCAGCGCGAGCGCGAACCACGTGAGCGACCACGCAGCCGCCTCCTTGACGCTGACGCGATGCACCTTGCGGCCGCCGAACACGAAGAGGTCCAGCGCGACCATCACCAGCACGAAGGCGACGAACGCCGCCCACATCCACGGCTCGCCGACCGACACAGCGGAATTCATTGGGGAGAAAAGAAAGTTTTTGTTTTTGGAAGTCGCCGGGCAAGGCGCGCTGGCAGCGCCATGCCCGGAGAAGCGGAAGTCAGTTAGTGGGCGACTGCGGCGGCGCGGCCGTCCTCGTAGTCGGCGAACAGCGGCCAGCCATCCTCGTCATCCACCATCTCGCCGGTCCGCGGCTCGAAGTTCGGGCGGGCCCGCTGCAGTTTGCGCCGCAGCGCGCGGGCGACGCGTTCGGTCGCGCGATTCACCGCGGCGTACAGATCGGCTTCGGTGTCCTCGACGACGATGTCCGGCAGGCCGCCGACGCGGACCCGGATCCCGCAGTGTTTGTCCTCGCCGCCGCGCGGGCCGTTGATGTCCGACAGCCGCACGGTCACCCGCAGGGGACGCTCGTCGAATCGCCCGAGCGCAAAGCGAAGCCGACGCTCGACCGCGTCGCGGAGGCCGTCGGTGAGCACGAAGTCACGAGCATGGATTTCGATCTGCATGGCAATCTCCCTGGAAAATTCCCACATGGGACGACTTCATGATCGCTTCTCTTCACCATCAAGAAAAGCAGATAATTCTTGTCGCTTTGTTCGTCACAGACTGATAGCAGAATCCTCCGGCATGCTGAACTACAAACAGCTCTATTACTTCTGGAACGTCGCCCGCAGCGGCAGCATCACGCGCGCGGCCGAGCGCCTCCACCTGACGCCGCAGACGATCAGCGGCCAGCTCGCCGAGCTGGAACGCTCGCTCGGCGCCGACCTCTTCCGCCGCGTCGGACGCCGGCTGGATCTGACGTCCGCCGGCAAGCTCGCGCTGTCGCACGCCGACGAGATCTTCCAGATCGGCCACGAGCTCGAACAGTCGCTGCGCAGCGGTTCTGCGGGCGGCGACCTGCTGTTCCGGGTCGGCATCGCCGATGCGGTGCCGAAATCGATCGCGCATCGCCTTCTCGCGCCGGCGATCGCCCTCCCGGAACGCGTCTGCCTCGTCTGCCGCGAGGAGAAGCTCGACCAGCTGTTCGGCGACCTCGCGATCCACAAGCTCGATCTCGTGATCGCCGACCGGCCGCTGCCCTCGGAGCTCGGGGTGCGCGGCTACAGCCATGCGCTCGGGCAGAGCGCGGTCGCGTTCTTCGGCGTGCCCGCGCTCGCGGAGCGCTATCGTCCCGGGTTTCCCGCGTCGCTCGATGGCGCTCCGATGCTGCTGCCCGGCGATCGCGCGGCGATGCAGGGGCCGGTCGCGCGCTGGCTCCACGACAACCGGATCCACCCGCAGATCGTCGGCAAGTTCGACGACACGGCCTTGATGAAGGCTTTCGGCAAGGCGGGCGTGGGCGTCTTTCCGGCGCCGGTGATCCTCGAGGAGGAGCTGCGCACGCAGTACGGGGCGGAGTCGATCGGCTTCGCCCGGGACGTCGTCGTCCGTTACTACGCGATCTCGGTCGAGCGCCGCTTGACCCATCCGGCCGTCGTCGCGCTGCACAACGCGGCGCAGGAGTCGATGCTCGGGGAAACGCCGGCGGCTGGCGGGCGATGACGCGGGAGCGGCGCAGCGCGCCACCGCCGACCATGTGCTCGGCACGTCGGCGCAAGTACGTGCACCTCATCCAGCAGCCGGCACGCAAGCACGCCGTTCGCCCCGAATTGGTCGAAGGGCACTGGCCGGCCTGCGACAGGACCGTCCCGAACGCCTACCCCGCCGCCTGCCTCAACCACGCCAGCCGCTGCTCGATTTTCTCGCGCCACCGCGCAGCGACGCCGGGCGTCCGGGCGAGCCGCTCGAGTTCGGCGAGCGGCGGGCGATGTTCCTGCCACAGCAGCATCGCGTCGCGCAGCGTCGGCGCGTCGGAAGCCGGCGTGAGCAGCTCGAGCGTGTCGCGCGGCGATACCCGGCCGGGCTCGACGACGCGCCAGTACCAGCCCGTCAGGAGGTGATCCGCGACGAACGCGGTCATCCCTTCGCAACCGAAGCGTTCGTCGATCTTCCAACACGGCGTGCGCGGTTGGGACACCTGCAGGCAGGCAGTGCCCAGGCGCCAGATGTCCCCGACGCGAACGTCGCGCTCGTCGAGATCGGGCGAGGACAGGTTTTCGCCCATCGACCCCGGCCGCAGCGCATCGCGCACCTCGGGAAAGTGCACGGCGAGTTCCTCGAAATGACGTGCGGGATAAAGATGAACGGCCTTGTCGGGGCCGCCGTGGACCCGTCGGTCGGCCTGCTGGTCGCCGACGAATCCTTCGCGCCCGACATCGACGGGACCGTCCGGCGGCGACTTGTACATCCCGGTCGGACGTCCCGATTCGGGCAGCGGCCGGATGCCGCCGATGAAAACGGATACCTGAGTGGATAGTTTTGCCATGTTCGGGTTCTCCGGGATGGTCACGACGTCAGGCCGGAAAGGCGCGCAACTTCGGCATCATCGAGCCACTCGGCCCGGGTGTGCGCGCGACGTTCATGATCCAGCACACCATCAGGAAATAGCCGACGAGGGCGGTGAGTTCGACCGCGCCGGGCTCGCCGAAACGCGCGGTCGCGTCGGCGTAAGTCGCATCGCTGACGCCGTGCCGTTGCATCAGTTCGATGACGAAGTCGCACACGCACGCGTCCTCGGCGGAGAGGTTCCGCGGTGTGCGTCCCGCCGCGAGCGCGTCGATCGCCGAAGCTTCGACGCCGGCCTTCACCGCGAGCGGCGCATGCGTCTGCCATTCGAACTGGTTGCCGGTCTCGCGCGCGACGACGCAGACCGCGAGCTCGCGCACGCGCTCCGGCAGGATGCCTTCGAAGCGCAGCGCTTCGCCGGTCTTGCCGATGCGCTCCATCAGCGCCGGCGTCTGCAGCAACGGCACGAACGGGCCGAAGATCGCCTTGCGCGGGCCGTTGATGATCGCGTCGGCGGCGGCGCGCTGCGCCTCGGTCATCGCACTGCGTTCGGGAATCGGCAGGCGCTCGGCGTTCGATTCGCCGAAGCCTTGCGGAGTGGGACGTCGAGTTTCGTGATCAGGCATGGCAGGAGGCATCCAGACGATGTTGACGGACCTCGCGACGGAGATAGAACGCGCTGCCGACGAGGCCGCACGCCGCCGCGAGCAGGGCAAGATTCAGCGCAGTCGAGAAATCGGGGGTCACGCGGGCAAGCGCGGCAGACACGACCGGCCCCATCAGCTGCCCGAACGCGAAGCCAGCCGTCATGCGCGCGAGGACCGCAGTCGCGTCGTGCTCCGCCCGCGCGCGCGCTTCCTGCATCGCAACCATCGTGATGACCATGAAAGTGCCCCCGACGCACAGCGCCGCGACGAGGATGCTCACCAGCGACGGCCAGACGGCTGGCAAGAGTACGCCGACCGCCATCACGAGGTGGCTCGCCGCCCAGACGTTGCGCCGGTCGAACCGGCGCAGGCCCCACGCCGCGATCAGCGTCGAGACCGCGGCGGCGGCGCCGAACACCGGCCACGCCCAGCCGAAGACCTGAGGATCGTCGATCAACTGGCGAGCCTGCGCCGGCAGGTAGGTCGCGGGCAGGATGTAGCCGAAGCCGAACAGCGTGTAGGCGAAAATGATCCCGCCGGTACCGGCTCGCGGCGGGCGGTTCGTGTTGCCCGTCGCGCCGGACTGCACGGGTGCCGCAGGCGCCGAATGGCGGCGGCTCACCACGAGCGGCAGGACGATCGCGACGGCGGCCAGCGCAGCGAGCTCGATCCACATGTGTTGTGCACTCACGTCCGGCCGCGCAGCGAGCGCGCAATACACGCCGGCGAATGCGATACCGAGTCCCACCCCGGCGAAGACGACGCCGGCGAGCTGGGGCCGACCATGCGTCGCGAGCCATCCGAGCGCCCAGGCCGAAGTCGCGACGAGACTCCACGCGCTCAGCACGCCGGCGACGAAACGCCATAGCGCCCACGCGGGCAGCGACGACGTCCAGCCGATCGCGCCGGTCACGAGCACGGTGCCGACGAGACCGAGCGCGAGCAGGCTCGCGGCGCGAAGACGCACCCGCGCGGCGAGCAAGGCGCCCGCCAAATATCCCAGATAGTTGGCGGCAGCAAGCCACGCGCCGCTCTCGTTGCCGAGCAGACCGTCGCGGACCATCAACGGGAAAAGCGGCGTAAAGGCGAAGCGGCCGACGCCCATCGCCACCGCGAGCGACAACATCGCCGCAACAACCACCGCCGCAATCGCGCGCATCGCGGCCGCGTCGGAGTGCATTTCGGGAATCTTCGGGTTCATGGCCCGATTAGGCCACGGGACGATACGTGCTGACTAATGAATAAATGTGAATTAGCATTCACGTTATGAGAACAGTCGACCTCGAATCTCTGGCGATCTTCCGAACTGTCGTCGAGGAAGGCGGCGTCGTGCGTGCCGCCGCCAAGCTCCACCGCGTCCCGTCGAACGTCACGACCCGGGTGCGACAGCTCGAGGAATTCCTCGGCGTGCGCCTGTTCCGCCGTGAGGGGCGGACACTCGCGCTGTCAGCGGAAGGGCACACGCTGCTCAATTACGCGGTGCGCCTGCTGCGGCTCGCCGACGAGGCGGTCAATGAGATGCGCAATCGCAAGCCGCAGGGGATCTTCCGCCTCGGCTCGCTCGAGAGCACTGCCGGCAGCCGCCTCGCGCCGATCCTGTCGCGCTATCACGCCGACAATCCGGGCGTCGTCGTCGAACTCGTCACCGGCACCACCAGCGCGCTGATCAGCCGGGTCAACAACTTCGACCTCGAAGCCGCTTTCGTCTCCGAACCCTTCACCGCGCCCGACCTCGCGGCCACCCCCGTGTTCCGCGAAGAACTCGTGCTGATCACCTCGAAGGCCGTCGACCGCGTACGGACGCCGAAGGATCTCGGCCACTGCACGATGATCGCGTTCGCCCACGGCTGCTCCTACCGCAAGCGCCTCGAAGACTGGCTGAGCGCCGACAACGTGATGCCCGAGCGCGCGCTCGAGTTCGCCTCGTACCAAGGAATGATCGCCTGCGTCGCCGCCGGAACGGGTTTCGCGATCGTGCCGAAATCGGTGCTCGCCGCGCTGCATGCGACGGACAAGGTCAAGCGGCACAGCCTGCCGGACCACGTCGCGACGAATACCACCCACCTCGTCCGCCGCGGCGAGCCATCGCTGGCGCTGGAGAGTCTGGTTTCGCTACTGACGGCGGCGGGATAGTCGCGGAGAGCGGACGGCGTATCCGTCGGATCACGCGCTTCCGAACGGAGCCGGGCCTCTATCGATCCGGTCAGCGCCGGCGGCCTGCCGTGAAACCGATTACCCGGCGGAAATGGAAAAAGGGGTTAGCAATCACTCGCTAACCCCTTGAATTCTGGCGCGCCCGGAGAGATTCGAACTCCCTACCCCTTGGTTCGTAGCCAAGTACTCTATCCAGATGAGCTACGGGCGCTTTGCAAAGAAGCGAGATTTTATATGTTCTCGCGATTGCGTCAACTACCTTGCAAAACTTTCTTGAGCTTCCGGCAACTCCCGAACAACCTTCAATCCGGCGTTCGCGAGCGATTTTTGCCGTTTCTACCGCTCTTGCTCGTTCGCAGAGCCGGCATTATGGCGATGCAACTTCGGCTTGGCAAGTTTTCGTCGAGATTTTTCACTGGAGCGTTCGGAATTCGGTTTGAATCGCGTGCGTCGGCCGCGAGAGCAGCCATGGGTCTCACTCCGATGCGCTGCCTTCCCCCAAATCGGCCTCTCGGACGACGGTTTGCAGCCCGGCCGCTTCGACCTCGACTCGTCGACTCGTCTTCCCGACCATTCCACGCTGCAACGTTCGTGACTCTTGGCGCTCGGCGAGGAGGCGATAATCGCCATCCCTCACCCCAGCCCCTCATCGCTGCTGTGATGCCGGTGTGAACTGCGGCGGGGCTTCGGACAGGCGCAACAGATGGCAAAGCGCCGCGTGCGTCGGTGCGTCGGCGCGATGGCGCGCCGCCAGTGCGAGAAATGCGACGGTAAGCGCGCCGATCTCCGTCGGGCGACCGGCGAGGACGTCCTGCAACATGCTCGATCGGTTCTCCGCAGTGCCCGCGATGACGTCGAAGACCCGCTTTTTCGCTGCGGCCGCGTCGAGGGCGAGTCCTTCGGCGCGCAGGACCGGCCAGGCTTCGCGAACCAGCGCTTCGACGTAGCTGCGGTACGGCGGGGCCGCAAGCGCGCCGTTCGGCACGCGAAAGAGCGCCGTGACCGGATTGATCGCGAGATTGACGAGCAGTTTCGCGAGCCGCGCCGCGTAGATTTCAGGTTCCACACGCGTCGGCAGTCCTGCCTGCGACAACTGCTCGGCGACGGCCTCGAAGCCGGGCGGAACGAGCGTTTCGCCGAGGCCGACCGGAACGACGCGGTCGCCATCCCGCCACGCGGCGGCGGTCGTGACGCCCTGCCCGCTCCGCACCGCGCCGAGCGCCTCGCGAAGGCGTTCCTCGACGAGTCCGTTCTGTAGCGACAACACCGCTTGCGGGTGCATCGCACAGGCGGTTCGCGCTGCCGCCTCGGTATCGCCGGCCTTGACGAGCATGATCACGTGATCGGCACGCGGCGCGTCCCCGGCGGCAAACGCGTCGAAGCTGATCGACTGCCCGCCGACTTCGATCCCGCCGCGCAATGCCTGAGCGCGCGCCTCGGTGCGCGCAATCACGGCGACCGGGCCGACACCGGCGAGGCGGGCGGCGAAGGTCAGCCCGAGCGCACCGGCACCGATGACCACAATCGGGTAACGGCCGGGAGCTTCCTCAGTACGTTCAGGGGACAAGATGCGGACTCCGCTTTCGCCGGACAATCAGCGTCAGCCCGCGCTCTGCGGCATCTTTGCGGCACGGGCGCGCGCTGCCTTCCTGGCGGGAGGCGGCGCGTCAGGCTTCGCGAAGTACAGCAACTTCTTCTGAGGAGCCTCGATCACGTCGGCGAGCGACGCGCGGTCGAGCGATTGCAGAAAGGCTTCGAGCGCCGTCGCGAGCACACCCTTCAACTTGCAGTTCGACGTCAGCAGGCAGTTGCTGTCGTGGCCGAAGCACTCGACGAGCTCCATGCCGCGCTCCATGCGGCGAACCACGGCGCCGATCGCGATCTGCTCGGCAGGACGCGCTAGCCGCAGGCCGCCCCCCTTGCCTCGGAGACCTTCGACGAAGCCTTCGCGGACCAGCTGGTTCGCGACCTTCATCAGATGGCTGCGGGAGATATCGAAGCGCTGCGAGACTTCGGCGATCGTGACCAGCCGGTCGGTGTTCGCAGCGAGGTAGATCAGTACGCGCAAGGCGTAGTCCGTGTGCTGCGTGATGTGCATGGATCTCTCCCGTCCGCTACTAGGCCCAGCAGGAATTATACGAGAGGGCGCATGAAACATGCCCTGCCGGTGACTCTTCTAAGAAGTCTCTCTCATGCTCCTGCGGCCCCCCTGTGCCGGGCCCCCCGCACTGTGCCGCTCTTGCGCTCGCGAAGCGGTCGGCGTTCGTTTTGACTTCGCCGGCCGTCAGCGCGTGTAGTAGCCGACGCCGACGAGCACGCCGTCGACCTTGCGGAAGTAGCTGTGCTTCGACTCGAGCTTTTCGGTGACGGGATTGCGCCATGCGTAGTCGAGCTCGCCCGCGCCCTTGCGGTCGGCGATGTTGATCATGTCGGGGACGATAGCCTTGCCCTTCGGATCGCGTAGCGACGCCGCGTCGCGGCCGACGAGGACCGGAGTGGCACCATGCGCGACGAAGCGCCGGCTCGCGAGATCGACCGCGAATACGTACAGATCGTCCTGCATGAAGCCGCCGTCCACGCGGTTGAACGCGTCGATCGCCTTTGCCTGATCATCCTTGATCGCTGCAACCGCCCGCTCGAGGAAGGCCTTGGCCTGCTCCGGCGACGCGCGCTGAAGGTAGTAGCCGACGGCGAGGATGCGATCGCCCACCTTTTCGAACAGCGTGACCTTCCGCTCCACGCGATGAGTGTCGCGGTTCTCCCAGCGATACTCGACGCGCCCGCTGCCCGTGGTCGCCGCCGCGTCGAGCAATTCGCGGAAGAACGGCTTGCCGGTGATGTCCTTCATGTCGGCGACGTTGCGGCCGACGAGGTTCGCCGACGGTCCGCCGCTCGCGAACATCATTCCGTCCGTGCCGACGACGTAGACATACAGCTCCTTGTCGGCGAACTCGGGCGAGCGGTTGAATTCGAGGAGCGCCGCGTCGCCCACCTCGCGGTAACGCGCGACGGCTTTTTCGAGCAATCTCGCGCTGCGGTTTTCGTCGGCCCGCTGCACGAGGCTCGTCGAGGCCGGAGGCGACGTCGAGGACGTCGGAGCAGTCGCGTCCGCGTAACCGGCCGCGTGCAGCGGAGAAAGAGCAATGCCGAGCAGGCAGGCCGAAGCCAGGTGAAGCGCGTTCATGGTGTGAATGATTTCCTGTAGTTGTTTGATTCTGAAAAATTATCGGAAGTCGCGGCGCTTAGCAATGATGGAATGCAAACATTCCAGCGCCGCGCCGGCGACGGCGTGCGGGACCGCGTTGAGCAACGGTGCTGCGGCGTGCCTCGGTCCCGAAGCTCGGGTAAAGTCGCTTCGCGCCCCGGCGATGTGCCGCGCGAACGGAAATCGATGACTTCGGAGAGTGCATGAGTCGTGAGGTCGAGCTGACACTGGTCAATCTGCCGCAGGATGTCCACGACGTGTGGGCGGATGTGCTGCGGGTAAGCTATCCGCGGCTGCGACTGCGCGCGCGTCCGAGTTCGCCGTGGAAGGTGCATGAGGTCGTCGAAACACGGGCACGCGTCCTCGAGACCGGCGAGCTCGAATTGTTCGCCGAGACCGGCTTCGGCGCGCCGGTGACCCTTCTTGTTCCGGCGCGGGAATGGTCATGGCGCTCGTGGTGAACAGCCGCCTGCAGTGAGCGTTTTTTCAGCCCGACCGCGATGAACCGCATTCTCCCGCCTGCGTCCCACTTGCCATGGACACTCTGACTCACGCGCTGTCCGGCGCACTGGTCGGCTGCCTGTTGGCGCCGGGCCACCGGGCATCCACGCTTGCTGCCGGAAAGGCGGCCGTTCCGCCTTCCTGGCAGATGGTCGTCGCCGGCGCGGTCGCCGCGGCCTTCCCGGACATCGACTTTGTGCTCGGCTACGTGTCGGACATCGCGTATCTGCGGGGGCATCGCGGCGTGACGCACTCGCTGTTGCTGCTGCCGCTGTGGGCGATGCTGCTATCGTGGCTCGCCGCGCTCGCATTCACTGCGGCGACCGCAGCGAAGTCGCGCTGGCGGGCGTTCTACCCGGTCGCCGTGGCGGCGCTCCTGACCCACATCGTCGGCGATCTGATCACCCAGTTTGGCACCATGATCTTCGCGCCGCTGTCGGACTGGCGGTTCGGCTGGGGTACGACCTTCATCATCGACCTCGTCCTCAGCGGCCTCCTGGTCGCAGGTCTCGGCGCGAGCGCGATCTGGCGACGCAGCAGGATTCCGGCGGCAACGGCGCTCGTTCTCGTCGCCGGCTGGGTCGGCGTCGGAGCCGTCGGACGCAGCGAGGCGATCGCGTTCGCGCGCTCGTATGCCGCGGCGAACGGAATCCGTCCGGTCACCGTGGATGCGGCACCTCGCCCCGCTTCGCCGTTCAACTGGACCGCGATCGTGTTCGACGGCGAGCGCTACCACTACGCACACATCAACACGCGCCGCACCGAGGTGCTCACCGCGGATGCGGACGACAATTTCATCCGCCGCCTGTCGGCGCCCTACCGCCCGCTTGCGCAGGCCGAATGGCAGACGCGGGCGAAGTTCGGCAACGGCTCGATGCAGGACATCGCACGCGAAGTCTGGTCCGCACACGACTTCGCGTTCTACCGCTGGTTTGCGATGTTCCCGGTGCTCGACCATGTCGACGGCGACAGCGACGGGAAGCGGTGCGCGACGTTCCGCGACCTGCGCTTCGAGCTGCCGGGACGCGACGAATTGCCGTTCCGCTACGGCCTCTGCGAGCGCTCTGCCCCGCCGACGGCCGCGCAAGCCAGCACTTGGCAAGCATACGAATTCGCCGCCGGCGTTCGACGCTGGATCGCGATCAATTAGGCACCGCTCCCGCTCGAGGGGAGTGTTTCGCCCCTCGGACCGTGCAAACCACCGCTACTTCGCGTCGTGCTTTATCGCCGACTGCGCCGCATTTGCAGGCAAGTACCGCAGCTGCAGACTGCCCCTGAACGGGGATCTTTTGCCTAACAACGGTCGCGTTTGGGCCCGACGTCGTCGCTTCACGATCGCTCGTTTCTGCGAATCGACATCGGAGCGGCGACGGGCGAGGGTTCGCTCCGTCGCCGCTCCGTCAGGAAAAGCACGATCTAGCGCAGCAGCCCATTCAGCGCATGGAGCGCCTTGCTGCCAGGGCACAGATACGCATCACCAAGCTGGTTCAACGGCTTTTCGACCGTGTTCAGGTGCGCGTGCATGTCCTGCCCGCTGCTGTCGACGTACAGCAGTCCGGTGACGATCTCGCCGAGCGCGTGGCGCTCCTGCAGATGGTTCATCGCGCCGATGCGATCGGACGGGTCGTAGTCGACCGCGAGCTTCCGGAGATGCAGGATCGAGCCGTCGTGCTGCACGATGCGCCGCAGCGAGCCGGCGGGATACGAGGTTTCGATCGGATCGCGCGGCAGGATCACTTCGACGCGATTGACCGCCTCGTTGTGTTCGCGCACGTAGTCGTAGCTCTTCGTCGAACCGCTGTGGTTGTTGAAGGTCACGCACGGGCTGATGACGTCGATGAAGGCCGGGCCGTTGTGGCGCAGCGCGCCCTTGATCAGCGGCACGAGCTGCTCCTTGTCGCCCGAGAAGCTGCGCCCGACGTAGGTCGCGCCGAGCTGCAGCGCGAGCGCGACGAGGTCGATCGGATTGTCGCTGTTGATGACGCCCTTCTTGCTCTTCGAGCCCTTGTCGGCGGTCGCCGAGAACTGCCCTTTCGTCAGGCCATAGACGCCGTTGTTCTCGACGATGTAGGTCATGTTCACGCCGCGTCGCATCGCGTGCGCGAACTGTCCGATGCCGATCGACGCCGAGTCGCCGTCGCCGGACACGCCGAGATAGACCAGGTTGCGGTTCGCAAGCGCAGCGCCGGTGAGCACCGACGGCATCCGTCCATGGACGCTGTTGAAGCCGTGCGAGTTGCCGAGGAAGTAATCGGGCGTCTTCGACGAGCAGCCGATGCCGGAGAGCTTCGCGACCTTGTGCGGCTCGACGTCGAGGTCGAAGCAGGCCTGCACGACCGACGCGCTGATCGAGTCGTGGCCGCAGCCGGCGCACAGCGTCGAGATCGCGCCCTCGTAGTCGCGCCGCGTGTAGCCGAGCGCATTGCGCGGCGCGTCGGCGGCGAGGAGTTTCGGTTTGGCGAGATAGGTCATAGGGCCACCTTGCGCAGCGGGCTGATCTTGCGGTCGGACAGGGCGTCGGCGATGCGGCCGGCGATGAAGCGCGCGGTAATCGGCGAACCGTCGTAATGGAGCACGCGGATCAACTTCTTCGGATCGATTTCGCCTTCGTTGATCAACATCGAGCGGAGCTGGCCGCTCTCGTTCTGCTCGACGACGAAGACCTGCTCGTGGTCCGCGATGAACTGCAGGATCTCGTCGCAGAACGGGAAGCCGCGCACGCGCAGCGTGTCGACATGGATGCCGTCGGCGTCGAGCAGCGCGCTCGCCTCGGCCATCGCCGGGGCGGTCGAGCCGAAGTGGATCGCGCCGTAGCGCGTCGGCTGCGACGCGGACTGCAGCACCGGCGCAGGCACCAGCGACTTCGCGGTGTCGAACTTACGCCGCAGCCGCTCCATGTTGTAGACGTAGTCGGCGCCCGACTCGCTGTACTTCGCGTACGGATTGCGCGTCGTGCCGCGCGTGAAGAACGCGCCGCGGGTCGGGTGCGTGCCGGGAATCGTGCGGTACGGAATGCCGTCGCCGTCGACATCGAGGTAGCGGCCGAAGTCCTTGCCGGCCTCGAGCTCGTCGTAGGTCATCAGCTTGCCGCGGTCGTAGCGGCGCTCGTCGTTCCAGTCGAACGGCGCGCACAGGCGCTCGTTCATGCCGATGTCGAGATCCGACAGCACGAACACCGGCGTCTGCAACCGCTCGGCGAGGTCGAACGCGAGCGCGGTGAACGTGAAGCACTCGTACGGATCCTCGGGGAACAGCACCACATGGCGCGTGTCGCCGTGCGACGCGTACGCGCACGACAGCAGGTCCGACTGCTGCGTCTTCGTCGGCATCCCGGTCGACGGGCTGCCGCGCTGGATGTCGACGATCACCGCCGGGATTTCCGCGAAGTACGCGAGGCCGAAGAACTCCTGCATCAGCGAGATGCCGGGGCCGGACGTCGCGGTGAAGGCACGCGCGCCGTTCCAGCCGGCGCCGATCACCATTCCGATCGACGCGAGCTCGTCCTCGGCCTGCACGATCGCGTAGCGGGCGCGGCCATTGTCGGGATCGGTACGGAACTTGCGGCAGTAGCTCGAGAAGGACTCGATGACCGACGTCGAAGGCGTGATCGGATACCAGCCGGCGACGGTCGCGCCGCCATACACGGCGCCGAGCCCGCAGGCGCTGTTGCCGTCGATGAAGATGCGGTCGCCGACGCCGTCGGCGGGCGCGACGGTCAGTCCGATCGGGCACGACAGGTTCGTGCGCGCATAGTCGTAACCGAGGCGCAGCGCGTTGATGTTCGCCTGGATCAGCTGGTCCTTGCCGCGATAGCGGTCGGTGATCAGCGTCTCGACGACCGCGAAGTCCATGTCGAGCAGCGCGATCAGCGCGCCGATGTACATCACGTTCTTGAACAGCTGGCGCTGGCGCGCGTCCGTGTATTCGTTGTTGCAGATCGCGGTCAGCGGCACGCCGACGACGGTGATGTCGTCGCGGAACTTCGACGGCGGGAGCGGCTTCGTCGAGTCGTAGAAGAGATAGCCGCCGGGGTCGATGCTCGCGACGTCGCGGTCCCAGGTCTGCGGATTCATCGCGACCATCATGTCGCAGCCGCCGCGCGCGCCGAGCCAGCCGGCTTCGGACACGCGGACTTCGTACCAGGTCGGCAGTCCCTGGATGTTCGACGGGAAAATGTTGCGCGGCGCGGCGGGCACGCCCATGCGCATCACCGCGCGAGCGAAGAGCTCGTTCGCCGACGACGAACCCGAGCCGTTGACGTTCGCGAACTTGATGACGAAGTCGTTGCAGCGCTGGATGGATTTTGCGTTCGTCATTTTCACTCCCCCTTCACACCGGCCTGTGCGACGTCGATCCGGAATTTCTGCATGTCCCACGCGCCGGTCGGACAGCGCTCGGCGCACATGCCGCAGTGCAGACAGACATTCTCGTCCTTGACCATCACGCGACCGGTCTTGAGTCCTTCGGCGAGATACAGCGCCTGCTCCAGGTTGGCTGCGGGCGCCTTGAGACGGCCGCGCAGCTCGTCCTCTTCGCCGTTTCCGGTGAAGGTGATGCACTGCGTCGGGCAGATGTCCACGCAGGCGTCGCACTCGATACAGAGTTTCGGCTTGAAGACGGTCGCGATGTCACAGTTCAGGCAGCGCTCCGCTTCCGCCCATGCGAGTACAGGGTCGTAGCCGAGTTCGAATTCGAGCTTGATGTCCTTCAGCGCGAGTTCGAGCGTCTTCACCGGCACCTTCCGGCGCGCCTCCTCGGACACCTGGTTGTCGTAGCTCCACTCGTGGATGCCCATCTTCTGGCTCACGAGGTTCACCATCGGCGGCGGGCGCTTCGTCAGCGGCTCGCTGCGACAGAAGAGGTCGATCGAGATCGCGGCGCTGTGGCCCTGCGCCACCGCGGTGATGATGTTCTTCGGCCCGAGTGCCGCATCGCCGCCGAAGAACACGTTCGGCAGCGTCGATTGCAGCGACTGCTCGTCGAGCACCGGCATTCCGTAGCGGTCGAACTCGATGCCGATGTCGCGCTCGATCCACGGGAAGGCGTTCTCCTGACCGATCGCGAGCAGCACCTCGTCGCATTCCATGAGCACGTCGGGCTCGCCGGTCGGCACGAGCGAACGCCGGCCGTTGTCGTCGTACTCGGCGCGCACCTTCTCGAACAGCACGCCGGTGAGGCGGCCGTTGTCGTGCGTGAATTCCTTCTGCACCAAGTAGTTGTGGATCGGAATGCCTTCGTGCAGCGCGTCCTCCTTCTCCCACGGCGACGCCTTCATCTCGTCGAAGCCGCTGCGCACGACGACCCGCACGTCCTCGCCGCCGAGCCGCCGCGCGGAGCGGCAACAGTCCATCGCGGTGTTGCCGCCGCCGAGGACGATGACGCGCTTCGCGATGCTCGTGACGTGGCCGAAAGCGACGTTCGACAGCCAGTCGATGCCGACGTGGATGTGCGCGGCGGCTTCCTTGCGTCCGGGCAGATCGGCATCGCGCCCGCGCGGCGCGCCGGTGCCGACGAACACCGCGTCCCAACTGCCGGCGAGGAGCTCGCGCAGGCTCGCGATCCAGGTGTTCTGCCGCATCTCGACGTCGAGCCCGGCGATGTAGCCGCACTCCTCGTCGATCACGCTGTCGGGCAGGCGGAATTTCGGGATCTGGCTGCGCATCATGCCGCCGGCCGACGTGCCGCTGTCGAACACGGTGACTTGGTAGCCGAGCACCGCGAGGTCGCGCGCGACCGTCAGCGAAGCCGGGCCCGCGCCGACACAGGCGACGCGCTTGCCATTCTTCGCGGCCGGCGCCTTCGGCAACAGCTCGTCGATGTCGTCCTTGAAATCGGCGGCAACACGCTTGAGGCGGCAGATCGCGACCGGCTCCGTGTCCACGCGTCCGCGGCGGCACGCCGGTTCGCACGGGCGGTCGCAGACGCGACCGAGGATCCCGGGAAAGACGTTCGAGCGCCAGTTGATCATGTAGGCCGTCGCGAAATCGCCGGCAGCGATTTGCCGGATGTATTCGGGAACGGGGGTGTGGGCCGGGCAGGCCCACTGGCAATCCACGACCTTGTGCAGATAGTCGGGGTTGGCAATGTCGGTGGGTTTCACTCGTCTCCTCGCTGGGCGGCGGATTCCGGTGCGTTCGCAATCCGTTACCTTCCTTCGACGCCTCGTTGGACCTTCGGGCGCCGATTCTGTTTGCTTCGGCTTCCTGATTCGCTGGTAAAGCGCTTCAAACGGCGTCTCGTATCGATCGACGCTGACGGCGATGAATCGTCGAAATTCTTGCGCCATGCATGATTGTGCATCATACGCACTCAAGTGCATGTCTTATTGATTAAAGTCAACTTTCACCAGAAATGCTGCACCCTAGTGCATTTTCCATCGGCTGCTTTTTCGGCGATGTGCATTTTGTTGCATTGCACCTCAAACAATTCGCGTCCCATAGCAATGCCTCGTGGCAGCAAGCGTCGGGATTTTTTACGCTCATCGCGTCCTCACGAAACGCCGGAGCGCCAATGCACCGTCGATTCAAAATCTTAGCTCGTGCCGCATTCTTCTTGCTTGCCCCACCCCGCCGGGCCGATTCGCGGTCCGGCGGTTTCATACTCGCGGAGGCTTCCGGATGTAGCCGCACGGCTGCCCGGGAGCAGGGTACAGGGCCCGGGATGCACGGCTCGCGATAGACGAGCCGGCATCGAGCGGTCGCATTCGCTTGCCGATGGGAGCGGCACGGCAGCCCTTTGCTGGCGGGTCGCTCACCATAAGGAGGCGAAATATGGGCAAGCACTCGATGGGCAGGCATTCGTTGTTCGCGTTAACCCTGGCGCTCCTGCATGCGGGAGTCGTGCACGCGGCGCCGATCACGTTCACTGCGACGCTGAGCGGGGACGCGGAGAATCCACCGAACGCGTCCCCCGGCACGGGCATTGCCACCGTCGTCTATGACGACGACACGCACCGGCTTTCCATCGAGACCGCGTTTTCCGATCTGAGCGCGGGAACCACGGCGGCACATATCCACTGCTGCGCCCTGTTGCCGGACAATGCAATACCGGCTACGGCCGTGCCGAGTTTTCCCGGCTTTCCGTCCGGCGTCACCGAAGGCAGCTTCGAAGCGACATTCGACCTGACCCTCGAATCCAGCTTCAATCCCGCCTTTCTGGGGCTCCACGGCGACAATGTATCGGCGGCCGAAGCGGCCCTCGCCGCGGGCCTTGCGAGTGGCGAGGCCTACCTCAACATCCACACGACCGCATTTCCGAGCGGCGCGATCCGCGGCGCGCTGAGATCCGTCCCCGAGCCGCATGCGCTGTCGGCGGTCGGTATCGCGCTCGTGATGCTGATTGCCGCCCGGACACGCCACTGACGGCGGCACATCCGGCAGTCCACTCGAGCGCCGACGGGGACTCCGGGAAATCGCGCGGCAGGGAGCGTCGCGGTCCTCCCTGGTCATGACGGCAGCGCCGCTGTAATGGCCGGCGAGGATCGCGTATCCTCGCCAGCGCTCATCACCGCCGAGTCCGGAAATTTCCCGCACTACCCCATCCATGCCACCTGCCAAGCTCCCGCCCGACCGCATGCGCATCGACAAATGGTTGTGGGCAGCGCGCTTCTACAAAACACGCTCACTCGCGACGCAGGCGATCGACGGCGGGCACGTGAAGCTGAACGGGACCACCGTCAAACCCGCGCGCGAGCTGCGCGTCGGCGACACGCTAGAGCTCGCGATCGGCGACACGAACTGGACCCTCGTCGTCCAGGGCCTCAACGAGCAGCGCCGCCCCGCGCCCGAAGCCCGTCAGCTCTACGAGGAAACCCAGGAGAGCAGCGAGCGTCGTGCCGCCGAGCAGGAGACGCGGCGCCTCGCGCCGGTACCGGGCAGCGACCTGCGCGGTCGTCCGACAAAAAAGGCGAGACGGCAGATCAAGGGGTTCAACGAATTCTAGTCGCACCGTTTGTATCGGCTCGTTGGCGTCGCGCAGGCGACGCGAGGCCGGTCCGACGCGATTCGATCGGCCGCGGCGGCGGGCGCATCTCCCCCGTGGATTCGGCACGCCGGAAGCGTGAAGCAGGTCACGGACAATGACCTCTTGCGTAGTAAGGTCAATGCCGAACGCCTAAACTTGTCCCGCTTCGAGCCCGTTCGCCGCGTCTCGCACACGGCAGACGCGCTCGCCCTTCACGAACGAATCTCCCGCTTCCGGGATCGCGTACGCCGCGTGTCACGCGCCGGGGTATACGGATAGCAGGCCACGCATGACTGCGCGCTTCACGCCACCGTCGCTCACCTCCCGCACTGAATTCGCCTGGCACTGGGGCGGCTTCATGCTCCTCCTGCTCGGGATCGCCGCGACGGCCCAATACAGCTACCTGCTGTTCCATACCCTCATCGAGATCTGCCGCATCGTCGTGATCTTCAGCGTCGCGGCGCTGGCGTGGAACGCTCGGCGCCAGATCGACAACGCCTTCCTGCTGCTGGTCGGCCTCGCCTCGCCGTCCATCGGTGCGCTCGATCTGTTGCACACCCTCGCGTACAAGGGGATGAACATCTTCCCGCCGGACGCGAACCTGCCGACGCAGCTTTGGATCGCACTGCGCTTCTTCGAGTGCGGCGTCGTGCTGTCGGCGGCGACGCTGCTCGGTCGCCGGCAACTGCCGATCGGCCCCCTCGCGCTGGGCTTCCTCGCGACCGGCATCGTGCTTGCGTGGCTCGTCCTCAGCGGCCGTTTTCCCGACTGCTACATCGAGGGGATCGGCCTCACCGAGTTCAAGATCAATTCCGAGTACGCGATCGCCGCGGGCTTCGTGCTCACGCTGCTGCTCCTGCAGCGGAAACGGGAGATGCTCGCGCCCGACATCCACGTCCTCGTCGTCCTCGCGGTGATCGTCGACATCGTCGCGGAATTCGCGTTCACGAAGTACGTCAGCGTGTACGGCAATGCGAACCTGATCGGTCACCTGCTGCTGCTGACGTCGACCTACTTCCTTTACCGCGCGCTCGTGCTACAGGGAATCCAGAAACCGCAGTTCCTGCTGTTCCAGCACCTGAACCGCGAAAAGGAACTGCTCGCGCGCAGCGAAGCCGAGCTCGCGATCAAGGTCGCCGAGCGCACCGCCGAAGTCACGGAAAGCAATCGCCGTCTGCAGGACGAACTCGCCGAGCGCCGCCGCGTCGAGCAGCAGCTTCTCGAAAGCGAGGAGATGCTTCGACTGACTCGCAACGTCGCGCTCGACGCGACGATCGTCGTCGACGCAGCCGGCCGCGTCGTCGTCTGGAACCCGGCCGCGACGCGGCTCTTCGGCTATCCCGCCGATGAAGTGATCGGCCGCAGCATGCACGAGCTGATCGTCCCGGAGCGCTTCCGCGCCGCGGCGCTCGCCGGCATCCTACGCTTCGGCAGCACCGGCGAAGGCGCGCTGATCGGCAGGATTTCCGAACTGGTCGCGATGCGCAGCGATGGCAGCGAAGTGCCGGTCGAACTGTCGATCTCGACCGTCCAGATCCGCGGCGTCTGGCACGCGATCGGCATCATCCGGGACATCACCGACCGGAAAGCGGCGGTACAGGCCCGGGAACAGCTCGCCGCGATCGTCGAATCGACCGGCGAGGCAGTCATCGGCAAGTGCCTCGACGGCACGGTTTCGACCTGGAACAGCGGCGCCACCCGCCTCTACGGTTACGCCGCCGCTGAAATGCGCGGGCAAAACGTCGAGGCTCTCGTCGTGGGACGCCGGGAAGTGACGGGGTTCGCCCCCGCTGCAGCAGCTTCAGGTCGGCGGCCGCGCTGCGATCGCGGCGGCACGGAGCGCCGGATATCGGAAAAAGCGGAAAACGAGAACCGTAAGGCCCGTCACTCGGCGTCCGGCTGCTGCTCGGGCGTGGCGCGGCGGAACGCGTCGAGTCCGGCGCAGCGCTCGGTGATGCCGAGGATTATCGGCATCGCGTTCAGATCGCAGCCGAATCGGCGCGCGTTGAACACCTGCGGCACGAGGCAGCAGTCGGCTAGCGTGGGGGTGGCGCCGTGGCAGAACATCCCGGTGCGCGGGTCGCCGGCGAGCATCGCCTCGACCGCTCCGAGCCCGACCTCGATCCAGTGCCGATACCACGCGTTCTTCTGCTCGTCGCTGACGCCGAATTCGCGCGTCAGGTACTGCAGCACGCGCAGGTTGTTGATCGGGTGGATGTCGCACGCAATGGCCTGCGCGATGGCGCGGATGCGCGCGCGGTCGGCCGCGGTCCCCGGCAGCAGCGCCGGCTCCGGGTGAGTCTCGTCGAGGTACTCGATGATCGCGAGCGACTGCGACAGCTTGGTCGACCCGTCGACGAGCGTCGGCACGAGGCCCGCGGGGTTCAGCGCGAGATAGTCGGCCTGGCGCTGCTCACCACCGCCGCGCACGAGATGCACCGGCACCGCGTCGTACGCGAGCCGCTTCAGGTTCAGCGCGATCCGCACGCGGTACGCGGCGGAACTGCGGTAGTAGGTGTAGAGCTTCATTATTTTTCCGGAGTCGTACGCGATCGGTCCCGAGCTTGCGAGCGTCACCCACCCGTCCGAGGCGGCCTTCTGCGGGCCGCCCGGCGGTCAGCGACGAAGCGCCTCGACCGTGTTTTGGATCGTGCCGAACACGCTCCTGCCGTCGGCGTCGAGCATCTCGATGCGCACCGTGTCGCCGTCGCGCAGGAACGGCGTCTCCGGCTTGCCCTGCTCGATCGTCTCGTAAGTGCGCACTTCGGCGAGGCAGCAGTAGCCAACGCCGCCGTGCTCGATCGACGAACCCCACAGCCCGCCCTGCTTGTTCGACACGGTGCCCGAGCCAATGATCGAGCCCGCTTCGAGCTCACGCGTCTTGGCGATGTGGGCGATGAGCTGGCCGAAGTCGAAGGTCATGTCGACGCCGGCGTTCGGGCGGCCGAAGAGGCGTTCGTTCAGATGCACGACGAGCGGCAGATGCACTTTCGCGTCGTGCCACGCGTCGCCCAGCTCGTCGGGCGTCACCGCAACCGGGCTGAACGCGGACGCCGGCTTCGACTGGAAAAAGCCGAAGCCTTTCGCGAGCTCGTTCGGGATCAGGTTGCGCAGGCTGACGTCGTTCACCAGCATCACGAGCCGGATCCCTTTTGCGGCCTCGGCGGGCGTCGCGCCCAGCGGCACGTCGCCGGTGACGACCGTCACTTCGGCTTCGAAGTCGATCCCCCACGCCTCGTCCGCGACGACGCGATCGCGCGGGCCGATGAAGCTGTCCGAGCCACCCTGGTACATCAACGGGTCGCTGTAGAAGCTTTCGGGCACTTCCGAGTTGCGCGCGCGGCGCACGAGCTCGACGTGGTTGATGTAGGCCGACCCGTCGGCCCACTGGTACGCGCGCGGGAGCGGCGAATGACACGCTGCCTCGTCGAACGGCTGCGCGTCGACCGCGCCGCTGTTGAGCGCCTCATACACCTGGCGCAGCTGCGGCTCGCAGTTCTCCCAGTCGTCGAGCGCCGCCTGCAGCGTGCGGGCGATCGCGGGCACCGCGCGGCAGCGGGCGAGATCACGGCTGACGACGACGAGCGTGCCGTCGCGGCCGCCTTGCTTGAGGGTCGCGAGTTTCACTTGAACATCTCCTTGTAGCTGCCGTCGTGCATCCACGCCGCGTGCTTCGGCGCCTTCTTAGTCCGCGCCCATTCCTCAAGCATGTCCCACTTCACCTCGTCGAGCGCTTCGAGCATCTTCGGCGACGCGGTGTTCGCGGCGAGTTCGAGCCGGTGGCCGTTCGGGTCGAAGAAGTAGATCGACTGGAACAGCGCGTGGTCGGTCGGGCCGACGACGTCGATGCCCTCTGCTTCGAGTCGCGCCTTCGCCGCCATCAGCACGTCCATCGACTCGACTTCGAGCGCGAGGTGCTGCGTCCACGCGGGCGTGTTCGGGTCGCGCCCCATCGCCGGACGCGTCGGCAGTTCGAAGAACGCGAGGATGTTGCCCATGCCCGCGTCGAGGAAGATGTGCATGTACGGATCGGCTTCGCCGGTCGAGGGAACCGCATCCTCGGCGATCGACAGCACGAGCTTCATGCCGAGGTGCTTCTCGTACCACTGCGCAGTTTCGAGCGCGTCCTTGCAGCGGTATGCCACGTGGTGAACCTTCTTGATGAGCTGCGTCATGGTCTGTCCCCATCCTTCGTTTATCGGCCGCGTGTTGTGCTGCGGCCCTGATCGCGTCTGCGTCGCGCAGCGGATGAGTGGATTACAGTCGAAAACGATCTATCATTCCAACGACTTTTTCAGATTCGTTTATCGGTTCCTCTGATGAATATCACGCTTCGCCAGCTGCGCGCTTTCGTCGCGGTCGCCCGCACCGGCAGCTTCACGCTAGCCGCCGAAAGCCTGTTCGTCACGCAGTCCGCGCTGAGCGGGCTGATCAAGGAGCTCGAGCAGTCGCTGGGCGTGCGCCTGTTCGACCGTAGCACGCGGCGTATCCAGTTGTCGGAAGTCGGCGGCGCGATCTACCCGTTGATCGACAAGACGCTGCTCGACCTCGACGGCGTCATCGACGAAGTCACGCACCTGAAGGCACTGAAGAAGGGCCTCGTGCGCATCGCCGCGCCGCAGCTGATGGCGTGCACGCTGCTGCCGGAAGTCATCGCGCGCTACCGCGGCGAGTACCCGGACGTCGAGATCCACCTCGTCGACTGTGCGGTCGAGAGCGTCGTGTCGCGCGTGTTCTCCGGCGAAGTCGATCTCGGCGTCGGACCCGAGCGCGATCCGAACTCCGACATCGATGCCGAGACCCTCTTCACGCTGCCATTCCATGCGGTGCTGCCTCCGGACCACGCGCTCGCGGCGCAGCCGCAAGTGCGTTGGGCGGAACTCGTCGATCACCCGCTGATCACGCTGAAGGGAGAGTTCATCCAGCGTCTGTCCGGCGACCTGCGCGAAGCGTTCCGCGACCTCGACCTCACGCCAACGACGACCGTCACCTTCATGTCGACCGCGCTCAGCATGGTCGAAGCAGGTCTCGGCATCACGGTCTGCATCCCGTACGCGGCGTCGCTCGTGCGCCGTTACGGCTTCGCGATGCGCCCCGTCGTCGAGCCAACGGTGACGCGCAATTTCTACGTCTTCACGCGCAGCGGCCGCTCGCTGTCCCCGGCGGCCGAGCGCTTCCGCGATTTCCTGCGACAGCACGTCGCGGAGCACGAGGACTACAGCGTGTAGGGCTGGAGCCCCCGTGCACCGCGCGCATCGGCGCCGGAGCGGAAAAATCCAGCGAGACCGGCAGCAGCCACGCGCTTGCGACCGCTTCGTCAGCGTCGCTTCTTGCAGTGCCGGATCCGCTCGACCAGCAGCGCGAGCAGCCGGTCGCGCAGGGCCGCATCGGCGTCGGACGCGTCGGGAAGCTCGTCGCCGAGCGCGATCGTGTCGGCGATCCAGCCGTCGTCGGCGGCGCATTCGACGCGCAGCTCCCAGCCGCGCTCGTTGTGCTCGATTGCAAACAGGAAGGCATCGAGCTCCAGCCGCGCGAGCAGCGTTTCGACCGTGTGCGTCGCCTCGGCGAGGTCCAGCGGGGACAGCGGCATGACCGACTCCCGTCCGTTCATCGGGTTCCGAAGGGACCATCCGCGTTCAGCAGCGTTCCACGGGTCGGTACCGCGTCGGCCGGAATCACATTCGCGAACATCGGTCCGGGCACTCGCGGGAACGGACACGGTCAGTGACTTATCGACGCGGCGACGGACACCGTTCCGGCCCGCGCCCTGCGACAGGCTCAGTGCGAACGGTAGCCTCAGGGCGAACGGCTGCATCCGATTGCCGGCTTGACTCAGTCTTCTTGAACAGAAGTTGGCCGACCTCCGCGGTCGGACATAACCGGAGAGGCGACGATCATGGCAACGCTGACGGAAGAACAGACCCG
This sequence comes from Aromatoleum sp., assembly GCF_032027225.1. GTDB lineage: Bacteria > Pseudomonadota > Gammaproteobacteria > Burkholderiales > Rhodocyclaceae > Aromatoleum. The sequence goes on along the minus strand of NZ_JAVSMM010000003.1, from coordinate 131,485 downwards.
GCAATTGCGCGACGCGATGGAGCGGCGGCGGGAAATGCTGCTGGGCGAAATCGCGGAGGTTCGCGCGCGTGCGGAACAGCCCGCACGGGATTTCGCGAGCGTCCCGGACTCCGGCGACGCGTCGACGACCGATCTGCTGGCGGACGTCGACCACGCAGCGGAAGAGCGCGACGTCGAGGAACTCCGCGACATCGATACGGCGATGCAACGCATGGCTACCGGGAGCTACGGCACGTGCATCGACTGCGGGGTCGACATCCCGGTCGAGCGCCTCGTCGCGTTTCCGACGGCGACCCGCTGCGTCCCGTGCGCCGAACGTCACGAAAAGACTTACGCGGGCGGCGCGACGCCGAGCCTCTGACGCCGGCAAGCCGAGGCGAAGCGCGCCACACCCCGAACGAGGGTCAGGCGACCCCGTCGCGCGCGATCTTCATCGCTTCGCGCAGCACCGAGATGTCGCCGATATGGTTCGCGAGCAGCAGCACGAGCTTCGCGTTCACCATCGCGCTCTGCTCGTCCGTCAGGTCGCGGTGGGTCTCGATCAGCGCTTCGTAGAAGTCGTCGCCGGGCGTGAACGCCCGGAAATAGCGCTTGCCGGGCTCGTGCAGATTGACTTGGGTGTTGAGCGGCATGTCGGTCTCCTTCAGGCGTTGCAGGTGGCGCGGGCGACGGCGGCACGGACTTTGACGGGGTCGAGTTCGCGCCAGCGCGCGGCGACGTGCTGATCCGGACGCACGAGATAGACGGTGCCCGGTCGCAGGTCGTAGCGCTCGCGGACGCGGCCCTTCGTGTCGATCAGCGTCTTCAGGCCGTCGGGCGCGCGGCCGCGCGCGGCGACGACGATCGGCTCGATCTCGAGCGCGCTGTCTTCGAGCGTGCGCAGTGCGGTGACCGTCGCGGCGTCGAGCGCGGCGGCATCCTCGATCGCGTACAGCACCTGGAAGCGGTTGCCGGCCGCATGGAGCAGCCACTTCTGCCCGCCGGCAGTCTCGATCGGCGCGTCGTCCATCGGCGCGCCCGGCACCATGTCGCCGGCGAACGCGTCGGCGTCGGGCGTGTTGAGCCGCGATTCGGTCAGGAAGCTCGGCACCGACAAACGGCCCGAATTCACGAGCGCGCGGGCGAACGGATAGTGCTCGGCGAGACTCAGCACCGCGTTGCGGAAGGTCTTGCTGGCCGCGCTCTTCGGCGTGATGAAGTCGGTCGAGCGCGTCGAGTTCAGGATGTTCTCGTCCGCCGCGAAACCCCGCTCCTCGGTGTAGGTGTCGAGCAGCGTCGCGGGCGCCTTGCCATCCATCACGAGCTTGAGCTTCCACACGAGATTGTCGGCATCCTGGATGCCCGAGTTCGCGCCGCGAGCGCCGAAAGGCGAAACCTGGTGCGCGGCGTCGCCGATGAACAGCACCCGCCCGTGGTTGAAGCGGTTCATCCGCCGGCACTGGAAGGTGTAGACGCTGACCCATTCGAGCTCGAACGGTAGGTTCTCCTTGCCGCGCGCGGCGAGCATCGCCTCGATGCGCGGAATCACGTTCTCGGGCTTCTTCTCTTCTTCGGGGTCGGCGTCCCAGCCGAGCTGAAAGTCGATGCGCCACACGTTGTCGGCCTGACGGTGCAGCAGCACCGACTGGTTGGGGTGGAACGGCGGATCGAACCAGAACCAGCGCTCGGCGGGGTATTCGACTTTCATCACGACGTCGGCGATCAGGAAACGGTCCATGAAGATCTTGCCTTCCACGTCGAGCCCGAGCATGTGACGGATCGGGCTGCGCGCGCCGTCGGCGGCAACCAGCCAGTCGGTCATCAGCGAGTAGGCGCCGTCGGGCGTCTCGACGCGCAGCATCGCGCGGTCGTCGCCCGCGTTCACGCTGATCACGTTGTTCTTGAAGCGGATCTCGAGATTCGGCAGCTCGCGCGCCCGCTTCACGAGGTAGTCCTCGAGGTAGTACTGCTGCAGGTTGATCATGCCCGGGCGCAGGTGATCGGGCTGCGGGCAGAGGTTGAAGTTGAACACTTCCTCCTCGTGGAAGAAGGTGCGGCCCACGTTCCACGACACGCCCTTCTCGACCATCTCGTCGGCACAGCCGATGCGGTCGAGCACTTCGAGCGCGCGTTTCGCGTAGCAGACGCCACGCGAACCGATCGACACGGTGTCGTCGTTGTCGAGCAGCAGCACCTGCTGCCCCTGCTGCGCGAGGTCGATAGCGGTGGTCAGGCCGACCGGGCCCGCGCCGACGATGACCACTGGGTAGTGCCCGTCGCGCTGATCGACGAGCTCCGGCGGTCGGACGTACTCGAACTTCGGGTATTGGTATGTGCTCAGCACAATTGTCTCCTCCTCCATGTCGGGGTTCCGGCGCGTCTCTCTCTTCAGGAGGACTTCCGCGCCCGCTTCATCTCGCTGGCCGTTCAGGGCCCGCCGCAATCGACTCGCCGCATCACTGCTGCAGCGCGTGCCACATCTGCTGATCGCGCTCGGCGGTCCAGATGCGCGGGTCGCGGATCCCGCTGGCTTCGTCGTGCGCGCGGGTGACGTCGAACGGCAGGCAGTGTTCGTAGATGAAGACCTGCGCGAACTTCGGGTCCATGTTGGCGCGCGTGTGCGCCATCGCCGCCTTCAGGTCCATTCCCTGCGCCACTGCTTCCTGTGCGCTGCGGTACAGGGTCGAGACGAAGTCGCGCGTATAGGCAAGTCCCGCCTGGACTTTTTCGGGCGTCATCAGCGCGGGGCCGCGGCCCGGAACGACCTTGTCGAACTCCATTGCGGCGAGCCGGTCGAGCGTAGCGGGCCAGTCGGCGAGGTAGGCGTCGCCGGTGTAGCACGCGGCGTCGGCTTCGACGAGGTCGCCCGAGAAGCAGATCTTCTGCGACGGCAGATAGACGATCGTATCGCCCTTGGTGTGGCCGCGGCCGAGCTGCTTGATCTTCACTTCGAGCTTGCCGAGCCACAGCGTCATCTCGCCGCTGAAGGCCATTGTCGGCCACGTCAGCCCCGGCACGCTCTCGACTGCCTGGAAGAGGCGCGGAAAACGGCCGATCTCCGAATCCATGTCCTGCTGGCCGCGCTCGACGATCAGATCGTAGGTGTCCTGGCTCGCGATGATCTGCTCGAGCCCTTCGTCCTTGTAGCCCGACGCGCCGAGCACGCGCACCGCGTGGTAGTGCGTCAGCACGACGTACTTGATCGGCTTGTCGGTGATCTCGCGCACCTTCGCGATGACGCCCTGCGCGGCGACCGGCGTCGCCGTCGCGTCGATGATCATCACCGCATCGTCACCGATGATGACGCCCGTATTCGGATCGCCTTCGGCGGTGTAGGCGTAGGCGTTGTCGGAAAGTTTGTCCCAGCTGACCTGCTTCTCTTCGAGGTCAGCTTGGGAGGCGAATTTCTTTGTAGTCATGGAAGCCTGTCTCCTGTTGCGAGGGGGTGTGTCGAATCCTAGTCACAGATTTGTTTATGGTCAATTGTTTCGTTGATGTTAAATTTCACCCACCTTCGACGGCAACGATCTCCGTCGGAGCTGCTACCATTCCGCGCCATTCAGGAGAGCAAGATGACCCAGATAGTCCCCGGGACGATCGAGGGAGAACATGAAGCGCCGCTGCGGGAAGGCGCACCGGCGAGCGACGGCCGCGGCGCCGAACGCGGCGAGCGGCGCGGGATCCAGTCGATCGAGGTGGGCGGCGCGCTGCTGCAGGCGCTGGTGCGCCACGGCACGCCGATGATGTTGCGGGACCTCGCGCGCGAAGCGGGGATGCCGCCGGCGAAGGCGCATCCCTATCTGGTGAGCTTCGGCAAGCTGGGTCTGATCGAGCAGGATGCGGCGACCGGCCGCTACGGGCTGGGCCCCTTCTCGCTGCACATGGGCCTCGCCGCGTTGCACGGACTCGACCCGCTCAAGGCGACGCTCGCCGAAGTACCGAAACTCGCCGACGACATCCAGCTGAACATCGCGGTGGCGGTGTGGGGCAACCTCGGCCCGACCGTCGTGCATATCGAGGAATGCAGCACGCAGATTCACATCAACATGCGCCCGGGCACGGTGATGACACCGCTGCTGCTGTCGGCGACCGGCCGGTGTTTCGCGGCGTTCCTGCCGCAGCGGGTGGTCAGGCCGATCATCGACGAGGAGATCGCGCGCTTTGCGGCCGTTCCGGTGTCGACCTTGCCCGTCACTCAGCAGGCCGTGGACGAACTTCTCGACGAAGTACGCGAACATCGCCTCGCCCGGGCACTCGGCAATCCGATCCCCGGCATCAACGCGTTTTCCGTTCCGGTCTTCAATCACAGCGGCGGCATTGCGCTCGCGCTGACGGCGATGGGGCCTTCCGGAACCTTCGATGTCGAATGGCAGGGCACGACGGCGTCGCGGCTGCGCGACTGCGCCGAGTCGATTGCCCGCCGTCTCGGCGTCGCCGACGGCGATACGCCGGGTCGCTGAAACGGCCGTGGTATGCGTCCTCGGCCTTGCCTTGCGATAGTCGGCGAGGCGCATGCGGGAACGCGTTGCGCCAGGAAGCTCAGACCGGGCCTGTCGCCCTCTTCATTTCCCTGACGCTAGAAACGCCGGCGGTCTGCGCACGGAGCGCGCCGGTTTCGCTGCACCGCTGCCGCCCGCGTCGCCCGAGCCGACCGCCCGGGGCGAATCACCCCGCGCCGCGAACTCGCTGCGCTTCCGCTCTCGGCAGAATCAGGTTGAGCAGCACCGCGAGGACGCCGCAGAGGCTGATCCCCTGCAGGCTGAAAGTGCCGATCGTCACGCCGAGACCACCGATGCCGGTCACCAGCGTCACCGACACGATGCACAGGTTGCGCGGGTCCATCAGGTCGACCTTTGCGTCGAGGATGGTTTTCAGGCCGATGCCGGCGATCGAGCCGAACAGCAGCACCATGATCCCGCCCATCGCCGGCATCGGGATCGTCTGCAGAAAGGCGCCGAACTTGCCGACGAAGGCCATCAGGATCGCGAAACACGCGGCCCAGGTCATGATTGCCGGGTTGTAGTTGCGCGTCAGCATCACCGCGCCGGTGACTTCACCGTAGGTTGTCACCGGCGGGCCGCCGAAGAGTCCGACGACATTGACCGCGAGGCCGTCGCCGAGCAGCGTCCGGTGCAGCCCGGGTTTCTCGGTGAAATCCTTGCCGACGACCGAACCGATCGCGAGAATGCCGCCGACGTGCTCGACGATCGGAGCGATCGCGACCGGGATCATGAACAGGATCGCCGCGAGGTTGAACTCCGGCGCGCCGAATTGCGGCATGGCGAGCCACGGCGCGTTCGCAACCTTCGAAAAATCGACGAAGCCGAAGAACAGCGACGCGACGTAACCGACCGCGACGCCGACCAGGATCGGCACCAACTTCAGGAGCCGGCGCGCGCGGATCGCGGTCAGCATCGTCGCGACGAGCGCGATCGTCGCGACGGCGAGCGATTCGCCATACGGCAGCACCTGCTCGCCGCCCGCCTTGCCCGTCGCCATCTCGACGGCGACTTCGGCGAGTCCGAGGCCGATGACCATCACGACCGGCCCGATGACGACCGGCGGCAGCAGACGATGGATGAAATCCACGCCGCGCCATTTCACCAGCGCCGCGGCGATGTAATAGAACAGCGAGGCCGCCGCCAGCGCGCCGAACGTCGCGGGCATCCCCCAGGTCTTGGCCGAATAGATGATCGGCGCGATGAACGCGAACGACGACCCGAGATAGATCGGCACTTCGCGCTTCGTGCAGAACTGGAAGATCAGCGTGCCGATGCCGGCGCCGAGCAGCGCCAGACTCGGATCGAGGCCGGTCAGCAACGGCACGAGTACGGTCGCGCCGAACGCGACGAACAGGATCTGAGCGCCGGACAGCGCCGTCCGCCAGGTCGGGTCGTTGGAATGAAGCTGCATCAGAGGTTCCGGCGACCGCCGTGGGGAACGATTCGGCATCAAAAGAGAAAACCGCCCGCGGCCTGAATCGAGTCGCTTCACATGACTCTGTACCGGGACGGTACGGGCGAAACTTGAAAGATCCGCCCAAAAAAATGGCGGAGAGGGTGGGATTCGAACCCACGGTAGGCTCGCACCTACGCCTGATTTCGAGTCAGGTACATTCGACCACTCTGCCACCTCTCCGCGCCCGCAGGTCTTCCGACTTGCGAGAGGGCGCATTATATCAGCGGTTTTCCAATAAACAACAAGAAACTTCTCTTTTCGCGCGCTCATCGACCGCTGTCGATTGCTCCGCGCCTGCGGCTTCGCGCAAAATCCGCGGGTTTGCCTTGCGGAGACCCTTCTTGCGGCCCGTCCTGCTGATTCTTTTGATGTTCTTCCTCTCGGGTTGCCTGCCCGGCGAGACCCCCAGTCGCATTCGCGACTTCCGTTCACTCGGTGAGCTGAGGATCGCCACCCGGCCCGATGCAATCTCGTACCGCGAGGACGGCGACGGGCAGGCATCGGGGTTCGAATACGACCTGTTGAAGAAACTCGGCGAGCGGCTCGGGGTGCCGGTGCGCTTCGTCGTCTACCCCGACAGCGCGCGCGCGCTCGATGCCGTCGTGCGAGGCGAAGTGCATCTGGCTGCGGCTGCGCTCGCGCGAAACGATCGTCTTCCGCTGAAGTGGTCGGGCCCGTTGCGCGAAGTGGATTACGTCCTTGCCGGACGCGCGGACGGCGCCGAAATCGGCAGGGAAGCCGACCTCGCACGACGCACCGTCAGTGTCCGCCGCGGCTCGCCCGCGGTCGATGAGCTCAACCGCATCCGCAAGCGTCTGCCCGCGCTGGATCTTCATCTTCCGAGCGGGAGCGGAGACGAGGTGCTGCTCGCGGAGCTCGCGCAGGGCAAGCACGACCTCGTCGCGACGGACCGGATACATTACGCGCTGGCCGCCCAGACGGAGCCGTCGCTCGGCATCGCCTACGACCTGCCGCTGAAAGCTTCGATCGCGTGGGCCGTTTCCCTCGACGCGCGCGAACTCGGCAGCGAAGTCGATGCGTTTCTCGACGATGCAAAGGCGAACGAGCTGCTGGCCCGCCTCGGCGACCGCTATTTCGGTCACATCCGCCGGCTCAACGACGCCGACGTGACGACCTTCCTCGGGCGCATACAAGGCCGGCTGCCGCACTACGCCCACACTTCCATGATGCGCAAGCCCAGACGGGGATCGACTGGCGCCTGCTCGCGGCGCTGGCGTACCAGGAATCCCACTGGGATCCGCTCGCGACGTCGCCGACCGGCGTGCGCGGCATGATGATGCTGACGTCCGAGACCGCCGATCGCCTGGGCGTCGCCGACCGCCTCGACGCTCGCGGGAGCATACTCGGCGGCGCCCGCTATTTCTCGATGCTCAGGGACCAGTTGCCCGACGAGATCCCGGAGCCGGACCGAGGCTGGATGACCGCCGCCGCGTATAACCTTGGCATGGGGCACATGAACGGCGCGCGCGCGATCGCCCGTCGGCTTGGCAAGGACGACACGGACTGGTGGGACATGAAGGGGGTACTGCCGCTGCTTTCGAGGCCGGAATACGCGGCGCGGCTCAAGGCGGGCGCGGCGCGGGGCGGCGAAGCGGTGATCATGACCGAGAACATCCGTAACTACTACGGCATCCTCGTCCGCCTCGAAGCGCCCTACTCGCCGCCGCTGCAGCCTTTCCGGCTGAAGCTCGCGAACGACGGAAGCGCAGGAACGAGCGCGAAAATCGCGACCCGCGCCGTCGAATGAACGACCCGCGGGAGCCGGCCGGAACGCGCCAGCCGGTCCTCACCCTCTCCCGCTCGATCGCCCCACGCGCACGGTGGCAGCCAGTTCAGCGCACCGGCTCGAGCACCTCGATGCCGCCCATCCACGGCACGAGCGCCGTCGGCACGACGACCGAGCCGTCCGCCTGCTGGTAGTTCTCGAGCACCGCGACGAGCGTGCGGCCGACCGCGAGGCCGGAGCCGTTCAGCGTGTGCACGAGCTCGTTCTTGCCCTGGGCGCTCTTGAACCGCGCCTGCATCCGGCGCGCCTGGAAAGCGCCGGTGCAGGAGCACGACGAGATCTCGCGATAGGTTTTCTGCGCGGGCAGCCAGACTTCCAGGTCGTAGGTCTTCGCCGCCGAAAAGCCCATGTCGCCGGTGCACAGGACGATCTTGCGATACGGCAGTTCGAGCTTGCGCAGGATCGCCTCCGCATGGCCCGTCAGCTCCTCGAGCGCATCCCAGGAATGGTCAGGATGCTCGATCCGGACCAGCTCGACCTTGTCGAACTGATGCTGGCGGATCATGCCGCGCGTATCGCGGCCGTAGCTGCCGGCCTCCGAGCGGAAGCACGGCGAATGGCTGACGAACTTCAGCGGGAGCACGTCCTGCGCCAGCAGTTCGTTGCGGACGATGTTCGTGATCGGGACTTCGGCGGTCGGGATCAGGTAGAGACGGCCTTCATCCTTCGGCACCGAGAACAGTTCCGCCTCGAACTTCGGCAGCTGGCCGGTCCCGAACATGCTGTCCGCATTGACGAGGTACGGCACGTAGACCTCGGTGTAACCGTGCTCGCGCGTGTGCACGTCGAGCATGAACTGCGCGAGCGCGCGATGCAGCCGGGCGACGCCGCCGCTCATCAGCGCGAAACGCGCGCCGGAGAGCTTGACCGCGGTCTCGAAATCGAGCCCGCCGAGACCGCTGCCGAGATCGACGTGGTCACTCACTTCGAAGTCGAACTCCCGCGGCGTGCCCCAGCGGGAGATCTCGACGTTCGCGGTTTCGTCGCGACCGACCGGCACGCTTTCGTGCGGCAGGTTCGGCAGGCTCGCGACGAGCGTGTTGATGCGTTCGAGCAGCATCGCGAGCGCCTGCTCGTTGCTCTTCAGTTCGTCGCCGATGCCGCCGACCTCGGCCATCACGGCCGATGCGTCCTCGCCTTTCCCCTTGAGCATTCCGATCTGCTTCGACAACGCGTTGCGCCGGGCCTGCAGTTCCTGCGTGCGCGATTGCAGGGTTTTGCGTTCGTTTTCCAGGCTCTGAAAGGCTTCCGGATCGAAATTCGCGCCGCGGCTCGCGAGGGACGCGACCACCGAGTCGAGCTGGTTGCGCAGCAGTTGGATATCAAGCATGAGTATTCCTGAAGATTCAAAGAGAAAGCGGAAGAAGCTGACGCGACGGGTCGACTTCGCGCGCCAAGCGCTTCTAAGGAAAGGGCTTTGCGACCACCGAGCGAACTCCTGCGTCGCACAAGTCTATTAACGTTATCAATCGTTTACGAGTGTTGCATGGGGAAACTTTCCTTGCTTTCGGCGCAACGTATCTTAAGCTTAGTAGGCCATACCGACACCGCAGAGACGGTGAAGCAACACTAGAGGAGATACCAATGCTGTCTATCAGAGATTGCCTCGATTACTGCGATCTGACTGACGACGAAATTGCGCTGTTTGCCGAACATGAGGGCATTCCCGACGCCGCCGCGGCCCAGGTCGTCTGCGGCATGGTCCAGACACCCGAGGGGGTGTTGATGCTGACCAACTACATGCAGGACCTTGTCGCCCGCGCGACCGAGCGCGGCGAGACCGACCGAGCCGAGCGCGCAAAGAGCGCCTGCGCCCGATTCATGGCGGATCACCCGCTGACGCACTGAAAGCACTGAACCCCGGCGCATCAGGGCTTGCCCGAGTCGTTCCCGCGACGGGCAAGCTCGCGCTCGTCAAGTTCGCGCAGATGCTCCAGCTTGGCAGCGATTTTCGCTTCCAGGCCGTAGGGCGTCGGCCGATACCACCCCGGGGGCGCCATGCCGTCCGGCAGATACGACTCGCCGGCGGCGTACGCTTCGGGCTCGTCGTGCGCGTACCGGTACGCCTTGCCATAACCGAGCTCCTTCATCAGCCGCGTCGGTGCGTTGCGCAGGTGAATCGGGACCGGCCGCGAGACGTCGCCGGCGACGTATTTGCGCGCGGCGTTGTAGGCGTTGTACACCGCGTTCGACTTCGCGGCGCAGGCGAGAAATATCGCCGCCTCGGCGAGCGCGAGTTCGCCTTCCGGTGAGCCGAGCCGCTCATAAGTCGCGCAAGCGTTCAACGTGATTTCGAGCGCCCGCGGGTCGGCAAGACCGACGTCCTCGACCGCCATGCGCACCAGGCGGCGCCCCAGATACAGCGCATCCGCGCCGCCGTCGAGCATCCGGCACAACCAGTACAGCGCCGCGTCGGGGTTCGAGCCGCGGATCGACTTGTGCAGCGCCGAGATCTGGTCGTAGAACGCCTCCCCGCCCTTGTCGAAACGCCGCAACTTGCTCGCGAGCGCCTCGTCGACGAACTCCGGCGTCACGGTGCCGACGCCGGCGGTTTCGGCGGCGACCTGGATCTGCTCGATCAGGTTCATCAGCCGGCGCGCGTCGCCGTCGGCGAATCCGATCATCCGTTCGCGGGCCGTTTCCGCGAACGCGAGATCAGGGCAGCACATGCCGAGCGCCCGCTCGAAAAGTTCGCCGAGCGCCTCGTCGTCGAGCGGCTCGAGCACGTAGACCGCGGCCCGCGACAGCAACGCCGAATTGACCTCGAACGACGGGTTCTCGGTCGTCGCACCGATCAGCGTGACGAGGCCCTGCTCCACGTACGGCAGAAACGCGTCCTGCTGCGTCTTGTTGAAACGATGGACTTCGTCGACGAACAGGATGGTGTGCCGTCCGCGCGCTTTCTCGGCCTGTGCCTGCGCGACGGCCTCGCGGATGTCCTTGACGCCGGAGAACACCGCCGACAGCGCGATGAACTCCGCGTCGAATGCCTGCGCCATCAGCCGCGCGAGCGTCGTCTTGCCGACGCCGGGCGGCCCCCACAGGATCATCGAGTGCAGCTTGCCCGACTCGAACGCGAGCCTCAGCGGCTTGCCGGGACCGAGCAGGTGGCGCTGGCCGGCGACCTCGTCGAGCGTGCGCGGACGCATCCGCTCGGCGAGCGGCACGCGTGGCGGTTCGACGGAATCGAAGAGATCGGCCATCCGCGTCGCGTCACTCGCCGATCACGTCGGCGCCGGGCGGCGGCAGGAAGCGGAACAGCGACGGATCCGGCCGCGCGTTCGCGACGAGCGACGTGAACACGATCAGCGTCGTCTGGCCGAAGTTGTCCTGCAGCTCCATGCGCTTCAACTGTCCGCCGGCGAGGCCCAAGCGGATCGACGCGAAACTCGTTTCCGCCAGCTTCGGCGTCGCAAGCACCCAATCGAAGCCGCCGCTCGAACCGGCTTCCTTCAACTCGAAATCCCGGTCGAGATCGCCCGAGCCGGCGAGAATCGCCGCCGGCGTGCTGCCGAGCGCGTCACCGAGCCGCTTCACCGTCACCTGGTTGAGATCGCGGTCCCACGACCACAGCTTGTCGCCGTCGCTGACGAGGAGCTGTGCGTACGGCTTGTCGTAGCTCCAGCGGAATTTTCCCGGCCGCGAGAAAACGAAGGTCCCGCTCGCTTGCTGCGGCTTGCGGCCGGACGCCGAGGTCACGGTCTGCTCGAAATCGCCCTGCGCACTCTTCGCGTGGTCGACGAACTGCCGCAGCTGCGCGACACCGCTCGCCGCCACCGCGAGACCCGAAGTCGCCGCGAGCAGCGCGACGACCAACAGCCGCGACGCAAACGCGGCACGTGATTTGAACTGGCTCAATCGCCCTCCTTCACCGGCACGATGACTTCACGGTTGCCGTTGCTGCCCATCGCCGAGACGAGCCCGGCGCGCTCCATCTGTTCGATCAGCCTCGCGGCGCGGTTGTAGCCGATACGCAGGTGCCGCTGCACGAGCGAAATCGACGGCCGGCGCGTCTTGACGACGATTTCAACGGCCTGGTCGTACAAAGGATCGGCCTCGCCGTCGCCACCGTCGCCGCCCCCGAGCGCCGCCTCGACGTCCTCCTCCGGCGCCGACAGGATGCCTTCGACGTAGTCCGCCGGGCCGCTGCGCTTGAGGTGATCGACGACCTTGTGCACCTCATCGTCGGCGACGAAGGCTCCATGCACGCGGACGGGAAGCCCGGTGCCCGGCGCGAGGTACAGCATGTCGCCCATGCCGAGCAGCGCCTCGGCGCCCATCTGGTCGAGAATCGTGCGCGAGTCGATCTTGCTCGACACCTGGAACGCGATCCGCGTCGGCACGTTCGCCTTGATCAGGCCGGTGATGACGTCGACCGACGGCCGCTGCGTCGCGAGGATCAGGTGGATACCCGCCGCACGCGCCTTCTGCGCGAGCCGCGCGATCAGCTCCTCGACCTTCTTGCCGACGACCATCATCATGTCGGCGAGCTCGTCGACGATCACGACGATGTGCGGCAAATGCTCGAGCGGCTCGGGGTTGTCCGGGTTGATCGCGAACGGGTTCGTCAGCGGCTTCTCGGTTTTGGCGGCGTCGGCGACGGCCTTGTTGAAGCCGGCGAGGTTCCTCACGCCGACCGCAGCCATCAGCTTGTAGCGTTTGTCCATCTCGACGACGCACCAGTTCAGCGCGTTCGCCGCGTGCTTCATGTCGGTCACGACCGGTGCGAGCAGGTGCGGGATGCCCTCGTAGATCGAGAGCTCCAGCATCTTCGGGTCGACCATGATCAGCCGCACCTTCTCCGGCTCGGACTTGTAGAGCAGCGACAGGATCATCGCGTTGATGCCGACCGACTTGCCGGAACCGGTCGTGCCGGCGACGAGGAGATGCGGCATCTTCGCGAGGTCGGCGACGACCGGCTGCCCGCCGATGTCCTTGCCCAGCGCGACCGTCAGCGCAGAGTGCATGTCGTGGTAGGCCTTCGAGCCCAGGATCTCGGACAGCCGCACGGTCTGACGCTTCGCGTTCGGCAGTTCGAGCGCCATGCACGACTTGCCGGGCACGGTCTCGACGACGCGGATCGACACCAGCGACAGCGCCCGCGCGAGGTCCTTCGCGAGGTTCACGACCTGGCTGCCCTTGACGCCGGTCGCCGGCTCGATCTCGTAACGCGTGACGACCGGGCCGGGGTAGGCCGCGAGCACCTTGACCTCGACGCCGAACTCGCCGAGCTTCGTTTCGATCAGCCTCGACGTGAATTCCAGCGACTCGGCGGACGGCGGCTCGACGTCGCCGGACGGCTGGTCGAGCAGCGACAGCGGCGGAATCGCGCCCCCGGGAAGGTCGACGAACAGCGGCTGCTGGCGCTCCTTTTCGATGCGCGGCGACTTCGGCACGTCGGCCGCAATCGGCTCTATGCGCAGCGGCGCGGCCGGTGCCGCCTCGGTCTTGCGGCGTTTCGTCTCGACCACCGCCTCACGCTTCTGCGCGACCTGCTGGCCGGCCTTGCGGTCGCGCCAGCCGCCGAAAGCGTTCTGCGTCGCGACCCACGCCCGCTCGACGGACAGCCCGATCTGCTCGATCACCGACAGCCACGAAATCCCCGAGAACAGGCTCAAGCCCGACGCGAAGAGCGCGAGCAGCAGCAGCGTCCCGCCTGTGAACCCGAGGTAACGCTGCACGATCAGCCCGAGCTCGAGCCCGACGAGGCCGCCGGGTGCGAGCGGAATGCTCGCGCCGTGGGAATGGAAGCGCAGAGATTCGAGCGCGCTGCTCGCGAGCAGCACGACGAAGAAACCCGTCAGCACGATGAAGAACGAGCGCTTGTCGAGTTGCACCTGATTGCGCAGCCGGCGGAAGCCCCAGACCAGACCGTAGCCGAGGAAGACGACCCACCACCATGCCGACACGCCGAACAGATAGAACAGCAGGTCGGCGAGCCACGCGCCGAAGCGGCCGCCGGGGTTCGAGATCCGCGCGACTTCCGCGGCGTGCGACCACCCCGGGTCGGCCTTGCTGTAGCCGAGCAGGACGAGGCCGACGTACAGCGACATCACCCCGAGAATCAGCCAGCGGGCTTCCTGCAGCAGCAGCGAGATCTTTTCCGGAAGAGGCTGGGAACGGTGCGACAAACGGGACGACATCGGGAGCGGCGAAAATCCGGGAGAAAAAAGCGTGCGGAATTATAAGTGACGGCCGGTCCGGCCGCGGCGACTATTGCCCGAGCGTCGGTCCCTCGGGCGAACGCGGCAGCAGATGCCGCCCGCGCTCAAAGTTCCTGCAGGCGCTCGCGCAGCACGATGCCGCGCGCGGTCTCCTCGATCAGGCCCTGCGCCCCGAGATCCTTCATCACCCGGCTGACCATCTCGCGCGACGCGCCGATCATCTTCGCGATGTCCTGCTTCGTGATCTTGCGCACGACGACGGTCTCGCCTTGCACGTCCTCCGACATTTCGAGCAGCAGGCGCGCGACGCGCCCGTAGACGTCCATCAGCGCGAGGCTCTCGATCTTGCGGTCGGCATTGCGCAGCCGGTCCGCGAGATTGCACATGATCCGCCACGCGACTTCGAAGTTGTCGTGCATGATCGTGCGGAAGTCCTGCTTCGCGATCATCACGAGGTCGGACGGCATCACCGCGATCACCGACGCCGACCGCGGCTGCTCGCCGAACATGCCCATCTCGCCGAAGAGTTCGCCCTGACCGAGGATGCTCAGGATGACTTCGCGCCCATCCTCGTCGCTGACGACGACCTTGAGGCTGCCGGTCAGCACGAAATACACATAATCGGTCCGCTCGCCCGCGTGCATCACGCTCTGGCCGCGCGGGACGCGGCGCATCATCGCCGAACGCGCGACCGCCGCGAGCGTGTCGTCGGACAGACCGTGGAAAAGCGGAAAGGTCCTCAAGGCAGTTGTCGAAACGGCATTGGACTGCGTCATCTCATCTCCGGGGCGGCAGGCCGACGTCGATCCAGAAGTCGGAAATTTTGTCGACGAATAACCGCACGAAGTATAGACGAATATCTCCCGCGACCGCCCCGGGTGGGCGTCGGCACGACGATTGCGCGACCCTGGCGCGTCAGGTGCGGCTTGCGTGTACGTGCAACGAGGATCGTACCGGATTCGAGGCGGGAGCATTTTCGATTGTTTCACGCTATCGCCACCATTGGGCCGGAGCCGGATGCCGCTCGGCTATAATTCGCCAATCGCCAACCAGATAGAAGACCAAGCCATGACGACGAAGCACGCCCGCCTGCTCATTCTCGGTTCCGGTCCCGCCGGCTACACCGCCGCGGTGTATGCCGCGCGCGCGAACCTGAGCCCGGTCCTGATCACCGGTCTGGCGCAGGGTGGTCAGCTGATGACCACGACCGATGTCGACAACTGGCCCGCCGACGCCGAAGGCGTGATGGGTCCCGATCTGATGGCCCGCTTCCAGAAGCACGCCGAGCGCTTCAACACCGAGATGATCTTCGATCACATCCACACGGTGAAGCTCGGCGAAAAGCCGATGCGGCTGATCGGTGACGCCGGCGAATACACCTGCGACGCCCTGATCATCGCGACCGGCGCGACGGCCAAATATCTTGGCCTCCCGTCCGAAGAGAAATTCTCCGGCCGCGGCGTGTCGGCCTGCGCGACGTGCGACGGATTCTTCTACAAGAACCAGGACGTCGCCGTGGTGGGCGGCGGCAACACCGCCGTCGAGGAAGCGCTGTATCTCGCGAACATCGCGAAGAAGGTCACGGTCGTGCACCGCCGCGAAAAATTCCGCGCCGAAAAGATCCTCATCGACAAGATGATGGAAAAGGTCGCGGCCGGAAAGATCGAACTCGCGCTCAATTCGACGCTCGACGAAGTGCTCGGCGACAACAGCGGCGTGACCGGGATGCGGGTCAAGGATGCGAACACCGGCGCGACGCGCGACGTCACGCTGCAGGGCGTGTTCATCGCGATCGGCCACAAACCCAACACCGACATCTTCGAAGGCCAGCTCGAAATGGAAGGCGGCTACATCATCACGAAGGGCGGCCGCGAAGGCGAGGCGACGGCGACGAGCGTGCCCGGCGTCTTCGCCGCCGGCGACGTCCAGGACCATATCTACCGCCAGGCGGTGACCTCGGCCGGAACCGGCTGCATGGCGGCGCTCGACGCCGAGCGTTACCTCGACGCGCTGGGCGGCTGAGGACGAAATGACCCGGCCGCCCCGCCCTGCAAAGGAGAAAACGGCGGGCCGGCCGGAACGTCGGTTGAACGCGCTCGGCGAGCTTGCGGCGCTGCGCGGCGAGCTGAAGCAAGCGCGACGGGAAACGGGTGCGAAACCGGCAACGACGCCCCCCAGATCGGCATCGGTTCGTTCGCCGACAGCGGGCGGGGCGGACGATCGCGCGACGAAAACCTCCGGCCTCGCCGCGTTGCCCGGCAACGAGCCGGCGCTGTTCCGCAACGAAGTCCGCGACGTGATGCCGCTGCCGGACGCGAAGCGCCGCGCCGAGCTCGCCACACCGAAGCCGGAACCGATCCCGCGGCCCCGCGCGGCCGAACCCGAGGACGAATCCAGGGAGGTGCGCCCGGTCAAGCGCGAGCCGCAGGACGACCGCGCACTCTTCCGCTTCGCGATCGGCGACGTGACGCCGCTGAAACGCAACGACCGCGCGGAGGTCCCGCTCGCCCCCCGCTCCGCCTATCCGCTGCACTTGCGCGACAGACTGGAAACCGGCGAGGACGAAGCCGGGAAGCTGCTGCTACCGCCCGACGCGGACCTCGCGGACCCGGCCGAGCTTTTCCGGCACGCGGCGCGCGGGGCGCAGCCGGTCGACACGCGCAATCGCGCCGAGCTGGACCCTCCTGCGCCGCGCCCCGAGCCGGTTCAACACCGTGAAGACGAGCAGGCCGCGTTGCGCGAGTCGCTGGAAGCGCCGATGAGCCTCGAAGACCGGCTCGAGATGGGGGACGAGGCGATCTTCCTGCGCCCCGGACTGCCCCGCCGCGTGCTGACCGACCTGCGGCGCGGCCGATGGGTCCTGCAGGGCGAAGTCGACCTGCACGGCTACAACCGCGAGGAAGCGCGCGAGGCGCTCGCACAGTTCCTTTCCGCGAGCCTGCAGCAGGGCAAGCGCTGCGTCAGGGTGATCCACGGCAAGGGACTGGGTTCGCCCGGCAAACTGTCGATCCTGAAACAGCTGTCGCGAGGGTGGCTCGCGCAGCGGGAGGAAATCCTCGCGTTCTGTCAGGCCGGTCCGTACGAAGGCGGCTCGGGCGCGCTGCTGGTGCTGCTGCGCGCCGGAAATCCGACGCGGGATTGACGAAGCCGGCGCGTCCGGCGAGGGGCGAGCGCCGCGCCCACGCGCGGCGCCCAAAAAATCAGATCGCAGCTTCGTCGGTCTCGCCGGTGCGGATGCGCACGACCTGCTCGACCGCGCTGACGAAGATCTTGCCGTCGCCAATCTTGCCGGTGCGCGCCGCCTTGATGATCGCCTCGACGGCCTGATCGACGAGGTCGTCGCCGATGACGATCTCGACCTTGATCTTCGGCAGAAAATCGACGACGTACTCGGCCCCGCGGTACAACTCCGTATGCCCCTTCTGGCGGCCGAAGCCCTTGACCTCGATCACGGTGAGGCCGGCGATCCCGACCTCGGACAGCGCCTCGCGCACCTCGTCGAGCTTGAACGGCTTGATGACGGCTTCGATCTTCTTCATGGAATTCTCCTCGTGGAACGCGGCAACGTATCGCGCCGTTCAGTATTCATCCTGATAGCGGGATGTTATCGGATAACGCCAATCGCGGCCGAACCCGCGCTTCGTCACGCGAATGCCGACCGGAGACTGGCGGCGCTTGTATTCGTTGCGCTTCAGCATCGCCACGGTGCGGCGGACTTCCGCCTCGGGGAAACCGCGGGCGATGATCTGCCGCGGCGACTCGTCGCGCTCCATGTACGCTTCGATGATCGCGTCGAGCACGTCGTACGGCGGCAGCGAATCCTGGTCCGTCTGGTCGGGCTTCAGCTCGGCCGACGGCGGTCGCGTGATGATGTTCTCCGGCATCACCGGGCTGACGGTATTGCGCCAGCGCGACAGCCGGAACACGAAGGTCTTATAGAGGTCCTTCAGCACCGCGAAACCACCGGCCATGTCGCCGTACAGTGTCGCGTAACCGGTCGCCATCTCGCTCTTGTTGCCGGTCGTCAGCACGATCGCGCCGGTCTTGTTCGACAGCGCCATCAGGATCATGCCGCGGATGCGGCTTTGCAGGTTCTCCTCGGTCGTGTCCGCCGGCAGGCCGGCGAATTGCGGCGCGAGCAGGTCCGCGAAGGTCGCCATCGCCGGTTCGATCGGAATCTCGTCGTAGCGGATGCCGAGGTTCTCGACGAGCGCCCGCGAATCGTCGAGGCTCATCTGCGCGGTGTACGGCGACGGCATCATCACCGCCCGGACCCGCTCCGCGCCCAACGCATCGACGGCAATGCACAGCGTCAGCGCGGAATCGATACCGCCCGAAAGCCCGATGATCGCGCCCGGGAAGCCGTTCTTGCCGACGTAGTCGCGCACGCCCGTCTTCAGCGCTTCATAGACCTCCTCCTCGATCGGCCGCGCTTCGACGATTTCGGCCGGCTCCCAGCGGCCGTCGCGGAAACGCACGATGTCGACGCGCTCCTCGAAGGCGGCGGATTGGTAAGCGATCGTGCCGTCGGCATTCAGCGCGAACGACGCGCCGTCGAAAACCAGCTCGTCCTGCCCGCCGACCATGTTGCAATAGACGACCGGGAGCCTGGTATCGGCGACGCGGCCGCGCAGGACTTCGTAGCGGCGCTCGAGCTTGTTCATGTGATACGGCGACGCGTTCAGGCCGAGCAGCAGCTGCGCGCCGTCCGCACGCGCGAGCTCGGCCGGGCCGGACTCCCACAGGTCCGCGCAGATATTCACGCCGAGCTTCACGCCGTTGAGCTCGAACACGCAGGCCGCGAGGCCGTGGTCGAAATACCGCTCCTCGTCGAACACCTCGTAGTTCGGTAGAAGATGCTTGTGATAAGTCGCGACGACTTCCCCGTCGCGAATCACCGATGCGGCGTTGTAACGCCAGTCGCGCCGCTCCTCGGGGTGACCGAGCACGAGCGTGATCCCCTGCGTGTGCGCGGCAATGCGCGAGACTTCACGCGCGCAGGCGCGGTAGAAATCCGGCCGCAGCAGCAGGTCTTCGGGCGGATAGCCCGAAAGCGCGAGCTCGGGCGTCAGCAGCAGGTCGGCGCCGGCCGAGCGCGCCTGGTCGAGGGCGCGGATGATCCGGTCCGCATTGGCGGTGAGGTCGCCCACGGTGAAATTCAGCTGGGCGACGGCGATAGCGAGCGATTTGTCCATGGGCGCAACTATACCGCTTGGCGCGGGACCGCAGCGGAGCGGCCGTTCGCGCGATTCACCCACATTGGCCGTGGGAAAAGCTGTGGATAAGACGTGAGCAAGGCGCGCACATGGCCTCCCCGCAAGGGAGATGCAGCCCTGCCCAAAATTTGGGCAGATGACGATCGACGCAGCGGCAAAGTGACGCACCAGGCTGACCTACAACCGCGAACCGCGGAAAATGGGGGTTCATTCGCCCACTTTCCGGATTGCCGATGAGTTCTTACCAACTTCGCCTGGTCGGCGACCTGTCCTCGATCGATGCCGTCGAATGGGACGCGCTCGGCTCCGGCCAGGCGCCGCTGTCCCATGCGTATCTCGCGGCGCTCGAAGCGGCCGGCTGCGTCGGCCCGGAGACCGGCTGGGAGCCGTGCCACGCGACACTCCGCAACGCCGGCGCGCTCGTCGCCGCGATGCCGCTCTATGAAAAGAGCCACTCGTACGGCGAATATGTTTTCGACTGGGCCTGGGCCGAAGCCTATGCACGCCACGGCCTCGCCTACTATCCGAAATGGCTCGCGGCCGTCCCCTTCACGCCGATTCCCGGCGCGCGCGTGCTCGGCCGCGACGCGGCGGCGCGGCAGGCCTTGCTCTCCGCTGTCGTCGCGATGGCCGAGGAGAGCGGGCTGTCGTCGCTGCACGTGCTTTTTCCGAACGACACCGAAACCGGATGGATGCGGGACGCGGGGCTCCTGGTCCGCCAGGGCGTGCAGTTCCACTGGCTGAACGCGGGCTATCGCGACTTCGACGGCTTCCTCGCGAGCCTGACCCACGACAAGCGCAAGAAGATTCGCCAGGAGCGGCGCCGCGCCGCGGCGCATGGCCTCACGTATCGGTGGCTCGACGGCACGACGGCAACCGGGGCCGACTGGGCCTTCTTCCACCGCTGCTATGCCTCGACCTACGCGCTGCACCGCTCGACGCCGTATCTCAATCTCGCGTTCTTCGTCGAGCTCGCACGGCGGGCGCCGGACGGCGTCCGCCTGCTGCTGGCAGTACGCGACGGCTCTCCGGTCGCGGGCGCGTTCTTTCTCTGCGATCGCAGTGCGCTATACGGTCGCTACTGGGGGGCGGTCGAGCATCTTCCGTTTCTGCACTTCGAGCTCTGCTACTACCAGGCGATCGACTACTGCATCGCCAGCGGGCTCGCGCGTTTCGAGGGCGGCGCGCAAGGCGAGCACAAGCTCGCCCGCGGGCTGCAGCCGGTCGTCACGCATTCGGCGCACTGGATCCGCGACCCGCGCTTCCGCGACGCGGTGGATCATTTTCTCGCGCGCGAGCGGGCCGGAATGGACTTCTACCTCGACGAACTTGCCGACCGCTCGCCGTTCCGCACCGCGTCGCCGGACAGCTGAAACGACAACGGCCCGCACGTGGCGGGCCGTTGTCGTCATTGCGGGATCGCGAACTTACTTCGCGGCGGCCTTCAAGCCGTCGAGGATTTCCTGCTTCGCGTCGTCGACGGTGCCCCAGCCGGTCACCTTGACCCACTTGCCCGGCTCGAGGTCCTTGTAGTGCTCGAAGAAGTGCACGGTCTGCTTCATCAGCAGCTCCGGCAGGTCGTCGATCGTCTGGACCTTGTCGTACATCGGGGTGAGCTTCGAGACCGGCACGGCGACGACCTTCGCGTCGATGCCCGACTCGTCTTCCATCTTCAGCACGCCGACCGGACGGCAGCGGATCACGACGCCGGGCAGCAGCGGGAACGGGGTCACGACCAGCACGTCGACCGGGTCACCGTCGCCGGCGATCGTGTGCGGCACGTAGCCGTAGTTGATCGGGTAGCGCATCGACGTGCCCATGAAGCGATCGACGAAAACCGCGCCGCTGTCCTTGTCCACTTCGAACTTGATCGGATCGGCCTGCGCCGGGATCTCGATGATGACGTTGATGTCGTTCGGCACGTCCTTGCCGGCCTTCACGAGGTCGAAACCCATAATTCCCTCTCCCTTGGAAAAAGTGGCGCGAATTATAAGTGGAAAGATGATCCGCCAGCGATCGCGATAAAACGTCGCAACATCTGCGGAAGTCCGGGCACGCTCGACCCACGACAGCGGCATTGCCCTCCCGCCGCCCGGCGATGACGTATGGGAACACGACGGGCGGGGACGACCATCCGCTTTGCATGCCATAAGGGGCGCCGCCGGCGTGACGGGGAGCACGGGTAGGCTCGTGCAACGGTGATAGCATCACGCGGACTCGCTCCAACGGTGCGCGATTCGCCCGATCGGGCGGGCGCCGGCAGTTCGAGACGGGGCGGCGAGTGCGATGCACACGACGGTCCGCCAGAGAGAATCCTCCAGCCGCTCATCATGCTATTCAATTCAGTCAACCAGCACTGCCTGAACAGTATCGTCCGTCTCGCCGAAACCCGTACGGTCGAAGCGGCCGAGGACATTTTCGACGAGCGCGGCACGAAGTTGTGGGCGAAGGGCAAGCCCGTCCCTGCCGACCTTCAGGAGAAGCTGCTGCGACGCAAGCTCGCGAAGCCGCTCGAGGCAACGCTCGCCGTCGAAGGCGCGGTTGGGTTCCCGGACATCATCGACGCGTGCCGGACCCATCTCGAACAGAACCCGCTGTTCGGCCGCCTCGTCGATCGCGACGCGCTCGGCCTGCTGATCGGCCTCCGCAACACGCCCCTACCCCAGCCGCTGCGCCTGCTGCTGACGACCGCGCACGCGAACGGCAGCCGCAGCTACCACCATTCGCTGTCGACGATGCTCGTCTGCGCGGGAATCGCGTCCCGGCTCGACGCCGGCGAGCTCGACGCGCAGCACCTGCTGATGGCCGCGCTGCTGCATGACCTGGGCGAGATGTACATCAATCCCGACTACCTGCAAGGCGACCGGCGCCTGCAGCCGCACGAATGGAAGCACGTCGCGAGCCATCCGCGCGTCGGCCAGTTGCTGATCCAGGAACTGACGACCCTTCCGGCCGCGGTCGGCCTGTGCGTCGCGCATCACCACGAGCGCTTCGACGGCAGCGGGTATCCGAACCAGCTCGAACGGAGCAAGCACCATCGGCTCGGCGGCTGGCTAGCGGTCGCGGATTCGGTCAGTGCGATCCTCACGCGCGGCGATTGCGGCGCGCCGCTGCGGGCAGCGCTGGCGCTGCGCATCGTCCCCGAAGAATTCGACCGGGATGCGGTCGCCGTGGTGACGCAGGCGCTGCGCAAGAACGACGACCACTTCGACGGACAGGATGACTGCGGCTGTTTCGACAGGATCGCCGCCACCTGCGCTCAGCTGCAGGTCGCGACCGAGCGCGCCCGCTCACTTCAGGCGGCACCCGATCCGGTCGTCCGCCAGGCTTCCGCCTTCGCGCTGGCGCAGTTGCAGAACCTCAACAAGTCGCTGCGGGCGACGGGTGCGATCGAAGCGGGCGCGCTCGGAAAGGACGCGTTCGAGCCCGAACTGGTCGCGGAAGTCTGCCTGATCGTCAAGGAAGTCGACTGGCGGATGCGCAACCTCGCCCGCAACCTGCACTTGCGCGCCGAAGCGAAGGCGGAGGCGGAGGCCGATCCGTTGCCTCATCTCGCGCCGCTGATCGAAGCGCTCGACGGCCACCCCGAGCCGGTCGTCCCGGCCCGCACCGGCTGAACTCGCGCTGTCCACGGCAGCGCAAGGTCGCGAACCCGGACCGGCGCGCCGACCGCGCGAAGACGCCGTATTGCCGTCACATCGCCGGTTTCCGCTGGGCTAGAATGCGCGCCACCGCCCCCGTCGAGGGGGCCGATTCGTCTACGGACCCTCATGTACAACACGCCTTCCGAACTCAACGCCGCTTTTCCTCCGCTCGTCCACCGCATCGAAACCGAAGCGACGATCATCGGCGACCAGATCCTGAAGATCGATCACTTCCTCAATCACCGCATCGAACCGGCCTTCATCGCCGAACTCGGCCGCGAACTGGCGCGCCGCCTGTCCGCGTACCAGCCGACGCTGATCCTGACCGCCGAGGCGAGCGGCATCGCGCCGGGACTCGCGGTCGCGCAGGCCCTCAACGTGCCGCTGGTGTTCGCGAAGAAATACGCGCCGCAGGTCGAATCGCCCGCGCTGTCGCGCATCATTCCGTCGCCGACGAAGGGCGGCGACACGAAGCTCGTCCTGTCGCAGCGCTACATCCCGCAGGGAAGCCGCGTCGTCGTCATCGACGACTTCCTGTCGAACGGCCGCACCGCGCACGCGCTGGTCGAAATGGCGCGCGAAGCGGGCGCGGAAGTGCTCGGAGCGGGCTTCATCGTCGAGAAGCGCTTCAAGAAGGGCCACGAATTGATGGAACAGCTCGGCGTGCCGGTCGCGACGCTGGCGCAGATCGAGAAGCTCGAAAACGGCAAGGCCATCCTGGCGCACAACGACTGATCGACCGGGGGGAGCCATGCGTCCTCCGGCGCTTCGGGCAGCGCTAAACTCCTTCAAGACGGATCCAGCGGGGACAGACATGCACGACTTCGAAGCTCAGGTTCGCACATTCGGCGAACGCATCGAGCAGGAACTCGACAAGGGCCAGCTCAGCTTCCCGACGTCGCTCGACGTATCGTTGCGGATCAAGCGCCTCGCCGACAGTTCGGCCTCGACGCTCGACGAGATCGCGAACGTCGTCAAGGCCGAGCCCGTCCTCGCAGCGAAAGTCGTCCGCATGGCCAACGCGGTCGCGCTGAATCCCTATGGCGCGCCGACGACGAACGTGCAGGACGCGGTCGGACGGATCGGGCTGTCGGCGCTGCGTTGCCTCGCGTTCGCGGTCGCAGCCGAGCAGCTCGCCGCCGACCATCGTTCGCGGAACCTGCGCCTGATCGCGTCGGGCCTGTGGATGCATTCGGTCGATGTCGCCGCGTGGGCCTACGCGCTCGCGCGGCAGCTGAAAGTCGTCAATCCGGACACCGCGATGTTCAGCGGCATGATGATCGACATCGGCCAGTTTTTCCTCGTCGCGCGCGCCGCCGATTACCCGGCGCTCGAGAGCAACCTCGACCGCTTCGCCGAATTCATATCGACGTGGAGCGAGCCGGTCGCCCGAACGGTTCTGGAAGTCTTCGAGCTCCCCGACATCATTCTCGACGCGTTCGACTACGACAACCCGTACGGCGGCGCCTGGCCTCCGGCGACGCTCGCCGACCTCGTCTTCATCGCATCGCTGGCCGCCGACACTCCGAATCCGTTCGAAACGCTGCGCGGCATACAGCGCCGACCGGCGCTGCTCGACACGTCGACGATCGGCGCGGAGCGGTCCGAGATGGTCGCGGTGCTCGAGCGCGCGAAGATCGAGCGGCAGCACGTGCTGGCCGCGGTCTGCGGCTGACCCGGCACGCGGCGCGCTTTTTCGCGTCCGCCGTGATCTGTCCCTCCTGCCCGTGCAGACGTCTTTTCGCTAGAATGCCGGGCTCACCGCCGCGGCGAGCCGATATCCGGACGAAAGCCGCGCAGCGGTCCGAGGGCGACGGAAAGTCCCGTCCGTGGCGCGCCGGCGAACGCAGCGCGGCCCGATCAAAAACCTCATTCACCACGGCATTCATGAAAGACACTGCTGCCTCCCCGGCTCCGGGCAACCTCGACGCCCTGCGGCTGGAAGTCGCTGCCCTGATCGTCGAGGCGCTGAACCTCGAGCTCGAACCGGCTTCGATTCCGGCCGACGATTCGCTGTTCGGCGAGGGTCTCGGCCTCGATTCGATCGACATCCTCGAAGTCGCGCTCGTGGTATCGAAACGCTACGGCTTCCAGTTGCGGGCGGACAACGAGGACAACGTCCGCATCTTCGGCTCGCTGCGCAGCCTCACCGAGTACATCGGCGCCAACCGCACGCAATGAAGCCGCATTTCGCGCGCGCGGCACGCGGTCTCGCGGTCGTCATGCTCGTCGTCGCGTGGGCCGCCGCGGCGCATTACACGACCGCGCTCGTCGACGCGTCGTCCTGGGGCGCCCTGCTCGGCCTCGCACCGTTCGCGCTCATCGCGGGCGGGTTCGCGTGGCGCTCGCCCCGCCGCGCCCTGCTCCTCGCGCTGCTCGCGGTCGCCGCCGCGGCGCTCGCACTCGTGTGGCCGATCCTCGCGCACAACGTCGGCTGGATGTATTTCGTCCAGCATGCCGGCACCAACGCGCTGCTGTGCATCGCCTTCGGCCGCACGCTCGGCGACGGGCACGTGCCGATGTGCACCCGCATTGCCGAGATCACCCACGGCCGGGTCAGCGCAGCCCTCGCCCGCTACACGCGGCAGGTCACGGTCGCGTGGACGCTGTACTTCGGCGTGACCGCTGTCGCGTCGGCCGCGCTGTTCGCATTCGGTCCGCTCGCCGCGTGGTCGACGTTCGCGAATCTGCTGACGATTCCGCTCGTCACGACGATGTTCGCCGCCGAATACGTGGTGCGCTGCCGCGTGCTGTCTCGCGAAGACCGCGGCTCGATCCTCGACGCGGTGCGCGCCTACCGGCAATCGTCCGGCGACGCGGCCCGCGCGTCCGCAGCGTTTTCGGCCGCCGAACGATGACGGCATCGGTGTCCGCGGCGCTTCCGCTGCTCGCCCACGCGTCGCTCGACGCCGCCCTCGCCTGGCGCGAAGGCCAGCGCATCTCCGTCGCGCACTTCCTCGCGGACGTGCTGCGCGTCGCCGAGCTGATGCCCCCGGGCCGCCACCTGCTCAACGTCTGCGCCGACCGCTACCGATTCACCGTCGGGCTCGTCGCCGGCCTGCTCGCGGGCAAGGTGAACCTGCTGCCCTCGACGCATACGCCCGAAACGGTCCGCCAACTCGTCGCGTTCGCACCCGATGCGTTCTGCCTGACCGACACCCTGCCGTACGACATCGACCTGCCGCAGTTCCATTACCCGGCGCTTCCAACGGCGGTGCACGACGGCGACATCCCGCGGGTCGCCCCGGATCGTCTCGTTGCGTGGGTCTTCACGTCGGGCTCGACCGGTACGCCATTGCCGCACGGCAAGACCTGGGGCGCGCTCGTGCGCAATATCGCCGCGGAGGCGGACCGCCTCGGCCTGTCGATCGACCGTCCGCATGCGCTCGTCGGGACCGTTCCGCCGCAGCACATGTACGGCTTCGAGTCGACGGTGCTGCTTGCGCTGCTCAGCGGCGGCTCGTTTTGGGCCGGGCGCCCGTTCTATCCGGCGGACATCGCAGCCGCGCTCGACGTGGTGCCGCACCCGCGCGTGCTGGTGTCGACGCCGTTCCACCTGCGCACGCTGCTCGCCGCCGACCTGCCGCTGCCCCGCGCCGATCTGGTCGTGTCGGCGACCGCACCGCTGTCCGGCAACCTCGCGGTCGAAGTCGAATCGCGGCTGCAATGTCCGCTCGTCGAAATCTACGGTTGCACCGAAACCGGCCAGACGGCGACGCGGCGCACCGCGCAGACCGCCGAGTGGCAGCTCTTCCGCGACGTGCACCTGACGCTCGAGGACGGGCGAATCTGGGCGCACGGTGGCCACGTCGAGCAACGGATCGCGCTCGGCGACGTCATCGAGCCGACCGCCGACGGCCGCTTCCTGCTGCACGGGCGCTCCGCCGACCTCGTGAACATCGCCGGAAAGCGCAGCTCGCTCGGCTACCTGAACCACCAGCTGAACGCGATTCCCGGCGTGCAGGACGGCAGCTTCTTCATGCCGGACGACGAGCCGGCGGACGGCGTCGCACGACTGTCGGCGGTCGTCGTCGCGCCCGGGCTCGATCGCACGGCCTTGCTGCAGGCCTTGCGCGAGCGCATCGACCCGCTGTTCCTGCCGCGGCCGCTGGTGCTCGTCGACGCGCTGCCGCGCAACGCGACCGGCAAGCTCACACGCAGCGCGCTCGAAGAACTGCAGCGCCGCAGCGAAACGGACGAATGATCCACGCGCGCGCAGTCGCCGTCGCCGCCGACCACCCGGCGTTCGCCGGGCATTTCCCGGGCCGGCCGATCCTGCCCGGCGTCGTGCTGCTCGGCTGGGCGGTCGACACGCTCGGGGAAGCGCTCGGCGGTCCGTTGCCGAAGTGCGAAATCGCGTCGGCGAAGTTCCTGCGCCCCGTCGGCCCCGGGGCGAAGCTGTCGATCCGGCTTGCCGGCGAACCGCGCGGACCGTGGCGTTTCGACATTCTCGACGGCACGGCGACGGTCGCGACGGGCTCGCTGCGGACAGCCTCGACATGACCGACGCTTCCTCGCCGTCGGCGTCGCAGCGCGACGCTGGCCGAGCCGCGGTCGAGGCCGAATGGGCGCGGCGCCCGGAGCGCAGCAACTACGCGACGCTGCGGGTGATGACGTGGATTTCGCTGCGGCTCGGACGCCGGGTCGGGCGGGTCGTGCTGTGGCTGGTCACCGCGTACTTCCTGCTCTTCTCGCCGTCGGCGCGGTGCGCGTCGCGTTCGTGGCTCACGCGCGCACTCGGCCACAAGCCCGGCGTGGCGGAGGTCTTCCGGCATTTCCACAGCTTCGCGTCGACGATCCACGACCGCGTCTACCTGATCAACGAGCGTTTCGACCTCTTCGACATCCGCGTCCACGGAGCCGAGCTCGTGACCGACATCGTCGCGCGCGGCGAAGGAGTGTTCCTGATGGGCGCGCACATGGGCAGCTTCGAGGTCGTGCGCGCGGTCGGACGCCAGCAGCCGGGCCTGCGCGTCGCGATGGTCATGTACGAGGAAAACGCGCGCAAGATCAACGACGCCCTTGCCGCGATCAATCCCGCGGCGCGCCACGACATCATCCCGCTCGGCCGCCTCGATTCGATGCTGCAAGTGAAGGAACGCCTCGAAGACGGCGCGCTTGTCGGCATGCTCGGCGACCGCAGCCTCGCGCACGACGGCCTGCAGCGGGTGGATTTTCTCGGCGGGCCGGCCGACTTTCCGGCCGGTCCGTGGCGCATCACGGCAATGCTCAAACGGCCGGTGATCCTGATGGTCGGCCTGTACCGGGGCGGCAACCACTACGACATCCATTTCGAGCGGCTCGCCGATTTCTCGGCGGTCACGCGCGAAACGCGGGCGGCCGCGCAACGCGATGCGATCGAACGTTACGCCGCGCGGCTCGCCGAGTACGGCCGCAGCGCGCCGTACAACTGGTTCAATTTCTTTGACTTCTGGCAGCCCGCGAAAAGCGGCGACGCCTGATCGTTCCTGCGGGGTTCCCTTTGATCCGAGGCGGATTTTTCCGACTGCTGCTCCTGTCCGTGCTCGCGATGCCCGGACTGCTTCACGCCGTTCCGACGCTCGCGGCCGACGCCTGGAACGTCGAGCGCCTGATGGCTCTGCTCGGCAAACAGACCGAGGGCCGGGCGACTTTCACCGAGCGCAAGTACCTCGCAGTGCTCGACGCGCCCGTCGAGTCGTCGGGGGAGCTGCGTTTTCGCGCGCCGGACCGCCTCGAGAAGATCACGCTGAAACCGCGCCCGGAGTCGCTCGTGCTCGAAGGCGACACGCTGACGGTCACCCGCGGTGAGCGCCGGCACGTCGTCAAGCTCTCCGATTACCGGGAAGTCGCCGCCTTCGTCGACAGCATCCGCGCGACACTCGCCGGCGACCGCGCCGCGCTCGAACGCACCTATGCGCTGACGCTGGGCGGCACGGCCGAGCAATGGAAGCTGACGCTCCTGCCGCGCGACCCGGCGATGGCTGAAATCGTCGTGCGCATCACGATCACCGGGAGCGGCGCGCAGCTCGGCGAAATCGAGATCCTGCAGGCCGACGGCGACCGTTCGGTGATGCGGATCGTCGCGACGACCGCGCGATGAAGCGGCGTTTTTCAATCGCGCTGCTCGCGTGGCTCGCGTTCGTCGCCGCATGCGTCGCGGTGATCAGCCAGACCCGCTTCACCAGCGATCTCTCCGCCTTCCTGCCGCGCACGCCAACCGCCGAACAGCAGGTCCTCGTCGATCAACTGAAGGACGGAATGGTGTCGCGGCTCTTGCTGATCGGCATCGAAGGCGGTGACGCGAAAGCACGCGCCGACCTGTCGCGCGCCCTCGCCCGCAGCCTGCGGGCGGACCCGGCATTCGGGGTCATCGAGAACGGCGAGCCGGTCCATCGCGAGCGCGACCAGAAGCTGCTGTTCGACAACCGCTACCTGCTGAGTCCCGCGGTCACACCCGAACACTTCACGGTCGAAGGCCTGCACGGCGGGATCTCCGAATCGATCGACCTGCTCGCGTCCCCGCTCGGCTTGCTGACGAAATCCCTGCTGCCGCGCGACCCGACCGGAGAAACCGTGCGACTGCTCGAAGCGCTCGACGCGGGCAGGCGTCCGGCGAGCTTCGACGGAACCTGGGCGTCGCACGACGGTCAGCGCGCGCTGCTGCTCGCGCAGACGGCGGCGGCCGGCTCGGATCTCGATCGTCAGCAGGACGCGATCGCGAAGATCGAACAGGCTTTCGCGGACGCGCTCGCCGCCGCCCCGGCTTCTGCCGCCGACATGCGCCTGCTGGTTTCGGGCCCCGGCAAGTTCGCGGTCGCGTCGCGCGCCGCGATCGAAAGCGAGGTCCTGCGCCTCGCGCTCGTCTCGACCGCGCTGATCGTCACGCTGCTGCTCTTCGTCTATCGGTCGGCGACCGCGCTGGTGCTGGGCTTGTTGCCGGTCGTGTCCGGCGCGCTCGCCGGCATCGTCGCGGTCAGCCTCGGTCACGGCGTCGTGCATGGCGTCACGCTCGGCTTCGGCACGACGCTGATCGGCGAAGCGGTCGACTACGCGATCTACCTGTTCGTGCAGTCCGGGCACGCCGACGACGCCGGGGACCCGCGCGGCAAGACCGGTACGGCGCTGTGGCGGACGATCCGGCTCGGCGTGCTGACGTCGATCGGCGGCTTCGCGGCGTTGATGTTCTCGGGCTTTCCCGGCCTCGCGCAGCTCGGGCTGTACTCGATTGCGGGCCTCGTCGTCGCCGCCACCACGACGCGCTTCATGCTGCCCCACCTCGTGCCGCCGGGCTTCCGCATCCGCGATGTGAGCCCGCTCGGCGAGCGCCTCCAGTTGCTCATCGACGCCGCCGGCCGGCTGCGCTGGGTGGTGCTCGCGCTTGCACTCGCCGCGGTGGTCGTGATCCCGCTGCATCGCGACGGCGTCTGGAACCACGAACTCGCGGCGCTCAGTCCGGTGCCGGCCGAGGAGCAGGCGCTCGACGCCGCGCTGCGCGCCGACCTCGGCGCACCCGACGTCCGCTACATGGTCGTCGTCACCGGCGCGGACGCCGAGACAGCACTGAAAGCGGCCGACGCGGTCGGACAACGCCTGCAGCCGCTCGTCGCGGACGGCGCGATCGGCGGTTTCGAAAGCCCGGCGCGCTTTCTTCCGCCGCAAGCGGTGCAGCAGGCGCGGCGCGCGAGCCTGCCCGAACCCGGCGCGCTCGCCGACCGTCTCGGTACGGCGACGGCCGGCCTGCCGCTGCAAGCGCAGCGGCTCGCGCCTTTCGTCGCCGACATCGCGACTGCGCGCGCTGCGTCGCTGCTGACGCGCGCCGACCTCGACGGCACGAGCTTCGCGCTCGCCGTCGACTCGCTGCTCATCGAACAGCACGATCGCTGGACCGCGCTGCTGCCGCTGCGCGCACCGACGGACGGGGCGCACGGCGGCGAACTCGACATCGAGAAGGTGCGCGCCGCGCTCGGGCCGCTCGCACCGGGACAGGCGCTCCTGATCGACATGAAGGGCGAATCGGACCGCCTGTACGCGGACTATCTGCACGAGGCGGTGCTGCTCGCACTCGCCGGCGTCGCGGCCGTCGTCGTGCTGCTCGGCTTCGCGCTGCGCTCGACGCGTCGCGTGCTGCGCGTGCTCGCACCGCTCGTCGCCGCGGTGATCGTCGTCGTCGCGGGCCTCGTGCTCGCCGGCGTCGCGCTGACGATCCTGCATCTCGTCGGTTTGCTGCTGATCGTCGCGGTCGGCTCGAATTACGCGCTGTTCTTCGACAGCGCCGACGCGTTCGCGAGGCCGTCGCCGCGCACGCTCGCATCGATGCTGTTCGCGAACCTGACGACCGTCGTCGGCTTCGGCGTGCTCGCGTTTTCGTCAGTCCCGGTGCTGCAGGCGATCGGCGGGACGGTCGGCCCCGGCGCGGTGCTCGCGCTGCTGTTCTCGGCGATCCTCGCCGGAGGACGGGCGAATCGGCGCGCCGAATCGCGGAGCACGGCCCACCTGCCCACGCCCCGGCAGTGACGCCATGCCGCGCCGCTGGAAGCCGACTCCGCTGATCCGCGTCTCCGCCGTGCTGCACGCCGCGGCCGCGGCCGGCCTGCTGCTGAGGCCGGAAGCGTGGCCGTGGGCTGCCGGCGCGCTCGCCGCGAACCACGCCGCGCTCACGGCCGCCGGCCTCTTGCCGCGCAGCCGGCTCCTCGGCCCGAACTGGACGCGGCTTCCGCCGGCCGCCGCCGCGCGCGGCGAGGTCGCGCTGACGATCGACGACGGGCCCGACCCGGAAGTCACGCCGC
The DNA here is from genome assembly GCF_032027225.1 of Aromatoleum sp. GTDB lineage: Bacteria > Pseudomonadota > Gammaproteobacteria > Burkholderiales > Rhodocyclaceae > Aromatoleum. The sequence continues at coordinate 99,949 of NZ_JAVSMM010000003.1, read as the reverse complement.
GAGTGCTCGATGTCCTCGACGCAGAGGGCGTCCGCGCGACCTTCTTCGTGATCGGAGAGCGCGTCCGCCGCCATCCGGAAATCGCCCGCGAGATCGTCGCGCGCGGTCACGGCATCGAGAACCACAGCGAGCATCACCTTCACACCTTCTCGCTGCGCGGCCCGCGCGGACTCAAACGCGAGATTCGCGCCGCCCAATCGACGCTCGCGCAGGTCTGCGGCGTCACGCCGCGCTTCTTCCGCGCTCCGGCCGGCCTGCGCAATCCCTTCCTCGAACCCGTGCTCGCGCGCCTCGACCTGCAGCTTGCCGCGTGGACGCGGCGCGGCTACGACACGCGCAACGGCGACGCCGCAGCGGTCGTCCGCGCGCTGCGGAAGAATCTCGCCGCCGGCGACATCCTGCTGCTGCACGACGGCAACGCCGCACGCTCGCCGCACGGCAGGCCGGTCATCCTCGACGCATTGCCGCTGCTGCTCGCGTCGATCAAAGACGCCGCACTGACGCCAATCACTCTCGACGCAGCCCGCTCGTGACCGACTCCTTCGTCCCGGCCCTCCTCGACCGCGCGACGGTCGCCTACCGTCGGGCTGGGCGCTTTGCCTACCACTGCGCTCGCGGCAAGCTCGGCGGCGACCCGATCTTTCGCCACGTGTTGCAGCACGGGCTGATTCCGTCGGACGCGCGCCTCCTCGACCTCGGCTGCGGTCAGGCCGCGTTCGCGTCGTGGCTGCTCGCGGCGCGCAAGCTGTATGACGCCGGGCATTGGCCGCACGACTGGGCAGCGGCACCGCGCATTGCGCACTTGCGCGGCGTCGAGCTGATGCCGCGCGACGTCGAGCGCGCGCACCAGGCGCTCGGTGACGCTCATCCCGAAGTCGAGATCGTCCGCGGCGACATTCGTGAAGTCGATTTCGGCCAGGTCGACGCCGTCACGATCCTGGACGTGCTGCATTACCTCGGGTACGACGAGCAGGAAGACGTGCTGCGGCGCGTGCGCGACGCGCTGCCGCGCGGCGGGCGCTTGATCACGCGCGTCGGCGACGCGAACGGCGGCTGGCGCTTTCGCACCGGCAACGCGATTGACCTGTGCGTCGCGTTCTCGCGCGGACTCCGCCTGCCGACGATGTGTTGCCGCTCGCTGCGCGACTGGACCGGGCTTCTCGAACGGCTCGGATTCTCGGTGCGCGCAGTGCCGATGAGCCACGGGAAACCGTTTGCAAATGTGATGCTCGTCGCGCAGTTGCCGGCGTAGCGGAGGCACCGCGAGCGTCCCGAAAGCTCGCCGACTCGCCCTTCCGACGCGGGATGACCTGCCCGCGCCGGTGAACGGCCTCCGTGACGGGCGCCCCGAACGGTTGCATCTCGGCGGCCGACCCGCGTCCGCCCTTTGCTAAAATGCCGCCCTTTCATGCAGTTCCGAGGCTCCGTGACTCCGCTGTTGATCTCCCGCTACACCGCCACGACCTGCCTCGGCCGGGGGCGGGAACCGCTGCGCGACGCGCTGCTTGCAGGCCGTTCCGGGCTGAAGCCGTGCGATTTCGAGACCGTCGAACTCGACACCTGGATCGGTGAAGTCGAGGGCGTCGACGACGTCGTGCTGCCGCCGGCGCTCTCGGCCTTCGATTGCCGCAACAACCGCCTCGCGCTGCTCGGGCTGGAGCAAGACGGCTTCGGCGCCGCCGTGCGCGATGCGGTCGAACGCTTCGGCCCGCAGCGGGTCGGCGTCTTCCTCGGCACGAGCACGGCCGGCATTCTCGAAACCGAACTCGCGTACCGCCGGCGCGACCCCGTCACCGGGGCGCTCTCGGCCGATTTCCACTACGCGCAAACCCATAATCCGTATTCGGTCGCCGAATTCGTCCGCGCGTTCTTCTCGCTCGGGGGACCCGCGGTAGCGGTGTCGTCGGCCTGCTCGTCGAGCGCGAAAGTGTTCGCGTCCGCCGGCCGCATGATCGCCGCCGGCCTGATCGACGCCGCGGTCGTCGGCGGTGTCGACTCGCTGTGCCTGACGACGCTGTACGGCTTCAACTCGCTCGAGCTGACCTCTGCGCGGGCCTGCCGCCCGTTCGATCGCGAGCGCGACGGCATCTCGATCGGCGAAGCCGCGGCGTTCGCGCTGCTCGAACGCGTGCCGGACGACGCGAGGGACATCGACGACGACGCCGTCCTGCTGCTCGGCGTCGGCGAATCGAGCGACGCCTACCACATGTCGTCGCCGCACCCCGAGGGGCTCGGCGCCCGCCGCGCGATGGAAGCCGCCCTCGCGGCCGCCGGCCTCGCCGCGGACGACATCGACTACGTCAATCTTCATGGCACCGCGACGCCGAGCAACGACGCGGCCGAGACGAAAGCCGTCACCGCGCTGTTCGGCGCGGCGACGCCGTGCAGCTCGACGAAGGGCGCGACCGGCCACACGCTCGGCGCGGCCGGTGGGGTCGAAGCGGTCGTCGCGGCGCTCGCGCTGCGCGGCGGCTTTCTGCCGGCCGGCGCGAACACGCGCGCACCCGAACCCGGGCTCGATTACCTCCTCGCGACGCGGTCCGCGCCGGTGCGCAGCGTATTGAGCAACTCGTTCGGCTTCGGCGGCACGAACTGCAGCCTGATTCTCGGCAGCGTGAAATGAGCGCTTCCCGCCCCTCTCTGTCCGCGTTCGTCAGCGGCATCGGCATTCTCGGCCCGGGTCTGCCGAACTGGCCTGCCGCCGCGGCGATCCTCGCCGACCAAGCACCGTGGTCGCGCGAAAAGACGGTCCTGGTCGCGCCCGAACTGCTCCCCGCGGCCGAGCGCCGCCGTTCGGTTCGCGTCGTCAAGCTCGCATTGAGCGTCGGCCTCGAAGCCGTTGCCGCGGCGAACGCGAATGCCGCGGACCTCGCGACGGTGTTCGCATCCTCCGGCGGTGACGGCTACAACTGCCATCACCTGTGCGAGACGCTCGCGTCCGACGACCGCCAGATCTCCCCGACCCGCTTCCACAACTCGGTGCACAACGCGGCGGCCGGGTACTGGAGCATCGCCACCGGCGCGACCGCGCCATCCGCGGTGCTGTGCGCGTACGACGGCAGCTTCGGCGCCGGCCTCCTCGAAGCGCTCGCCCAGGTCGCCGTCGACCGCATCCCCTGTCTGCTGATCGCGTACGACGCCGATTACCCCGAGCCGCTGTTCGCCACACGCCCGGTGCCGGACGCGTTCGGCGCGGCGCTGCTGCTGACACCGGAGCCGGAGCCGACGGCTTTGGGTCGGATCTCGGCGTCGCTGACCGACGCCGCTGCCGACGCGATGCCCGATCCCGCACTCGATGCGCTGCGCCGCTCGATTCCGGCCGCACGCAGCCTGCCGCTGCTCGGCGCGATCGCGCGCCGCGAAACGGGCCGCGTCGTGCTCGACTACCTCGACCACGCCCGACTCGAAGTCGATTTCCGCGCATGAACGGACGGCCCGAAACGCTGGATCGCGACGCGATCGCGGCACGCATTCCGCATCAGGGGCGAATGTGCCTGCTCGACCGGGCGCTGGCGTGGGACGAAGGGGCGATTCATTGCTGCGCGACGAGCCACCGCGACGCGGACAATCCGCTGCGCGAGCCATCGGGTCTGCCGACGACGAGCGGGATCGAATACGCCGCGCAAGCGATGGCGCTGCACGGCGCGCTGCTCGCGTCTGCAACCGGCGCGCCGTGCGTCGGTTTTCTCGCGAGCGTGCGCGGCGTGACGCTTCATGTCGCCCGTCTCGACACGATCGCCGACGACCTCGACGTGCGCGCGGAGCGCGTCACCGGCGACGATCACAGCATTCTTTACACCTTCACCGTCGAGGCCGCCGGCAACCCGCTCGTCTCCGGACGCGCCGCGGTGGTTCTCGATGCCGATGCGCGCATCGACGCGATGTCCGGGAGCCAGCCTTGAAACACGCCCTCGTCACCGGCGGCAGCGGCGGCATCGGCGCCGCGATCTGTCGCCGCCTCGCTGCCGACGGATGCCACGTGATCATCCACGCGAATCGCAAGCTCGAACACGCGGCGACGCTTGCCGAAGAAATCCGGGCGGCCGGCGGCAGCGCGGCCGCGCTCGCGTTCGATGTCACCGACGCTGCGGCGACGACCGCCGCGCTCGAGACCCTGCTGGCCGACGCGCCGATCCAGATCCTCGTGAACAACGCCGGCATCCATGACGACGCCGTGTTCCCCGGCATGCGGCCGGAGCAGTGGCAGCGCGTCATCGACGTATCGCTGAACGGCTTCTTCAACGTCACGCAGCCGCTGACGATGCCGATGATGCGCACGCGCTGGGGCCGCATCATCACGATTTCCTCGGTCGCGGCGATCACCGGCAACCGCGGCCAGGCGAACTACGCCGCCGCGAAGGGCGCGCTGCATTCGGCGAGCAAGTCGCTGTCGCAGGAGCTCGCGAGCCGCGGGATCACCGTGAATGTCGTCGCGCCGGGCATCATCGACACGACGATGAGCGCCGACGTGTTCGATGCGGCCGCGGTCGCGCGAATCGTGCCGATGAAGCGCGCCGGGCGCCCCGAGGAAGTCGCCGACCTCGTCGGTTTTCTCGCGTCGGAGCAGGCCGCCTACATCAGCGGCCAGGTCATCTCGATCAACGGCGGGATGATCTGACGAACCGGCGCGCGGCGAGCAGCGGCAGCCGCGCGAGGAAGCCGAAGAAAAGCCGCGTGTGCATCCATGTCAGCAGCAGGTTGTCGCGTGCGTAGTTGAAATGCGACACCCCGCCTTCGTCGGCGCGGAAGTACCGCACCGGCGCCGGAATATTCACCGGCGGCACGCCCTGCCAGCCCATGCGGACGACGGCCTCCGGGTCGAAGTCGAAGCGGCGCATCCAGCGCTGGCCGCGCATCACGCGGATCAGCGGCAGGATCGGGTACACCCGGAAGCCGAACAGCGAGTCGCCGATGCCCATCCACAGCGTCTCGAGGTTCGCCCACCAGTTCGACAGTTTGCGTCCGCGCACGCGCAGCGCCGGCGCGCTGGCGTCGAAAACCGGCAGGCCGAGCACCATCGCTTCGGGCCGCGCGACCGAAGCGGCCATGAATTGCGGGATCAGGTCGGCGGGATGCTGTCCGTCCGAATCCATCGTCAGCACATGCGTGAATCCTTCGGCGGCGGCGAGCTCGATGCCGTGCAGCACGGCGGCGCCCTTGCCGACGTTCTGCGGCAGCACGATCACGCGCAGGCCCGGGTCGCTCTCGGCGAGCGTCCGCAATCCTTCGGCCGTGCCGTCGGTGCTGCCGTCGACGACGACCCACACCGGCATCCACTGCTGGCGTGCCTCGTGCACCGTCTGGTACACCTTGGGCCCCGGGTTATAGCTCGGGATCAGCAGCAGGTGGGTCGTTGCCGGATAGGCCGTATTCATCGGATCGGCGCTTCGTTTATGCGGTCGCGGACGACGGTGCCTCGGCGGCCAGCACCGGCAGGTCGGGAAGGTCCGCGTCGGCGAGTTCGCGCGCGAAATAGCTTTCGAGTTCGCGCATGAAGCCGTGGACGTCGCGCGGCGGGTCGAAGCGCCTGCCGAGCCGCACGCGATAGGTCACGGGCATTTCGGGCTTGCGGAACAGCGGCCAGCCCTTGCACAGATAGGGCGAGCGCGTCTCGATGAAGATCGTCTGCACCGGCACCTTCGCGCGCCGCGCGATCAGGCCGACGCTGCTCATCATCGGGTTGACCGGTGGCTGCACCGTGCGCGTGCCTTCGGGAAAGATCAGCAGGTGGCTGCCCGCAGCAAGGTCGGCGTTCGCGCTCATCACCATCCGCAGCGGCGAATCGTTGCGGATGTAACGGGCCAGCCGCGCGCCGGCGCCGAGAAAGACGTTGTCCATCAGGCCGGCCTTCATGATGCACGCGACGTTCGGCAGCCGCGAGATCACCATCACCGCGTCGAGCAGGCAGGGATGGTTCGGCGCGAGGATCAGCGGCCCCTCCGCGCGCAGCGCATCGAGCGCGTCGAGATCGAAGCGGCACGCGCCGATGCGGGTGAGGAAGCGGGTGTAACTGCGAAACGCCGTCGAGATTACGAGACGGCCCAGCCGGCGCCCGCGCGCGGCCGGCAGCAGCGGATGCAGCACGATCGCGAACGGCGTCCAGGCGAGACACATCGCGCCGAGGTAGCCGAGGCCGGCGTACAGCAGCAGGTATTCGTACAGGGTGCGGAGGCGCCCCGGGCGCTTATTCGACATCGTGGGTCTCGACACGCTGCGAGGATTCGCCGATCAGCCAGGTCACGGCGAGACCGGCGGCGAAGTAGTGCCGCGTCTTCACGAGCGGACTGTCGACGAAGGTCGCGCCGGCGAGGTTGTCGTAACGCACGAAGCCGCCGACCCACCACGACGGATAACGCTTCCACAGCGCCGCGAGAAACTGCGTGCCGGCGTAGCCGCCATGCGCTTCGTATGCGCGGCGCTGCGGCGTCGCGAAGCGCGGGTCGACTTCGTAGAAATAGCGATGCTGGCGCCGGTCGCCGAAGATCGGCCCGGCGACGAGCCCGAGCGTCCAGCCTTCGAGATCGGCCGGATTGCGCCAGTCGTAATTGAGCTGCGGCGTGAATTGCCAGCCGGTCGAGCGCGGGCTGCTCTCGAGCGTGACGCCGACCCGCAGCGGCAGGCGCACGCCGAGGCGGTTCCGCTCGTCGCGCGACTTCCAAAGCTCGACGTCGAGCGATGGGCCGATCTCGACGGTCGGCTCGAGATCCGGCATCCCGTCGCGCGCATCGACGTCGTCGCTGCTGGCCGGCGGGGACGCCGCGAGGCTGAAACTGAGTTCGGCGCGTTCGCTGTCGAAGAAAGTGCCGCGGATGCCTTTGCGATCCGCTTTCAGGAAGTCGCCGCGGTAGATCACGTAGGGCACCGGCAGAATCCACTGGCGGCTCTCGTCGGAGCCGCGATACGCGGGAAAATGCAGCATACCGACGCCGGCGCCGAGCTCCCACAACGGCTTTTCGTCGGCGCCGGCATGGCCGGACAAGCCCGCCGCGAGTGCGGCGGCGCCGAGCATTGCAAGCGCTGTCCGGGCGCGAATGGGGGCTCCTGTCGCCGTCGGCCCTCGACCCTCCCCGGCCGTGATCCGGCGCGAACCTGCTTCTGAAACCATACCTGCCCCGGATCGATCCGAATGAAGCGAAACCGCCGAATTATACCGGCTGCGCCCGCTCCGGGCGCGGTGGCGAGGCCGCGCGGAGCATGCGTCAGCGCCGGCGGGACGGGGGGCGCGGCCACCAGGAAGCGCTCGCCGGCGTCGCATTCCGCACCGCGTTCCGAGCGCTGCCGGAGGGCCGGCTTCGAGGCAGCGCCCGGGCCGGCCTTCGCCTGCTAGGGCAGGTCGCGCACACGCAGAAAGCGTGGAAAGCGCGGCATTCCCTTCGCCGTGAGCTCGCGGTAACGGTAAGTGACCGTCGCGCCGATCGCCGGCGGATCGCGGCGCTGCGCGTCGGTGAAGCCGGTGCCGATGCGGAAACGCCGGCCGTCGGGCGACTGGACTTCGAGCGCGCCGAGCATCCCGTTCAGCCGCCCCTTGCCGGGCCGATGCGCGACGACCTGCGCTTCCGCATCGAGCCACGGCGTCAGTTTCAGGAGGACGTCGCTGCGGCCGCCGACCCACTTCGCGTCCGCACGATGGAGCATCAGGCCCTCGCCGCCGCCTGCGACGACCTCGTCGAGCCGGCGGCGCAGCGTCGCCCGGTCCGCGACCCGGAACTGTTCGACCGCTTGCAGCCACCGCGGCCCATCCGCGGTGATCGACCTGATCGCCGCGAGGCGCTCCGTAAAACTCCCCGGCGCCTGCGGCAGCTCGAACACCATGTAGCGCACCTGCCGCCATTCGGCCTCGACCGGCTCGCGCTTGCGCACGACGCCCGACAGCCGCTCGAATGCGCCGCGCGCGATCCACAGCTCGCCGTCAAGCGCCTGCGGCGGCAAGCCGGCGACGAACCACGGCGGGGCCGCGATCGGAAGCCCGCTGCGGAAGCGAAGCACCCGTCCGTCCCACAACGCCCGCACGCCGTCGAGCTTCTCGCTGACCCAGAACGCCGCCGGGTCGATGGTGTCGCGATACACCTCGGCGAGCGTCGGGGCGGGGGCGGACGCCGGTTCGCCGCACGCCGCCGGAGGCGACGCGAGCAGGAACGCGGCGGCGACGAGAACCGCGAGATGCCGCCGCTCAAACCGCGAACCGCGCGTCGCGCGGGAAACGGCCGGCACGATAGACTGCCTCGCGGGGAGAAGCAGGAAGACACGAAAAACGAACGGGATCATCGGGGGCAACACGCCGATAAAATGACGTTCGCATTCTATCGCCGCCTGTCGCCGCCTAGGGCAGTTGTTTCGACAGCGCCTCGATGTACGCGTCCACCCGCCCCCGCAGATGATCCCGCTGCTCGGGCGTCGCGCGGTTGATGAGCTCGACGTAGAGCTCGCTGTAGTCGCCCATCAGACGGTCGATGCGCGCGAGTTCCGACGGGCTGCGGCCGTGGTCCCAATCGATCACCCAGCGCTTCAGCGGCGCCAGCACGGTGCTGCGGTCCAGCCGGGCCCGCATCGCTACCGCATCGCCGCGCAACAGCGCGAGAAATTCCGCCTGCCGCCGCAGCCGGTCCGCACGCGCCGCGCGGTAGTCGGTCGGAATCTCGTCGAGCCGCGCGCGCAGCCATTTGCGTTGATCCGGCTCGAGACGGCCCAGCCACTCCTCCGCCCGCTTCGTCACGCGTTCGATACGGGCGTCGCGTATGTCCTCGGGCGACGCGTCGATCCACTCCTCGACGAACTCTTTGTCGACCTCCGCGAACTTGCGCTCAAGCGCCGCGAACTGCTCGGGCCGGAGCGTCGGGATCAGGTCCGCCGATTCGTCGACGATGCGCGCCGCCGCCTTGCGGTAATGGTCCTGCACCGCGGCGGCCAGCCACTTCGCGTCAACGATCGAGACTTCGCCGTCGATCCTCCGCCTCGCCTCGCGCAGCGTCGCGATGACGCGCGGCAGCTCCTCGCGCCGATGCCACGCGTGCACCCGCTCGAGCCGCTGCTCGAACTCGGCTCGCTGATCGGAGTCGAGGTCGAAATAGCTGCCCGCGCGCCAGCCGATCAGGGTCGGCGCGTTGCGATAAGCGAGAGTCGCCATGCTGCAGCCCGTCGCGACGAGCACGACGCAGCACAGCGCCGCGATCAGCAGCAGGACGGTCGGGCGGTGCGAACGCATGAGAGATCAGAGCCCGCGCCTCCCGTCGGGTTCCAACGGCGCGTCGCCGCGGACGCCCGCGGCTACAATCTCACCCCCTGCCGTTGCCGCCGCCCGCCATCCGCATGCTGCCCCCCGCCCTCCTCCTGCTCGGCCCGACCGCGAGCGGCAAGACCGCCTCCGCGCTCGCGCTCGCCCGCGCGCTGCCGCTCGAAATCGTCAGTGTCGATTCCGCGCTCGTCTATCGCGAAATGGACATCGGCACCGCGAAGCCGACCGCCGAAGAACGCAGCGTCTGCCCGCACCACCTGATCGACGTCGTATTCCCCGAGGAGAGCTATTCCGCCGCGCGATTTCGTGGCGACGCGCTGCGGCTGATCGCCGAAATCGGTGCGCGCGGCCGCATCCCGCTGCTCGCCGGCGGCACGATGCTGTACTTCAAGGCGTTGCGCGACGGGCTGTCGGAGCTGCCGCAGGCGGATCCGGCCTTGCGCGCCGAGATCGACGCCGCGGCCGCGCGCTCCGGCTGGCCGGCTCTGCACGCCGAGCTCGCCCGGCTCGACCCGGCCGCCGCTGCGCGGCTCGAAGCGACCGATGCCCAGCGCATCCAGCGCGCGCTCGAGATCGTGCGGCTGACCGGCCGCCCGCTCGCGGACAGTTACGCGCGCCGCGACGCCGGGCCGCTGCCGTTCCGGCTGCTGCCGATCGCCCTCGTGCCGTCGGACCGCGCGGTGCTGCACGCCCGCATCGAGCGTCGCTTCGAGCAGATGCTTGCCGACGGGCTGATCGACGAAGTGCGCGGACTGCGCGCGCGCTACCGGCTCGATCCGACGATGCCGTCGATGCGCTGCGTCGGTTACCGTCAGGTCTGGGACTATCTCGACGGCCTCGACGATTACGACGCGATGCGCTTCAAAGGGATCGCCGCGACCCGCCAGCTCGCGAAGCGGCAGCTCACTTGGCAGCGTCAGTTCCGTGAGACCTGGCCGGAGCTCGTCGAAATCGACTGCCTGCGTGCCGACCTCGCGGGAGCCGTCACCGCCGCGGCGCAGAAACTGCTCGACGCCTCATAGCACGCCCCGCCACCACGCGACGACGAAGAACCACGCGACCGCGGCGAGGTAGCTGGCGACGCAGTAGCGCAGGTTCGCGCGGGCGAGGCCGTGCGCCGACAGCCCGAAGCGCCCCTGCAGCGCGAGATGCACACCCGCCATCGGATTGACCGAGAGCCCGATGCCCCAGCTCGCGAGGAACATCATCGCGAGCAGCGTCGGGTCCGGCGAAAGCGGCGCCAGCCACGCCGACGCGATCACGATCGTGACCACCGAATGCACGCCGATGCCCGCGAACGCGATCATCACCGCGAGCACGAGCGCGGCCTGCAGCGGGCCGAAACGGGTGAAGGGCAAGACCCACGGATCGAGCTGCAGCACCGCCTGCAAGCCGGTCGCGAACACTCCGGCCGCGAGGAACAGCATCAACTCGCCCGCCATCGCCGGCAGGCGGTGCGTGACGTGGTTGCCGATCCGTTCGATGCCCTCCGCGGGGCCGCTCGCGACGAACACCGCCAGCGCCCCGATCGCGAGCGCGGCGCCGCTGATGATCGAGAGCGACGACCAGCCGGACAGCAGAAAATGCCCGGCACCGACGACGACGGTCAGCAGCAGCGGCAGCCACAGCGCCGACGGATGCATCGGGAAGCCGACGAACTCCGGCGCTTCGCCGGCCCTCGGCGCCGGTAGCGTGCGCACCGCGAGCCACAGCACCGCGGCCGCGAGCGGCACGCCGGCGAACGCGACGTCGGCGAGCCGTGCGCCCGGCGCATAGGTCAGCGCGACCGCCATCGCGGCGAAGAACGGCGACCACAGCGCCGCCGACAGGAAGCCGCGCGCGACCGCGACCGCCTGCCGCTGCGTCAGTCGCCCCGACCGCGCGAGGCGCTCGACGACGATGAACACCGACGAGATGTTGATCACCGCACCGACGACGTGGACGCCTGCAACGGTCTGCCACAACGCGCGCGCCCCCCGCGGCAACGGGCGCGCCTCCTCGTCCCCGGCGATGCCGACCAGTTGCAGGAAGCTGACCGCGGCGAGCATCCCGAGGAGCGGCGTGTTCTGCGTCAACAACCCGGCCCACGCCGGCGAATTTCCGCGAACCACCGCCGCGACCAGCGCGATGCCGCCGAGGGCACACAGCACGAGCGCGAAGCGCTGCTGCTTGGGGTCGAGGCGCGGCCACAGCGCGACGCCCGCCCCCCACGCCGCGAGCCCGGCCGGCCATGCGGGAAAACCGCTCCCCGCACCGTACGCGAGCGACAGCAGCACGAGCGCGACCATCAGCCACGCGGCGACCACCGAACGCGGGCGGGACAGACTTTGGGAACGGGGATCGGTCATCGGCGCGGCGGAGGTTCGGATCGCAACGCCGGCTCACTCAGCCCGGCGGTCGCTCCTGCGGCGGGAACGCGAGGAGTCCCGCGAAAACGCCGACGTCGGGCACTTCGCGGCGGGCCGAGCACCCGCAGCCGACGGATCCGCGCGACCCCAGCGCCGAGACTCCCGCGCACTCGTCCGCGCGCGGCCGCTCACGCGACCTCCGGCGCCGGCGCTTCCTCCTCGATGCGGGTCCGTTCGCGGCTCGCGAGCAGCGTGTAGACCGTCGGCACGACGAACAGCGTGAAGAAGGTGCCTAGCAGCAAGCCCCCGACGATCACCCAGCCGATCTGCTGCCGGCTCTCGGCGCCGGCGCCGGTCGCGAGCGCGAGCGGAATCGAGCCCAGCACCATCGCGCCGGTCGTCATCAGGATCGGCCGCAGCCGCAGCACCGACGCGTCGATGACCGCATCACGCAGCGCGGCCCCGTCGTCGCGCAGCTGGTTCGCGAACTCGACGATCAGGATGCCGTGCTTGGTGATCAGGCCGACGAGCGTGACGAGGCCGATCTGGCTGTAGACGTTCAGCGTGCCGCCGGTGAAATACAGCGCACCGAGCGCACCGGTCATCGACAGCGGCACCGTCAGCATGATGATGAACGGGTCGCGGAAGCTCTCGAACTGCGCCGCCAGCACGAGATAGATGAATGCGAGCGCTAGCGCGAAGGTCAGCGCGAGGCTCGCCGAACTGGTCCTGAACTCGCGCGATTGGCCGTCGTAGTCGATCACGTAGCCGGCCGGCAGCACGCGTCCGGCGGTCTCTTCGAGGTAGGCGAGCGCCTCGCCCATCGCGAAGCCCGGCGCGAGGTTCGCCGAAATCGTCACCGAGCGGCGCTGGCCGAAGTGATTCAGTTCGCGCGGGCTGACGGTCTCGCGGACCTTCACGAGGCTCGTGAGCGGCACCATTCCGCCGTTCGCGCTGCGCACGAAGATCTCGCGGATGTCGCGCGCGACCGCGCGGCTCGTCGCCTCGACCTGCACGATCACGTCGTACTGCTCCGCGTCCTTCTTGTAGCGCGTCACCTGCCGGCCGCCGAGCATCGTCTCGAGCGTGCGGCCGATGACGTCGACCGGAACACCCAGGTCGGCTGCGCGCTCGCGGTCGACGTCGACGGCGAGTTCGGGCTTCGTCAGCTTGAGGTCCGTGTCCGGCGACACGAAGCCGGGGTGCTTGGCGATCTCGTCGAGCATCGTCTCGGTGTGGCGCGCCAGCTCGTCGTACGACTCGGAGGTCGTGATCACGAAGCTGATCGGGCGGCTGCGCGAGCTCTGGCCGAACGCCGCCGGCAGCACCGGGAAGGCCTGCAGGCCCGGGATCGCCGCGAGCTTCGGCCGCAATTCGGCGGAGATCTCGATGGCGCTGCGCTCGCGCTCGGACCAGTCGCGGAAGCCGGCGAACGAGATGCCCTGCGACACCGTCGGGTTGCCGGAAATCACAAGGTAGCGATCGACTTCCGGCGTGTTCGCGAAGATCGCTTCGACCTGCGCCGCATAGCGCGCCATGAAGTCGATCGTCGAACCTTCGGGCCCCGAGAAGATGCTGACGACGCGGCCACGGTCCTCGACGGGCGCGAGCTCGCTCTTCAGCGCCTTCAGCAGCACCAGCGACGTGCCGGCGACGACGACGAACGCGAGCATCACCGCCCAGCGCAGCCCGAGCGCGGTCGTCAGCGCGCGGCGGTAGCCGTTCGTCAGCGAGCCGAGAAAGCGCTCGATCGCGTTGTAGACGCGACCGTGCTTCTGCTCGTGGCGCAGCAGCTTCGAGCACATCATCGGTGACAGCGTCAGCGCGACGAAGCCGGACACGATAACCGCGCCCGCGAGCGTCAGCGCGAACTCGGTGAAGAGCTTGCCGGTGCGCCCGGTCATGAACGCGACCGGCGCATACACCGCGGCGAGCGTGATCGTCATCGCGACGACCGCGAAGCCGATCTCGCGCGCGCCGCGGAACGCCGCCTGCACCGGCTCCATGCCGTCCTCGATGTGGCGGTAGATGTTCTCGAGCACGACGATCGCGTCGTCGACGACGAGGCCGATCGCGAGCACGAGCGCGAGCAGCGTCAGCGTGTTGATCGAGAAGCCGAACACCAGCATCAGCGTGAACGCGCCGACCAGCGACACCGGGATCGTCACCAGCGGCACCAGCATCGCGCGCCAGTTGCGCAGGAAGAAGAAGCAGATCACCGCGACCAGCAGCACCGCTTCCCAGATCGTCGAGAACACCGACTCGATCGAGCGCTCGATGAACACCGTCGTGTCGTTCGCGATGTCCATCCTCATGCCTTCGGGCAGTTCGGCCTCGAGCACCGGCATCATCTGGTCGAGCCCGCGCTTCAAGTCGAGCGGATTCGCGACCGACTGCTTGATCAGGCCCAGCGAGATCGACGGCCGGCCCATGAAGCGCACGAGCGTGCGTTCGTTCTCGGCGGCGACTTCGACGCGGCCGACGTCGCGGATCGTCACCGGCCGACCGTCCGGCGTCTGCGGCTCGCGCACGACGACCGATTCGAACTCCTGCGGCTCGTCGAGATCGGTCTGCGCGACGACGGAGAACTCGCGCTCGCGGCTCTCGATGCGTCCGGCCGGCAGTTCGACGTTCTGGCGCCGGATCGCGTCCTCGACGTCCTGCGGCGTCAGCGCGAAGGCCGCGAGCCGGTCGCGGTCCAGCCAGATGCGCATCGAATAGCGCCGCTCGCCGTACACCCGCGCGTCGGCCGCGCCAGACAGCGTCTGTAGCCGCGGCTTGACGACGCGGCTGGCGAAATCGCTGAGTTCGAGCGGGGAATGGCGATCCGACGAGAACGCGATCCAGATGATAGGGCTCGCGTCGGCTTCGACTTTCGCGATCACCGGTTCGTCGATGTCGTCGGGCAACTGGCGGCGCGCGCGGGAGACGCGGTCACGGACGTCGGCCGCGGCGCTGTCGGCGTCGCGCTCGATGCGGAAGCGGATCGTGATCTGGCTGCGTTCCTGGCGGCTGATCGACGAAATCACATCGACTCCCTCGATGCCGGCGAGCGAATCCTCGAGCGGTTTCGTGACCTGCGACTCGACGATCTCGGCGCTCGCGCCCTTGTAGGTCGTATCGACGGTGACGACCGGTTCGTCAATGTTCGGATACTCGCGCACCGTCAGCCGCGAGTACGACATCAGCCCGATCAGCAGCACCAGCAGCGACAGCACCGTCGCGAAGACCGGGCGCTTGATGCAGATTTCCGACAGGACCATCGCTCGCCTCCGTCAGCCTGCGCGACCGGCGCCGGCCGCCGCCGGCGGCTTGCTCTCGGCGCCCGACCGCAGCACCTTGACCGCGGCACCGTCACGCAACTTGAGTTGGCCGGCGGTCACGACGACGTCCCCCGGTCGCAAGCCGTCGACAATCTCGACCCGCGTGCCGTGCCGGCCGCCGGTCGTGACCGCGACGCGCTGCGCCTTGTCGTCGACGACGCGGTAGACGAACTGCACGTTCCCGGGCGCCGGCACCAGCGCTTCCTCCGGCACCAGCGCGACATCGGCGCGCTCGCGCAGGATCAGGCGCACCCGCGCGAACATCCCCGGGCGCAGCTGGCCGTCCTTGTTCGGCAGCGTCGCGCGCATCACGACCGAGCGTCCCGCTTCGTTGATCAGCGGGTCGATCGCCGCGACCGTCGCCTGGAAGCGTTCGCCGGGAATCGCATCCGACGTCACTTCGAGCGACTGGCCACGGCGGACCTTCGCGAGATACAGCTCCGGCAGCCGGAAATCGACCTTCAGCGTCGCAAGGTCCTCGAGATTGACGAGGTCGTCGCCTTCCTTGACGTAGTCGCCGACGCTGACGTTGCGGATGCCGACGACGGCGTCGAATGGCGCGCGAAGGCGGGTGCGCTCGAAGCGCGCTTCGGCGAGCGCCATGTTCGCGCGGGCCACTTCGAGTTGTGACGCCGCTTCGTCGCGCGCGCTCTGGCTGAGGAACTTGCGGTTGAAGAGGTCGGCCGTGCGGCCGAAATTCGCATGTGCGAGCGCGAGGTTCGCCTTCGCCTGCTGCACTTCCGCCTGCTGCACGGCCGCGTCCAGTTCGACGAGGATCTCGCCGCGCTTGACCGGCGCCCCTTCGCGGAAGCGGATCGCCGCGATGCGGCCGGCGACCTCGGGCCGCAACACGACCGATTCGTTCGAGCGCAGCGTGCCGACCGCGGTGACGTCGTCGGCGACCGTCTCCGCGACCACCGCGACCGTCTCGACGCCGACCGGTGCGGCGCCTGCAGCCGGCGCACCCGGGCGGCTCGCGCCGCCCTGCCCTGCGGCGGACGCCGCGGCGGCGGGCTGCGGCGTCGCGGGGCTTCGGTTCGCGTAGTACGCATAGCCGGCGAGCGCAACGACACCGGCAAGACTCAGAACGGCGATCAGGTGACGGCGGGCGGTCATGGAGGACGGGGCACTGGTGACGTGACAGCCCGCGACGGAGCTGGGAACGATTCGAAAATCGGGCGCGCCGGTGACGCGCCCCTGGCTCTTCCGGCGACCGCGTGGCCCCGGCCGCTTTCGGGCCGCTCCCGCGGCCCCGCAGCTTCGCTCAGGCGACCGTGGTTTGCGCTTCGCCGGCGGCGCGCGTTTCGATGCGGCCGAGGCGATAGACGGTTTCGCCCGCCGCTTCGAGCTTCGCCGTCGCGGCGTCGGCATCGTCCGCGGCAACGATCACGACCATGCCGACGCCGCAATTGAACACGCGATACATCTCCTGCGCATCGACGTTGCCGGCGTCCTTGAGCCACTGGAACAGCGGCGGCAGCGTCCAGGACGTCGCGTCGAGCCGCGCGGCGAGCGTCTCGCCGAGGATGCGCGGCACGTTCTCGAGCAGACCGCCGCCGGTGATGTGCGCCATGCCCTTGACGACGCCGGGCATCGCGGCCATCAGACCGAGCATCGGCTTCACGTACAGCCGCGTCGGCTCGAGGATCACGTCGCGCAGCGGGCGGCCGTGAAAGTCCGCGTCGAGGTCGGGCTTCGCGACGTCGATGATCTTGCGGATCAGCGAGTAGCCGTTCGAATGGGCGCCGCTCGAGGCGAGGCCGAGCACGACGTCGCCCGGGACGATCTTCGAGCCGTCGATGATTTCGGATTTCTCGACCGCGCCCACCGCGAAGCCGGCGAGATCGTACTCGCCGTCGGGATACATGCCCGGCATCTCGGCCGTCTCGCCGCCGATCAGCGCGCAGCCCGACAGCTCGCAGCCGCGTGCGATGCCGCCGACGACTGCGGCGGCGGTGTCGACGTCGAGCTTGCCGCACGCAAAATAGTCTAGAAAGAACAGCGGCTCGGCGCCCTGCACGAGGATGTCGTTGACGCTCATCGCGACGAGGTCCTGGCCGACCGTATCGTGCTTGTTCAGCTGGAACGCGAGCTTCAGCTTGGTGCCGACGCCGTCGGTGCCGGAAACGAGGACCGGCTCGCGGTACTTCTTCGACAGTTCGAACAGCGCGCCGAATCCACCGATGCCGCCGAGCACTTCGGGGCGCATCGTGCGTTTCGCGAGCGGCTTGATGCGGTCGACGAGGGCGTCGCCGGCATCGATATCGACGCCGGCATCACGGTAGGAAAGCGAAGGTTTCGGGGAGCTCAAGGTTGGTCCTCTGGCGTACGGAGTGCGTGTTTCGGCCGCCCCGCGACACGGGGAAACTTGAGGCCGCAACATCAAGTGGCTACATTTACGGGTTTCGCGGATGCCCGAAAAGTCTTCGAGCCGCCGCGCCAAGTCCGCGATTTTACTCGAAATGACCCCTTCCCGCGCCGACCGAATACAAACCGCCGTCTGGGCCGGCGTCGCGATCGCGCTGATCGCGCTGTTCTACGCGCTCGGCCCGATCCTCGCGCCGTTCGTGATCGCCGCGGTGTTCGCGTACATCTGCGACCCCGCGGTCAACTGGATGGTCGCGCGGCACATTCCGCGCCCGCTCGCGGTCCTGCTCGTGATCCTCGGGCTCGGCGCGATGCTGCTGCTGTTGCTGCTGATCCTCGCGCCGATGATCTACCGCGAGGCATTCACGCTCGTCGGACGGCTGCCGGACCTGATCGAATTGGCCAACGCCCGGGTGTCGCCGATGCTGCAGGAACGCTTCGGCATCAATTTCCAGCTCGACGCGGCCTTTGCACGCACCTGGATCACGGAAAACTGGAGTACCGCACAGGATCTCGTGCCGATCATCCTCGGCCACCTGCGCCAGGGCGGCAGCGCGCTGATCGGCCTGCTGGCGATGGCGTTTCTCGTCCCGGTGGTGATGTTCTACCTGCTGCAGGACTGGCCGCAGCTGCTCGAAAACACTCGCAGCATCATCCCCCGGCCGTTGCTGCCGCGGGCGATGCGCATCGTCGGCGACATCGACTCGGTGCTGTCGCAATTTCTGCGCGGGCAGCTGTCGGTGATGCTGCTGCTCGCGGTCTTCTACACCGTCGGGCTCTGGATCGCAGGCCTGAAGTTCGCGCTGCCGGTGGGCGTGATCACGGGTCTGCTGGTGTTCATCCCCTACGTCGGCTTCGGCGGCGGGCTGGTTCTCGCGATCCTGACCGCGCTGCTGCAGGGCGAAGGCTGGTCCCCGCTCGTCGGCGTCGCGATCGTCTACAGTCTCGGCCAGGCGCTCGAAAGCTTCGTGCTGACGCCCTATCTCGTCGGAGAGCGCATCGGGCTCCATCCGGTCGTCGTGATCTTCGCGCTGATGGCCTTCGGGCAGCTGTTCGGCTTCGTCGGCGTACTGGTCGCGCTGCCGGTGAGCGCCGCGATCCTCGTCGGCCTGCGTGAGGTACGCGCCGCGTGGATTTCGAGCCGGCTTTACCTGGGCGACGAAACCGACGCGATCCAGATCGAAGAGGCGCGCAAATGAAGCAGCTCGTGCTCGACATCCGGCCCGACGCGCCCCCGACGCTCGGCAATTTCGTCGCCGGCGGCAACGACGAACTGCTCGCCGCGCTCGACACGCTCGCGACGCTTCCGGGTCATGTGTATTTGTGGGGTCCGCACGGCAGCGGCCGGACGCATCTGCTGCGCGCAGCGGTGAGCGCCACGACAACCGCGGGCCGGGTTGCGCTCTATGTCCCGGCCGCCGAAGCCGGCGGCGAGCTGCCGCAGACCGCGGACACGCTGCTCGCCATCGACGACATCGACGCGCTCGACCCGGATGCGCAGGTCGCGCTCTTCAATGCATTCAACCGCGCGGGCCGCAACGGCCAGAAACTGCTGCTCGCCGGCAACGCGCCGCCGCTACAGCTCGTGCTGCGCGAGGACCTGCGCACCCGGGTCGGCCAGTGCCTCGTCTACGAAGTCCGCCCGCTCGACGACGAAGCGCGCGCGGCGATCCTGCGGACCCTCGCCGAACGCCGCGGCCTGCGGCTCGCCGACGACGTCACCGATTTCCTGCTGCGCCACGGGCGGCGCGACGTGCCGAGCCTGCTCGCGGTGCTCGACGCGCTCGACGCCGCGTCTCTCGAGCGCAAGCGCGCGGTCACGCTGCCGCTGCTGCGCGAGATGATGCAGACCGGACTCGAAATTTGAACGGCACCGCGATCGTCGCGGCACCCGGCTCGCCAATCGGCACGAGCGCGTCCGGCCGATCCGACGCTCGCGGCGCGTAACCCGAACCCAACAAGGAAACCCGCTTTGGACCTCGTACTCTTCGACCTCGACAACACCCTGCTCAACGGCGACTCCGATTTCGCGTGGGCGCAGTTTTTGATCGCGAAAGGCGTCCTCGACCGCGAAGTGCAGGAAGCACGGAACGTCGGGTTCTACGAGCAATACAAGGACGGCACGCTCGACATCTTCGAGTTTCTCGACTTCCAGCTCGCACCGCTCGCGCGGCACCCACGCGCCCAGCTCGACGCGTGGCACCGCGAATTCCTCGCCACGTCGGTCGCGCCGATGATCACCGCCAAGTCGCGCGCGCTCGCCCGCGAACACCTCGACAGCGGCGCACTCGTTGCCGTCGTCACCGCGACGAACAGCTTCGTCACCGGGCCGATCGTCCGCGAGTTCGGCATCCCGCACCTGATCGCGACAATTCCCGCGCAGGAAAACGGCGCGTTCACCGGCAAACCGCGCGGCATGCCCGCGTTCAAGGGCGGGAAGATCGAGCGCGTCGACAACTGGCTCGAGTCGCTCGGCCTGTACCTCGGAAGTTTCGAACGCACCTGGTTCTACAGCGACTCGCACAACGACCTTCCGCTGCTGTCGCGCGTCACCGATCCGGTTGCCGTCGACCCGGACGACACCCTCGGCGCCCATGCGCGCGCCCACGGCTGGCCGGTGATCTCGCTGCGTCCCTGACAGCGGCGCGAATCGGACCGAACCGGCCGCTTCCGCTTCGACGCGGCCGGCGTATCGGTTATCATTGCGCGCTTACGTTCACCGCTTTCTCCTCTTCCATGATCCGCAAGCTGCTGCGCAAGGTTTTCCGCCGCGCCGCGACCGCCGTGAATCCCGAACCCGCGCTGATCCCCGTCGCTCAGCATGGCATCCGCCGCGAGCAGCTCTCGCCGGTCGCGCGCAAGGTCTGCACCGTCCTCCAGGAAAACGGCCACAAGGCCTTCGTCGTCGGTGGCGCGGTGCGCGACCTGCTGGTCGGCCATCCGCCGAAGGACTACGACGTCGGGACGAGCGCGACGCCCGAAGAAGTGCGCGCGCTCTTCCGCCGTTCGCGCATCATCGGGCGCCGGTTCAAGATCGTGCACGTGATGAGCGGCTCCGAGACGATCGAGGTCTCGACCTTCCGCGCGAGCCAGGACGCCGAGGCGACCGAAACCGACGAACATGGCCGCGTGCTGCGCGACAACGTCTACGGCTCGCAAGCCGAGGACGCGACGCGGCGCGATTTCACCGTCAATGCGCTGTATTACGACCCCACGACCGAGCACATCCTCGACTACCACCACGGCGTCGCCGACCTGAAGCAGAAGACGCTGCGCATCATCGGCGATCCCCGCACGCGTTACCGCGAAGACCCGGTGCGGATGCTGCGCGGCGTGCGCCTCGGCGCGAAGCTCGGCCTGACGCTCGACCCCGCCGCCCGCCACCCGATCCGCGAAATGGCCTCGCTGCTCGAGAACGTGCCGGCCGCGCGGCTCTTCGACGAGATGTTGAAGCTGCTGTTCTCAGGCTACTCGGTAAAGTGCCTGCAGCAGTTGCGCGAGGAAGGCCTGCATCACGGCCTGCTGCCACTGCTCGACGTGATCCTCGAGCAGCCGATGGGCGAGCGCTTCGTGTGGCTGTCGCTCGAGAACACTGACGACCGGGTGCGCCAGGACAAATCGGTCTCCCCGGGCTTCCTCTTCGCGACGCTGCTCTGGCACCAGGTGCTCGCGAACTGGGAAGCGCGCAAGCGCGGTGGCGAGCACAGCCAGCCGGCACTGTTTTCGGCGATGGACGAGGTGCTCGACGCGCAGGCCGGCAAACTCGCGATCACCCGTCGCATCGTCGGCGACATCAAGGAAATCTGGGCGCTGCAGCCGCGCTTCGAGAAGTGCACCGGCAAGGCACCCTACCGGCTCATCGAGCAGCCGCGCTTTCGCGCCGGATGGGACTTCCTGCGCCTGCGCGCGCAGTCGGGTGAAATCCCGATGGCGCTGCCGGAGTGGTGGGAGCGCTTTTCGCACGCAGGACACGACGCCCGCGAAGCCCTGCTCGCCCAGGCCCCCGGCACCGGCGAGGCGCCCGAGCGCAAGCGTCGGCGGCGGCGCCGCAAGCCCTCCGAGGCGGGAGCGAGCGAGGTCGTCGACGCATCATGAGCAGCCCGACTTCCGCACCGCTCACCGAGCAAGGATCGGTCGAGCGGGCCTACATCGCGCTCGGTGCGAATCTCGGGGACGCGCGCGCGACGCTCGAAGCCGCGTTCAAGGCGCTCGACGAAATGCCCGGCACGCGGCTCGTCGCGCGTTCCTCGCTGTACCGGACAGCCCCGATCGGCGTCTCCGGCCAACCGGACTACCTCAACGCGGTCACTGCCCTCGACACCGCGCTGTCGCCCGAAGCACTGCTCGATGCGCTGCTCGCGCTGGAAGCCCGCAATGGCCGAACGCGCGAGTATCCGCTCGCCGCGCGCACGCTGGACCTCGATCTGCTGCTCTACGGCGACCGGGTGATCGACCTGCCCGCACTGCAGGTTCCGCACCCGCGCATGCATCTTCGCGCCTTCGTGTTGATGCCGCTCGCCGAAATCGCGCCGACGCTGTCGCTTCCCGGCCACGGCGCCGTCGCCGATCTGCTGCGCGGCGTGTCGGCCCAGCAGATCGAACGCCTTCCACGCGACTGACCCGCCCCGCCGTTTCCCCAGGATTCCCATTGATCATCGCACTGCCGACCGTTCCCGTCTGGGCCCAGACGGCGATGATGCTTGCCGTGGCGAACGTATTCATGACCTTCGCGTGGTATGGCCATCTGAAGAACATGCAGTCGAAGGCCTGGTTCGTCGCCGCGATCGTGAGCTGGGGCATCGCGCTGTTCGAATATCTGTTGCAGGTGCCCGCGAACCGGATCGGCGCAACCGAATTGAGTCTCGCGCAGCTAAAAATCATGCAGGAGGTGATCACGCTGCTCGTGTTCATCCCTTTCGTCGTGCTCTACATGAAGCAGCCGCTCAAGCTTGACTACCTTTGGGCCGCGTTGTGTATGCTTGGCGCGGTGTATTTCATCTTTCGCAACTAAGGCACCCCAATGCTCGACAAGGCGCGCTACATCGTCGTCGAAGGGCCGATCGGCGCCGGCAAAACGTCGCTGTCACGCCGTCTCGCCCAGCGCCTCGACGCGCAGGTCCTGTTCGAACAGCCCGAACTCAACCCCTTTCTCGGACGCTTCTATCAGGCGCCGGAACGTTGGGCGCTGCCGACGCAGCTGTCCTTTCTCTTCCAGCGGGTGGAACAACTAGCGAGCGTCGCCGAGACGATCGGTGCCCAGCAGCGCGTCGTGTCGGATTTCATCCTCGACAAGGATCCGCTGTTCGCGGCGCTCAACCTCGCAGACGACGAACTCGCGCTGTATCAGCGAATCTTCGACAGCACGAAACCGGCCGCCCCGCCGCAGCCGGACCTCGTGATCTACCTGCAAGCCAAACCCGAAACGCTCATCGACCGCGTCCGCCGCAGAGGCATAGAAGTGGAGCGGCGCATCACCGAGCGCTACCTCGAACAGGTTGCCGACCGCTACGCGCGGTTCTTCTACCAGTACGACGCCGCGCCGCTCTTCGTCGTCGACGCCGAAGTCCTCAACCCGGTCGAACAGGACGACGACTTCGAACTCCTGCTCGAACGCCTGCGCAACATGCGCGGCTACCGCGAGTTCTTCGGCTACGCGGCCTGACCGACTCGACCTCCGGAACTTTTCGCCGTCGGGCTTGTGCGTCGCCGCAATTTGCGGAAAACTCCCGGCTCTCCTCAGGAGTACCCCCGATGAGCTACCTTCAGGACGATAAACCCGTCACCCTGTTCGAACTCGGCAAGATGCGCGCCGAAGGACGCAAGATCAGCATGCTCACCTGCTATGATGCGAGCTTCGCGTCGGCGCTCGAGCGCGCGGGGGTCGATGTCGTGCTGGTTGGCGACTCGCTCGGCAACACCGTGCAGGGGCAGAAATCGACGCTGCCGGTCACGCTTGAGCACATGATCTACCACACCGAATGCGTCACGCGCGGCTGCACCCGCCCCTTCATCGTGACCGACCTGCCCTTCGGCAGCTACCACGAGAGTCCGGCCCAGGCGATGCGCAGCGCCGCACGCGTGCTCGCAGCCGGCGCACACATGGTCAAGCTCGAAGGCGGCGCCTTCATGGCCGAAACCGTTCGCTTCCTCGTCGAGCGCGGCGTGCCCGTCTGCGCACACATCGGGCTCACGCCGCAATCGGTGCACCAGCTCGGCGGCTATCGCGTGCAGGGACGCAGCGAAGCGGGTGCCGCGCAGCTGAAAGCCGACGCGCTCGCGCTCGAGCAAGCCGGCGCCGCGCTGATGGTCATGGAAATGGTGCCGGCCGCGGTCGCGAAGGACGTCACGGCGAGCCTGTCGTCGATGGCGACGATCGGCATCGGAGCCGGACCGGACTGTGACGGCCAAGTCCTCGTCCTCCATGACATGATCGGCGTCTACCCCGGCAAGAAGGCTCGCTTCGTCAAGAATTTCATGGTCGGTGCGGCGAGCATCGACGAGGCGATCTCACGCTACGTACAGGCCGTCGCCGACGGCAGCTTCCCCGGCCCCGAGCACTGCTACTGAGTCGGCCGGCCTTTCAGTCAGGACACGTCATGCAGATCCACACCACCATCGAATCCCTGCGCGCCGCGCGCGCATCGGCCGGCCGCGTTGCGCTCGTGCCGACCATGGGCAACCTGCATGAAGGCCACATCACGCTGATGCGCCAGGCGGCTGCTCACGCCGACTCGATCGTCGCGAGCATTTTCGTCAACCGCCTCCAGTTCGGACCGCGCGACGACTTCGACCGTTACCCGCGCACCTTGAAGGCCGATTGCGAGCGACTCGAAGCAGCCGGCGTCGCGCACCTTTTCGCGCCCGACGAAACGGCGATGTACCCGCAGCCGCAGCATTACTTCGTCGAGCCCGCGCCGGCCCAGGTCAGCATCCTCGAAGGCGAGTTCCGCCCGGGGCATTTCCGCGGCGTCGCCACCGTCGTGCTGAAGCTCTTGAACATCGTGCAGCCGGACGTCGCGCTCTTCGGCAAGAAGGACTATCAGCAGCTGATGGTGCTGTCGAACATGGTGCGCCAGCTCGCGATTCCGGTCGAAGTCCTCCCCGGGGAAACCGTGCGTGCACCCGACGGACTCGCGCTGTCGTCGCGCAACGGTTACCTGTCGGCGGAGGAGCGCGCGGAAGCGCCGCGGCTGCATCGCGAATTGTCGCGGATCCGCGACGCGGTGCGACTGGGCGACCACGACTTCCTCAAGCTCGAAACCGAGGCCATCGCGGAGCTCGCCGCACACGGTTGGCATCCCGATTACATTGCCGTACGCCGCCGCAGCGATCTTCAGCCTCCGGTTCACGCCGACGATCCGCTCGTCGTCCTCGCCGCGGCCAAGCTCGGCCAGACGCGCCTCATCGACAACATCGAGGTGTAGCGGGCCCGCCGCGGATCCCTCGCTCGGGGCGCTTGCGTCGGCGGCGTCTTCGTTCCAAGCTATGACGCCATCGTCTCACCGGCGCCTGCAGTGCAAAGCGATAACCTCAGGAGGGAAACAGAGATGACAGCGACAACCACGGTCCGGCAGATCCTCGAACAGAAGGGAACCGGCGTGCACTCGGTCGAGCCGGGCGTCAGCGTGTTCGAGGCCCTGTCCATCATGGCGAAATTCGACATCGGCGCAGTCCTCGTCCTCGAGAACAAGCGCCTCGCCGGTATCTTCACGGAGCGCGACTACGCGCGAAAGATCGCGTTGAAGGGCCTCAGTTCGAAGGACGTGAAGGTCGGCGACCTGATGACCGCGAATCTGTGCACGGTGACGCCGTCGCAGACGGTCGAGGACGTCATGAACCTGATGACGGAAAACCGCTTTCGCCACCTGCCGGTCGTCGAGCACGGACGGATCGCCGGCATCGTGACGATCGGCGACGTCGTCAAATCGATCATCGTGCAGCAGGAAGAGACGATCAATCACTTGTCGAATTACATCGCGGGCGACATCGCGACCTGAATCCTCGCGCAATACCGCGGCGCGCGCCGACGCCGGAACCTGCGAGGACCGCGGTCCTCGCGACCTCGAACCTCCGGCGCCGTCCGCTCAGCCCTCGTTGCCGAGGGCCTTCCCGATGATTTCCGCGACGTCCGGCGACAGGCCGGGCGCCGCGGCGACTTTTTCGAGCTCGGGGCGAATTCGCGCCTGAAGCGCGGGCGCGAAGCGCCGCCAGTTTTCCAGCGAACGTGCGATCCGCGACGCGACTTGCGGATTCTTCGCGTCGAGCGCAATCACCTGCTCCGCCCAGAACGCATAGCCGCTGCCGTTGGCCGCATGGAATTCGGCCGGGTTGTTGCGGAAAAAACCGCCGAGCAGCGCGTAGACCTTGTTCGGATTGCCGAGGCTGAAAGCCGCATCCCGCATCAGCGCGCGGACGCGCTCGAGCACCGGCTCCTCGCTCGGATCCCAGCGCCACGCCGCAGCCTGCAGCGCGAACCATTTGTCGAGCACCAGCGCGTCGTTGGCAAAACGCGCGTGAAAAGACTCCAGGGCAGCCTTTCGCGCCGGACTCGCGCTCTGCACGAGCGCGGCGAGCGCACCGAATCCTTCGGTCATGTTGCCGAAACGCTCGAACTGATCCCGGGCACGCACGAGACCCGGCTCGATTTCGGCGGCCGCGAGATATCTCAGCGCGAGATTCGCCAGCGCGCGGCGGCCGGCGTCCGCCGGGTGATAGCGATACGGACCGTCGACGGCGAGCGCGTCGCCGAGCTTCAGCCAGTCGTCGGCGAGCCGGGAACCCAGCTCGCGCATCAGGAATACGAGTGCTGCGCGCAGCGGCGCCGGGTCCGCCGGCTCCATCCGCTCCAGCAGATAGCCTTCCGACGGCAGCGCCGCGGCTTGCGCGCGGAAGGCCGGATCGAGCGAATCGTTGGTCAGCAGCGCGCGGAATGCGGCAACGAACCCGTCCGGAACCGCGAGCGGACGGCCCGCCGCGGCGTCTGCCGCGAGTGCGAGGATGACGCGCTCCGCGTAGCGCTGTGTCGCGTCCCAGCGATTGAATGCGTCCGAATCATGCGCCATGCGGAATGCCAGCCGCGCGTCGTCCTCGTCGAGTTCGAGAATCACCGGCGCCGAGAATCCGCGCAGCACCGACGGCACGGGCTCGAACGGAACGTCGACGAAACGGAAGGATTGTTCGACTTCGCTCAGCTCGAGCACCCGCGTCGTCGCGCCGGCGTTGTTTTCGTGCGCGACACGCAAGGGCAGATCGGCGCCGTCGGGCCCGATCAGCCCGACGGCCACCGGGATCACGAGCAGCTGTTTCTCCGGCTGACCCGGCGTGGGCGGCGTACGCTGCGACAGTGTCAGCGTATAGACGCGACCCTCGGCGTCGTAGCTGCCCACCGCCTTCACCCGCGGCGTGCCCGCCTGCGCGTACCAGTTCATGAACTGGTCGAGGTCGCGGCCGTTCGCTTCGGCCATGCAGTCGACGAAATCGTCGCAGGTGACCGCCTGCCCGTCGTAATAGCTGAAATAGAGATCCATGCCGTTGCGGAAACCTTCGGCGCCGAGCAGGGTATGCAGCATGCGGATGACTTCGGCGCCCTTCTCGTAGACCGTCGCCGTATAGAAGTTGTTGATCTCCTGATAGCGGTCCGGACGGATCGGGTGCGCCATGGGTCCCGCGTCCTCCGGGAACTGCGCGGCGCGCAGTACCCGGACGTCGTCGATCCGCTTTACCGCGCGTGCCGACGCGGCCGCGGCCTCGCCCCCCGCTTCCGCCATGCGGCCGAGCATGTCGGCCGAAAACTGCTGGTCGCGGAAAACGGTCAGCCCTTCCTTCAGCGTCAGCTGGAACCAGTCGCGGCAGGTCACGCGGTTGCCGGTCCAGTTGTGGAAGTACTCGTGCGCAACGACGCTCTCGATGTTCTCGTAGTCGACGTCGGTCGCCGTCTCCGGCTTCGCGAGCACGTACTTCGAGTTGAAGATGTTCAGCCCCTTGTTCTCCATCGCGCCCATGTTGAAGTCGCTGACGGCGACAATCATGAAGCGGTCGAGGTCGAGCTCCAGGCCGAAGGTCTCCTCGTCCCAGCGCATCGAATGCATGAGCGAATCCATCGCGTGCCCGGCGCGGTCGAGATTGCCGTCCTCGACCCAGACCTGCAGCAGCACGTCACGGCGCGAGGCCGTCGTGACGCGGCGCTCGAGCGCGACCAGCTTTGCTGCGACGAGCGCGAAGAGATACGAAGGTTTCGGGAAAGGATCGACCCATTTCGCGTAGTGTCGGCCGCCTTCGAGTTCGCCCTGTTCGACGAGATTGCCGTTCGACAACAGCACTGGACAGCTCGCCTTGTCTGCCTCCACCGTCACCGTGTAGCGGCTCATCGCATCGGGACGGTCCGGAAAGAACGTGATCCGGCGGAAGCCTTCCGCCTCGCACTGCGTGAAAAAGCCCCCTCGGGACTGGTAAAGGCCGGAAAGCGTCGTGTTCGCCGACGGATCGATGCGCGTGACAATCTCGATCTCGGCCGAGTCGCCGTCGAGATGAAGAACGATGCCGACCGCGTCGCGGACTACCCTCGTCGATTCGGGTTCGGCGCCGTCGATCCGCAAAGACAACAGCTCGACGTCCTCGCCACAGAGCCGCAGCGGACCTGCCGGGACGCGTACATCGCGAACGCAGTGCAGGCGGCTCGTCACGCGGGTGGCGGATGGGTCGAGATGAAAGTGAAGTTCGATGCGCTCGATTTGCCAGGCAAGCGGCTGATAATCGGCACGGAGAATCGCTGGGGCGTGTTCGGTTTTCATTGTCGTCTCCGATCGCGTCGGATCCATTCGGGCAAACCGGAACTATACGCGCGGGCGCCGCTGCGGCGCGACCGCGAACCCGAACACAGCTGACTCTGAATGGCCCGAACCGCAGGGGTCCGGGAATCGACGGACCGCCGCCCGAGCGTCAGCGCGTCTGGCCCGCGACCGAAGGCAGCAGCACGACCCGAGTGCCGGCGAGCCTGTCGTGCAGGAATTGCCGGTCGCGATCGACGAGCGCCCACGCGAGCCCGATGCCGAAGCAGAGCACCGACGGCCACGCGAGCGTGTAACGAAGCCAACCGGTCGAGGCGGCGGGCAATCGCCCGTCCGCGGCGCGCACGATCTGCAGCCGCCAGGTCTGCATCGCGAGCGTCTGGCCGCCGCGGCGCCAGTACCAGACGAAATACGCGCCGAGCACGAGGTAGACATGCAGCCACGCGACCCAGCCGGCGGGCGCGACGTTCCAGACGACGCCGAGAATCAGGTACGGCACCATGAAGGTCAGCGCAAGAACGCCGAGCATCAGCAGCGATTCGTAAAGCAGGCTCGCGAGCCGCCGGCGCAGGCCCGCCAGTTCGACGAGCGTGCGCTGCGGCGCGGGCTTGCTGATCGGGGCTTTCCGCCCGGAGGAGGTGTTCATTCTTGACGCCTTATTCGTTTCCTTTTCCGCGCGGCGTCCGTTCGTCCCTTCGGGGTCGGATCTCCGACTTCACCGCGCGCTCCTCGGGGGCGAGGCTGCGATATCTTAGCCATTGCTCGCGCAGCGTTTCCCGCTTGTCGGGCGGGATGTTCCGCAAGCTGCGGTACTGGTCCCTGGCGGCTTCGCGCTGCTCCGGCCGGAGATTCGCCCAGTCCTTCATGCGGGTCTGGACCCGAGCCTGTTCCTGCGGCGTGAGACGCCGATATTCGTGCGCGATCCCGACCCATTTCTGTCGGTGCTCGTCGCTCATGCCGTTCCAGTCGTCGGCGAGCGGCGCGAGAATCTGCTGCTCGCTCGGACTCAAGCGGTTCCACCGCGGGGCCCCGATCGGCGTCACGGCTGCGGCGACGGTACCGCTCGCGATCAACGCCAGGATCAGGACCGTGAGTCTTGCTGCACCCATGCCTTGAATTCCGCATCGAGATAGGCATCGATCGGCAGGTCGTCGCTCAGCAGCGCAGTGTCGACTTCCTGCAACGTGATAACGCGCGCCCAGGTCGACCAATAGTCGCCGACGCCGACGGCCGCCAGGATCGCCACGCTGACCGCCACGGGACGGAGCAGGCCCGGGAAGCCGAGCCGGAAACCCGCGTTTCCGCCGAAGATCTGTGAAAGCCGCCCGGTCGGCCTCTGGACGGCGAGAGCCTGCTCGCGCGCGACCCGCAACCGCTCGAGCAGCCCGTCATCCAGTTCCCTCGCCGACGCCGAGAGATGGCCAGCGACCTTCCGGCCGAAATCCTGTTCGTTCATGGCACGATCCCCTTCGCTTTGAGGGCTGCCGCCAGCGTCTGCGTGGCGCGCGAGCAGTGCGTCTTGACGCTCCCTTCCGAGCAACCCATTGCGGCGGCCGTCTCGGAAATATCCATTTCCTCCCAGTAACGCATCAGGAACGCTTCCCGTTGACGATTGGGCAGGCGAGCGATTTCCCGCTCGATCGCAGCGAGCGTTCTCGCACGTTCGAACTGCCGATGCGGCGCATCGGCGCTGGCCGCGTCGGAATTGGCGGTGAGGACATCCAGCGCGTCGGTCTCGTCCTCGTCCTCGGATACGAAGGACGACAACAGCGCGGTCCACGTGTTGCGGACCTTCTGGCGCCGGAGCGCGTCGTAGATGACGTTCTGGAGGATGCGCTGGAACAACATCGGGAACTCGCCGGCCGGACGGTCGCCGTAGCTCGCCGACAGCTTCAGCATCGCATCCTGCACCGCGTCGAGGGCCGCCTCGTCGGTCCTCAGCGCATAGACCGCCTGCTTGAACGCACGCTTTTCGACGCCCTCGAGAAAGGCGGACAGTTCTACCCGGGAAGCCAGCTGTGAATCCTTGAGAATCGCGGCGGTTCGGCGTCTTGTTGCGACGCAGCGCCAATCTTGACCAAACGCCGAGTGACCGGTAACGTTCGTCGTTTAGAACGTGATAAAGAGCGAGTTTGCGATGGTGCTGACTGGTGCGGAAATTGTAATCAGGTGCCTGCAGGAAGAAAAGGTCGAATACGTGTTCGGCTACCCCGGCGGCGCAGTCCTCTACATTTACGACGCACTATTCAACCAGGACCGGGTACGCCACGTACTCGTCCGCCATGAGCAGGCAGCAGTCCACGCCGCCGACGGCTTCGCGCGCAGCACCGAAAAGGTCGGCGTCGCGCTGGTGACGTCCGGCCCGGGCGCGACGAACGCGATCACCGGCATCGCGACCGCCTATTGCGACTCGATCCCGATGGTCATCATCAGCGGACAGGTCCCGACCGCCGCGATCGGGCAGGACGCGTTCCAGGAAGTCGATACGGTCGGCATCACGCGGCCGTGCGTGAAGCACAACTTCCTCGTCAAGGACGTCCGCGACATCGCGACGACGATCAAGAAGGCGTTCTACCTCGCGAAGACCGGCCGCCCCGGTCCGGTGCTCGTCGACATCCCGAAGGATGTGTCGATGCACAAGTGCGAGTTCGAGTATCCGCAAGAAGTCTCGATGCGCTCGTACAACCCCGTCGTCAAGGGTCATCAGGGCCAGATCCGCAAGGCGGTGCAGCTGCTGCTCGAAGCGAAGCGCCCGATGATCTACACCGGCGGCGGCGTCGTGCTGTCGGACGCGGCGGAGCAGCTCACCAAGCTCACGCGCCTGCTCGGTTTCCCGATCACGAACACGCTGATGGGCCTCGGCGGCTATCCGGCGAGCGACGGCCAGTACGTCGGCATGCCGGGGATGCACGGCACCTATGAAGCGAACATGGCGATGCACTACTGCGACGTGCTGCTCGCCGTCGGCGCCCGATTCGACGACCGCGTCATCGGCGACCCGGAGAACTTCGCCGAGGAACCGCGCAAGATCATCCACGTGGACATCGATCCGTCGTCGATCTCGAAGCGCGTCAAGGTCGATATCCCCATCGTCGGCGACGTGAAGGAAGTGCTCGACGAGATGATCCGTCAGCTCGAGGCCTCGTCCGCGCGTCCGGATGGCGAAGCGCTGGCGACCTGGTGGAAACAGGTCGACGAGTGGCGCCGCCGCGAGTGCATGAAGTACAAGAACTCGGACGACATCATCAAGCCCCAGTTCGTGATCCAGAAGCTCTGGGAAGTCACCGGCGGCGACGCGTTCATCACGTCGGACGTCGGCCAGCACCAGATGTGGGCCGCGCAGTACTACCGTTTCGACAAGCCGCGGCGCTGGCTGAACTCCGGCGGCCTCGGGACGATGGGCGTCGGCCTGCCGTACGCGATGGGCGCGCAGCTCGCGCATCCCGGCTCGCCGGTCGCATGCGTGACCGGTGAAGCGTCGATCCAGATGAACATCCAGGAGCTGTCGACGTGCAAGCAGTTCCGGCTGCCGATCAAGATCTGCAACCTGAACAATCGCTACCTCGGCATGGTCCGCCAGTGGCAGCAGCTTTTCCACGGCGAGCGTTATTCCGAGTCCTACATGGATTCGCTGCCCGACTTCGCGAAGCTCGCCGAGGCATACGGCCACGTGGGACTGCGGGTCGAACGACCGGCCGACGTCGAAGGCGCGCTGCGTGAAGCGTTCGCGCGCAAGAACGACCTCGTGTTCCTCGATTTCCAGATCGACCAGACCGAGAACGTGTATCCGATGGTCCAGGGCGGCAAGGGTCTCACCGAGATGATCCTGTCGGCCGAGGACCTGTAACAACCGATCTTTCTCGCGGGGCGCGGCGACACCAAGGTCGCGCCGGCGGCGAGGCGCCCACCGGCCCCTCGTCACCGCGGATGCCGGCCCCCGGCAGTCCGTGTCCGCGGGACCACCGGCTCTCCGTAGACCCTCAAGAGAACAACATGAGACACGTCATCTCCCTGCTGATCGAGAACGAATCGGGCGCGCTGTCGCGTGTCTCCGGCCTGTTCTCGGCGCGCGGCTACAACATCGAATCGCTGACCGTCGCGCCGACGGAGGATGCGTCGATGTCGCGCATGACCATCGTCACGACCGGTTCGGACGACATCATCGAACAGATCACGAAGCAGCTGAACAAGCTCGTCGAAGTCGTCAAGGTCGTCGATATTTCCGAGGCCGCCCACATCGAGCGCGAGCTGATGCTCACGAAAGTGCGCGCGACCGGCAAGGACCGCGAGGAGATGAAGCGCATGGTCGACATCTTCCGCGCGCACATCATCGATGTGACCGACACGTCCTACGTCGTCGAGCTGACCGGCAACCAGTCCAAGCTCGACGCCTTCATCAATGCGATCGACCCCGCGCTGGTGCTCGAAACCGTGCGCTCGGGCGTCTGCGGCGTCGGCCGCGGCGATCGCATCCTGAAGGTCTGACCCCCAACCCCGTTTGCGGCTGGCAGCGCTGCCGTTATCATGGCGGCCGCCGGCGCAGAAGCCACCGAAACCAGAAAGGAAAATCATGAAAGTCTATTACGACAAGGACGCCGACCTCTCGCTGATCAAAGGCAAGCAGATCGCGATCATCGGCTACGGCTCGCAGGGCCACGCGCACGCGCAGAACCTCAATGAGTCCGGCTGCAAGGTCACCGTTGGCCTGCGGAAGAGCGGCGCGTCGTGGAAGAAGGCGGAAGGGGCAGGCCTCGTCGTCAAGGAAGTCGCCGAAGCGGTCGCGAGCGCCGACCTGGTCATGATCTTGTTGCCCGACGAGAACATTCCCGAGGTGTATCGCAACGACGTCGAGCCGAACATCAAGCAGGGCGCGACGCTCGCGTTCGCGCACGGCTTCAACGTGCATTACAACCAGGTCGTGCCGCGCGCCGACCTCGACGTCGTGATGATCGCCCCGAAGGGCCCCGGCCACACGGTCCGTTCCGAGTACCTGAAGGGCGGCGGCGTGCCGTCCCTGATCGCGGTGCATCAGGACCAGTCGGGCAAGGCGAAGGACATCGCGCTGTCGTACGCGGCGGCGATCGGCGGCACGAAGGGCGGCGTCATCGAGACGAATTTCCGCGAAGAGACCGAAACCGACCTCTTCGGCGAGCAGGCCGTGCTGTGCGGCGGCGCCGTCGAACTCGTGAAGATGGGCTTCGAGACGCTGACCGAAGCCGGTTACGCGCCCGAGATGGCGTACTTCGAGTGCCTGCATGAGCTGAAGCTGATCGTCGACCTGATGTACGAAGGCGGCATCGCGAACATGAACTACTCGATCTCGAACAACGCCGAGTACGGCGAGTACGTGACCGGACCCGAAGTCATCAACGAAAAGTCGCGCGAAGCGATGCGCGCCGCCCTGAAGCGCATCCAGACCGGCGAATACGCGAAGATGTTCATTCTGGAAGGCCGCACGAACTACCCGTCGATGACGGCGCGTCGGCGCCTGAATGCCGCACATCCGATCGAGCAGGTCGGCGGTCAGCTGCGCGAAATGATGCCGTGGATCCGCAAGAACAAGCTGGTCGACCAGACGAAGAACTGAGTCCTGGCGAAAAGGAGCCGCGCGCGTCGCGGCTTGCGGCCGCATGTCGATCGCGATCCTGACGGGTCTGTCCTCGCGCCGCTTGCGGCGCGCCGGGAGCCCGATGGCGCCCCCACCGGTCGGCGGCTCCGATTCACCTCGCCCAACGGGCCGGGTTCCGCGCTGCGCGGGAACCCGGCCTTTTTTGTCCCGGATACACCATGCCCAATAACTATCCCCATCCGATTCTGGCCCGCGAAGGCTGGCCCTTCATCGCGATCACGCTCATCGTGGCTCTGGTCATCAGCACCGCCGCGGGCTTCGCTTGGGCGCTGCCCTTCTGGGTGCTGTTCGCTTTCGTCGTGCAGTTCTTCCGCGATCCGCCGCGACCGATCCCGCAAGGCGAGAAGGACGTGCTCTCGCCCGCGGACGGGCGCATCGTCGCGATCGAGCCCGTGCGCGACCCGTACCTCGACCGCGACAGCCTGAAGATCAGCGTGTTCATGAACGTGTTCAACGTTCATTCGAACCGCAGCCCGGTCGACGGAGAGGTCGTCCAGCGCTGGTACAACGCTGGCCGTTTCGTCAATGCGGCGCTCGACAAGGCATCGGTCGAGAACGAACGCAATGCGCTGCACCTGCGGCTCGGCAACGGTCAGGACGTCACCTGCGTGCAGGTCGCGGGCCTGATCGCGCGACGGATTCTTTGCTATGTTGAAGCGGGCTCGAGGCTCGGGCGCGGCGAGCGCTACGGCTTCATCCGCTTCGGTTCGCGCGTCGACGTCTATCTGCCGCCGGGCAGCCGCGCACGCGTGACGATCGGCGACAAGGTGTCGGCCTCGAGCACGATACTTGCCGAACTGCCGTGAGGACTGCCGGCGGCGCACGCGCTGCCGGCTTTGAAATCGAACGCACGCCCGGGAACTTCCGGTCAATAGCGGAAACGATCATTCCATGCCACTGATTCCCCTCGAGAAACGTCGTCGCGGCATCTACATCCTGCCGAATCTGTTCACGACTGCGGCGCTGTTTGCCGGCTTTTACGCCATCGTGCAGGCGATGAACCTTCGCTTCGAACATTCGGCGGTCGCGATCTTCGTCGCGATGGTGCTGGACGGCCTCGACGGGCGGGTGGCGAGACTGACGCGCACCCAAAGCGAATTCGGCGCCGAGTACGATTCGCTGTCGGACATGGTGTCGTTCGGCGCCGCGCCGGCCCTCGTGATGTACGAGTGGGCGCTGAAGGACATGGGGAAGTTCGGTTGGATCGCGGCGTTCATCTACTGCGCGGGCGCGGCCCTGCGGCTCGCGCGCTTCAATACGAACATCGGCGTGATCGACAAGCGGTATTTCCAGGGCTTGCCGAGTCCGGCCGCGGCCGCACTGATCGCCGGCCTGGTATGGGTCGTCATCGACAACGGGCTGACCGGTCAGGACGTGAGTTGGTTCGCGGCCCTGCTGACGATCTTCGCGGGCGTGTCGATGGTCAGCAACGTGCTCTTCTGGAGCGGCAAGGACATCAATCTGCGCAAGAGCGTCCCGTTCATCGTCGTCATCGCGCTCGTGATGGCGTTCGCGCTGGTATCGAGCTACCCCCCCGGGGTGCTGTTCGCGCTGTTCCTCGTCTATGCGGCATCGGGCTACGTGATCTACTTCTGGCGGTTCGCACAGAAGCGCCGCCGGCGCGAAGCAGCGGTCGCGTCCGGCGAGCGACGCGACGAACCGACCGAATGACCGGTGGAAAACCCCGTTTTTTATGGCGTTTCACATTTTTTTTACGCGACGTTGAAGCGCGCTTGACGTCGCCACTGCGAGGATGCCGGCCGGTTGTCACCGGAGTTTCCGATGTCCTCGCTACCGAGCCGCGTTCAGCTCGACCGCTTTTTCCTGCTCTCCTGGCTGCTTGCCTGCGCCCAGCTCGCGAGCGGCCAGACGTCCGCGCAATACGCCGGATTCGCCGTCGCGACCTGGTCGCTGGCGACGACGCTCAGCTACGCATTCCTCTATCTCCTCCCCGCATTCGCCGTCAGTCACGCGCTGCGACGCGTCGTGGGCGGCACTCGTGAGGGGCGCGCGGCGGCTGCGATCCTCGCGATCACGACTGTCGGACTCGCCGGACTCACTCACGTCCTGCTCTTTGCGGACCGCGTGATCTTCCGGATGTACGGATTCCACATCAACGGGTTCGTCCTGGACCTGGTGACGACGCCGGGAGGCATCGAATCGCTCGGCGCAAGCAACAGCACCGTGTTGACCGCGACGCTGATCGTGCTCGGCCTCGTCGTGGTCCACGCGCTCGCATACGCATGGACGACGCGTGATCGACGGTCCGCGAGCGACTCGGGGCGCCGCCGATGGAGCGCCGCCCTCGCGCTCTTCGTGGTCCTGACCCTCGGCGAGCGCCTGGCCTACGGCTACAGCGCGATGACGAATTTCCAGCCCATCCTGTTCGCGAGCGAACGCTACCCGCTGTACCAGCCGCTGACCTTCCGGCGGCTCGCGAAGCGGCTGGGCGTCGCAACACAGGAGAATCCGGCAGCGGGGCTGCACGTCGGCGCCGGCGCGCTGACCTATCCGCTCGCCCCACTGACCGTGGAGCCCCCGAGCCGCCCGCTGAACATCGTCTGGCTGGTAGCCGAGTCGCTGCGCTTCGACATGCTCGACCAGAAGATCATGCCGAACCTGTGGGCGCTGTCGAACGACGCGCTGCGGCTCGAAAACCATTACAGCGGCGCGAACATGACGCAGATGGGCGTGTTCTCGATGTTCTACGGGCTCTACGGAAACTATTGGTTTCCGATGCTCGCCGCCCGTCGCCAGCCCGTGCTGATGGACGTGCTGCAGCAGCAGAACTATCAGTTCAGCCTCCACACCAGCCAGCGTTTCACCTACCCCGCATTCGACAAGACCGTCTTCGTCGGGATGCGCCCGGGCGATCTTCACCCGCTCGACACCGGCGGCAGCGCCTGGCAACGCGACGCGACCAACATCGACAACATGGCCCGCTTCATCGACGGCCGGGATCCGGCACGGCCGTTCATGACCTACATGTTTTTCGAGGGGACGCATGCAAATTACGATTTCCCCGACGCCGACGCGATCGCCCGGCCCTACCTCGAGGATTTCAACTACCTGACCACGGATTTCACGGAGCAGATGCCGCTGATCAAGAACCGCTACCTCAACGCGGCGCATCAGGTGGACAAGCAGATCGGCCGCGTCGTCGAGCACTTGCGCGCGAGCGGTCTGTACGACAACACGGTCATCATCGTGCTCGGCGACCACGGCGAGGAATTCATGGAACGCAGCCGGTGGGGTCATGGCGCACAGTTCAATCGTTTCCAGACCGGGACGCCCGCGGTGGTCCGGGTGCCGGGACGCAAGCCGGCCGTGATCACCGGCATCACCAGCCACCTCGACATTCCCGCGACACTGATGCCGCTGCTCGGCGTTCGCAACCCGGCAGCCGACTATTCGCTCGGCCAGGACCTCTTCGACCCCGCTTTCAATCGACGCTACGCGGTCGTCGCGGACTGGAACCGCATCGGTTATATCGGCGAAGACTTCAAGGTCACATTCCCGATCAACGCCCTTGGGGCCGGACGCAATGAGGCGACCGATGGCGAAGACCACCCGCTGGACGACCCCGCGGTGGCGATCGGGAAGATCCGCTCGTCGATGGTCGAGATAATGGGTAATCTCGCACGCTTCAGCGGCCGAAACTGAACGATTCGGCCGCATCCCCACCCGATCCGAAACTATGCGACTGCTGCTCGTCGAAGACAATCGCGACATCCTCGCCAATTTGGCGGACTACCTCACGCTCAAGGGCTACGTGGTCGACTGTGCTCAAGACGGGCTCACGGGCCTCCACCTCGCGGCGACGCAGCGCTACGACCTGATCGTGCTCGACGTGATGCTGCCCGGCGTCGATGGTTATGCGCTGTGCGAGCGGCTGCGTGAGACCGAGCAGGATCAGACGCCCGTGATCATGCTGACCGCGCGCGACGCCCTCGACGACCGGCTGCACGGTTTTCGCGCCGGGGCCGACGACTACCTGACCAAGCCGTTCGCGCTGTCGGAACTGGCCGCGCGCATCGAGGCGGTGTTGAAGCGCAGCCGCTCGGGCGGGCGGCGCCAGCTCGTCGTCGGCGACCTGCAGTACGACCTCGACACGCTCGACGTCCGCCGCGGCGGGCAGACGCTTCATGTCGGGCCGATCGGCCTCAAGCTGCTCGAGGTGCTGATGCGCAAGAGTCCCGCAGTCGTGCGCCGCGAATTGCTCGAAACGACGCTGTGGGGCGACTCGCCGCCGGACAGCGACAGCCTGCGCAGCCACATCCACAACCTGCGCCAACAGATCGACAAGCCCTTTGCGTCGGCGCTGCTGCACACGGTGCATGGCATCGGCTACCGCCTGACCGCCCGCTGACATGCTCTCCCGGCTGAGCCTAGCAGACCGCATCGTCGCGGCTTTCGTGCTGATGGCAGTGGCGGTCGCGGGCCTGTTCTCGGTGTCGATCATCCTCGCCGTCGACGGCGTCGAACTCGAGCTGGTATCGGACTCGATGAACCGCCATCTCGACTTTCTCATCGCCGAGCGGCGCGCCGGCCGCGATCCGGCCCCCGGACCGGACATGACGCTGTACGTCGTTCCCGTCGCAGAGCTTTCGACGCTGCCCACCTGGCTGCAGGGACGCGAACCCGGGCTGTACGAGGAAGTAACTGACGACGACGCGTACCACGTGATGATCCGCGACGAGGACGGGCGGCGCCACGTGCTGCTGCTCAACCAGGAAGATTTCGAACGCCGCGAGCAGACGCGGCTGCACATCGTCTCGTTCGGTTTCATGCTCTCGATTTTCGTCGCATGGCTCCTCGGCAAAGCCCTCGCCCGAACCGTGATCGCTCCCGTCGTCAGGCTATCCGGCCAGGTCCAGCACCGCGACCAATTGCTGCCGCTCGCCCCCCCGCTCGCACCGGACTACGCCGACGACGAAGTCGGCAAACTTGCCGCTGCGTTCGACGTGACACTCGGGCGGCTGCGCGAAGCGCTCGAGCGCGAGCAGTTGTTCACCAGCGACATCAGCCACGAGCTGCGAACCCCGCTGATGATCATCGCGAGCTCGGCCGAACTGCTCCTCGAACATCCGTCGATATCCGACAGCCAGCGGCGCCAGATCGAGCGGATCACGCGAGCCTGCCTCGAGATGCAGGAACTGGTCGAAACATTTCTCGGCCTCGCACGCGCCCCGCAGGAAAAGCAGGTCCCTCTCGCCGGCACCTCGCTCGCCGACGCCGCCGACGAACAACTGCACCGCTGGCAGCCGGAAGCGGCGCGCCGCGGGCTCGAGCTGGGGCTGGCGGTCGAATCCGGGGACGACGACGTATACCCGGGGCCGCTGCTGCGCGCAGTGCTGACGAACCTGCTACGCAACGCGATCCATTACACCGACCGGGGTTTCGTACGCCTCGTGATCCGCGCCGGCGGCTTCAGCGTCGTCGATTCGGGCGCCGGCATTCCCGAAGGCGAGCGCACGAAGATCTTCCGGCCCTTCGCCCGCGGTGAAGCGAGCCGCGGTGACGGTATCGGCATCGGTCTTTCGATCGTCGCCCGTATTTGCGAACGCCAGGGATGGGCAGTGCGGCTCGAGGAGCCCGCGGGCGGCGGCTGCGAGTTCCGGGTGGATCTTCACCCCGTTTGACGTTTTCTTGACTCACGTCCAACGAGGCCTTAACCGCGCGCGACCTACGCTTGAAGATTGCTCCAGGAGCCTCGAATGCAAGACGCCTCCGGTCCGATCCCGCCCCTGTCGTCGGAAAAATGCGACCACCACGCACAGAGCCATCTCCGCAATCGCCGCGGCCGCCTGGCCCGTCGCCTGTCCAAGTGGCGGGAGGAGCAACTCGCCCGCAAGGCGCTCGCACTCGCCGGCACCCCCACGCTCGTGCTCGATCTTCCGTGCGGCGGGGGACGCTACTGGCCGCTGCTCGCCGAACACCCCGGTCGAGTCATCATCGGCGCCGACGACTCGGTTGCGGCGCTCGACGTCGCCCGCGCCGCGCATCCACCATCGCTGACCGATCGCGTCCGCACACTGCAGACATCCGCGCTCGACATCTGTCTTCCCGATCGCTCGGTCGATTGCATCTTCTCGATGCGCGTCGCGCACCATGCCGGCGACACCGCGCAGCGCCTCGCGATGCTGCGTGAATTTCATCGCGTCGCGCGCGATACGGTAATCCTCTCGCTGCCGGTCGATGGGAACTACAAGGCATGGAAGCACAGGCGCTTGCAGCGAAAGCGTGCGCAGCGCGGCGAAAACACTCCCCTCAAGTGCGCCGCACTTTCTACGCACGTCATCGAGCAGGAGTACCGCGCATCGGGCTTCCAGATCCTCGGTCATTTCGACTTCTTGCCGCTCTACGCCACGGGGCGCGTGTATGTGCTTCGGAGAGGCGGAGCATGATCCGCGAAAGCCGGCGTATCGGCGTCTACAATGGTTGCGACATATCGGCACATTGCGGCACGTCACTCACCCTTCGGACCCTTTTTCGCCCGGCCGCGCCGCACAGAACGCGTCGGCCGCTGGGTGAGGAGCAATGTGAAATGAGAGCAGCCTATTGGCCTGAAGTCAGCACTCGCTCCCCGAACCGCACGGTTCTGGGCGACGCCGGAGCACGTCGATGATGACCCCGCGGGTGATACTCAAGGGACTCGGACTGATCCTCAGCCTCGCGTTGATCGGTTATCTGTTCGACAGAAGCCACCTGGGCGACGCGGTCAACGCCACCTGGATCGACGCGCAGGTCCGTGGTCATGGCCTCAGAGGCACGCTGCTGTTTCTGGCCATGGGGGCGCTGTTCACAGCGATCGGACTGCCCCGGCAGGTCATCGCCTTCCTTGCCGGTTATGCGTTCGGCCTGGTTTCGGGCACCCTGCTCGGGACCTTGGCGACGCTACTTGGCAGCCTGACCACCTTCCTCTATGCGCGGCTGTTCGGCCGGAGTGTGTTGCGCGCCCGTCTCGGCAGGCGGGCCGCCCGTTTCGACCGTTTCATCGATGAACACCCTTTCTCGATGACGCTGCTGATCCGCATCCTGCCGGTAGGCAGCAATGTGCTGACCAACCTGGCCGCCGGAATCTCGAGCGCGCGCCTGGTGCCGTTCCTCGCCGCCAGCTTCGTCGGCTTCCTGCCGCAAACCCTGGTGTTCGCGCTGGTCGGTAGCGGCATCAACGTCGCCCCCGCGCTGCGCATTGGCACCGCGGCCCTGCTGTTCGTGGGGTCGGGCACGCTCGGCGCTTGGCTGTATCACCGTCACCGGCACGGCCTGGGCATCGACGACAAGGTGGATGTCGAGCTGGGCGAGTTGGAACGCGCAAAATGGGAAACGTCGCC
Source organism: Aromatoleum sp. (assembly GCF_032027225.1). GTDB lineage: Bacteria > Pseudomonadota > Gammaproteobacteria > Burkholderiales > Rhodocyclaceae > Aromatoleum. Next base: position 58,926 of record NZ_JAVSMM010000003.1, on the reverse strand, counting down.
CGACGGCGTTTAGTTCATGGAACTGGCCGCTCAGCGCTGCGCGCCTTAGCCGAAATGAATAGAATGAATCGAATACCCCTTCCAACGACGGACCCCGCATGTCGAACCGGCCTTACCTCTCAGTACTGATCCCCGCCAAGAACGAAGCCGAGAATCTGCCTGCGCTTCTGGAAGAGATTCGCCGGGCGCTATCGGGCGAGCCCTTCGAGGTGATCGTGGTCGACGACGGCAGCACCGATAACACGGCTGCGCGGCTGCTCGCGATGAAGCGCGCCGGCTATCCGCAGTTGCGCATCCTCAGCCATGATCGCTCCCTCGGCCAGAGCACCTCGATCTACCACGCGGCCCAAGCCGCCGAAGGAACCTGGCTCGCCACGCTGGACGGCGACGGGCAGAACGATCCGGCCGACATCCCAGGCATGCTCGCCATCGTCCGGGCCCCGGAGGCGCCGATCAATCTCAAGCTCATCGCGGGCCATCGGGTGAACCGCCGCGACACCGCCAGCAAGCGCTGGGCTTCGCGCTTTGCCAACCGCCTGCGCGGGCGCCTGCTCAAGGACAACACGCCGGATACGGGCTGCGGGCTCAAGCTGATCGAGCGCGAGGCCTTCCTCCGACTGCCCTACTTCGACCACATGCACCGCTTCATCCCCGCGCTGATCCAGCGCCACGGAGGAGACATGCTGGTCCACCCGGTCAACCACCGCCCGCGCCAGGCCGGCATATCCAAGTACGGCAATCTCGATCGCGCCCTGGTGGGCATCCTGGACCTCTTCGGCGTCTGGTGGCTGATTCGCCGCACCCGCTTCGGTACCGCCGCTCGCGAACTGGAAGCTTGAGCATGGCCCAGACCTTCGCGGTCCCGGACCAAGGGTGGCGGGCCGTGCGATCGATCCTTACCCCCCGCCGCTCGCTGCTGTTCCTGATGCTGCTCGCCGCGCTCATGATCAGTGCCGGCCTGGGCATGCGCCAGCCTTCGAACGTCGACGAGGAACGTTTCCTCGGCGTGGCCCTGGAAATGCTTCAGGGAGGCGACTGGCTGATCCCTCACCGCGCCGCAGAGATCTACCCGGACAAACCGCCGCTTTTCATGTGGGCGATTGCCGCCCTGATCCGGCTGGGCATCTCGCCGCACGTCGCCCTGTTCCTGCCGGCGCTGCTGGCGGGCGTCGTCACTGCCGCCTGCCTGCACGACCTCGCCACCCGCCTCTGGAATCCCCGGGTGGGACTGATCGCCGGACTCCTGTTTCTCGCCACTTACCAGACCTACAGCATCCAGCGCGCCGGCCAGATCGACGGCTTCCTCTGCCTGTGGACGGCGCTCGGCCTCTACGGCATCGCCCGGCATTTGCTGCTCGGGCCGGCCTGGGGCTGGTTCTACGCCGCCTGTGCCGCGATGGGCTTCGGCATCATCAGCAAGGGGGTGGGCTTCCTGCCGGCACTGATGTTCATCCCCTACGCTTACGCAGCCCGTCAGGGCTGGTCCGGCGTCGTCCGGCTACCCGGCGAAGGCCGCGCGTGGCTGCTCGGCCTGCTGGTGGTCCTGGCCGCCATCGCCACCTGGTTGCTGCCGATGCTGCTGAAAGTCGCGCTCTTCGGCGACGAAGCCAGTCGCGCCTACGTCAGCGAAATCCTCCTGCGCCAGACCGCGCGCCGCTACGCCAACGCCTGGCACCACCGCGAGCCCTTCTGGTACTTCTTCACTGCCGTGATTCCCAAGTACTGGTTGCCCCTGGTGCTGGCCCTGCCCTGGCTGATCCCCGCGTGGCGCCGCCAGCTCGCCAAGCGCGACGGCCGCTACCTGGTACTGCTGGGCTGGGTCGTGCTGGTGCTGATCTTCTTCAGCCTCAGTAGCGGCAAACGCAAGCTCTACATCTACCCGGCCCTTCCGGGGCTGGTGCTCGCGGTCGCGCCGCTGGTCCCCTGGCTACTGCGCCGCTGGTTCGCGCGGCGTCCGCGCGGAAAGAAGATATTCACCAGCTTGGCCATCGTCTGGTTCCTGGCGTGGTTCGTGCGCGGCTTCATCGAGCCCATCGTGACAGGCGTCAATCCGCGTCAAACCCTGATGGCGCAAGTGGCCGACGCTACCGCAGGCAACGAACTGGTACTGACCTACTGGAGCGAAGGCCAGTGGCTGTTCGCTCGGCAGCCCTTGGTGCACTTCGGCGTCGGCACCGCGAACCAGACCGAAAAGGCCGTCGAGTGGCTGCGAGCCCACCCCGACAGTCATGCGCTGATCCAACCGTCCGAACTACAGCGCTGCTTCGAGCCCGACAAAGCCAGACGCGTCGGCGATGGGAAGGAAGAGGATTGGTATCTGGTGCAAGCCGATGCGGACAACGGCCGCTGCCACGACGCGGACGCCATTCGAGCTTACCGCTTCGCCTGGAAACGTCCGATCGATTGAAGGCGGATACCGCCTAACGCTGTCCGAACGATGCCGATACGGCGGTCATTTCGCCCGGTCGCACGAAAGCGTCGCGAACTGCGAATCAGGACATGGGGCGCCCGCCGCGCATCGGGCGCTGCCCCCTCGTTCCCGACCACCCGCCGGAAGTTCGCTGAAGTCAGCGCGGTCCGAGGCGGCGGACCACGGAAGTCCGCTTACGCGCGGATCTCGGCCATCAGGCGCTTCAGGTCCAGCGTGCGTGCGCGCTCGGCGATTTGCGGCGCGTACTGCGCCTGGAGACCGCGCGCGCTGTCCACGGTCTGCGCGAACGTCGCCTTCAGGCTCGCCGCGTCGAGCTTGCGCCCCTCGGCGTAATAGCGCTTCGCGACGTGACCGAGCGCGTACGTGGTCGCGAACGAGAACGCCGCTCCGGTCGCTTCGCTGCCGATCGTGCGGCCGCTGCGACCTAGCACCTTGCCGAGCAGGCCGCCGACGAGCTTGCGACCGAACTGCTCGACGTATTGCGAGGTCAGTCCGACGCCGACCGTCGCGAGGAAGTCGGTGATGTGGCCGCGGTCGAGTTCATAGCCGTACGCCTTGCCGACGCGATAGACGAGCCGCGTCTGCAGCGGAATGATCGCCATCGACGCGAGCGTCTCCGGCAGGAGTTCGAGCGCGCCGTTGAGGATTGCCGCGTTGAGGATCATCCGATCGAGTTCGGGCTGGTCCGCCGGCGCGGCGGCCGGCAATTCGGGAATGGGTGCCTCGACGGGCGCCGCCGCAAGCGCATCCGCCTCGCGGACCACCGGCGCCACGGCGGCGCGCGCGAGTCCGAGCAGGCCCCCTAGACGATCGAGAAACTCGGTTTCGCCGGCGTCGTGGACACCGTCGGCGTCGCACACCCCGACTGCCATCTCGAACGCGAGCTGGCGCAGCTCGGGCGAATCGAGCCCCGCGACGGCCTGTTCGAGCGTGACCCGCTTCAGCAGCACGTCCTGATACAGGCGCATGAAATCGGCGCCGGATTGCGCCGAAAGCGATTCCGCGACGCTGCGCACGTGCTCGCGCTCGCGCGGATCCTGGTGGCCGTCCGAGAAGGCCGCCATCAGGCAGACGGTCAGCAGCGAGCGAGTCTGTTCAGGGTTCATCGTGTTCTCCCGTTGGTTGGCATATATCGGCCCGATCCCGGCCGTTCGTTCTCGATCAGGCCGCGGGGAGCACAAGCACCGCACGCAACCCGCCGGATGCGGATTCTTCGAGCCGCGCGTCGCCACCGTACAGGCAGGCGAGATCGCGGACGATCGCGAGGCCGAGGCCCGACCCGGGCACCTGCTCATCGGCCCGCACACCGCGCGCGAACACCGCTTCGCGTTCGTCCGGCGCAAGCCCCGGCCCATCGTCTTCGACGACGACCTGCAACTGTCCGGAGACCCCCGACAGCCGCACGTCCACCCGATGCGCCGCCCACTTGCACGCATTGTCGAGAAGGTTTCCGAGCATCTCCTGCAGGTCCTGTTCTTCGCCGCGAAAGGCCGGTTCGGCCTGCCCGGCGGCGGGCGGTTCGATCACGACCTGCAGCCGCCGTTCCGCATGCAGCCGCTGGATCACCCTCACCAGCGCCTCGAGTGCCGGTCGGACCGGCGTGCGCATCCCGGGCACCCGCGTCGCCGCGGCGGCGCGCGCCCGTGCGAGGTGGTAATCGACCTGCCGCTGCGCGGCGTCGACCTGCTCGGCGACGAGCGCCGCGAGCGCGCCATGCTCGCGCGCGGCGGCATTGCCGAGAACCGCGAGCGGAGTCTTCACCGCGTGCGCCAGATTGCCGGCCTGCGTGCGAGCGCGCGCGACGACTTCGGCGTCGTGCTCGAGCAACGCATTGAGCTCGTCGACGAGCGGCTGGACCTCGTTCGGGAACGCGCCTTCGAGTTGCCGGCTGCGTCCGTCCCGCACCGTCGCCAGCGCCTCCCGCAGCCGGCGCAGCGGCGCGAGTCCGACCGACACCTGCAGGCCCACAGCGACGACGAGGCCGGCCGCGAGCACGCCGAGCGCGACGACCAGCAGGCCGACGAACTCGCGCACCGGATCGGTCATGCCGCTCTCGTCGGCGGCGACGATCAGCCGCAGCGGCCGGTCCGGGCTGTCGGCCGGCCGCACGACGCGCTCCATCATCACGACGCGCCGACGGTCCGGACCCGCGATGCGGTGAACATGGACGCCGCCGTCGGGCACGCTGTCGGCCGGAACCGCGAGCGTCACGTCCCACAGCGAACGCGACCGCAGCACCGCCCGTTCCGCATCGCCGACACCGTCGACCTGCCAGTACAGCCCCGAGTACGGCTTCAGCAACCGGGGATCGCTCAAGTCGGCGCGCAGCGTCGGTTCCCCTGCGGGGCCGGTTTCGATGTTCGCGGTCAGCTGGTCGAGATGAAGGTGCAGTTCGGCCTCGAAGCGCGATGCGACGTGCTGGCGGAAAAGGTCCGTCAGCACGAAACCGGTCACCGTCAGCGTGCCGAGAATCCAGACGAGGCTGCCCGCGAGCAGCCGGACGCGCAGTGAACCGCGTGAGCCGGGACGCCGGCTCACGTCGGGTCCGCGAGCCGATATCCGAGTCCGCGGACGGTCTCGATCAGACCGGGCGGGAGCTTCTTGCGCAGCCGCCCGATGAAGACTTCGATCGTGTTCGAATCCCGGTCGAAGTCCTGCGCGTAGATGTGCTCGGTCAGTTCGCTGCGCGACACGACTTCGCCCTTGTGATGCATCAGGTACGCGAGCACCCGCAGCTCGTGGCTCGTCAGGCTCACGGCCTGTCCGTCGACGGTGACGCGCCCGGCCCGGGTATCGAGCACCATCGGGCCGCATACCAGCTCGGCGCTCGCATGGCCGCCCGCACGCCGGATCAGCGCTCGCAAGCGCGCGAGCAGCTCCTCCATGTGGAACGGCTTCGTCAGGTAGTCGTCCGCGCCGGCGTCGATACCGGCGACCTTCTCGTGCCAGTTGTCGCGCGCGGTGAGGATCAGCACCGGCATCGTCCTGCCCGCCGTGCGCCACTTCTTCAGCACCGTGATCCCGTCCATCAGCGGCAGCCCGAGATCGAGCACGACCGCGTCGAGCGGTTCGACATCGCCTATGAAATGGGCATCGCGGCCGTTGTCGGCATGATCGACCGCGTAACCGGCTTCCGTCAGCCCTTCGACGAGCTGCGCGGCGAGCTTCGGCTCGTCTTCCACGACCAGAATTCGCATCGGTCCTGCTCCTCTTATCGACGTTCCTGCCGAGCGCTGCGCCCTTTGGCGCGAAGCACCTCGGCGCTACCGGCGTCGATCTCGAGCTTGACGAGTCGGCCGTCCGCGCCGATCAGCTCGATCTCGTAAATCCACGTCCCGCGTTCGCGCTCGAGTTCGACTTCGACGACCTCGCCCGGGTAGTCGCGCGCGATCTTGTCGAGGATCGCCCGCAGCGGCAGGACTTCACCCCGTTCGAGCGCTTGGCGCGCGCGTTCGTGGTCCGGCTCGCTCGCGAGGCTCGCGGACGGGACGACCCCGGCGGCGAGGATGACGGCAACGAAAAGCGCGGATAAGTGCACGGCGGATTCCGGTGGTTGTTCGATGCCAGAAGTTCTACCAGCGCGAAAGTGAACGAATCGTGAACGCCCGCTTCAGCCTTCGTTCAGCCGGCGGCCCCCAAAGTGCTCTCCAGCGACGGCCTCACAACTGCGCCCGTCGGCTGCAACAGGATCAAGCCAGGCCCGCTGGCGCCACGAACAAGGATGAAAACATGACCGTGACACGGTATGCAATCGGCTTCCTCTGCGTCCTCCCGCTCGCCACGACCGTATCGGCCGCGCCGCCGGCGAGCCTGATCGAAGGCTACGCGGCAGCGGCGAAAGCAGAAGGGTCCGGATTCGCCGGGTTCTCGGCGGCGCGCGGCGAAACCCTCCACCGCACCGAATTCGCCGGCGGAAAGCCGGACACGCCGGCCTGCACGTCGTGCCACGGAAAGGACGCCCGCGGTCCCGGAAAGACGCGGACCGGCAAGGCGATCGAGCCGATGGCGGCTTCGGCGTCGCCGGCGCGCTATCAGGATCCGGCCAAAGTCGAGAAATGGTTCAAGCGCAACTGCAACGAAGTGCTCGGCCGCGAATGCACGCCGCGCGAGAAAGGCGACTGGCTCGCGTACATGGCGGGCCAGTGAGCGACGCGATCCACCGACCGAAAAACTCCCGAGGAAATCCGCAATGAACATCCCGACCCGTTCCGTTGCCGCCGGCCTGCTGATCGTCGGCCTGGCCGCCGCCGTCCTGAGCAAGGCCCGCGCCGGCGGCGACGACTTCTTCCCGCCCGTCGCCGACAAAGTCACCGCCGAGGAATGCGGCGGCTGCCACATGGCCTTTCCGGCGGCGATGCTGCCGGCGGCGTCGTGGCGCCGCATGATGAGCGAGCTCGACAACCATTTCGGCGACGACGCGAGCCTCGATGCCGACACGGCCGCCCGCGTCACCCGCTACCTCGTCGACAACGCCGCCGACACCGGCGGTCGCCAGTACGGCCGCAAGCTGATGCAGGGCGTGCGCGCCAACGCGTCGCCGCAGCGCATCACCGAACTGCCGAAATGGGTCCACGAGCACGACGAAGTGTCGCCCGGCGAATGGAAGGACAAGGACGTGGGCTCGAAGGCGAACTGCCCGGCCTGCCACGTCGATGCGAAGCTCGGCTACTTCGAGGACGACTGAGCTGCTGCTCCCTGCTGCCTGCGGGCCTCGGCCGCGCGCCGCAATCCGGCACCGCATCCGCGGTGCCGCCCGTCAACCATTCGGGCCTAACCCTCGACGATGAAAACGATACTTGCCGGCTTTCTCTCGCTCGTCACGCTCGCCTGGGCGCTGACTCCTCCTGCTGCCACGGACGGCGGCGCCGCATTGCCGTGGATCGTGCGCCAGGAGGCGCTTTACCTCACCGGACTGTGGGCGTTCTCGCTGATGTCGCTGGCGATCGTTCTCGCGACCCGGCCGGCGTGGCTCGAGCGTCCGCTCGGCGGCATGGACCGCATCTACCGCCTCCACAAATGGAGCGGCATCCTCGCGATCTCGTTCGCGGCGCTGCACTGGCTCGTCGAAATGTCGGACGACGTCATCAAGAGCGTGTTCGGCCGCGAAGGACGGCTGCCGAAGGACCACGAAGGCGGCTTCCTCGAAATCATGCGCGACGTCGGCGAGGAGTTCGGGGAGTGGGCGATCTACGCACTACTCGCGATGCTCGCCGTCACACTGTGGAAGCGCTTCCCGTACCGCCCGTGGCGCTCGCTGCATCACGCGATGCCGGTGCTGTACGGCATGCTCGCGATCCACGCGGCCTTCCTCGCGCCCCCGAGCTATTGGACGACCGCGCTCGGCGCGCTGCTCGCGCTCTTCATCGTCGCGGGCACGCACGCCGGCCTGCACTCGCTGTTCGGCCGCATCGGCCATGCGCGTCAGATCACCGGACGGGTCGAGTCACTGCGGGAACAGGCCGCGGGCGTGACGGAAGTACGTTGCCACCTCGACGGCTGGCGCGGCCACAAGCCGGGGCAGTTCGCGTTCGCGACCTTCGACCACGTCGAAGGCGCGCATCCCTTCACGATCGCGTCCGCCGACCGCGGCGACGGACGCGTCACGTTCCAGATCAAGGGTCTGGGCGATTACACGCGCGGCCTTGCGTCGCGCCTGCATCCCGGCCAGCCGGTCAGGATCGAAGGCCCCTATGGCCGCTTCGACTACCACCGCTCACGCAAAGCGGCCCAGATCTGGATCGCCGGCGGCATCGGCGTCACGCCCTTCCTCGCGTGGCTCGAGTCGCTGCAGGAAACGCCCGACGCGGCCCCGAACGCGGACTTCTATTACTGCACGCGGGAAAGCGCGGGAGATCCGTTCGTCGCGCGCCTCGAATCGCTGTGCGCGGCGCTGCCGTCGATCCGGCTCCACGTGATCGGCACCGACCGCGACGGGCCGCTGACCGCGCTCACACTCAGCGAACGTCACGGCGCGCAGGCGGAAATCTGGTTCTGCGGTCCGCGTGGCTTCGCCGCCGCCCTGCGTGACGGCTACCGCACGCTCGGCATCAACGGCCTGCGCTTCCACCAGGAGGCGTTCGAATTGCGCTGAAGGTCGGCGCGATCGCACGGATTGACAAAAACAATCGGCTCGCGCTTGCGCAATTTCCGGGGCCTGCTTTATAGTCGGCCGCATGACTTTCGAACGCGACCTCTCCCTCCTGTCGCTTCGCCCCCTGCCGGCGGGCCTGCTGCTGCTCGGCCCGCTGCTGCGCCCCGCGCGCTAAATACTTTCCCCCCTCCCTGTCGTTTGTCCGCCGCCCGCGCATCACGCGCAGGCGTCTTGGCATATGCGTTTCCTGACGTCCAATTTCCCTTGGAGCCGACGATGAAAGACCAGTTGATCGTATTCGATACCACCTTGCGCGATGGCGAACAGAGCCCCGGCGCGTCGATGACGCGCGACGAAAAACTGCGCATCGCGCGGCAACTCGAGCGAATGCGCGTCGACGTCATCGAAGCGGGCTTTCCGGCGGCATCGAATGGCGACTTCGAATCGGTGCGCGCGATCGCCGAAGCAATCAAGGAATCGACCGTCTGCGCCCTCGCACGGGCGAACGAAACCGACGTCCGCCGCGCCGGCGAGGCGATCAAGCCCGCGGTACGCGGTCGCATCCACACCTTCATCGCGACCAGCCCGATCCACATGGAAATGAAGCTGCGCATGACGCCCGACCAGGTCGTCGAGCAGGCGGTGCGCGCGGTCGGCTGGGCGAAGGAATACACCGATGACATCGAGTTCTCGGCCGAGGACGCCGGACGTTCCGAAATCGATTTCCTCGTCCGCATCTTCGACGCGGTCATCCGCGCCGGTGCGACGACGATCAATGTCCCGGACACCGTCGGCTACAACGTGCCGGACCAGTATGCCGGGACGATCCGCACCTTGATCGAACGCGTTCCGAACTCGGACAAGGTCATCTGGTCGGTGCATTGTCACAACGACCTCGGCCTCGCGGTCGCGAACTCGCTCGCGGCCGTGATGGCGGGTGCCCGCCAAGTCGAATGCACGCTGAACGGCTTGGGCGAGCGCGCGGGCAACGCCGCCCTCGAAGAACTCGTGATGGCAGTGCGCACCCGCCAGGACGTATTTCCGTGCGACACGCGTGTCGACTCGACGCAAATCGTCCCGGCCTCAAAGCTCGTCTCCGGCGTCACCGGCTTCCCGGTGCAGCCGAACAAGGCGATCGTCGGCGCCAATGCGTTCGCCCACGAGTCGGGGATTCACCAGGATGGCGTCCTCAAGCACCGCGAAACCTACGAGATCATGCGTGCCGAGGACGTCGGCTGGACGACCAACAAGCTCGTGCTCGGCAAGCATTCGGGCCGCAACGCGTTTCGCACCCGGCTGCAGGAAATCGGCATCGTCGTCGAGTCCGAGGAACATCTGAACCACGCCTTCGCTCGCTTCAAGGAGCTCGCCGACAAGAAGCACGAGATCTTTGACGAGGACTTGCACGCGCTGATGAGCGACGAGATCGTCACGCCCGAGCAGGAACACTACCGCCTCGTCTCGTCGCGCTTTCACTCCGAGACCGGCGAGACGCCGCGCGCCGAGTTGACGGTAGCGGTCGACGGGCAGGAAACCCGCACCTCCGCCGAGGGTTCCGGGCCGGTCGACGCGGCGTTCAAGGCGATCGAGACGTTCGCGAACAGCGGCACGGAGTTGCTGCTGTACTCGGTCAACGCGATCACGACCGGAACGGACGCGCAGGGCGAAGTCACGGTGCGCCTGGCGAAGGAAGGCAAGATCGTCAATGGCCAGGGCGCGGACACCGACATCATCGTCGCGTCGGCGAAAGCCTATCTGAACGCGCTGAACAAGCTGCACGGGAAGTTCGAGCGCTTGAATCCGCAAATCTGATCGCTGCGGCGCCGCGGCCGGAGGACGGCTGCGGCGCCGCATACGGCACCCGAAACAGCGGACAGGCGCGCTCAGTTCCCCGCTGCCCCCTGCCGCGACGGCGCGCTCAGCCGCGCGTAGAGCACGACGGTCACGAACAGCAGCGCGGCGAGGATCGCCTCGGCCCAGGCGAGCATCCCGCCGAGACCGGGGTCCGACGCGCGCACGACGCCCTCGACGAGATAGAGCAGCACCAGCATCGACAGCCACTGGTAGGTGTAGCGCCGCCCCTTGAGGACGCCGAACAGCGCCGCCATCAGCGGCAGCGCCTTCAACATCATCCAGGAACCGCCCGGGCGCAGCGGCGCGAGCCAGCCCTCCCACAGCACGCACAGCGCGATCAGCGCGACCAGCAGCAGGCTCGCCGCGACGTTCAGGGAACGCGTGTTCATAGCGGACGCGCCAGCCGGACGGCGCTTTGCGCAAGCCGTCGGCCGAGCGCGACGGCAAGACGGATCTCTTCGAGCGAAAGTTCGGGATTGCCGTCCGGTCCGGCCACGTGGCTCGCGCCGTAGGGCGTACCGCCACTGCGGGTCGTGTTGAGCTCGACCTCCGAATACGGGAGACCGACGATCAGCATCCCGTGATGCAGCAGGGGCAGCATCATCGACAGCAGCGTCGCTTCCTGCCCGCCGTGCAGGCTCGCGGTCGACGTGAACACCGCCGCCGGTTTTCCCGCGAGGGTGCCATTGACCCAGTCGGCGGCGAGGCCGTCGAGAAAGTACTTCAGCGGCGCCGCGATGTTGCCGAAGCGCGTCGGGCTGCCGAGCGCGAGGCCGCTGCACTCCTGCAGATCGCGCGGCTCGACGTAGGGCGGCCCCGACGCCGGGATGTCGTCCTCGACCGCCTCGCACACCGTCGACACTTTCGGCACCGTGCGCACCCGCGCGCCGACACCCGGGACCTGGTGGACGCCCTGCGCAACGTGCTCGGCCAGCGCACGAACCGAGCCGCGGTGGCTGTAGTAGAGAACGAGGATTTCTTTCATCGCGGGCCGCGTGGCTAAAATATGCGCGGATTATACGCGCCGACCTTCGACGCCCCGGGGCTCCTCCAAGATGTTGCTGAACTCCGCGCGAGACTTTCTGCGCCTGCTGGCCGAACGTTTCGTCGCCACCCGTTGCCCGCAAGTCGCCGGAAGCCTCGCCTTCACGACGCTGCTCGCGATCGTCCCGCTCGTCACGGTGATCCTCTCGCTGTTCAGCAACTTCCCGGCCTTCGCGCGCGTCGGGGCGTCGCTGCGCGCGTTCCTGCTCGAAAACCTGCTGCCCGAGCGCGCCGGCCAGATCATCGCGACCTACGCGTTCGAGTTCTCGCAGAAGGCCGCTGGCCTCACGCTGATCGGCATCGCGCTGCTGGTGCTGACCGCGCTGATGCTGCTGCTGACGATCGATCGCGTGTTCAACAACATCTGGGGCGTGCGACGCCCGCGCCCGCTGCTGCGCCGCCTGATGGTGCACTGGTTCGCGATGACGCTCGGGCCGCTCGCGCTCGGCGGCATCGTGCTGGCAACCGGGCACGTCGTCGCGACCTCGATCGCGCTCGCCGGCGAAGGCTCGCTGATCGGCGACTTTTCCGCCCGCCTCGTCCCGCACGTGCTGCTCGCATCGCTGTTCAGCGCCCTCTATTACGTCGTGCCGAACCATCCCGTGCGCGCGCTCCACGCGCTGGCGGGCGGCGTCGCGGCGGCGGTCGTCTTTCTGCTGATGCAGCGGTCGTTCGGCCTCTTCATCGCGCGCATCCCGACCTACACGCTGATCTACGGCACCTTCGCAGTGCTGCCGATCTTCCTCGTCTGGCTCTACCTTTCCTGGGTCGTGATCCTGCTCGGCGCCGCGCTGTCCGCGACGTTGCCGGGTTTTTTCGAACGCACGCGGATCCTGCCGGCGTTCCCCGGCTACCGTGCATGGGCAGCGCTGAACATCCTGATCACGCTCGCCCAAGGGCAGCGCGACGGCGTTGCGTCGTCGTTCGGCCCGCTGCAAGGCTCGGCGCGCGTCGCCAGCAACGAAGGCGAGATCCTGCTCGGCGAGATGTGCGATGCAGGCTGGGTCGTGCGCACGGAAGACGGCGGCTGGGTCCTCAGTCGCGATGCCGGCGACATTCGCGTCGCGGCGGTCGTCGCCCGCTTCGCACTGTCGCCGGCGGACTGGCTTGCCGCACCGGGCGGAGAAGGCGCGAACGTCGTCGGCCAGCGTCTCGCCGAGGCCCTTCGCGCGGCCGACCTCCCGCTGTCGTCGCTGATCGCGAAGCACGCCGCTCCGCCCGCGACGGTTCAACCCGGATAAGGATCGATTTCGTACTGAAACAGCTCGACGTTGGCCGTCTGCATGTCGAGGCTCAGCACCCGCGCCTGCGCGACGTAGACCCGCTCGCCGTCGTGAACGAGCGAAAATGCCCGCGACGTGTAAGTGCCGGCGGGCGCGAGTATCGCCTGATTGGGACGCAAGGCAGCCTTCGGCGGAAGGATCAGCGCCGGGACAGTCATCCGCACGTCGCCGCCACGGAATCCGACCGTGACGGGCGTGCAGGACTGCGCGATAAGCTGCAGGCCGAGTTCGGCGCGGTCCGGCTGGTCGCTCCGAATCCAGCGCACGAGGCAGATCGACCAGGGCTGGCCGGCGTCGCGCCGCAACGCGACCGGCATGCCTGCGGTAAGCGTTCCGGTCACGCCCGCTACCGCCATCACCGCGTAACCGCCCGGGCTCTCGTTTTGAACGGTCCATTCGACGATGCCGGACGAATCCGCACCGCGCCGGCTCGCCTCCCAGATCAACCGCAGGCCGGCGCAGACCTGGATCGTGTACTGCTGCGACCGCCGCGGCTGGCCCCGGTTGGGCGGCGACGCCCAGCGGTCGCGCATCCGCTCCAGCAGCGACAGCGCCTCGGCCGGCGTTAAGCCAACCGGCAATCCTTCCGCGTCCGGCGTCAGCAATTCGGTCCCGCGACACTCTCCCTCGGTCTCCGCATCGGCCATCCTGGCCTTGAGCCAATCGACGTGGGCCGCGGCGCGACGGGATATGCCGTGGGCGGAAAAATACACCACCCCGGCTACCGCCGGCGGATTCTCACGCACCATCGCAACCGGGCCGGCGTCCTCGCACGGATCGATCCAGAAAGCCGACGCGGTCGGCTGGAGCGGCGTGCCGGAGATGACGGCCGCGTCGGCTGCGGCCTCGAGATAGTCGTTCGACCAGACGAGTTCCCGCGCGGTCAGACTCTCCGGCTGCAGCGCCGCGAGTGCGAGCAGGCGCTTGAAGTCGAGCACGGCGACGTTCTGCGCGCCCTCGGGCTGCACGTCGCGGACGCCGTCGGCGTACAGCTGGTGCGCCCGCGACCACAGCCCGGGCGGTACGACCGCGCCGCCCATCGCGGACACCACGAACGCCTCGCGAACGAGGCGGAGACCGTGCGACACGTAGCCTGACGGATCCTCACGACGAGCAAGGACACGCCTTTCACCGGTTGACGGGGCGAGGCACAGGAAGAACGCGGCAAGGTCGAGCATCGCGGCAACCAGCTCGACCGAAGCGGCGTTCAACTGTCGCGGCAGCGGCAGCGCGATATCGAGCAGGCGCGGCTTGAACCGATCGCACGCATCGAGCGCCCGCGCGGCCAGTTGCCCGACACACTCGCGCCCTTCCAGGGACGACGAAATCGACGCCGGAAGCGCTGTAAGATGCGCGCGCAGCGCGGCAAGGTCCGCGACCGGATCCGCGTCCGGCTCGGCGTCGAGCCACGCCAGGACAGGGAAGAGCTGCTCGGGGACTGATTCGCGCAGGGGCATTCGGAGGTGTTCGCGTGCGGGAGGTCGCGTGCATTCTATTCAAGATTCACGCGCTTGGGAGCCGCCCTTCGCTCCCGCCGCCGCGCGCAATCCGCAGTGCCCAGGACGACGCACTGCACGTCGCGCTTGTCGCTGCCCCGCAATTACCCTACAATCACCGGCTTTTCGCATACCAACTCAGGACACCCAAATGGTCGTCATTCGCCTTGCCCGTGGTGGCGCCAAAAAGCGCCCGTTCTACAACATCGTCGCCGCCGACTCGCGCAACCGCCGCGACGGCCGCTTCATCGAGCGCGTCGGCTTCTACAACCCGATGGCCGCCGAGTCCGAGAAGGGCCTGGTGATCAACGCCGAGCGCCTCGAATACTGGAAGCAGAACGGCGCGCAGCTGTCGCCGACGGTGCTCCGCCTGGCCAAGCAGGCTGCGAAAGCCGCCGCCTGATCGATTCTTTCGGTCATGGTCATCCTGGGGCGCATCGTCGCCCCTTTTGGCGTCAAGGGCTGGGTCAAGCTCCATCCTTTCGGGGATGATCCGCTGTCCTGGCGCGAGATGGCGCAGTGGTGGCTTGCCGACTCGGCCGACGCGCCGGAGTCCGCGTGGCAGGCGGTCAAGCTGACCGGCTTCAAGGAACACGGAGCCGGACTCGTCGCATCGTTCGAAGGCATCGGCGACCGCAACGGTGCGGAGGCCCTTCAGGGCCGCTACATCGGCGCGCCGCGCGAAGCCTTGCCGGCCCCGGACAAGGACGAGTACTACTGGGGCGATCTCGTCGGCATGACGGTGACGAACCAGGCCGGTGAACCGCTCGGAACCGTCGAAGCATTGATGTCGACCGGCGCCCACGACGTGCTGCAGGTCCGCGACGGCGACGAGGAACGGCTGATTCCGTTCGTCGCCGCGTATGTGCTGGACGTTGACCTCGCCGCGCGGACGATCCGGGCGGATTGGCAAAAGGATTGGTGACGCCAGCGTGAGCACGCCAGCCGCCGCGAGGCGCTTCGATGTGATCACGCTGTTTCCGGAGATGTTCGCAGCGCTGACCGCGAGCGGCATCACCCGGCGCGCGCTGGATCGCGGCCTCTACGAGATCGCCTTCCACAGCCCGCGGGATTTCGTGTCGGACCCGCACCGGACGGTGGATGATCGTCCCTACGGAGGCGGACCGGGCATGGTGATGATGGCCGAACCGCTCGAAAAGGCGATAGGCCGCGCAAGGGCGGCGCAAGAGCAATCGCTGGGGGCCGCCGGACGCGTGATCTACTTGTCGCCGCAAGGTCGGCGTCTGGATCACGGCAAAGTGCTGGAACTGACCGCGCTGCCGGCGCTGACTCTGCTGTGCGGACGCTACGAAGGCGTCGATCAGCGGCTGATCGACCGCTGCGTAGACGAGGAAGTGTCGCTCGGCGACTTCGTGCTGTCGGGGGGGGAACTCCCTGCGATGGTGCTGCTCGACGCGATCGTGCGCCAGTTGCCGGGTGCGCTGAACGATGCCGAATCGGCGCAGGAAGACTCGTTCGTGGATGGGCTGCTCGACTGCCCGCACTACACGAGACCGGAGATTTACGAAGGGGAGCGCGTGCCGCAGGTGCTGCTCTCCGGCAATCACGCCGCGATCCGTCGCTGGCGGCTGAAGCAGGCGCTGGGGACGACTTCGCGCCGGCGACCCGATCTGCTCGCGGGACGCAAGCTCAGCAAGCAGGAATTGTCACTGCTCGAGGAATTCGGGCAGGAGCAAGAACGGGCCGAAGGCGGCAGCAGCGCCTGAAAGTCCGAATACAAACCGCATGCACCAGGCATTAGTCCTGCTCTGCACGCAAGGCCAAGTGCCATAGGATCGACAGGAGTCGTACATGAACCTGATTCAGCAGCTGGAACAGGAAGAAATCGCCCGCCTCACCGAAAACAAGACCATTCCGGCGTTCGCCCCCGGCGACACCGTCGTGGTGCACGTGAAGGTGAAGGAAGGCACGCGCGAGCGTCTGCAGGCCTACGAAGGCGTTGTGATCGCGAAGCGCAACCGCGGCCTGAACTCCAACTTCATCGTTCGCAAGATTTCGTCGGGTGAAGGCGTGGAACGCACGTTCCAGACCTACTCGCCGCTCGTCGACAAGATCGAAGTGAAGCGCCGCGGCGACGTGCGTCGTGCGAAGCTGTACTACCTCCGCGAGCGCTCGGGCAAGTCCGCGCGTATCAAGGAAAAGCTGAACTACAAGGCCGCGGCCGCGAAGAACAGCTGATCGACTTCAGCTCGCAGTACGACAACGGACCCGCCAGGGTCCGTTTTTCGTGGACGACAGCGCCGGATCGATCGAAAAGTTCTGAGGACGGGGAACCGATCCATCGGATTCGTCGTGTCTTCGACGAGGGGGCGTTCGACCGTCAGCGCCCGCCGCGATGCGAGAGGGACTTCGACGCCGCACCGCTCATCGGCGTTCGACCCAGAACAGCATGACGGCAGCGGCGGCGAGGAAAATCAGGCTCGGCGTCAGCGCCGCGAGCGCGGGGTGCCAGCTGTTGATCACGCCGAGGTTCGAGAACAGCCCGTTGAGCAGGTAGAACCCGACGCCGAGCATGACACCGAGGAAAACCTTCACGCTGACCCCGCCCATTCGGTCGTGGCGGAACGAGAACGGTAACGCGAGCGCCATCATCACGAGCGCGGCGAAAGGGTAGACGAGCTTCTTCCACAGCGCGATCTCGTAGCGATCGGCGTTCTGCTGGTTTTCCCGCAGATGATTCACGTACGCGAATAGCGTCGTCACCGACATCCGTTCGGGGGCGACCATCAGCACGCTGAGCACGTCGGGAGTCAGGTCCGAGCGCCAGTGCAGTTCGGGCACCTGGACGACGTCGGTATGGTCGCCGAGAAATCTCGTCTGCCGCACACCTTCGAGCCGCCACCCCTGCCCGTCCGCGGCGTACCGGGCGGTGGCGGCCTCGCTGATCGACAGCAGCGTGTGACGCTCGTCGAACTCGAAAATGCGCACCTTCTCCATGCTGCGGTCCGGCAGCACCGTCTGCACGTTCACGAAGCGCGGTCCGTCCTTGACCCACAGCCCCGAGCGCAGCTGGTTCGAGACCGCGGAATTCGTCGCGGTCAAACGCCATTGCTGTGCGGCGCGTTCGGCCGGTGGTGCGATGTACTCGCCGAAGACGAAGGTCAGCACGACGAAGAGCGAGCCGATGCCGGCGAGAGTCCGCAGCATCTTCATCGTTGACACCCCCGACACCCGCATCACGGTGATCTCGGAGTGGCGTGCGAGCGTCGTAAGCGCATACAGCGTGCCGATCAGCACCGCGACCGGCAGCAGCTCATACACGCGCCCGGGAAGAATCATCGCGACGAAGATCAGAGCGTGATGCAGCTGGTAACCGTTCTCGCCGATCGCATCGAGTTCGTTGATGAAGTCGAAGAAGGCGAACAAGCCGAGGAAGGCGACGAGCATCAGCGCGGTCGCCCCGTATATCTCGCGCGCGAGATAGCGCGTCAGGATCTGGGTCATGCGCGGGCCCGCCAGAAGGGCGACACCGCAAGCCGCCGATAGAACATCAGCGCGAGCACCGCGAGCACGACAACGTGCGGCAGCCATACCGCGAGCTCGAAACCCAGGCGCCCCTGCGACACCCACGACTGGAAGACGCTGATCGCATTGCTGTAGACGAGATAGGTGAGGACGGCGAACATCAGGTTGTTCGTGCGGCCGGCGCGCGGATTGACGAACGACAGCGGAATCGCCATCAGCGCGAGCAGCAAAGCCGAAACGGGCGTTCCGATCCGTTCGAGGAGCTCGCCGAGCGCGCGCGGCGTCGGCGTTTGCAGCAGTTGCGATGTCGGCAGCGTCCGGGCGCGCGCCGCGGCGCTCTCCGCCTTGCGCTCCTCGACGAGGACCGAATAGCTCTCGAACTCGAGCACACGGTACTCCGGCGACCCGGGAGTGCCTTCATAACGGCGCCCCTGCTCGAGCACGACGAAGCGGTCTCCATTGGGCTCGGTCCTCAGCGAGCCTTCCGCCGAGACGACGACACCGAGTTTTCCGTCCTTTTCGCTCGCCACGAACACGTTCCGAACCTTGCCATCCTCCTCCGCCCCCATTTCGACGAAGAAGACCCGTTGACCGGCGCTCGATTCGCGGAACACGCCCGGCGAGATCCGCGACGTGTCATCGCGCGAATCGATCCGTGCCTGATATTCCTCGCTTTTCTGGTTCGCCCATGGCGCGAGGAACAGCGTGACGCCGCTGATCGCGAGCACGACAGGCAGCGCGAATTGCAGCACCGGCCGGATGAACGCGGTCAACGGAAGGCCGGAGGCGAACCACACCACCATCTCGGAGTCTCGATACGACCGCGACAGCGACAGCAGGATCGCGATGAAGAGTGTCATCGACAGGACGACCGGCAAGCGCGCGACCGCGCCGAAACCGATCAGCGCGACGACCGCGTCCGCGGGGACGCGCCCGCCCGCAGCCTGACCGAGCAGGCGGATCAGGACGACGCTGATCAGGATCGCGAACAGCGCGACGAAGACGCCGGCCGCCGATTGGGAGAACTCACGCTGGAGGGCGCGGCGGAAGATCATCGCGCAATGACTTCGGTATGCGTTGGGGGGAGCGATTTTGACGGGCTCGTCGCGGCCGGGCCATAATCGGCGGCGATCGGAATGACGCGTCTATCAAAGGAGCAGCGCGTGGAATTTACCATAAAGACCGGAACCCCGGAAAAACTGCAAACCGGCACGCTGGTTGTCGGCGTTTTCGCTGGCGGCAAGCTCGACGGCGCGGCGCTTGCGCTCGATAACGCGGCGAATGGCAAGCTCGCGGCGATCCTCGCGCGCGGTGATCTCGACGAGAAAGCGGGCGCGACGCTGATGCTTCACGACCTCAAGGGCAGCGCGTGCGAACGCGTGCTGGTCGTCAGCCTCGGGAAACAGGACGAGTTCGGCGACAAGGCGTGGCGCGACGCGATCAACGCGACGGCAAAGGCCGTCGCATCGGGGCCGGCGACGGACGCCGCTATCTGCCTCGCCGACAGCATCGTTCCAGGCCGCGACGCCGAGTGGGCACTGCAGCAGCTCACGCGCGCGATCGCCGACGGTGCCTATCGATTCGACGCGACGAAATCGAAGAAGGACGAAAAGCGCCGCGGCGTGACGGACGTCGTCCTGCTGACCGCGAACCGGATTTCGGCCGGCATGGAAGTCGCCGTCCGCCGCGGCCAGGCGATAGCGGAAGGCATGGCGCTGGCGAAAGATCTCGGCAACCTGCCGGCCAACTTCTGCACGCCGACGTATCTCGCCGAGACGGCACTCGCGCTGGGCAAGCAGCACAAGCTCAAGGTCGAGGTGCTCGAGCGCGAAGACATGGAAAAACTCGGCATGGGCTCGCTGCTGTCGGTCGCGCGCGGCTCGCACCAGCCGCCCAAATTCATCGTCATGCGCTACAAGGGCGCAAAGTCGAAAGATCGGCCGGTCGTGCTCGTCGGCAAGGGCATCACCTTCGACACCGGCGGCATTTCGCTCAAGCCGGGTGCCGAAATGGACGAGATGAAGTTCGACATGTGCGGCGCCGCAAGCGTGCTCGGCACCTTCAAGGCGATCGCGAGCATCGGCCTGCCGCTCAACGTCGTCGGCATCATTCCGGCGACCGAGAACATGCCCGGCGGCGGCGCGACGAAGCCGGGCGACGTCGTGACCTCGATGAGCGGCCAGACGATCGAGATCCTCAACACGGACGCCGAAGGCCGACTGATCCTGTGCGACGCGCTGACTTACGCCGAGCGCTTCAACCCGGCGTGCGTCGTCGACATCGCGACGCTCACGGGCGCGTGCGTCGTCGCGCTCGGCAAGATCGCGAGCGGGCTGCTGACGAACGACGACGCGCTCGCGCGCGAGCTGCTCGACAGCGGCACCGCCTCCGGCGACCGCGCATGGCAGCTGCCGTTGTGGGACGAATACCAGGAGCTGCTGAAGAGCAACTTCGCCGACATGGGCAACATCGGCGGACGCTTCGCGGGCACGATCACCGCCGCCTGCTTCCTCGCGCGATTCACGAAAGCGTACAAATGGGCGCACCTCGACGTCGCCGGCACGGCGTGGGTGTCGGGCGACGCGAAAGGGGCGACCGGCCGGCCGGTGCCGCTGCTCACGGAGTTCCTGATCGGCCGCTGCGGCAGCGCCGAGGCCTGACGCCGATGGCGACGCGGGTGCAGTTCTATCACAACGCCGAGCACCCGCTCGCGCTCGCCTGCGAGTTCGCCGCTCGCGCCGTTGCGGGCGGCCGCAAGATCGCATTGCGGGTGGCCGACGAGCCGATGGCACGCGAGCTCGACCGGATGCTGTGGAACTTCGATCCGCTCGAATTCGTCCCGCACGTGATGGCCGACTCCCCGCTCGCCGCGGAGACCCCGGTCGTGATCGGCCGGGCCGACGCCCAGCAACCCTGGCCGGAAACCGACATGCTGCTCAATCTCGCCGACGATATCCCCGAAGGATTCGAGCGTTTCCGGATGCTCGTCGAGATCGTCGGTCAGAGCGAGACGCAGAAACAGCCTGCACGCATGCGCTGGAAGCACTACAAGCAGCAGGATCTGCGCTTGCAGGCGTTCGACGCGGTGCGTCGGGAGGCGCTATGAGCACCGATTCCATAAGGCGGACGAGCGGCGCAGCGGCCGAATTTGCCAATCACACCGCGGTATGCCGGTCCTCCGACGCCGCACGTTGGGCGGAAGGCGCTTCGCTTTTCCACGCTGCGTCTTGCCACGGAGGGTAGTCCAGTGAGCATGTGGGCACCGGGTTCGCGAGTCGAGCCGGACGACGAGCTGAAGGCGGCAGATGAGTTGCTCGGCAAGGCGGACGCGCTGCTGCGTCGCCACCACCGGAGCACCGAGCCGTCGGAGCCGGACGTTTTCGTCGCACTCGAGGATGAAGACCTGCCGGTGCTCACCGACGTCGTCGATCCGGCCGAACTGCCCACGACCCCGCTCGCCGCGCCGCCGCACGGCGAGCAAAACCGGCTTGTCGAACAGCTCGTCGGACTCGACACCGAAATCTCGCGCGAAGTCGAAGCCTGGTTCGCGACGGAGTTCCCGCAACTCCTCTCGCGCGAACTCGACAAATTCTCCGACCATCTGCAGGAAGAAACTCTCGCGCACCTACGCGCGACCTTGCTGCCGGCACTTTCCGAGCGGATTTCGCGCCGTCTCGAGGACGAATCGGACGATTTGCACTGAACGTAACCCGGCTCGTAGCCATTCACGCCGCCCGCCGCGGCTCATGATTTCGCCGCTTGGGGCGGCCGAACTCTACACAGCCCGGTGCGTCCCCGCCGCTCGGCAGTTTGCACCGTTTTGCCGCTCCGGGCGCCCCTCGCCCATCCGCTATAATCCGCGCTTTGCCTTCTCGCCCCGAGCACACCATGGAACTGGCCAAGAGTTTTGAGCCCGCGGACATCGAAGCCCGCTGGTATCCGGAATGGGAATCGCGCGGCTATTTCGACGCCGGTCTCGACAAGTCGATCCCCGACGCGTTCTGCATCGTGCTGCCCCCGCCGAACGTCACCGGCACGCTGCACATGGGCCACGGCTTCAACCAGACGATCATGGATGCGCTCACGCGCTACCACCGCATGCGCGGCTTCAACACGCTGTGGCAACCGGGCACTGACCACGCCGGCATCGCGACGCAGATCGTCGTCGAACGCCAGCTGGACGCGAAAGGCATCTCGCGCCACGACCTCGGCCGCGAGAAATTCGTCGAGAAGGTGTGGGAGTGGAAGGAATACTCCGGTGGCACGATCACGCGCCAGATGCGGCGCCTCGGCACGTCCCCGGACTGGAAGCGCGAGCGCTTCACGATGGACGCCAGCCTGTCGAAGACCGTCACCGAGACCTTCGTGCGGCTCTATAACGAAGGCCTGATCTACCGCGGCAAGCGCCTGGTGAACTGGGATCCGAAGCTCGGCACCGCGGTGTCCGACCTCGAAGTCGTGTCCGAGGAGGAAGACGGCTTTCTGTGGCACATCACCTACCCGTTCACCGACGGACCGATTGGCGACTTGAAGGGCCTGACGGTCGCGACGACCCGTCCCGAGACGATGCTCGGCGACGTCGCAGTGATGGTGCATCCGGAAGACGAGCGCTACGCGCACCTGATCGGCAAGACCGTGCGCCTGCCGCTGTGCGACCGCGACATTCCGATCATCGGCGACGACTACGTCGACCGCGAGTTCGGCACCGGCTGCGTCAAGGTCACGCCTGCGCACGACTTCAACGACTACGCGGTCGGACTGCGGCACAAGCTGCCGACGATCAGCATCCTGCGCCTCGACGCGCACGTCAGCGACGACGCACCGGAAAAGTATCGTGGCATGGACCGCTTCGTCGCGCGCGAAGTCATCGTGCAGGACCTCGACGCGCTCGGCCTCCTCGCAGCCGTCAAGCCGCACAAGCTGATGGTCCCGCGCGGCGACCGCACCAGCGCGGTGATCGAGCCGATGCTCACCGACCAATGGTTCGTCGCGATGAGCAAGGCCGCTCAGGGACCAAACTCGGACGGCAAGAGCATCACCGAGAAGGCGCTCGAATGCGTCGCGTCCGGGGAGATCCGCTTCTACCCCGAAAACTGGGTCAACACCTACAACCAGTGGCTGAACAACATCCAGGACTGGTGCATCTCGCGCCAGCTGTGGTGGGGCCACCAGATCCCCGCCTGGTACGCCGACGCCGAAGGCGACGCACGCGTGTGGGTCGCGCATGGCGAGGACGAAGCGAAGGCACTGGCCGCGAAGGACGGCTACACCGGGCGGCTGCGTCGCGACGAGGACGTGCTCGACACCTGGTACTCGTCGGCCCTGTGGCCCTTCTCGACGCTCGACTGGACGTCGGAGTGGCCGGCCAAGTCGAACGACGCGCTCGACCTCTACCTGCCGTCGTCGGTGCTCGTCACCGGCTTCGACATCATCTTCTTCTGGGTCGCGCGCATGGTCATGATGACCAAGCACATCACCGGCAAGATCCCGTTCCGCGACGTCTATGTGCACGGGCTGATCCGCGATGCCGAAGGCCAGAAGATGTCGAAGTCGAAAGGCAACGTGCTCGACCCGATCGACCTCATCGACGGCATCGCGATCGACGAGCTCGTGAAGAAGCGCACCTTCGGCCTGATGAATCCGAAGCAGGCGCAGAGCATCGAGAAGAAGACGCGCAAGGAATTCCCGGAAGGCATTCCCGCGTTCGGGACCGACGCGTTGCGCTTCACGTTCTCGTCGCTCGCGACGCCTGGTCGCGACATCAAGTTCGACCTCGCGCGCTGCGAGGGCTACCGCAACTTCTGCAACAAGCTCTGGAACGCGACGCGCTTCGTGCTGATGAACACCGAGGGCCACGACTGCGGCATCGAGGCCGCCGCGGGCAGCACGGCATGCAACGCGGCCAACCTCGATTTCTCGTTCGCCGATCGCTGGATCGTGTCGGAACTACAGCGCACCGAAGCGGCGGTCGCGCAGCATTTCAAGGACTACCGCTTCGACCTCGTCGCGAAGGCGATCTACGAGTTCGTCTGGGACGAGTATTGCGACTGGTACGTCGAACTCGCGAAGGTCCAGATCCAGAACGGCACGCCCGCGCAGCAGCGCGCGACGCGCCGGACGCTCCTGCGCGTGCTCGAAACCGTGCTGCGCCTCGCGCACCCGCTGATTCCGTTCATCACCGAAGAGCTGTGGCAGACGGTCGCGCCGCTCGCCGGCCGCAAGGACGTCGAAAGCATCATGCTCGCGCCCTATCCGCTGGCCGATCTCGGGCGGATCGACGAGGCGTCCGATGCGAAGATCGCCGAACTTAAGGCGATCGTAGGCAGTTGCCGCAATCTGCGCAGCGAAATGGGAATTTCGCCGGCGCAGAAGATGCCGCTCGTCGCGGCGGGCGATGCCGCGACGCTGTCCGCGTACCGGCCCTATCTCGCGGGCCTCGCGCGCCTGTCGGAGGTTGCCGTAGTCGAGGATATCGGCGTCGATGAACTCGCGCCGGTCGCCGTGTCCGGCGCCTTCAAGCTGATGCTGCGCGTCGAAATCGACATCGCCGCCGAACGTGAGCGGGTCGCGAAGGAGATCGCCCGCCTCGAAGGTGAGGTTGCGAAGGCCGAGGGCAAGCTCGGCAATGAAAGCTTCGTCGCCCGCGCGCCCGCCGCCGTCGTCGATCAGGAGCGGGCCCGCCTCGCGGGTTTCAGGGTGACGCTCGAAAAGCTGCGCCCGCAGCTCGAAAAACTCGCGAACCGCTGAGCCGCGAGCGCCAATAAAACGGGCCGCCCCCCTACGGCGCGGCCCGTTTCGTTTCCACCCTCGATTCGCACGCAAAGGTCTCGCGCTCCCGGAGCCGCTGCGGCTCCAGCACTCTGACAAGACAGTGTCCGAGCTCCGCGCCCTCGCGCGAATCTGGCACGGACCCCGCGCGCAGCCCGATCCGGCCTGCTACTTGCGCTTCAGGAAGAATTCGAACGCCTGGTCCGCGGTTTCGCTCTGGCTCAGCAACTCGTTGCCGGTCTGCTTCGCGAACGCCTGGAAATCCTTGACCGACCCCGGATCGGTCGCCAGCACGCGCACGATCTGACCCGGCTTCATTTCAGCCAGCATCTTCTTCGTGCGCAGGATCGGCAACGGACAGGTGAGGCCGCGCGCATCGACTTCTCTCTCGAATTCCATCCCGACCCCCGACCCGGAAAAACGGCGATTCTAACGGCTGCGCGAGGGACCGAGAAGCCGCGCGAATCGAAAGCGACGGTGTTTATCGGCTTGGTCGGCAGCACGATTGTCGTGAAATCCCGCGCTGGCGCCAGGCGGAGTGGAAACGCGGATTCCCGGTCGTCGACTGCGGGGCCGCGCTCTCGCTACTGCAACGGGCGAAGGAAATCTCAGCCCCCGTTCCGTTTCTCCTCGCGCCGCTGACGCTCCTCCGCCTTCAATTCGCGCATCCGCGCGTCGACCGCCGAGAGCTGGTAGAAATCGCCGTCGCCCGCGCGGCGCGCGATCTCGAGCTGTTCGATCGCCGCCAGAAGACTCCCCTGCAGCACGTAAACTTCGGCCTGCGCGCGGTGCTGCGCGGTGCGATGTCCGAGCGCCGCTTCGGAACGCGCAACGTAGGTCCACAAGCGCGCGTCGTCGCTGCGGTCCTGGATCCCGGAACGCGCCAACGTGGCAGCCTCCTGAGCCCGGCCCGCCTCCAGCAGCGCGTCCATCCGCGCGTAGCGTAACGAACGGTTGTCGGGAAAACGCCGCGTTGCCGCGTCCAGGATCTCGACCGCGCCGGGAGCGTCGCGGCGTGCGCTCCGCAATTCGGCCGCGAACGACTCGAGGAAGGGCGATCCGGGTTTCTCGCGGCGCAAGGGTTCGAGCGTCTTTTCCGCGTCGTCGAGCCGCCCCGCCGCGAAATACGCGCGCGCGAGCCCGTAGTTTTGCGCCGCGACATTCGGCGATTTCGCCACCAGCGCCTCCAACTCCCGCACCGCGTCGAGCGGCGCGGCCGCTGCGACCCGCAGTTTCGCGCGCACAAAGCCGAACTCGGGCGAATCCGGCACCTGCCGGTAACGCATCTGACCGACGCGGTTGCCCATGTCCGAAATCCGCTCCGCGGTAAGCGGGTGGGTGCGCAGATAACTCGGCGCGTTGTTCTCGTACAGGCGGCCCGCGCGCTGCAAACGCTCGAAGAAACCCGGCATCCCGCGCACATCGAAGCCCGCGCTCTCGAGCGTCTGCAAGCCGATCCGGTCGGCTTCGCGCTCGAAGTCGCGCGTATAGCCGAGCTGCGACTGGATGACGCCGGCCTGCCCTGCGGCGACCGCGGCCTCGCTGATCTGCGAATTGCTGCGCGCCGCGAGGACCGCGACGAGCATCGACGCGAGCATGACCATGCTCGCCTGCCCCTGCTTGCCAACGAGCTGCGCGATGTGGCGTTGCGTCACGTGCGCGATTTCGTGGCCGAGCACGGACGCGAGCTCGGACTCGGACTCGGCCGCGAGAATCAGCCCGGTGTGGACGCCGATGTAGCCGCCGGGCAGCGCGAATGCGTTGAGCGTGCCGTCGCGGACGACGAAGAAGTCGAACTGCTGGTTCGGCGCCGGCCCCGATGCGACGAGCCGCTGTCCCAATCGTCCGACGTATTCCTCGACTTCCGGGTCATCGAGATACGCGTTGTCGCGCAAGCGGATCTCTTGAATGATCGACTCGCCTAGCCGGCGCTCGGCCTGCGGAGAGAGTTCGGACGCCGCGACGTCGCCAAGATCGGGAAGGCTTGCGGCATTCAGGCGCGGTACCATCGCGACGCACAGCAGAAGGATAAAAAGTCGTTTGATCATCGGGTGCTATGATACCGGTCCGTTCGTTACCGTTCCGCGCGGAATGTATCGCACTGTAGGTCCGCGCCCCGTCCCATGAGCCAGCCCACGGAATCCCGGACCCTCACCCATTTCGACGTCGACGGCAAGGCCCACATGGTCGATGTCGGCGACAAGAGCGAGACGCGCCGCGTCGCGGTCTGCCGCGGCGCGATCACGATGAAGCCCGAAACGTTCGCGATGATCGAGGCGGGCAACGCGAAGAAAGGCGACGTGCTCGGCATCGCCCGTATCGCGGCGATCCAGGCGTCGAAGCGGACCGCCGAACTGATCCCGCTGTGCCACCCGATCCCGCTGACGCGCGTGGCCGTCGAGTTCGAACCCGACCGCGCGGTCAGCACGATCGTCTGCACCGTCACCGCCGAGACCGTCGGCCGCACCGGGGTCGAGATGGAAGCGCTGACCGCGACCAGTGTCGCGCTGCTGACGATTTACGACATGTGCAAGGCGGTCGATCGCGGCATGCGGATCGACGACATCCGGCTCGTCGAGAAGCTCGGCGGCAAGTCGGGGCACTGGAAGTCGGAAGACTGACGGCCGCGGCAGACGCTGCGGCCTGCTCGTACTTCCGCGGCGCAGCCGCCCCCGAACGCCGCCTTTCCTTTCTACGGACGACCGTGCGCCGCTGCTCATCGCACACGGATGCTCGTCAACCAGCAATCGCCCCGGCCAATCCCTCAATGCACGGACGTATGCGGCTGCGCGCCGCACTGCCGCATGATCTGCTCGACCCGGCCCGAGTCGGCGCTTCCGCCCAGATCAACGCTGACGACGCAAGTCCCGCCATGTACGGCATCCGAGCTCGGGTCGACGTCGATCCCCTGCGAATCCTGGCCAGGCTGGTTCGAATACGACTGCCCCGGGCATTCGGCCGCGATTCCGTCGGCCGTCAGATCCGTGCTGACCCCGATACGGTTTTCCGCCACGCCGGCTTCGACCAGCCGCTGCCTTGCGTGCTCCGCTTCGCCGGTGCTCGAAAAGACGCCGGTAATCACCTGATTGCGTGCCATGCTCGCCTCCTGTCACTGCTCGTTCTGTATCCGGCGACGCCGGTCCAGCTTTCGTTGTCGGTCGAGCCGACCCGACCGGACCCGCCCAGTCGCCACCTGCGAGATTCGGACCCTGCCCCGCCCGAATAGATCCGGCAGCGGCGAAAGCGAGACAGAAGGCCCATTGCCGACTCCGAGGCTGCCGATTGCGGCATCCTGCCCCGACTGACAGCCGTCGCGCACCGCGCGCCTGCACGTGCCCAACCCCGAATCCGGAGACCCGCAATGATGCAACTGCTGCAGACCACAGGCCTTTTCGCGATCACCGCGATTGCGGAGATTCTCGGCTGCTACCTGCCTTGGATGGTGCTGAAGGACGGCCGGTCGGCGTGGCTGCTATTGCCCGCGGCGGTTTCCCTCGCCCTTTTCGCGTGGCTGCTGACCTTGCACCCGTCCGCCGCCGCGCGTACTTACGCGGCCTACGGCGGCGTGTATGTCGCCGTAGCCCTGGCCTGGCTTTGGGCGATGGACGGCATCACGCCGACGCGCTGGGACGCCATCGGCGCCGGGGTTGCGCTGGTCGGCATGGCGATCATCGCCTTGCAACCCGGAAGAGTCTGAAGCGCGCTCGCCGGAGCGCAGGGCGACCGCGCATCCTTACTTTCGCGCGCACTCGCGCGATTTCCGCATAGCGCTCGACGCCGCGACGCCAAAACTCGCCGGTTGACAGGCGGGTTTCGTGGCCTAAGATAGTAACCACTTACTTTCTTCACAAACCGTCGATGCCAACGAAACCTCGCCCGAAGCTGCCCTCCGACGAACGCCGCGCGGTCACCGTCGAAGCCGTCGTCGAACTCGCCGCATCCCGGAATCCGAGCGAGATCACGACCACGGCGATCGCCCAGCAGATGGGCGTCACGCAGGGCGCGCTGTTCAAGCATTTCCCCACCAAGGAATCCATCCTGCAGGCGGTGATGGACTGGGTCGCGGAGCAGCTCCTTTCACGCCTGGACAAGGCGGCCGGTTCCGCCTCCTCACCGGTCGGCGCTATCGAGGCGATGTTCATGGCCCACGTCGATTTCGTCGTCCGCCATCCCGGCGTCCCGCGCATGTTGTTCGGCGAGCTGCAGCACGCCGAACCGACGCCGCCGAAGCTCATCGTGCAGACGCTGATCAAACGCTACGGCGAACGCCTGCAACGTCTCCTCGCCGAGGGCAAGGCGACCAGAGACCTCTCCGCCACGCTCGATACCGAAGCCGCGGCGACGCTCTTCATCGGCACGATCCAGGGACTGGTGATGCAGTCGCTCCTCGCCGGCGACGTCGCGCGCATGCGGCGCGACGCGCCGGGCGTGTTCGCGATCTATCTGCGGGGCATCGGGAGCGACCGATGAAGATCCGCCCCTTGCAACGCCGCATGCTGACGCTGATCGCAGTCATCGTCCCGCTCGTCGTGCTGCTCGCTTACGTGGCCCTGCGCTCGGGGCCGCTCGCTCCGGTGGCCGTCGCGGAGGTCCGTGTCGAGTCGCGCGCGATCCGTCCGGCGCTGTTCGGCATCGGCACCGTCGAGGCGCGTTACACGTACCGGATCGGCCCGACGGTCGCCGGGCGCGTGAAACGCCTCGATGTGCATGTCGGCGACCGCGTCACAGCGGGACAAGTGCTCGGCGAAATGGACCCGGTCGACCTCGACGACAGGATCCGGTCCCAGGCAGCCGCGCTCAAACGCTCCGAAGCGGCGATACGCGAGGCGAGCGCTCGCCAAGCCTATGCAAACGCGCAGGCACGCCGGTACGAGCAACTCTTCGCCGTCCGCTCGACCAGCGAGGAACTGCTGACGACGAAGCGGCAGGAGCTGCAGGTCGCGGAGGCCGCGCTCGCAGGCGTGCGCGAAGACCTCGCACGCGCCGCTTCCGACCTCGAGGGCCTGCGGGCGCAGCGCGTCAATCTGCAGCTGACCGCGCCGGTCGCCGGCATCGTCACGCAGCGCGACGCCGACCCCGGCACGACGATCGTCGCCGGCCAGGCGGTCGTCGAAATGGTCGACCCGAAGAGCCTGTGGATCAACACCCGCTTCGACCAGATCAGCGCCGCGGGGCTCGACGCCGGTCTGCCGGCCCGCATCGTGCTGCGCTCGCGCAACGGCGAAGTCATTCAGGGGCACGTGTTGCGAGTCGAACCGAAGGCCGATGCGATCACTGAAGAAACGCTCGCCAAGGTGCGCTTCGACGAGGCTCCCGCGATCTTGCCGCCGCTCGGCGAACTCGCCGAAGTCACCGTCGACCTGCAGCCGCTGCCGGCAGCGCCGGTGATTCCGAACGCGGCCGTGCAGCGCCAGGGCGACCGGATCGGTGTCTGGCAGATCGCGGACGGCGAGCCGAGCTTCGTTCCGGTCGCGCTCGGGCGCTCGGACCTCGACGGTCAGGTGCAGGTCGTCGCAGGACTCGAGCCCGGCGACCACGTCGTCGCCTACAGCGAAAAGGCGCTCGGCCCGAGCAGCCGCATACGCATCGTCGAACGCGTTGCCGGGGCGACGCGATGATCAGCCTCGCCGGACGCGACATCCTCCACACGTGGGGGAAGTTCGTCTTCACCGGCTTCGGCCTCGGCCTGCTGATCGGCGTTACGCTGACGATGGCCGGCGTGTACCGCGGCATGGTGGACGATGGCAAGGCGCTGCTTGACAACAGCGGCGCCGACCTGTGGGTGGTGCAGAAGGACACGCTCGGCCCCTACGCCGAATCGTCCAGCATCAACGACGACGTGTATCGCTCGATCCTTGCGATGCCCGGCGTCGCCGAGGCCGCGAACGTGACTTATCTGACGATGCAGGTGCGCAAGGGCGAGGAGGACGTGCGCGCGATGGTGGTGGGCGTCGTGCCCGGCGACGCGCGCGCCGTGCCGGGCTGGCCGCCCTACCTCGTCGCGGGCCGCCAGATCACGCGCGGGCATTACGAAGCGGTGGCCGATCGAGCGACCGGCTTCGCGCTCGGCGACCAGATCCGGATCCGCCGCAACCGCTTCACCGTGGTCGGCCTGACGCGGCGCATGGTGTCGTCGAACGGCGATCCGATGGTGTTCATTCCGCTGAAGGACGCGCAGGAAGCGCAGTTCCTGAAGGACAACGACGCGATCCGGCAAGGGCGTCGCCGCACCGAAGCCAACCCCGGCCTCAATCGTCCCGGCGTGCCCGGTATGCTCGATGCGGTCATCGCGTCGCAGGCAAGCAACAATCTCGTCAACGCGGTTCTCGTACGCATCGGACCCGACGCCGCGCCGGATCGGGTCGCGGAGTCGATTCGTCGCTGGCAGCGCCTGACCGTCTACACCCGCTCGCAGATGGAAGGCATCCTCGTCGGCAAGCTGATCGCGACCTCCGCGAAGCAGATCGGCATGTTCCTGATCATCCTCGCCGTCGTCAGCGCCGCGATCGTCGCCTTCATCATCTACACGCTGACGATGGACAAGATCCGCGAGATCGCGGTGCTGAAGCTGATCGGCACCCGCAACGGGACTATCGCCGCAATGATTCTGCAGCAGGCGCTCGCGCTCGGCGTGATCGGCTTCGCCGTGGGCAAGATCAGCGCGACCTACGCGGCGCCGTTCTTCCCGAAGTACGTGCTGCTGATGCCGCAGGACTCCGTCGCGGGCTTCTTCGCCGTGCTCGCAATCTGCGCACTGGCGAGCGTCATCGCGATCCGCATCGCACTGCAGGTCGATCCGGCGGAAGCGATCGGAGGTTGAGATGCACGGCAAAGGCATACGGATCGAAGGCTTGAGAAAGCGCTACGGCTCGGGCGACACCGCGGTCGAGGCGCTGAAGGGCGTCGACATGACGGTGGCCCCGGGCGAGGTCGTCGGCCTGATCGGGCCATCCGGCTCGGGCAAGAGCACGCTGCTGAAATGCCTCGGCGCGGTCATCGATCCGACCGCCGGACGCATGACGCTGGGCGACGAAACGATCTACGACGACGGCTGGAAAGTGCGCGACCTGCGCGCATTGCGCCGCGACAAGATCGGCTTCGTATTCCAGGCGCCCTACCTCATCCCCTTCCTCGACGTCACCGACAACGTCGCGCTGCTGCCGATGCTCGCCGGCGCGCGCAACGCCGAAGCACGCGCCAGCGCGCTGGACCTGCTGAGCGCGCTGGACGTGCAGCACCGGGCCGGTGCGATGCCGTCACAACTGTCGGGCGGCGAGCAGCAACGGGTCGCGATCGCCCGCGGACTGATAAACCGCCCACCGGTGATCCTCGCCGACGAACCGACCGCGCCGCTAGATTCCGAGCGCGCGATGACGGTCATCCGCCTCCTCAACGACATGGCGCGCAAGTTCGAGACCGCGATCATCGTCGTCACCCACGACGAGAAGATCATTCCGACTTTCCGGCGGATCTACCACATCCGTGACGGCGTGACGCACGAGGAAGCCGGGGAAGGACGCGGATTCGATTCGTGACGGCGCTGGCGTGTTCGATCGGCGGCGCGAGGAAGTGATCCGCCTCGGACCGTGGCAGGAGCGAAGACAGGCCGGGCAGTCTGCCGAAAGCTCGCGCTGGTACTTGAAGGAATCTTTCCCCGTGCGGCCGAAGTCCCGCCAGGAATTTCTTGAATGATGCGTATGGCGACGTAGGCTATTTACTGAACAAGGCCGTCACTGGTATCGAAACCGCCACTACAGCGCATTTTCATTCAAAGGCCGGGCACTTCGTGATCGAAAAGCTCTTCACAGCCATCCTGCCTTCGATCGAGCATTTCCATCTGCTCGGCTACTGGGTGGGCTTTCTCGCCGCGCTGTTGGAGACGGCACTTGGGGTGGGCTTTCTGCTGCCGGGGTCGACCCTCCTTTTGTTGCTGGGCGCGCTCGCGGCGGGCGGGTACCTGGATTTTGCCGATCTGCTGTGGTTCGCGGTGGCCGGCGCAGTGCTGGGCGACAACGTCAATTACTGGCTGGGCCAGCGCTATGGCCAGAAATGGGCGCGCAACGGTGTCTGGTTTGTGACGCCCGATCATTTCGAGAAGGCGCGCCGGTTTTTCGACAGGCACGGCGCGCGCAGCGTCTTTCTTGGCCGCTTCATCCCGAGTGTCAAGGAGATCGCCCCTTTCATCGCCGGCTCGGTGGGCATGCATTACCGCACGTTTCTGATCTGGAACGTGCTCGGCGCCATCGGCTGGGGGTTGCAGTGGGTAGGCGGCGGCTATTTCTTCGGGCAATCGCTCAAGGTGGCGGAAACCTGGATGTCTCGTGCCGGCATGTTGCTGGTGGTGGTGCTTGCGGTCTGGGCACTGATGTGGCTGGTACAGCGCTTCATCGTGCGCCAGGGGCGCGAAGTGTGGCGGGTAGTGGTGTCGTTTGGCCGTTCGCTCAGAGCTGCACTCGGCCGCAACCCCTATGCGCGCCGATGGGTGCGCCGTCATCCGGCGGCGGTGCGGTTTTTCGCGGGGCGCGTGGACCGCTCGCACTTCCGCGGCCTGCCGCTCACGCTGCTCGCGCTGACGTTCATCTACGTGCTCGCGCTGTTTGCGGGCATCGTCGAAGACGTCATCACTTCCGATCCCATCGTGGCGGTTGACCACGCCACGGCGGAGTTGGTCGCCGCTTTCCGCGCTCCCTCAGTCATTCCTCCTTTTGTCTGGATTGCCAATGTGGGCGCGCTGCCACTGGTCGGTGCGATGCTGCTTGCGGCATGCGTGCTGCTCTGGCTACTCAACCGCAGCTACGCGGCGGCGGGACTGCTGCTTTCCACGCTGGGCGCGTCGTCCTTTGTCAGCTTGAGCAAACTGGCCGTTCATCGGCCCAGGCCCGTCGAGGCAGTAATACTTGAAACGTCCTACTCCTTTCCGAGCGAGCACGCCGCGTCAGCCGTGGCCTTCTACGGCTTTCTGGGCTACCTGATGATCCGCGCCGCCACGCGCTGGAAGCTGCGGGTGCACGTGTTCTTCGGCGTGGCGGCGCTGGTTCTGCTCATCGGCCTGAGCCGCATCCTCCTGGGGGTTCAGTATCTCAGCGATGTCTGGGCCGGGTATCTGGTCGGGGCGCTATGGCTGATCGCGGGCATCAGCCTCGTTGAATGGCTGGCCGCCAGCGGACGCATCGTGTGGCGAGCGCCGAACGAGCCGCGCAGAAGATTCACCGCACTTGCGCTGGCGGCCGTTTCCACCGCCGGGGTTATCGGCTATGCGGCCATCCACCAGCCGCCCGTGCGGGTTCCGCCGCCGGAGCCCGCCATGCAGCTCGTTCGACCGCTGCCCGAAATCCTGCACGCCGATACGCTGTCGAAAACTGCGACCTTGCTCGGCGCGCCCGAACAGCCGCTGGCGTTCGCCATCGTCGCCCCCGACAAGCATGCCTTGGTCGTCGCTCTGCAGCGGGCCGGCTGGCAGGCCGCCGACTACCCATCCCTGCGCAACATGCTGCGCCTTGTAAAAGACGGCCTGGACTACACCACTACGCCGCTGGCGCCGGTCTTCTGGCGCGGCAAGGTGAACGACCTGGCCTTCGAGCGTCCAGTGGAAGGTGCGCGCGGCAGGGCGTTGACCACGGTGCGCCTCTGGTCCACGCCTTACCGGATGGGTGCGGATCAGGTATTCGTGGGTGTGGCGCGCGAGTATGCCGGCATCCGGTGGGGCATCGTGCATACGATATCGCCCGACGTGGATGGTGCCGCCGCGGGCTTCGCCACATCCCTGCAGGCGCTCGGCCCGCCCGTCGCGGCATGCCGGCAGGCGCTGCTGGCGCCGATGATCGGCAACTACCTCATGGGTGACAGCTTTTCGACGCACGGAGACATTTGGCTGATCGACCTTGACGCCCCCGCCGGCGCGTCGCGGCTGTGCGAGCACGGCAGCGCCGCACCATGAAAGCCCTTTCCGTCGCTGCTCTCGGTCGCGGCTGTGCGCGCGCGGCAGCGCCACGTGATCAGGGCATCAGAAGTCTTTAGCCTCGATCAGACAGGATGAAACGCCAACAGCCCACCCCGAAGGAGGCGACGCATGACCGAATATCGAGCAGCTTCAAGGTTTCAAGGCAAGTGCCTGTGCGGCGCGGTATCAATTCAACTTGAACACGACAAACCCCACGTCAGCGCCTGCCATTGCGACATCTGCAGACGCTGGGGCGGTGGTCCATCGCTCACGCTCGAATGCAGTGACGCGCCGCGCATCGAGGGGGCGGAGCATGTACGGACCTACGCCTCGTCGGACTGGGCCGAACGCGGCTTCTGTGCGCAATGCGGCACACACCTGTTCTACCGCCTCAAGCAAGGCGGCCTCTACGCCATCCCGGTGGGCCTGTTCGACGAAGGTGGCACCTGGCCGTTCGACCTGCAAATATTCGTCGATGAAAAGCCGGGCAATTATCAGTTTGCTAACGCCACGCGCGAAATGACCGGCGAAGAAGTCTTCAAGGCATGGCCGTAGGGGCGCTCGGACAGCGCCAGCAGGACAATCGAGCGAGACTCCGCCCGCACTTCGGCGCGCGCTGGCACGCACGGAATACCCGTAGCCCCGTGCGTCGTGCACCATGCATAAATGAAAATGCCCAACCGATAACGGTTGGGCATTGAATACTGGTGGTGGACAGTTTACTACCGAACTACTCGCTATTGGAGCCAATGAGTATTGCTGCGGGTGCCTGCGGTTCGCTGCAGATCATTCTGCAATTCTGTATCCCATCGCCCGATAACCACGTTGGCGCTTGTCCCACATCCGCAGCAGTGCCGGATGGCCAGTATCGACGAAATCAACAATGCGCACATCGGTCTTGGTGGCGTGCTCGCGGTGCAGGCGGCCAGCGTATTGCTGCAGCGTCCCTTTCCACGATACCGGCATTGCCAGCACCAGGGTATCAAGCGGTGGGTGGTCGAAACCCTCACCGACCAGCTTCCCGGTCGCAAGTAGTACGCGAGGTGCATCAGGGGGTAGCGCCTCAAGCTCGGCGATCAAAGTGGCACGCAACTTTTTTGCCAACCGGCCATGTAAAACAGTCAGTGCTGAAACTTTGCCGTTCAGAGCAGCCTCGATGGATTCGAGATGCTCGGTGCGCTCCGTCAACACGAGGACTTTCCGGTCTTGCCTGTATGCGTTCTCAATCTCTGTCGCAATCGCGGCGGTCCGTTCTGGATCACCGGCGATGTGCCGGAAAACATCCTGAATGGCCGCTTCCTGCGGCAAATCAATCCGCTTGTGCAGTGTGCACGGCGTGACGGCCAGATCATGTGGCGCACTCAATGGTTTCGCGGCGGTATGGCGCGTTGGCCCGCACTGCATGAAAATAATCGGCTGCCGGCCATCGCGACGAATCGGTGTGGCAGTCAAGCCAAGCACATATCTCGCTTTTGTCTGCTTCAAGATCGCCTCGAACGACTCCGCGCTCAGGTGATGACATTCATCTACGATGACGTGGCCGTAATTTTCGACCAACGGGTTGATTTCACCCTGGCGCGATAACGACTGCATCACGGCGATATCAATTTTCCCTGTCGGTTTGGCTTTGCCGCCACCGATGGTGCCGAGCACGCCCTTGCCAACGCCCAGAAATGATTGCAAACGTTCCTGCCACTGCTTGAGCAGTTCCCGCCGGTGTACGAGCACCAGCGTGTTCACTCCTCGCCGCGCAATCATTGCAGCAGCAGTAACCGTTTTGCCAAAAGCAGTCGGCGCGCACAGGACGCCCGCGTCGTGACGCAGTATGGCGGCGACAGCAAATTCTTGATCCAGCCGTAATGTACCGGCAAACGCGACGTCCAGCGGCGACCCTGCGTATCGCTCGTCGATCAGCTCGCAGCCAATAGCATTGTCACGAAATAGTTCCAGCGCGGCATCCAGACAGCCACGCGGCAGGGCGATGTGATTGGGGTAGTTCTCGGCACAGCCGATCACCCGTGGTTCATCCCATACGGAAAAGCGCATCGCCTGTTTCTTGTAGAACTCGGGATTCTGGAAGGCGGCCAGGCGAATCAGCCGGTTGGCCAGAGATTGTGGCAATTGTGCCTTCTCGAAATAGATCAGGTTGGCGACCGTTACCGTGAGCGACTTCGGCATCGGCCCGATCAGCTTCTTCGCGGAAGGCGAAGATCGCTTCCACGGCTCCTTCTGATCTTCCTCGTCAATGAAGGTCACATCGAGTGGATGCGAGTTGCCCGTGGCCCGCAGAATGGTGGGCTCGATATCGTGCGCGGCCATCGGCTGGATAGCGGCGAGGAATGCCCATTGATCCCGATAGGGGCGCAAGTCGCCGTCCACGAAGACGCTGCATCCTCGCTCACGCGGAGCCTTTTGCAGTGGCAACGCGATCAAATTACCGAAACCTCCTTTGGGCATCGAATCCTGATTGGGGAACAACCGGTCGTAGGATTCAAGCTTGAGTTGCCGGGTGCGGGCGCAGGTGTGGCTGATGATGGCGGTACCGAGGCGGCGTGCATCCCGAGCGAAAACGCTGCTGGCGAAGAATATCCAGGCGTGGGCACCGTTGCCGGATCGCGATATTTCAAGCGCTGCCGGCACACCCAATTCGCGACACGACTGAAGGAACGCCCTGGCATCCTCCCGCCATTCAGCCTCGTCGAAATCGGCGGCGAGGAAATGACAAGTGTCGTCGATTAGCAGTGGATAGACGCCGACCGTGCGTTTGCCCGCGAGGTGCTCGTAGATCACCTGGTCCGACAGTGGTTTCATCTGGCGATGACTGCAATCCGCACACTTGATGCGCGGTTTCTCGCAAATGCCGGGGCGCCGATCATTGGCGCAAACCGGGGAATATCCTGACTTTCCGGTCGTCGAATTCTCCCATCGGACCGGGTAGATATCGGTACGACCGCGAAACAGCCGACGAAATAGAGCCACCTTCTCGTCGGTGGAAAGCTTTGATGGTTCCGGTTCGGCAACAGCCATGACGGGCTCAGGCGGCAGGCGCCATTCGATGCCGCGGGATTCCAGCAGGGCGATCAGGCGAGCGTTTTCAGCGCGCAGCGCGACAATTTGGTCATCGTGCACGCGCCAAGTTCTCCGTTGCTACACCTCGAAGTTTCGCCTCCAGCGCAGGGTAGTCTCCCAGATAGGCCGTCATCAGCGACTTCCAAAGTTTGCCGTGGTTGGCCACAAAAAAATGCAGTAACTCATGCACGATCACGTAGTCCCACAGGTCGGCGTCCAATGCCAGCAGTTCGCTGTTGAAGGTCAGTCGGCCAGAGGTTGAACACGAGGCCCACTTGTTGCGCATCGGGCGCAGTGTCACCGTATGCGTGCCAACATTCAGCTTCTCAGCCCATTGGCTAACCCGCTGTCGAAAAGCCTGTTTCAGATCGTCGGTCATCCAGATGCACTCAAATCCGATAGGCCTTGGCCAGCAAGTTGAATAGTTCATCGACGATGGCCACTGTCTTGTCCACATCCCCGACTGCCGGGAAGATCGCGCCCGTCACCCTGTTGCGGAGATCGCGCAGTGCCTTTTCGCTTTCTCGCCAGGTCGGCAGGGCAATGAAGGCCTCGCGAATCTTGCGCGTCACGTCCTCAGCATCGGCCAAGCCGGCATCCAGCAACGTACGGTAAATGAAGAAGGTCAGACCGTCGAAACCTTTTTCCGCCTGCACTTTCTTGCGCGACTCGTTTTCCTCAAGCAGCTTGATGAGTTCAGCCAGCGCGCCCTGCGTCGTTGCCTGGCGATCCTCGAACTGCTCCAGCACCGCGTCGGCGCGATCGGCCAGACCAACCAGGAAGGGATCGTCCGATTCGTCCTCGGCAGCCTTTTCGATGCTCTTCACCAGGTTGATCACCTTGGTCTCGTCGCCGGCGTGCTTGGCCTTGATCTGATCAATGGCGTGCTCGTCCAGTTGCACCATCTCGCCCACCGGTGCCAACGCCGTGGTGTCGACGTGCTGCTGTACCAGCGTATTGGTTTTGCGCTGGAATTCGCGGTCCACATACACGCGCTTGGCATAGGCCCTGCTCACGACCGCATACATCGCCGACAGGCTGCTGTAGTCGGCGATGAAGGGGCGCAGGAAGGCGTCTGGGCTGATGATCTCGTAGAGCATCTCCAGTTCCTTGTACTCGCGGAAGAAGGCCTTGCGCCGGTCCTTGTCGCGAAAGTGCTCAATTAGTCCGTCCACATCCTTGTCGTTGAAGTTGTGTTGCACCAGCGGCAGGTAAGCACCTCGGGTCGCGTCTATCTTGCTCTGGAACAGCGACTTCAACAGCGCGATGTCCTTCACCACCGCCGACACCTCGTCACTGTCGAAGGCCAGCGCCTTTTCCAGCTTGTCGAAAATGCCTACGAAGTCCAGCACGAAGCCGTGTGGCTTCACCATCTCCTCGGCCTCGTTCTCATAAGGCCGGTTCACTCGGGCGATGGCCTGCAGCAGCGTGTGGTCACGCAGCGGCTTGTCCAGGTACATCGCGTAGAGCAGCGGCGCGTCGTAGCCGGTCAGGAGTTTCTCGGTCACGATCAGAATCTTGGGTAGCGTGCCGAACTTGGCGAACTGCCGCCGCACCGCCTTTTCTTCCTCGCTGGCGAGGTGGAATTGCTTGAGCTGTTCGGTGTCGTTGTTGTTGCCGGTATAGACCACCTGCGACCAATCGGGCGGCAGCACCTTGTCCAGCGCGGCTTTGTAGAGCGCGCAGGCCTCG
The DNA here is from genome assembly GCF_032027225.1 of Aromatoleum sp. Classification (GTDB taxonomy): domain Bacteria; phylum Pseudomonadota; class Gammaproteobacteria; order Burkholderiales; family Rhodocyclaceae; genus Aromatoleum. The sequence continues at coordinate 19,772 of NZ_JAVSMM010000003.1, read as the reverse complement.
CGGTCCACCGCCACCAGGAAGGCCTTGTAGCCGAGTGGCTCCACGTTCTCGCGATAATGCTCGGCCACGAAGGCCGCCACCTTGTCGATGCGGGCCTGCCCCTTGAGGAAGTTGCGCAGGTTCACCGCCCGCTCCAGGATGCGGTTCAGCTCGTCGATGTCGGCAATCCCCTCGGTTTCCGCCAGAGCCAGGAATTCCTTCTCCATCACCTCCTTGGGAACCAGCAACTCGTTGGGTGCCAGGGCGTAGAACAGCGGCAGCGTGGTGCGGTCCTCGATGCTCTCGCGGATCGAATACTTATGCAGATAGCCTTTGTCATCATCGATGCCGAAGGTCTTGAACGTGCCCTTGCCGTGGGCGGTGGCGTCGATGGGCGTGCCCGTGAACCCGATGAAGGTGGCGTTCGGGATACCCGCCATCAGGTAATTGCCGAGATCGCCCTGGGTGGTGCGGTGGGCTTCGTCGATCAGCACATAGATGTTGGCCCGCGCATTCAGGGCGGCTGGCATATCGCGGAACTTCTGGATGGTCGAGACGATGATGCCGCGATAGTCATCCTTCAACAGCGCATTGAGCGTGTCGATACTGGTGGCAGGCTGAACGTTGTGCAGGCCGAGCGCCTCCAGATTGCGCACCATCTGGTCCTCCAGCTCGTTGCGATCAATCAGCAGCAGGATGGTCGGCTTCTCCGACTGCGGCGCCTTGAACAGCATCTCCGCCGCCTTGATCATCGTGAACGTCTTGCCGCTGCCCTGCGTGTGCCATACCAGTCCGCGCCGCTTCATCGGGTGGTGGGCACGCTCCACCACCCTCTCCACGGCGCCGGTCTGGTGCTGGCGCAGGATGAACTTCTGGAGTTCCGACTCCTTCTCGGCGAACAGGATGTAGTGCTGCACGAAGGCCAACAAGTTCTGGCGGTCGCAAAAAGTCCTGATCTTGGCTTCGAGTTGCCCGAGTTCCTCATGTTTCCAGTTGAACAGGTTGCGGCGGACGATGTTCCAGGTCACGCCGTAGACAAATCCGATGGCCTCGGTGGCGGTGAATAACTGCGGCGGCACCATCAGCTCAGGCGTCTCGTTGTGGTAGCGGCGGATCTGGTCCACGCCCAGCGCTATGGCCTCGTCCTTGGTGGCGTTCTTGCACTCGATCAGCAGCACCGGAATGCCATTAATCAGGAACACCACGTCGGCCCGATTGCCGTAGCGGCCATTGTGGAAGTAGTACTCCTCGGTCACCTCGAAGCGGTTGCCGGCCCAGTAGTCGAAGTCGATCAGGCGCAGATCGCGCTCACGTACTTCGGTGGGCTCAAAGAAGGTCATCTGCCCGCGCAATGCCCGCAAGAAATCGCGATTGCCCCGGATTCCGGCCGGAAATGTTGCCAGCTTCCGCGCCAGTTCCTCGGCTGTATCGGCAAACCCCGGGTTCAGCGCCTTCACCCGCTCGTACAAGGTAGCAACGAAGAAAGGGGAGGCACACTTGGCCCGATCCGCCGGTTTGGCCTGTGCTTTGTCGAAGCCGCGCCGGGTCTCGGCGTCCGTCCTGGGCACAAAGGTCCAGCCCACGGCTTGCGCGTAGTCGAGGATGCGGGCCTGAACGGTCTTGTGTTCGGTCGGGATGGCCATGCCGGAACTCCGTATCGCGTGGGGGTCAATGCGAGCTTGATATCCTATCAGAACATAGCCATGAATACAAAATAACTTGCGTTTTTGCGCATATCGCGCATAATTTCCGTATATTGTCGATTGCCAAGGTGAGTGCGATGTTGGTCGAGTTCCGCGTCAAGAACTTCCGCAGCCTGCGTGACGAGCAGGTGCTCAGTCTTGTGGCGTCCAAGGACAAGACTCTCGAGGATACCCACACCTTAGCCACCGGCCTCAAGGCTGCACCCAGCCTGCTGCGCAGCGCCGCGATCTACGGTGCCAACGCCAGCGGCAAATCCAACCTCATCAAGGCGCTGCAATACATGCGCGGCGTGGTGATGGAGTCGGCCACCGTAATCCAGCCCGGCCAGACCTTTGCGGTTCAGCCCTTCCGGCTCGATGCCGAGTCCGCCAGCGAGGCGACCGAATTCGAAATCACCTTCATCCTGGACGGCGTGCGCTACCAATACGGCTTTGCCATGACGCCGCAGCGTATCGTCAGCGAGCACCTCCTGGTGTACAAGGCATTCAAGCCGCAGCGCTGGTTCGAGCGCCATTTTGACGCCGGCATCGGCAAGGACGTCTACGACTTCGGCCCCGGCCTCAAAGGTCCAAAGAACCTGTGGGAAGGCGCCACCCGTCCTAACTCCCTGTTCCTGTCGATGGCGGTTCAGCTCAACAGCGAAGCCCTGCGGCCGGTGTTCGACTGGTTCGCCAATGGTCTGGTGATTTTCAACGAGCAAGCCCAGCTCAGCCCGCAAACGTCGATTCAGATGCTCAAGCAGGCCGACGGCCGCAAACAGATTTGCGACTTCCTCACGGCCGCCGACATCAGCATCGCCGACATCGAGGTGGTCACCCGCAAGGTGCCGGGCCAGGCGGTGCATTTCGACTTGGTGGCCGGCAAGACGGAGGTGCGCACCGAGGAGATGGAAGAGCACCAACTGCGCTTTTCCCACGTCACCGAACAAGGCAAAGCCGTATTTGACCTGATGGACGAATCGAACGGCACACGTAACTTGCTGTTCCTTACCGGCCCGGTGATGGACATCCTGCGCAAGGGGGTGACTCTGATCATCGACGAGCTCGATACCAGCCTGCACACCCTGCTGGTGCGAGAACTGGTGCGCCTGTTCCATCGTCCCGAGGCCAATACGGGCGGCGCGCAACTGATCTTCACCACGCACGACACCTCGCTGTTGGATGCCCCCGGCCTCTTCCGGCGCGACCAGGTCTGGTTTGTGGAAAAAGACCGCGACCAGGCCTCGGCGCTGGTCAGCTTGTCTGAATTCAGCCCGCGCAAGAACGAGGCGCTGGAGCGCGGCTACCTGATGGGTCGCTACGGCGCAGTACCACTTCTGGATCAGACCCTGGGGCTGAAACACTGATGGCGCGCGACAACTCCCCAAGAGAGCGCCAGAAGAAGCAGCTCGAACGCAAACTGGGCCGGCGTGCCAGTTACGACCGCATCCTGATCGTCTCGGAAGGCAGCAAGACCGAGCCCAACTACTTCAGCGAGATTCGCGCTGCCTATCGCCTACACACGGCCAATGTCGAGGTGCGGCCCAGTGAACTGGGCACGGCGCCAATTCAGGTGGTGCAGTACGCCAAGGAGTTGTTCGAGAACGGCGACCGGCACAAAAACATCCAGCCCCGTGCCTTCGAGCAGGTCTACGCTGTATTCGACCGCGACGACCACGACAGCTATTTCAACGCGCTGCGGCTGGCCGAATCGCTGGATCGCAGGCTGAAGAACGATGCCAAGCAGTTCATCCGCTTCAAGGCCATCGCCTCGGTGCCAAGCTTCGAGTTGTGGCTGCTGCTGCACTACGAGGACATCCAGGCGCCGCTGCACCGCGATGAGGTCATGCAGCGACTGAAGCAGCACATTCCTGGTTATGAAAAGGGCGCGGGCCGTGCCTTCGCTGTCACCCGCGAGCGCCTGGCTGTCGCCACCCAGCGGGCGGAAGCCCTGGCCGCCAGGTTCACCGCCGATACCGCGCCCGAGCCCTACACCGCCATCGTCGATCTGGTGAAGCTGCTGACCACGCTGCGCGGCTGAGCGCCGATCATTCCAGCGCCGGCACGCCCAGTGCATCGAGGTCCAGATCGTGCACGCGGATTTGAGCGGTCATGAGTTGGTGCAGCAGGGTTTTGAACAGGTCGGTGTAATGGCTGCGTTTGCGTTCGGCCAAGATCAGCTTCTCATCAAGCGCCGAAAGCGAGGCCACGACTTCATCCTGCTGATCGGCATCTTCGGGATATGCAATCTGTACAGTCTTCAGGATGTCCGCGCTCAGGTTCTTCTGGTTGGCTCCGTGCCCGAGGTTTCGGATGTAGTCGTACTTGAATGCAAACAGCTGATACAGGAAACCGGTCCGCACTTCTGGCTTCGGGAAGAAAGCGACACAGGCTTGATTCGTGACAGCGTCAACGCCAAGAATACCCACCTTGCCGCGCGTGATGCCTTGACCATACATCGCCATCAACAATGTGCCGGCAGGGAAAATCTTGGCCGATGAGCCATCCAACCCGGCTTGGGTGATCTTCTCCTCGGTATCGTTGATGACGCAGTAATCCACTTCGCCGGTCTTGACCCAAGGGATCGTGCCATCCTTCCAATAATCCTCGTTGGTACGCGACGGCGTACCGCCGGACTTCAGCGTAGCGATTTCGCCGATACGCTTCACTGCCCAACTCTCCGGCACCAGCCCGATTTCGGTCTGCTTCTGCGCCTCGCCGCGCAGGCCCTCGGTGAACAGCTTGTGCATTAGGCTGCGCTTGAGTTCGCGGGTGGTGGCGATGATGGCCTGCTGCTGCTCGATAGCCCGCTGCACCGTCGCCAGCACGCGAGCGATTTGGCGTTGTTCATCGGGTTCTGGTCGTGGAAGCTTCTTTTCCCGCAGCAGCGTGTAATGGCGGTTATAGCCGCGACTCTGAATGTTCAGGCCAAGCAATGTGAAGTAGAAAAAGCGCGGATCGAAGGCATCGGCTTTCGGCTTCAAGACCTTCGTGCCATCAGCGCCGAGTACAAATGGGAAATCGACGTACTTGAAACAACGGGTATGGTCGCCGAAGATCACGTACGGCAGCCCTTCGAAAACCACCTTGCTATCGTCGTCTGTATAGCCCGCGATGAAGCTCTGCCCTTGATCGACAATCGGGTACGTGCCTTCGGACTTGTAATCGCCGGCAGCAATCTGGTTCTGACGACCAATGGAGTTACGGACGATTGCACTGTCGAAAGCCTCTTGCGGCCAAACCGGACTCATAGCCCAAGCCTCGCCAGCACGGATTGCATCGCTTGATCGGTAAGGCGTGCCTCCTTTTCCAACTCGCGCAGGTCCTCGACGATTTCCGACAGCGGCCGGTAGTCCTCGTCGTCGGCCACATGGATGTAGCGCGACGGCGAGATGTTGTAGTCGTTCTTGACGATCTCGGCCTTTTCGACGATGCGCGAGAAGCGTTCCTCCTCGCGCCAGGCGGCGAAGGTGTCGGCGATGCGAGCGATTTCCTCATCGGGAACGTAATTCTTGGGGTCGCCCTTCTTGAAGGAGCGGCTGGCATTGAGCAGGAACAGCTTGTTCTTCTGCGCTTGCGGCTTGTTCTTGCGCAGGAAGATCACCACGCCCGGCGCGCTGGTGTTGTAGAACAGGTTCTCCGGCAGGTAGAGCACGCCTTCGATCAGGTCGTGATCGACGAACCACTTGCGCACCTCCTTTTCCTTGTTGCGGTTGGCATTGCCGCTGCCGCGCGAGGCGGCGCCGGTATCCAGTACCACGGCGGCGCGGCCGGTGTCGTTCAGCGAATGCAGGATGTGGAGCATCCAGGCCCAGTCGGCGCTGCTGGACGGTACGGTGAGAATGCGCGGGTTGCCGCGCTCGTCCTTGTGGCCGGGATCGGCAAAGCGCTCGTAGGGATCATTGGCGAAGAAGTTTTCGCCCAGGTAGGGCAGGCTCTGGCTGTCCTGGTTCCACATCGGGTTGGCCACCACGCGGTCGAAGCGCTTGAGCTGGCTGCGTTCGATAAATTTGGGCGACTTCATGGTGTCGCCGATTTCGATCTTGCCCTCCATGTCATGAATGATCATGTTCATGTTGGCCATCGCCCAAGTGGCCGGGGTGAACTCCTGGCCGTGCAGTTTAAGCGGCGCGTACTGCGCCTGCCCTGCCGCGTGCATGCGCCGGTCCAGCTCGATTTCGCACTTCACCAGCAGGCCGCCGGAGCCGCAGGTGGGGTCGTACACCTCCATGCCTGGCGTAGGCGCCAGGATGCGCGCCATCACCAGGCCGACCTCGGCCGGGGTGTAGAACTCGCCGGCACTCTGGCCCGAGCCTTCGGCGAACTTGCGAATCAGGTATTCGTAGCTGCGGCCAATGATGTCGGGTTCGACATCATTGAGGCCCAAGCGCTTCTTGCTGATGGCTTCGATCAGGTTGGAGAGGCGGTCGTCGTCGAGGTCGCGCTGGCCGTGGGTGGTGGCGTTGAAGTCGATCCGGTTGATGATGCCGTCGAGCAGCGGATTGAAGCGGGCAATGTCGGCCAGGTAGCTGGTGAGTTGTTCACCGATCTTGCTGGACAGTTCGCGGATTACACTCCAAACCGGCTTTCCCAGCTCCTTGGGGCGGAACGGCAGGTAGAAGCGCACCAGCTTCGGGGCTTTGTCGACGAAAGCGAATGCCACCTCGCGCGAGCCATAGCTTTCGGCCAGGCGGTCGATCTCGTCGTCGAACACGTCACACAAGCGCTTGGCAAACACCAGCGGCAGGATGAAGTCCTTGTACTTGGGGGCATCCTGGGCGCCACGGATCGAGCAGGCGGCATCCCAGATCCACTGCTCAAGGTTCTTGTTGTCCTGCTCTGCCATTACCTGTCCTTGTATGGGCGGCGCGAAAAATGGCCAGTCTACCGTTGTCCTCCTCCCCGGGCCAGGGTGATGCCACTCCACTAATCAGCTTGGCTTCGTGATCGAACAGCGCGTTCATGGTGTCGTCATCAACCACACCAGGAGTCAAGAATGAACGCCAAACTCACCGACACCCAAATCGCCATTCTCGAAGCCGCTGCTGGCCGCCCGGACGGCAACATCGAACCCCTGCCGCCCACCCTGCGCGGCGGTGCCCGCGCCAAGGTGATCGCCGGCATGCTCGCCCGGGAACTAATCACCACATTCCAGGATGCCGACCACGTCGAGTACTACCTGACCGACACTGGCTACGCCGCCATCGGACGCAAGCGCAAGTTGCCGGCACCGGTGGTCCCCGACCCCGAGCTCGAGGCCGCCGTGGCCGCCGCGGAGGCAACGTGGCAGCGAGACGCCGTCACGAATCATGACGCCGCCGATGGGGTCCAGAATCTGGCCCCCATCCTGCGTGCCATCCGCCCTGGCACCAAGTTGGCGGAGATCGTCGCCGCAATGAGGCGCCCCGGCGGTGCGACCATCGCCGAGATGATGGGCCGCACCGGTTGGCAAGCCCATACCGTGCGCGGCACGCTCTCCGGCACCCTGCGCAAGAAGCTCAGGCTCGCGATCATCTCCGAGAAGGGCGCCGACGGCGAGCGCGCGTACCGAATCGTCTGACGGATGCCAGGGGTCTGCGCTCCGGCGCAGGCTGCATCCCAAGGGGTGGGAATTCAGTTCCGCCCCTTTCTCTTCTTCCGATTTACCCCTTCGCCGATCGTCCGCAGGCGCGCCGCGCAACGTCGCGTGACGCCACGACATCCCTGACCGCAAACCCCGCCGATCGGCGGTTTTTCCGCGCTCGCGGGCCGCCAACCGCAAACCGCAAACCGGCGCAAACCTCAATTTGCACCCCGTCGGTAGCGAAATGCTGCGCGCGCGCCCCCCGCATGGCTTTCTCACCCGGAAGGACCCGTCGTGACCGGCGTGTATCCCTTTTTGCCGCCCTGACAGTAGAGATCAACCGTCACAACCATCACCATCGTCACACCGCTCGACGGTCACGCATCGCACTGCTCATCGAATCAATCCAGACTCCAATAGGTGCAGACGCACCCGTTCCAGGCCTTGAAACATCCTTGCGGTCGTTCGCTGCAGGCGTCTGAAGTCGACCCAGAGTTCTGGATCGGGTTGCTCGCCAGCCTTGTAAGAGGTCAGCGGACCGTCAGGGTAGCGGAACACGGTCGACTTCGGATCAAGCCGATCGAACTCGGCAATGCGGTCCAGAAGCCACGCTACCTGATCCGCTGGGTAGCGAACCTCAATGTGTGGTCGAAGCAATTCTGCGAGATCACGCAGACGATGACCGTGTTTTGTGTTTGGCATCAGCGCCTTCAGGTACAGCTCGAGCGCGTGTCGGTAACAAAACAAGATCGGGTGCGCGGCTTCCCACGATTCGCGTTGCGCGGCCGCTGCCGCTAAGAGCCGATCGGCGGCCTCGGCAAACGCACGACCCACCTCGATCTGCTCCATGCAGCCAATTTCGGGGACAAAGGTCTCGAAATGGAAATCACGCTCCCCGAGCCCATCCGGCGGCTCGGTGAAGATGTTGTGGGTGTCGTCATTCATCGCTGTTCTGCCCTTCGTTGCGGCCCATGTCGGAACGCGCCATGAGCATATCCCACCTCGCTGAAACGATTCGCAGATCGATCGTCATTCAGCGGTGACGGTCGTGACGGTGGATTCCCAACGGCAGCACGACCGAAGCGTCGTGTTGAGAGGAGCCCACCGCACAGGCCGTCCGAACTGGATAGCAATGGCGGGTAGCAGAGAGCACACCTAGCGTATTGCGTTGTTTTGGCTACTATTTTTCGAGTCCAACCGCCCTCAAAATGTCACTCCATGAGCATCACCGACCGTCTTTCGAGCCCCATCGATGGCTCACTCGACGGGTGATGAAACCGGCCCAGGAGGACATCCATGCATCTCACCCCGCAACAGCTCGCTGCGCGTTGGCAGGTCAGCGAGAAGACCCTTGAGCGCTGGCGCCGCCGGGGTACCGGCCCGGGCTTCCTGCGTGTCGTCGGCCGCGTGCTGTATCCGCTCGAACAAATCGAAGCGTGCGAAGCGCACGGCCGCGCCGCCTCGAAGCGCGCCGAGGTGCGTCGATGATCCGGTCGTTTCCCGCACCCTGCTCCGTCGCTGCCGGGCGCGTCACGAATCGCAGCGTGCGGATCCACTGCGATCGCTGAAGGCATGGCGCCATGACCGAGCCCCCCTTTTCCCCGGACCAGTCAGTAGCGATCGACCGTCACGACCATCACAACGATCACATCGGTGATGTTTGTGACGGTGGTGACGGTGATGTCCCACTGTTGGACGCGGCCAACACGGAAGGCCCCACCGCCAAAGCCACCCTCACACCCGAGGACAACCCGGTCGAAGTGATCGAGCAAGCGCTCATGCGCCTGAAAGACGACGTCGGTGTGATCGCCGAAGACGACGTCATCCGCGCCTTCACCGTGCTGAAGGCCTCCGATCTGCCCACCTACCTGCGGCTACGGCACGCGGCGAAGACCACCAACCGCGACTGCTCGATCACGCTGCTCGACAAGCTGGTGCACGACGAACTGCCACACGGCGGTGACGAGCCTTCGGCGATCGATGAACTGGTCGCACTCGGGCGCCAGCACTGTCGCCTGCACCATGATGCCGACCGCAAGGCGGTGGCGATGATCCCGATGGCTGAGCGCCAGGAAGTGTGGCGGGTGCTCTCGAGCGGCTATGAGGCGTGGCTGCGCGCCGCCTACTGGCGGGCGACCGAGTCCGGGGTGCCCGATACGACGATGAAGGCGGCGCTCGCCACGCTGTGCGCCGCGGGCATCAACGATGGCGACGAGGTCGAAGTCCACCTGCGCGCCGCCGCCGACGAGGTCGGCTACCTGATTGATCTATGTGACGAACACTGGCGGGCCGTGCAGGTGACCCCGAACGGCTGGCAAATCGTCGATCGCTCGCCGGTGCTCTTCACCCGCACGCAATCGATGCGGCCACTACCGATGCCTGAACCGGAGGGCGACATCGGCCTGTTGTGGCGCCATGTGAACGTCCCCGCCGATCGCCGCGTGATGGTGCTCGCCTGGCTGCTCGACTGCTTCCGCCCCGACACCCCGTTCCCGGTGCTGGAACTCGTCGGCGAACAGGGCTCGGCCAAGTCGACCACCCAGTCCGTCCTGCGGAGCCTCGTCGATCCGAACAAAGTGATGTTGCGCGGCCGCCCGAAAACCGTGGAGGACATCTTCGTCGCCGCCGCGAACAGCTGGCTCGTCTCCTACGAGAACCTCTCCGGCCTCACCGCCGAGCAACAGGATGCCTTCTGCACCCTGGCCACCGGCGGCGGCTTCGCGGCGCGCCAACTCTATACGAACGGCGAAGAGCACGTGATGGAGACCAAGCGCCCGGTGGTGCTCAACGGCATCGCGGTGGTCGCCACACGGCCCGATCTCATCGACCGGGTCATCCACATCGACATGCCGACCATCCCGCCCGAGGCGCGCAAGGATGACGCCGATGCCGCGGCGGCCTGGGAGCGCGACCGGCCCAAGGTGTTCGGCACCCTGCTCGATCTCTTCTCGGCCGCGCTCGCGATCCTGCCCGCGGTGAAGCTCACCCACAAGCAGCGCATGGCCGACTACGAGCGGCTCGGCGAAGCGGTCGCCCGCGCACTGGGTTTCGCCCCGGGCGAGTTCCAGCGTCAGTACGCGGAACTCGTGCGGGCCGGCATCGACCGGGCGCTCGAGAGCAATGCCGTCGCTCAGGTGCTCGACAAGTATCTGGCCGAGCGCATCTTGCCGTGGAACTGGCAGGGCACCGCCGGCCAGCTCTACGAGTTACTCAACAACCCGAACATCGCCGACCGCAGCACTTGGCCTCGTTCGCCGAAGGGGCTCGCCGATCAGTTGCGCCGCATCGCCCCTGCCTACCGCGCCAAGGGCATCGAAATCACCCACCTCGGCCACGGCCGCGAAGGCGCGCTCTGGCGCATTGTCGCGGGCCGCCCCCTTGCCGAATCCATCCCCAACGCCACGCCGCGCGGCGCAGAGCGCGGCATTCGCTACGGAGAACATCGTGAGTAATCGCACCCCGCTCCGCCCGTACGTCGAGCCCTCTGGGGTTCGCACTCTTCGCCTGCACACAGTGCAGCCCACCGGGCGCTCGCCCACGGTCAAGGCCAACCCCGCCAACGTTCTGATGCGCGCGATGCAGGCCTTGCTCGCCCGCAAGTACCCCACCCCCTGAACAGGAGTCACCCGATGAAACTCAATCCCTTTCGCAAGAAGACTTCCGGCTACCTCGCTACGCTTCAGGCCGACTACGCCGACCTTTGTAAACAGGTCGAGGCTACCGAAACCGAACTGGCATCGGCCAGGGATGAGCGTGATGCCAGGGCGGATGCCAGTCGCCAACTGGAGGCGCAGCACCCCGGGCGCCTTGCGATCAGCGCCACCGAGAAGACGGCACGTGTTGCGGCAAACGCCGCACAGCAGGCCGTCGGTGACCTGGAGCACACGCTGTGGACTCTGAACCGGCAACAGGCTGATCTGCGCGATCGCATCGAGGCCCCTGCCCGCCTCGCGGCGGCCAAGGAAGCGCTCGGCGGTCTCAATCGGCAACGGCAGGCCCTGCAGGCTGAGATCGAAAAAACGCACACGCTGATCGCGCGGATCGAGCGGCACATCGGCGAGATCGAGGCGGGCGTCTCGGCGGAAACGCAGGCAGCGAGCCAGTCGATGATCACTGGCGACGGCGAGTTCGTGATGCCCGAGGCGCTCGTGCGCATGGACACCGAACTGCGGGTCGCACGCGTCACGCTCGCCGATCTGTGTGACAAGGCAAAGCGCCTCGACGCCGAGTTGAAGTCCCTCCCCGACCAATGGCGCGAAGCGCGCCGCACCTTCCGCCATGCCCGCGCCGCGGTGGCCGAGATCGACGTTCAGGAGCAACTGCCCGCGTTGATCGAGCTGATCGCCCGCGCGGCCGTGAGCCGGCACGAGTGCGACCGCGCGCAGTCGGCCCACTGCTACGAAGTAGAGATTCCGCACGAGCTCGTCAGCGCCATCCAGACGCGCCTCGACGCCGAGGTTCCGGCGAACTGACTTGCAGGGTCGGGCGGCGGCAGTCGTGGCATATCGCCGCCCCTCCAGGCGTGTCGTTCGTTCAGGCACGCCTCTCCATGCGCCATGCCACGTAACGCCCGCCGGCGCGAACCGCGAAAGGCATCGCGGAAAGCCGGCACCCCTCGACATTCGGAGAGACAAGATGGAATTGAAGCGAGACCAGTTCGACCAGACCAACCCGTTCGCGCGTCGGGCGGCGTTCGTCCAACTTGCCGGCCGCGCCTCGGCGGCCGATCTGCAGCGTGTCCTCGATGCAGTGCAGCCCCCCGACCTCGACGTCATGGTGACCACGCCCGCGGAGGATGGCGGCGGGATCCACTTCACGGAGGTGCCGCCGATCCCGCTCGGCTCCGAGCGGCCGCCACAGACGCTGCCGACGGTGCTGCCCCGTCCACGCCGGCAAAAGCCCGACGACCGCTTCATGCGACTGGGCTGGGCACTCGCCGAGACGCGTGAGTACCTGCGCTACGCGGTGCACCTGCAGCGTAGCCGCATCGCCCGCTGGCTGGGCCGGCGCCGCTGAACCGGGAAGGAGACGAGGATGCAAGACGCAACGACGCATGATTACGAATGGAAGACGATCGCGCCGACCGGCAACGACATGGAGCAGTGCGTGCGGCAATGGTTCGAGCGCGGCGCACCGTTGGTGTGGCGGCCGATTTTCTCGCGCGAGAACTTCCCGGACGTCGATCCTGCGGTGCTCATCGAGGCGCAGGCGGCAAGTGGGCCGTGCTGGTTGATCGCCCGTCCTGAGGATCTGCTGACCCTTCCGGCCGGCATCACCGGCTGGATCATGCCTATCGATGCCGAGGACACCGAGGTCGCCTGCGGCCGCTGGGAGAACGGCGTCACCTTCATGGCGATCAACGATCGCGCGAGCGGCGAGCGCATCACCTACCAGGCCGATCGCAGCTGACAGCCTTCCGCAGCAGAGCGCGTTGTGACTTGGCTTGTGCCGGCCACAGCGCGTTCATGGACACGTCTCCACCACCGGGAACGACGATGAAAGCCCCCTCCTCCAATCCGAGCGTCGCCGCGCAGGTGGCGGTGCTCCCCAATCTGTCGATGCCCGAGCTATGGGCATTGTGGGATCAGCATTTTCCCCGCCGGCCCAACCGCGTCAATCGCGGCTACCTCGAAGCGCGGCTTGCGTACCGCCTGCAGGAGCTCGCCTACGGCGGGCTGCCCGCCGAGGTCAAGGCGCATCTGGCCGACTGCGGCGAGCGCCATTCGAAGATCAAGACCGGACGCGGGCCGCAGGTGCGCTTGATGCCCGGCGCGGTGCTGGTGCGCGAATGGGACGCGCGCGAGTACCGCGTGCTCGTCACCGCCGACGGCCAGTACGAGCTCGACGGAAAGCGCTACCGCAGCCTGTCGGCGGTCGCCCGCACGATCACCGGCACGCACTGGTCGGGACCGGCGTTCTTCGGCTTGAAGAAGACCGGAGGTGCACGATGAGTGCGATCGTCACAAGGAAGCGCTGTGCGGTGTACTGCCGGGTGTCCACCGACGAGCGCCTCGACCAGTCGTTCAACTCGATCGACGCCCAGCGCGAGGCGGGCAAGGCGTATGTCGTGAGCCAGCGCACCGAGAACTGGTCGCTGGTGGCCGACGACTATCTCGATCCGGGCTTCTCCGGCGGCAATATGGAGCGCCCGGGATTGCGGCGGCTGATGGCTGACATCGAAGCCGGTGGCGTCGACATCGTGATCGTCTACAAGATCGACCGGCTCACGCGTAGCCTCACCGACTTCGCACGGATGGTCGAAGTCTTCGAGCGCCACGGCGTGTCGTTCGTGTCGGTGACGCAGCAGTTCAACACGACGACCTCGATGGGTCGGCTGATGCTGAACGTGCTGCTCTCCTTCGCGCAGTTCGAGCGCGAAGTGACCGGCGAGAGGATCCGCGACAAGATTGCCGCCTCGAAACGCAAGGGCATGTGGATGGGGGGCGTCGTGCCGCTGGGCTATCGCGTCGCAGCGCGGCAGCTCGTGATCGAGCCCGGCGAGGCGAAGCTCGTGCGGCGCATCTTCGAGCGCTTCGTCGCACTACGCTCGACCACCGATCTCGTGCGCGCGCTGGCCGCCGAGAAGATTACCTCGCGCCGTGGCACGCCCTTCTCGAAGCAGGGGGTGCACAAGATCCTCAGCAACCGCCTCTACCTCGGCGAGATCAGCCACAAGGGCGAGAGCTACCCGGGCCAGCACGCGGCGATCATCGACGAGGCGCTGTGGAACTCGGTGCAGGCCATCTTCGCCGAGAACCTGAACGTGCGCCGCACCGACACCTGGGCGCGCCGGGTCGATGAGGCGCTGCTGCGGGGCCTGCTCTTCACCGCCGACGGCGAGCGCCTGCAGCCGTCCTTCACAACCAAGGCCAACGGGCGCCGCTACCGTTACTACGTGCCGCGCCGGACCCTCCGCTATGGTGCTGGCAAGCACCCCATCGGGATGCTGCCGGCCGCACCCATCGAGGACATGGTCTTGGCGCAAGTCCAGGCCGCCTTGCTCGCGCCGGAAGTGACGCAGGCGGTGTGCGATGCGGCGCGCCGCGCCGACCCGCAGCTCACGGAACCGGACATCGTGCTGCCGCTGCGCAATCTCGCGGATGTTTGGCGACAACTCTTCGCCGCCGAGCAGCAGCGCATCGTGCAGCTGCTGATCGAGCGAGTGGTCGTCACTGAGGACACGCTGGAGATCGTCTGGCGCGAACCGGGCTGGCGGGATCTGGTCGGTGAGCTGCGCGCGAACACGATCGGCGGCGAGTTGCTGCAGTTCGAAGAAGAACAGGAGGCGACGGCATGACCAGGATCCAGCAGGCGGGCCAGGCGCAGCAGGAAAGTGTCGAGGGGGTTCGCATCCGCACCGTGCTGCCGATCCGCATCAAGCGGCGTGGCGGGCGCAAGCACGTGATTCCGGCGGCGCACTCGCCGGCCGCCGAGGCCCAGCACGACGCGCCAATTCTCACCGCGCTCTCGCGGGCGTTTCACTGGCAGCGGCTGATCGACGAGGGAGTGGTCGAGAGCGGAACCGACATCGCGCGGCGCGAGGGGCTGCATCACACCACCGTCAACGAGCTGCTGCGGCTCACGCTGTTGTCGCCGCGGATGGTGCGGGCGATTCTGGAGGGCAGGCAGCCGAAGACGCTCAGCCTCCTTTGGCTCAAGAATCATGCAGTGCCGCAGGACTGGGCGGCGCAGGAGGCGTTGTTCGATCAGTACGACGCGTAACGACCAAAGCCGGCTCCTGTTAGGAATGTCTCATGCTGCTGGCGACCGCCAGCAGCAGGGCGACAAAGACCAACGTTAGCCTGCCACGGATCAAGGCGATGCTCGTATACGCTGGATCGCAAGGATGTCTTATGCTATTGAGGTAATCTTGCCGCAACGAGCCTTATGCGATGGAGAGCATGCAGAAAAACCTCACCCAAGCCTACCGTAAAATTCTCTCGGAGGTTCCGCTTCACTGGTTCGACCGCAGTCGGGTCCATGAAGCAGAGTTCGCGAAGCTCTCGGGCCTTTTCCTGCCCGGCACTTCGGTGGCCTATGAGCGCTCCCGGCAACGAATAATGGTAGTCGGACGTGAGACTCGACGCTGGAATGTGGTATCCAGCGAAGCCCCGTTCCGGACACTAGACGACTACATACAGACGGCAATGGCCAAACAACAAGTCCATTTACTCCGGTGTCTTGCGGCCCCGCCAGACAAAGGAGCTAGTTTTTTCAACCTGCTTCGAGCCTTGGCGTCTCAGCATGAGCGCGATGGGATCGCTTGGGCGAATTTGTTTAGCTTTGCTTGGAATAGCAGGTCGCCAATGCGTTGGGCGAACTTTCCTGAATTGCTGGAAATCTCGGAGCGGCTGCTAAAAGCGCAAATCGAGGTTCTCGAGCCGGACATAATAATATTCGCTAATGGCGCCAGCAGTGCTCAGTTTCGCCAGCGTTATTTTCCATACAAAGGCGATCACAGCGTATGCAGCGAGTTTGCAGACTACCGAGCCCAAGGCATTGCTGTTGACCAGCTATGGCAGTTTCGGCTGGGCCGCAAGATTCAGTGCTACCGAATTCAGCATCCGAGCAGTATTAGCGCGGCCTCGCGGGCTGCCCGCCGATTTCTGCTGGAACATGTGCTGTAAGAATACTGTGCGCAGGATGCCCGGCTGGTTTCCCAGTGAAGCTGCCTTTCAACTGACTGGTTTGCGGGAACGACGAGTGCCAGCAGTTGGCCGATCAGCATAAGATCGGCGAAAGTTCGTCTTGCCCGTCAGACCGGCTGGCATCGTTGACGCAAACGCCACCCTGCAATCTATTGATTTTCAATGGATGACTGCCGCGAGCAGCCACAGCTCAAACGGAGAAAAGAGAGGATTCGCCGCGCCAGCGAGCGAATAATGACGTCGAGATTGTCCGACCGTGCCACTGCAAGTGGCTGAAACCCGCGCCAACACTAGGGGTTACGGCGGAAATGACTGAGGCCAGTGTGCCGTTAAGCATTTCCTGGCACGGAATAAAGCATAAAGTGGCCAAGAACTACCGAACTCGCGACCACCAACGGGCCTGAAAACGCACTGAGGAGTCACTTCCACCCACGCCGCCGAACCTCGAAAACCATAACCTGGCCAATCGGCACGAAATAAAGCAATTCATGGCCAAAAAAATTTCCGTGAAACGACGTGGCTTTTCCCCGTTCTTGGTTCTCGACGAGATGAAGGCGCGCTCCCGGAAGTCACGCCAAGGGGTCTCCGACCGCATGAGGGCCGACCGACCATCACGTCGCAATCACCCACCAAGCTGTCCGCGCAACACCTGCGGGAACGGGACGCCACCGCGGTGTCCGCTATGGGGCGCCCGACCCAGACAGCTTATCTCAATTCGCCCCTGACCCGAAGGTCGAGGGGCTTGGTCACAGTTTCATCCTCGCACTGCGGAAGTAGAAGCGGACTGCTGGTCAGGCGAACCCGAAGGTGAGCGCGCAACTTCAACCCCCCGCCGGGCGCCCGCGGGGCGCCCTCATCGCGATGTGTGCCCCACCCCTACCGTGACCAACAACCCCAGAATGACTTCGGCTACTGCGGAGCGACTACCGGGCGACCGTGTGCCCCGCGAAGAGGACGGGTGGGCCTCGCCGCGGACGTGCTCCGGACGCTGCCCGCCGTGACGGACCTGACCGATTCATAGATTCGAATATTCGGCGGCAAACGAACCGTGCTCCTCGTGAAAGCGGTTCAGCGCCGCGCACAGCTTATCGTTCGCCCCCTGCCGCAGCCGCTCTTGTTCGAACCCCCGCTGAGTGTACTCAACGGCCCCGTTGCCCGGGCACACCGGCGGACTGCCCGTGTACGACTGAGCTCCTTCGTCCCGGGCCGGGGGTGGGGTCGGGTCGAACATCCGACCAGAAGCTCGAGTTTTGCCGATTGCGGTCCTCATTGGCGCCTCCCTCCCCACTGCAGGTCCTCACTTCCTCTGCGGAAATTGTCTCGCGAATTCGACGCGTCAGGGGGCATCAGGCGAATCGTCGAAACTGGAACCGGGCGCGCGTGCTTCGCCCTCCACGCTGCAAAGCTAAGTGGAACAGCAGGGGGCGCTTGAAAAGTACCGAACAGCCGCTCCAAGTTCGGCCGCCGTGCCTCGAGAAGCTCAACGGGACGTTCGGCCGCGGGTACCGTTCTACCCGGTGGTGTCGAAGAAGATTCGAGCGCGGACCGACGCCCGCGTGTAGGTCCCGCCGTCCTCCGCCACGAACTCAACGACCACCTGCTGGGCGACGGCATCCTCGACCGCGGCTCCCACTTTGTTGGCCGGGGCACTATAATGGGTCAATGGATTCATTAACGGATACTGTAATGAATTTGCGAAGCCGCGATATTGTCCCGATTAGCGAGGCCCGCGCGCGCCTGACAGAGCTCGCCGAAGAGGTTGTCGGTGCGGGTGCCGAAAAAATTCTCACGAAGAACGGTTCGAGCTTCGTCGCGCTGGTCGATGCCCGCAAGCTCGACTACTACCATGCGCTCGAGGCGGAGCACGCCGGGCTTGTCCTGCTGCAGGAGGCAGAAGAAGGACTGCGGCAGGTGCTTTCAGGTGAGCGGGTGTCGGCCGCGGAGCTGATGCAGGCCTTGGCCGACTCCACCGACCGATGACCCTGCCGCAACGCGCCAAGGTCGAGGCCGCGCCGAACTTCCTCGCCAATCTCGACGACGCACGACACTTTTTCACTGAGCAGGACGAGACGTCCGCCCCAGCGCGGTTTCGTCAGCTGCGCAGCCGCCTGCGCGAGATGGTCGCTATGCTCACCTGGGCGCCAGCCAGCGGCCGACCCGCCCGCTTCCTATCGGGACACTCGGTGCAGGCCCGGATGCGGGCGGAGCGCGTGCTCGCGTTGGCGGCCCAGGCGGGGCTGCCTGAGCTGCGCGAGTATGTCGTCGAGCAACATGTGGTGCTCTATGCCCATTCGGCCACTGAGGTCGTGCTCCTTGCCCTCAAGCATGAGCGTCAGCTCGGCTACAGCGTCTCTTGAGGTCGCCACCAACGCAACATCGTATCCCGCCAGCGACGGTGCCTTCTCCGCGCGGAACCTGGCAGGTGAGTAAGACTCACGACAGTTACTATACAAAAAGCCATTTTGTATAGTAACTGCTGATGGGACGGCATCACATGGCGGCCTGCCTCATGAGCGGAAGACGGCTCCACACGTCCGCGCAGGCATGCTTGTACCCCGCACTACGGGACACCCCGGTAGCGCGACCTTTGCACTCCAGTCGTCCGACTGCTTGACAAAAACACATTTTAAACAATACGTTAGGACAATCCCGCATTTCCTTCCCGACACCCCACGCGCACACTCAGCGGGAGTCGACGGAGGAGGGAACCCGGAATGGCAAGCAAAGGGGGAATACGGCAGCGAGAACCACAACGCCCGACGCTCTTCCTCGACTACGACGGGGTGCTCCATCCGGACGCCGTGTACCGCGAGGGAGAGCGAATCGTTCTGCGCGCAGACGGCTTCTGGCTTTTCGAATGGGCCGATATTTTGGAGCACCTCCTCACGCCCTACCCGGCGCTCCAGGTTGTGCTCTCGACCTCGTGGGCGCGGGTGCTGGGCTTCGAAGCCGCTCGTTCGCACCTGCCCGAGTCCCTGCTACGCCGTGTCGTCGGGGCAACGTGGTACGAAACGGCTCCGCGTCGATGGGACAACCTGACCCGTTACGAACAAATTCGACACGCGGTCCAGCGACATCGCCATACCCGCTGGCTCGCTGTCGATGATAACGACGCGGGGTGGGCAGACGAGCACCGTGCCAACCTTGCCCTCACGGACCCTCTTCTCGGGCTCGGCACGAACGCCGCGCAAGCGGACTTGCGCAAGAAGCTCGAGTGGCTGCACCGGTAGCCATCCCAGACGAGAGCGAGACCGACATGCTGGACAATGACCGGACCGACCTCGATGAGGAGTCCCTGGACGACCAGGATTGCAAGAGGCTTGAGCGCGCGCTACTGGCTCGCGGCCGACGACAACAACGAGCGCAACTTCGCGCCCGAGGGATGTTGTCACCGAAAGAAGCGGCCCGGTTCTCCGGGATTCCGAAGCGAACCCTCCGTCGCATGCGTTTCGCCGGTCACGTCCTGGCGCTGTCGATACGCGGCGGGAGGTCAGGCGTTCGCTACCCGGGGTGGCAGTTCGAACCCGGTGTCCTGCGGGTCTTGCCGGACATCCTGGCGGCTTTCGGGAAGCACCGGGCATGGCAGGCGCACGATTTCTTGACGTACCCGGAGCCTTTGCTGGCCGGCCGCATGCCCCTCGACGAGATTCGCGCGGGCCACGGCGCTGACGTGCTTCGGATTTTGAGTGCTGCAACCGACTGGGGCCAGGGCGCGTACTAAGCGATATCCTCGGAATGGCAAGGCGAACGCGTCCGTTCCCTAGCAGGGTGTTGATTTACGATAAATCCTAGTATTGGCGGGTATTTCAGGGCTGATATAATTCCATTCGAATCAACAAATCAATAATCTCGATGCGTGGCACCGACCACAAACAGAACGCTCTGTTCAGTTACGTCAAT
>NZ_JAVSMM010000002.1:0-338928 GCF_032027225.1 Aromatoleum sp. | reverse complement strand
GTCGGGTGCGATCCAGCACCTCGCGGGCATGAAGGATTCGAAGGTCATCGTCGCGATCAACAAGGACCCCGAAGCGCCGATCTTCCAGGTCGCCGACTACGGCCTCGTGGGCGATCTGTTCGAGGTCGTGCCGGAACTGACGCAGAGCACCTGAGAACGTTCTTCCTGCCGGTGCCGGGAATCCTGCCTTTTTCCTGCGTCGCGCCGTCGGTTGAATTCGGCTTCCCGGTTTCACTCCGGGAAGCCGATTGTCGACGTTTGCGGCACAGATCGGCGATGTCCCGGCATGAGTGCCGATTCATTCGAATGCGAAATCGACGTAGGGAAAAAGGAGGCCTTTCCCCCTGAATTTTTCCGTCACGTTAAATTCGCCGAGAATCCCGACGCTAAAACCCGATTTCGCTACCGGGATCGAGAATCCGCCTCTCAATCGTGTCAGACGCTAGCCCGTCCGTCGCCCAACCTCTCCCGCTTCATTCCTTGTCCTGATAGGTCGAGGGTGTCACGCCCGCATGCGCGAGAAATTCCCGCAGCATCTTGATGTCCTGCCGGGAGCAAGTGCTGCCGTGATGCGGGTAATGCAGGAATCCCTCGGCCTTGTTCAGCACCACACGGAATCGCGCGCCGTGCGACGGTTCGATCGTGGCACCGAGGTGGTGCAGCAACGACTCGATTTCGCGCCAATGAATGTTGTTGCCGATCGGGTCCTGGAAGATCGTCCGTAGCAGATGCGCGTGCTTGTGACTCATTGCGGCCCTCGTTCGATGGTCGATCCCGAACGGTGGCGGGTACGAAGCGGGACCGGGGTGAACGCTGCGTCTCCGCCGGCATTTTTCGAGCGCTCCGGGCGGAAGACGGGAGGAACTGCTGCCTCGACTAGTGTAACGCCGCGACGTGGATCGATTTTGCCCTGAATGAGGCCAAGCACGCCTGAAAGGACGTTGCGGCGGTCGAGCCGTTCACCGCAGCAGGGCCCGGCTACGGTCGGGCACGGGCATTGCCCGGACATTCTTCTTCCGACAAAGAGGGGATAGTCATGGCAGACCGGACGCTGGTGCAGGCGATTGCCGGCGCTGCGCGGCCGCTGAAAGAAGGGCCGTCAGCTTGGGATCCACTGCTGGAAAACATAGGCGATGCCCGAATCGTGCTCCTCGGTGAGGCGACGCACGGCACGCACGAGTTCTACAACGCACGCGCCCAGATCACGCGACGGCTCATTGTCGAGAAGGATTTCGACGCAGTGGCAGTGGAGGCCGACTGGCCCGATTCGCTGCGGGCGAGTCGCTATGCACAAGGTGCGACGCAGGACCCGGACGCGAACAGGGCGCTGGGCCGCTTCGAGCGCTTCCCTCGCTGGATGTGGCGAAATGCGGAGGTTCTCGCCTTCATCGAGTGGTTGAAGCGCGAGAACGAGTTGCGCGGTCCCGGGGAGCGCGTCGGTTTTTTCGGCCTCGATCTCTACAGTCTGCGCGCATCGATGGACGCGGTTGTCCGCTATCTCGCGACGGTCGATCCGGAGGCCGAGCAGCGCGCGCGGGCCCGCTATGCCTGTTTCGATCATATCGGTGAAGATCCGCAGCGCTATGGTTACGCAACCACGTTCGGCCTGGTCGAGCATTGCGAGCGAGAGGTCCTGCATCAACTCGTCGAACTGACGCATAACGCCGAACGCTTCCTGTGTCAGGACGGTGTCGCCGCGACCGACGAGCTCTTCTACGTGCAGCAGAACGCGCGGGTCGCGGTGAACGCCGAGCGGTATTACCGGAGCATGTTCCGTGGCCGCAATGAGTCGTGGAACCGGCGCGACACGCATATGGCCGAGACGCTGCATGAGCTGGACGAGCATCTCAGCGGCCGGCGCGGGCGACCCGCCCGGATCGTGGTGTGGGCGCACAACTCGCATCTCGGCGACGCGCGCGTCACGGAAATGGGCGAATCCGGCGAACTCAATCTCGGCCAGCTCGTGCGCGAGCGTTACGGCCCGGCCCACTCGCGACTGGTCGGTTTCACAACCCATCGCGGAACCGTCACGGCGGCGTCCGAATGGGATGCGCCGGCCGAATTGAAGCACGTGCGGGACTCGCACCCCGACAGCTTCGAACGTCTGTTCCATGAGACCGGCATCACGCGCTTTCTCCTGATTTCTTCCGAGGCGCCTGCGCTGCGCCGCGAGCGCCACCTCGAGCGGGCGATCGGGGTCATCTATCTGCCCGAGTCCGAACGCGTCAGCCACTATTTCTACGCCGATCTGGCGAAGCAGTTCGACGCTGTGATCCATTTCGACGAGACGAGGGCTCTGGTGCCGCTGGATCCTTCGGATCTGTGGAAGCACAGCGATCTGCCGCAGGAGATGGAGACTTATCCGAGCGCGATTTGACGAAACCGGAGCGATTCGCGGCCTGCGAGCGCGAATTGAGGGGTTGGAAGGAGGGCGTATGGCGACTTCGGCGGACAAGTCATCGAGCGCGGGGCAGACGGTCGAGATCCCGGCCGGATCCGTGCGGCTCTCGGGCGAGCTGACGATTCCGGCCGACGCGCTCGGGGTTGTCCTCTTCGCGCACGGCAGCGGTAGCAGCCGGCACAGCCCTCGCAATCGTTACGTTGCGCGCACCCTTTGCGACGCGAAGATCGGGACGCTGTTGTTCGATCTGCTGAGCCTCGACGAAGAGGCGGTCGACGCCTCGACCGGCGAATTGCGGTTCGACATCGGCCTGCTCGCGCGCCGCCTCGAGGAAGCGACGCACTGGCTGCGGCGTCAATCAAAGTTTGGTGGTCTGCCGGTCGGCTATTTCGGTGCGAGCACCGGCGGCGGCGCCGCTCTGGTCGCCGCGGCGGCACTCGGCGACGAGGTCAGGGCGGTGGTGTCGCGCGGCGGACGGCCGGATCTTGCCGGGGACGCACTGGGCGCCGTGCGTGCCCCGACGCTGCTTCTCGTCGGGGGGCTCGACGGGCCGGTCATCCGGATGAACCAGGAGGCGTTCGCCCGACTTTCCTGCACGAAGGAACTCACGATAATTCCGAACGCCACCCATCTGTTCGAGGAGCCGGGCACGCTCGAAGCGGTGGCGCAGCATGCGGCCGCGTGGTTCAGGCGCCATCTGCCGGAACGCGTGTAAGCGGAGAACCGCATGTCGGACCGATATTCCGACCGGTGCGAGGCGGGCCGATTGCTTGCCGACCGCCTGAAAGGGTTCGCGACGCGCCGCGGCGATCGCGTTACGCCGTTCGGCTCCGGCTCGGCCGGTGGTCGCCGTGTCGGTTGCCGCGCCCGACACTTGCCACCGGATCGAGACCGACGCCGACGAACCCGTCTGTCTCGCGGAGCCGGACCCGTTCCAGGCAGTCGGCCTCCGGTACCGCGATCTTCCGCAGATCAGTGACGACGAGGTACGGGATCTTCTGGACGATGCCGAATCCTTCGGGCGAAAGGCTTGATCGAGGCGGAATGCCCGCGCTTCTCACGGCCGATGTCGCGTGACGTCGATGGGCACAGGGTTTTACGTCGATTCGATTCAGCGCTAGACGCCGATGCCTCTTGCCCTTGAAGGAATGTGCAGAGGCGTGAAAGTTTTACAGACAGCCGGCGAAGCACCGCACCGCACCGGGTCCGCTGGCCGTTGTACGGCACGTCTTTTGCCCATTGAAGCTTTACGTCGTCTTCAATCTCTGTCCGCGGCTGCAAAGCAGAAAACACGACGAAGCAGGCCAGCCCACCTCTGCTTGAACGCAGCCACTGAACGCAATGCGTCGCTGGCAATTCGGCGAGGAGGTGTGTGATGAGAAGCAGCGAGAATCGGTTTGTGGCAGTTGCGAGGGCTTTCAGCTTCGGACTGCTCGCGATGTATCTTTTCGACCCTGATATCGGACGCCGGCGGCGTTCCTTGCTCGCGGACAAGATGAGGAAGACGCGGCACCGCGTGTCCGATCTAGCCGAAGTGGTGTCCCGGGACGCCGCCAACCGTACGCAGGGCCTGCGCACGACAATCGGTGCTCGGCTTTCGGGCGAACGGCACGCCTCGCCGCGCGTGATCGAGGAGCGCGTGCGTGCACGGATCGGGCGCGCCGTTTCGACCCCGGGGGCGCTGAAGGTGCGGGCTCAGGACGACGGGACTGTCATTCTTGCGGGACCGGTGCTGGCAAGCGAGGTGAGCCGTTTGATGAGGGCGGCGTGGTCGGTGCGGGGCGTGAAGGGGGTGGATGACCAGCTGGAGGTTCACGATCATCCCGGGAACATCTCCGCCCTGCAGGGCGCCCGACAGTCTCGTTCGTCGACGGGCCATGGGGTTACGGAGAACTGGCCACCGTCGGTCCGCGTCCTCGCCGCTGCGGCCGGTGCATCGTTGGCTGTCGCGAGCCTGTTTCGCGGTGCGCCGACGAACCTCGTGGGGCCGGTGTTGGGCGGCGCGTTGTTGATGCGTGCCGCAGGGAACAAGAGCCTCAAGCGGACGGTGGGATTTTCGCGGACGAAGAGTGTGCATATCGACAAGGAGATGTTCATCGCTGCGCCTCCGGAGCGCGTGTTCGATTTCTGGCGCCATCAGGAGAACTTTCCCCAGTTCATGCGCAACGTCCAGGAGGTGCAGCCTGCGGGCGAGGACCGCTGGCACTGGAAAGTGGCCGGACCGCTGGGGCCGGTCGAATGGGATGCCAAGATCGTCGAACGCGAGGAGAACAGGCGCCTCGCGTGGCACACGCTGCCCGGCACGCCGGTGGAAAGCGAAGGGCGGATCGACTTCGAACCTGAAGGTGAGGGCACTCGCCTGCGCGTGTCGATGGGCTACACGCCCGTCGCCGGCGCGCTCGGGCATGCCGCTGCCCGACTTTTCGGCAAGGACGCCAAGAGCGAGATGGACGAGGACCTGATGCGGGTGAAATCCTACCTGGAGACCGGGGTCGCGGCGCGTGACGCAGCAGGCGGGCAACGAAACCAGGCGGAGGACGCGCGCCGCTTGCACTGACGACTGATGCCGCTCGGGAATGGTGATCTTCTCGCGGCAGCGACCCCTCTGAGTGTGGTTCCGCTCGATGGACCGCTTGCGGCTTTCCGATGACGGGCTCCGCCCGTCATCGGAACCGAAAGAAATATTTCGGCTCGTGTGGAACTCTCGAGCGTTAGTCGCTCTCTTAGTGTGGTACCGTTCGCGGCGGCTTGAAATTACAGCAACCAGTCGCCAGATAGGTAACGTCTCACAGGGGGCCGACTTGGCTTCGACGTGGGTCGCGAAGCAGCGCAGTGCATACCGAGGACCAGTGACCTCGTAAATCCATCTGGAAATCAACAAACGCCAACGACGAGCGTTTCGCTCTCGCCGCTTAATCCCGGCGGGCGCTGCACCGGCAGGTCTCTGGGCCGGGTGGTCTCAGCGTAAGCTGAGCCGCTGCAGTGTCATTTACAGAGACTCGCTAGTTGCGCCGGGTTACTTGGCGCAACGGCTAAAACCAAGGTAACTCGCCGCTGGTCGGCCTGCCGTTCGGCTAAGCCAGTAGCTAAATTCAAATAGAGCGGCTAAGTATGTAGATCTGTCTGTAGAGGGCTTGCGGACGGGGGTTCGATTCCCCCCGGCTCCACCACTATTCAAAAAACCAACCGTTCTCGGTTGGTTTTTTTTCGCCCGTTTCCCCCAGTGTTGGCGCGGTTTCCGGGCCTGGCCTCGCGAGCGCCACCCCTGCGAACCCATCGTTTTCACCCCTTCCGGTGCCTCTCTGTTCTCCGTTTTCTCTGCCTGCTCCTGTTCAGTGACGCAGGCCGTGTGGTTATCGAGGTCGACGGATCTCAGCACTTCGCGGAGGACGGGAAACCTTCTCTTGCCAGGTACGCGGACATGGTGGCGGCCGACCGTGACCTCCGGCTTGCCGGGTACGAGGTCTACCGTTTCGGCGCCAACGAGCTCACCGGTCACGGATCGGCAGAACGGATCGAAGGGTTTTTCCGCCGCTTACTTCGGAAGCACGCAGTCCTGCCTGGGACTGGTCTGGCTCAGTGAAGCTATGCCAGCTGAAACGGAATTGCGGACACGGGTTCAATTCCGCAAACGGGAATTCAACTGGCGTCCTGCATGATGCACTTGTCTGGTGACCTCGGACGGGCAGCACTGATAGGATTGACAGCAGTAGGGGCTGGATTCCGTACCTTTCCGCAGGAGTTCGCAGCGGTTCTAAGGCGCTGAGTTACGTAGGTTTGGCGCAGGGTTCCACCCCACCCATACCCCGCAAGTGTTCGATTCTTTCCGCAGGGACCCGCAGGAGTTCGAAATAGTCCGCACAGTCTGATGGTAGGTTGTTGATTTTCAACAAACCGCTTGATCGGTCCGCGCTTGCGGACTGCGGACTTTCAATACCCCGGCAATCTGGCTTGTAAGCGTCGTCGCTGGTGCCGTCGTGTTGCGAAACGTCGGTACTTGGCAATATCTACCGACGATACGGAACATCCTTCAGCCGGCACTGGTCTGCGCCACGACCGTCTTGGTCGAGGTCGCCAAGCAGGACTCCTCATAGGCCTCGATGTCGATCTGGCGGTAGATCACCCGGCCGCAGAGCTTCAGGAACTTGGGTCCGAGCCCCTCACTGCGCCAGCGCTCCAGGGTGGCCTCGCTGAGATGCCAGCGCGCGGCCAGTTGCTTTTGATTGAGGTGAACGACGTCCATCTTGGTCTCCTTCCGAATGAGTTGGCAGGAGTCCATGAAGGCGCTGTTCCGCCCACGAGCCAAGTTAATTCCAGACGCGGCTACTCTGGCAGATCGTTCAGCTCATAGCTGGTGCTACGCCCACCCGCATCCGTTTTCCGCAATACACCTCGCCCAAGTAGATCGTTGATGTCACGCAGAGCCGTGTCCGGCGAACACTTGGCAATGGCCGCCCACTTGCTGCTGGTGAGCTTGCCTTCGAAGCCGTCGAGCAGTTTGTTGAGCAACTTCACCTGTCGCTCGTTCAACGGCATGGTCGCCCAGCGCTGCCAGAAGCGAGCCTTGGTCAGCACGGCGTCGAGCGTGTGCTGCGCCTGATCGACAGCGCGATGCAGCGTATCGAGGAACCAGGCGAGCCACTCGGTGACGTCCATCGATCGCTTCTGGGTCCGCTCCAGGATGTCGTAGTAGGCCTTGCGCTCCCGCTGGATCTGCGCCGACAGACTGTAGAAGCGTTGCGGGCTGCCGTCGGCACGCGCCAGCAGCAGGTCGCCGATGGCCCGAGCGATACGTCCGTTGCCGTCGTCGAACGGGTGCAAGGTGACGAACCAGAGATGCCCCAGGCCGGCCTTGAGGAGCGGCGGTTCGTTCAGCGCTCCATTCACCCAGTCGAGGAATCGGCTGGTTTCAGACTCCAGACGATCGGCGGGCGGCGCCTCGAAATGCACGCGCTGGCGACCGATGGGCCCGGAGACTACCTGCATCGGACCACTGGCATCGTCGCGCCAGCCGCCGACCTCGATCTTGGAGAGGCCTGAGTAGCCGGTAGGAAACAGCGCTGCGTGCCAGCCGAACAGCCGCTCCCGCGACACCGGCGCATGGCAGTTGGCGGTGGCATCGAGCCCCATCTCGACCACGCCTTCGACGTGGCGATCGACCGGGGCGAGCGCGCCGATGTCCACGCCCAGCCGGCGGGCGATGGATGAACGCACGGATTCGACATTGAGCTGCTCGCCCTCGATCTCGCTGGTCTTGACCACGTCCTCGGTGAGCGCGGCCAGGCTGGCCTGGTCGCGCAGCGCCATGCCCACGTCGGCCAGGCGGCCCATCAGGAGCCCTTGGGCACGACTGACCTCGGCCATAGGTCCAGCCAGAGCTGCCAGGTCGAAGCGCCAGGTCGGCCAGTCGCTGGCCTGCCAGATGTATTTGTAATCACCGCTATTCATGCGGCGATTATGGGCCGAATTCTCCGCATGTGCAAGTTATTCACCGCACAGGATGCGGAGAAAGATGACGCCATTCGCCGGAAGAGGGTTCCGGGCCGGTGCCACGCGTCCGAAATGGGTGTAAATGGGTGTGCTTTTGGTCGGGGCGACGGACGCGGGTTCGATTCCGCGTTTGGGAATTGAACTGGCCCCGGAAAGCAGACGAGGTTGAACGGCATTTCCGGTGACCGATCAAGGCGAAAAACCTGTTTGATCGTCCGCCGCCGAAGGGCGCTCCGGCAGACTTTTCGATCGAGTTCGCAATGGTTCGCAGGAGCCCGCAGCGCTTCGATTCCGTACTTTCAATAGTCGTTTGATGCGGGGTACCATCCCACCACCAATACCCGAAACCCCCGACCGTCAGGTTCGGGGGTTTTCTTTTTTTGCACCGAGACCTGCCATCGACGCGGGGGGCGCCTGCTCGGACGAAACCGGGTCAAGCGCAAGCATTCTATGTCCCGATCATCAGTGGACGGTTTCGCGGCACTCGCACTTCCGAGACGAACGGTTCAAGCCAGGCGCTTCGCGTGAACCAGATAATTCACATCCGTGTTTTGCCCCAACGAGTAGGTCTTCGTCAGCGGGTTGTAGCTCATGCCGAGGAGTTCGATGGTATCGAGTCCCGACGAGCGGCAATATCGCGAAAGCTCGGACGGCTTGATGAATTTCGCGTACTCGTGTGTGCCGCGCGGCAACAGGTTTAGAACGTATTCCGCGCCGAGAACAGCGAGCAAATAGGCTTTCACGTTTCGATTGATCGTCGAAAAGAAGACGTCACCTCCGGGTCGGACCAATCGCGCACAAGCCGACACCGTGCTCGCGGGATCGGGCACGTGCTCCAGCATTTCCATGCAGGTAACGATATCGAAACTCGCCGGTTGTTCGGCGGCGAATTGCTCGGCGCTGGTGAGGCTGTAATCGACCTTTTGCCCGCTCTCGAATAAATGCAGGCGCGCGACGCCGAGTGCCTTTTCTGAAAGGTCGATTCCGCAGACGGACGCGCCGAGGGAAGCCATGCTCTCAGCGAGGATTCCACCGCCGCAGCCCACGTCCACGACGCGTTTTCCGCTCAGTCCCGCGCACCGATCGATCCATCCCAAACGCAGCGGATTGATTTCATGGAGCGGTTTGAATTCTGAAGCCGGGTCCCACCAGCGATGAGCGAGATCACTGAATTTCTGCAATTCGATCGGATCAGCATTCGTCTTCGTCAATTTGAAAATCCTCGCGATTTATCGGTCTGAGACCGTCACTCGCACCCGATGTTCGGCTCGCTAAATGAAAAAGCCCTGCCTAAGCAGGGCTTTCCGACAGCAGGTGCGTAACGAGTTAGCGCGTGCCGATCACTTCGACTTCAACGCGGCGATCCGGCTGGAGGCACTCGATCAGAGCCTTGCGACCGAGTTTGTCCGAGCAGTTGTTGCCGGTTACCGGCTGACGCTCGCCCTTGCCTTCGGTGTAAATGCGGTTGGCTTCGATGCCCTTGCCGACGAGGTAGGTCTTCACCGCATTCGCGCGACGCTCGGAGAGTTTCTGGTTGTAGGCATCCGAGCCGAGGCGATCGGTATGACCGACGGCGAGAATGACTTCCAGCTTCACATCCTTGGCCTGGGCGGCCAGTTCGTCGAGCTTGCTGCGGCCTTCCGGCTTCAGGACTGCCTTGTCAAAATCGAACAGCGTGTCGGCAGACAGTTTCACCTTCTCCGCGGTGGGGCGGGGCGCAGCGGCCGGAGCCGGGGCGGGAGCCGGGGCCGGCGCAGCAGCGACGACGCACTTGTCCTTCGGAACGATGTCGCTGTCGCATTCGCAGCCCGCCGGGAATTGGCCGGCCATCGCCGTCCCCGCTGCCGCCGGGCTCCAGTAACCCGTTCTCCAGCACAGGCCGGTGCCGCTGCGGGCGACCGCGTTGCGGGCGTCGATCGCGTAGGGAACCTCACCCTTGCCATCGACCACGACGTCCTTGGTCTGGGCGAACGCGGCGGAGGCGGAAAGGCCGATCGAGGCAATTGCGGCCAGTGCGAACATCTGCTTTTTGGTCTGTTTGATCATGATTTCCTCGTCGATGGGCAGGAGGATGAGTAGGGCGACTGTTTTTAACCGGCGGATGAATTCTTCCATACTCGCCAAGAGTAAGAGCTAAACATATCCAGTTCAGCTACTGAGCCTAGTTTGCCACACGGCCGCAAACGCGAGCAATTCAGCGTTGTTTAATTGCAACATCGATAGTCCTTTATTTACGCGGATTTCGCCGCTTACCCACACGTGCGACACATGCTCCCGGCCGGCGACGTACGCGAGATGGGAGGCCGGATCGAAGCATGGGCGGGTCTCGATGCGGTCGAGCGCGACCGCACAAAGGTCCGCTTCCTTGCCCGCAATTATCGAGCCTATGCGGTCGCCGAGTCCCAGGGCGCGAGCGGGATTGAGCGTCGCCATGCGAATTGCGGCGTGAGCCGGGATCGCCGTGGCATCGAGCGTCGAAACCTTCGCGAGCAGGCTCGCATGACGCATCTCCTGGAGTATGTCGAGGCGGTTGTTGCTTGCGGCGCCGTCGGTGCCGAGGCCGACGTTGATCCCCGCGTCGAGCAGCCGGGTGATCGGCGCGATGCCGCTCGCAAGCTTCATGTTCGAAGTCGGGCAATGGGCGATGCTCGCGTCGCTGCGCGCGAGGATGTCGATGTCCGAGGCGTCGAGATGGACTGCGTGAACGCCGATGACGTTCGAGCCGAGCAGGCCGAGTCTCGCCAGCCGCTCCAGCGGGCGTACCCCATGCTGGGCGATTGAATCGGCGACCTCCTGTGCCGTCTCGTGAACGTGGACGTGGATGCCGGCGTCTAGTTCGGCGGCGAGGGTCGCGATGCGGGCGAGCGTCGCGTCCGAGACGGTGTAAGGGGCGTGCGGCGCGAACGAAAAACCGATGCGCGGGTCGTGGCGCCATTTGTCGCGCGCAGCGAGCCCCTTCCGAAGGTAATCGTCGGCGTCGCTGGCGTAGGGCGTCGGGAAGTCGAGCACGGTGACGCCGACGATCGCGCGCATTCCGGCGCGGGAAAATGCTTCGGCGGCCGCGCCGGGATAGAAATACATCTCGTTGCATGTGGTGATTCCGCCGCGAAGCATCTCGGCCGCTGCGAGCAGCGTGCCGTCGCGCACGAAGTCCGGCGACATGTGCTTGACCTCGGCCGGCCAGATCGCCTCCTGCAGCCAGCGCATCAGCGGCAGATCGTCAGCGATGCCGCGCATCAGGCTCATCGCCGAGTGAACATGGAGGTTGACCAGGCCGGGCATCAGGATGTGCTCGGGCAGTTCGACCGTTTTCTCCGGATGAAAGCGTGAGTGCGCGTCGTCGCGCGGCAACACGGCGACGATGCGGCCGGCGCGTACCGCCACGGCGTGATGCTCGAGTACGGTATCGGCCGGCTCGACCGGGATGATCCAGCGTGCGTTGATCTGCAGGTCGATTGATTCACTCAAGCTATTAACTCCCCGATTTTCAGAAGCGGCGGGCGAGGCCGAAAGTGCTTGAAGCATAGCGCGGCGGCCGTGCCTCCGCGAACGCGGGGTTGGGGCGCGTGCTCGTGGGGGGGGGCGGACAACAGTCGCGCAGGGGGCCGACGCCGTAGTTAGCGATCGCATCTTCATGCGCATCGCGGGACATCCCCGCGGCTCCGGTCGGAAACGGTCCTGGGGGTCCGGCGTGGTAACATTCCACGCTTTTGATCAAGCGGTTTTCGCCGCTGCGGCTAAATGACCCTGTTCGCAAAGGAAACGTTGCCGATCAGTCTCGAAGACGAGATGCGGCACTCCTATCTGGATTACGCGATGAGCGTGATCGTCGGGCGCGCGCTGCCCGACGCGCGCGACGGCCTCAAACCGGTTCACCGGCGCGTGTTGTTCGCGATGCATGAGCTGTCGAACGACTGGAACAAGGCCTACAAGAAGTCCGCGCGTATCGTCGGCGACGTCATCGGCAAATACCACCCGCACGGCGATTCCGCGGTCTATGACACGATCGTCCGCATGGCGCAGGACTTTTCGCTGCGCTACATGCTCGTGGACGGCCAGGGCAACTTCGGTTCGGTCGACGGCGACAGCGCCGCGGCGATGCGTTACACGGAAATCCGCATGGCGCGGATCGGCCATGAACTTCTCGCCGATATCGACAAGGAAACGGTCGATTTCGGGCCGAACTACGACGGCTCCGAGAAAGAGCCGCTGATCCTGCCGGCGAAGATTCCGAACCTGCTGATTAATGGCTCGTCCGGTATCGCGGTCGGCATGGCGACCAATATTCCGCCGCACAACCTCGGGGAAGTCGTCGATGCCTGCCTGAAGGTGCTCGAGAACCCGGACGTCGACATCGAGGAGCTGATCTCGATCGTCAAGGCACCGGATTTTCCGACGGCGGCACTGATCTACGGTCTGTCGGGGGTGCACGAGGGTTACCGTACCGGACGGGGCCGCGTCGTGATGCGTGCGCGCACCCACTTCGAGGATCTCGAGCGCGGAAACCGCCAGGCGATCATCGTCGACGAGCTGCCGTACCAGGTGAACAAGCGCACGTTGCTCGAGCGCATCGCCGAGCTCGTGAACGAGAAGAAAATCGAAGGCATCAGCGAGATCCGCGACGAGTCCGACAAGTCGGGCATGCGCGTCGTCATCGAACTCAAGCGTAACGAAGTGCCGGAAGTGGTGCTGAACAACCTGTTCAAGCAGACCCAGCTGCAGGACACGTTCGGCATGAACATGGTCGCGCTGGTCGACGGCAAGCCGCGCACGCTGAGCCTCAAGCAGATGCTCGACTGCTTCCTGTCGCACCGGCGGGAAGTGATCACGCGGCGCACCGTGTTCGAACTGCGCAAGGCGCGCGAGCGCGGGCACATCCTGGAAGGCCTTGCCGTCGCGCTGTCGAACGTCGACGAGATCATTGCGCTGATCAAGGCGGCGCCGACCCCGTCGGATGCGAAGCGCGAGCTGATGGCGCGCACTTGGCGCTCCGCGCTCGTCGAAGAGATGCTCGCACGGGCGCTGGCCGACAGCTACAGACCCGAAGGACTGCCGCCCGAATTCGGCATGTCGGCCCAGGGCTACCGGCTATCCGATGCGCAGGCCCAGGCGATCCTGGAGTTGCGCCTGCAGCGTCTGACCGGGCTCGAGCAGGACAAGATCGTCAACGAGTACCGCGAGGTGATGGACGTCATCACCGACCTGCTCGACATTCTTGCGAATCCGGCGCGCATCACCGCGATCATCGTCGAGGAGCTGAACGCGGTCCGCAATCAGTTCGGCGACCCGCGGCGCTCCGAGATCGTGCTCAATACCGCGGAAATCAACATCGAAGACCTGATCGCGCCGGAGGACATGGTCGTCACGCTGTCGCACGCGGGTTACTTCAAGCGCCAGCCGTTGACCGATTACCGCGCGCAGCGGCGCGGGGGGCGCGGGAAGCAGGCGACCGGCATGAAGGATGACGACTTCATCGATCACCTCTTCGTCGCGAACACGCACGACTACATCCTGTGCTTCTCGAGCCGCGGTCGCGTCTATTGGCTGAAGGTCTACGAGGTTCCTGAAGGCACCCGAAATTCGCGTGGTCGGCCGATCGTGAATCTCTTCCCGTTGGTCGAAGGCGAGAAGATCAACGCGGTTCTGCCGGTGCAGACGTTCGACGACGATCATTTCGTCTTCATGGCCACCGCCGAGGGCACCGTCAAGAAGACCGCGTTGACTGCGTTCTCCAATCCGCGCAAGGCCGGCATCATCGCGGCGAACCTCGACGACGGCGACCGGCTGATCGGCGTGGCGATCACCGACGGCAACAGCGACGTGATGCTGTTCTCCGACGCCGGCAAGGCGGTACGCTTCCCCGAGGGCGACGTGCGGCCGATGGGACGCGAGGCGCGCGGCGTGCGCGGGATGAACCTCGAGGACGGTCAGCGCGTCATCGCAATGCTCGTCGCGAAGGATGAAACGCTGTCGGTGCTGACCGCAACTGAAAACGGCTACGGCAAGCGCACGCCGGTCGCCGAATACACCCGCCACGGTCGCGGTACGAAAGGCATGATCGCGATTCAGACCTCGGATCGGAACGGCAAGCTCGTCGGTGCCTGCCTCGTCGACGAAAGCGACGAGGTGATGTTGATCTCGACTGGCGGCGTGCTGATCCGCACGAAGGTGCAGGATATCCGTGAACTCGGCAGGGCAACCCAGGGTGTCACGCTGATCAACCTCGACGAAGGCACCTGGCTCGCCGGAATCGAGAAGGTCGCCGAATCCGAAGTGGGCGAGGCGAACGGCGACGACGAGCAGAACGGCGCAGTGCCCGACGCCGCAAATGGTGAGGCTTCCGACGGAAGCGAGGATGGGCACGGCGAGGGCCTGCCGGAGTAAGACCAGCAAGCTGGAGATACGGACGATGACGCGCGTATTCAATTTCAGTGCCGGCCCTGCGGCGCTGCCCGAGCCGGTGTTGCGGCAGGCAGCCGAGGAGATGCTCGACTGGCACGGCGCCGGCTGCGGCGTGATGGAAATGAGCCACCGTGGCAAGGAATTCACGTCGATCATCGAGCGCGCGGAAATCGATTTCCGCGAACTGCTTGCGATCCCCGACGAATACCGGGTGCTGTTCCTGCAAGGCGGTGCGACGCAGCAGTTCGCGCAAATCCCGATGAACCTGCTCGCCGGCGGCTCGGCCGATTACCTCGTCACCGGGACGTGGTCGAAGAAGGCATACAGCGAGGCGAAACACTTGGCGGTCGCGCTCGGCGGCGGGGCGCGTCTTGCCGGCAGCACCGAGCAGGACGGCTTCACGCGCCTGCTGGACGCCGAAGAACTCGAACTCGACGAGAACGCGCGGTATCTGCACCTCTGCACGAACGAGACGATCCACGGGGTCGAGCTGCGCGACCCGGCGCGGTTGCCGCGTACCGCCGTCCCGATCGTCGCCGACATGTCGTCGCACATCCTGTCGCGGCCGATCGACGTGAATCGTTACGGGCTGATCTACGCCGGGGCGCAGAAGAACATCGGCCCGTCCGGGCTCGTGATCGTCATCGTCCGCGAGGATCTGCTCGGCCGTGCGTCGGCGGTGACACCGGCCGTCATGGACTACCGCGTGATGGCCGACAACGGTTCGATGCTGAACACGCCTCCGACCTACGCGATTTACGTCGCCGGCCTCGTCTTCCAGTGGCTCAAGGGTCAGGGCGGCCTCGCGGCGGTCGAGGCGAACAACATTGCGAAGGCGAAGCTGCTCTACGATTTCCTCGATG
Organism: Aromatoleum sp.; assembly: GCF_032027225.1. Classification (GTDB taxonomy): domain Bacteria; phylum Pseudomonadota; class Gammaproteobacteria; order Burkholderiales; family Rhodocyclaceae; genus Aromatoleum. The sequence goes on along the minus strand of NZ_JAVSMM010000002.1, from coordinate 323,772 downwards.
CAAGCGATTTCTACGCGAACCCGGTCGAACCGACGGCGCGTTCGCGAATGAACATTCCGTTCCTGCTGCGCGACGAGTCGCTCAACGATGCGTTCCTCGCAGGCGCGAAGGAAGCGGGTCTCGCGCAGTTGAAGGGGCATAAGTCCGTCGGCGGAATGCGCGCCTCGATCTACAACGCGATGCCGCTCGCAGGCGTCGAGGCGCTGGTCGATTACATGCGCGATTTTTCAGCACGCAAGGGCTGAACGGGGAAACGGATCAAGGGGCGAAGGGCGAGGATGAGCGACGAACTGCTGCAGCTTAGGAACAACATCGACCGGCTCGACGAGGAAATACTGCTCCGGCTCGCCGAGCGCGCCCGCAACGCGCAACGCATCGGCGAGGTCAAGCAGGGGAACCTCTATCGGCCGGAACGCGAGGCGCAGGTTTTGCGCCGTCTCGGCGAAGCGAACCCCGGCCCGCTGCCGGACGCGTCGGTGCAGCGGATCTTCCGCGAAATCATGTCCGCGTGCCTCGCGCTCGAGCGCCCGCTTCGCGTCGCGTACCTCGGCCCCGCCGGCACATTTTCCGAGAGCGCGTCGCGCAAGCATTTTGGCTCGGCGCCGAATTTTGCGCCGGCGGCGACGATCGAGGATGTCTTCCGAGCCGTCGAGGCCGGCAACGCGGATTATGGCGTCGTTCCGGTCGAAAACTCGACCGAAGGCGCGGTAGGCGGGACGCTCGACCTGTTGCTCGGGAATCCGCTGCAAATTTGCGGCGAAGTCAATCTGCGCATCCATCAGCATCTGCTGTCCAAGGCAGACGGCATCGGTGCGGCGAAGCGCTTGTATTCCCACGCCCAGTCGCTCGCGCAATGCCACGAATGGCTGAACCGCAAGCTCGCCGGCCTGTCGCGCGTGCCGGTCGCGAGCAACGCGGAAGCGGCGCGGCTCGCCGCCGAAGACCCGGAGTCCTGCGCGATCGCCGGAGAGGCGGCCGCGGAGCTTTACGGGCTGAACGTGCTTGCCGCGAACATCGAGGACGAGCCGAACAACACGACGCGCTTCCTCGTCATCGCGCACCACGACGCGGAGCGCTCCGGGCACGACAAGACTTCGCTCGTCTGCTCGGCCGCGAACCGACCGGGAGCGATGCACTCGCTGCTCGCTCCGCTCGCGCAGCACGGCGTCGGCATGACCAAGCTGGAATCGCGCCCGGCCCGCGCCGGCTTGTGGGAGTACGTGTTCTACATGGATGTCGAAGGGCACCGCGACGACCCCGAGGTAGCCGCCGCGCTTAAGGAACTGAACGACCGGGCGGGTTTCGTGAAGGTGCTCGGCTCGTACCCGGTCGCGGTGATCTGAACGGGCCGCGCAGGCAAGAGATACTAGTCAGGAGATCGCAATGACCGTCGCCAGCAAGGCTCCCGAATACATCCGCCGGATTTCACCGTACGAACCCGGCAAGCCGATCGGCGAACTCGCCCGCGAAATGGGGATTCCGGAAGCAGGCATCGTGAAGCTCGCTTCGAACGAGAATCCGCTCGGAATGAGCAGTCTGGCGAAGGAGGCCGCTGCGGCCGCACTCGTCGCCGGCGAGCGCTACCCCGACGGCAACGCGTTCGATCTCAAGGCTGCGCTGTGCTCCCGCTTCGGCGTTCAGCCGGATCAGCTCGTGATCGGCAACGGCTCGAACGACGTCCTCGAACTCGCGGCGCGGGCGTTCCTCGGCGCGGGGCGGTCGGCGGTGTTCTCGCAGCACGCATTCGCCGTCTACGCGCTGTCGACAAACGCCACCGGCGCTGTCGGTATCGAGGTGCCCGCGAAGAACTTCGGGCACGACTTGCAGGCGATGGCCGCCGCGATCCGGCCCGACACGCGCATCGTCTTCATTGCGAACCCGAACAACCCGACCGGCACCTTCCTCGACGGGGCGGCGATCGAGGCCTTCCTCGCGAGCGTCCCGTCGGACGTGCTCGTCGTGCTCGACGAGGCCTACACGGAATACCTCGGCGCGCAGCAGCGCTACGACAGCCTTGCGTGGCTGCCGCGCTTTCCGAACCTGCTGGTCTCCCGCACGATGTCGAAAGCGTACGGCCTCGCGGGTTTGCGTGTCGGCTACGGGATCGGCCACCCGGAAGTCGCGGACCTGATGAACCGCGTCCGGCAGCCGTTCAATGTCAGCAGCGTCGCCCTCGCGGCGGCCGTCGCGGCGCTCTCCGACGTGGAATTTCTCGAGCGGACGGCGGACCTCAACAGTCGCGGAATGGCGCAGATCACCGAAGCGCTCGCGGAACTGTCGCTCGAATGGATTCCGTCGGCCGGCAATTTTCTCGCGTTCAAGGTCGGCGACGCCGCGGCGGTCAATCGCGCGCTGCTGCAGCAGGGCGTGATCGTGCGCCCAATCGCGGGCTATGGCCTGCCCGAGTGGTTGCGGGTGTCGATCGGGCTGCCCGAAGAGAACGCGCGGTTCATCGCGGCGCTGCGACAGGCGCTTTCGTGATTTGGCGAGGGTGATTCGGATGGCGGTGATCGAGAAGCTCGTCGTCTGCGGGGTCGGTCTGATCGGCGGGTCGTTTGCGCTCGCACTCCGCCAGGCCGGTGTCGCGAGGCGGATCGTCGGCATCGGGCGCAGCGAGGCGTCGCTCGCACGGGCGGTCGCGCTCGGCGTGATCGACGAGGCCACCAACGACTGGAGCAGGGCGCTCGACGGCGCGGATTTTGTACTGCTTGCCCCGCCCGTCGGTCAGATGGACGCGGTGATGGCTGCGATGGCGCCGCATCTCGCGGCCGGAACGATCGTCACCGATGCCGGCAGCACGAAGCGCGACATCATCGAAGCCGTTTACCGTCATCTCGGCGCCCACCTGGCGAGCGTCGTGCCTGCGCATCCGATCGCGGGTGCCGAAAAGAGCGGCGTCGAGTCCGCGTTCGCGAGCCTGTATGCCGGGCGCAAAGTCGTCGTCACGCCGCTGCCCGAGAACGAACCTGCCGCGGTGCTGCGGGTGCGCGAGGTATGGGAGGTCTGCGGCGCCCAGATCCACGAAATGCCGCCGCAGGAGCACGACCGCGTGTTCGCGGCGGTGAGCCATCTGCCCCACCTGCTCGCGTTCGGGCTCGTCCACGACCTTGCAGGCCGGGCAAACGCCGACCAGCTCTTCAACTTCGCGGCCGGCGGCTTCCGCGATTTCACGCGCATTGCGGGCAGTCATCCCGAAATGTGGCGCGACATCTGCTTGGCGAATCGGCAGGCATTGCTCGCCGAACTCGACCAGTACCTCGCGGAACTCGCGTATCTTCGCGCGCTTCTTCTGTCGGGCGACAGCGAACGGCTCGAGCAGCTTTTCGATGAGGCGCGGACCGCGCGCAATACCTGGGCCGAGCAGTTTTCGGGGCCGCCCGACCCGACTTTCCCTTCGGAGTGATCATGGATTTTCTCGATCTTCCGCCGATGCTGGGCGCGCGCGGCTGCGTGCGCCTGCCCGGTTCGAAGAGCATTTCGAACCGCACCCTCCTGCTCGCGGCGCTCGCCGAGGGCAAGACCGAGATCCGCGATCTGCTCGCGTCGGACGACATCGAACGGATGCTCGATGCGCTGCGCGCGCTCGGCATCGAGTGGTCGCGTGACGGTGAAAGCGATACGTATCGCGTCACCGGGGGGGCGGGCACCTTCCCGGTGAAGCACGCCGATCTGTTTCTCGGCAACGCGGGCACCGCGTTCCGCCCGCTGACCGCGGCGCTCGCGTTGTCGGGCGGCGAGTATCGGCTGTCGGGCGTGCCGCGGATGCACGAGCGGCCAATCGGCGATCTCGTCGATGGTTTGCGGCAGGTCGGGGCCGACGTGCGCTACGCGGGTACGGAAGGTTTTCCTCCGCTCCATATTCTTCCCGCGGTGATCCGGCCGGGCGGCGTCGTGCGCGTACGGGGCGACGTTTCGAGCCAGTTCCTGACCGCGTTGCTGATGGCGCTGCCGCTGACCGGAGTCGAGACGACCATCGAGGTCGTCGGCGAACTGATATCGAAACCGTATATCTCGATCACGCTCGAACTGATGAAGCGTTTCGGCGTGGACGTGCGGCGCGAGGGGTGGGCGCGTTTCGTTGTCCCCGGCGGTGTTCGCTATCGCAGCCCGGGAACCGTTTTCGTCGAAGGCGATGCCTCGTCGGCGTCGTATTTCCTCGCGGCCGGCGCGATCGGCGGCGGTCCGGTGCGCGTCGAGGGCGTCGGGCGCGACAGCATCCAGGGCGACGTGCGTTTTGCCGAGGCGCTTTCGACCCTCGGCGCCGAGATCCGAGTCGGCGACAACTGGATCGAGGCTGAAGCCTCGCGAAAAGGCCGGCTGAAGGCGTTCGACCTCGACCTGAACCACATCCCGGATGCGGCGATGACGCTCGCGGTCGCGGCGCTCTTCACCGACGGTCCGTGCCGACTGCGCAACATCGCGAGTTGGCGCGTCAAGGAAACCGATCGCATCGCGGCGATGGCCACGGAACTGCGCAAGGTCGGCGCGACGGTGGAGGAGGGCGCCGACTACCTGTGCGTGACGCCGCCCGACGAGCTGACGGCGGCCGCGATCGACACCTACGACGACCACCGCGTCGCGATGTGCTTCTCGCTGGTCAGCCTCGGCGGTTGCCGCGTGCGGATCAACGACCCGAGATGCGTCAATAAGACGTTCCCGACCTACTTCGAGCGCTTTCTCGACATCGCGCAGCCGGTCCCGGTCGTCGCGATCGACGGTCCGTCGGCCTCAGGTAAAGGGGCCGTCGCCGCGCGCGTCGCCGCGGCGCTCGGTTATCACTATCTCGACAGCGGTTCGCTGTACCGTCTCGTCGCGCTCGCGGCAATCAAGGCAGGTGTGTCGTTCGACGACGAGCGGTCGCTCGCGGAACTTGCGGCCGGACTCCCGGCACGCTTCGAGCCCGCAAGGGTGTTTCTCGCCGACGTCGACGTGACCGACGCGATTCGCTCCGAAGACTGTTCCGCCGGCGCCTCGCGCGTGGCCGTGATGCCCGACGTGCGCGCGGCGCTCCTCGATCGCCAGCGCGATTACCGGCGTGTTCCGGGACTCGTTGCCGAGGGGCGTGACATGGGCTCGGTCGTTTTCTCCGACGCGGCGACGAAGATCTTCCTCACCGCCACGGCCGAGACGCGCGCAGAGCGTCGTTATAAGCAGTTGATGGAAAAGGGGATGGCTGCTAACATGGAGAGTCTTTTGAAGGATCTTCAGGATCGGGACGCGCGTGACGCCGCCCGGCCCGTGGCTCCGTTGAAGAAATTGCCGGATGCGGTGCTGCTCGATACGACCGAATTGGACATCGACCAGGCCGTCGGTTTCGTGCTGGACCGGGCGCGCTCCTGATCGAGCGTCTCGGAGGTGGGTAGCCGGATCTTGTCCGAGTGCTGCCTATTGTTAAATCAACCCCTGCGTGCCGCTTTCGGGCGGTTTTTGGATTACCATTCTTTATGACGACTGCCACCCCCGTTTCCGATTTCCAGGAAAGTTTCGCCGATCTGTTCGAAGAGAGCCTTTCCCGGCAGGAAATGCGCTCCGGCGAGGTGATCACCGCCGAAGTGGTCAGCATCGACCACAACTTCGTTGTCGTGAATGCCGGCCTCAAGTCCGAGAGCTATGTTCCCATCGAAGAGTTTCGCGATGACCGCGGTGAACTCGAAGTCACGGTCGGCGATTTCGTTCACGTCGCCATCGACGCGCTGGAAGACGGTTACGGCGAAACGCGCCTGTCGCGAGAGAAGGCCAAGCGTATCGCCGCGTGGAACGACCTCGAGCGGGCGCTCAACGAAGGCACGCTGGTCAAGGGTCTGATCTCGGGTCGCGTGAAGGGTGGTCTGACCGTCATGACCAACAGCATCCGTGCGTTCCTGCCGGGCTCGCTGGTCGATATGCGTCCGGTCAAGGACACCTCGCCGTACGAAGGCAAGGAATTCGAATTCAAGGTCATCAAGCTCGACCGCAAGCGCAACAACGTGGTTGTGTCGCGCCGCGCCGTGCTCGAGGAGACGATGGGCGAAGAGCGCGAAAAGCTGCTCGCGAACCTCAAGGAAGGCACCGTCGTCAAGGGTATCGTCAAGAACATCACCGATTACGGTGCGTTCGTGGATCTGGGCGGCATCGACGGCCTGCTGCACATCACCGACCTCGCGTGGCGTCGCGTGCGTCACCCGTCCGAAGTGCTCAACGTCGGTGACGAGATCGACGCGAAGGTCCTCAAGTTCGACCAGGAAAAGAACCGCGTCTCGCTCGGCCTCAAGCAACTCGGCGAAGATCCGTGGGTCGGCATCTCGCGCCGCTACCCGCAGGGCACCCGCCTGTTCGGCAAGGTGACGAACATCACCGACTACGGCGCGTTCGTCGAAGTCGAGCAGGGCATCGAGGGCCTGGTCCACGTGTCCGAGATGGACTGGACCAACAAGAATATCCACCCGACGAAGGTCGTCCAGCTCGGCGACGAAGTCGAAGTGATGATTCTCGAGATCGACGAGGACCGCCGCCGCATCTCGCTCGGCATGAAACAGTGCATGTCGAACCCGTGGGACGATTTCGCGATCAACCACAAGAAGGGCGACAAGGTTCGCGGCCAGATTAAGTCGATCACCGACTTCGGCGTGTTCATCGGCCTCGAGGGTGGCATCGACGGTCTGGTTCACCTGTCCGACCTGTCGTGGAGCGACGCGGGTGAAGAGGCCGTGCGCCGCTTCAAGAAGGGCGACGAAGTCGAGGCGGTCGTGCTGGCGATCGATGTCGAGCGCGAGCGCATCTCGCTCGGCGTCAAGCAACTCGAAGGCGATCCGTTCACGAACTTCATCGCAACGCACGAGAAGAACAGCATCGTCAGCGGCGCCGTGAAGTCGGTTGACGCGCGCGGTGCGGTGATTGCGCTGAACGACGACGTCGAAGGCTATCTGCGCGCTTCCGAAGCGGCCGCGCATCGGATCGACGACCTGACGACCGTGCTGAAGGAAGGGCAGGACGTCGAGGTGATGATCATCAACGTCGATCGCAAGACGCGTTCGATCAACCTGTCGATCCGGGCGAAGGACCAGGCCGAGCAGAGCGACGCGATGCAGAAGTTCGCCGCGGATAGCTCTGCCGCCAGCGGTACGACCAACCTCGGTGCACTGCTGAAGGCCAAGCTCAACGAGCAGAAGCACTAAGCTCCCGCTGTCATGACCAAATCGGAGCTGATTGCGAGGCTGGCGGCGCGCTTTCCGCAGCTGGTCGCAAAGGACGCCGATTACGCGGTCAAGATGGTGATCGATGCGATGTCCGACGCGCTCGCGCGGGGGGATCGCATCGAGATCCGGGGGTTCGGTAGCTTCGCGCTGAACTACCGGCCGCCTCGCGTGGGACGTAACCCCAAGTCCGGCGACAAGGTGCTCGTGCCGGAAAAGTACGTGCCCCATTTCAAGGCGGGCAAGGAGTTGCGGGAGCGCGTCGATATTGCCGGATGATTCGCGGCAATCGGGTTGGAGTTTGCAACACAATAGTGTGGGAAGGCGGCGCGAGCCGCCTTCTTTTTTGCCTTTCGCTCGGAGATAATCGACGCCCATGCGCATCGTAATGTGGATAATCCGGCTGCTTCTGTTCTTCTTCCTGTTCGGTTTCGCAGTGAAGAACGACCACCTCGTGAGCCTCCAGTTCTTCTTCGGGAGCCATTGGCAACTGCCGCTGGTGTTCGTGATCCTCGTGGCCTTTTCGGCCGGCGCGCTGCTAGGAGTGACGGCGACCTTCGGCTCGCTGCTGCGGCAGCGCCGTGAGATCGGCAAATTGCGGCGACAGCTCGATCGCGCGACGCGGGAACGCGAGGCCGTGCCAGTGCCGACGGAGCGTCTGCCCGAGGTCCAGGCGCCCGAGATGTTCTGAACAGTATGGACATCGAATTCTGGTGGCTGTTGGCGCTGCCGCTTTTCTTCGCGCTCGGCTGGCTCGCCGCGCGTATCGACATTCGTCAGGTCGTCCATGAATCGCGCGCGTTGCCGCGTTCGTATCTGTCCGGCCTGAACTTCCTGCTGAACGAGCAGCAGGACAAGGCGATCGACGCGTTCATCGAGGCGGTGAAGATCGATCCGCAGACGGTCGAGCTGCATTTCGCGCTAGGCAACCTGTTCCGGCGCCGCGGCGAGACCGATCGGGCGATCCGGATGCACCAGAACCTCGTCGATCGCGAGGATCTTTCCGAGGAGCAGCGCCTGCAGGCGCTCGCCGAACTCGGACAGGATCACCTGAAAGCCGGGCTGCTCGACCGCGCGGAAGCTGTGTTCGCACGGCTTCGCGGTTCGCGTCTCAATGACCTCGCGATGCGATTCCTGCTCGAGATTTATCAGCAGGAAAAGGACTGGGAGAAGGCGGTCGAAGCTGCCGAGGCGCTCCCGGGGCACGAGAGCGTGCTGTGGCGCAAGGAGGTTGCGAATTTCTACTGCGAGCTCGCGACGTCCGCGCTGGCGAGTTCGCGCCTGGATGCGGCCCGTCGTTACCTGGATGAGGCGTTCGCCGTCAATCGGCGCTGCGTCAGGGCGAGCCTCGTGCTCGGGGACGTGCTCGTCGCCGAGCAGCGCTACGAAGAAGCGATCGAGACCTGGAAACGGGTCGAAAGCCAGGATCCCATCTATCTCGCGCTCGTCGCGGAGCGAGTCATGGAGGCGCACCGGAAGCTCGATCGCGTCGAGCAGGGTCAGACCTTGTTGCGTTCGTGGCTCGAGCGCCACCCGTCGTTGGATCTGCTCGACGAAGTCTTCCATTGGGAACTCGAAAAGGCGGGTGCCCGAGCGGCTTACGATCTCGTTCGCGAAGAACTGCGCCGCAATCCGACGCTGCTCGGACTCGACAAGCTTCTCGAAGCAGCGCTGCTGAACGCTCCGGTCGAGCAGCGCAGCGACATCGAGCTCGTCAAGCAACTGATCCACGGTCATACCCGCAGGGTCGCCCGCTACCGCTGCACCGAATGCGGTTTCAAGGCGCGTCAATTCCAGTGGCGTTGCCCCGCATGCGGCGGTTGGGAGACCTATCCGCCACGCCGGACGGAGGAATACGACCTCGAGCCTTGAGGCGGTCCGGCGGTCCTTCGCGAACAGCGATCGAAGTCTCACCTTTCAATCGAGGGCGCATCATGAAGATATCTGTCGTTGGAACTGGATATGTCGGACTTGTCAGCGGCGCGTGTCTTGCCGATGTCGGCAATGACGTGCTGTGCCTGGACCTCGATCCCGAGAAGATCCGGGTCCTCGAGGCTGGGGACATTCCGATCCACGAGCCGGGACTGCTCGAGATCGTCCGCCGCAACGTCGCTGCCGGACGCCTGTCCTTCACGACCGACATCGAGGCAGCAGCCCGATTCGGGACGATGCAATTCATCGCGGTCGGCACTCCGCCCGACGAGGATGGCTCGGCCGACCTGCAGTACGTGCTCGCCGCGGCGCGCAACATCGGCCGCTACATGGACGGCTACCGCGTGGTCGTCGACAAATCGACGGTTCCGGTCGGGACCGGCGACCAGGTCAGCGCAGTGATCGCGGAGGAGTTGCGCCGACGCGAGTCGGACCTCGAATTCAGCGTCGTGTCGAATCCGGAGTTCCTTAAGGAAGGCGCCGCGGTCGAGGATTTCATGCGCCCGGACCGCATCATCGTCGGCGCCGAGGACGAACGTGCGATCGAGTTGATGCGCGAGCTTTACGGCCCCTTCCAGCGCAATCGCGAAAAGGTCCTCGTCATGGACGTGAAGAGCGCGGAGATGACGAAATACGCGGCTAACGCGATGCTGGCTACGCGGATCAGCTTCATGAACGAGCTCGCGAACCTCGCCGAGACGCTCGGTGCGGACATCGAACTCGTGCGCCAGGGGATCGGCTCGGACCCGCGTATCGGCTGGCAATTCCTGTACGCGGGTTGCGGGTATGGCGGCTCGTGCTTTCCGAAGGATGTGAAGGCGCTGGTGCGCACCGGTCGCGAATCCGGCCACGAGCTTCAGATCCTGAATGCCGTCGAGTCGGCGAATGAGGCGCAGAAGCTGCGGCTCGTCGACAAGATCGTCGCGCGCTTCGGCGAAGATCTTTCGGGCAAGCATTTCGGCCTGTGGGGGCTCGCGTTCAAACCGAATACCGATGACATGCGCGACGCGCCGAGCCGGACGATCGTTGCCGAGTTGTTCCGCAGGGGCGCGAGCGTCGCGGCGTACGATCCAGTTGCTGTGACCGAAGCTCGACGCATTTTCGGCGACGATGCGCGCCTGAGCTTCGTCGAGCGTCCGATGAGTGTGCTCGAAGGCGCCGATGCGCTGGTGATCGTTACCGAATGGAAGGAGTTCCGCAGCCCGGACTTCGAACGCATGCGGCAGATGCTGAAGACGCCGGTCGTGTTCGACGGACGCAACATGTACGAACCGGCCGTGATGAAACGCTACGGCCTCGAGTATCACGGCATCGGCCGTCGCTGAGCGGGTTTTCCGGCGCGGCGCTGCTATAAGCTTATGCCGCCGCGTCGGGGTGTCCGGTCGCGGCGCCCGCTTAATATCGGGCATCCGCAGCAGATGGAATACCGGGAAATGGAATACAAGACGCTCGAAGACTACGTCGGCCATACACCGCTCGTGCGCTTGAAGCGCATCGGCGCGGGACGCAACAACGTCATCCTCGCCAAGCTCGAAGGAAACAACCCGGCGGGCTCCGTGAAGGACCGGCCGGCGCTGTCGATGATCGTGCACGCGGAGGCGCGCGGCGACATTCGACCCGGCGACACGCTGATCGAGGCGACCAGCGGCAACACCGGCATCGCGCTCGCGATGGCGGCGGCGATGCGCGGGTACCGGATGATTCTCGTGATGCCGGAAAACCAGAGCATCGAGCGCCGACAGACGATGCGCGCGTTCGGCGCCGAACTCGTGCTGACGCCGCGCGAAGGCGGGATGGAAATGGCGCGCGACGTCGCCGACCGGATGCGCGACGAAGACAAGGGCATCATCCTCGACCAGTTTGCAAACCCGGACAATCCGCTGTCGCACTACGAGGCGACCGGCCCCGAAATCTGGGAGCAGAGCGGCGGACGCATCACGCATTTCGTCAGCAGCATGGGGACGACCGGCACGATCATGGGCTGCTCGCAGTACCTGAAGGAGAAGAATCCCGCGATCCGCATCATCGGCTGCCAGCCCGAGGAAGGGTCACAGATTCCGGGCATCCGCAAGTGGCCGGAAGCCTACTTGCCCAAAATCTACGAAAAACCGCGGGTGGACGCGCTCGAATACGTCAGCCAGGCGGACGCCGAGGAGATGACGCGCCGGCTCGCGCGTGAGGAAGGGATCTTCGCGGGCATTTCGTCGGGCGGGGCGCTGCACGTCGCGGTGCGACTCGCGGCCGGACTCGAGAACGCCGTGATCGTCTCCATTGTCTGCGATCGTGGCGACCGTTACCTGTCGACCGGCGTTTTCCCGGGCTGATTGTCGCCGCCGGCGCAGGCTGGACGGTTTCCCTGCCGGCCATTTCGCGCTTCTCGTTCTTCTGCTGATCGTCGTCCGGCCGGCGCTTGCGGCCGTCGGTTCGCTGTACCTCGAACTCGGCCGCTTCGAGCATCCCGCGTTCGTCATCGACGGGCTGACCCTGCGCATAGACGGCGACGGCAAAGCGGCGCGCATGGAGCTTGCGCGCATCGAGGCCGGCGGGCACCGGTGGGAGCGGTCGAGCATCCACTGCGCCCGGTTCCGGTTCGATGCGGGCGTCCTCGACTGCCGTGCGGGTACGCTCGCGCTGCCCGGCGTGATCGACACCGCGACGGTCGATTTCCACTTCGACCTTGGAGGCAGGACCGGCGAGGCGTCGCTGCGCTACGGCGGCGGCGAGTCGATCGATCTGGCGGTGGGCCGGGATGGACGGCTCGGGCTTCGGCTCGCGAACGTCCTCATCGCCCGACTCGCCGCCGCGCTCCCCGAGCTCGCGTCGTGGCAAGCGAACGGGCGCCTTGACGGTCGTCTCGACTATTCGCCCGGCACGAACGGCGGCAAGCTCGCCGCCTCGGCCACACTCACGGACGCCGCGTTCGCGAGCGCAGACGGCCTTCGTGCCGCGGAGAAGCTTGCGCTCGACCTCGACCTGCGCGCCTCGGCTGCACAGCAGGGATGGAACTGGGAGGCGCGCGTGGCGTGGACCGGCGGTGAAGCCTATTGGCATCCGGTGTATCTCGTCGCGGGCCCGGTGGTCGACGCGGCGGGGCGGTACAGCCAGGGTTCGCTCAGCGTCGATCGCGCGCATCTCGAGCTCGCAGGCGTGCGTACGATCGCCGCGACGGGCGAGTTCGACCTGCAAGCGACTGCCGTGCGCCGCCTTGCGCTTTCGGTCGCCGATGCCGATCTCGCTGTCATCGGTCCGCGCTTTCTCGCGCCGGTGCTGGCTCCCGCCAAAGCGGAACACCTGCGGTTCGCCGGCGGGCTGAGCGCCGGCATCGAGATCGAAAACGGCGTGCTGCAGGCGATCGACGTGGCGCTCGATGAGGCCGGGTTCAGCATGGCCGACAAGGCGCTGAGTTTCGGCCCGCTGACCGGCGTCGTCCCCTGGCGCGCCGACAGTGAAATGCGGGCCAAGTTGGAGGTCGGTGGCGGTCGCTGGCAGAAACTCACGCTCGGTGAATTCGACGTCGTCGCAAGTCTTACCGGTTCGCGCATCGATGTCGAACGCGTCGCGGTGCCGCTGCTCGACGGCGCATTCGTCGTCGACGAACTCTCGCTGCGCAAGGAAGCGACGGGTTGGCACGGGCGCGGCAAGCTCGTCGTCGAGCCGGTGTCGATGAGCCTTCTGACCGCCGTGGTCGACCTGCCCGCAATGTCCGGAACACTGGCCGCATCGCTGCCGAACCTGCGCGTCTCGCCCGGCGAGATTTCGGTCGATGGCGCGCTCGTGATTTCGGTCTTCGGCGGCTACCTGCAGGCGACCGGGCTGCGTCTTCTCGAACCTTTCGGCGTCGCACCCCATCTTTATGCGGATGTCGAGGCGCGGTCGATCGACCTCGGGCAACTCACCGAAACCTTTTCGTTCGGCAGCATCACCGGTCTGATCGACGCGGACATTCGCGCGCTGGAACTCGCCGGCTGGCGGCCGGTGCAGTTCGATGCGCGCGTCGCGAGCAGTCCGGGGTCCTACCGTCGCCGGGTCAGCCAACGGGCGGTGCAGAACATCGGCGCGCTCGGCGGGGCCGGCGCGGTCGCGGCGCTGCAGCGCGGCTTCATCGGCTTGTTCGACACCTTCGGCTATCGCGACATCGGCTTTTCGTGCGTGCTGCGCCACGGCGTATGCATGGTGGGTGGCCTTGCCGACGTCGGCGGAGCGGGCGAAGGGTTTTATCTGGTGCGCGGCGGCGGCGTCCCGGCGCTGAATGTCATCGGCTACAATCGCCGCGTCGATTGGAACGAGCTGATCGGCCGGTTGCAGCGGGTGATCGCATCGAACACCGCGCCGATCGTCCGCTAGCGATCGCCGCCCCGGTGGCGCCAACATTCTTCCCGGCTAGCGCCGGCTCTCCAGGAGTCCGCATGACCGCTCTCCGCAGCATAGCGATGCTCGGCGCGATCGTCGCCAGCACCAGCGCGTGCGTAACGATCAACATCTATTTTCCGGCCGCGGCTGCCGAGAAGGCTGCCGATCGCATCATTGATGACGTGTGGCAGCTACGCGAGCGCGCGACGCCGGCCGCGCCGCAACCGGTGGAAGGAGAGGCAAAATGATCCCGCTGATGACCGTTGTCCGATCGTGGCTCGCGATCATCCTGTTCGCCGCCGCCGGGCTTGCCGTGGCGCAGGGCAACCTGGAGATCGACACGCCCGCGATCGGGGCGCTGAAGCAATCCATGCAGCAGAGGCATGCGCAGCTCGCGCCGCTGTATGACTCGGGTGTGATCGGACTCGCCGCCGATGGAAACATCACGCTGCGCGATGCCTCCGGACTGCCGCTCGCCCAGCGCGGTCCGGTGAATGCGCTGGTCGCCGCTGAAAACGCCGATCGTGCGGCGCTCTATCGTGAGATCGCGCGCGCGAACGGCCATCCCGAATGGGAAGCCGATGTGCGAGCGACCTTCGCCGAACGCTGGATCGACCGTGCCCCTGCCGGCTGGTGGGTGCAGCGCGGTGGGGGCTGGGGGCGCAAGTGATGCCGATCCTCGTCTTCGACATCGAAACGATCCCCGACGTCGCGGGCATCCGCGCGCTCAACGACCTGCCCGCCGACCTGAGCGACTACGAGGTGGCCGAGTTCGCGTTCCAGCAGCGGCGTGCCGCGAACGGCAGCGACTTCCTGCAGCATCACCTGCAACGCATCGTGACGATTTCGTGCGCGCTGCGCGACGCCAACCAGTTCCGCGTGTTCTCGCTGTCCGAGCCCGATTGCACGGAGGGTGAGATCGTGCAGCGCTTTTTCGACGGCATCGAGCGCTACACGCCGCAGATCGTGTCGTGGAACGGCGGCGGTTTCGACCTGCCGGTGCTGCATTACCGCGGTCTGCAACATGGCGTTTCGGCGCCGCGCTACTGGGACCAGGGCGAGGGTGATTACCACGATTCGCGCGATTTCAAGTGGAACAACTACATCGGCCGCTATCACAGCCGCCATCTCGACCTGATGGACCTCCTCGCGCTGTATCAGCCGCGCGCCAATGCGCCGCTCGACGAGCTCGCGAAGCTGATGGGGTACCCGGGGAAGCTCGGGATGGACGGTTCGGCGGTCTGGACGGCGTGGCAGGAGGGGCGTGCGGCGGAAATCCGCGACTACTGCGAGACGGACGTCGTGAATACCTATCTCGTGTATCTCGGCTTCCAACGCATGCGCGGCCAGCTCGACGCCTCGGCGCATGCGGCGGAACTCGCGGTCGTCCGGGAAGCCCTCACGCGGATCGACGCACCGCACTGGAAACAGTTTCTTGCAGCATGGCCCGAGAGGGCATCCGAAGATGGACGGGGATCAGGCAGGAGGGAGGCATGTCCATCATCGGAACAATCGTCATCGGGTTCATCGTAGGGTTGATCGCCCGTTTGCTTCACCCGGGCCGCGACGGGATCGGCATCATCCTGACGACGCTGCTCGGTATCGCAGGCGCGATGCTCGCGACCTACGGCGGTCAGCTCCTCGGCTTCTATCGCGCCGACGAGCCCGCCGGTTTCATCGGCGCGATTGTCGGCGCGATCATCATCCTGTTCGTCTTCACCCGTCTGCGCCGTCGGTAGCCGGCGCAAAAAAACGGCCGGCATGTCGCCGGCCGTTCGTGAAGGACCTCCGAAGGGCTCGTGTGGAGCCCCCGGAAATCAATACACGTCGTGCTGCGTGTTGTAGATGTTGAAGTGGCCGGTCGGGGTGATCAGCTTCGGATCCTTGATCACGGTCTTCAGCTCGAGCGTCTTGTCATCGACGACGACGATCGCGGATTCCTTGTCCTTCGCCGACCACACTGCGAACCACACCTCGTTGCCGTCCTTGTTGTATTCCGGCTGCACGACCCGCTTCGCGCCGTCGTCCTTCAGGCCCGCCCACTCGGCGATCGGCAGCACCTTCGAGCCCGCCTGCAGATTGCTCAGGTCATATACTGCGACGGTCTGGCTGACCTTCGCTTCGGGGTGCAGCGGATTGTCGACGTAGAGGTGCTTCGACTTCGGGTGGGTCTTGATGAACAGCGACCCGCCACCCTGGCTCTTCAGCGTGTCGACCATCTTCCACGCGTACTGCTTGTGCTTCACAGGGTCGGTGCCGATCAGCGCGATCGAGTCGTCGCCGAGGTGGCCGGTCGCCCACACCGGGCCGTACTTCGGATGCGTGAAATTCGCGCCGCGCCCCGGGTGCGGAATCTTGCCGACATCGACGAGGCCGGCGAGCTTGCCGTCCTTCGCGTCGATTGCGGCGACCTTGTTCGACTGGTTCGCCGCGACCATGAAGTAGCGCTTCGACGCGTCCCAGCCGCCGTCGTGCAGGAAGCGGGCCGAACCGATCTCGGTCGTCTTCAGGTTCTTGATGTCCGAGTAATCGACCATCAGCGTCTTGCCGGTTTCCTTGACGTTGACGACGAATTCCGGCTTGAAGTGCGACGCGACGATCGCGGCCACGCGGGGCTCGGGGTGATATTCCTGCGTGTCCACCGTCAGGCCGCGCGTCGACACGATCTTCCGCGGCTCGAGCGTGTCGCCGTCCATGATCACGAATTGGGGCGGCCAGTAGGCGCCCGCGATCGCGTACTTGTCCTCGTAGCCCTTGTACTTCGAAGTGTCGACCGACCGCGCTTCGAGACCGATGCGGATCTCGGCGACGTTGTCGGGCTTCTCCATCCACAGGTCGATCATGTTGATCTTCGCGTCGCGACCGATCACGAACAGGTAACGTCCGGACGCGGAAATGCGGGAAATATGCACCGCGTAGCCGGTCTTGACGATGCTGATGATCTTCTTGGTGTCGCCGTCGATCAGCGCGATCTCGCCGGTGTCACGCAGCGTCGTCGAGAAGATATTCGAGATGTTGTAGTTGTTCATCTTCTTCTTCGGGCGCTGCTCGGGCGGGATGATGACCTTCCACGTCTCCTTCATCTGCGGCATGCCGAATTCCGGCGGCTGCGGAGGCGACTGCTGGATGTAGCGCGCCATCAGGTCGACTTCGTCGTCGGAGAGCTCACCCGAGGTACCCCAGTTCGGCATCCCCGCGGGAGATCCGTACTTGATGAAGACCTTGAGATACTCGCTGCCGGCCGCGAGCGTCTTGTCCGGAGTCAGCGGCTTGCCGGTCGCGCCCTTGCGCAGCACGCCGTGGCAGCCTGCGCAGCGCTGGAAGTAGATGTTCTGGCCCTTCGCGAATTCGGCCTCGGTCATCTTCGGCGCGTCGGGGTTGATGTCCTGATGCATCTTGACATCCGCCAGCGGAGATCCTCCGGCCTGGTATTTCAATTCCTCTGCGTCGACGTGCTCCTTGGTGTCGGCCTGCGCGAACGCCTGCGACATCGCAAAAGGCAAGGTTGCCAGCAGAAGTGCCCCTGTCGCCCATTTCCTTCTCATGCTCATGCTCGGTCTCCTTGGGTAAAAAGTTTGCGTTCCGCGCGCTGGGATATCGGCGTTCACGCCGTCATCGCGAGTCGTTCCAGCGGTGCTGCGCCTTCCTGTAAAGCGTGAAGCGATATGACCGAGCCGATCATGATCAGCGCGGGCGACTTGAGTCGGGCGCGCTTGACCGCGCCGGGCAGACGATCGAGGCGCTCGGTCACGACGATCTGCTCGGCGGTCGTGCCCTTGTGGACGACCGCTGCGGGCGTGTCGCCGGCGAGCCCGTGGACGATCAGCTGCGAGCAGATGATGTCGAGTGCACCGAGCCCCATGTAGATCACGACGGTCTGATTCGGGCGCGCGAGTGCTGTCCAGTCGAGGTTGACGGTTCCGTCTTTCAGATGACCGGTCGTGAAGACGACCGAGCGTGCGTGGTCGCGATGCGTCAGCGGCATGCCCGTACAGGCAGAGATTCCACATGCCGCGGTGATTCCGGGCACGACCTCGCATTCGATGCCGGCAGCAAACAGTTCCTCCATTTCCTCGCCGCCGCGGCCGAAGAGGAACGGGTCGCCGCCCTTGAGCCGGACGACGTCGTCCCCGCCGCGAGCGAGCTCGACGAGCAGGTCGTTGATGCGGTCCTGCGGCAGCGCGTGATGCCCCGCCTCCTTGCCGGCGTAGATCATCCGGGCGGAGGGGTCGATCAGACCGAGAATGCCGTCGCCGACGAGGTGGTCGTAGACCACGACGCGGGCGCCGGCGAGCAGGCGGGCCGCCTTGAGCGTGAGCAATTCGGGATCGCCGGGCCCGGCACCGACGAGGTACACCTTGCCGGGACGGCAGCGTCCCGTGTTCGCCTCGCGACGCGCCGGGGCGTGGATGCCGTCGACATGTTTGCTCATGAATGGGCTCTCCGCGTATGCCGCGAAACGGTCGCTCGCAGCGATGTCATTTTTGGCGCGAACAGGTGTTCGAGCGCCGCTACTTTAGCCCTACTTCCGGTCCGGGAAATTAACCGATATCAAGGAGCGCAGGTCGATGCGGGCCGGATACTCCGGCTGCACCGCGGGGCGAGTTCCGGGCGATTGCCGCGCGGCCGCGGTTTCCATTACCGGGGGTTGAAGAGTGTCCGATCAAGTTGTCCTGCTCGCGGCCTGTGTCGCCTCGCTCGTCGCGGTGCCAGCCCACGCCGCTGGCGCCGGCCCCGACGACGCGCGTCAGCGCGAACTCGTGCATATCGTCCGCCAGGATTGCGGGTCGTGCCACGGTCTGACGCTCGCCGGCGGGCTTGGTCCGGCGCTGACGCCGGCAACGCTGCGCGACAAGCCCGTTGAAGGACTCGTCGCGACGATCGTCGGCGGCCGGCCGGGCACGCCGATGCCGCCGTTCCGGGGAATCGTCTCCGAGGACGAGGCGCAGTGGATTGTAGAGCGCCTCATCGAAGGTTTTCCGTCGGACCCGGGGCCGCGCGCGGACGGTTCGCGCGCGCCGCGTTGATCCGTAACGCACCGCCGAAACGAAACGAGATATACGATGCTGCAGACATTCGCGAAGTACTTCTGGTGGGTGGTTCCGGTATTGCTGCTGTCGGCGTGCGCGTCGCAGCCCCCGTCCGCGCTGCGCGGTACCGGCGACCTCGGCGTCGTCGTCGAACGGGCGACCGGCCAGCTGCAGATCGTCGAAACGACCGGGCGCCGGGCGCTCGCGCAGGTATCCGGACTCGGTGACCTGTCGCACGCATCCGTCGTGTTCTCGCGCGACAGCCGCTATGCGTACGTCTTCGGTCGCGACGGCGGGCTGACGAAAGTCGATCTGCTGCGTGCCGAGATCGCCGGTCGCGTCGTGCAGGCCGGCAACGCAATCGGCGGCGCGATTTCGCAGGACGGACGCATTCTCGTCGCGCAGAACTACGAACCCGGCGGCATCAAGGCGTTCGACGCTGACACGCTCGAACTGCTCGCGGACGTGCCCGCGACGTATGGCAGCGACGGCAAGCGGGCGAAGGTCGTCGGACTCGCCGACCTGCCCGGCAACCGTTTCGTGTATTCGCTGTTCGAAGCGAACGAGATCCGCGTCACCGACTTCTCCGATCCGCGTCAGCCGAAGACGGACCGCTACCCGGCAGGGAAGCAGCCCTATGACGCGCTGGTGACTCCCGACGGCCGCTATTACATTGCCGGTCTGTTCGGCGAGGACGGGCTGTCGATGCTCGACTTGTGGCAGCCGGCGCTCGGCGTGCGCACGATCCTGCCCGGCTACGGGCGCGGCGAGCAGGCGCTGCCGGTGTACAAGATGCCGCACCTGCGCGGCTGGGCGGTCGCCGCGGGACGCGCCTACCTGCCTGCAATCGGCCGGCACGAAGTGCTCGTCGTCGAACTCGGCACGTGGAAGGAAGTCGGCCGCATCCCGGTCAAGAGCCAGCCGGTGTTCGTCATGGCGCGGCCCGACGGCCGCGAGGTGTGGGTCAATTTCGCCTTCCCGGACAACGGCTGGATGCAGGTCATCGACACATTCGAGCACCGCGTCGTCGACACGCTGCAGCCGGGCCGGGCGATCCTGCACATGGAGTTCACGCCGAAAGGCGAGGCGGTATGGATTTCGGCGCGCGATGACAACAAGGTCGTAATCTATGACACGGCGAAGCGCGAAAAGCTTGCGGAGCTGCCGGCCGCGAGCCCGAGCGGGATCTTCTTCACGAGCCGCGCGTTCAGGACCGGTTTCTGACATGGCAAGGCCTGGCGCAACTGCGGCGAACATCAGATCGGCGCCCGACCTGCTCGCGCGCGAGGCGACCTTCCGGCTGCTCAACGATTTCCAGCGCGGCTTCCCGATCGTCGGAGCGCCGTTCGCCGCCGTCGGCGACGCGTGCGGGCTGACGGAGGATGAAGTGCTCGCGACCTTGCGCAGCTGGACCGGGACCGGCGTCGTGAGTCGCGTCGGGGCTGTGTTCGCGCCGCGGCGCGTCGGTGCGAGCGCGCTCGCCGCGCTCGCGGCGCCTATCGCCGAACTCGACGCGATTGCCGCGCGCGTCAATGCGATCCCCGAGGTGAACCACAACTATCAGCGCGAGCATGCGTTCAACCTGTGGTTCGTCGTCACCGCGGCGTCGGCCGAGCGCCTCGGCCAGATCGTTGCCGACATCGAGCGCGACACGGCGTGCAGGGTGATCGTGCTGCCGCTCGAAGAGGAGTTCCACATCGATCTCGGTTTCGATCTGGCCGGAGGTGCCCGGGAAAAGGCGTCCGCTGTCACGCCCGTGCTGCCGCCGATCGGCGAGCGTGCCTTCGTGCTTGGTCCGGTCGAGCGCCGGTTGATCACCGGACTGCAGGCGGGGCTGTCGCTCGAGCCGCGGCCCTTCGCTGCGCTCGCGCGCGGAGCGGGGCTCGAGGAGGCCGAGGCGATCGGGCTGATCCGCCGGTGGCTCGACGACGGACTGATCAAGCGCTTCGGCGTCGTCGTGCGCCACCACGAGCTCGGCTTTCGTGCGAACGCGATGTGTGTCTGGGACGTCCCGGACGAGCAGGTCGCGGTGCTCGGACACCTGCTTGCCCGCGAGCCGGCGGTCACATTGTGCTACCGGCGTACCCGGGTGCCGCCGCACTGGCGCTACAACCTCTTCTGCATGATTCACGGCAAGTCGCGCGACACCGTGCAGTTGCTGCGCAACGATCTCGCCGCGCGGCTGGAGCTCGACCGCTGGCAGCACGCGGTGCTGTTCAGCTGCCGGCGCTTCAAGCAGCACGGGGCGCGCTACCTCAACGAGGTCGTCGCATGACGGACACGATGAAGCGGTCGGGTGCGCCGGTGGAACTCGACGCGACTGACCGGGCGTTGATCAACGCGCTGCAGGGGGACTTCCCGCTGACCCGCGAACCTTTTGCGGAAGTTGCCGCGGCCTTCGGTCTCGCCGAGGACCAGGTCATCGCTCGCATGCGCAGGTTGCTCGATGCGCGCGTGCTGACGCGCTTCGGGCCGATGTTCCAGATCGAGCGTATTGGCGGCGCGTTCTGTCTCGCGGCGATGCGCGTACCCGAGACCGACTTCGAGCGCGTCGCGGCAGCGGTTAACGCGTTTCCCGAGGTTGCGCACAACTATCGTCGCGAGCACGCGCTGAACATGTGGTTCGTGCTCGCCACCGAAACGCCGGCCGGCATCGAGGATACCGCGGCGCGAATCGAGGCGACCACCGGCTTGCCGGTGTTCAGGTTCCCGAAGGAACGGGAGTACTTCGTCGAGATGAAGCTGGAGGCGTGATGGGCGAACGGCAAGGCGGCACCGTGGATGACGTCGAGCGCCGCATCATCGTCGCGACACAGGCGGGCCTGCCGCTCGTTGCGCGTCCGTGGGACGAAGTCGCGGCCAGCGTCGGGGTCGGCGTCGACGAGCTCCTCGCGCGCGTGCGCTCGATGCTCGACCGCGGCGTGATTCGGCGCATCGGCGCGGTGCCGAACCACTACGCCATCGGCTACACCGCGAATGGCATGAGCGTCTGGGACATCGACGACGCGCGCGTCGATGCCGTTGGCGAATTCGTCGGTGCGCTCGAAGGCGTCACGCACTGCTACCGCCGACCCCGCCGCCTGCCCGAGTGGCCGTATAACCTGTTCGCGATGGTGCACGGCCGCAATCGCGAGGCGGTCGAGCGCCAGATCGGCGAAATCGCGGCGCGCATCGGCGAGCGTTTCCCCGGCGCCTGCCGGGAGCGCGACGTCCTGTTCTCGTCGGCGATCCTGAAGAAAACCGGGCTGCGCCTCGGCGCTCCCGGCTAATCATCCGCGCGACACTCCGCCTCGCTTCCTTCCTGAACGGCGGGCGATCCTCGCCGTAGAAAACCCGGGCGGCATGACTCAAGCCCTGCCGTCGTGCGCGTTCGCCCGAATTATCGATGCGACGGCCTCCTACCTACATGACATTTCCTATCGCAACGATTAGGGCTTCAGCATTTACCCACACATCGTCTGTGGAAATTTAAGGCACATCAAAGATTACCGGTTTCAGAGGAGTCAATATCCGCTCCGGTAAGTAGGACATCCCGCATCGCACAAGGAGAAGGAAGTGCAAAATAATAGTTGGATGGGAAAGGCGCTGGCCATGGCGGTCCTCCCGATGGCCGTCGGGGCGGTTTGGGCGCAGTCGGCGCCGCAGCTGACTCCGGACGAGAAGGAGAAAGCCAAGCAGATCTACTTCGAGCGCTGTGCGGGCTGCCACGGCGTGCTGCGCAAGGGGGCGACGGGCAAGAACCTTGAGCCGCATTGGGCGAAGACCGCGGCCGACGGCACGAAGACCGAAGGCGGCACGCTCAAGCTCGGCACGGAACGTCTCGAGAAGATCATCGCCTACGGTACCGAAGGCGGGATGGTGAACTACGACGACATCCTGACGAAGGAAGAGATCAACATGATGGCGCGCTACATCCAGAACACCCCGGATGTGCCGCCCGAGTTCTCGCTTCAGGACATGAAGAACAGCTGGAAGCTCCTCGTTCCGGTTGCCGAGCGTCCGAAGAAGCAGATGAACAAGATCAATCTTAAGAACGTCTTCGCGGTGACGCTGCGCGACGCCGGCAAGCTCGCGCTGATCGACGGCGACACGCACAAGATCTGGAAGGTGCTCGACACCGGCTACGCGGTGCATATCTCGAGGCTGTCGGCGTCGGGTCGCTACGTCTATACCGTCGGCCGTGACGGCCTGACGACGATCATCGACATGTGGTACGAGGAGCCGAAGACGGTCGCGACGGTGCGCCTCGGCTCGGACGCGCGCTCGGTCGACACGTCGAAGTTCAAGGGCTTCGAGGACAAGTACCTCATCGGTGGCACGTACTGGCCGCCCCAGTACTCGATCATGGACGGCGAGACGCTGGAGCCGATCAAGGTCGTGTCGACGCGCGGCCAGACGGTCGACGGCGAGTACCACCCGGAGCCGCGCGTCGCGTCGATCGTCGCGTCGCACATCAAGCCGGAGTGGGTGGTGAACGTGAAGGAGACCGGGCAGATCATGCTGGTCGACTATACCGACATCAAGAACCTGAAGACGACGACGATCGAGTCCGCGAAGTTCCTGCACGACGGTGGCTGGGATGCGTCGAAGCGCTACTTCATGGTCGCGGCGAACGCGTCGAACAAGGTCGCGGCGGTTGACACCAAGACTGGCAAGCTCGCGGCGCTGATCGACACCGCGAAGATCCCGCACCCGGGTCGCGGCGCGAACTTCGTGCATCCGCAGTTCGGTCCGGTGTGGACGACCGGCCACCTCGGCGCCGACGTGATTTCGGTGATCTCGACCGCCTCGGACGAAGCCAAGTACGCCAAGTACAAGGACAAGAACTGGAAGGTCGTGCAGGAGCTGAAGATGCCGGGCGCGGGCAACCTGTTCGTGAAGACGCACCCGAAGTCGAAGCACCTGTGGGCCGATGCGCCGATGAACCCGGAGCGTGAGGTCGCCGAGTCGGTCTATGTGTATGACATGGGCGATCTGTCGAAGGAGCCGAAGCGCCTCGACGTCGCGAAGGACTCGGGCCTGCCGGAAAGCAAGGCGATCCGCCGCGCGACGCACCCCGAGTACAACCAGGCGGGCGACGAGGTGTGGATCTCGCTGTGGGGCGGCAAGACGGACCAGTCGGCGATCGTCGTCTATGACGACAAGACCCTCAAGCTGAAGAAGGTCATCACCGACCCGTCGATCGTCACGCCGACCGGCAAGTTCAACGTGTTCAACACGATGCAGGACGTCTATTGATCGCGCTGCCGATCTCCTGCTGAACCATCCCCCGCCGCGGCGGGGGATGGCCGAGGAAGAATGCAATGACAGACAACAGCAGCGACAACAAGCAACAAGACCGGGGCGGGCTGTGGGCCTCCTTGCGCCGACCGAGCATGAAGTATTCACTCGGCGGCTTGCTCGTGGTGGGTGTGGTCTTGGGCGTGGTTTTCTGGGGCGGCTTCAACACCGCGCTCGAGGCGACCAACACCGAGAAGTTCTGCATCTCGTGCCACGAGATGGAGACCAACGTCTATCAGGAGTACAAAAAAACCATCCACTACACGAACCGCACCGGCGTGCGGGCGACCTGTCCCGACTGCCACGTGCCGAAGGACTGGACGCACAAGATGATCCGCAAGGTCCAGGCGTCGAAGGAGGTCTGGGGCAAGCTGACCGGCACCATCGACACGCGCGAGAAGTTCGAAGCGAAGCGGCTGCAGCTCGCGAGGAACGAGTGGAAGCGGATGAAGGCGTCGGATTCGCGCGAGTGCCGCAACTGCCACAGCCTCGAGAGCATGAATACCGAGACGCAGAAACAGCGTGCGCGCAAGCAGCACGAGATGGCACGCGACGACAACATGACGTGCATCGACTGCCACAAGGGCATCGCGCACCAGAAGCCGGAAGGCATGACCGAGGAAGACGAAGGTTGAGCCACGGCAGCCCCGAAATTCGAGCATTCACTGAGAGGAAGCGAACATGAGAAAAAACTTGATCGCGAGTGCAGTCGGCACTCTCCTGGCAATGGGCGCGGGCAGCGCGCTCGCGGCGGCGCCGGCAGACTGGAGCAAGATTCCGGCGAAGGAGATAACGCTGCTCTATCCCGGCGTGTCGCCGATCGAGTGGATCACGAAGGGGACCGAGCACGGCGGGGCGCGCGCGTTGAAGAAGGGCGAGCGCTGTGCCGATTGTCACGACGAAGAAGCGTCCGACATGGGCGCGAAGATGGTGACCGGCAAGAAGATCGAGCCGAACCCGATCGCGGGCAAGGCGCCCGCGATCCCGGTCAAGGTGCAGGCCGCGCACGATGGCGAGAACCTGTACCTGCGCTTCTCGTGGACCCAGCCGAAGGCGTCCGGCGCCGCGAAGATGGACGACAAGAACCCGGTCAAGATCGCGTACATGCTCGAGTCCGGCGGAAAGGTCGAACTCGCCGACCTCGCGGGCTGCTGGGCGAGTTGTCACAGCGACTCGCGCACGATGCCGGGCGCGGCCGACACCAAGACGAAGTACGTGAAGGGCGGTTCGCTCGCCGAGGGCCGTTTCTACGACCTCGTCCAGTGGCGCAGCGGTGAGAAAAAGGGCTACGACGGCTATGTCGCCGACAAGCGCGTGATGGAAGGCGGCAAGGGCCTCGTCAGTGCCGACGGCAAGCTCGACGGCAACACTTGGACGGTCGTCTTCACGCGTAAGCTCGCCGGCGGCGGCGAAGGCGACGTCAAGCTCGAAACCGGCAAGACCTACAACTTCGGTTTCGCGATCCACGACGACAGCGCGGTCGGCCGCTTCCACCACGTGTCGCTCGGTCACCATCTCGGCATCGACGCGAAGGCCGACATCACCGCCGCGAAGCAGTAAGCTTTTCGCACCGCCAGCCAGCCGTCTCCCCGCGCGCGGGAGACGGCTGTTTTTTTTGAGCGCACCCTTGACGGAGGTTCCGATGATGCCCTTGCCGATCCTGATCGCCGCCGCGCTGCTGACGGGCGGCACCGCGATGGCCGCGGATTACGAGGTGAGCGTGGCGGAGTACAAGTTCGCGCCGCCCGAGCTGCGGATACGTGCCGGCGACACGGTAACCTGGGTCAATCGCGAAAAACGCACGAGCCATTCGGTGCTGTTCAACGTGACTGGCGAGGAGTCGGAACGCCTGTTCCCGGACGAGAAATGGACGCGTGCGTTCCCTGCTGCAGGACGTTTCGAGTACCACTGCGGACCGCACCCCGAGATGACTGGAGTCGTCGTCGTCGAGGACTGAGGCCGCGCATCCCGATCGCGCCGGCGCCCATGCCATCGTCCTCGCTCCCGGGGCTTGACCCGCATCATTTTGCCGGCGCCGCGTCTCCGGTGTAATCACCGCATCTAGGAGACCCCCATGTTCCGCATCTCGAGCTTCATCCGCGAACTTGACCACCCGACACCGGCGCTTCCACGCCGCAACCCGCCGGGCCCGGTCGTAATCTGGAATCTGATCCGCCGCTGCAATCTCACTTGCAAGCATTGCTATTCGATCTCTGCCGACAAGGACTTCCCCGGCGAGCTGTCGACCGGCGAGGTGTTTCGCGTCATGGACGACCTCAAGGCCTTCCATGTGCCGGTGCTGATCCTGTCGGGCGGCGAGCCGCTGCTGCGCCCCGATATCTTCGAAATCGGCCGCCGCGCGAAGGCGATGGGGTTCTACGTCGGCCTGTCGAGCAACGGCACGCTGATCGATGAATCGAACATCGACGCGATCGCCGAAACCGGCTTCGATTACGTCGGCGTGAGCCTCGACGGCATAGGCGCGACACACGATAAGTTCCGCCGCCTCGACGGCGCGTTCGACGCCTCGATGCGCGGCATCGCGCTGTGCGCGGAGCGTGGCATCAAGGTCGGCGTGCGCTACACGATGACGGAGGACAACGCACAGGATCTGCCGGCGCTGCTGCGCCTGGTCGAGGACAATGGCATCGACAAGTTCTATTTTTCGCACCTCAATTACGCCGGCCGCGGCAACAAGTACCGCGGCGACGACGCGCGCCACCAAACGACGCGCGCGGCGATGGATCTCTTGTTCGACACCTGCCTGGATCTGCATCGGCGCGGCATCGAGAAGGAATTCGTCACCGGCAACAACGATGCCGACGGCGTTTATATGTATCACTGGGTCGCCCGCCGCTTCCCCGACCGCGCCGAGCACATCCGCGCAAAGCTGCTGCAGTGGGGCGGCAACGCGAGCGGCGTCAATGTCGCGAACATCGACAATCTCGGCGTCGTCCATCCGGACACGATGTGGTGGCACGTGCCGCTCGGGAACGTGCGCGAGCGGCCGTTTTCCGAAATCTGGACCGACGTCTCGGATCCGCTGATGGCGGGGCTGAAGCGACATCCCCGCGAGCTCGTCGGACGTTGCGGCGAGTGCAAGTTCCTCGCGATCTGCAATGGCAGTTCGCGCGTGCGGGCGCAGCAGATCACCGGTGATCCGTGGGTCGAGGATCCGGCCTGTTACCTCGACGACGAGGAAATCGGCGTCGTGCCGACCGACTACGGCAGTGAGCGGGTCGTGACCACGCCTTTCCCGCGCCGCCGCAGCGCCTGACCTTCGAAGGATCGACGATGAACTCCCGCAATTCCCAACGCACGCTGGCCGCCCGTGTGCCGTATCGCGCCGTCGCCGCAGCGGTGCTCGTCGTCGCAGCGGCTGTCGGCTACGCGTCTGCGCGTGCGGACGATACGCCTGGACCTGCCGGTCAGTATCAGCAGCATTGCGCGTCGTGCCACGGCGCAGACCGACTCGGCGGCAGCGGTCCGGCGCTGCTGCCGGAGAACCTCGCGCGCCTGAGGAAGGATGAAGCGCTCGACGTGATCCGCGGCGGACGCACGGCGACGCAGATGCCGGCCTTCGGCAGTGTCCTGAAGGCGGACGAGATCGCCGCGCTCGGCGCGTGGATCTATTCGCCGGTCGTGCCGGCGCCCAAATGGAGTGAGGCCGACATCCGCGCGTCGCGCATCCAACACGTCGACCCCGCGACCCTCTCGGCGAAGCCGGTGTTCGACGCCGATCCGATGAACCTCTTCGTCGTCGTCGAGGGCGGCGACCACCACGTGTCGGTGCTCGACGGCGACCGCCTCGAACCGATCCACCGTTTCCCGTCGCGTCACGCGCTGCACGGTGGTCCGAAGTTCACGCAGGACGGACGCTACGTGTTCTTCGGCTCGCGCGACGGCTGGGTCACGAAGTACGACCTGTGGAACCTGAAAGTCGTCGCCGAGGTACGCGCCGGCATCAACACGCGCAACGTTGCCGTGTCTCCCGACGGCAAGCACGTCGCGGTCGCGAACTACCTGCCGCACACGCTCGTGCTGCTCGACGGCGACCTGAACCTGCTGAAATCGATCGCCGTCACCGATCGTGAAGGCAAGATTTCGTCGCGTGTTTCCGCGGTCTATGAGGCGACGCCGCGCAACTCCTTCGTCGCCGCGCTGAAGGACGTGCCCGAAGTGTGGGAGATCAGCTACGATCCGACCGCCGAGGAAATCCCCACCGGCTATATCCACGACTACCAGTACCGCGAGGGCGCGTTTGTTCGTGGCTACCTGAACCCGCGACGGACCGAGCTCGCGGAAGTGCTCGACGACTTCTTCTTCACGCAGGACTACTCGACGGTGCTCGGCGCGTCACGCGACGGCGTCGGGCAGGTCGTGAATCTCGACGTGCGCCGCAAGATCGCCGATCTGCCGCTCGACGGCATGCCGCACCTCGGTTCGGGGATCACATGGGACTGGCAGGGGCGCCGCGTGATGGCGAGCACGAATCTGAAGGCCGCCGAGGTCACGGTCATCGACATGCAGGACTGGAGCGTCGTAAAGCGCATCCCGACGCGCGGCCCCGGCTTCTTCCTGCGCAGCCACGAGAACAGCCGCTACGCCTTCGTCGACTCGATGATGAGCCGCGAGGCGAAGAATGTGCTCCAGGTCATCGATAAGCAGACGCTCGAAATCGTCCGAGAGCTCAAGACGGACCCCGGCAAGACGCTCGCGCACATCGAGTTCACGCGCGACGGACGCTATGCGCTGGCGAGCCTGTGGGAGATGGATGGCGCGGTGATCGTCTACGACGCGCAGACGCTCGAAGAGGTCAAGCGCCTCCCGATGAAGAAGCCGGTCGGCAAGTACAACGTGTGGAACAAGATCACCCGCGAGGAAGGCACGAGCCACTGATGCGGCAGGCCGGCGCAGCGCACGGGACGAGACCTCCGCCGGCAGTCCCGGGCGCTCAGCCGGCCGCGGGCACGAATTTCAGCGCGACGCCATTGTTGCACCAGCGCTTGCCGGTCGGCGGCGGGCCGTCGTCGAAGATATGCCCCTGGTGCCCGCCGCAGCGCGCGCAGTGATATTCCGTCCGCGGCAGGATCAGCTTGAAGTCGCGCTTCGTTTCGAGGTGCCCGGGGATCGACGTGTAGAAGCTCGGCCAGCCGGTGCCGCTCTCGTACTTCATGTCTGACGTGAAGAGCGCGAGATCGCAACCGGCACATCGATATTCCCCAGCGCGCTTCTCGTCGTTCAATGGGCTGCTGCGGGCGCGCTCCGTTCCGTCGTCGCGCAAGACGTCGAACTGCTCCGGCGTCAGCACCTTGCGCCATTCGGCATCCGAGCGGTGGATCTTCTCGATCTTCGCCGACGAAGGCTCAGTGTTCGCGGAGTACGTTGCCCGTATCAGCGGGAGCGACGCCGTCCCGAGCAGGCCGGCCAGAAATATTCGCCTTTTCATCGTTGCTTGTCTCCATTGCCCGCGGCAGTGCCCCACAAGGATTCGAGCCGCCGGTCGCGCCCGCAGCCGTGACGGTAGAACTTGTAGCGCAGCGGATTCTTCAGGTAATAGTCTTGGTGGTATTCCTCGGCCGGGTAGAACGTGCTGGCGGCGACGATATCGGTGACGATCGGCTGCGGGAACGGCTTCTTCGCCGCGAGCGCGGTGCGCGAGTGCTCCGCCGCGACCCGCTGCTCCTCGTTCGAGTAGAAGATCTCGGCCCGGTACTGGTTGCCGCGGTCGCAGAACTGGCCGCCGGCATCGGTGGGGTCGATGTTGTGCCAGAAGGTTTCCAGCAGCCGGTCGTAACCGATCTTTTTCGGGTCGTATTCGACGCGCACTGCCTCCGCATGTCCCGTACGGCCGGACGACACCGCTTCGTAAGTCGGATTCGCAACATTCCCGCCGGTGTAACCCGACGTCGTCGAGATCACTCCGTCGAGC
Source organism: Aromatoleum sp. (assembly GCF_032027225.1). Classification (GTDB taxonomy): domain Bacteria; phylum Pseudomonadota; class Gammaproteobacteria; order Burkholderiales; family Rhodocyclaceae; genus Aromatoleum. The sequence continues at coordinate 294,076 of NZ_JAVSMM010000002.1, read as the reverse complement.
TTGTCGAACGGGGGCTCCATGCACCAGAAGCAGCCGCCGGCGAAGATTGCCGTTGCCGTTGCCGTTGCCGCTGGTGCTGCCCCGGCGGCGCTACCCGCGATCGCAATTGCCAGCGTGCTCGCGAGAGCGACTTTTGCCAGCACCCGTCGCCCGCTCCGAACGTCCCTTGCCATTGAATTGCCCTCCGGCCCGAATGACTGTTGGACAGGGTTGCGGGGAAATCGATTCCTGCGACGCGGGAGTCGTCTCGCGACCATGACACGCTCGCGCGGGCTCCGAGCCTTTGATGCAATGGAACCGCGTTCGCTGCTGGGGGGGCGGCGGGCGCGAGCCAGCCGGCCGGGCTTCGCGCTGTGCGGGGAGCGAGCGCTCCGCAGCGGGAATCTCAGCGTCGACACCTCTCTGTCGTCAGGGGGTGAGAAACATTCGAAAAGCGCTTGCGTGGATCGAACGGCCTACCTATAATGCGCAGCTCTTGCAGGCGCGTAGCTCAGCTGGTTAGAGCACCACCTTGACATGGTGGGGGTCGTTGGTTCGAGTCCAATCGCGCCTACCAACACTTGGAGTTTGATGAGGGATGTTCCGAACTACTGCCGTAGCCGGAAACTGAAATCGGGCTCCACTGTAGTACCTGCAGGAAAAAGTGCGGCCCGTCCGCACTTTTTTTTCGTCCACAATTCGCTGAAACACTAGCCCGAGGCTTCGACACCATGCCGAACATAACGCTTCCCGACGGTTCCGTCCGCAGCTTCGACCACCCGGTCACCGTGTCCGAGGTGGCGGCGTCGATCGGGGCCGGGCTCGCGAAGGCGGCGCTCGCCGGCAAAGTGGACGGGCGGCTCGTCGACCTCTCGCATCGCATCGAAACCGACGCGCCGCTCGCAATCGTCACCGACAAGAACGAGGAAGGCGTCGACGTCATCCGGCACTCGACGGCCCACCTGCTCGCGCATGCGGTCAAGGAGCTCTTCCCCGAGGCGCAGGTAACGATCGGTCCGGTGATCGAAAACGGCTTCTACTACGATTTTGCGTACAAGCGCCCCTTCACGCCTGAAGACCTCGAAAAGATCGAAAAGCGCATGGCGGAGCTCGCGAAGCGCGAGATCCCGGTGGCCCGCGAGGTCTGGCCGCGCGACCAGGCGGTCGAGTTCTTCAAGTCGCAGGGCGAGCACTACAAGGCCGAGATCATCGCGTCGATCCCGCAGGCCGAGGACGTGTCGTTGTACCGCCAGGGCGATTTCATCGACCTGTGCCGCGGACCGCACGTCCCGTCGACCGGCAGGCTCAAGGTCTTCAAGCTGACGAAGGTTGCCGGTGCGTACTGGCGCGGCGACTCGAAGAACGAGATGCTGCAGCGGATCTACGGCACCGCGTGGGCGAAGAAGGAAGATCTCGAGAGCTATCTGCACATGCTCGAGGAGGCCGAGAAGCGCGACCACCGCAAGCTCGGGCGCCTGCTCGATCTCTTCCACATCCAGGAAGAGGCGCCCGGGATGGTGTTCTGGCACGCGAAAGGCTGGACGCTGTGGCAGCAGGTCGAGCAATACATGCGCCGCACGATCGGCGACAACGGCTACCAGGAGGTTAAGACGCCGCAGATCGTCGATCGCTCGTTGTGGGAGAAGTCCGGCCACTGGGGCATGTATTCCGATCTGATGTTCACGACGCAGTCCGAGAAGCGCGACTTTGCGGTCAAGCCGATGAACTGCCCGTGCCACATCCAGATCTTCAACCAAGGGCTGAAGAGCTACCGCGATCTGCCGCTGCGGATGGCGGAGTTCGGATCGTGCCATCGCAATGAGCCGTCTGGATCGCTGCACGGCATCATGCGCGTGCGCAACTTCGTGCAGGATGACGCGCACATCTTCTGCGCCGACGACCAGGTTCAGGCCGAGTCGGCGGCGTTCATCGAACTGTTGCAGAAGGTTTATGCGGATTTCGGTTTCAACGAGATCCTGATCAAGCTGTCGACGCGCCCCGACAAGCGCGTCGGGACCGACGAGCAGTGGGATGCGGCCGAGGCGGCGCTCGCCGCGGCACTCGAGGCGCAGGGCCTCGCATACGACCTGCAGCCCGGCGAAGGCGCGTTCTACGGGCCGAAGATCGAGTTCTCGTTGAAGGACTGCCTGAACCGCGTCTGGCAGTGCGGGACGCTGCAGCTCGACTTCAACCTGCCGGTGCGTCTCGATGCCGAGTATGTCGCCGACGACAACACCAAGAAGTACCCGGTGATGCTGCACCGGGCGATCCTCGGTTCGCTGGAGCGCTTCATCGGCATCCTGATCGAGCACTACGCCGGGGCGCTGCCGATGTGGCTCGCGCCGGTCCAGGCGGTCGTGCTGAACATCTCGGAAGGGCAGGCGGAATACGCCATCGAAGTTACAAAACGCTTGAAGCAGGCGGGTTTCCGGGTCGAGTCGGATTTGCGTAATGAGAAGATTAACTATAAAATTCGGGAACATAGCGTGCACAAACTGCCATACCAGATCGTCATCGGCGAGAAGGAAAAGGCAGCCGGCCTCGTAGCCGTGCGCGTGCGGGGCGGCCAGGACCTTGGCCAGATGTCCCTCGATACATTGATCGAGCGTTGGCAGCGCGAAGTCGAAGCGCGGTCAGCCTCGATCTGATTTTTTGGCCTTCGTGGAGAACGAACCATCGCTCAAGAAAAGAAGCAGCGCGTCAATGAGGAGATCAGCGCGCCCGAAGTCCGTCTGATCGGCGAAGACGGCGAGCCGCTCGGTATCGTGTCGCTGAGTGCGGCGCTGAACGCGGCCGAGGAGGCCGGGCTGGACCTGGTCGAGATCGCGCCGATGGCGCAGCCCCCGGTCTGCCGGGTGATGGACTTCGGCAAGTTCAAGTACCAGGAGCAGAAGAAGGCCCACGAGGCCCGGCTCAAGCAGAAGCAGGTGCAGATCAAGGAGGTCAAGCTCCGGCCCGCGACCGACGAGAACGACTACCAGATCAAGTTGCGGAATCTGAAGCGTTTTCTCGAGGAGGGCGACAAGTGCAAGGTGACCTTGCGCTTTCGCGGGCGCGAGATGGCCCACCAGGAGTTCGGCCTGCGGCAGCTCGAGCGGGTGAAGGCGGATCTGGAAGAAATCGGCCAAGTCGAGCAGATGCCCAAGATGGAAGGGCGGCAGATGATCATGGTGATCTCTCCGAAGAAGAATCGCTGAACGAGCGACGGAATTCGCTTCCGCTTTCGGGCGGGAGCAAAACCGCGGGACAAGGTCCGGCGGAAAACAAGTGGTGTCAGGTCCAAAACGCGCCGCACAGCGGCGCTACCTGACGGCATTCATAAACCTGGAGTTAGCAATGCCCAAGATGAAGACGAAGAGCGGAGCCGCGAAGCGGTTCAAAGTCCGCTCGAGTGGCGGGATCAAGCGGTCCCAGGCGTTCAAGCGCCACATCCTTACCAAGAAGACGACCAAGAGCAAGCGCCAGCTGCGCGGCATGACCGAAGTTCACGCCGCCGACGAGAAGCTGATCCGCGCAATGCTGCCTTACGCCTGATAGGAGACCGCCATGCCCAGAGTCAAACGTGGTGTAACCGCCCGCGCGCGTCACAAGAAGGTTCTCGATCAGGCCAAGGGTTACCGCGGCCGCCGCAAGAACGTATATCGCATCGCCAAGCAGGCGGTGATGAAGGCCGGTCAGTACGCGTACCGTGACCGCCGCCAGCGCAAGCGCCAGTTCCGCACGCTGTGGATCGCCCGTATCAACGCGGCCGCGCGTGAAGTCGGTCTGACCTACAGCACCTTCATGAACGGCCTGAAGAAGGCCGCGATCGAAGTCGATCGCAAGGTGCTGGCCGATCTGGCGGTGTTCGACAAGCCCGCGTTTGCGGCGCTCGCCGATCAGGCCCGGGCCAAACTCGCTGCGTAAGCCAACGCGGCGCGAAAAAAGGAGGCCTCGCCTCCTTTTTTTTTCTGAATTTTCAATGGCACGCAAATGGATAAGCTCGATCAACTCGTTCAACAGGCTTCGGCGGACTTCGCTGCGGCCGCTGACGGCGTCCAGCTCGAACAGGCGAAGGCCCGGTATCTCGGCAAGACCGGCGCGCTGACCGAGCGCCTGAAGGGGCTCGGCAAGCTCGCCGCCGAGGAGCGGCGGGTGGCCGGCGCCGAGATCAACCAGGCGAAGGACGCGATCGAGGCCGCTCTCGAAGCCCGCCGGGAGGCCTTGCGCGAGGCGCTGTTGCAGGCCCAGCTGGCGGCCGAGGCGCTCGACGTCACCTTGCCCGGGCGCGGCGAGGGACAGGGCGGTCTGCATCCGGTCAGCCGTACGCTCGAACGCATCGAGGCACTGTTCCGCTCGATCGGCTTCGTCGTCGCCGACGGCCCCGAGATCGAAACCGACTGGCACAATTTCACCGCGCTCAACACGCCCGAAAACCACCCGGCGCGTTCGATGCACGACACCTTCTATCTCGAAGGTCATGACGAAGTACTGCTGCGCACGCATACGAGTCCGGTGCAGATCCGTACGATGCTCGATCACGTCGCGCGCTACGGCGATCGCGCCTCGATGCCGGAAATCCGGGTCATCATCCCGGGGCGCGTCTACCGCGTCGACTCCGATGCGACGCATTCGCCGATGTTCCATCAGGTCGAAGGGCTCTGGGTCGGCGAGTCGGTGAGCTTCGCGGACCTGAAGGGCGTGATCGCCGACTTCCTGCGCAAGTTCTTCGAGACCGACGATCTCAAGGTCCGATTCCGCCCGTCGTTCTTCCCATTCACCGAGCCGAGCGCGGAGATCGACGTCGCGTTCATGAGCGGCGCGCTCGAAGGCCGCTGGCTCGAGATCGCCGGCTGCGGCATGGTCCATCCCAACGTGCTGCGCTTCGGCGGGATCGATCCCGAGCGTTACACCGGATTCGCCTTCGGCATGGGGCCCGACCGGCTGACGATGCTGCGCTACGGTGTCAACGACCTGCGTCTCTTCTTCGAAGGCGACCTGCGCTTCTTGAGCCAATTCAGGTAATCGAATCATGCAATTTTCGGAACACTGGTTGCGGAGTTTCGTGAATCCTCCGCTCGACAGCGACGCGCTCGGCCATCTGCTGACAATGGCCGGCCTCGAAGTCGAAGAGTCGGTGCCGGCCGCGCCGGCGTTCACGGGCGTCGTCGTCGCCCGGATCGTCGAAGCCGAGAAGCACCCGAACGCCGACAAGCTGAAGCTGTGCAAGGTCGATGCGGGACAGGGCGAGCTGCTGCAGATCGTCTGTGGCGCACCCAACGCCGCCGCCGGCATGAAGGTGCCCTGCGCGGTCGTCGGCGCGAGCTTGCCCGGCTTCGAGATCAAGGCTGCGAAACTGCGCGGCGTCGAGTCGTTCGGCATGCTGTGTTCGGCGCGCGAGCTCGGGCTCTCGGACGATCACGGCGGCCTGCTCGAACTGCCGCCCGATGCGCCGATCGGCCAGGACGTGCGCGAGTTTTTCGCTCTCGACGACACCCTGTTCACGATCAAGCTCACGCCCAACCGTTCCGATTGCCTCAGTCTGGCCGGCGTCGCACGCGAAGTTGCGGCGTTGACCGGGCAGCCGCTCGTAATGCCGCCGCTCGACGCGGTCGCTCCGACGATCGACGACCGGCGCTCAATCGTGCTCGACGCCCCGGAGGCCTGTGCGCGCTACTGTGGCCGGATTGTGCGCGGAGTCGACGCGAAGGCTCCGACGCCGGACTGGATGAAGCAGCGGCTGCAGCGCAGCGGGCTGCGCTCGGTCAGCGCGCTCGTCGACGTCACGAACTACGTGATGCTCGAACTCGGACAGCCGCTGCACGCTTTCGACAACGCGAAGCTGAGCGGCGCGATTCACGTGCGTTATCCGCGCGAGGGCGAAGAGGTGCTGCTACTCAACGAGCAGACCGTGACCCCCGCCGCAGATACGCTGCTGATCGCGGACGAGGCGCGCGCGCTCGCGCTGGCGGGCATCATGGGCGGCGAGGAAAGCGGCATCACGCTCGACACCGTCGATCTTTTCCTCGAGAGCGCGTTCTTTGCGCCCGCCGCGATCGCAGGGCGTGCGCGCAGCTACGGCTTCGTGTCCGACGCTTCGCACCGCTTCGAGCGTGGCGTCGACTTCGCGCTCGCGTCGCCGGCGATCGAACGCGCGACGAAGCTGATCCTCGAGATCTGCGGCGGCGCCGCCGGCCCGGTGGAGGAAGCGGTGGCGCCGGAGCATCTGCCGCTCCGCAACCCGGTGCGCCTGCGTCCGGCGCGCGCGCGACGTCTCCTCGGCATCGATCTCGATGACGAAGCGATCGTGCGGTTGCTCGAAAGTGTCCACCTCACGGTGCGGCGCGACGGCGACGTGCTGCTCGTCGAGCCGCCGTCGTTCCGTTTCGACATCGAGATCGAGGAGGACCTGATCGAGGAGATCGCACGACTGCACGGCTACGACGCGATTCCCGCAATCGCACCGCAAGGGGCGCTCGCGATGCTCGACCGTTCGGAGTCGAGCCGCACCCCTTGGGACGTGCGGCGTCGGCTCGCCGGGCGCGGCTATCAGGAAGTCGTGAACTACGCGTTCGTCGAGGAGGCGTGGGAACGCGACTTCTGCGCGAACGAGACGCCGATCCGCCTCGCGAATCCGATCGCGAGCCAGATGAGCGTGATGCGCTCGAGCCTGATTCCCGGTCTCGCGGCGAACCTCGTCGCGAACCGCAAGCGCCAGCAGGCACGCGTGCGCGTATTCGAAATCGGCCGCTGCTTCGAGCGCAAGGCGGACGGCGAGCCGGTTGCCGGTTTTCATCAGCCGCTGCGGATCGCCGCGCTCGCCGCCGGGCTTGCGCTACCGGAACAGTGGGGCAGCGCGTCGCGGTCGATCGATTTTTTCGACGTCAAGGGCGATCTCGAGGCATTGTTCGCGCCGCGTGCGCTGCGCTTCGAGCCCGTCTCGCACCCCGCGCTCCATCCCGGGCGCGCCGCAACGGTGCTGACGGGCGAGCGTCGCATCGGCGTCGTCGGCGAGATTCATCCGGTGTGGGTGCAGCGGTACGAACTCGGGAGCGCGCCGGCCGTGTTCGAGGCCGAGCTCGACGCCGCGCTCGCGGCCGAGCTGCCCGCGTATCGCGAAATTTCGAAGCTGCCCGCCGTCACGCGCGACATCGCGCTGGTCGTCGAGCAGACCGTCCCGGTGGCGCGTGTTCTCGACGTGATGAACGAGGTCGCCGCGTCGATCGTGAAGGGAATCGAACTCTTCGATGTCTATCATGGCAAAGGCATCGATCCGGAGAAAAAGAGCCTTGCCTTCAGAGTGTTGATGCAAGATACTCAGCGCACTCTCGAGGACGCGGAAGTCGATTCCGCCGTCGAAGCGATCGTGCGTCATGCGGAAACTTCTTTGGGTGCGCGATTGCGTGGATAGCCAGATGAACGTCACCCTTACGAAGGCGGAGCTCGCCGACCTGCTGTTCGAGCGGGTCGGCCTGAACAAACGCGAAGCCAAGGACATGGTCGAAGGCTTCTTCGAGGAGATCCGGCAGGCGCTCGAGCGCGGCGAATGCGTCAAGCTGTCGGGTTTCGGAAACTTCCAGCTCCGAGACAAGCCGCAGCGCCCCGGGCGCAACCCGAAGACCGGTGAAGAGATTCCGATCACCGCGCGCCGGGTCGTCACCTTTCACGCGAGCCAGAAGCTGAAGGCCGCTGTGGAGCAGTTGAGCGATGCAAGCAAGCAGCCATAACGACGAGTCGGAGCAGCTCCCGCCGATTCCCGCCAAGCGGTATTTCACGATCGGCGAAGTCAGCGAGCTGTGCGCGGTCAAGCCGCACGTGCTTCGCTACTGGGAGCAGGAGTTCACCCAGCTGAAGCCGGTGAAGCGACGCGGCAACAGGCGCTACTACCAGCACCACGAAGTGCTGCTCGTGCGCCGGATCCGCGAGCTGCTCTACAACGAGGGCTTCACGATCTCCGGGGCGCGCAACAAGCTCGGCGAGACCGCGATTCACCGGCACGAGGAGGCGGAGGAAGCCGAACGCCTCCGTAGCGCGCTCGCGCATGTGCGAGCCGAGATCGTCGAAACGCTCGAACAGCTGCGGGCGTAACGATAGCCGGCGCGTGGCTGCCCGGACATGAGGGTGTTCGTGGCGTGACGGAGGCCGAGAGGGCAGCGGTCCTGCGGGCGTCGGCGCGCGAAGTGGCGGCGACTCCGAGTGCGGCGGAAGTCCTTGTGATTGGCTCACGTAAGGGCCGCGCGTGACACTGGCAAACCCGACCGATCCTGCTATAATGCGCACTCGTGTCGGGGCGTAGCGCAGCCTGGTAGCGCACTTGCATGGGGTGCAAGGGGTCGCGAGTTCGAATCCCGCCGCCCCGACCAATAGAATCAAGCACTTGGGCCAGTCGAGAGACTGGCCTTTTTGCTTTTCGCATGGGCCGCAGCGCAATCCTGCGCTCGAGGACCGCCTCCAGTGCGGTCGCAGATTCGAATCCTCCGGCCGGGCCGATGAAATCAGGCGTTCCGGAGTCGAAAGACTTACCTTGCTTTCGCGATTATTAGGAGGTCTCGTCTTGCGCTTTCTCGAAGCTTGGCTCGAACCGCGCATTCTCGCGATCGTCGTCGCTGCGACCTCCGCCCTTTGGGCTTTTATCGAAGTCGCCGAAGAGGTCGTCGAGGGGCAAGCGCACGCGGTCGATAGCGCGATTCTCGCGATGCTGGGGGTAACGGGCGAGATCGTCGCGCCGCTCGGCCCGCCGTGGCTTCAGGCTGCCGCTCGGGATATCACCGCACTCGGAAGTTTCACTGTGCTCGGGCTCGTCGTATTGGCGGTCAGCGTCTTTCTGGTCCTTGCACGGAAGCTGCGGACCGCCGCGTTCGTCGTAGTTGCGACCGTCAGCGGGGCACTCGCGTCCTCGCTGCTCAAACACCTCTTTTCGCGCCCGCGGCCACATCTCTTTCCGCATGGCGATTACGTCGTTTCCGCGAGTTTTCCGAGTGGGCACGCGATGATCTCCGCGCTCGTCTACCTGACGCTCGGCGCGTTGCTTGCGCGCATCGTGCCGCGCCGCCGGTTGAAGCTGTACGTGATGATGATTGCGCTGACCCTGACGCTGCTCATCGGCATCAGCCGAGTCTATCTCGGTGTGCATTGGCCGACCGACGTGCTGGCGGGCTGGGCGGCGGGCGCGGGCTGGGCGTTGCTGTGGTGGGGGCTTGCTGAGCGCGTCGGTTCGCGCGATAGGCAGTCCGAACGGTCGGTGAATCAGCACGGCCGATGAGGGTTGGTGCGGCGGCCGAGGGTTACTCAAGGGAAGCGCTCGGCGGGAGCTTCAACGAAGAGGACAACGTCTGCCGATCTCCCAGCACCGCTGCGGAGGTCCCGACGATGCGCCCCCGACTCCACGGACGAAGCGGCGCCTCGTTGGCGTCACCTAGAAGATCGGCGAAAACCCGATTCTCTTCGCACGCGAAGCGACGCCGTGGCCGAGCGCGAGGCGCGATCTAGCGGCCTGATTCCGGCCCATGCGAAGCGGCGTCTTCAGTTCTACGCGCCCTGACCGACGTTGATCGAAAGGCCGCCGTCGATCGTGAAGGTCTGGCCGGTCACGTAGTCGGCATCCTCGGACGCGAGGTACAGCGCGAGGCGCGCGATTTCCCATGGTTCGGCCGCGCGTTTCCACGGGATGTGCTGCACTTGTCTTGCGCGCGCCGCCGGGTCGTCGATCGCTTGCTGGTTCATCGGCGTCAGGACCATTCCCGGCGCGATGTTGTTCACGTTGATCCGGTCTGGCGCGAGTTCGAGGCACAGCGTGCGGGTGAGGTTGCGCAAGCCGCCTTTCGCGGCGTTGTATGCGGCGGCGTTGGCGAGCGGGATTTCCTCGTGCACCGACGTGATGTTGATGATCTTGCCCTTGCCGCCTGCGGTGCGCCGCTCGCCGACGAAATGACGGCAGCAATAGAACGGGCCGTAGAGATCCGTCTTCAGAACTGCGTCCCAGTCTTCCGGGGAGGTCTCCGCCACCTGCCCGCTGCCCCCGCCGATCGCGGCGTTGTTCACGAGGATGTAGGGGGTGCCGAGGGCATTCCGTGTTTCGCGAAAGAGACGGTCGACTTCGAGCGGCTCGCGCTGGTCCACCCGGACGACCTCGGCACGGCGGCCGGCGGCTTCCACGCGCCGGCGCGTCTCGTCGGCACCGTCGCGATCGTTGAGATAGGTGACGACGACGTCCGCACCCTCGGCGGCGAAAACCTCGGCGGCGAAAACCTCGGCGATCGCCTGGCCGATGCCGGAATCGGATCCGGTAACGATCGCAATGCGGTCCTTCAGTCGGTCGCTCATCGTTACCTCCCGCCGCGTTGATGATCGCCGGGACCGCAAGCCGCGTTCCCGCGACGTGGCGGAACGGTGTTTGCTGGATCAGTCGACTGCGAGGCAACGAAGGAGAACGACATGCTTCTCGAGGCAAAAGGCGAACTGTTCGGCAAGCATCTCATCGCGACCGACGGCCGGATCGGGTCGGTGCGGGACGTGTATTTCGACGACCAACGCTGGGTGGTGCGCTACCTCGTAGTCGATGCCGGCATCGGCGTGCCAGGACGGAAGGTCCTGATTTCGCCCGCGTCGATCCGCCGGGACGGTACCGGCGAAAAGGACATCGCGGTCACGCTGACCTGCGAGCAGGTCCGCAACAGTCCGGGGCCGGACGAGCATCAGCCGGTGTCCCGTCAGTTCGAGGAAGCGCACGCCAACTACTACGGCTATCCGTTCTACTGGGATGGACCTTACCTTTGGGGCTCGTCGCAACATCCGATCACCGGCGAGCCGTCCGTGACGACGCCGCCCCACGGAGCGTCCCCGCGCGAGCGCACACAGGAATTGAAGGAAGCGGAACAGCAGGCGCGCGAGTCGCACCTGCGCAGCAGCGACGAAGTGATCGGCTATCGGGTCGTCGCGACCGATGGTCCGATCGGTCACGTCGAGGATTTCGTCGTCGATGAAACGAACTGGTCGATCCAGCGGATGATCGTCGATACGCGCAACTGGCTGCCGGGCAAGCACGTGCTGGTGCCGGTCGGTGCCGTCGACAAGGTGGACTGGACGACGCGCGAAATGCGGCTGAAGGTCACGCGCGAAGAAGTCGAGGACGCGCCGCGCGCATAGCGCCGGGCGTGCGGCGGCGGGGAGCGGCCCGCTGCGCTGCAAAAACTGCTGACGGTTTGAAAGCCTTGCCGATTCAACGCGGCGAAACCCGCCAGATCACGTTGCCGACGTCGTCGGCAACCAGCAGCGCACCGCGGCGGTCGATCGCGACGCCGACCGGCCGGCCATACGCATCCCCATCGGGGGACAGGAAGCCCGTCAGCACCTCGATCGGCTCGCCGCTCGGCATGCCGTTCGAAAACGGCACGAAGACGACCTTGTAGCCGCTCGGCGGTCGACGGTTCCACGAGCCGTGCAGCCCGATGAAGGCGCCGTCGCGGAACGGCGGTGGCAGGGCGCTGCCTTGGGCGAACGCGAGGCCGAGCGGGGCGCTGTGCGGGACGAGGGCATAGTCGGGTTTGACCGCGCTTGCGACGAGGTCGGGGCGCGGCGGCTCGACGCGGTCATCGACGTGGTCGCCGAAGTAACTGTAGGGCCAGCCGTAGAACGCCCCATCGGCGACCGACGTGAGGTAGTCGGGCACGAGGTCGCTGCCGAGTTCGTCGCGTTCGTTGACGACGGTCCAAAGCTTGCCGGTGCCCGGTTCGAAATCGAGGCCGTTCGGATTGCGCAACCCGCTCGCCAACACTCGGTGCTCTCCGGTTTTCGTGTCCACTTCCCAGATCGCGGCGCGCCCTGCTTCGGCTTCGATACCGTTCTCCGCGACGTTGCTGTTCGATCCCGTCGTCACGTAGAGCTTCGAGCCGTCGGGGCTCGCGATGATGTTTTTCGTCCAGTGATGGTTGATCGGGCCGGCCGGCAGATCGACGAGCTTCGTCCCGGGCGCGGTAATCGACGTCTGCCCTTCCTCGTAGGGAAAGCGCACGACGGCGTCGGTGTTTGCGACGTACAAGTCGCCGCCAACGAGCGTCATGCCGAACGGCGAGTTGAGTCCCGAGAGAAACGCGAAGCGGCCTTCCGCCGTGCCGTTGCCGTCCGCATCACGCAGCAGCGTGATCCGGTTCGCGCTCGGCACGCCCGCGCCGGCGCGTTTCATGACCATCTCCATCACGCGGCCCTTGATCCCTTTGCCGTCTCCCGGCCGTTCCGGCGCGTTCGTCTCCGCGACGAGCACGTCCCCGTGGGGCAGTACGTAGAGCCAGCGCGGATGATCGAGCCCGGTCGCAAACGCGTCGACGCGCGTGCCCTCGGGGCTTGCCGGCTTCACGCCGGCCGGCCAACCTGCCGCGGGAGCGATGTCGACGGTTGGAATCAGCGACTTCGTCGGCGGCGGTAGCGTCGGATTCGCTCCGATGCTCGCCGATGGCGGAAGCTGCGCTTGGTCCGCGCACGCGGCCAGTCCGAACGAAAACACGACGGATAGGAGGAGCGGGCAGCGATCCATGATCCTTCTCCTGGCAAGATTCCGATTGGCGGGCGGCCCCGCGCTGGCGACTGTTCAGACGCTGGCCGCCGAGGCCGCGGGCGGCGTGTCCGCGTCGTTGTCGGACTCGACCGTGTAGTGGATCGTCATGATCTCGATGCGGTCGTTGCGGATCAGAAAGCTGTCGGCTCCGTCGCGCACCCGGCTGCCGCGACCCGTCGCCGTCCATTCGAGAAACGCGATTTCGCCGTGGGTCACACGCCGGATGTAGCGATATTCGGCTTCCGGGACTTGGCGGGCGAGCAGTGCGGCGGCTTCGCGCACGCCGTCGTGCCCGTCGAACCGGCCGAACGACGTCAGCAGCACGCAGTCCGGCGCGAAGTTCGCCTTCAGATCGGCTTCGACGTCATTGCGGGTCGCGCAATCGAGGTGATCGTCGAAGACTTCGGCGGTGCTGCGGTCCATGCGGTCCATCGGTTCTCCGTCCTGTCTGTCCGGTCACTGCTTGACGGCGCGGGCGGAGCTTCTCCCGCTGTGTCGTCGTTCGTCGCCCTCGCGGCCGGAAAAATGCAATCGGTGTTCCTCGGGCTCTCGTACTCCATGACCGCGCCGGGGCCCGGAACGCGCCTAGTCCAGTGTGGCGAGATAGGCGGCGAAGTCGCGCGCGTCCTGCTCGCCGACGCCGAGATCGGGCATCGCGCTCGCGGGATTGATGTCCTGCGGCGCGCGCAGCCAGTGGATCATGTTGTCGGGCTCGTTGCGCAGCACGCCGGCGATGTAGGTCCGGCTCCCGATGCCGTCGAGCGGCGGTCCGACCGGGGCGTTGGGGCCGACGAGCCCGGGAATCCGGTGGCAGGTCACGCAGGCATATTGCTGCATCGCCGTTTTGCCGCGTTCCGGATCGGGCCGGTTGCGCACTGGCATTTCCTGGGCGCGCCCGGGCGGGAGCGCAGCGGTGAGTTCGTCGTAATCGCGCGGCGACAACTCGGGCAGCTTCTCGACGAATGCGACGACCGCCCAGAGGTCGGCCTCGGCGAGCCGGAACTGCCACGCGGGCATGCCCGTCATCTTGATGCCGTTGCGCACCACCCAATAGAGGTCGGCCGGCGGCCACTCGCGGGCGGTGTGAGCGAGGTTCGCAGGTGCCGGCGTCAGGCCGAGCGCGAACGGCTCGGGCGCGACGCCGGGCGCGCCGTGGCACTGCACGCAGTGAGCGTCGTAGAGCGAAAGCCCGCGCTCGAGCATCGGCGGTGCGTCGAGCGGCGGCACGACGATCTCCGCCGCTCGCCGCGCGATCGAGCGGCGCATCGCCACGTCGAGGATCCGATAGGTCGGCGCGAGGTGCTGATCGGTCGCGGAGATATCGTAGAGGCCGCCGTAGATGACGGCTGTGGCTGCGACGGCGAGCGTCGCTGCAGTCGCGGACAGCGCGAGAAGGCCGCGTTTCATTTCAAACCCTGAAGGTAGGCGACGATGTCGCGCGCCTGCCCTTCGGCGACCGGCAGGTCCGGCATCGCGGTTTCGGAGTCGAACTGCTTCGGGTCGAGGATCCACCGAACCATGTTTTCGGGCGTATTCGGCAACACCCCGCCGAGATACACGCGCTTCCCGACGCCCTCCAGCGACGGGCCGACGTTGCCCCGCGCCGAGGCGACGCCGGGGATGCGGTGGCAACTGCCGCAACCGAACTGGCGCAGCAACAGGCGTCCGTTGTCGGGGTCGCCGCCGAGCGCCGACGGGGGCTTATCGCCGCAACCGGCGAGAGCGAGGCAGACGACGGTGACGATCCGACCGAGCGCATGTTGGGCGCACCTCGCTCGCACACGCGGCGGGCAAAGCGAGCCGCAGGAAAGGTTCTGGTCCCTCATTGGCAAGGCGTGACGACGACAACCGGTACGGCTTCCCAGACGATCGCGAGCAGCGCGAGCGCGGCGAGCCCGCCGGTCATCCACGACTCGAACCCTTGCGGCTTGCGCAGTTCGGCGATGACGATCAGCGCGCATGCCGCCGCGGCGACGAGTGTCGCGAGCGCGACCGCCAGCGGCACCGGGCCAGGGAGCCGGCGCGCGCAGGCGACGGCTGTGAAGCCATAGATCGCGGCGAAGTGCAGCGCCCAGATGGCGACGCCGGCGAGCATGCGCAGGCGGGCAAGATCGGCGTTCATCCGAGCATCCGTGGAAAACCATGCGCGACGGCGACGCCGACGAGGCTCTGGCCGACGGTGTAGTGCCAAAACAGCCGGGCGTTGTCGAAGGTCACGCGGCGCACACGGTCGAGCTTGCCGCGTGCCGCCCGCGCGAGCGTGAACAGCGCCAGCGTGACGACGACGAGCGCCTGGAAGCCGGCGAGCGACGCCAGGAGCCAGACGACCGCGCCGTAGGCCGACGCCGTCGGTGCAAAATCGCGCTGCGCCCAGATCTCGACGGCGAGGGCGGCGATGAGGAAAAGCAGGCCGGTGAAGAGCGGCGCGCCGATGCGCCGCGGGCCGGCGGAGAGTCGGCGGTTCGCGAGTCCCACCGCGAGACTGCTCGCGCCGAGCAGCAGCGCCTCGGCGAACGGATAGGCGAGGCCCGGCAGCTGCGCGGGCCTCGGCCACGTCCACGGCGCGACGGTCCACAAGTAGAGGTAGGAGAACAGCGCGCAGCCGTAGAGCGCGGCCGAGACCAGGAGCAGCACGACGACGCCCCACCACGACTGCGAGCGCGGGCCGCTGATGTACGCCGGGAGGCGGATGCCGCCGCCGATGTCGACCGGTGCGGCGAGCGGCGCCGGGTCGAGTTCCCAGGCCCAGTGCAGCATGCCGGCGATCGCGATGACGCCGCAGACCGCCGCGGGCACGACGAGCTTCACCGTCAGCAACAGGAAGAACGCGGCGGTGAACCACGCAGCGACCAGCGGCGCCCAGCCGGGGATCGGCATGCGCAGCAGGAACTCCGGCTTCGCGTCGAGCGCGCTCGTGACGATGGTCTCGCGCCCGCCGGTCGGCGCGCCGGGCAGATAGTAGTGGCCCGCCTCCACGTCCGCGGCGAGGTTCGGCTGGTCCCACAGCGGTTCGCGGCTGGTGACGACCGGGATGCTGCGGTTCGAATAGTTGCCGTTCGGCAGCCATTCGAGCGTGCCGGCGTTCCACACGTTGCCGGCGTTGTCTTCGGATGCCATGCGGAACTTCCGCGCGACATCGACGATGAAGACGAGCACGCCGGCGGCGATCAGGAACGCGCCGACCGTAGATACGAAATTGGGCGTCTCCCAGCCGTAGCCCTCGGCGTAGGTGTAGACCCGCCGCGGCATCCCGGCGAGACCGGTGAGGTGCATCGGGAAGAACGCGACGTTGAATCCGACGAACATCAGCCCGAACACCCAGCGCCCGAGCCGCTCCGACAGGCGATGACGGCTCGTGTAGGGCATCCAGTAATAAAAGCCCGCGAACAGCGGAAACACCATGCCGCCGATCAGCACGTAATGCAGGTGGGCGACGATGAAGTAGCTGTCGTGCGCCTGCCAGTCGAACGGGATCACCGCGACCATCACGCCGGTGAGTCCGCCGAGCACGAAGGTGAACAGGAAGCCGAGGACGAAGAGCGCCGGCGTCGTCATCTTCATGCGCCCCCGGCCCTGCGCGAGCGTCGCGATCCACGCGAACACCTGGACGCCGGCCGGAATCGCGACCGCCATGCTCGCCGCCTGGAAGAACGACAGCGACAGCCGCGGGATGCCGGTCGCGAACATGTGGTGCACCCACAGGCCGAAGCTCAGGAACGCGGTCGCGGCGAGCGCCAGCGCGACGTAGCGGTAAGCGACGAGCGGCGCCTGCACCAGCGTCGGGACGATCATCGACACCATGCCGGCGGCCGGCAGGAAGATGATGTAGACCTCGGGATGGCCGAAGAACCAGAACAGGTGCTGCCACAGCAGCGGGTCGCCGCCGAGCTCGGCGAGGAAGAACGGCCAGCCGAATGCGCGTTCGAGTTCGAGCAGCGCGGTCGCGAGGATTACCGCGGGGAACGCGAAGATGATCATCACCGCGAACACCAGCATCGCCCATGCGAAGATCGGCATCCTGCCGAGCGTCATCCCCGGCGCGCGGGTGCGCAGCACGCCGACGACGATTTCGACCGCGCCCGCGATCGCCGAGATCTCGATGAAACCGATCCCGAGCAGCCAGAAATCGGCGTTGTAGCCCGGCGAGTAGGTCTCGTTCGTCAGCGGCGGGTTCATGAACCAGCCGCCGTCAGGCGCCCAGCCTTTGAAAATGCTCAGGAAGAACACCAGCCCGCCGACGAAATAAGCCCAGAACGCGTACGCGGACAGCCGCGGGAACGGCAGGTCGCGTGCGCCGAGCATGTTCGGCAGCAGCAGGATGCCCATCGCTTCGACCGCGGGCACGGCGAACAGGAACATCATGATCGTGCCGTGCATTGTGAAGAACTGGTTGTAGCGGTCGGGGCCGAGGAAGTCGTTCTCCGGCACCGCGAGCTGCACGCGCATCAGCAGCGCGAGGATGCCGGCGAGCACGAAAAACAGGAACGCCGCGCCGACGTACAAGATGCCGATGTAGTTGTTGTTGATGACGGTAATGAAGCGCAGGCCGCGCGGGGTCCTCCAGAGCCGCCGCAGTTCGTCGATTTCGCCCTCCGGTCGCGGCGCGGGATTGGGCAGCGTCGTCATTCGAGGCGGAGGCGCAGGCTGGGGCACGCGGAGAGGTTCTCGGACATCTACTTCAGCGTCCCGAGCCAGGCGGACAGCGTGCGAAGTTCATCGCCGTCCAGATCGCGGATTTCCGGCATCAGGTTGCCCGGCTTCATCCGCTGGTTGCCCGCGATCCAGCCTGCGACCGTGCCCACGTGATTGGCGCGGATACCGGCTCCGAGCGACAGGCGGCTCGCGAAATGCGTCAGGTCGGGGCCGAGCTCCCCTTCGGCCGCAGTCCCGCGCAAGGTGTGGCACGACGCGCAATGGGCAAGAAAGAGTTCCTTGCCCTCGGCCGCCTGCGCATCGTCGATGCCTTGCTGCGGTTCGCGCTGTGCTGCCCGCCACGCGTCGAAACGCGCTGGATCTTCGGCGACGACGAAAAGCGCCATCTGTGCATGCGGCCCACCGCAATACTCGGCGCACTGGCCGCGGAACGTCCCCGCCTGATCGGCGGCAACGCGCAGACGATTGTCCTTGCCCGGGATCAGGTCGAGCTTGCCCGCGAGCGCCGGCACCCAGAAGCTGTGCAGCACATCGGCCGAGCGCAGCCGGAGCTCGACCTCGCGTCCGACCGGGATGCGGATCTCGTTGGCCGTCGCGAAGTCGGGCGCGCCGTCGCCGTCGAGATAATTCACCTCCCACCACCACTGGTGGCCGACGACTTCGACGACGATGTCCGTGGGCGTGGCGCCGGCCTGCCGCGGCGCCGCGACGAGCGCGTAGGCGAGCAGCGCCGACAGCACGACGACCGGAAAGACGATGCCACCGGCGACGACGAGGCGGGTACTGGCGAGCCAGGCCGGCGGCCGGAGCAGCGCGAGCGCGGCGATAACCAGCACGATCGCGAAGATCAGCGCGCCCCCGGCGACGAGGACCCAGGTGATTTCCGCGATCGCCGCCGCTTCCGGACCACGCGGAGCGAGGGCGGACTGGAGCCCGACGCTCACCGGCGCCGCTCCGACGGACCCACGCCGGCCGGCTTCGCGACCATTGCGAGGCGCAGCACCTGCGCGAGATGCACCGGGCGGCGCGGTGTCGTCTGCAGGATCTGTTCGCGGCAGCTGAACCCGTCGGCGATGATCATCGTGGGGTCCGCGGCCTCGCGGACCGCTGGCAGCAGCACGCGTTCGCCGCAGCACAGCGAGACTTCGTACTTCGACTTCTCGAATCCGAACGAGCCCGCCATGCCGCAACAGCCCGAATCGAGGATCCGGAAATCGAGGCCGAGCTTGCCCAGCAGCGCGACGTCGGCGTCCATCCCGAGGATCGCCTGCTGGTGGCAGTGCGCGTGCACCAGCGCCTCGCCGTGGAGCGGCGCGAACGGGAAGTCGGGCGCGTGCCGTTCGAGGAATTCGGCGAGCGGGAGAACCAGCCGGCTCAGCCGCATCGCCTGTTCGTTGCCCGGCAGGATCTCGGGCAATTCTTCGCGAAAGACGGTGACGCAGGCCGGCTCGAGACCGACGATGGGGATGCCCTCGCGGATCTCGGCGTCGAGCGTGTCTAGGATGCGAACCAGGTATTCGCGGGCGCGGTCGAGCATGCCGAATTCGTAGAGCGGGCGCCCGCAGCACAGGTGGACGCGCGGCACGCGCACCTCGAACCCGGCACCGTCGAGGACTTCGGCGGCCGCGTGCGCGACTTCGGGGTGGAAGTAGTTGTTGAACGTGTCGGGCCAGAGGATCACCGGCATTCCCGTGCCGCGCCGATTGCTGAAAGTATGCGTGAAGGGCTTCGCCGCGAAGGCTGGCAGCGAGCGCTGCGGTGCGATCCCGATCGCCCGTTTCGCGATCGTGGCGAACGGTTCGTGCTGCGAGAAGTAATTCGCGACACGCGGCGCGCGGGAGGCGAGCCGCGCCCAGCGGTCGATCATTCCGAACGCGTAGGCCGCCGCCGGCCGCCGACGTCCTTCGTAATAGCGCGACAGGAACTCGGCCTTGTACGTCGCCATGTCCACGTGCACCGGGCATTCGCCCTTGCAGCCCTTGCACGACAGGCACAGATCGAGCGCCTCCTTGACGGCCGGTTCCTTCCAGCCGCCGGTGATCGTTTCGCCGCGCAACATCTCGAACAGCAGCCGCGCGCGACCGCGCGTCGAGTGCATTTCCTCGCCGGTCGCCATATAGCTCGGACACATCACGCCGGTCTTGCCGCGGCATTCGCCGACCCCGACGCAGCGCAGCAGCGCTCGCGCGAAGTCGTTGTTGTCCGAACCGTATGCGAATTGCGTCGCGACGCGCGGAGGATCGTAGGCGACGCCCAGGCGCAGATTCTCGTCGGCGCGGTGCGCGTCGATCACCTTGCCGGGGTTCATCCGGTTGACCGGATCCCAGATCGCCTTGAACTCGCGAAACGCCTGCATCATCTGGTCGCCGTACATGATCGGCAGCAGTTCCGCCTTCGACTGGCCGTCGCCGTGCTCGCCGGATATCGACCCGCCGAGCCGCGTCACGAGCCGTGCGGCGGCATGGATGAATTCCCGGAACTTGCGGATGCCGTCGGCGGTTTCGAGGTCGAAATCGATGCGCGTATGCACGCAGCCCTGGCCGAAGTGCCCGTACAGATCGCCTTCGTAGCCGTGCTTTTCGAGCAACGCGCGCAGCTCGCGCAGGTATTCGCCGAGCCTCTCGGGTGGTACCGAAGAGTCCTCCCAACCCTCCCACGTGAGCGGCTTGTCCGGCAGGTGTGCGGTCGCGCCGAGCCCGGACTCGCGGACCTTCCAGAGCTGTCGTTGCTTTTGCGGATCGTGGTAAAGCGCCATCTGCGGCGGTTGCGCCGACTGCCGCAGCCGGTCCATCAAGGCCTGCGCGCGTTCGTCGGCTTGCGCGCCGTCGGCGCCGCCGAACTCGACGAGCAGCCAGCCGGCGCCGTCCGGCAGCAGATCGATGTTCCGCGGGTGGATGTGCATCGCCTTCATGTCCGACACGAGCCGGTCGTCGAAGCCTTCGAGCGCGATCGGCCCGGCTTCCATGACCATCGGAACGTGATCCGCGGCCTCGAAGACGCTCGGGTAACCGAGCACGAGCAGCGTGCGCGCCGGCGGCCAGTCGACGAGTCGAAGCTTCGCTTCGAGCACGGTGACGCAGGTGCCCTCGGAGCCGACGAGCGAGCGGGCGACGTGGAAGCCGTTCTCGGGCAGCAGTGGCGGCAGGTTGAAACCCGAAACGCGCCGCGGGATCGGCGGAAAGCGGCGGCGGATCTCGTCCGCATGGCGAGCGGCGAGGTCGCGCAGGCCGCGGTAGATGTCCGCCCGCCGGCCGCCCTCGCCGACGATGCGTTCGAAGGTCTCGTCGTCGGTCGCGCCGACCGTCATCCGCAGGCCGTCGTAGGTGAGGATGTCGAGCTCGATGACGTTGTGCGTCGTCTCGCCTCCCATCACCGAATGCGGGCCGCAGGAATTGTTGCCGAGCATGCCGCCGAGCGTGTTGTGCGTATGGGTGGCGGGATCGGGCGCGAACGTGAGTCCGTGCGGCTCGGCCGCGTGGCGCAGGTCGTCGAGGACGACACCCGGCTCGACCCGCGCGAATTTGTGCTCGACGTCGATTTCGAGAATGCGGTTCAGGTACTTGGAGAAATCCATCACGACCGCGACGTTGCAACACTGGCCGCACAGGCTCGTGCCGCCGCCGCGCGACAGGATCGGTGCGCCATGCTCCCTGCACAGCGCTACCGTGCGCACGACGTCATCGACGCTGCGCGGAATCACGACGCCGATCGGCGGCTGCCGATAGTTCGACGCGTCGGTCGCATAGAGCGCGCGACTGCCGGCATCGAAGCGGACCTCGCCGGCGATCTCCCCGCGTAGTTCGCGCTCGAGCGCCTTCGCATCGACTCCGCCGCGCCGCGATAACGCGCTGATATCTACGGGTTCCTGAAGCATCGTGCGTCCTGTTCCTTGAAAGCGAGGCCAAGGCCGGGCCGGTCGTCAGGCGCGGAGAGCAGGCCGTCGATCGGCTGCACGGCGCCGTCGAACAGGAGCTGCTCGATGCGCACGTGATCGTGGAAATACTCGAGATGGATTGCCGGGCCCGCGGCGCAGCAAAGCGGCAGATGCAGGGACGGCGCGCAGTGGCTCGAAAGCGGCACGTGAAAGGCTTCGCACAGCGCCGCGACGCCGAGGAAGCCGGTGATTCCGCCGCAGCGCGTCGCGTCGGCCTGCAGGACATCGACCGCCTGTGCTTCCAGCATCCGCCGGAAGTACGTCGCGTCGTAGCCGTATTCGCCGGCTGCGATCGCCATCCCGGCGGGCCCGCGGTCGCGCAGCAGCCGCAGCCCGGCGAGGTCGTCCGACGACACCGGTTCCTCGAACCACGCAACCCGCAGTTCGGCCGCGCGCTCGGCGAAGAAGAGCGCCTGTTTGCGCGTATAGGCGCCGTTCGCGTCGATGAAAAGCTCGGCCCCGTCGCCGATCTCGGCCCTCGCCGCGGCGATCCGCCTGAGGTCGGCGCCCGGCTCGCGTCCCACCTTCATCTTGACGCGCGCGATGCCCCGTCGGACCCATTCGCCGAGCTGTGCCTGCAACTCGTAGTCGGAATAGCTCGTGAAGCCGCCGCTGCCGTACACCGGAATGGCGTTTCGCGCCTTGCCCAGCAGCGCCCCGAGCGGCAAGTCGAGGCATTTCGCCTTCAAGTCCCACAGCGCGCTGTCGATGATCGAGATCGCCATCGAGCAGATTCCCGGTCGCCCCAAGTTGCGGATTGCGGCAACCATGTCACGCCAGTGCGCAGGAATCGCGAGCGCGTCGCGGCCATCGAGCTGCGGCGCCAGCGTGTCGTGAATGAGGCGGGCCGTCGCCCGGTCGGCATATCCATAACCGAGCCCTTGCCGTCCGCCGCCGCTCACTTCGGCCACGACGAGCGTCGTCGCGGTCCATTCCAGCGTGCCGTCCGACTCCGGTCGGTCGGTCGGAATCGTGTAGCTGGCGACGACGACCGATTCGACCGGTGCAGCGCTTTCCCGGGCGGGCATGCTTCGATCAACCTGCCGCCGCGGTCGGCAGTGAGCGGGCCCGGCGTCGGAGCATGCACGTCCCAGCGCGGGTGCCGGCACCGCCTGACCGAGTCGAAGACCGAGCGCGTTCGCTGCCGCGCCGCCGGTACGCGAACCGCTGCTGGCGGCGCCCCGCGCCGGCGCGTCCCGGACCGCGATCACCGCAACTTCCGCTCATCACCTTCTCCCGTCGCTTCTGCGCGACGCGAACCGCAAGAAAGGTGCCGGTGACAGGCAGGTGACGCCGCGAGCGGCATTGGTAAAAGCTACTCGCGGCCCCTCGAGCGATGTAAAAAGTTCGGCTGCCGCTCGAGCGGCCGGCGAGCGGGACTAGCCGCCCCGATCGACGAGTTTGCCGCAGCCGCTGCGGGCGGTCGCTGCGCACGCGGGGCTGAGAGCCGTGTGCCGCTGTGCTAAGATCCTCCGTCTTCGGCGATACAACGGGCACGGCCTTCAGCACGTGCCGCTCCGAACGGAACAAGCATGCGGATTCTGGTCAGTAACGACGACGGTTATTTTGCGCCCGGCATTGCCGCGCTCGCGCAAGCGCTGCGCGAGGTCGGTGAGGTCACCGTCGTCGCGCCCGAGCGCGATCGCAGCGCAGCGAGCAATTCCCTCACCCTGGACCGGCCGCTGTCGCTGCGGCGCTCGGCGGACGGGTTCTACTTCGTCAATGGCACCCCGACCGACTGCGTCCACCTCGCCGTGACCGGGATGCTGGATCATCTCCCGGACATGGTCGTGTCGGGCGTGAACCACGGCGCGAACATGGGTGACGACACGATCTACTCGGGAACGGTCGCCGCCGCCACCGAGGGCTATCTGCTCGGCGTGCCGTCGATCGCGATTTCGCTCGTCAGCAAGGCGGCGACGGACTTTTCCGCTGCCGCGCGCGTCGCGCGCGATCTCGCCGAACGTTTCACGCGCGCGCCGTTCCAGCACCCGATGCTGCTCAACGTGAATGTTCCCGACCGGCCCTACGGCGAACTCAAGGGCACCCGCATCACCCGCCTCGGCAAGCGGCACAAAGCGGAGCCGGTGATTCGCAGCGTCACGCCGCGCAACGAGACCGTTTACTGGATCGGCGCCGCGGGCCAGGCATCCGACGCGGGAGAGGGAACGGACTTCAACGCCGTCGCGGAAGGCTACGTCTCGGTCACGCCGCTGCAGATCGACCTCACCCACAACGGCCTCATTCCTGCTGTCGGCGAGTGGGTTCGTAGATGACTCTGCATTCGCGGGACGCCGGCCAAGCGGCCGGACGGGCGCGCGGCCGCATGGTCGAGCGCCTGCGTGGACAGGGAATCACCGACGAACGCGTCCTCGCGGCGATGATGCAGGTGCCGCGGCACAAGTTCGTCGACGAGGGCCTCGCCTACAGCGCGTACGACGACACCGCGCTCCCGATCGGCTACCAGCAGACGATTTCGCAGCCGCTCGTCGTCGCGCGGATGATCGAGATCCTGCGCGCCGGACGCGAGCTGGGACGAACCCTGGAAGTCGGCGCCGGCTGCGGGTACCAGGCGGCCGTGCTGTCCTTCCTCGCCACCGAGGTGTACGCCGTGGAGCGGATTCGCCCTCTGCTAGACGTCGCCCGCGAAAACCTCCGGCCGTTGCGGCTTCCCAACGTGCGACTGAAATGTGCCGACGGTAGCCTCGGACTGCCGGAGGCAGCCCCCTTCGACACCATCATCGTCGCGGCGGCGGCCCCGAACGTTCCGTCTTCGCTGAAGACGCAACTCGCGTCCGGCGGCAGGCTCATGATGCCGCTCGGGGCCGCGGATCAGCGACTCGTGATGGTCGAACGTCAAGGTAATGTTTTCAAGGAGAGCCGGCACGAGGCCGTTCGCTTCGTGCCCTTGCTGACTGGAACGGAATGACTCATCAAGACAATTCGAACGCACCGCGATTTCTCACACTCGTCCTTTTTGCCGCGCTGCTGGCCGGCTGTGTCGCACCCTCGCCGGCCCCGGTTCGGGACACCACGCCGCCCTCGTCGCAGCGCGGCGCGGTCGCGACGCCTCCGTCCGCGAACGGCCAACCGGTACACATCGTCCGCCCCGGCGACACCTTGCTCGGGATCGCGCGCAATTACGGGGTCCAGACGAAGGACTTGATCGCGTGGAACCAGCTTGCCGATCCGAATCAGATCCACGTCGGCCAGGAGATCCGTGTCGGTCCTCCCGCCGGGACGACGGTGCAGCCGATCGCGATTGCCCAGCCGATCGAGATGGAGCCCGGCACGGAGAGCGCCAAGGCGACGGTCAAGCAGGAACCGCGGGGCGGCAAGCAGCCGTACAGCGACGAAGCATGGGCCGCAATCCAGCCGAAGGCCCCGGTCGCACCGGCGCCGTCTCAGCCTTCCCCGGCACCGGCGACGGCGAACGGCGCGACTACGTCGGATCCGGTATGGCTGTGGCCGGCGAACGGCCAGATAATCGGGACGTTCGACGAAGCGTCGAACAAGGGACTGGACATCGCGGGCAAGCCCGGGGACTCGGTGATCGCTTCGGCCGGTGGCAAGGTGGTGTATTCCGGTAGTGGGTTGCGCGGCTATGGAAAACTGGTCATCATCAAGCACGACGCGAACTACCTCACCGCCTATGCGCATAACCAGCAACTCCTGGTGAAGGAAGGGGAGTCGGTCGCGAAGGGTCAGAAAATCGCCGAACTCGGAAGTACCGACGCGGATCGCCCGAAGCTTCACTTCGAGATCCGCAAGCAGGGACGTCCAGTCGATCCGATGAAGTATCTGCCAGCACGCTGACGAGGAGGCTATGTACGATCCGGTGAGTCGTGACGATGCTGATAGTCAGGAACCGGATCTGCCTCCCGAGGTGGAGGTGTTCGTCGAGCGGGCCGCGCCGGCCTTCGAGAACGAGTTTCTCAGCGACGTCACCCAGATCTACCTGAACGAGATCGGCGCGAATCCGCTGCTGACGGCCGAAGAAGAGGCCGCACTCGCGCGGCGCGTGCGGACCGGCGACTTTCCCGCCCGCCAGATCATGATCGAGCGCAACCTGCGCCTGGTCGTCAATATCGCGAAGCATTACCTCAACCGCGGGATTCCGCTCCTCGATCTCGTTGAGGAGGGCAACCTCGGCCTGATGCACGCGCTCGAAAAGTTCGATCCGGAGCGCGGCTTCCGCTTTTCGACCTACGCGACCTGGTGGATCCGCCAGAACATCGAGCGCGCGATCATGAACCAGTCGCGCACGATACGGCTGCCGGTGCACGTCGTGAAGGAACTCAACCAGGTACTGCGCGCGCAGCGCAATCTCGAGGCGTCCGGCAACGGCGAGTTCACCCTCGAGCAGGTCGCGTCACGGCTCGACAAGTCGGTCGACGATGTCCGCGCGATCCTGGCACTCAGCGAACATACCGCCTCGCTCGATGCCCCGCTCGACATCGACCCGACGCTATCCATCGGCGAGTCGCTTGCCGACGACCAGGCCGAGCCCCCCGATGCGCATATCCACGATGCTGAAGTCGAGTCGCTGATCCAGGAGTGGATCGGGATGCTGAACGAAAAGCAGCGCCTCGTGATCCGCCATCGCTACGGCCTCGACGAATGCGAGGTGATGACGCTGGAAGAGCTCGCGTCGCGACTGTGCCTGACCCGCGAGCGCGTGCGTCAGATCCAGCTCGAAGCGCTCGGCCAGCTGCGCCGGACCGTCAAGCGCCGCGGGATATCGCGCGACGAGCTGTTGTAAGCGATCTCACTATCCTCGATCGCGTTGCGTCGCGCGGTAGGAGCGCATCCGGCATCTCCGTCTCCATCCGATGCCTGCAGCCCGATCGCCGCTTCCCGCTACCGGGCGTCCGGCCACGAGGCGGCCCCGCCGGCAAGACGGGGCGCCCGGGCCGACGCGTGAAGTTCAGAGGCCGGTCGTCGCTGCCGTGCCCTGCGCTTCCCGCAACGCCTGCCCGAGCTGGAACACTGCCATCGCGTAGAAGCTGCTCTTGTTGTAGCGTGTGATCACATAGAAATTGCGGTAGCCGAGCCAGTACTCGGTGTTCATGCCCGGTGTCGCGAGGTCGACGAGCGTCGCCGTCGTGGCCGCCGGCGTGCCATTTGCCGCGCTGATGCCGGCTTGCGCGAGCATTTCGGGCGCGAGCACCGGCTCGATGCCGGCGTCGACGAGCGGCTGCGGGTCCGCACCGCCGATCTGGGCGGGCTCGGCGACCGGCTCCCCGCGTCGCCAGCCGTGTTCCGCGAGATAGCGCGCGACGCTGCCGATCGCATCGACCGGCCCGGATTCGAAGTCGATCCTCCCGTCGCCGTCGAAGTCGACCGCGTAAGCGCGGATGCTGCT
Source organism: Aromatoleum sp. (assembly GCF_032027225.1). Lineage (GTDB taxonomy): Bacteria > Pseudomonadota > Gammaproteobacteria > Burkholderiales > Rhodocyclaceae > Aromatoleum. Next base: position 267,616 of record NZ_JAVSMM010000002.1, on the reverse strand, counting down.
GGGCAGGAACTGCGGATAGCCGATCGCGCCGGCGTACGAGCCCCGGTAGCTGAACGGATCGCGCTCCTGCTCGCGCGCCATCAGCAACAGGTTTTCGAGTTCGTGGCGGAACAACGGTCCGCGCGGCGGGTAGTCGAATGCGAGCGTTGCGAGCGCGGACACCGTTTCGAAGCTGCCGGTGTTACGGCCGTAAAACGTCTCTACGCCTAGGATCGCGACGATGATTTCGGCTGGAACGCCGTAGCGCTCGGCCGCCTCGCGCAAGGCCGTCTCGTTTTCCTGCCAGAAAGCGACGCCGTTTTCGATCCGCGACGCGTCCAGAAAGCGTGACCGGTAGCGCTGCCACGACCGAACTCCCGGATCGCCGGACGGCGTGATCAGCCGGATCACGCGCGGGTCGTGCTGGGCGCGGTGGAGCGCCGAGAGCAATTCGGCGGTGTCGAAGCCATGCTTTTCCGCCATCTCCTGCGCGAAGGATCGGACGTCCTCGCGCTCGAGGTAGGACGCATCGGACTGCGCCGGACCCGCGAGCAGCAGGGCCGCGAGCAGCGTGCCGGTAATCGTGGCCTTCATTGAAGCTTCAATCTCCTGATTTGCCGGGACAGTTCTTGAACTGCTCCCGGTTGGGCGAGTGGACCATAGCGCAGGCGCGCATAGCTCGCAGCGATCGCATGCAAGTCCGCGGCCTCCGCGGGAAAGGCGGTCGCGGCGCGCATGCCGTAGTCGACGGGGCCTTCCCACGACTGTCGCGCGACGCCGCGCTTCGCGAGCTTTCCGCAAAACGCGGACCAAGCCCGGTCGAGCCGGTCGGCGTCCTTCCGCTGCCGAAAGGCCCAGGCGAAGAGCAGCAGCATCAATCCTGCACCCGCCGCACCCAACAGGATGATGAGGGCTTGCCAATCGATACGGGGGAAGCCCAGCCGGGCGAGGAGTTCGCGCTGCCGGTCGGGATTGTATCCAAGAACCCACTGGTTCCAGGCATGGGACGCCGCTTCCCACTGGTTGCGCACCGCGAGCAGCCACGCGAACTGCGTGCGCCTCATGAAGGGCAGCGGTTCGCCTTCAGGTAGCGCCGCCGCGAGTCCGGCCTCGATCCGCCGCGGCGCGGCGAGAGCGGTCGGGTCGACGCGCGCCCATCCCCGTCCCGCGAGCCAGACCTCGGCCCAGGCATGCGCATCCGACTGGCGCACGACGAGGCTGCCATCGACGGGGTTGATTTCGCCGCCCTGATATCCGGTGACGACGCGCGACGGGACGTCTGCGGCCCGCATCAGGAACACGAACGCCGAAGAGAAATGCTCGCAAAAGCCGCGCCGCGTATCGAACAGGAACTCGTCGACGCTGTCCGCCCCAAGCCCGGGCGGGTTCAGCGTGTAGATGAGGCGGCTTGCCCGCAGGTGGGCGAGCGCGCGCTCGAGGATCACGGCGTGCGAAGCGCCGTCCGCCGCGAAGTCGCGGGCGAGCGCCCGAGTGCGCGGATTCGACGCGGCCGGAAGACGGCGCGCGGCGGCGAGAACGTCCGGATCCTCGTCGAGACCAATCCGCGCGGAAGGCGTCGCGACGAGGTCGAAGCGACTGCGGCTACGGATCGGCGCGTCGGCAAGCAGGCGATGGTCGCTCGTGTAGCGTGCCCCGCGGACGATGCCGGCAGGGTAGTCGAGCGCGAGCAGCCAGTTCTGCCCGTGAGGTTCGAGCGTGAGCCGGTAGTCGTAGGTCGGGCGGGTGGCGCGGTACGTTGGTAGCGGGGCGACGGTGTAGCTGCCCGGCCGCCACGTTCGTCCGTCGAACGTCGTCAGCACCGGTCCGCGCCAGTAGCGGTCGGCCGGCGGTGGCGGGGCGCCGCGGAATGCGGCACGGAATGCGATTTCGTCGGAGAGGCTGAGGTGACTGATCGATCCCGGCGACATCGAATCCGACAAGCCGGATAGCCCACCATGCGCATCGGCGGGCAAGCCCCACAGCGGTCCCTGCACGCGCGGGAACAGCACGAACAGCGCAATCATGAACGGAAGGCCCTGGGCGAGCAGCAGTGCGCCAGTCCTCAATCTCGGCCCGAGCGGCGCCGTCGTGTCGTGAAGACTCGTCAGCGTGACGATCGCGAACAGACTTCCGACGAGCGCGAGCGCAGCGATCGCGGGCGTCTGGCTGTAGAAGAACAGCCCGAGCTGCAGGAAAAAGCTCAGCAGCACGCAGGCGCGGATGTCACGTGAGCTGCGGCTTTCGAGGACTTTGAGGCACAGCAGCGCTGCGAGCAGCGCGACGCCGGGATCGCGGCCGAAGAAGTGGCCGAAATGCAGCCTGACGCCCCCCGCGGTCGCGACCGCGAGGAGCAGGATCGCGACGCGGTGGCCCGGCGCGCGCGTCTGCCACGGCAATTGCGATCGCCATGCGAGCAGCAGCGAGCAGATCGCCAGCAACCATGGCGGCAGGTGAATCGCGTGCGCCGCGAGGGTCGCGGCCGTCGCCGCCAGAAGCCAACGGGCCGGCGCGTAGTCGAGCGGGAGGAACCTATCCATGCGGCGCGTCCGGCAGACCGAACAGCGCAAGCCGTTTCAGGCAGGCTTCTTCGTGTGCCGGGCCGGAATCCGGGCCGTAGCGGCCGCCCGGCAGCCTCAGCGAGAAGGAGACCGCTGCGGCTGCCGCGGCGATGACCCACGCGGTGAGTCGGCTGAGCCGGGCTTCGACGTCGAGATCTTCCGGCAGCGCGTTCCAGTCGAGGGTCACGTCGCCCCCTTCCGCGCCGGCAAACTCCTTCGTCAGCATCGGCCCGCCGCGCGCGACCGCCTTCCATGCGACGTGGCGGGGCGAATCGGTGAGCCGATGCCTTCGCAGTCCCGCGAAATCCTCGTCGCCCGCTCGCCGGAGCCGCTCGCCCGAATCGCTTTGCACTCCTCGCGGCAAAGGAGGCGCGTCGCGTTCGGGGGCCGGATAGACGAGGCAGTCGAGGTCGGGGAGCAGCACGCACCACGCGCGGATCAGACCGAGCGGATAGCTGGTTTCGAGCACGACACGGCCCAGCCGCATCCAGCCGCGCTGCTCGCTCGGGACGGCCAGCAGGACGTCCCGCGTCTCGTCCGCCGCGAGTTCGAGCGGCGTATCCGCGCGCGGGGTTCCGATCTTCAACGCCGGCCGCCGAAACCTGCGCGCATTGTCAACGAGAAGATGGAACTGGGCCGTTTCTCCGGCAAACACCGCGGCGGCGCGGCCGGGTCGTACCGACAGGTCGAGCAGGTTGCGGAACGCATGGACCATGCTCGCAACCGCGACGCCCGCGAGCAGGAAAACGAGTGCGAAGCCGAGGCCGAGGTTGTAGTTGATCGACGCGATCAACATCACCAGCAGCGCGCCGGCGAAGCCGACGCCGGCACCGGTCGGCAGCACGAAGATGCGGCTCTGGCCCAGCACGATCGGCGACGGTTCGGGCGGCCCCGCACGGAGCAGCCACTGCGACAGGCGGTGGCGCAGCGTCGCGAGCCGCCGCATCAGGCGACCGGGACGCCGCGGACGATCCGGGTCATGACGTCGCTTCCGACCGCGCGCCCATCGGCGGCGAGATGCAGCCGATGCCCGGCGACGTGCGGAAAGACCGCCTGCACGTCTTCCGGCAACACGTGGTCGCGCCGGTCGATCAGCGCCCATGCTCGCGCCGCCGCGAGCAGCGCCAGTCCCGCGCGCGGGCTGAGGCCGACCGCGAGTTCCGGGTCCCGGCGCGTGCTCGCGAGCAGTGTCTGCACGTAGTCGATCAGCCGCTCGGCAACGGTGACGCCGAGCGCGGCGTGCTGCAGGTCGAGCAGATCGGAAGGACGGATGACCTGTTCCTGCCGCTCCAGCATCTGGCGCCGATCCACGCCCATCAGCAGGGCGCGCTCGGCGCTTCGGTCGGGATAGCCGAGCCGGATGCGCATCAGGAAGCGGTCGAGCTGGCTTTCGGGCAGCGGAAAGGTGCCGATCTGATGCGAAGGGTTCTGTGTCGCGATGACGAAGAAGGGCTCCGGCAGGACATGAGTCTGTCCGTCGGCGGTGACCTGCCGCTCCTCCATCGCTTCGAGCAGCGCGCTCTGCGTCTTCGGCGTCGCGCGGTTGATCTCGTCGGCGAGGATCAGCTGCGCGAAGATCGGGCCCGGGTGGAAGCGGAATGCGCCGGTTTCACGGTCGAAGACCGAGACGCCGAGGATGTCGGCCGGCAGGAAATCGCTCGTGAACTGGATGCGCTGGAACTGCAATCCGACCAGACGCGCGAACACGTGCGCGAGCGTCGTTTTGCCGACGCCCGGGATGTCCTCGATCAGTAGATGGCCGCGCGCGACGAGGCAGGTGAGCGCCAGCCGCAGCTCCCGCTCCTTCCCGAGAATGATGCGGCCGGCCGCTTCGAGAAGGTGCGTGGCGTGGCGGTGGGGCATGGTTCGGCGTACTGTGAAATTGGCGGTGAAGCGACGATAATAGACGACAAAGACCATCAGGCCGCGCCCGCAGCGGGACCGGCCAGTTCGAGGATCAAGGCGCGAGCATGCGCGCGCCGGATAGAGGGGGAGTATGACGACGACGGCGTTCATCACGCACCGCGAGTGCTGGCTGCACGACATGGGTGGTTTCCACCCGGAGTGTGCGGATCGGCTTGCGGCCATCAATGACCGGCTGATTGCCGCCGGCCTCGACCTCTACCTGTCGTTCTACGACGCCCCGCACGCGACGCCGGAACAGATCGCGCGGGCGCACCCCGAAAGCTACCTCGAGGAATTGAAGGCCAGCGTTCCCGAGCACGGCATCCGCCACCTCGATCCGGACACCGCGATGAATCCCGACACGCTGAAGGCCGCGCTGCGCTCGGCCGGCGCAGGCGTGCTGGCCACCGACCTCGTTCTGAAGGGCGAGATCGAGAACGCGTTCTGCGCGGTGCGACCGCCCGGTCATCACGCCGAGCGGTCGAAGGCGATGGGATTCTGCTTCCTGAACAACATCGCGATCGCCGCCCGCCACGCGCTCGAAGTGCACGGGCTCGAGCGCGTCGCGATCGTCGACTTCGACGTGCACCACGGCAACGGCACCGAAGACATCTTCCGCGACGACCCGCGGGTGATGATGACGAGCATCTTCCAGCACCCGTTCTACCCGTACAGCGGTGCCGACTGCACGTCCTCCCACATGATCAACGTTCCGGTCCCGGCCGGCACGCGCGGCGACACGTTCCGCCAGATCGTCAGCGACATGTGGGTGCCGGCGCTGCGCGAGCACAATCCGCAGATGATCTTCATCTCCGCGGGTTTCGACGGCCATTACGAGGACGACATGGGCTCGCTCGGGCTCGTAGAATCCGACTACGTCTGGGCGACGCAGCAGATCAAGGCGGTCGCCGAGGACTGCGGCCACCGGAACATCGTCTCGATCCTCGAGGGTGGCTACGCGCTGTCGTCGCTCGCACGCTCCGTCGTCGCCCACATCAAGGCGCTGGCCGATCTGTGAGGCCGTCCGCCGCCGACCCTGCGTCGGTGGACGGTACCTGGACCCGCACTATTCGTGGTGCGGCGATCGGGTAGAATCAGCGTCTTTAATCTTTCGGCCACTCCCATGATTACCGGATCGATTGTCGCCATCGTCACCCCGATGAACGAGGATGGCAGCCTGGATTTCCCCCGCCTGCGCAGCTTGATCGACTTCCATGTGGCCGAAGGTACGGACGGCATCGTCATCGTCGGCACGACCGGCGAGTCGCCGACCGTGGACGTCGACGAACACTGCGAGCTGATCCGGGTCAGCGTCGAACACGCGGCGGGGCGGATTCCTGTGATTGCCGGCACCGGCGCGAACTCCACGCGCGAAGCGATCGAGCTGGCGCGCTTCGCGGAGAAAGCCGGCGCCGCCGCGCATCTGTCCGTCGTGCCCTATTACAACAAGCCGACGCAGGAAGGTCTGTATCGGCACTTCCGCGCGATCGCCGAAGCGGTCGAGCTGCCGCTGATCCTGTACAACGTGCCCGGGCGGACCGTCGCCGATCTCGGCAATGACACCGCGTTGCGGCTGGCCGAAGTGCCGAACATCGTCGGCATCAAGGACGCGACCGGCAGCATCGACCGGGCGTGCGACCTCATCGAACGCGCGCCGCGAGAATTCGCACTCTATAGCGGGGATGACATGACGGCCGCCGTCTTCATCCTGCTCGGCGGCCACGGGACGATCTCGGTGACCGCCAACGTCGCACCGCGCGCGATGCACGAGATGTGCACCGCCGCGCTCGCCGGCGACGCCCGGAAAACACGCGAGATCAACGCTCGTCTCGTCCCGCTGCACCGCGACCTCTTCTGCGAGGCGAACCCGATCCCTGTGAAGTGGGCGGTGGCGCGAATGGGGCTGATCCAGGCCGGCATCCGCCTGCCTCTCACGACGCTGTCGCCGGCGCAGCACGAGCGGGTGCAACTCGCGATGCGTCGGGCCGGCGTGAATGTTTGAACCTTCGAGGACCGCTTGAAACTCATGAACCGCACTGTCCGCACTTCTGCGTCACTCATCGCGCTATCGGTTGCCCTCGCAGGGTGTTCCGGTTCGCTTCTGGAATCGAAGAAGATCGACTACAAGAGTGCGCAGAAGCTGCCGCCGCTCGAAATTCCGCCGGATCTCACGGAGCCGACACGCGACGATCGTTACGCTGTTCCCGATGTCTCGCCGCGCGGCGTGGCCACGTTTTCTGCCTACAGCAACGAGCGCGCGGGACAGCCGCAGGCTAAATCGACCACAGACGTTCTTCCTGCCGTCGAGCGCATGCACGTCGAGCGGGCAGGCACTCAGCGGTGGCTCGTGGTGCCGGGCTCGGCCGACACCCTGTGGCCGCAGGTCAAGGATTTCTGGCTCGAACTCGGCTTCATCCTCGACGTCGAGCGGCCGGAAATCGGCGTGATGGAAACCGACTGGGCCGAGGACAGGGCGAAGATTCCGCAGGATTTCGTGCGCTCGACGCTCGGCAAGGTTCTCGACGGACTGTTCTCGACGCCCGCACGCGACAAGTTCCGCACGCGCCTGGAGGCGGGCAAGGAGCCCGGCACCGTCGAGGTTTACATCAGCCATCGCGGCATGATGGAGATCTACCCGAACGAAGCAAAGGATACGACCGTCTGGCAGCCGCGCCCGGCCGACCCGGAGCTCGAAGCGGAAATGCTGCGCCGGCTGATGGTGCGGCTCGGCGCCGACGAGGCGCGCGCGCAGGCCATCGTCCAGGCTGCGCCGGAACCGCAGCGCGCGGAGCTGAAGAGCGGTGCGGGCGGCAAGATCAGCCTCACGCTCGAGGAGTCCTTCGACCGCGCGTGGCGTCGCGTCGGTCTGGCGCTCGACCGAACGGGCTTCACCGTCGAAGACCGCGACCGTTCGAAGGGGCTGTACTTCGTCCGTTACGTCGACCCGGAAGCCGACGCCAAGTCGAAGAAGTCCGAAGGATTCCTGTCGAAGCTGGCGTTCTGGCGGGACAAGGAGGATGTCGTCGCCGGCGGTAGCGAATACCGCATCCGGGTGCAGGGTGAGGGCGATGCGTCCACGGTGTCGGTGCTCACTCGCGAGGGCGGCGAGGATCCGTCGGAGACCGCACGCAAGATTCTCGGTCTGCTTCAGCAGCAACTACGCTAATCGAGCGGGGCGCTCCCGCGGCGCTCCGTCACGCGAAACTCGCCGCTGCATGGCGAGAACACAAAAAAGCCGGCTCGCAGCCGGCTTTTTGCTGTCGCGAAGCCTGAATTACTTCGCTTGTTCCTTCGCGGCTTCGACGGCTTGGTCCGCGCCTTCCTTAGCAGCTTCGACGGCCTGCTCGGCGCCTTCCTTGGCGGCTTCGACCTGGTCGGCCGCACCTTCCTTCGCAGCTTCGACCGTGTCCTTGGCGGCCTGCTCGACCTGAGCGGCAGCCGGGGCGGCCTGTTCGGCGGCCGGAGCGACGGGGGCGGCCTCTTCCTTTTTGCCGCAAGCGGACACGGCGATGGCGATCAGGGCGGCGACGAGGAGCGATTGCTTCATGTTCTGAATCCTTTTTTTGACGGGGGTGAAGACAGCAGTTGATCAGCGTCGTCTGCCGCTTGCATGTCCGGATAAGCCGAACGAGTGGCAGCCGAAAGACCAACGAAAATTCTAACACGTGCGCCTATTTCAAATGCAGATTCCTGTTGCGCCGCCACAACGCCCGATCTGCGCTAGATCCCAAGCGACGCGCCGGTTGTCGTCGACGTGCCATTTATCCACATTGTTTCGAGCTGTGCGAGCAGCATCGACGCGGTCCGCTCATCCTCGGCGGCAAGTTTGCCGCGTGGTCCGTCCTGATCGAAGCGTGTGACCACATGCCGCGCGTCTGCGACGAGAAAGGGCTGCCTCCAGTTCCGGAGTTGGGTGCTCGTGACGCGCACGGCCGCGCGGTGACTGAACGCGCCGATCAGCGCGACGAAGCGGGGGCATTCCCGTTCGGCGAAATCGGTCGAATGGACGAGGATGCGCAATGCGTCGCGGCGGGGCGACGTTCGGCACAGCCTTTCGAGCGCCGCGATCGACGTGGGGTTTTCCAGCCCGGCTTCGCGAAGATCGGGATCGAATATCGCGATCGTGCTTGTCGCCGTTTCGAGCGCGGCGAACATCGCGGAACGGTACTCGGTATAGCTGTCGAATCGGCGTGGCGACAAGGCTTCCATGGCTTGCTCCTGGTTCGGGAGTCGGGGCATCCGGACTCGGCGGGCGGGCTGCGCGATCGGCCGACGAATTATAGGGGGCAGTGTCAAAACGGCCCCGGCGGCCGGTAAAATCGCACTCTTTTTGTCGGTTCGCCCATGCCTACCGCAGTCATCGAGTCACTGGATCACGAAGGTCGCGGCGTCACCCATGTCGACGGCAAGGTCGTCTTCGTCGAAGGCGCGCTGCCCGGCGAGAAAGTCGAATACTCGGTTCATCGCAGCCGGCCGAGCTACGACCTCGCGCAGGTGACCCGCATCGTCAAACCAGGGACGCAACGAGTCGCGCCGCGCTGCCCGCATTTTTCGGTCTGCGGCGGCTGTTCGATGCAGCATCTGGACTCCGTCGCTCAGGCGGCAGTGAAGCAACGGGTGCTTGAAGATGCGCTGTGGCACGTCGGAAAGGTGAAACCCGGGGTCGTTTATCCGGCGATCCACGGCCCGTCCTGGGGCTACCGCTATCGGGCCCGGATCGGTGTCCGGGTCGTGCCGAGCAAGGGGGGCGTGCTGATCGGCTTTCACGAGCGGCGCAGCAGCTACATTGCCGACATGCAGCATTGCGACGTTCTGCCGCCGCACGTGTCGGAGATGCTGCCTGCGCTGCACGAGCTGATCGGCGGGCTTTCGATCGCGGACCGCATTCCGCAGATCGAGGTCGCGGTCAGCGATATAACGACGGTGCTCGTGTTCCGCAATCTCCTGCCCTTGAGTCGCGAAGACGATGCCCGCCTCGCTGCCTTCGCCGCGGAACATCGCGTCCAGGTGTGGCTCCAGCCCAGACAGCCTCCGAGCGCGTACCGCCTGCACCCCAAGAACGCGCCGGAACTCGCCTACACGCTGCCGGAGTTCGATCTCAGGCTGGCCTATCTGCCCACGGATTTCACGCAGGTCAATAACGACGTCAACCGGCTGCTGATCCGCCGCGCGATGCAGTTGCTCGATCCGCAGCCGGGCGAACGCATTGCCGACCTGTTTTGCGGTCTCGGAAACTTCAGTCTGCCGATCGCCCGCCGAGGGGCACGGGTCATCGGCGTCGAGGGCAGCGACGCGCTCGTCGCGCGTGCGCGCGAGAACGCGCGTTGCAACGGGCTCGAAGCGCAAAGCGAGTTTCATGCGGCGAACCTGTTCGAGGCGACCGAGGACAGCCTTGCCGCGCTCGGGCCGCTCGACAAGCTGTTGATCGACCCGCCCCGCGAGGGCGCGATCGCGGTCGTCAAGGCACTTGGGCCGCAGCAACTGCCGCCGCGCATCGTCTACGTCTCGTGCAACCCGGCGACGCTCGCGCGCGACGCGGCCGTGCTCGTCCGCGAGAAGGGTTACCGCCTTGCCGGTGCCGGTATCGCCAACATGTTTCCTCAGACCTCGCACGTCGAATCGATCGCCTTGTTCGAGCGCGACTGACTCGTACGGTCCTCGGCTAAGTTATACTCGGCGGCTTCCGTAAGCGTGGCGCAGCGGTCGATTGCAACCGGCGGCGAAAGCCGCGCGCGAGCGAAGCTTCCAGCGCCTCGTGGCGGGTACTTCCGCAAGTTGCAACAAGGACCACAGCAACTTCGCCGATTCCGGAGGCTTGGGGGAGCGGTTTAACCCAGCAGTCTTGAAAACTGCCGACGTCTTTGGCGTCCGTGAGTTCGAATCTCACAGCCTCCGCCACTTGCCAGAACGGCCCGTCGTTCGCGCTGTTTCGATCAGTCCGAGAATTGCGTCTCGCATAATCGAGCATCGGCCATGAGACGATAAGCGTCTCTGAAACCGGAAGCTTTCCCGTGAATTTTCGTGCTGTTCGAATCGTATTCCTTACTGTCGTCGTCGGGGCCGCGGCGGGCGCGGTCATCTGGTGGGATGCGCAGCGAGGAGTTGAAGGAGCGCAGGTCGCGGGGGGGGGGGGCGCCGGCAACCGACGCGCCTCCGGTTGTTCAACCGACGCAGAGCGCGCAGCCTGAGCCGCAATGGCGCAAACCCGGGCCACAGAAGCCGGAGCCGGGTGGGGAATTGCACCCGCTGGAAGTGCCGCGGAACGGTCTGTTCCGATGTGATCAGGACGGGAAGACCGTTTATCAAGGCGAGCCGTGCGAGCGGGGACAAAAGCAGACGGAGGTCGAGGGCGGGACGGTGAACGTCGTCGCAGCGACGCGGCCGGCGAGTCGACCGCGCGCGACGATGGCGAACGATCCGGCGCCTGAAAGCGGCTCTGCATTCGGGCGCATCGCGGCGCCGAGATTCGACCTCGTCGATCACGAGCGCTGCGCGGTGCTCCGGAGTGAAATCGAACGGGTCGATACCCTCGCGCGGTATCGGTCGACCGAGCGGCTGCGCGAGCGACGCCGGGTCCTGGTTCGGGAAATGGACGATCTACGGTGCGAAACATGGCCGTCGTGAAGCGGCGATTCCGGGAAACCTTCGTGACGGGCGGGCAACGACCTCTGACGGGGTCGTCACGAGCCGGAGTCGCGCTTTTTCCCAACATGGACCGCGCACCATTGTTCGCGTCGTGCCTGCCTTCTGCGGCCTCGACAAATTCCGGGAAAGACCAGAATGGCCGCGGGCTCGGGGACGCCGCTCGTCGTCCGTGCACCGGCCGCCCCTTCGTGCAAGGCGTCTGCCTCCCGGCTTCGTCCGCCGCCGTGCGATGGCGTGAACCCGCATGTCCCGCCTGATCCTCCTCAACAAACCTTACGGCGTGATCTGCCAGTTTTCCGGCGAGCCGGGCCGCGCGACGCTGAAGGACTTCGTGCCGGTGCCGGGGGTGTATCCGGCCGGCCGGCTCGATACCGACAGTGAAGGCTTGCTGCTGCTGACCGATGACGGCGGATTGCAGCACCGGATCGCCGATCCGCGGCACAAATTGCCGAAGACCTATCTCGTCCAGGTCGAGGGCGAGCCCGACGAGGATGCGCTCGTGCGCCTGCGCGCGGGGCTCGATCTCGGGGATTTCGTCACACACCCTTGCGACGCTCGCGTCGTTTCCGAGCCCGACCGGTTATGGCCGCGCGATCCGCCGGTGCGGTTTCGCAAGAGCGTGCCGACGTCGTGGCTCGAGATCGTGCTGCGCGAGGGGAAGAACCGGCAGGTCCGGCGGATGACTGCGAAGATCGGGTTCCCGACCTTGCGGCTCGTGCGGCTCGCCATCGGCCCGTGGTCGCTGGCGGAGCTCGGCCCGGGCGAGTGGCGCGAGGCATCCGGGTTGGCGTTGCAAGGGCCTTCCGCCGCCGCGCCTGCGACGGGAGCGCGCAGCCGCGGCGGGCGGCGTTAGAATCCCGGCTCGAATTTCACAATGGACGGTTGAAGCGATGGTTCGTCGGGCAGCGCGTCGTCTTGCCGGTTTCCTTGTCGCCGGTGTCCTTCTCAACGTGCCTGTTGTTCGCGCGGAGCTGCCGGTCGTCGAACTCGGCGCCGGGATGTACCGCATCGAGGCGGAACTCGCGCACACCGACAAGGCCCGGCAGGTCGGGCTGATGAATCGGACGGTGATGCCGGCGCACCGCGGCATGATCTTCGTCTTCCCGCAGGACGCGCGCCACTGCATGTGGATGAAGAACACGCTGATCCCGCTGTCCGTTGCGTTCCTCGACGCCGAGGGACGCATCCTAAATATCGAGCGCATGCTCCCGCAAACCGAGAACTCGCACTGCGCCGCCGATCGCGCCCGTTATGCGCTCGAGATGAATGCGGACTGGTTTTCCAGCCGCAAGATCGCCGTCGGCGAACGCATCCGCGGCGTCGAGCGCCTGCCGGCCGGGCGCTGACCGCGGCACGATTCGCGAGGGTTAGCCGGACGCCGGTCCGGCCCGCGCTCGTCGCTTACCCGTCGCTCCAACTTCCGAAATAGGGGTTTTTCCGGTCGCTTATCCGGCGGCCCCGTTTGCCGATGTCCCTTGATAATCGCCGCATGTCGCTGTTCGTCCGCATCGCGCGGGCGATTCGCGGTGCGGCGGTACAGGCAAGGAGTCGGCGATGGCCGAAGACAGCGATCTCGAAAAAACGGAACAGCCATCATCACGGCGCCTCGAACAGGCGCGTGAGGAAGGGCAGGTTCCGCAGTCGCGCGAGCTGTCGACCTTCCTCGTGCTGATTTCGGGCGTCAGCGGCCTGTGGATGATGGGTGGCTGGATTTCCGAACGCGTCCTCGGCCTGTTGCGCCGCGGTTTCACTTTCGAGCGCGCGGTCGCGTTCGACCCGCAGCTGATGATCAAGGGTTTCGGCGAGCTCTTCACCGAAGCGCTGCTGACGATGCTGCCGCTGTTCGGGGTGCTGATGATCGCCGCAGTCGGCGCGCCGATCCTGATCGGCGGCTTCGTGTTTTCGCCGAAGTCGCTGGGGTTGAAGCTCGACCGGATGGACCCGCTGAAGGGCCTCGGCCGAATGTTCTCGCTGCACGGGCTCCTGGAACTGGTGAAGTCGCTGCTGAAGGCCGCCGTCGTCGGCGGCGTCGGCGCGTTCGCGGTGTGGCGCGAGCGCGAGCACATCTTCGCGCTGATGTTCGAGAACGTCGAAACCGCGGTGCCGGACTTCCTGCAATCCGTGTTGTTTTCCGCGCTGCTGATCGTCATGGGCCTGGCGATCCTCGCGCTGATCGACGTGCCGTTCCAGCTGTGGCAGTACCACAAGAAGCTGCGCATGACGAAGGAAGAGGTCAAGCGCGAGGCCAAGGAGCAGGAGGGCGACCCGCACGTGAAGGGACGCATCCGCAGCATGCAGCGCGAGTTGGCGCGGCGCCGGATGATGGCCGAGGTGCCGAAGGCCGACGTCGTCGTCACGAACCCGACGCACTTCTCGGTGGCGCTGAAGTACGACGCGAAGAAGATGAGCGCGCCGATCGTGATCGCGAAGGGTCGCGGCGAGATCGCGCTGAAGATCCGGGAACTCGCGAAGGGACACCAGGTGCCGCTGCTCGAAGCGCCGCCGCTCGCGCGTGCGCTCTACAAGCACTGCGAGCTCGAGCAGGCGGTGCCCGGCGCGCTCTACACCGCGGTCGCCGAAGTCATGGCCTACGTGTATCAGCTCAACCAGTGGATGGCGCAGGGCGGCCTGCCGCCTGCGGCGCCGGCGAAGCTGCCGGTGCCCGAAGACATGGACCCCGGTGCGCCGGACTGAGGCCGCCCGCACGGAATGCATAGAGACAAGCGATGCCCGAAACCCTGAACCTGCGCGCACTGCTGACGCCGACGAACGTCCGGATGCTCGGCGCACCGATCTTCATCATCATGATCCTGTCGATGATGGTGCTGCCGTTGCCGGCGTTCGCGCTCGACGTGTTCTTCACGTTCAACATCGCGATCTCGGTGATGGTGATGCTGGTCGCGATGTACACGAGGAAGCCGCTCGACTTCTCGGTGTTCCCGACGGTGCTGCTCGTGACGACGCTGCTGCGTCTCGCGCTCAACGTCGCCTCGACGCGGATCGTGCTCCTCGAAGGGCACAACGGCCCGGATGCGGCCGGCAAGGTCATAGAGGCGTTCGGCCACTTCCTCGTCGGCGGCAACACCGCGATCGGCATCGTCGTGTTCGTGATCCTCGTGATCATCAACTTCGTCGTCGTCACGAAGGGCGCCGGACGCATCGCCGAAGTCAGCGCGCGCTTCGCGCTCGACGCGATGCCCGGCAAGCAGATGGCGATCGACGCCGACCTCAATGCCGGGCTGATCGAGGAGGCCGAGGCGAAGCGGCGCCGGAAGGAGGTCGCGCAGGAGTCCGAGTTCTACGGCGCGATGGACGGTGCGTCGAAGTTCGTCCGCGGCGACGCGGTCGCCGGCATCCTGATCCTGCTGATCAACATCCTCGGCGGTTTCATGGTCGGCGTCGTGCAGCACGGGATGTCGGCGGGCGCGGCGATGGAAACCTACACGCTGCTGACGATCGGCGACGGCCTGGTCGCGCAGATCCCGGCGCTGGTGATTTCGATCGCGGCCGGCCTCGTCGTCGCGCGCGTCGGCGACGAGGGCGACATCGGCGGCCTCGTCGTCACGCAGGTGTTCTCGAACCCGCGCGTGCTGATGCTGACCGCCGGCATCATCGGCGTGCTCGGACTGATTCCGGGGATGCCCAACCTCGTCTTCATCCTGATCGCCGGCGCGCTCGGCTGGTTCGCGTGGAAGCGGATCGGCGCCGAACAGCGCGAGGCCGCGGCCGCAGCGCAGGTGAAGCCCGAAGCGGCCGTGCAGCCGGAAGCGGAAAACCTCGAAGCGAGCTGGAACGACGTCGCGCCGGTCGATGTGCTCGGTCTCGAAGTCGGCTACCGGCTGATCCCGATGGTCGACAAGGGGCAGGACGGGGAACTGCTGAAGCGCATCCGCGGCCTGCGCAAGAAGTTCGCGCAGGACGTCGGCTTCCTCGCCGCGCCGGTGCATATCCGCGACAACCTCGAACTGAAGCCGAACGCGTACCGCATCGCGCTGAAAGGCGTCGAAATCGGCGGCGGCGAGGCGTATCCGGGACAATTCCTGGCGATCAACCCCGGGCGCGTCAGCGGGCCGCTCGCGGGGCGCGAGACGCGCGACCCGGCGTTCGACCTGCCGGCATTCTGGATCGACATCGGCCAGCGCGAGCAGGCCCACGCGCTCGGCTACACGGTCGTCGATGCGAGCACGGTCGTTGCTACGCACCTGAACCACCTGATCCTGAACCACGCGGCCGAACTCCTGGGCCGCCAGGAGACGCAGGCGCTGCTCGACCACATTGCCAAGGGGGCCCCGAAGCTCGTCGAGGACCTCGTCCCGGCGCTGCTGCAGGTCGCGACCGTGCAGCGCGTGTTGCAGAACCTGCTCGACGAGGGCGTCAACATCCGCGACATGCGCACGATCATCGAGACGCTCGCCGAGAACGCACCGCGCACGCAGGACCCGCTCGAACTCACGTCGCGCGTGCGCCAGGCGCTCGGCCGCTCGATTCTGCAGGGCCTGTTCCCCGGCAATGCCGAGATCCAGGTCATGACCCTCGAACCCGCGCTCGAACGCATCCTCATGCAGGCGATGGGCGGGGGCGGCGACGGCGGCGCGATCGAGCCGAGCCTCGCCGACGGCCTGCTGCGGCACACCGCCGAAGTCGCACAGCGCCAGGAGGACATCGGCCTGCCGCCGGTGCTGCTCGTGCCGCCGCAACTGCGCTGGCTGCTGTCGCGCTTCCTGCGCCGCGCGGTGCCCTCGCTGAAGGTCATCGCGAACTCCGAAGTGCCCGAGACGCGCACGATCCGCGTCACCACCATGGTCGGCGCGGGCGCGAGCTGATCGCCGGTAGGCGGGACGGAATAGACGGGGGAAACCCGGTTTATTCCGCGCAAGCCCGCGGAGGCCCGGACCACATAATCGGACCAACGATGCGCCACGAGCGCCGCAGTCCGGAGAGTCGATATGAACGTCAAGCGCTATTTCGCCCAAACCGCCCGCGAAGCCCTGCGTGCCCTGAAGGCCGAGCTCGGAGCCGATGCGATCGTGCTGTCGAACCGCGCCGTCGACGGCGGCGTCGAGATCCTCGCGCTGCCGGCCGACGCGGTCGGCGCGCTGCAGTCGGCGACCCGGAGCGCAGCGCCCGCAGCGCCGAGAGTGCAGGCGGCACAGCCGGCCCCGCTGCCCGATATCGATGATGACTACCATGTGCGGCTGACCACCCGCGCGCCGGCGGCGCCGTCCCGTCCTGCGACGGTGCAGCGCCCGGCTGCGGCGAAGCCGGCGAGCCCGGTGATCCGCCCCTTCAACCCGCCGCGGATGGAGACGCCGGACTATCTGATGCGCACGCGCGATCGCGCTCAGGCCTTCGAAGAAGACACGGCGAGCGACGCGCCGGCCGCGGCGATGCTGTCCCGCAGCGCGCGCGCGACCGAGCCGGCGCCGTCGCGACCGGAAGCTGTTGTCCCCGCCGCCCGCGAAATGTGCGAAGAGCGGGACGACCCGCGGATCCGTGATCTGCAGGACGCCAACGCGAAGCTGATGGGCGAGCTCGCCGGCATTCGCGAACTGATCGAACGCCAGTTGTCCGGCTTCGCGTGGGGCGAGACGCGCCGCAAGGCGCCGGCACGCGCGGACACCGTTGGCGAACTGCTCGAAGCGGGCTTTTCCGGCGTGCTCGCGCGCCGTCTCGCCGACGTCGTCGGTGATGGCGCGAGCGCCGAGGAGGCGCGGGCCGCCGTGAAGGCCGCGCTCGCCCGCGAGCTGCGCTCGATGTCGTCCGACGCGGACATCATCGACCGCGGCGGCGTGTACGCGCTCGTCGGCCCGACCGGTGTCGGCAAGACGACGACGACTGCCAAGCTCGCGGCGCGTTGCGTGGTGCGCCACGGCGCCGACAAGCTCGCGCTGATCACGACCGACGGCTACCGGATCGGCGCTCAGGAGCAACTGCGCATCTACGGCCGGATCCTCGGCGTGCCGGTGTTCTCGGTGCGCGACGGTGCCGACCTGCGACAGACCCTCGCCGAGCTGCGCAACAAGCACATGGTGCTGATCGACACGATGGGCATGAGCCAGCGCGATCGCATGGTCGCCGAACAGGCGGCGATGCTGACCGGCGCCGGCAACGTCCGCCGCCTGCTGCTGCTCAACGCGACCTGTCGCGGCGACACCCTCGCGGACGTCGTGCGCGCGTATCGCGGCCCGGACCTCGCCGGCTGCATCCTGACGAAGATCGATGAGGCGGCGTCGCTCGCGCCGGCGATCGACGTCGCCGTCACCAACGCGCTCGATGTGTATTACGTCGCGAACGGCCAGCGCGTGCCCGAAGACCTTCATCTCCCGAACCGCGCGTATCTGCTGCACCGCGCGCTGCGCGCGCAAGCCGCCGACTCGCCGTGGAAGTTCGAAGGCGAGGAAGCCGGGCTGATGCTCGCGGCGGGCGCGGGAGCCTGACATGGTCGACCCCCGTGAGGACCAGGCGGCCGGCCTGCGGCGGCTCTTTCGCCGCGCGCCGCCGACCGTCGTGGCGCTGTACGCGACCGGGCGCTCGCGCGCGTCGACCGCGCTGCTCGCGGCGCACCGCATCGCGGGACAGTCGAGGCCGGTGTTGCTGCTCGACGAGGCTGCCGGGGACGCGTCGCTCGCCCGCGCCCTCGGTCTGCCCGATGGGCCCGACCTCCTCGGCGTGCTCGGCAGCGAGATCGGGGTGCGCGAAGTGCTGCAGCCGGTGCCCGGACTCGTCGGGCGCGTCCCGGTCTCGGCCGCCGCGCTCGCGCTGCCGCTGCTCGACGAGGAACGCCGCGCACGCCTTGTCGCTTCGCTGCGCGAACTCAACCGGCACGCCGGCTTCGTGCTGATCCATGCCGGTGCGGGCACGGCCGACGACCCGTCGCCGTTCGTCTGCGCGGCACCGCGCCGGCTGATCGTCGCCGGGGCGAGCCGTTCCGGCGCGACCGAAGCGTACCGCGTGATCAAGCAACTCGCCGCCGCTGGGGCGGGCTCGCTGCACGTCGCGGTGGCGAACGCGCGCAGCCGCGACGAGGCACACGACTTCTTCGCTGCGCTCGGCCATCTCGTCCGCCGGCATGTCGGCGTGCCGCTCGCATGGCTAGGTGAAGCGGAGCGGGACGATCTCGCGGCCGGCCTCGAAAACGACGCCGTCGAGGCGTCCTCCGGCGACGCGGCCGCGGCGTTTCTACGCCGGCTCGCCGCGTTCGGGCAGCCAGCGGCGCGAGGCGCGATCAACTCGGGAGTGCGGCCATGACCGCAGGAACCTATTCGATGCGGCAGGACTTTGCCGACGGAGGCCCGGCTGGCGGGCGCGGCGCGGCGCCCTGTGAAGGCGCGCCGGGCCGCAGGAAATCACAGGCGGACTGGATGTATGACGCTGAAGGCAATCCCGACAAGAATCAGCTGGTGGAAACCTACGCGCCGCTCGTGAAGCGGCTCGCCTATCACCTGATGGCGAAGCTGCCGGCGAGCGTGCTGATCGACGACGTGATCCAGAACGGCATGCTCGGCCTGCTTGACGCGATCAACCGTTTCGAGGACGGCCTCGGCGCGCAGTTCGAGACCTACGCGGTGCAGCGCATCCGCGGCGCGATGCTCGACGGGCTGCGCGAGAATGACTGGCTGCCGCGCAGCGCGAGGCGCGACATGCGCCGGATCGAGACGGCGATTCACAGTCTCGAACAGCGGAACGGCCGCCCGCCGACGGAAATCGAGCTGGCCGAGGCGCTCGACATGCCGCTCGCCGACTACCAGCGCATGCTGCAGGATGCGCGCGGCCATCAGCTGGTGCATTTCGAGGACTTCACCGACGAGGAGGGCGAGGACTACTTCGAGCGCCATCTCGGCGAGCACGAGTCGAATCCGCTCGACGTGCTCGAAGAAGCCGACACCCGGGCCGCGCTCGTGCGCGCGATCAACGATCTGCCCGAGCGCGAGAAGCTGATGATGGCGCTGTACTACGACGAGGAGCTGAACCTGCGCGAGATCGGCGAGGTGCTCGGCGTGTCCGAGTCGCGCGTATGTCAGCTGCACAGCCAGGCGGTCGCGCGGCTGCGCGCGCGGGTCGTCGGTGCGGTTTCGGCGAAGGCGCCGGGCAGCGGGCCGCGTCGCGGCCGCCCCCCCAAGAAGCCCGCGGTCGCCTGACCGCAGCGCAGCCTCCGCGATGGACAAGACCAGCATCTTCGGCCTCACGCTCGGCATCGCCGCGATCCTGCTCGGACAGGTGCTCGAGGGCGGCCACATCTCGTCGCTGATCCAGCCGACCGCGTTCCTCATCGTCATCGGCGGCACGTTCGGCGCGGTGATGCTGCAAAGTCCGCTGCGCGTGTTCCGCGAGGGCGTGCGGATGGCGAAGTGGGTGTTCGCGCCGCCGCCGTCGTCGCATGCCGAATTGATCGCGCACGCGTCGGCATGGAGCCACGTGGCGCGCAAGGAAGGCCTGCTCGCGCTCGAGACGCGCATCCCGACGCTGTCCGACCCGTTCGCGCGCAAGGGGCTGCAGCTCGTCGTCGATGGCGTGGAGCCGCAGCGGCTGCGCGAAGTGCTCGAAGTCGAGATCGATGCGTGGGGGGCGCAGATGAAGCAGGGCGCGAAGATCTGGGAAGCGGCCGGCGGCTACGCGCCGACGATCGGCATTCTCGGCGCCGTGATGGGGCTGATCCACGTGATGGAGAACCTGTCCGACCCGTCCAAGCTCGGTTCGGGTATCGCGGTCGCGTTCGTCGCGACGATCTACGGCGTCGGCTTCGCGAATCTCGTGTTCCTGCCGATCTCGAAGAAGCTGATGGCCCACGTCGCGGCCGGCGTGTCGCTGCGCGAGATGCTCGTCGACGGGCTCGTCGGCATCGCGAACGGCGACAACCCGCGCCTCATCGAGAGCCGGATGCAGGGCTACGTGCCCTGACCGGCGCCGGCGAGGGGCACGCACATGGCGCGACGCCGCAAGCACGAAGAAGAGCACGAAAATCACGAGCGCTGGCTCGTGTCCTACGCCGATTTCATCACGCTGCTGTTCGCGTTCTTCGTCGTGATGTACTCGCTGTCGTCGGTCAACGAAGGCAAGTACCGCGTGCTGTCGGAATCGCTCGTCAGCGCCTTTCGCAGCGGCGCGCTCATGTCGGAAGGTGCGCGCTCGGTGCCGACGGTCGTACCCGCGGTCGCGCCGGTGCTCCCGCCCGCGCAGCCGCCAGTCGAATCGGCCGCCGAAAATGGCCGTCGCGACGCGGCGCTGCGGCGGATGACCAGCATCGCCGACGAGATCCGCCAGGTGCTCGCGCCGCTGACGCAGGGCGGGCAGGTCCGCGTGACCGAAGGCGTGCGCGGGATCAGCGTCGAGATCAACGCGAGCGTGCTGTTCGCCCCCGGCGACGCGACGCTCGACCCGGCGGCAGTCGCAGCGCTGCGGGCGGTCGCGCAAGTGCTCGCCCGCGCCGATTTCCCGATCACGATCGAGGGGCATACGGACAACCTGCCGATCAGCACGTCCCGCTTTCCGTCCAACTGGGAGCTCTCGGCCGTGCGCGCGTCGTCGGTCGTGCGGCTCTTCATCGAGGCCGGCGTGCGCGGTGCCTTGTTGACCGCGGCCGGCTACGGCGACCAGCGCCCCCTTGCGCCGAACGACGACGAGGCGGGCCGCGCGCGCAACCGCCGGGTAACGCTCCTCATCGAATCGATGCTCGGTGATCCGCCGTCGCGCGCCCCCGGTCGCATCCCCGCCGACGACCCGATCCGCGCGATCCTCCCGGCAGCCGGCGGGACCGTCGACACCGCAGGCTGAAGTTAACCGAGCGCCGTCGGCTTCAGCTTGATCGTGAGGGCGACGCCCTTGCGCGCGCGCCGGTGGACCAGCGTCGCGAGCTGAGCGGGTTTCAGTTCGACGCTCGCCGGCTTGTTGCCGCGGCCGATCCCTTCGACTTTGAGCACCGCGCCATCGGCCGGCACTGCGACCGCGACGAGCGCCTCGCCGTCGTCGAGCGCCATGACGATGACGCCGCGCCCGCCGGCCTGCACCTTCATCTCGCTGCGCAGGAATACGAGGATGCGCCCGTTCTCCGACACCGCGGCGATCCGCTCGCCGGTGGCGCGCGCCGGGGCGAGCACTTTCTCGCCCTTTTCGAGCGTCATGAATGCCTTGCCCGCGCGCTGGCGGCTGGTCGCGTCGGCGACCGTGCAGATGAAGCCGTAGCCGCCGGAGTTCGCGAACATCCAGCTCGATTCGGGTTCGGCCGAGGCGACCTGCGCGAGCTTGCCGCCGTTCTGGAAGTCGACGAGCGTCGCGATCGGCGCGCCGTCGCCGCGGCCGCCGGGCAGATCCGATACGCGCACGGTGTAGGCGCGCCCCTGCGTGTCGATGACGACGAGCGGCCAAGGCGTGCGCGTCTCGATCACCGCGAAGCCGAAGTCCCCCGCCTTGTACGTGATCGCCGCGGCGTCGATGCCGTGGCCCTGGCGCGAGCGCACCCAGCCGTTCTTCGACACGATCACGGTGACCGGCTCGTCGGGCACGCTGAGTTCCGCCGGCGCAATGGCCGCGACGCTCTCGATCAGCGTGCGGCGGTCGTCGCCGTATTTCTTCGCGTCGTCTCCGATCTCCTTCAGGATCAGCTTCGTCATCGCCGGGCGGCTGTCGAGCAGGTGCTGCAGCCCTTCGCGCTCTTCCTTCAGTTCGGCGAGTTCCTTCTCGATCTTGAAGCCTTCGAGGCGCGCGAGCTGGCGTAGCCGGATCTCGAGGATGTCCTCGGCCTGGATCTCGGTGAGGCCGAACGCAGCGATCAGCGCCGGCTTCGGCTCGTCGGACTCGCGGATCACGCGGATCACTTCCTCGATGTGCAGGAACGCGATCATCCGGCCTTCGAGGATGTGCAGGCGGCGGTCGACCTCGTCGAGGCGATGACGCGTGCGCCGCTCGACCGTCACGTAGCGGAAGTCGATCCACTCGCGCAGGATCTGCACGAGGTTCTTCTGCTGCGGCCGCCCGTCGCGGCCGATCATCGTCAGGTTCACCGACACCGAGCTCTCTAGGCTGGTGTGAGCGAGCAGCACCGCCATGAACTCGTCTCGCGACTGCCGCGACGAACGCGGCTCTAGCACGATGCGCACCGGCGACTTGTCGCTCGATTCGTCGCGCACCGTCTCGAGCACGCCGAGCACGAGCTGCTTGAGGTTCTTCTGCTCCTGGCTGACGTCCTTCTTGCCGGCGCGCGGCTGCGGGTTCGTCAGCGCCTCGATCCCGGCGAGCACGCCGGCGGCCGATACGCCGTGCGGCAGCTCGTCGACGATCACGCGCCACTGGCCGCGGGCGAGCTCTTCGACGTGCCAGCGCGCGCGCATCCGCAGGCTGCCGCGCCCGCCTGAATACGCGTCGCGGATCGCATCGGGCGACGAGATCAGCTGGCCGCCGCCGGGAAAGTCGGGGCCGGGCAGCAGCGGCAGGATGTCGTCGAGCTCGGCGTCCGGGTGGCGGATCAGGTGCGCGGTCGCATCGGCGACTTCGCGCAGGTTGTGCGGCGGGATCTCGGTCGCCATGCCGACCGCGATGCCGGACGCGCCGTTCAGCAGCACGAAAGGCAGGCGTGCGGGAAGGAGCTGCGGCTCCTCGAAAGCGCCGTCGTAGTTCGGGACGAAATCCACGGTGCCGCGGTCGATCTCCGCCAGCAGCAGCTCGGCGATCGGCGTCAGCCGGCATTCCGTGTAACGCATCGCCGCGGCCGAGTCACCGTCGCGCGAGCCGAAGTTGCCCTGGCCGTCGACGAGCGGATAGCGCAGCGAAAAGTCCTGCGCGACGCGCACCATCGCGTCATAGACGCTGGTGTCGCCGTGCGGATGATATTTGCCGATGACGTCGCCGACGACGCGCGCGGACTTCACGTGCTTGGATGCCGCGTTGAGGCGCATCTCGCTCATCGCGTACAGGATGCGCCGCTGCACCGGCTTCATGCCGTCCTCGACCTGCGGCAGCGCGCGCGACTTTACGACGCTCATCGCGTACGCGAGGTAGGCGCGCTCGGCGTAGCGGTCGAGCGGCAGCGGACCGTCGCCGGTCATGCCGTCGCCGGCGGCGGGCGGACTCGGAGGCGAGGGCGGGGCGGCGTCGGCGGGCGCTTTCGGGGTGCCCGACGGGCCGAACAGATCAAGAGTGTCGTTGCTCATGAAAGACTTGCATTGCAGCGTCGGACGCGGAAAGCGCCGCCTGCGGAAATTCGGTGATCAAACCGGCAGTTGAATTCAACCGTTCGCCCTGAACCTGTCGAAGGACGGTCTCAGGGCCGGGACGAATGCGTCCTCACTTGAGCCGATCGGCTCGGCCCGAACGGTATGCGACTGCCGCATTAAAGCGGCGCATTGTACGCGAGCCTCCCGGCGTGGGTCCGGCGCCGTGAGCGTGGCAGCGGATCACGAACGAGTTCCGGCGAGCAGGACGCCGACCGCCTGCCCGAAGTCGTCGACGACGAAATCGGGCCGGATTGCGGGGTCCGCGTCGTCGCCCGCGCGATATTTGCCGGTGCGCACGAGGATCGCGGGAATCCCGGCATCGATCGCCGCGCCGACGTCGTCGTGCACATCGTCGCCGATGACGGTCGCATCGTCGGGCGCGACGCCGAGCGTGGCGAGCGCAGTGCGGAAGAAGGCCGCCGCGGGCTTGCCGACGATCTCGGCCCGCGTGCCGCTGCTGAATTCGAGGCCGACGACGAAGGCGCCCATGTCGAGCGACAGGCCGTCCTCGTCCATGAAATAGCGGTTCTTCGCCATCGCGATGAAGGGTTTGCCGGCCATCAGCAGGCGGAATGCGGCGTTGAGCTGCGCGTAGTCGAGAAACGGGCCCATGTCGCCGAGGACGACTGCATCGGGCTGCGTCGCGCTCGCGCCGACTTCGTCGGCGAGGTCGGGATGCACGAGGTAGAGCGGATGCAGCTTGCGCTCGCGCACGAGTTGCAGCGCCGCGTGCGCGGCGGTCTGCACTTCGTCCTCGTCGATGTCGAACCCCATCCGGCGGAGCTTCTCGACGATCTTCCGCCGCGGCGTGCGGGTCGTATTTGTCAGGAAACGCAGCGGCAGCCCGGCGGCGCGCAGCCGGGCGAGCGCCGCGACGGCGCCGTCGATCGCCTGGTTCCCGACGTGCAGCACGCCGGCCAGGTCGATCAGCACGGCCTTCGGGCGTCTCACCGGGTTCGTCGCAGCGGTCATCGCGGCCTCCGTCGCAGGGATCGGACCTCCCCGTTATAGGAGGCCTCCGGCGGCGCGGCCAAACGTCCGGGAGCCGGTGTCAGACGTCGGCCTCGACCGTGTCGCCCTTCGCCTCCATCCACGCGCGCCGGCCGGACGCTTCGCCCTTGCCCATCAGCAGCGTGAACATCTTCAGCGTGTCGTCGAGCGCGTCGGCGCGCACTTCGACCGGCAGCACGCGCCGTGTCGCCGGGTCCATCGTCGTCTCGCGCAACTGGTCCGGGTTCATCTCGCCGAGGCCCTTGAAGCGGCCGACTTCGATCGCGTCGGGCTTGAAGCCTTCCTTTTCGAGCCGTTCGCGGATCGCGGCGAGCTCGCCGTCGTCGAGCGCATACAGCCGTCGCGCCGGGCGCTTCTTGCCCTGCGCCGGCACGTCGACCCGATACAGCGGCGGTTGCGCGACATAGATGTGTCCGCGGGCGATGAGCTCGGGGAAGTGACGGAAGAACAGCGTCAGCAGCAGCGTCTGGATGTGCGCGCCGTCGACGTCGGCGTCGGACATGATGACGACCTTGCCGTAGCGCAGCCCAGAGAGATCCGGTTGGCTGCCCGCGGCGTGCGCATCGACGCCGAGCGCGACCGCGATGTCGTGGATCTCGGCGTTTGCGAGCAGGCGGTCGGCGTCGATCTCCCACGCGTTCTGCACCTTGCCGCGCAACGGCAGGATCGCCTGCGTCTCCTTGTTCCGCGCCATCTTCGCCGAGCCGCCGGCCGAGTCGCCCTCGACGAGGAAGAGCTCGTTGTCCGCGAGATCCTCGGATTCGCAGTCCGACAGCTTGCCCGGCAGCACCGCGACGCCCGAGGTCTTCTTCTTCTCGACCTTCTGTGCGCTCTTCTGCCGCGCGAGCGCCTGCTTGATCGATAGCTCCGCGATCGCTTTGCCGGCTTCGACGTGGTTGTTGAGCCAGATCTCGAACGGGTCGCGGATCATCGCCGACACGAGCTTCACCGCTTCGCGCGAGTTGAGCTTCTCCTTCACCTGCCCCTGAAACTGAGGGTCGAGCAGGCGCGCCGACAGCACGAAGCTCATCCGCCCGGCGACGTCGTCCTGCTGCAGCTTGACGCCGCGCGGCAGCAGCGCGTGATGCTCGATGAAGCTCTTCACCGCGTCGAACACGCCGGCGCGCAAGCCGCTCTCGTGCGTGCCACCGGCAACGGTCGGGATCAGGTTGACGAAGGATTCGCTCGGCACCGCGTGCTCGAACCAGCCGAGCACCCATGCCGCGCCTTCGCCGGGCGCGAAGGTCGCGTCGTCGCGATCCGCGTATTTCTCGGTGGCGAAAAGCGGCGCGACCGGTTCGATGTCGCCCGCCTGCTCGCGCAGGTAGCCTGCGAGGCCTTCCGGGTAGGACCAGGTTTTCGTCAGCACCGGTCCCAACGCCTGCTCGATGTCGAGGCGCACCGACACGCCCGACAGCAACACCGCCTTCGAGCGCAATAAGCGCTCGAGCTCCATCTGCGGCACGCGGGGGTTCTCGAAGTACTTGCCGTCCGGCCACACGCGCACCCGCGTGCCGGTCTGCCGGCCGCAATCGCCGATGACCGAAATCGGGCTGATCCTTTCGCCCCCATCGGAAAAATCGATGCGATGGATCTTGCCCTCGCGCTTGATCTCGACTTCGACCCGGGTCGACAGTGCGTTCGTCACCGAGACGCCGACACCGTGCAGGCCGCCCGAGAACGCATACGCGCCGTGGCCGTCGCGCTTGTCGAACTTGCCGCCGGCGTGCAGCCGCGTATAGGCGAGCACGACGACCGGAACGCCTTCCTCGGGGTGCAGGCCGACCGGGATGCCGCGCCCGTCGTCGGCGACGCTGACCGAGCCGTCGAGGTGCAGCGTCACGTGGATCTTCTTCGCGAAGCCGCCGAGCGCCTCGTCGGCCGAGTTGTCGATGACTTCCTGGATGATGTGGGCGGGCGAGTCGGTGCGGGTATACATGCCCGGCCGCTCGCGCACCGGTTCGAGCCCCTTCAGGACCCGGAACGAGGATTCGTCGTATTGCTTGGCTGTCATGGCTATCTGCGCTTCATGGCCGCCGCGGGAGGCGGCCGAGGGGGTGCAAGGATACCCGCTGAAGGCGCATCCCGCACCCGCCGGGCGAGCGCCGCCGTTACTGCCCGCGCATGAAGAAGCGGTCGAGATCGGCCATCGTCAGCTGGGTCCAGGTCGGGCGGCCGTGGTTGCACTGGTCGGCGCGTTCGGTCGCTTCCATGTCGCGCAGCAGCGCGTTCATTTCCGGGAGCGTCAGGCTGCGGTTCGCGCGCACCGCGCCGTGGCAGGCCATCGTCGCGAGGAGTTCGTTGCGGCGTGCGGTGACGACTTCGGAGGCCGGGAATTCGCGCAACTCTTCGAGCAGCTTGCGCAGCAATTCGCCGACCGGCGCGTTCGCGAGCAGCGCCGGGACGCTGCGCACGACGAGCTCGGTCGGGCCGGCCGCAGCGACGTCGAAGCCCATCGCCGCGAGCACGTCGCGACATTCCTCGGCGGCGGCCATGTCTTTCGCGCCGACCGACAGCACGGCCGGGATCAGCAGGCGCTGCACCGAGGGCCGGCCGTCGAGCACGGTCTTGAGCTTCTCGTAGAGGATGCGTTCGTGCGCGGCGTGCATGTCGACAAGCACGAGGCCGGCGGCGTTCTGCGCCAGGATGTAGGTCCCGTGGAGCTGGGCGACGGCGTAGCCGAGCGGGGCGGCCTCGGCGGCGAACTCGGACGTCGAAGGAGGCAGGGCGGGTGCGGAGCCGTCGCCTCGGCCGGCACGCGACGCCCTGCCCGACAGGGGAAACGCGGTCGGGCGGAAGCCGGACGCGAGCCCTTCGTCGGTCGCGGGCCGGGCGCTCGCAGCGAAGTCGTAATAGCTGCGGCTCGCCGACTCCATGGCAAGACGACCCTGTACCGGCGGCCGGTAGGCATCTCCGCTCGCGTAGCGGGCCGCGGGGAATGGCGGCTTCGCGCCGCTCGCTGCGGACCCTGCGCCGCCTGCCGCGTCGGTGTTCGGGGATGCATCGCCTCGCATCGCAGCGGAAACGACGTTGTCGACCGGTCCGTTCGCGACGCCGGTCGCGGCGCCCGATTCGGCGAGCGCGCGCGACAGCGCATGGAAGACGAACTGATGGACGGCGCGGGCTTCGCGGAATCGGACTTCGATCTTCGCCGGGTGCACGTTGACGTCGACGCCCGCGGGGTCGAGTTCGAGGAACAGCACGTAAGCCGGATGCCTCGCGCCGTGCAGGATGTCTGCGTAGGCCTGGCGCACCGCGTGCGTCAGCAGCTTGTCGCGGACGAAGCGGCCATTGACGAACAGGTATTGTGCGTCCCGGTTCGCGCGCGAGTAGGCCGGCAGCGCGGCGAAGCCCGACAGCCGCAGCGCCCCGGCGTCGGCGTCGAGCATACGCGCGTGCTGCAGGAAATCGTCGCCCATCAGCGCGCCGACGCGCCGCAGCGGTTCGTCCGGTGGCAGGCGATGCACGACGCGGCCGTTGTGCGCGAGCTGCAGCCCGATGTCGGGCCGCGCGAGCGCGACGCGGCGGAACACCTCGTCGCAGTGCGCGTACTCGGTCGCCTCCGACTTCAGGAACTTGCGCCGCGCGGGCGTGCTGTAGAAGAGGTCGGCGACGTCGACGACGGTGCCCGCGTTCAGCGCCGCGGGCGCGAGGCTGCGGTCCGCGCCGTCGATCCGCCACGCGTGCGCGCTGCCTTCGGCGCGGCTCGTCAGCGTCGTGCGCGCGACGGCGGCGATCGCCGCGAGCGCTTCGCCGCGAAACCCCATCGTGCCGACCTGCTCGAGATCGTCGAGCGTCGCGATCTTGCTCGTGGCGTGGCGTTCGAGCGCGAGCGCCAGTTCGTCGTGTGCGATGCCGCAGCCGTCGTCGGCGACGCGGATGCGGCGCACGCCGCCTTGCTCGAGCTGCACCTCGATCGCCCTTGCGCGGGCGTCCAGCGCGTTCTCGAGGACTTCCTTCAGCACCGAGGCCGGGCGCTCGACAACCTCGCCGGCGGCGATCTGGTTGACGAGGAGGTCGGACAGCGGGCGGATCGAAGGCATCGGCGAGGAGCGGGTTTCGGCAACGGAGCCGCGGATTATACGAGCTGGCGACCGCTTTCCGCGGCGGCGGCGTGAAGTTGGGGCGGGCGTTCCGGTATCATCGCGGCACCCGGCTTCGCCTTCGTGCAAACGAATCGCCAGCGCTTGCCTTGCAGCCGGCGCGGAGGCGAACGCAATGTCGTCGCGATGGTCAAGAAGTCGCCATCTCGACTTTCCAGCGGCTGCGAGTACAGCCCGCGTCGAATCGAACTCAAGAACCCGAACATGAAGTCCATCGTCATCCTCGTTTCCGGCCGCGGCAGCAACATGGAAGCCATCGTGCGCGCCCGCCTTCCGGGCGCCCGCATCAGCGCGGTGATCAGCAACCGGCCCGATGCGAAGGGGCTCGAATTCGCCACCGCGAACGGCATTCCCGCGATCGTCGTCGACCACAAGGCCTTCCCGACGCGCGAAGCCTTCGACCGGGCGCTCGGCGAGGCGATCGACGCGCACGCGCCGAACCTCGTCGTCCTCGCCGGCTTCATGCGCGTGCTGACCGAGGAATTCGTGCGACATTACGAGGGGCGGCTCTTCAATATCCATCCGTCGCTGCTGCCCGCGTTTCCGGGGCTGCACACGCACCGGCGCGCGCTCGAAGCCGGCGTGCGGGTGCATGGCGCGACGGTCCATTTCGTCACCGCGGCCCTCGATTGCGGGCCGGTCGTGATCCAGGCGGTCGTGCCGGTGCTGCCCGGCGATGACGAAGAAACGCTGTCGGCGCGCGTGCTCGCGCAGGAGCACCGCATCTATCCGCAGGCCGTGCGCTGGTTCGTCGAAGAGCGTCTCTCGGTCGCCCCGGACGGACGCGTCACGGTGCGCGGCGAGTCCGCTGCCGCCGCGGCCTGGACGGTGCCGGCGCTCGACCCGCTCGCGCGAGATTGGAGCGAGGCGTGCGGCACCGGCTCCTGATCGCCGCGCTCGGCGTCTCGGTGCTCGCGCATGCGGCCGTCCTCGGCTCGACCGCGGGCTTCGGCCGGGCGCATGAGTCCGCGGTAGCGCCGGTCACGCTCGACGCACGGCTTGTCGTGCCCGAACCGATGCGGCCCGTCGTGCCTTCGACGGACGACGTGCCGAATCCGCCCGCTGCGGCAGCGCCCGTCCCGCCGAAGCCGCAGCCCAAGACGAAGCCGCAGCCGAAAGTGAAGCCTGCGGTCGCCACCGCGCCATCAACTGAACAAACCCTTGCGCTTGCGGTGCCTCCGCCGACGCCCGACTTGCCGTCCGAACCGGTTGTCGATGCGTCCGCGCTGGCCGCGCCGCCGGAGGTGATCGATCCGGTCCCGCCGCAGGCGTCGTCAGCGGACCTTGTGGCGAATCAGGCGATCGAGCCGGATCTGCGAACCGTTGCGGCCGCCGCCGATTCCCGCAAGTTCAGTTCCGCCGGCTGGCCGCGCCGCGGCGACATCCGCTTCCGCGTGATGCTCGGCGAGCCCGGCTTCGAGGTCGGCGAGGCGCGGCACGAATGGACGCACGACCGCAAGCGC
The DNA here is from genome assembly GCF_032027225.1 of Aromatoleum sp. Taxonomy (GTDB): domain Bacteria; phylum Pseudomonadota; class Gammaproteobacteria; order Burkholderiales; family Rhodocyclaceae; genus Aromatoleum. The sequence goes on along the minus strand of NZ_JAVSMM010000002.1, from coordinate 237,746 downwards.
TACCAGATGTCGGTGTCGCTCGAGACGACCGGCGTCGTCGACCTGTTCCGCAAGCTGCGCTACCGGCAGCACAGCGAGGGGCGCGTGGGACCGAAGGGGCTGCAGCCGGATCGGTTCGGTGTCGAGCAATCCGGGCGCAAGCCCGAATCCGCGGAATTCGACTGGCAGGCGGGGCAGGTGACGATGCGGCGTGGCGATCGTACGCGGACCGCCGCGATCGAGCCGGGCGATCAGGATCTGCTGAGCCTGTGGCACCAGCTCGGCATCGTCGGCGTCGCCGGCCTGCCGCAAGAACTCAATGTCGTCAGCGGCAAATCGGCGACGCGATCGGTTCTCGAGGCAGTCGGCGTCGAGCGGCCGGTGCTGCCGATTGGCCAGCTCGAAGCCTTGCGCGTGCGGGCGAGGGCGCTAGACGGCAAGCTGTCGATCGACATCTGGCTCGCGCGCGAGTACGGGATGCTGCCGGTGCGCATCCGCATCGTCGATGAAAAGGGCGAGGTGCTCGACCAGCAGGCCGTCGAACTGCGCCTCGCGCCGACCGGGAAGAACAAGGCCGCAAGCCCGAAAGCCGACAACGACGCCGACGGCGAGCCGGGCGAGAGCGTGCTGCCCGCCGAGGCCGTCGCGCAGTACGCGAGTGCCGGCCAGGAGCACGTGGCCGAACGAGAGGCCCGCTCCGATGCCAGCGCGACGGACGCCGCCAACGAAACCGAAATGATCGAATTGCGGGAAGTGCAGCACGACCCCGCGTCCCTTTACCAGTGAGAATCGAACAAAGATGTCCAGACACGACGAGGCCGCTTCGCGCAGCCTGCTGATCCACGCCGCCCAGGTCCTCGGCACGGTACTGACCTTCGAGCATCCGGCTGACGCGGTACTGTCGCGCCATTTCCGCGAGCACCGCGAAATCGGCCACCGCGACCGCGCGTTCATCGCCGAAGCGGTCTACGGCATCGTGCGGCGCCTGCGCTGGTTGCGGCGGCTCGTCGGCGACGACGCGCGTCCGCGCACCTTGCTGCTCGCGTGGCTCGCACGCGGCGAAGGCTGGCCGATGCGGCATTTCGAAGGGCTCGCGTCGGCGACCGAGCGCGACTGGATCTCCGGGATCAAGGCGCGCGAGCTCGATGACGGCTCGCTCGGCGAGCGCACCGATCTGCCCGACTGGCTCGCCGAGCGGCTGCTCGCGACGCGCGGCGAAGCGGAGCTCGTCGAACTCGCGCACAGCCTCAATCGTCCCGCACCGCTCGATCTGCGCGTCAATGTGCTGAAGGCCGACCGCGACGAGGTCATCGGCACGCTGAAGGCCGACGGCATCGACGCGAAGCCGTGCCCGTTCTCTCCTCAGGGCGTCAGGCTCGTCGGCAAGCCGGCGCTGCAAAAGCATCCGCTGTTTCTCGCAGGCGCTTTCGAAGTGCAGGACGAAGGCAGCCAGCTGCTCGGCTTCCTCGTGCAGCCGAAGCGCGGCGAACTGGTCGTCGATTTTTGCGCGGGCGCCGGCGGCAAGACGCTGCAGCTCGGCGCGATGATGCGCTCGACCGGGCGGCTCTACGCGTTCGACGTGTCCGAGAAGCGCCTCGCGAAGCTCAAGCCGCGCTTCGCGCGCGCCGGACTGTCGAACGTGCATCCGGTGCTGATCGCGCACGAGCGCGACGCGAAGGTCAAGCGCCTCGCCGGCAAGGCCGATCGCGTCCTCGTCGACGCGCCGTGCAGCGGCCTCGGCACGCTGCGGCGCAATCCCGACCTCAAGTGGCGGCAGACGCCGGAATCGGTCGCCGAGATGGTCGCAAAACAGGGTGCGATCCTCGAATCGGCGGCGCGTCTCGTGAAGCCGGGCGGGCGCCTCGTGTATGCGACCTGCAGCCTGCTGGCGGAGGAAAACGACGGCGTCGTCGACGCTTTCCTCGCCGCGCACCCGGAGTTCCGCCAAGTGAGCGCGAAGGACGTCCTCGACAAGCAGGGCATCGCGCTCGATACCGGCGAACGGCTGCGCGTATCGCCTCGCGAACACGACACCGACGGCTTCTTCGCCGCGTTGCTCGAACGCGCGCCGGCCGATGCGTAAGGGGCCGCGCAGCCTGGCGCTGGCCGTGCTGGTCGTGGTCTCGACGCTCGCGGGGAGCGGCCTCCGCGCGAGCGAAACGCTGAACGCGCGCGGTTCGGTCGAGATCGCGTTCTCGCCCGCCGGCGATCCCGAAGCCGCGCTGCTGCGCGTCATCGACCGCGCGCGCGAGGCGCTTCACGTGCAGGCCTACGTATTCACGAGCCGGCCGATTGCGAAGGCGCTCATCGCCGCGCATCGTCGCGGCGTGCAGGTCGAGGTGCTCGCCGACGCCGACATGAATCGGCGCGGCAAGGGGAACGCGATCCCGCAGCTGCTCGAAGCGGGCATCCCGGTCGCGTTCGAGACCCGATACGCGGCCGCCCACAACAAGGTGCTGATCGCCGATGCCGAGGGGCGCGGCTGTGCGGTCGCGACCGGCTCCTTCAATTTCACGTGGTCCGCGAACCACCGCAACGCCGAAAACCTGTTGATCCTGCGGGACAACTGCCCACTGGCGAAGGCCTATCTCGACAACTGGCAACGCCATCGCGCCGACGCCGCTCCCGTGACCCGCCTGCCCTGGAAGCCCTGAAGTGCAAGATGACACCGAGTTTGCAATCCTGCTGAAAAACACCTGGCGCGACGTGCAGAGCCCGGACGTGCTGTGGCAGCTTGCCACGCTCGCGGTTTGCTTCGGCCTCGCGTGGCTGCTCGAGCGGTATGTACTTGCGCGGGTCAACGGCCGCGGCGAGCCGGCGTCGGCGCTGCAGCGCTTCGGCCGCAGCTGGCTGCGCCGGATGCTGTTCCCGCTGTCGGCGCTGGTCCTGGTCGCCACGGCGCGCCCCATCCTCGGCACGTTCCACCATGTCACGCTTCTGAATCTCGCGGTGCCGTTGCTGACCTCGCTGGCCGTGATCCGTTTCGTCGTGTTCTCGCTGCGCGAAGTGGTGGGCCGGTCGAGCTGGATCGCCGGTTTCGAGCGCGTCTTCTCGCTGCTCGTGTGGATTGTCGTCGCGCTGTATATCCTCGGCTGGCTGCCCGAAGTGCTCGCCAGCCTGGAAGCCGTCTCCTTTACGGTCGGCAGCCAGCGACTGTCGATCCTGACGCTGTTCGAGGCGATCGCGGTGGTAATGCTCACGCTGCTCGTCGCGCTGTGGGTCGCTGGGCTGCTCGAGCGTCGCCTGATGGCCACAGCCGGACTCGATGCGAACGTCCGGCTGGTGATGCTGCGCATCGTCAAGACGGTGCTGATCGTCGTCGCGGTGCTGGTCGCATTGCCGATGGTCGGTATCGATCTGACGACGCTGTCGGTGTTCGGCGGCGCGCTCGGCGTCGGCCTCGGTTTCGGCCTGCAGAAGATCGCGGCGAACTACGTGTCGGGCTTCATCATCCTGCTCGACCGCTCGCTGCGGATCGGGAACATGATCAGCGTCGGCGCCGAGCGCGGCATCGTCACGCAGATCAACACCCGTTACACGGTGATCCGGGCGGGCAGCGGCGTCGAGTCGCTGGTGCCGAACGAGACGCTCGTCGGCTCGATCGTCCAGAACGAAACCTATACCGATTCGCGCGTCTCCGCGGCGCTGAACTTTCAGGTGAGTTACGACTCCGACGTCGAGCGCGCGATGGAAATCCTCGTCGCCGTCGCGCGGGAGCATCCGCGGGTATTGAAGGAGCCGGCGCCGAAGGCGTTCCTGGTCGCGTTCGGCGCGAGCGGAATCGATCTGCGGGTCAGCGTCTGGCTGCAGGATCCGGAAAACGGAACGCTCGGCGTGACCTCGGACGTCAATCTCGAAGTCTGGCGCCGATTTCGCGCGGCGGACATCGAGATTCCGTTTCCGCAGAGCGAAGTGCGGCTTCTGGCGCCGCTGCCGCCGGTCGCGCTCGAACGCGGCCCGAGCGACGCGGCGGGTGCGCAGGACGCCGGGAAGAAGCCGGAGCGCCGTGCAGCCTTGCTCAGGGACGATCTGGAGGACATCGATTTTTGAAGGATTCCCGATGCATGCAGGACTGATCGACCTTCCCTGGTGGGGCTACGTGCTCGTCACGCTCGTGCTGACGCACGTCACGATCGCGTCGGTCACCATCTTCCTGCATCGGCATCAGGCGCATCGCGCGCTCGACCTGCATCCGGTCGCCAGCCATTTTTTCCGGTTCTGGCTGTGGGTGACGACCGGAATGGTGACGAAGGAGTGGGCGGCGATTCACCGCAAGCATCACGCCAAATGCGAAACGGTGGACGATCCGCACAGCCCGCAGATCCTCGGAATCCGCAAGGTGCTGCTCGAAGGGGCGGAGCTGTATCGGGCCGAGGCGAAGAACGGCGAGACGCTTGCACGTTACGGCCACGGAACGCCGGACGACTGGGTCGAGCGCCATGTCTATCGGCACTCCGTGGTCGGCGTGTCGGTCATGCTGGTGATCGACCTCGTGCTGTTCGGCCCACTGGGTCTGACGATGTGGGCGGTGCAGATGATGTGGATTCCGTTCTGGGCCGCGGGCGTCGTCAATGGCCTCGGGCATTATGTCGGCTATCGCAATTTCAACTGCAACGACGCGGCGACCAATCTCGTTCCGTGGGGCATCCTGATCGGCGGCGAGGAACTGCACAACAACCATCACGCGTTCGCGACGTCGGCAAAGCTGTCCGCGAAGTGGTACGAATTCGACATCGGCTGGCTCTACATCCGCATCCTCGCGGCATTGCGGCTGGCGGCCGTGAAGAAAATCATTCCCTCGCCGAAGTTCGTCGAAGCGAAGGGCACGCCGGATTTCGACACCCTGCAGGCGATCATCACGCATCGCTACGACGTGATGACGCGCTACGTCGCGTCGCTGCGGCGCATGTGCAGTGACGAGGTCGACCGCCTGGTCGCCGCGCACGGTCGCAGTTTCGATCCGCGTGCCTTGCGTCGCTGGGTGCTGTCGGGCGAGGAGCGGAACCTGCGCGAGGAGGATCGCCGCCGCTTCGAGGTCGTGCTCAGGGACAGCTCACTGCTTGCGACGATCGCCTCGATGCGCGAGGAGCTGACCGCGATCTGGGCACGGTCGAGCGCGTCGCGGGAACAGTTGCTCGCGCAATTGCACGCGTGGATCGTCCGAGCCGAACAGAGCGGCATCGGGCAGTTGCAGGAATTTTCGCTACGACTGCGACAGTACGCCGCTTGAGCGGTGCCGGGCGCGAGCTTCGCCGCCGCCCGGGATCGGCGAAGACGGAGGCTGTCAGATTTCGCTTCGCACGGCGTCGGCCCAGCAATTGGGCGTCTCGTACAAGCGCACGCGCTCGAGTCGCAGGTGGTTCCCGAAGGTGTCGCGGTAATGCGAATCGAGGATGCTGAATGCTTCGCTCGCGAGGTTTTCGGCCGTGGGGACGACGTCGAGAATCACCGTCTTGTGACCCGGCAATCCGGCGAGAAAGTCGACGACCGGCTTGTCGTGCCGGTAGGCGAGGAAGGCGTGGTCCCACGCGTCGACGACGTGAATCTTCGCGATGTTCTTGATCTCGCCGAAGTCCATTACCATTCCATTGACGGCCTGACCGGCGGCGGAAATGATTTCACCGGACAAGGTGATCTCGATCGCGTAGCGATGGCCGTGCAGATGGCGGCACTGGCTTGCGTGATCCGGAATCCGATGGCCGGCATCGAATTCCAGGCGGCGGGTGACGCGCATGATTGATCTCGGATTGCAGGCCTGAAATTATAACATCAGGCCTCGAAGGTCCTTTTCGGCGCTCGCGAAAGCTTTCAGGGCGACACGCTCACGTTTCATTTTTCATCGGCTCCCGGCAAATGGTTTCACGAGACTCGGTTCTGAACGTCCGCAATCATGACCGCGATTTCGCGGGCATGACTTACGTCTATCCGGTGCTCTCCCGGCGGGCAGGCGGCGTTTCGGTCGGCATCAACCTGAACCCCAACAACGCCTGCAATTGGCACTGTGCGTACTGCCAAGTGCCGGACCTCGTCCGCGGGAAAGCACCGGCGATCGACTTGGCGCAACTCGAAGCGGAACTCTCGGGTTTCCTCCGTGCGCTGGTGCACGGCGACTATCTCGAACGGCATGTGCCGGAAGGCTTGCGGACGATTCGGGACATCGCCTTTTCCGGCAATGGCGAGCCGACGAGCGCGGCGGAGTTTCCTGAAGTCATTGCGCTCGTCGGGCGCCTGCGCAATGAATTCGGACTCGGGGCGGGCGTGCCGATGCGGCTCATCACCAACGGCAGCCTGATGGGCCAGCCCCGGGTGCAGGAGGCGGTGCGCGCGCTCGGCGACGCTGGCGGCGAGGTGTGGTTCAAGGTCGATGCGGGAACGAAGGCGTCGATCGAGCGCATCAACGGCGTATCGCTCGACCCCGCGACTGTTGCGCGCAATCTCGCGATTTCCGCCGCGTTGTGCCCAACCTGGGTACAGACATGCATGTTCCGCTGGGATGGCGCCGCGCCGACGAATGACGACATCGAGGCCTATCTGGACGTGCTGGAAGCGGCCGGCGCCGACCACCTTCGCGGCGTGCTGCTGTACGGCATCGCGCGGCCGTCGATGCAGCCCGAGGCGGTCCGGCTTTCGCCACTGACCGCCGTGGAGCTCGAAGCGATCGCCGCGACGATCGCAAAAAAAGGGCTGACGGTTCGCGTCAGCCCTTGAGGGAACAGCGCCGTCGCGAGCTTCAGCGGCCGGTACGTTCCTTGCGCTTTGCCCGCGCTTCTTTCTTTAACGACTTGTACAACTCGGGGTTGGAGGTTTTCAGGAACTCCGCGACTTCGACGTCTTCTTTCTTGACCTTGTTGATGTCGATCTGCTCGATATGCACGAGGCGCAGCAGCGCCTGAACCGGCCGCGGAATATTCCGGCCGCTCTCGTAGCGGGAGCCACCGCTCTGGGTGACGCCGATCTTCGACCAGAACTGCGACTGATTCAGCCCGAGCTTGCGGCGGATCTCGCGAACGTCGATGCTTTCGTTGGTTTTCGTCATGCTCTTATCCTCTGGAGGGAATTCAGCCCGCTTATGAGACAAGGCTGAGCGTTGCCTGGTTCCTACGACTTAAGTTGTAGGATGGTCAAAGTATAGATCACTATTCCGTGCACATACAACGAAAAAGTCCAGGAGGCTAAAAATAATCACTATCGATAAATCGGGACTGCCGGGAGCGAAGTTATAACCGCCTGCAAAATTTCTTCGCATTCGATAGAATTCACCCCTTTATCCACAAGTACTTGGATGCGACGATGGCACTGATAGTTCAGAAGTACGGCGGCACCTCCGTGGGCAACCCGGAGCGCATCAGGAACGTCGCGCGAAAGGTCGCGAACTTCCAGGCGCAGGGACACCAGGTGGTCGTTGTCGTGTCGGCGATGAGCGGTGAGACGAACCGCCTGATCGCCCTCACGAAGGAAGTAGCCGCCAACCCCGATGCGCGCGAGCTCGATGTCGTCGTCTCGACCGGCGAACAGGTCACGATCGGCCTGCTGTGCATGGCGCTGCACGACATCGGCGTCAAGGCCAAGAGCTACACCGGCGGTCAGGTAAAGATTCTCACCGACAGCGCGCACACCAAGGCGCGCATCCTCAATATCGACGATGCGCCGATCCGGAAGGACCTCGACGACGGCAACATCGTCGTCGTCGCCGGCTTCCAGGGCGTTGATGAGCACGGCAACATCACGACGCTCGGCCGCGGTGGTTCGGACACCACCGGCGTCGCGCTCGCCGCCGCGCTGAAGGCCGACGAGTGCCAGATCTACACCGACGTCGACGGCGTCTATACGACGGACCCGCGCGTCGTGCCGGAGGCCCGCAAGCTCGACAAGATCACGTTCGAGGAGATGCTTGAGCTCGCGAGCCTCGGGTCGAAGGTGCTGCAGATCCGTTCGGTCGAATTCGCCGGCAAGTACAAGGTCAAGTTGCGTGTCCTGTCGAGCTTCCAGGAGGAAGGCGAGGGCACGCTCATCACAGTCGAGGAAGATCAGAACATGGAACAACCCGTCATCTCCGGCATCGCCTTCACGCGCGACGAGGCCAAGCTCACGGTGCTCGGCGTGCCCGACAAACCCGGCATCGCATACCAGATCCTCGGCCCGGTAGCGGATGCGAACATCGACGTCGACATGATCATCCAGAACGTCGGTCATGACGGCACGACCGACTTCTCGTTCACCGTCCCGCGCGGTGAGCTCGAAAGGGCGACGAAGGTTCTCGACGGCGTGCGCACGCACATCGGTGCCCGAGCGGTTCAGAGCGACAAGACGATGGCGAAGGTCTCGGTCGTCGGCGTCGGCATGCGCTCGCACCCGGGCGTCGCGTCGCGGATGTTCCGCACGCTCGCCGAGGAAGGCATCAACATCCAGATGATCTCGACCTCCGAAATCAAGATTTCGGTCGTCATCGAAGAGAAATACCTCGAGCTCGCCGTGCGCGTGCTGCACAAGGCGTTCGGCCTCGACGCTGCCTGAGTTTGACCGCCTGCGACGGAGTCGCTATCATCGCGGGCTCGAAGGTTGGAGAGTTGGCCGAGAGGTCGAAGGCACTCCCCTGCTAAGGGAGCATACGGGCTAAAACTCGTATCGAGGGTTCGAATCCCTCACTCTCCGCCAACCAAAGAACTAAGCCACTGATTCCAGTGGCTTTTTTCTTGCCTGAAATCAGCTACCCCCATTTCTACCCCTAGACCGCACGCCTGCAATTGCGGGGCTTGAAATGGGTTTCGGGCGTAGAGGGCGCCCCGGGGAGCGCTACTATGCCAACTACGCCACCGGTGAAACTCGTTTCACACCGCGCGGCGCTCAGGAAAGCGTTTCGCATTCGAAGGAGCAACCGCGGTGATCACGGCTTCCGAAATCCTGTGGAGCCTCGGGGCGGCGACTCCCGGGCTCGTCATCGCCGTGGCGTTGTTGCCGTGGCGGGCGCGGCTTTACCAAGGGCACGAATGGTGGGTCCTTTGGGCCACTCTCTGGCCCTTTCTTCTGATCTACGCACTCTGGTTTGGGCTTGGCGCCTACCGTGACGCCTGGACAAGCTATCTCGCGAAAAGGGCGAACGCACGTTCAGTCGTTGGCAGGAACGCGCGCTGACGTCATTTACTGCCGGCGCTCGCCACACCGGACATGGCGCCGCGCATCGCGTCGGCTGCGCTGGTCGGCTCCACCCTGCCTTGGGCCACGTCCAGCCCGTAGCCGATCGGCTTGCCGAGCGCCGACACTGGAATGCCCGTGGAGATGCTCACGAGCGTGAGCGTGTCACGTGCGGCCCGCTTCCAGCTTCCGTCCTCCGCGATCGCTTTATAGACCGAGTGCGGAGCGCTGGCCGCGCTCTCGATCATCGACACCGCCGGCGCGGTGCTCATCCGGTCGTCGTAGGGTTTGCGGTTGAAGCTGTTCCAGACCAAGACCGCCCCCTGTCCGAATATCGGAACCATCGCCGCTGCGTTGCGTGCCGGGGCGCCCAGGAAGAACGCGAGGAAGTCGTCGAGATAGCCGTCGTCGTCCTCGTCGCCGAGTTCGCCGCGCATCCCCAGGACGATCGCCTCCGACACCCAACTTGGCACGAGGAAGCCGAGCAGGAGCACGTAGAACAACCGGCCCGCGCCGGCCTTCAGCCCGACGTCCTGCGCGATCTTCGCGAACTCAGTGCCCAGGATGTTCGCCTGCATGTTGAAGTAGCTCGTGAATTGCGTGAAAACCCGCGTGAAGGCCGTGCCCGACTCGAAGCTCGAGATGTCTTCCGGCGACAAGCTGCCTTGCGTCTCGCGCACGGCGGCGTTCGCGGCGCGGATCGCGTCCTGCTCGCTCGCCCCGTCTGCCGTCGCCTGGTCGAAGGCGCCGGCCCAGGTGATCGTATCGACAACGTTCTGGGCCGCGCTCTGCAGGAAATACGCGTGCTTCGCGCTCCACGCCTGCGCCTTCTCGTACGCGTTGGGGTTCAGCAGGAGGTCATCGATCGCCTGGCGCATCTGCATGACTTCGTTCTGCTGGCGGGTCGCCATGAACGGCGACAGCGCTGCGATCTGCTCGGCCACTTCGGAGGGCGCCCGGAGGTAGCGCCACGTCGCCGCCTTGAGGTAGTGAGGCTTCACCTTCACGGCGGCAATCGACAGGCCGGTGATCTGCTGCATGGCGTTCGTGAAGTTGACGAACATCGCCGCCATGCCAGAGCGCCGCCGCGCCCCGCGGAAGAATTTGTCGGTGAGCTTTCCTGCCCAGCCGGTGGCCGGCGTCTCGACGGTCTGCTTCGCCGCGCGGTTGAGCCACGGTAGCAGCAGGTCCGTGTAGGCCGTGGCGTCGTAGCGGTTCAGCATGCCGGCGAGCCCTTTTGCGCGGAGCGTGCGCATCACGTCACGCACCTTCGGCTCCATATGGGCGAAGAGCAGGGCCTTGTCCATGTGTTGCGGCAGCAGGCGCAGGTCGAGCGCGAGCGGCCGGTTGTACTCGACGCGGGATTTCGTGAAGCCGCGATTGGTCGCCGGGAACATGAACGCGTTGCCCTGGTTGATCGCGTCGAGCTGCGCGTTCAGCGCCGCGTCCTGCACTTCGAACGTGTCGGTGATCGCCGGCACGTAGCCGCCGCGATACACGCCGAACGGCGTTCCGAACTCGTGGGCGGTGATCTCTTCGAAGTAGCGGCCGAAAACGGCGCGGTGCGTCTTCTGCGCGAGCGGCTTGATCTCCTCGAGCAGATCCCACACCCCTTGGACGAAGTCGAAGTCGGCCTTCGTGAGCTTGCCCTCGGCGATCATCCGGCGCACGAAGGCATCCCAGCGCGACGTGTCGAGGACGCCCGGCGCGGGCTCCGTGGACCAGCCCCGGCCGAGCAGGAGCTTGCGCTTGTTCGAGTCGTTGCCGGTGTGCAGCAGCGCGTGCAGCAGTTCGGCCTTGCCGGCGTCCCCCTTCGAGAACCCGAACGTGTAGCCGAGTTCGGGCGCGTCGATCCTGCCGGGTTTCAACGTCGGCTCGATCGCCTTCAGCAGGTCGCGGTAGCGCTTGAGGTAGCGTGCCGCGTCGGCCCGGTAGGCGTCGGCCGCCTCGCTGATCGGGGTGAAGACGAAGCGCCGGAACGCGCCGGTGATCTTGCCGCTGTCCATGCGATCGACCCACGCTTCCACTCGGCGCAGCGCGGCGCGCACGCCCGCGAGGTAGCGCATCGTCTTCTCGCGCTCGGTGACGGCGCGGCCTTCGCCCGGCACGGTCTCGGGCACGCCGAGCTCGTTCAGGCGGTCGGTGAGCGCCTGCGTGACCTGCTCGCGGTCCATGAGCTGCCCGTCGATCTCCACCTGGCGCTCGCGTCGCGCGAGGTACCAGATCGACTCGACCGAGTCCGAGAGCGCGCGCAGTTCGCCGACGGTGAGATCGTCGAGCGGCTTCGCGGTCGCCTCGGCGTCGAGCAGCATCGGCTCGAGCACCGCGTAGAGATCCGGGTCGTAGGCCTTGACCGCCTCCATGTACTCGCGCGGATTCCTGCCGCGCGTCCCGAGCCCGTACTCGGCGAGGATCGCGCGGGCGGCGTTCCCGATGTCGGCGTTGCGTTCCTTTGCCAGCGCGTCGCCGGTCGTCGCGGCGATCTTGCGCAGGCGCGCGACCGTCTTCTGTGCGGCCGCCTGCGCCTCGTAGGCGGCCCGCGTGGCGGCGTGGTTGATGATCTGGTTGCGCTTCTGCCGGATCGCTTCCCGAATGTCGCCCTTCTTGAGCGCTTGTTCGGCGAGCTTGCCGGCCTTCACCTCGGCCGCGGCGTACTTCGCCGGGCGCAGCTTGCCGACCACCGTTTGCGCGATGAGCCCCGCGGCGTGCTCCTTCGCCATGCGCTCGATGAGGCGGGCGCTGCCGACTGCCTTCTGCAGGCCGGCGAGCTCGGTCGCAAGGAAGCGTGTCCGTACATCGTTGTGGATCGCCTCGTCGGCGGCGCGGCCGATCGCCTCCGGGCTCGTGAGATCCCCGTAGCGCTCGAGCATACGTAGATCGGTAAGCGCCTCCACCGCCTGGGCGAAGGGCTCGGCCTGCAGCAGCTCGCGCACCATCGCATCGCCGGACGAGAAGCCGAAGATCTCGGCGGCCTGGTCGGGGTGCATGCCTTCCTCGGCGAGTGCGCCGTACTTGCCGTAACCGAGCTTTTCCCACTCGACGGACGCGAGCGCGCCCTCCGGGTACATCGCCTTCAAGGCAGGAATCGACAAGCGATGGCCCGCGGTGGCTTTGATTTCCTCGCCGTCGGGCGCAGTCATCTCTCCGCGCTTGAACCAGCGCAGCGCGCGATAGACGGGCTTCGCGGCAACCTCGTCCCGTGCTTCCTTCCGGACTTCCTTGCGCTTGTCGATGGCGTCGCGGTTCAGGCGCTTCACCGTGGCCTCGCGCATCCGGGACGTCCACGTCATGTCGCGCACGCTGCGCGCTTCCATCTGCCCGAGCGCCTCGGCACTCGCGGCGCTCGTCATGCCCTGGTAGTCGTTCCAGTCGATGCCGAACTCGGCAGCCTGCTCGGCAGAAGTGAAGAGCGGATTCATCGCGCGGGCGCGCTGTGCGGCCTCGATCGCGCTATCGGTCGCGAGCATGCGATCGAGCACGCTGCGAACCTCCGGCGTCAGTTCGACGTTCAGCCCCTTCAGGCTGCGATAGACGGACGTGAGCCACGCGCGGAAGCGCTGGAAGAGGCTTTGCAGATCGATCGACGGCGCCTTGCCTTCCATCAGGAAGGACTCGAAACCTCGGGCGAACTTCTCGTGCTGCTCGCGCCGCTGATCGAGCGTCATCCCCTGCCAGGTGGCGAGATCCTGCACACCGAACCAGCCGAGCAGCGTCTGCATGTCCTGCTGCAGCGCGGGCGCGGTCTTCGCCATGTCGGCGTAGCTCTCCAGGAACCAATGGGCCGATTCGTGCAAGGCGGTTGAGAGATCCGCGTTCTTGAGCAGCGCAATGGTCCGCGTCTCGGGCACGAAGGCCCCGCGGCGCGTCTGCTCCAGGCTGTCGGCGGTGATGAGCGTTTCGCCGACGACGTTGGGCCGGTAGGTGCCGTAGAGCTCGGCCGGCGTCGTGCCCAGGCGTTGGGCCATGACGTCGAAGAAGGCGCGCGGCAGCGCCGCGTACTGGCGATTCACATCCGGCGTGAAGCGCCCCACGGTGTTGAACTGGTCGAACAGATCCTGCTCGATCTGGCTGAGTTCGGCCACGCGCTGCAGGTCTGCGGCCTGCTCGCCGGCAAGCTGCGCGATCTCGGCGCCGAGGTCCCGCTCCCCTTGGAAGAGTGCCTGCACTTCCGCCGGGCTCATGCCGTCCGGACGCGTGCGCACGTTCTCGAGCAGCGCCTCGGTGTAGGGCTTGCCCGCAAAGTGCGTCATGAACTGCGCGACGGGGATCTCGACGGCGGTGCCGTTCGCAAGGGCCGTGTCGAATTGTTCCGCGATGGCGGGCGACGCGGTGTCAAGCGCGACACCCGACTGCGCGAAGGCGCCCGCGAGAGCCTCCGCGTCGATGAATAGAGCCGCATTGGGTGCGGCCTGGCTGAGCATTTCCTGGAAGAGATCTGGCGCGCGTTCGCGCAGCTTCGACAGCTCGGCCGTCTTCACCAGTTCCTGCACTGCCTGAGCATCCTGCGCGCCTTGCTGCACCTGCTGCTCACGCTGTGCCCCGCGCGCCCGCACATGCAGCGCTGCCTCGATCACGGAGCGGGCAACCGCGCCGACCGTCGCGCCGACACCACCCTCGTAGAGCGTGCCGCCGAGGTCGAAGCCGGCGTTCGGGTTGGTCAGCAGGTTGCGTAGCGCGTCATGCCCCAGGTTCTCGGCCATCTCCTGCGCGCCTTCAGTGGCGCCGGCGATGCCGACCCGCGCGAGGGTCGCGGCGATCTGGTTTTTCACCGGCACGGCGAGCGGCCCGAGGATCTTGTCGAGCGCGTACTTCTCCGTGATGCCGGTCACGGCAGCGCCGCCGAGCACGGCGAGATCCTTCGCGCCCTGCGTCGCGAGGTCTGGCGCGATCCGCTCGTCCATGATGTCGGCGCCCTGCGCGAACAGGCCGATCCCGCGATCGATCGGCCAAGTGGCAATCTGCCCCGCGAGCTGCCCGAGCCCGCCCGTCACGTCATCGTAGAACGTGCGTCGCCCGGACGGCACCATCACCTTGTTGCGAGCAAATTGCTTCACGAGCGCGCCGCCTTCGCGCCAGCCTTCACCTATCAATGGGCCGGCAATGGAATCTGTCATCGCCTCGCCGCCTGCACGAGGCGTCGGCAACAGCGAGCCGATCGCCCCGGCAATGTTGCGCTGCGCGATGTCCAGCAGACCGCCATAGCCGGCAGCTTTGCTCCCGACAACCTCCACGGCGCCGCCGGCGAACTGGCGAACGGAGCGCTCGACCAGCGAGAGCTGGTCGACGTCGTCGTGTGCGAGCTTCGCGCGCTCCACGTCTGCGAGCAGTGCGGCGGTGGCCGGGGAGGTCTGCGCGAGCGCCTCGAAGTCGATCTCGCCGAGTCGCGCCTGCCTCTTCGTCTCGGCTGGCAGGTTGAACGCGGTGTCGATCGGGACGCCCGTCGAGCGCGCAACGCGGCGCGCTTCGGCCTGCGCGTCGGGGTTCGTGTCCATCGCGGTGACGAAGCCGAGCCGTACATCGTGCGCATTGGCTCGCGGGTTGAGTGTCGCAGCTACGGCCGCGTCGAAGTCGAATTCGTCGCCCATGTCAGCGCCTCCGGGGAGTTGGGAACAGCGTGCCGTAGGCGCTGGGGGGCACTTCCACGGGGCGGGGACGGGGGAACGCAGCGAAGAGCGCTTTGATGCCCTCGGCCTCCTCTCGGGCTTTGGTGGGGTCGATGCCGAGCGCGGCGGCGCGCTCAACGTAGTGCTCAACGTAGTGCTCGACATTGGGGTCGGTCATTGGGGTGTCCTTGAGTTGTTGCCGTACCTCGTGGCGGCGACGTTCGCATAGCCGAGGAATGACGCCAGCTCCTCGACGTTGAGATATCCATTTCGATTGATCATGGGAGCTCCTTGGCGGCGGCGACGCGCCGGACCGCACGGAGAAGACGGGCAATCTGCATGTTGTGTGGGTGCTTCTTGACCAGTGCCTCGTAGCGCTGAAGGCGCTCACCGTCAGAAGCACGGGGCTCGATTTCGATTCGCCGTCGGGCTTGTCGTAGGCGTTCGGCCAGCGGCAGGGCGAGGGACTGCGATCGCGCGGCTTCCAGATGCCGTAGACGGCTCTTTCTCGACGGTGCGATGCTCATTGCAGGAACCTCCGCTTGTCGGCCTCTTCAAGCGCGGTGAGTCGCGCCTCGATCTGTCCGCCCTCAATGACGCGAGCAAGAATCTGCAAAACGTTGGCCATGCGGCTTCCGTCCTGACTCTCGATCACACCGCCGCGCATGTCGCGGTAGAGGCGGGCGAGCTCGCGCTGCACCTCGTCGAGGTTGCGCAGCGGAATTCGAACCCGCCCGGGTCGGAGCCCATCCGCAGCGCGGCTGCGGCCTTCGGCGTCGTTTTCAGTGGCCATCGATGCCCCTAAGCCCCGAACTTCGCGGCATCACGTGCGCAGCGCGCGTCGCCTGGGGAACAAGAATCACAATGGAGCCGCCTTCCGCGCAATCGGGCTGGGGCACGCCGGTCTCCACGACAATGGGGACGTGGCGGGCGCCCTGCTCAAGACGCTCGACCCGGGAAAGAAGCCCCGCTCTCACTTGGGTTAGCTCCCGAGCAGCGTGTTCTTCCCGAGTGACAGAGACGACGAGTCGATACCGGACGGGCCGGTCAGCATCGTCGAACCCACGCCACCGCCGGCCGCCGCCGCGTTCGCGCCCAGCAAGCCCGAGATGTCCGGACGCTTCTTGTCCTGCATGCGGAACTCGCGCTCGGCCTGCTGTTGCTGCGCGAGCGCGGAACGCTCGGCCTTCTTCTGCGCACTGCGTTGGTCCTTCGCAGTGCTCCGCGCTTGGACCGCTTGTGCAACGGATGCGGCAGCCAGTACGGCTAAGGAAACGGGCTCACACATGGTCATGCTCCATTGAGAAGTTGAGGAATTGGTTATCTGGGCCGGTCGGCGTCGTTTCGATCGTGAAGCCGAGCCACCGAAGCCACCGCATCGATACCTTGTTGTCTCGGTGCACCCGGTTGTAGAGCACGGGGAAGCGCGCGTGCATTGCCTCGACCTCGATGCGGCTGGCCTCGATGAAGCCTTTGCGGATTTCGGCAATGCGATCGCTTGCGACCATCCACGGGACGCCGTAATGCAGGATCGGATCGGCGCGCGCGGCCACGACGCCGAAAATCACCACGGCCTCGTCACCTGCCCGCAACACGCGGCACGATTCGGATATCGCTGCCGCTTCCCGCACAGTGTCGGGCGGTGCAATGGCAGGGCGTGAGAGGCTCAGTTCGAGCCGGTCCGCTTCGCGGAGGTGGGTAGCGACGAACTCGACGTCTTCGGCGGTAACAGGGTGGATTTCAATATGCATGGCTGCTTCCGGGCTGATCTGTCATTGCAGCCACGCGATGCCGGCCGACACATTCGCCGCGCCACTGCTGACGAACGACACGCGCAGGTACCGCTTCGAGAGGGGCGGCAGTTCGAGCTTCTTCTCGCCGGTGCCGGAGAAGGCGGCGGTCTTGATGAGCGTCGAAAAGGTCGAGTTGTCATCGGAGTGCTCCACCACGGCTTGCACGGTGCCGGCGTTCGAGTGGATTGCCAGCCACAGCCCGAAGTCGTCGAGCGATACGAGGCTGCCGGCCGCGACCGGCCCGCGGTCGATCCGGTCGGTTCCTTCGGTTGTGCCGGCAGAGAGGGCCTGGCGATTTGCGAAGTGCAGTTGTGCGTCAATGATCACGTCGTTCTCCAGTTACGATCAGAGCTTGGCCCGCTTGCGGGCGTCGGCGGCTCGGG
The DNA here is from genome assembly GCF_032027225.1 of Aromatoleum sp. GTDB lineage: Bacteria > Pseudomonadota > Gammaproteobacteria > Burkholderiales > Rhodocyclaceae > Aromatoleum. The sequence continues at coordinate 220,856 of NZ_JAVSMM010000002.1, read as the reverse complement.
CAGCGAGCACCCGAACCCATACGGGGTTGTCCACCAAACCCGTCTTCTGCAGATGCGCTTGGAGTGGCGGATGCTTCGCGAGGAACGTCTTGGCGTCCTGCAGCGCGCGGCCGGCACCTTCGCGCCCGAAGTCCTGCTGCAGAACCTTCTTGGAGTCTTCGCGCCACATCTCGCGCATCTCCTGCGTGGGATTGCCGATGACGGGCATGCTCTCGGCCTGCAGCGCGCTGAGTCCGAGCGCACGGAACTGTTGCTCCCAGCCTCGCGCGTACGCCTCGGCGTCCTCCCTGGTCATAAGCGCCTGATCCATCGCTCGGTTCGCGACGGAGCGCGTCGCCACCTCATAAATGGGCTGGTTCGCGTACATGCGCTCAACCGCGTCCGGGTCGTCCAGAAGTTGTCGACGTTCCTGCGGTGGCGTCTGCGCCGGCTGCGCGGTCGCCTGCGCATCGGTGATCAGCGTGGAATTGCCAGCCGGTTCCGCGGGGCCGGCCATGCTCGGGTACATCCGGGCTGCGAGATCGTCGGTCATTGCGCCAGCTCCTGGGGATCAATCGCGGCCCGGGACACTTCCAAGGCGCCGCGGACCTTGTCGCGCACCTTCGCGAGACGGGTGCGCATGTCTTCCAGGGTGTAAGCCACTCCGCGACCGATATGCACGTGCTGCATCGTGAGCCGGCCTCGCCCCAAGCCCGTGTTGAACAGGGCGCTTTGCAGGGCTGCGGCGACGGAGCTCTCCGTGTGCATGTTGTCGATGCCGTCGAACCGACGCATGGCCTGGGCGGAGCCGACCCCGGAACGGAAGCCGCTCCACATGGCGTTTCGGCGCTCACCAAACGCGGCGTCGATCTGAGCGACGAGAGGGGCAAGGGCCTCTAGATGCTCGAGCATCTGCTCCGCGACGTTGTCAATCTCGGCGTCAAGCCGGGTGACGGTAGCTGCCGCGGCCTTCACCGCTTGCCGACGGTCCTCGAGGCCTTCCTCGGTCTGTTGGGCTGCCGCGGCGTTCTTGGCATCTTCCAGCCTGGCAATGGCACGCTCGTGCTCGGCGATCTCGCGTTCGAGCGCGTCGATCTCGTTGGGGGCGTTCTTGTCGCCTTCGAGCTGGCGCAAGGTGGCGGCGCCGCGCAGGGCGCGGCAGTCGGCGATGTCACGCCGCCGGGCGGCGATGTGGTCGTCGATGGTCTGGGGCAGCTTCATGTGGGGGCACTCCGTTTGAGATGCCCCGATCGTCACCCGTGCGCCGTTATGCGCAGTGAAAAGTCACGCCGAAATCACGCGCAAGCCGCCCTGAGCTTGGGCGACGTGCAGACGATGCCGCGGACGTCGCCTTTCACGACAAACTTCCCCCGCTCTGTGCCAATGCTTCGGATGGCGGCGCCCAGGGCCGGGCTCACGCGTCCGGCGTCGTCGGCAGCCCTCCTCAACGTCTGAACGGCGCTGCCGGGCGCCCTCCGGCCGTCGAAGATCCACCCAAGTTCGACCGCACCCAGCCGGTACTGGTGAGCCGTCAGCACCAACCAGGCGATCGGAAGCCCCTTGCACTGGGACGGGATCGGCACCCCATCTACGAGGCACTCCCGTCCAGCGAACTCGAAGACCGTAGGGGACATGCCGGCGGCCTCGCCCAGTTCAATGAGCCGAAGGGCCGCGGCGTAAAGCAACGGGTCGTTTCGGAAGGGCTCCAACGCTTCGACGTAGCCACGAAGCCGACGGGCTGCGCGGCTCATGAGGAGAGGGTCAGTCATCGAATCCCCTCCGGGCGAATCGCTGCTTGGTTTTCTGCTGCCGCGCCGCCTGGTAGCCACAGTCCGCGAACGAGGTGTATTCGCCGAGCCATGTCAGGCGCACGTCGCCGGTCTGCCCTTGGCGGTTCTTCCGGATCAGAACTTCGGCCGTGCCCTTGTCGGGAGTGTCGGGGTTGTAGACCTCGTCGCGGTAGATCATCAGGACGATGTCGGCGTCCTGCTCGATGGCCCCGGAGTCGCGCAGGTCGGCGAGCATCGGGCGCTTGTTCGGCCGCTTCTCGCACTCGCGGGAGAGCTGCGACAGCGCGATCACCGGGCAGCCGATTTCCTTCGCGAGCGTCTTGAGGCCGCGGCTGATTTGCTCGATCTCGGCGTTTCGGTTCGCGCCGTCGCCCGTCATCAGCTGCAGGTAATCGACGACGACGAGCGAGATCGGGTGCTTGCGGCGCACGCTCTGCACCTTCGCGCGGATGTCGCTGATGCGCTGCGCCGGCTGGTCGTCGACGTAGAGCCGCATGCCGTTGAGGCGCCCGACTGCGCTGGCGAGCCGGTCGTGATCGTCCGGCGTCAGCCCGCCGCCGATGATCTTCGACAGGTCGATGCGGCCGGCCGAGGCGAGCAGGCGATCGACGAGCTCGGTGTCGGCCATCTCCTGCGAGAAGGCGACGACGACGCCGTTCTCGGCGACGTTCGCGGCGATCTGCATCGCAAGGGAGGTCTTGCCCATCGCAGGGCGCGCGGCGATCAGCACGAGATTCCCGGCGCGCAGCCCACGCAGCTTCGCGTCGAGATGCGCAAACCCGGTCCTCAGTCCGTCCTTGCGCCCGTCCCACCGCTCACCCATTCCCGGCAGATGGTCGGTCAGCACGTCGCGCACGAGGCGCGGACCGCGGGTGACGGCGCCGTCGGCCAGTTTCGAGACAGCCGCCGAGGCGTTCGCCAGGATCTCGCGGACGTCCCCGTCGGCGTACGCCATGCTCGCGATCTGGCCCGCCGCAGCGAGCAACGCGCGGCGCATCGCCTTGTTGCGCACCGTCGAGACGTGCGCCGGTAGCATCGCGAAGCTGAAGCCCTGTTCGGCGCATTCGACCCAGTACCCGAGGTCCGCATCGCCGGGGCTCGGCTTCAGCATCTCGTCGAGTAGCACGACATCGACCGGGCGGCCCTGGTGCCAGGATGCGAGGATTGCCGCGAACGCGTCGCGGTGCGCTTCGATCGCGAAATGCTCCGGGGCGAGGCCGGCGACGCGGTCGGCCAGGATCTGACCCTGCAGGCAGCAGCCGATAACGATCTGCTCGGCGGCCGGGGCAATGATGGTACTCATGCTGCGCACTCCACCGGGCTAGCCGGAGCCGCTGCCGCACGACGGGCCATCTCGCCCTCAGTCGTCAGCACGTAGCCCTGTTCGGCAACGCGCCAGAACTTGAACCAGTTGTTCCGCACCGCGTTTCTGAACGTCGCCGGCCAGTCGGCATACCGCTTGGGGTTCCCCTTGTAGCGGGCAGAAAACTCGATCCAGGCAAGTCGCAGCCAGTCTTCAGGGATGCCGGCGTTCTCGACCCAGTCGAAAATCGGGTCGTCTGCAGCGATGAGTTTTTCGCCTGCCGCCTTACGTCCATCGACAAACGAATCGAAGGTGATTTGCGGTTTTCGGCTTTTCGCCTCGGGCGAAGCGGGGGCGGGTGCGGTCGCGCGCCCGTTTCCTTTCACTGACGGTTCATGGTGGTTCACTGATGGTTCGTCTGAAGTGGGCTTCAGGGGGTTCGGGAAGTGGGCTTCAGGGGTGGGGGAAGCAGGCTTCAGGGGTGAAGCAGGCTTCAGGGGTGAAGCAGGCTTCAGGGGTGAAGCAGGCTTCAGGGGTTGAACGGGAATGAAGTACCTGTTCGTGCCCTTTGGACCCTCGTTCTGCCGAACGATCAGCTCGCCGCTTTCTCGAAGCGACGCCAGAATGAAATTTGCATTGCGCTGGGTCATCCGGCACTTCTTCGCCAGTGTGGCTACGGCGGGATAGGCGTTCCCGTCATCGTCCGCGAAGTCAGCGATCGCCAGGAGCATCAGGAGATCGGTTCCGGAATGCCTCGACGCCTCCCATACACGAGACATGGTGCGGACGCTCATGTCAGCGCTCCGTGAACGGCGCGCCCCACTGGCTGCGCCGCTGATGCGCCGCGCCTCTATACTGGCTCAGGATCTGGTCGACAGAACGGGGGTCAAAATCGTGGAGGAACGCCCAGCATCGTCCGTCCCGACCCCACACGACGGCCGGAGCCTCGAGCCCGATCGAGATGTGATATGGGCCGCGGATGTTGGCGTATGCGACCGGGGCGTGAAACTGTATCCGCATGCTGTTTGCGGGTGCCGGACGCGGGCAGGTCGGGTCGATGTGCTGGCCCCCTGGGTGGTGGTGGCGGATCATTGGCTCGCCCCTGTCACACTGCGGTCGGGTTCTTGAGCCATGCGCGCACATCCTCGACCCGCCAGGCCGAGACGCGCCCCGACAACTTCACAGGCTTCGGGAATTTTCCCGCCTTCACCCAACGCCACAGCGTGGGGTGGGATATCGGCAGGATTACGGGGACAAGTTGTGACGGGCGAACGTAGCCTGTCTCGGGCAGTCGGCCTACGACTTCAACCGCCTCGGCGCGCGCTTCATTCTTGATCATGTCGGATACCTCCTGAGTGATTCCGACATGAATTAGATACCAAGTTTTGCAGTCGCTTCGTAGTCGAAAACCGGTAGAGGCGAAGATGGCGCGCGCATAATCATCCGTGCAAGTCCGCCAATTTCCGCCGCTCGCCGTCGGTGTATATTGTAACGATTTGTAAAAAACGAGGATTTGCGCAAACTGATTGGCGCTTCCGCAGGTGTACGCGTATTCGGCGAGTGAAGTGTTCCCCTACGGTCTTCTGGTCACGGGGAAGCGTCATGCAGGACACCTACGTTGGAGTCAACGATCAGGGGCTTCGGATCGGCAAGTACCACCAGAACTGCCGCCACAGCGATGAAATGGTCGATCGCGTCCGCGCCTTGCGCGAGGACGAGGGGCTCACCTACGCCGAGATCTCCGCCGCGACGGGGGTGCCGAAAGGGACCATCGCGTCCATCTGCAGGTACGATCGCCGCGGGCAGGCCTACACGCGATGGAAGCGCATTACCCCGTCAGCGCCTTGAGGCGGTCATCTCTTCCGGTGCACGAGGTCGCGGAGATAGTCATCGAGCGAAGCCACCATGCCACGGGCAAAGGTGGGATTGATGAAGGCCGCCCCGGTCGCATCGGCTACGTACGCGTTGCTTTTGCGCATAGCGACGAACGCCAACCCCGTTACTTCTCCGCAGCGGGCATCCTCGAGTAGATCCTCCAGCAGCGCGATGGTCTCCCTGCACACTTGCGGCGCGGTGGGGAACGGGACAACAACTCTCACCCGTGGGACACAACTGGTTGCGGAGTCCTCGGCGTCGGGGGCGGTAAAATTGGCGTAGGCCATGATGTGAAACCTCCATTTCACGTTGCGGATAGGGCCGGCGGATGTTGCACCATCCGTCGGCCCGCTTTGCGTGATACCCGTCACGCGGCGGAATTGCTCCTCATCGGGACGACTTCTCCCTCGGGCCGCTGCTTCGCGCAGAACCGCGACCACGTATCCATCATTCGCCTGCGCTTTTCGAGCAGATCGCCGCGCTGGTAAGCCCGTTCGGACTCGTCGCCGACGAGGTGGGCGAGGGCCTTCTCGCATATCTCGCGAGGAAAACCCGTTGTTTCGGCCGCCCAGTCGCGGAAGCACGAACGGAATCCATGCACCGTGAGATCCCCCCGGCCCATTCGGTCGAGCAGCGCGAGCATTGCCATATTGCTTAGCGGCTTCCCTTCCTTTAGGCCGGGGAAGATGTAGCCGTCCTTGGTTCGAAGCGGGTCGACTTCATCCAAGATCTTGAGGGCTCGGGCGCACAACGGCACCCGGTGTTCAGCGCCCATCTTCATGCGCTCGCCCGGAACGATCCACAGCTTCGACTCGCGGTCGATCTCGCTCCAGGTCGCGCCAATCACCTCCCCGGTACGGCAGGCGGTCAGGATCGTGAATTCGAGGGCTTTGGCCGCAATGCCAGCTTCCTTCCGGAGTTCAGCCATGAAAGCGCCGATCTGCTGATACGGCAGGGCGGCATGATGCGTCACCTTGGAGATCTTGTTCGGCTTTGCGAGCGAGTGCTCGAGGTGGCCCTTCCACTGCGCCGGGTTCTCTCCCGTGCGATAGCCCCGCGTTTTCGCCCAATCGAGCACCTTCTCGATGCGTCCGCGCAGCCGCGTCGCCGTCTCGGTCTTGGAACTCCAAATCGGCTCCAGACACTTCAGCACCAACCCGGTATCGACGTCGGCGACAGAAACCGTTCCGATATGCGGGCTCGCATAGGTGGCGAGGGTGTTCTCCCACTGGTCCCGATGCTTCGGGTTTTTCCAGCCGCTCGCCTGCCCCTCGATGTACTGTTTCGCGCACTCGTCGAACGTCAGGTGCTTGGCCGCCTCGAGCTCACGCCCGCGGCGCTCGGCGTCGCGTATGTCGATCGGGTCATCGCCGCGCAGCAAGACTTTGCGCTGCCGCACGGCCAATTCTCGGGCCTCGGCGAGCGTCACCGTGTGCAAAGGGCCCAGGCCCATCTCTCTGGCGCGCCCGTGGCGGGTGTATTTGAAAATCCAGCTCTTGCTGCCGGACGGCGAAATCTGAAGGTACAAGCCGCCGCCATCGCTGAGGTAGCCCGGCTTCTTGGCCTTGCTCACCGTAAGCGCTTTCAGCTTTTCAATTTCACGCCCCATGGTTTCTCCGCCTAACCTGCTACCCTATTTCCTACCCCCAAACCATGGTGCCATTTAACGACGCGGAATGCAACGGAGTGATACTTACTTTCCCTGAATAAACAGGCAAATATCTGAATTAACGATGGTTTATGATATTGACTGATTCTATGTGAAAGGCGAGTTTAGATCCCTCACTCTCCGCCAACCAGTAGTTAAAAAAGCCCTTGAGTTTTCAAGGGCTTTTTTGTTTTTTGTGGCGGCCGCGCATCTTGCGGGATGCCTGTGCTGCCATTGATTGCCGTCGTCGGCGTAATTCGTTCCGCGGTGGTTGTCTCACGGCGGCGGCAAGAAGATGACGAGCGGCCCACTGCCCGGCGTGCTCGACGTTGCTGCCGCGATGTTCGTCGCGGTGCTCGGCTTTGCGCTGCCCGCGCTCGAGTGCTCGTCATCCCGGGTGCTAACCACTCCCGAACTTCAGCCGCGATTCGGGTCGTCGCGCACCTCGCGCAGGACCTCGCCTTCGATGACGATGCCGCTGCCGCTTTGGCGCTGCGGACCCCGCTGATGTGCCTGCGCCTGCGCCTGCCGCATCGCTTTGCGCAGGTCGCGCGTCTTCCACCACACGTAGGCGCCGATGACGAGGGCGATGGCTGCGACGACTGCGAAGAACATCACCGAGAACGCGAGTGAGACACCGAAGACGATGACCGCGACGACTGCCGCGCCGAACTTCTGCAGCGGGCCCATCGGTTTTCCGGCGTTGCGGTTCAGGTTGTCGTAGAGCGCGTCGAGATGCGGGGGACGGTGCATGTTCATTCCTGTTGTGACTAGGGTGTCATTGGTTGACCACGGTCCGCGAAAAAATTCAACACGGACTCGGTTCGATGCTGCGTCCGCGCGCCCGGAGTTGGCCGCAGCCGCCGTCGATGTCTTGCCCGGCCGACTGACGCAACTTCGTCAGCACGCCGCGGGTATTGAGCGTGCGGGCGATCGCCAGCGCACGTTCGTCCGACGGGCGCCGGAACGCGACGCCGTCGACGCTGTTGTACGGGATCATGTTCATCACCGCGTACTTGCCGCGCAGCAGGCGGACGATCGCGTCGAGTTCCGCGTCGTTGTCATTGATGCCTTCGAGCAGCGTCCATTGATACTGGATGGGGTAGCCCGTCGTGCGTGCGAATCGTTCGGCGAGCTCGACGAGCTCTTCCGGATCGATGCGCGGCGCGCGCGGCATCAGTGCGGCACGGAGTTCCGCCCGCGTCGAGTGTAGCGATAGCGCGAGTGCCGGCTTGACCTTGCCTTGCGGCAGGCGCTCGAATACGCGTCGGTCGCCGACGGTCGAAAACACGAGGTTCTTGTGACCGACGCCGCCGATCGTGCTGAGGAACTCGATCGCTTCGAGGACGTTGTCGAGGTTGTGCGACGGTTCGCCCATGCCCATGAACACCACCTTCCTGACCGCGCGTCGTGCGCGCGCGAGGGCGACCTGCGCGATGATCTCGGCGCTGCCCAACTGGCGCAACAACCCGCCGCGCCCGGTCATGCAGAAGGTACAGCCGACGGCGCAGCCGACCTGCGTCGACACACAGAGGCCGTCGCGCGGCAGAAGCACGCTCTCGACCGTCTGGCCGTCGGCGAGCTCGACCAGCAGGCGTTCGGAGTCGTCCGCGGCGCGATGCGCCAGGCGCAGTCGCGCAAGCCCGTGCAGCTCGTCGGTCAGTTGCGGTAGCGCGTCGCGGACTGCGAGCGGAAGATAATCCTCCGGCCGCACGCGTCCGCCGTCCTGCGCGCGCGCCTCCACCCAAAGGCGCAATACATGTTGCGCGTGACAGGGCTTCGCTCCGTATGCGTACAGGCGCTGGCGGATATGTTCGAGGCGCATCGGGGAAGATCCTGCGGGGCGGTTCCGCGTTTGAAGGAGTCAGGAAAGACGTGCATTCTAGTCGTCACCCGGGCGCTTTCGGACACGGGGTTTCGGCCTAGACGCGCGAAGGAGATTCCGATGGATCGATTCCTGAAAGAGGCGATCGCCGAAGCGAGGCAGGGTCTCGCGGAGGGCGGCATTCCGATCGGATCGGTGCTCGTCATCGACGGCGAGATCGTCGGCCGCGGGCACAACCGGCGCATCCAGAACGGCAGTGCGATCCTGCACGCCGAGATGGATTGCCTCGAGAACGCCGGCCGTCTCGCTGCGTCGGATTATCTGCGGGCGACCTTGTACTCCACGTTGTCGCCATGCGACATGTGCAGCGGTGCGGCGCTGCTTTACAAGATTCCGCGCATCGTCGTCGGTGAGAACGTCAATTTTCGCGGGCCGGAGGACTACGTTACCGGCCGGGGCGTCGAGCTGATCGTCGCGAACGATCCCGAATGCGTCGAGATGATGGCACGCTTCATCGCGACGAGGCCCGCGCTGTGGAACGAGGATATCGGCGAACCCTAGCGGAGCGGCGTGTCGGCCGTTGACGCGCTAACGATTCCGCCAGGGACGGGCGCCAAAGCGTGCTCGCTCGACCCTCGGGTGCCGCGGGGCCGTTAGACGCTGCTATCGGCAGGGTGCGAGGGCGAGGCCTTCGCCTCGCTCCCCGCCCCATCGCCCGTTTACTTCGCCAGTGTCCAGCCGCCGTCCTTCACTGCGATCATCACGCGGCCGCGCTCGTCGAAGCCGCTGTGGTCGCCGCTGCTCATGTTGTACACGCCCTGCGTGCCGACGAGCTCTCTCGTCTGCTCGAGGCTGTCGCGCAGTGCGGCGCGGAACTCCTTCGTGCCGGGCTTCGCGGTCTTCGCCGCGAGCGGGATCGCCTGCTGGAGCAGCAGACCCGCGTCATAGACGTTGGCGCCGAAGGTCGCCGGCTTCGAGCCGTGCAGCTTTTCGTAGGCGCCGATGTAGTCGCTCGCGACCTTCTTGGACGGATTGCTGTCGGCGATTTCGGGCAGCACCAGCATCAGGCTCGCGGCGAGCACCGTGCCTTCGATCTTCTTGCCGCCGAGCTTCAGGAAGTCCGGCAGCGCGGCGCCGTGGGTCTGATAGACCCGGCCCTTGTAGCCCTGATCGTGCAGGGTCGTCTGCGGCAGCACCGACGGTCCGCCCGGCGCGGCCACCAGCACCGCGTCGGGACGTGCGGAAAGCAGCTTGAGACTCTGCCCGGTGACCGAGGTGTCGGAACGCTGGAAGCGCTCGTTCGCCGTGACCTTGAGACCGTTCTTCTCCGCGAGCGCCGAGAACACCTTGTGCCAGTTCTCGCCGTACGGGTCGCCGGTGCCGATGAAGCCGACGGTCTTCACGCCGCTCTTGACCATGTGCTCGACGAGCGCGCTGGCGATGATGTCGTCGTTCTGGGTGGTCTTGAAGACCCATTTCTTCTTGTCGTCCATCGGCGTGACGACGGCGGCGGTACCGACCGGGGCCAGCAGCGGGACGCCGGCTTCGGCGACGAACTGGATCACGCCCATCGCGTTCGGTGAGCCGGAGGGCCCGATGATTGCGTCGACGTTCTGCTCGGAGATCAGCTTTTTCACCGCGGTGACCGACGCGGTCGGGTCGCTTGCGTCGTCGAGGGCGATGTATTCGACCGTGAGGTCGCCGATCTTCGTCGGCAGCAGCGGCACGGTGTTCTTCTGCGGAATGCCGACGAGCGCGGTCGGCCCGGTCGCCGACGACACGACGCCGATCTTCACTTGCGCGAGCGCGGACTGCGAGGCGACGGCGAGCGTGGCGAAGGCGACGGCGGCGGGAAGTTTCTTCAGCATCATGGTTCGTCTCCGTGGGTTGGCGCCGTGCGGCGCCTGATTGTTATGGAACTGCTCGACTGCGGGTGGCTGGACTCGGACGGACAGGCAGCATCGGTGTCGTGGCTGCCTGCACGTTCTCCTCCGGGCCGGGGGATTTCTTTCGTCGCCTCCGGTCGTCAGATCGTGAGCGTGCCGACGCTCGCGCCGCCGCAGACGTAGAGCGTCTGGCCGGTGACGAAGCTGTTCTGCGGATCGGCGAAGAACATCACCGCGCGCGTGACGTCATCGGCGCGGCCAATGCGTCCGACCGGGATGTTCGCTGCGAGCCGGTTCTCGCGTTCGCTGCCGGCCGGGACGACGTCGTGGAACATGTCGGTTGCGATCGGGCCCGGCGCGACGACGTTGACCGTGATCCCCTTCGGCGCGAGCTCCAGCGCCCAGGTGCGCGCCATGCCGATCATGCCGGCCTTGGTCGCCGAGTACGCGGTGCGGGTCGCGAGTCCCAACGCGCCGCGCGACGACATCAGCACGACGCGCCCGAAACCGCGCGCCTGCATCCCGGGCAGCGCCGCCTGCATCAGGCTGATCGCCGCGCCGAGGTGGATCTGCGTGAGTCCTTGCAGCTCGTCGAGCGTGACCTCCGGCAAGAGCTTCGGCCAAATGACGCCGGCGTTGTGGATCAGGTGGCTCACCGGAAAGTCGCGCGCGATTTCACGTGCGGCGGCTTCGGTTGCCGCGGCATCGAGCAGGTCGACCTGCACGTTCGTCAGGCGCGGGTGATGCCAGTCGGCCGCGCGGCGCGCGAGCGACACGACGTCGTAGCCGTCGTCGAGCATCCGTCGGCAGATGTCGGCGCCGATCCCGGCGCTGCCGCCGGTGACGATGGCGACCTTTCTTTCGCTCATCGGCTTGTCCTCATGAGTGTTGGCTGAAAGGGCGATCGGGCTTCGCGGTTCAGGCGGTGGGCGCGAGCGCGAGCACGCGCAGCGGGCTGCCCGAACCGTTGCGGATCTTCAGCGGCGCCGCGAAGATCACCGCGCCCTGCGGCGGCAACTGGTCGAGGTTCGTCAGGCACTGCAGGCCGTAGCGGTTGTTGCCGTGCATGAAGTAGTGGCACGGGTAGGGCGGGTTAAGGTGATGCGCCTGGCCGGCGTCGGTGCCGATCGACTCGGTGCCGAAACCGTGGACGTTGCGCTCGCGGATCAGCCACGGCACGACCTCGGCGTCGGGCCCCGGCGAGTGCGCGCCGTCCCCGGCCATGTTCAGGTACTCCTTCGCGCCGCTGCGCTTCGACCAGTCGGTGCGCAGCAGCACCCACGCGCGCTCGGGAATGCGGCCGTGCTGCGCCTCCCACTTCTCGACGAAGTCGATCGTCAGCAGGAAGTCCGGGTTCTGCGCGGCCCCCCTGGAGACGTCGATCACGCACGCGGCGGCGATGAAGTTTTCGACCGGGATCGAGTCGACCGCGTTGTTCGGCTGGTCCTTGCCGGTGACCCAATGCACCGGCGCGTCGAAGTGCGTGCCGGTGTGCTCCGAGCACGAGAAGTTGTTCCAGTACCACGCCGGGCCGCGCTCGTCGTAGCGCGAGATTTCCTCGACGCGGAACGGCCACGCCTGGCCGAACTCGGGCGGCAGCACGATGGTCGGGAATTCCGGCGTCAGGGTCTGCGTGAGGTCGACGAGTCTGACGCGACCCGACAAGAGCTCGGTCATGAACTGCGCGAGGATCGGGGTGCTCACGTTGGGTGTCTCCTTCCTTGGCGGTGGCCTGCCCTTGCGGGTCTATTTGTTTGGTCTATCCGAACGGCAATCAAGTGGAACTTCCCGTTTGCCCCGAGCCTGTCGAAGCCCTACGCCTGCCCTTCGACAAGTTCGGGGCGAACGGTTGGATCTGATCGCCGGTTCAATTGATGCCTTGGCGCCTTCAGCCGCCGAGCTCGCGCTCGACCGCCTTGTGGTTTTCGCGCAGCCGCGCGCGCAATTCCTCGGCGACCTCGCCGACGTAGAGGTCCTCGACGCCTTCCTGCAGCGCGCGGACGATCGCCTTCGCGACGGCGGAAGGTGCGAGCTTCGGCGGCGGGGTCAGCTGCTCCCATTCGTCGTCGATCGGGCCGGGGAAGACGTTCAGCACGCGGATGCCGGACGCGCGGAATTCGGCCCGCAGCGTCTGCGCGAGCGACAGCGCGGCCGCCTTCGACGCCGACCACGCGCCGCGACCCGGCAGCGTCGCGACCGCATGGATCGACAGCACGTTGACCCACGCGACCGCATGGTTGTCGCCGTCGGCGGCGCGAGCGCCCATCGCCGGGCCGAACGCCTGTGCGAGGCGCATCAGGCCGAGCACATTCACGTCGAGCGCGTCGCGTGCGACGCCGACGTCCCGCCGCGTCATCACGCCGCCATCGCGCGGATGATCCGCCGTGTTCACCAGGATCTCGACCTTGCCGCCGACCGACGCCGCGAGGCGGTCGACCGAATCGGTGTCGGTGACGTCGAGTGCGACCGGCTCGATGCGCGGGTCGGACGCGACGAACGCGTCGAACGCGGCGTCGGCTTTCCACGTCGTCGGGTCGCCGACGAACACGGTCGCGGCGCCGGCGTCGAGCAGCGCTTTCGCGAGCGCGCGGCCGAGCGCACAGCGGCCGTCGGTGACGAGCGCACGGCGATGCTTCGGGTCGCAGTGGCTGGCGCGCAGTTGCGGCGAGTCGTTCATGTTCGGGGTGTCCTCCGGAGGCAGCGCGTGCAGCACGGCCTGCCCGCTGCGGTCGAGTCTCAAGGCGAGGCGCACGCGGCCGTCGTCGGCGCAGTCTTCATGCACATGCGCGACGACCGACGGTCCGGCATCCATCCTCACGGTGCCGACGCGCCACGGCAGGCGCTCGCGGAAATAGAGGTCGTTGCTGTGGCGCAAGGTCGTTGTCGCGACGAGGTGCCCGCCGTCGGCGACCGGCCGCCAGTCGAGCCGCTCGGACAGGCAGTCGCCGCAGACTTCGCGCGGCGGGTATTGCACCGCCTCGCAGTCGGCGCAGACCTGCATCTCGAAGCGGCCTTCCGCCGCGGCGCGCGCGAGGCCGAGCGCGGTGCGGCTGCGCGAGGCGGGCGGCAGCGTCGGCAGGCGGGTCCGAGCGACCGGATCCTTTTTCTTCGGTTTGCCGAGCGGCGCAGTCATGGGGTCCCCCGTTCGAGCAGCGCCGCGCCGGAGCACAGGCCGCGGTCGTAGTTGATCATGCCGAAGCCGGACACGAGGCCGACGCGGGCGTCCTTGACCTGCGTGTCGCCGGCGCCGTGCGTCAGCTGGCGCAGCGCCTGCACGAAGCCGAGGTAGCCGCCGGCCGCGCCCGCCTGGCCGACCGACAACTGCCCGCCCGAGGTGTTGAACGGGAAGGAGCCATCGATCGTGAAACGGTGCTCGCGGACGAAGGCCGGCGCTTCGCCTTTGCGGCAGAAGCCGAGGTCCTCGAACTGCAGCATGTTGATGACGGGGTAGTCGTCGTAGGTCTCGACAAAATCGACGTCGGCCGGCGCGAGTCCCGCGTGCTCGTACAGTGCGTCGCGGTCCATCGCCCAGCCGCCGCGGAACTGGATCGGGTCTTCGGGGAACGCGTTGTGGCGCTCGATCGTCGAGCGGATACGCGCGAACGGCAGGCCGAGCGCGGCGGCCCGCTCGTCGCTCATCACGAGGTAGCCTTCGGCGCCGGCGCACGGCATCACGCAGTCGAAGAGGTGGATCGGATCGGTGATCGGCCGCGCGTCGAGGTACTGCGCGAGCGTCAGCGGTTTCTTCATCAGCGCGTGCGGATTGCGCATCGCGTTGTCGCGCTGCGCGACGCACAGCTTGCCGAAGTCCTCGCGGGTCGCGCCGTACTGCTTCATGTAGTAGTCGGTCAGCAGCGCGAAGCTCGCGTTCGGGCCGCCGGCGCCATAGGGGTAGACCGCGTCCTGCGCGAAGCGCGAGAACTGGCTGACGGTGTTGCGGAAGGAGTCGACCTGGTTGGTGTCGCCGGCGATGCACGCGATGACCTCCGCGTCGCCCGCCTGCACCGCGCGCGCCGCCCGGCGCAGCGCGACGACGCCGGACGCGCCGCCCATCGGGATGTGATCGAGCCAGCGCGGCGTCATGCCGAGGTGCTGCATCAGGCCGACCGCGGTGTCCGGGCCGAGCGTGAAGCTCGACACGCAGACGCCGTCGATGTCGGCTTTTGCGATGCCCGCGCCGCGGATCAACCCGGCGAGGGCGCGGCCGAGCCACCAGTGCGCGCTGTGCGTCGAGTAGCGTTCGTACGGCACCGTGACCGGCACCGCGACGGCGACGCCCTCGTAGCTGAGCCGGCGCGTCACTTGGGGATCTCCTGGCGCTTCTTCATCGCGCAGGTGTCGACGCAGTTCTCGCCGCCGACGAGCGTCGGCGCGAGCGCCTTCAGTTCGCCGCGCTGGATCTTGTTCGTCGCCGTCAGCGGCAGGTTGTCGACGAACGCGACGTAGCCCGGCGCCTTGTAGTACGCGAGCTGGCCGAGCGTCCAGTCGACGAGTTTGGCGGCGGCCGCTTGCATCGCTGCGCGGTCCGCGGGTGGCTGCTGGGCGACGATGCAGGCCATCACTTCGTCGCCGCGCACCGGGTCGGGCACCGCGGCGACCGCGACGGCTTTCACGAGCGGGTGCTGCTGCAGCACGCTCTCGACTTCGACCGCGGCGATGTTCTCGCCGCTGCGGCGGATCACGTTCTTCTTGCGGTCGACGAAATGCAGGTGGCCGTCGGCGTCGCGGCGCACGACGTCGCCGGTGTGGAACCAGCCGCCGGCCCAGGCCTCGGCGGTCGCCGCTTCGTCCTTCAGATAGCCGGCGAGGAAACCGTAGCGGGGATCGTCGCCGGTGTGGCGGACGAGCAGTTCGCCGTGCTCCTCGATCGCGGCGTCGCAACCGTCGTCGGCGGCGACGCGCACCTCGACGTCCGGCTCCTCGCGCCCGAAGCAGCTCGTGCCGATCTTCCTCGGCTCGCGGTTCGCGATGATCACCGCGCCCGCGCCGGTTTCGGTCATCGCCCACGCTTCGAGCAGCGGGAAGCCGAAGCGGTCTTCGAAGACGCGGTGCAGGCTACGGTCGACGCCCGCGCCGAAGCCGAAGCGCACCGAATGCGCGCGGTCTTCGGGCGACGGATCGGCCTTCATCAGCATTGCCGGCATCACGCCTAGGTAATGCACGACGGTCGCGCGCGCATCGCGCACGTCCGCCCACCAGCTCCTCGGGTGGAAGCGGTCGAGCGGGATCAGGCAGCCGCCGGTCGTGACCATCGCCATCGCCGAATACGCCATCGCGTTCATATGCACGAGCGGCAGCGGCGTGATCATCCGCTCCTCGCCCGGATACAGGCGCGCGAGCCCGCCGACGTCCGCGTACCAGCGGCCAGCGTGCAGGAAGTAGCGATTCGGCAGGATGCAGCCTTTCGGCCGGCCGGTCGTGCCGGACGTGTAGAGCAGCGCGCATTCGGTCAGCTCGCCGATGGGCGTCCCGGCGAGCGGGGCGGCGAAGGCGGCGGGCGGCGGCGCCTCGCCGTCGGCGACGACGCGGAACGGACGATCGGCGCGATCGGCCGCGGCGACGAGGTCCGCGTGGCGCTCGGGCAGCGCGACCGCGAGCGCGATCTCGGAATGGCCGATCAGGTATTCGAGCTCGGCCGCGCGCAGGTCCGCATTGATCGGCACGACCGACACGCCGAGCGCGTTCAGCGCGAACCAGTGCAGGAAGAACGCCGGGCGGTTTTCGAGCAGCAGCCCGACGCGGTGGCCGTGACCATAGCCGGCCGCGGCGTAGGCGTCGCGCAGCGCGGCGATCCTCGCATCCGCGTCGCGATAGCTGAGCTCGCCCGCCTCGATGCCGTAGATCGCCGCGGTTTCCGGCAGCACACACAGGAAGGGCCGGTCGGCCCAGCGCGCGGCCGAGTCGGTGAAGAGCTGATGGACGGTGTCGCTCACGTCGTCGTCCCCGCTCACATGAAGAGCTGGATGTTCGCGAACGCGGCGTCGCAGTTCACCAGGTCGACGCGCTTCAGGCGGATCTTCAGCGCATCGCCGTCGGCGACGAGGTGGTGCGTCGTCCAGCCGGCGTACAGCGTCTGACGGTCCTGGCGCGTCTCGACGTAATGGAACGCGGTGCGCACGACATGCGCGCCCGCCAGGTCCGACGATTCGATCGTCGGCGCCTGCAGCAGGTGGTGGCAGCGGCTCTTCGGCTGCTGCGAGAAGGTGCGCTGGCCGGCGAGGCGTTCGACGCGCACGCGCAGCAGGAGCTTGTCCTCGTACATCAGCGAAGTCTGCAGCTTCGGGTCGGTCTGCCCGTGCGAGAGCGGCATCCAGTAGTAGCCGTCGTCGGCGAAGAGGTTCAGCCAGTCTTCGAAGCGCTGCTCGTCGAGCATGCGCGCTTCGGCGTAGACGAAGTCGGTCAGGGTCTTGTGCGTGATGTCGATCGTCATTGTCCTGGCCTCACATGCTCTCGGTCATGAAGCGCGCCCACGCGCGGAACTGGTTGCGCATCTGCCACTCGTTCGTGCCGTTGGTCGCGACGTTCTTCTGGTCCTTCTCGGCGGGGTCGAACAGCCGCGCGACGTTGATCCAGTCGCGCCCGCGCGACTGCAGCGCTTCCTGCGCCCGCTCGTACATCTCGAGGTCGTCGTGGCCGACGACGGAGGTCGGAGCGTTGATCAGCCGGTTGTACATCAGCGTGCGTTCGAGCAGCAGGTCGGGCGCGCCGACGAGGCGGAAGGTCCAGGATTCGACGAGCGTCTTGTTCGCCGAAATCGGCTTGAAGAGGCGCAGCGTCTGGATCGGTCCCTTGATCATGATGTTCGGGAAATACACGGTGTTGTGCCGCGTGTCGCCGAGGATCTCTTTCGCGCGCTCCTCGCCGTAGGCGGCGACCATCTGCTCCCAGTAGCCGGGCGCCGGCGTATACGCCGCGTGGATCGAGTCGGCGACGCCGGTGTGGCCGTGGCCGTTGTCCCACACGCGGATGCCCATGTTCTCGAAGAACTCGTACGAGGACACGAAGGGCGCGAAGAGCTCGACCGCCATCGGCTTCGGCGTGCCTTCGGGCGCTTCCTTCCAGACCTTCACCGCGGTGCCGGCCGACGACTCGTGCGCGACCATCGGGTGACAGGTGTCGGTCTGGTTGTCGACGAGCATCTTCCAGTTGCAGTCGTGCATGTAGCGCAGCACGCCGCCGGCGACTTCGAGCCGGCCTTCGGGCGAGCGCTCGACCATGTTGTCGATCGTCGACAGCGACTCGCCGAAGAAGTCCTCGAACGAGATGCCGTCCGGGTTGAGGCGGCAGAACACGAAGTCGCGGTAGACGTGCACGTTGTCGACCGCGGCCATGCCGTGCTTCGCCTCGCACGAGTCGAAGCCGGTGTTCTCGTAGCCTTTCTTCAGCGGCACCGCGAGCAGCGCGCCGTCGGTCTTGAACGTCCACGCGTGGTACGGGCAGCGGAAGAACTTGCCGGTGTTGCCGCAGGTCTCGCCGGCGACCTTCACGCCCTTGTGCGGGCAGCGGTTGTAGAGCACGCGGATGGAATCGTCGGTGTGGCGGACCATTACGACCGGCTCGGTGCCGACGGTCGTCGTGTAGAAGTCGCCCTTGTTCGGCACCTGGCTCGCGTGGCCGACATAGACCCAGGTGTTCGCGAAGAGATGTTCCATCTCGAGCTCGAACAGCTCCTGGTCGATGTAGGTGTCCTTATGCACTTCGAGGTCGCGCACGAGCGCGCGCACCGCATCGGGGTTCTCTCTGTAGCGGTCCATCCTGGTCTCCTCCTGCGAGTTTTCTCGTCTGTGGTTTTTTAGAGATCGAGCACCAGGCGCGGCGTCTTCGCGCGCGAGATGCAGATCTGGATCAGCTTGCCTTCGGCCTTCTCCGAGTCCGTCAGGAAATAGTCGCGGTGATCCGGCACGCCTTCGAGCACCGTCGCCGAGCACACGCCGCATTCGCCGCGCTTGCAGTCGATCATCGGGTCGCAGCCGGCTTCTTCCATCACTTCGGCGATCGTCTTGTCGGCGGGCACCGTCAGCACGCGGCCGGACTGGCGCAGCTCGAGTTCGAACGGCCGGTCGCCCGCGACCGGCGCGGCGGTCGCGAAGAGCTCGAAATGCACGCTCTCGGCCGGCCAGCCGCGCGTCTTCGCGCCGACGATCGTCGCGTCGATCATGCCTTTCGGACCGCAGACATAGAGGTGCGGGAACGCGCCGCGCGCGGGCTTCAGCGCATCGAGCAGCGCGGCGAGGT
This sequence comes from Aromatoleum sp., assembly GCF_032027225.1. Classification (GTDB taxonomy): domain Bacteria; phylum Pseudomonadota; class Gammaproteobacteria; order Burkholderiales; family Rhodocyclaceae; genus Aromatoleum. The sequence goes on along the minus strand of NZ_JAVSMM010000002.1, from coordinate 202,315 downwards.
CGAGCCGCGTCGCGTCGTCGTCGTCCGCATGCAGCACGAGCGCGTCGCCGGCGAGCGCCGACAGCTCATCGACGAACGCGAGCTGGTCGCGGCTGCGGCCGCTGTAATGCAGCACGAACGGGCGGCCGGCTGCCTTCAGCGCCGCCGCCATGGATGCGATTGGCGTGATGCCGATGCCGCCGGCGAGCAGCACCACCGGAGCCTCGCCCGGAGCCGCGTCGTGCAGCGGGAAATCATTCTTCGGCCCCGTGACAGTGACGCGGTCGCCGGCTTTCAGCGCGTGCATGAAGCGCGAGCCACCGCGGCTCGCATCTTCGATGCGTACGCCGAGGTGGTAACGTGTCGGCTGGTCGAGCGCGGCGGCGTCGGGTGCGAGCTCGATCAGCGAGTAGCAGCGCGCGTCGGGGAGGCCGGGGACGGCGACCTGCAGATGCGCGCCGGCGGTGAAGGCAGGCAGGGCAGCGCCGTCGGGCGCGGCGAGCTCGAACGCGCGGATCAGCGGCGTGGGCGTCGTGACGGAGCGGACTTCGAGTTCGAAGGTGCGCATGGTGATCGTTCCTCACAACTGTTCGCCCTGAGCCTGTCGAAGGGCAGTGCCAGGGCTTCGACAAGCTCAGCCCGAACGGTATTGGGTTGATTTCCGGTTCAACAATCCATCAGGCCGCGACACGGGGTCCGCCGACTTTCTGTGGCGCGGCCGCGCCCAAAGGTCCCGCGCGGGCTTGCAGGAGCTGGGCGAGCTGCGCGTCGAGCGCCTTGCCTTCCTCGTCGGCGAGCGCGGCTTCGCGCAGGCGGCGCAGCGTCGTGGCGGCGTCGGGCTGGCCGAGCAGGCGGTCGGCGGCGCTCATCAGACGCGCGAAGCGCTTGTCGCCGCGGTCATGCGTGCCGCTGTAGCCCTTGATCAGCCGGCGGCAGTTCAGCACCTCGACGCCGAGTGCGTAGTCGGCGCCTGCGATGCGCGTCGCGCGTTCGAGCCAGTCGCGCATATGCGCGGTTTCGAGCTCGTGGCGCAGCGTGCTGCGGCGAAAGCGCCGCATGCCGGCGACGCCGTACAGCGCGAGGAACCATGTCAGCGTTCCCGTCTTCACGCGCCGGCCCTTTTCGACGCGGCGGCGGATCAAGCCGCCGACCGACTTCGAGTTCTCGAGCCAGCGGCCGAGCGCGGCGGGCAGCGTGCCGCAGATTTCTTCGAGGCGCGGGTGCATGAACTCGGTCGTATAGACGAGCTGGTCGGCCTTCGCGCCGACTTCCGTGCGCACACGCTCGAAGCGGCTGCCGCGGGTCTTCAGGTCGGCGACGCGGATCACGTCGTCGTAGCTCATCGCGACCGCGACGTAGCGCGCGGCGGCCTGCGTCAGCGCCCAGTCGCGCGCGTCGCCGCCGGTCTTCGCGTCGAGCTCGCGGATGCGCTGTAGCGTGCGCAGGTATTCCTCGGCGTACGCGGCGTCCTGGTAGTCGATCAGCCGCCGCACGCCGGCGACGAGTAGCGGCTGCGCGCCTTTCGGGAAGCGCCGGACGAGGTCGAGCAGCCCCTGCACGCGCGGGTGCGCGGCGTGGGCGGGCACGGCCGGCAGCGCGCGCGACGTGTCGATCGAATCCGGCTCGGCCGGAGCCGAAGCCGCGGCATCGAAACCGAGCGCGAACGCACGCAGGCTCGCGTCGACGCCGACCCCGCCGTGGCGGATCGTCGCCTCGAACGCGTCGCGGCCGAACGGCAGCGCGCCCGACCCGGCGATCGCACCGAAAAGGCTCGCGGAGATCACGCTGCCGGCGCGCTCTGCGAGCTGCTGCAGGTCGAAGCACAGCAGGCGTTTCGCGGCTTCGCGGCCGGCGTCGATGACCTTGTTCGGATCGGCGATGCCGTTGCCGGGCGCGGCCTTCTCGGCGACCGCGTAGCTGCGGTGCGTCGAGGTGATCAGCGTCGTGCGGTCCGGCGTCACCAGGCCGCGCTGCATCGCGCGCCCGGCCTCCATCAGCTCGGCGGCGACGACGAGGTCGACGTCGCCCGGGTTCGGCATCATCGCGAGCGCCGGTGGACGGCCGGCGGCCTGAGCCGCAGCCTCGGGCAGCAGCTCGAGATAGTAGATCGTCGCGCCGGTGCGCTGCGCGACGCCCGGAACGGACGTCGTCTGCGCCCACCAGCCGGCGGCTTCGGCCATCTCGACGATCCAGTCGGCGAGCACGCCGCCGCCCTGTCCGCCCATCGCGAGGATCGCGATCTTGATCGGGGTGCCCGGGTGAAGAACGATTCGGCTCATGTCGGATTCCTCACAGCGCGAAGCGCGCGAGACGCGCCGCGCGGCGGCGCTGCAGCCAGCCGATCACCGCGCCGCGCACCTTTGCGACGAAGCGGTCGCCGGATGTCGGGTTGTGGATGATGTCGGCGCGGTAGAAGGACGGGCACAGCACGGCCGCTTCGGCGACTTCGCCGCAGTTGCCGCAGCCGACGCAGCTCGCATCGACGTGCGCGACCGGGTCTTCCTTCAGCGGATCGCCGCTGTCCTTGACCGACAGCGACGGACAGCCGGAGAGCCGGATGCACGCGTGGTCGCCGGTGCAGACGTCGGGGTCGACGCCGAAGCGCTCCTTGACGACGCGCTCGCCGGCTTTCACCGCCTTGTTGAACAGCGGCTTCACCCGGCGCTGCTTGTTCAGCATGCATTCGGACTGCGCGATGATGACCTTCGGGCCGTCGGTCGTCGTCGTCAGCGCCTCTTCGAGCGTGTCGCGCAGCCGGGCCACGTCGTAGGTGCGGTCGATCGTGCGCACCCATTTGACCCCGGTGCCGCGGATCGCCTTCTCGATCGGGTTCTTCGTCGTGCGGTCGGGGTTGTCGGCGCGCGACGACAGAATGTCCTGGCCGCCGGTCGCCGACGAGTAGAAGTTGTCGATGATGACGATGACGCCGTCGTTCTTGTTGAACACCGCGTTGCCGATCCCGGAGGTCAGGCCGTTGTGCCAGAAGCCGCCGTCGCCCATCACCGAGATTGAGCGCTTGCCGCTCTTGACGTTGAACGCCGCGCTCGACGCCGCGCCGAGACCGTAGCCCATCGTCGTCGCGCCGAGGTTGAACGGCGGCAGGATCGAGAACAGGTGGCAGCCGATGTCGCACGAGATGTGATGCTCGCCGAGGTCGGCCTGCACGAGCTTCATCGCCGCGAAGATCGGGCGCTCCGGACAGCCGGTACAGAAGCCGGCCGGGCGGGAGGGCACGACCGACGCGAGATCCTTCACTTTCGGGTGGAAGGTGATCGGCATCGCGTCGGGCTGCGGCGCCGGTACGGGTGTGGCGGCGTCACGACTCGGGCCGGCGTCGCCGATCGCCCCCGACGCGAGCGCCTGCGGCTCGTTCGCCTTCAGGAAGGCCTCGATGCCGTCGCGCATCACCTGCGTCGTGTATTCGCCGGCCATCGGCAGCACGTCCTTGCCGGTGAGCCGCGTCGCGACGCCCGCCTTGCGCAGGATCGCGTGCAGGTTTTGTTCGATGAAGTCGGGCTGGCCTTCCTCGAGCAGCAGTACCGCGCGCTTCGTCTGGCAGAACTCGATGATTTCGTCGTCGATGACCGGGTAGGTCACGTTCATCACGTACAGCGGGATGCGGCTGTTGCCGAACGAGTCGGCGAGACCGAGGAGCTGCAGCGCGCGGATCACGCCGTTGTAGAGGCCGCCCTGCAGGATCAGGCCGACGTCCTCGAAGTCGCCGTCGAAGAACTCGTTGAGCTGCTTCTCGCGGATGAACTTCACCGCCGCCGGCCAGCGGTCACGGATCTTCTCGTGTTCGTGCGCGAAGGACGCCGGCGGCAGCACGATGCGGCCGGTGTCGCGCTTCGGGTTCGCGAGCGCTTCGGCGAGGCTGAACGCGGGGCGGCGGTTTTCGCGGGTGATGAAGCGGCCATGCACGTGGCACGAGCGCACGCGCATCTGGAGCATCACCGGCGTGTTGCTCGCCTCCGACAGTTCGAAGCCGTCCTCGACCGCCTGGACGATGGATTCGAGGTTGGGGCGCGGGTCGAGCAGCCACATCTGCGACTTCATCGCGAACGCGTGCGACCGCTCCTGCATGATCGACGAGCCTTCGCCGTAGTCCTCGCCGATGATGATCAACGCGCCGCCGGTGACGCCGCCAGACGCGAGATTCGCGAGCGCGTCAGAGGCGACGTTCGTGCCGACCGTGGACTTCCACGTCACCGCGCCGCGGATCGGGTACATCACGGAGGCGGCGAGCGTCGCGGCCGCGGTCGCCTCGGACGCGCTCGCCTCGAAATGCACGCCGAGCTCGTCGAGGATCTCCTTCGCGTCGGCGAGGACATCCATCAGGTGAGAGATTGGCGAGCCCTGGTAGCCGGCGACGTAACCGACGCCCGACTGCAGCAACGCCTTCGTGACCGCGAGGATGCCTTCGCCGCGGAACTCCTCGCCCGCGGGGATGCGCAGCTGCTGGACTTCCTTCTTGAACGAGCGCTCAGCCATGGCTCGCCCTCCGGCAAGCGATGCCACGGCCCGTGCCTCTCCTCCGGGTCCCGGCGCGTCCACCGCACTCGCGCAGCGACGTCGTCGCGGCGTGCTCGATCTCGGCCATCTTGTCTCCTCGTTATTCCCTCTGTCCGCGTCCGAAGCGTGGTCGGAAGCGAACGGGGATTCGTTGTGGAAACTACTTTAGGTATGAACAGTTCTCGTGTCAATGGAAAGCATGAAATTTCATGGAACTCGAAATTTCACCTGCAACGACGGGGTTTTACCGACCCTGTGCAACGAGCACGAAGCCTTGTCCTGCCCACCGCCGAAAGGGCGGGAGGCCCAGTCGACAGGCCCGTTTCGCCAGGCCGAAGCGGCGTGCCGCACTCGTTGCGACCGTGCTTCGCTGTCCGGCTTGCAATCGCCGCCACCGTTCACGACCGGTGACCGGAGCGCGCGTGATTCGACCCCGGTTCCAGCCTGCCGGTAGGTGAAGAGTGGACGCGCGAGCGGCCCGGCACGCCCCCCATGCCGGGGGGCGCGCGTTGCCGCGACGCGACTCGGGCAAGGGCCCGACACCGCGCCAGCGCGTTCGCGAGGTGGAGCCCGAAGCGCAGGACAGCCTCCCAGTCGCGGCGATGTCGGCGCGCGCGACCGGCAGAGCAGGACGCTTCGGTTACGGCGCTTCGTCGGGCGCCGCTCTTCCGCGTGCGACTTCGACGGCAAGGCGGTCGAGATTCTGTTCGTTGGCCGTGGCGACGAAGTCCGCGATGCGCTCGTAGTGCGCAACGCTGTCGAAAGTCTGAAGCCATGTCACTTCGGTGCCTCCGTCTCTCGGCGCGAGTTCGATGGTCAGGAAGAAGTGATGCTCGTCGAGATGCTCGATTTCGAACAGGCAGTCGGGAACCACACGGATGAAACGGCTTTTGTTCGGGTAGTTCCTGCCGTCGGGCCCGTGCATCGTCAGCAGCCACTTTCCGCCGGGCCTGAACTCGAACTCGTGAATCGTGTTGGTGAAGCCCTTCGGCCCCCACCACTTTGCGATGCGTGCCGCGTCGCTCATCGCCGCAAAGACCTCGGACGGACTGGCCGCGATCAGCCGCTGCCTCGAATCCGATCGTTTCTCGACTGGTTCCATTTGAACTCCCGCTGGTTCCATGGATATTCGTGCCGCCTGACGTACAGCTTAGCCAGCAAACAAGAAGCAGGAATTCTTCATCCGGCAACTGAATCTCGCTCGGGCTCGGCCCTTCGACTCGGCTCGGGACAGGCTTGTCGAAGCCGGGCCGATCGCCGTAGGCGACGGGTGCATCCGGGGCAGCGAAACGCGCTGGAATCGCCCGCCATCGCAACTGCCGCCGTTGCAGACAGCAGGCGGACGCCGCGCGCGGAAGGCGGTCGTCGATCGGCGCGCCCGACTTGCCGACTTCGGCTAACGCCTCATCGCAATGCTCGCCTAGTCTTGTCGCTCGGCGGCAAACGCGAGCGGCCGAACCGTACCGAAAAACATCACAAGAGGAGACGACATGCGGGTTTTCACCATGATCATCAACGGCCAGCCGGTGAGGGCCGAGAGCACTTTCGACGTCATCAACCCGGCGACCGGCGAGCCGTTTGCGCAAGTGCAGGCCGGCAACGCGACGCACGTGGACGCGGCGGTCGCCGCGGCGCGGGCGGCGTTCCCGGGTTGGAGCGCGCTGCCGGCGACCGAGCGCAAGCGCCTGCTGCACGAGATTGGCGCGATCATCGAAGCGAACATGCCTGAGCTGATGGAGCTCGTGACGAAGGAAAGCGGCAAGCCGCTCGGCGGCCTGAACGGCATCGGGTCCGGAATGGAAGTCGGCGGCGCGATCGCGTGGACGCACGCGACCGCCGACCTGGAGTTGCCGGTCGAGGTCATCCAGGACAACGACGATGCGCGCGTCGAAGTGCATCGCAAGCCGCTCGGCGTCGTCGCGTCGATCACGCCGTGGAATTGGCCGCTGATGATCGCGATCTGGCACGTGATTCCGGCACTGCGCGCGGGCAACACCGTCGTCATGAAACCGGCGTCGTCGACGCCGACCGCGACGCTCCGCTTCGTCGAGTTGGCGAACACGATCCTGCCGCCGGGCGTGCTGAACATCATCACGGGCGAGTCGGGCGTCGGCTCCGCGATCGCGAAGCATCCGGGCATCGACAAGATCGTGTTCACCGGCTCGACGCCGACCGGCCGCAGCATCATGCAGAACGCGGCGGCGAACCTGAAGCGGCTGACGCTGGAACTGGGCGGCAACGACGCCGGCATCGTGCTGCCGGACGTCGACCCGAAGGCGATCGCGCCGAAGCTGTTCGGCGTCGGCTTCCACAACAACGGCCAGACCTGCGCGTGCCTCAAGCGCCTCTACGTGCACGACAGCATCTACGACGACGTCGTCGCCGAGCTTGCGCGCATCGCCGGTGAAACGGTCGTCGATGACGGGCTCGCCGAGGGTGCCCAGCTCGGGCCGGTGCAGAACAAGGCCCAGCTCAACTTCGTGCGCGAGCTCGTCGAGGATGCGAAGGAGCAGGGCGCGCGCATCGTCGCCGGCGGCAAGGTGAAGGCGGGTGCGGGCTTCTTCTTCGAGCCGACCGTGATCGCCGACGCGAAGGACGGCATGCGCGTCGTCGATGAAGAGCAGTTCGGGCCGGTGCTGCCGGTGATTCGCTACACGGACGTCGATGACGCGATCCGTCGCGCGAACGACAACGAGAACGGGCTCGGCGGCTCGATCTGGTCGAACGACCGCGCAAAAGCGGCCGAACTCGCGTTGCGGCTCGAATGCGGCACCGCCTGGATCAACGAGCACGGCGCGCTGCAGCCGAACGCCCCGTTCGGCGGCGTCAAGCAGTCCGGGCTGGGCGTCGAGTTCGGCAGTTACGGACTCGCGGAATACACGTCGATCCAGACGCTGAAGATCATGAAGCGTTAACGGTCCCGCCTACCCGCCGCGACGTCCCCTCGCCGCAGTGGGGAATTCCTTCGGCCCCTCACGGGGCCGCTTCTTTTTTCAGGCAGCGGCCGCCGGTGTAAGACCAGCGGAGCGGGGCCCGGAGCAAGCCGGTCGTCGCGGCTCGTCTGTGCTGAAAAAAAAACGCCCGGCGAAACCGCCGCCGGGCGAGTGGAGGACGTGCATGAAACCGTGAAGCGGGTGGCGGATGTGGCGCGTGGCGCGCTCACGTCCGCCGGCTGTTCAGCGGCCCGCCGCCTGCAGCGTCTGCAGCGAGTAGTCCTTGGCGCTCACGCCCGGAATGTTCGTCTTCCACGTTCCGCTATCGACGAGGAACACCGTCGCGTGGTTGCGCTGGAAGTCGATGATCGCGCCGCCGCTCGTACGCACGTCGCCGAAGCCGTCCTCGGCCTTCGCCGCGTAGGAGTGGAATTCCATGAACTTCCAGAACTCGCCCTTGCGGTTGTACGCCTCGCCGTAATAGATGCGCGGGTACTTCGTATCGACGTAGAGCACCTTCTTGCTGTACGGATGCTCGGACGGCGTCGTCGCTTCGATGACGTACACCTCGCGCGGCTCGAAGCGGTTGTTGTTCATGTTCCAGTACGGCGCGGCGTTTTCGAGCACCGGGTACTTCTCGGCGAAGTCCTTGCCGTTCTTGTTCCACAGCGGCGTCTTGCTGTTCGCGACCGCGAGCACCCAGCGCTTGCCGACCATCTTGTAGCCGGGGTACCAGCACGGGCGCGCGTTGAAGATCTCGAGATCGTCCTGCAGCTGGTCCGACGAGCCGATCGGGTCCATCCACGCGCCGCCCGACAGCCGCCGCACGCGGCGCACCGCCGGGATGTAGGCCCAGACGTCATTCACCTTCGTCGAGTCGTACATGATGCTGAAGGTGCCGAGGCCCTTCATGTCGGCCGGTCCCTTGAAGTACAGCAGCTGGCGGCTGCGTTCGGCGCCGTCGCCTTCGACCGCCTCGCCGGACAGCCGGCCCTTCATCGCGTAGCGCGTGAATTCGGCGACCGGCTCGGCGTGCACGCCTTTGGCGCCGTCGATCAGCGCCTGCGTGAAGAACGGCACATACGCGACGTCGCCGGAGAGCTGGCCGAGGTGCCAGTTCCAGACGACCTTCTCGGCGGCCTGCGGATCCTTCATGTCGATGTTCGGGAAGGGCTGGCCCGCGCCCCAGCCGTCGACCTGACAGGTCTCGGCGTTGATCTTCGTCTTGCCGGCGTTGGCCTGCGAGGCTTTCACCCATTTCGGGTCGAGCGGGATCTCCTTCGACTTCGCGAGCGGCAGCTTCCAGCCGTTGTTGCGGATGCGCCATTCCATGCGCTCCGACAGCAGGCTCTCGATCGTGTGGCTCTCGAAGGTATCGCTCTTGACCTTGTCGATGTTCTCGGCCGAGATCACCGTGCCTTCGGGCAGTTCGGCCGCGCCGGCCACAAGCGTGGTCGTCATCAGCGCGGCGGCGAGCGCGCCGAGCAGGGGGGTGTGCAGTGTCATCGTGGTTCTCCGTCCGGTGTCAGAACAGGTAGGTCAGGCTCGTGTAGAGCTGGTCGCGGTCGTGGAAGACGCCGAAGAAGCCGGCGTCGTCGCAGGTGCCGGCATTGGGCGGAGCGCACTTGCGGGCGTCGCGCCATTCGTGCGACCAGAACGCGTCGTACTCGACCTTCCAGCGCCAATCCTTCGCCAGCTCCACCGTCACCGACGGCACCGCGAAGCCGCCGCCGTAGGTCAGGTCCTTGCCGACGACGAACTCGGGCTTGATGCGCCCGTTGTCGTAGCTCAGGCTGAAAATGCCGGTCAGCAGGAAGGAGTGCTCCTTCGTCCTGGCGCCCCAGCCGACCGAGTTCAGCAGCCGGTCGTTGCGGTCGTAGTTCAGCACCCACTTGTCGAAGAGCTGCACCGAGAAGAACATCGGCTTCTCGCTGCCGAGCAGGCTTTGCGTCGCCGCGATGTTCTTGTCCATCCGCAGCATCCACGCGAGCACGTTCTTGCGCTCGATGCCGTCGAAGCCGGGCGCGACGACCTGCGAGGCGAACGAATTCGGCACGAGCGAGATCTGGTACGGCAGATCCTTGATGTACGCGACCTCGGTGCTGAACACCGCGTCGGCCCATTCCGCGTAGCCGCTGGCAGTGAAGCCGAAGACGTCGACCATCGGATAGATCACGTTGCCGAAGAGGCCGGTCGTGTCGCGGCGTCCGACCGTGTCGACGGGACTCGTGCCGGGCATGCCGTTGAACTTGCTCGTGCCGTTCATGATCGGCATCGGCCAGAACGTCTTCAGGTACGACACCGAATAGTTGATGTCGCCGGCAAGGCCGCTCCAGCGGATGCCGCCGGTCACGTCCTTGTAGTCGCCTTCCCGGTTGTCGAAGTCGTACGGGTCGATGTTGCGGAAATCGACGCCGGCATACGGCTGCCCGGACCAGCGGCCGCCGTAGATGTCGAGCTCGGTGCCGATGTCCTCCTTGCGGTCCCAGCCGGGACGCACGAAGGCCTCGATGCCGCCGTCCAGTTCCGGCACATCGACGTTCAGCTTGAACATGATGTTGGTCTTGCGCAGCTCCTCGTTCGCGGGCTCCAGGAAAGTGCGCCAGGTGTAGTCGAAGCCGTGGACGAGGTCGTTCGCCGCGAAGAAATCGGTCTCGCCCCAGGCGATCTGCTGCTTGCCGAAGCGCATCCGCGAGCGGTCGCCGAGCGGGAAGTCGATGTACAGCTCGCGCACGACGTCGCCGATGTCGTTGCGGTTGTAGAGCTTCATGATGTTGCCGCGCGAGCCATCGTGGTAGTTGTTCGCGCCCATCTTCTCGAGGTCGTTCAGGAAGCTCGTCCGGAACTCGCCGACCGCGCGCAGCTTCGCGACGACGGAGACGTCCTCGGTCGCCTTCCAGTCGATGTTCAGCCGCGCGGTCGTGCGCGCCATCGACAGCTTGCCGCGCTCATTTTCGGGCGTGTCGTCCCAGTTCCGGGTGTTCCACGACAGCTCCTCGCGCAGGTAGCCGTCGATCCGCAGCGCGTCGTCGGCGGCGTGCAGCGGCATTGCGGACGCCGCGAGTGCCGCCGCGGCGCCGAGCTTCTTCAGGCCGGCACGCACGCGCGCCCCGGACGCTCCTTTCCTTTTCATGTTGTCTCCCTGGGTGGATCGAAGAGGTGCTGCGTGGAAGGAAACCGGTGGATCAGGCGCCCTGCATCGCGGGGTGCAGCACGGCGGGCGCCGCGCGCTCGCGCGGGCCGAAGATGAACGCGGGGCGGAACACGTAGATCACCGACGGCATCACGAAGAGCGCCGACATCGCCGAGATCCCGAGCCAGATCGCCATCAGCAGGCCCATCTCGGCCTGGAAGCGCAGCGACGACACCCACCACAGCAGCGTGCTGAAGATCAGCACGCTCGCGGTGACGACGACGCCCATGCCGGCGGAGTGGAGCGCGGTCGCGATCGCCTGCTCGGCGGAGTGCCCGGCGGCGATCTCTTCCTTGATGCGGTCCGCAATGTAGAACGCGTAATCGACGCCGAGCCCGATGCCGAGCGCCGCGACCGGCACGGTGTTGATGTTCATGCCGATGCCTTTCCACGCCATGAAGCTGAAGGTCAGCGTGTTCGAGATGATCACCGGCACCATGAAGAGCATCCCGGCGACGGTCGAGCGATAGACCACCGTGCAGATCACGACGAGCACGAGCAGCGCGAGCGCGACCGCCTCGATCTGGCTCGACAGGATCACCTCGTTCACCGCCGCCATCACGCCGATCAGCCCGCCGGCGAGCTGCCACCGGCCTTCCGGCAGCGGGTTCTGCGCGACGAACTCCTTCACGCGCGCGACCGCGGTGCGGATCGTCTCGCCCTGGCGGTCGCGGAACATCATCGTGATCGCGCCGTTCGCGTACTGGTTGTCGGAGAAGCGGTCGATGTCGCCGGGTTCGGAGACCGAATCGAGGATCGCCATCAGGCTGCCGTTGACCTTCTGGCTGTCGCCGAGCTCGAGGTAGCGCGGGTTGCCTTCGCGCAGCGTGCTATTGACGACCGGCAGCACGTCGGCGATCGACACCGTGCCGCCGACTTCGGGCTGCGCCTCGATGAAACGCTGGAAGCGGTTCATCGCCAGCAGCACGTCGTTGCTCTTGACGAGACCCTCCTTGCCGTCCTCGCCGAGCACGATGAACATCCGGTCGACGCCCTGGAAGCGCGCGTTGATCGCGGCCGAATCGCGGTTGTACGTCGACTCTGGCCACAGGATCGGCGAGCCCGGGTTCGCGTCGCCGATTTTCAGGTTGAACGCGTAAAGCCCCGACAGCGCGACGACGACGACGCTGCAGCCTATCACCGCGAAGCGAAAGCGCGACGTCGCCATCCAGACGCCGAGGTCGAGCACGCGACGCAACAGCGGCGCGAGGTTCAGCGGGTGCACCGTGCCGTGCGGGCGGCGGATGTACGATAGGAGCACCGGCGTCAGGATCACCGCGCTGATCGTCAGCGTCGACACCCAGACGACCGACAGCACCGTGAGCTTCTGCAGCATCGGGATCGGGGAGAGCGCGACGACCGCCATGCACGCGGCGTCGGCGATGACGCCGAGCATGCCGGGACGGAAGAGGTCCGCGAGTGCGACGCGGGCGGCGTGCCGCGCGACGCCGTCGCCGGGCGGCAGCAGCTCGAGCTCGTCATCGAAGCGATTGACGATCTGCACCGAGTGCGACACCGCGCGCGACGTGATCAGCATCGCGACGACGATCACGAGCGGCTCGAAGTGGATGCCGAGCAGGCGGCAGATGCCGAGCGCCCAGATCGCGCTGACGACGCCGGCCAGCAGCGGCAGCAGCACGCCGCGCCAGGTGCGCAGCAGCACGAAGAGCATCGCGAGCGTCAGGCCCAGCGCGGCGGCGACGAGGTTCACTGTCTCCGGCACGTAGTGATTGACCCAGCCGTAGAGGATCGGGTCGCCGACGACGCGGATCTCGACCGTGCCGTCATCGACCTTGGCGACGAGGTCGCGGATCTCGGTGAACACCTTCGCGTAATCGACTTCGCGGTCGATGAAGTCCACCGTGATCAGCGTCGCCTGCAGGTCCTTCGACACGAAGGGGCCATAGACGAGCGGATTGCGCAGCACCGATTCGCGCAGCGCCGCGAGTTCCTCCGCGTTCGCCGGCAGGTCCGGCCACATCAGCGGCCGCGTCTCGATGCCGTCGGTCGACGCGCGCACTTCCTTGAGCTTCTTCGACGCCAGCGACGTGATCTGGTACGGGTTGACCGCGGACACTTCGCGCAGCCCCAGCGTCACGGTGCGGACCTTCTCCAGCACCGCGGGCTGGAAAATCTCGCCTTCGGGCACCTCGAACATGATCGTGACCATGTTCGAGCCGCCGAACGTGTCCTTGAATTTCTCGTGCGTCTGCACGTACTCGTGCCGCGACGGCAGCATGTCCTCGAAGACGGTGCGGACTTCGATGTGCAGCGCGAACCAGCTCAGCAACAAGGTCAGCAGCGCGAGGCTGGCGACGACCCAGTCGCGCCGGCGAATGCAGAAGGCGGCAATGCGTTCGATCATGGTGGTCCTCGGGGAGGGGGAATGACGGCGCGCGGACGGGTGGGGTGGCGCTCAGTTGCCGAGCGGCGTCCAGCGCGAGCCGTCCCAGCGTCCGACGTTGGCGCCGGCGAACCAGGTCAGCTCGCCGCTGGGGACGACGCGGGTATGCCAGGACAGGTCGCGCGCGTCGAGACGCCCGGTGCTCCAGGTCGCGGCGTCCGCGTCTGCGCGCACCCAGCGCCCGAGACTGCCGGCGCCGATCCAGCGGCTCCCCGCGCTGTCCCACGCGATGTCGAACAGGTGGTCGTGGACGCCGACGTCCACCTGGCTCCACTCCCGGCCGCCGTCGCGCGTCACGAGCACGACGCCCTCGAGTCCGACGGCGACGCCGACGTCCGCGTCGCGGAATGCGACCGCCATCAGCGAGCTCGGCACCGGCGCTTCGACTTCGGTCCAGCTCGCGCCGTCGTCGTCGCTGACGAGGATGCGGCCGAACTCGCCGACGACGCGGATGCGCCCGTCGCCCAGCAGCGCCGCGTCGTTCCACGCGACGTCCTCTTCGTCGCGCAGCCGCGCCCACGTGCGGCCGTGGTCGCGGCTCATCAGAAGCGCGCCCATCTCGCCGGTCGCGACCGCCACGCCGCCGTCCGCGACGCGCACCCGGTTCAGCTTGTTCGCGACCTCGGAGCGCGGCACGTCAGCCGCCGCGGTCCATGTGCGGCCCGCGTCGGCGGTGAAGAGGATCACGCCATCGTTGCCGACCGCGACCGCGTGCGACGCATCCCATACCGCGATGTCCTGCAGCGTCCGGTCGGTTGGCGTCGGGAAGCGCTCCGCATGGCCGTCCCTGCCGAGCGCGAGGATCTTGCCGTTCGAACCGGCGACCCACACCTTGTCTCCGGCAAGCGCGAGGCCGTAGAAATGGTCGCGCTGTTCGAGCACTGGCGGCTGCACGGTGCTGCCGACCGGCTGCGGCTTGATGAAAAGCCCCGCCCACAGCAGCCCGCCGATGATAGCCCACGGCAGGATCGCGACCGGCGCGCGCGAGAGCGATCTGCGCGGCGCGTGGGCGCCGGCGGCGCGCGGCGGCGCCGCGAACGGGTACGTCGGCGCGCAGCCCGAAACGTTGTCAGGAAATCTGTCCATGGGCGTATCGCTCTCCGGGTTCCTCGACTGTCGGCGAAATGCAGGGTTTTCCATGGCTGTAACCCTAGGGCCGGGGCAATCGAGAGACTATCCGCAGCCCGCAAGACCTATCCCGTTCGTGCAACTGAATCCACACGGCTAGAGGGGGAACAGCACCGGATTCCGCTGGGCGCCATCGCAGATGCGCGCCGCAGTCGGACGGCCGCGGCGGAGAGGTGGTGAGGACCGCCCCCGGTCTTGAAGGGTGACCTAGATGGAGGTCGGGCGAGGCGGGCACCCAGTCGTAACGTCGTAGTGCCGGAATGCTGGAACGTCGGAACGTCGGAACGTCGGAACGTCGGAACGTCGGAACGTCGGAACGTCGGAGCGGCGTTTGCTGCCGGCGCAGCGAAAGGCGAGGGGGCGCTGCAGATACCTTTTATGGCGCTCTGCCTGTCGAGCGTGTTCGAGTGAAGAGGATAGCGATGACAAGGAACGCCCGCGCCGTGGCACCCGAAGGCTTCCGCTACGAGGCGGGCGTCGTGTCGATCGACGAGGAGCGCGAACTCGTCGATTGCCTCGCCGCGTTGCCGCTAAAGGAGTTCGAATTCCACGGCTACGTCGGCAAGCGGCGCGTCATGTCGTTCGGCTGGCATTACGACTTCGGCGATGCGAGCTGCGCCGAACTGATGACATCCCGGCGTTCCTGCTGCCGCTGCGCGAACGCGCCGCCGCCTTCGCCGACCTCCCGCCCGACGACCTCCCGCCCGCGCTGATCACCGAATACCGCCCCGGCGCCGCGATCGGCTGACACCGCGACCGACCAGCCTTCGGCGACGTCATCGGCATTTCGCTGCTTTCGTCGCGCGTGTTCCGTTTTCGGCGCAAGTCGGGCGCGAAGTGGGAGCGCTATTCGCTCATCGCCGAGCCCCGGTCCGCGTACCTGCTGCGAGGCCCGTCGCGCAAGGAATGGGAGCACAGCATTCCGGGCGTGGAAGGACTGCGCTATTCGGTGACGTTTCGCAGCGTCGTAGGGGCGGGACGTTGACGCGTGATTTTGAAGGGGGCGGTTCGAGCCTCCGGCAACCGAGCCGGTTCGAGCGATATTGATTTGGTACCGGCCAACTCACCGTCCGTGGCGGCGGATTTGACTGACTGGTCGCGGCTGAAGCTAATGGCTCCGGGTGGCGGCTGCTTTCGGCCCGTTGCCATCCTTTTCAGCTTCGATACCTTTCGTCCGGTGAACAGGCGTGGGGCGTTATCTTTAGAGCGAGAGACCGGTAACGCAGCACATGCTTCGCTGCGCTCGGCCGATTTTTGCTGGTCGTGCCGTGGGAGGGGCTGCGGCGTCTGACTCTGCGATTTCGATCTTGTGATTGGCATAATGGTCTCCGTCCTGCGCGCCGCGTTCGTGCTGACCGGGCTGTACTTTCGGGGCTTCCTTATTCTGCTCGGAGATGGCTGGAATTTCGGCTTCCTCGCCGGATCTGCGCTGGTGCTCGAGTGCCATAGGCCCGAGGAGAAGACTCGCGTTCAGTCGCTCAAAGAATTCGTCGTATTCGGATTGATGGCCGCGGGATCGTTCATCGCCGGCGGGGGGCTGTCGGCGTATGGCTGGAGCGTTGTGCTTTGGGTATCGCTTGTTCCGCTCGTCTTGTCAGGACTGGCGCTCGCGGCGGCGATGAACAGGCAGGCGCTCGTTGCCGCCGAACGAGCGGGGAGGCTGTAGCGCAATGCCTGCACCACGGTCTGCGTTTTTACCCGGGACCAAAGTTGCATATGCCAAGAACCAGTCTATAAATTTTACAAAGACGGCGTTTGCGGCTGCACGTGGTACGGGGAGCAGGCTGCCTCTGCGCTCCCCAGGGCGGCCGCCGACGTCTGACTCGTGGCTGGAGCGGAAATACCGGGACGAGGTAAGGGCGGTTGAGGCGGGGCACGCCGCTTGCTCACTCGCTCGACCGCGGCGGGAGAGGAGCGTTTCGCCCCCCTGTGCAGGGGAGCGCGTGAGGCTTGGGCGCTCACTCCGTCGCAATTCTGCGGCGATCTGTCGACCCGGCAGTCGCCGACGAGTTTGCTTGCTTTGGGAGGCTGCATGCATCCACTTCCCTGGCGCGCCATGTGCGCCACTGTCTGTCTTTTCGCGGCGGGATGCGGTGAGAAGCCCGCACCGGTTGCCACGCCGCCGGAGCCCGCGACGACTACGCCCGGGACTGCCCCGACGACGACGCCGCCTGCGCCGATTTCGCCTTCGCCCTCCACCGATGCCGTGACGCCAGCGTCGCCTGCCGCAGGTCCCGGCACGGGCGGCACGGCCGTCGGGGGCGTCGTGGCGGGGCAGGGGGAAGGCGGCGCGAACCAGGGCGAGGCGCCGGCGCCGACTGGCGGGGACGGCGCCGCGCTGCCGGCGCCGAACGGTAAAGATGGAACTGCGCAGCCGTCCGGCTCCGCTCCGAAATAACCCTTCAGGAGAACCTCGATGTACATGGATCGAAGGCAATTCTTCCGGGTCAGCGGCGCGGGGCTCGCGTCCTCAACCCTGGCCGCGTTGGGCTTCTCGGCCAGCGAGGCGCTCGCCGAGACGCGCCACTTCAAGCTGGCACGCGCCGACGAGACGCGCAGTACCTGTCCGTACTGCTCCGTCGCCTGCGGCCTTCTGATGTACAGCCTGGGCGACAAGGCCAAGAACGCGCTGCCCGAGATCATCCACATCGAAGGCGATCCGGACCACCCGGTCAACCGCGGGACGCTGTGCCCCAAAGGCGCGGGCCTGCTCGACTTCGTGCGCAGCCCCAACCGCCTGGCGTACCCGGAGATCCGCGAGCCCGGCGCGAAGGAGTGGAAGCGGGTGAGCTGGGACGAAGCGCTGACGCGCCTCGCCACGCTGATGAAGGCCGACCGCGACGCCAACTTCGTGGCGAACACGGACGACGGCAAGGTCGTGAACCGCTGGACCACCACAGGGATGCTCTGCGCATCCGCCGCCTCCAACGAGACCGGTTACATCACGCACAAGGCGATGCGATCCCTCGGGATGCTCGTCTTCGACAACCAGGCGCGTGTCTGACACGGACCTACGGTGGCCAGTCTGGCCCCGACGTTCGGACGCGGCGCGATGACCAACCACTGGGTGGACATCCGGAACGCCGATGTCGTGCTGATCATGGGCGGCAACGCCGCCGAAGCGCACCCCTGCGGCTTCAAGTGGGTCATCGAGGCCAAGCACCACAACAAGGCGCGGCTGATCGTCGTCGATCCGCGCTTCACGCGCTCGGCCGCGATGAGCGACTACTACGCGCCGATCCGCGCCGGCAGCGACATCGCCTTTCTGGGCGGCGTCATCAATTACCTGCTGTCGAACGACAAGATCCAGCACGAGTACGTCGCGAACTACACCAACGCGAGCTTCATTGTCGGCGAGGGCTACAGCTTCCAGGACGGACTCTTCTCCGGCTACGACGAGGCGAAGCGCAAGTACGACCCCGCAAGCTGGGGCTACGAGATGGAGGGCGAGTTCGCCAAGACCGACCCGACGATGCAGCACGAGCGTTGCGTGCTGCAGGTGATGAAGCGGCATTTCTCGCGCTACACGCCCGAGATGGTGAGCCGCATCACCGGCACCCCGCAGGCGCAGTTCCTGAAAGTGTGCGAGATGATCGCGACCACCGCCACGCCCGACAGGGCGATGACGATCATGTACGCGCTGGGCTGGACGCAGCACAGCATGGGCTCGCAGATGATTCGCACCGGCGCGATCATGCAGCTCTTGCTCGGCAACATCGGCATCGCGGGCGGCGGCATGAACGCGCTGCGCGGGCACAGCAACATCCAGGGCCTGACCGACCTCGGCCTGCTCTCCAACTCGTTGCCGGGCTATCTCTCGCTCGCGCGCGACGACGAGCAGGACCTGCAGACCTACTACAAGACGCGCGCGCTGGCACCGCTGCGGCCGAACCAGATGAGCTACTGGCAGAACTACCCGAAGTTCTTCGTCAGTCTGCAGAAGGCGTGGTGGGGCGACGCGGCGACGGCCGACAACGACTGGGCGTTTCACTACCTGCCCAAGATCGACAAGTTGTACGACGTGCTGCAGGCCTTCGAGCTGATGAACATGGGCCAGCTCAACGGCTACATCTGCCAGGGTTTCAACCCGGTCGGCTCCTTCCCGAACAAGAAGAAGATCATCGCGGGCCTGTCGAAGCTGAAGTTCCTCGCGATCATCGATCCACTGGACACCGAGACGGCGGAGTTCTGGCGCAACTTCGGCGAGTACAACGACGTCAAGTCGGAAGAGATCCAGACCACGGTGTTCAAGCTGCCGTCGACCTGTTTCGCCGAGGAGGACGGCGCGCTCACCAACTCCGGCCGCTGGCTGCAATGGCACTGGAAGGGCGCCCCTCCGCCGGGAGAGGCGCGCGGCGACAACGAGATCATCGGCGAGCTGTTTTTGCGCATCCGCGCGATGTACGCGAAGGACGGCGGCGCTTTCCCCGACCCGATCGTCAAGCTGACCTGGCCGTACAAGATTCCGTCGGCGCCGTCGCCTGAAGAACTGGCGATGGAATACAACGGCAAGGCGCTCGCCGATGTCACGGCGCCGCCCGATCCGAAGAACCCGGGCGCCGCACCGGCGGTGCTCGTGCACTCCGGCCGGCAGCTCGCCGGTTTCGGCCAACTGCGCGACGACGGCAGCACGGCCTGCGGCTGCTGGATCTACGCGGGAGCCTGGACCGAGGCCGGGAACCAGATGGCACGGCGCGACAGCTCCGACCCGTGGGGCATCGGCCAGACGCTGAACTGGGCATGGGCGTGGCCGGCCAACCGGCGCATCCTCTACAACGCCGCATCCACCGCCCCCGACGGCAAGCCGTGGGATCCGGGGCGCACGCTGATGTACTGGAACGGCAGCGCCTGGGCCGGCGCCGACGTGCCGGACATCCGTCCCGACGCCGACCCCGCGGACCCGCAGCGGGTGCAGCGGCCGAGGGCGTCGCGCGCCTCTTCGCCCCGACGGGAATGGCCGAGGGGCCGCTGCCCGAGCATTACGAACCCTTCGAATCGCCGCTCGAGAACAACCCGATGAACGCCAACCCGAAGGCGCGCGCGAACCCGGCGGCGCGGGTGTTCAAGGGCGATCTCGAGGCGTTCGGCAAGCCGGCCGAGTTCCCGTACGTGGCGACGAGTTACCGCCTGACCGAGCATTTCCACTACTGGACCAAGAACGTCCTGTCGAACGCCATCATTCAGCCGCAGCAATTCGTCGAGCTCAGCCCCGAGCTGGCGAAGGACAAGGGCATCGCCAACGGCGACATGGTGAAGGTGTCGTCCAACCGCGGCTTCATCAAGGCCGTGGCGATGGTCACGCCGCGCATCCCGCGGCTGACGGTGGACGGCAGGACGGTCGATACGGTCGGTCTGCCGAATCACTGGGGTTTCGTCGGCCTCGCAAAGCCCGGCTACCTGGTGAACACGCTCACGCCGTTCGTGGGGGATGCGAACACGCAGACTCCCGAATACAAGTCTTTCACCGTCAATATCGAGAGGGCATGACATGAGCTCGTTGCAATCTCTCGACATCGCGGCGCGATCGGCGACCACCAAGCCGACGCCCCAGGCGCGGCAGCACGTCACCGAAGTGGCGAAGCTGATCGATGTGTCCAGCTGCATCGGCTGCAAGGCGTGCCAGGTCGCGTGCATGCAGTGGAACGACTTGCGGGACGAGGTCGGCGTCAACGTCGGGCAGTACGACAACCCGTCCGACCTGACGCCGCAGTCCTGGACCGTCATGCGCTACGCCGAAGTGCAGATGAAGCAGCCGGACGAGAGCACCCGACTCGAATGGCTCATCCGCAAGGACGGCTGCATGCACTGCGAGGACCCGGGCTGCCTCAAGGCCTGCCCGGCGCCCGGCGCAATCGTGAAGTACACCAACGGCATCGTCGACTTCATCAGCGAGCACTGCATCGGCTGCGGCTACTGCGTGAGCGGCTGTCCGTTCGACATCCCTCGCATCTCCCGGACGGACAACCGCGCCTACAAGTGCTCGCTGTGCTCCGACCGGGTCGCTGTCGGGCTGGAGCCCGCGTGCGCGAAGGTGTGTCCGACCGGCGCGATCCGCTTCGGCAGCAAGGAGGACATGCTGGAGTTTGGTGCGCAGCGCGTCGCGGAACTGAAGGAGCGCGGCTATGCGCAACCGGCGGTGTACGACCCCGCCGGCGTCGGCGGCACACACGTGGTGTACGTGCTACAGCACGGCGACCAGCCGGGGCTCTACAACGACCTGCCGGCCGACCCGACGATAAGTCCGCTGGTGGCGCTGTGGAAGGGCATCACCAAGCCGCTGGCCACCGCGGCGATGATCGGTGCCGCGGTCGTCGGCTTCTTCCACTACGTCAAGGTGGGTCCGCTCGAAACCGACGAGACGGACGACGACGCGGACGACGGCAGGCCGCGCCGACGCGACGAAGACCGCGTGCGAGGAGAGTGAGATGGCTCGACTGATTCGCCGCTACAACGACGGCACACGCGTCAATCACTGGATCGTCGCGCTGCTGTTCCTCGCCGCCGGTCTGTCCGGCCTGGCCCTGTTCCATCCCCTGTTCTGGCCTTTCACCGGCTTGTTCGGCGGCGGTCAGTGGACCAAGACGCTGCATCCGTTCTTCGGCGTGGTCATGGTGCTGGGCTTCGTGATCCTGTTCTTCCAGGTCTGGCGCGACAACTTCTGGACGCGCAACGACAGCGCTTGGGTGCGCCGCTCGTCCCGGCTGCTGCGCGGCCGCGAGGAAGAGATGCCGCCGGTGGCGAAGTACAACGCCGGGCAGAAGGGGGTGTTCTGGCTGTTCGCGGTGTGCCTGCTGGTGCTGCTGGTGACCGGCTTCCTCTTCTGGGTGCCGTGGTTCGCGGGCGCCGTTCCGATACCGGTGCGGCGTTTCGCCGTGCTGCTTCACGCCTTCGCAGCCTTCCTGATGGTGCTGGGCGTGATCATCCACGTGTACGCGGCGATCTGGGTCAAGGGCTCGATGCGCGCGATGACGCGCGGCACGGTGTCCCCATCCTGGGCGCGTCGCCACCATCCGCTGTGGTATCGCGACATCGGCGCCGACAAGTGACGACGATCCCGCTGCTCACCCCCGAAGAGATTGCGGTGCGCTCCGGCCGGCAGGCGCCGGTGCTGCACCTGCCCGTCCGCAGCGAGATCTTTGCCGAGCGCGAGATCCGTCTGCGCGAGCTCGCAGCCGACCACGCGATGCGCGACTACCTGCTATTGATAACCGACCTGACGCGCGCGCAGCACGCGCTGCTGCAGGACTATCCCGACGTCGCACTGCCCGATGCGGACGCGCTCGCCGCCGCGGTGCGCGCGGGCAGGCCGTCGCTGCCGGCCGAACTCTGGCCGCGCGATCCGCGCTGGCGCGACGGCCTGCATCGTCTGCTCGAGGCCTTGCTCCCGCGCGTGCCAACCGACGTCGTGCGCTCGACGGTCGAGGCCTTGCGCTCGCTGGATGCCGATGCGCTGGAAAGCCAGGCCGACCGGCTGTTGGGGAATGACGCTTCCGGGCTCGATCTGGCCGCTGCGCCTTTCATCGCCGCGGCGCTCCAGGCGTACTGGACGCATCTCGTGCTGGCCACGCAGGCTGTCCACGGCGCCGAGCGGCTCGCACCCTTCGGCCGCATCGAGGACGCCACGCGCTGCCCGTGCTGCGGCTTCGTGCCGGTGGCGAGTGTCGCCCGCATCGACGCCACGTCCGGCGGACTGCGCTACCTGCAGTGCGCGTTGTGCTCGACACAGTGGCACATGGTGCGAATCAAGTGCAGCCACTGCGAAAGCACGAAGGGCATCCACTACCAGTCGCTGGAACGGGTGGACGCCGGCGTGAGCGAGCCGCTGAAGGCGGCGGTCGAGGCGGAGACCTGCGACGAGTGCGGCAGCTACCTCAAGATCGTCCGCAAGGACCGCGACCCGCAGGTGGAGCCGGTGGCCGATGACCTCGCTTCGCTGACGCTCGACCTGCTGGTGTCGGAGGCGGGCTTCGAGCGGCATGGCACCAACCTGCTGCTCCTGTTCGGGGAGCCGGACAAACCCGACGACGGCGGAGGCGGCTGATGTCCGCGCCCGAAGAGTCCGTGGTTCACGGCTCGAAGGCGAGGCTCAAGGATCTGCCTTCGATCGACAAGCTGCTGCGACTGCCCGCGGTGCAGGCGCTCGCCGCCGCCCATGGTCACACGCTGGTTGCCGCCGAGACGCGCGGCCTGCTCGACGGCTTGCGGGCGCTCGCGCTTGTCGGCGAGCTGGATCTCCGGCTTCTCGATCGCGAGGTGATGACAGCGGAACTCGCGTCCCGCGTCCGGGCGCGCATCGCGCCCCGGTTGAAACGCGTCATCAACCTGACCGGCACCGTGATCCATACCAACCTCGGGCGTGCGGTGCTGCCGCCTTCGGCGGTCGCGCACGTGGCCCGCATGATGGAAGGGCCGAACAACCTCGAGTACGAGCTCGCGGGCGGCGGCCGCGGCGATCGCGACACGCTGGTCGAAGGGCTGCTGTGCGAGATCACCGGCGCCGAGGCCGCGACGGTCGTCAACAACAACGCCGGTGCAGTGCTGCTCACCATTGCCGCGCTTGCGGGCGGGCGTGAAGCCATCGTCTCGCGCGGGGAACTGGTCGAGATCGGCGGCGCCTTCCGCATGCCCGACGTGATGGCGAGCGCGGGCGCGACGATGGTGGAAGTGGGCACGACGAACCGCACCCATCTCGCCGATTACGCGCGCGCGATCACGCCGCGCACCGCACTGCTGATGAAGGTCCACACCAGCAACTACATCGTGCAGGGTTTCACTGCCTCGGTGTCCGAAGCCGAGCTTGCCGGCCTCGCGCGCGAGCACGGGCTGCCGCTGGCGACTGACCTGGGGAGCGGCTCACTCGTCGATATGACGCAGTACGGCTTGCCGAAGGAGCCGACGCCGCAGGAGATGCTGACCGCCGGCTGCGATGTCGTGACCTTCTCCGGCGACAAGC
The DNA here is from genome assembly GCF_032027225.1 of Aromatoleum sp. Taxonomy (GTDB): domain Bacteria; phylum Pseudomonadota; class Gammaproteobacteria; order Burkholderiales; family Rhodocyclaceae; genus Aromatoleum. The sequence goes on along the minus strand of NZ_JAVSMM010000002.1, from coordinate 179,213 downwards.
TGCTGGGCGGCCCGCAGGCCGGCCTGATCGTGGGGCGGCGCGAAATGGTCGCGCGCATCCGCAAGTTTCCGATGAAGCGGGCGCTGCGCCTGTCGAAGCTGCCGCTGGCGGCGCTGGAAGCGACGCTGGCGCTGTACCTGCAACCCGAGCTGCTGACGCGCGAGCTGCCCACTCTGCGCTGGCTCGTGCGGCCGATGGACCAGATCGAAGGCGTCGCGCAGGCGCTGCTGGCGCCGCTGCGCACCACGCTCGCTCCGCGCTACGACGTCCAGGTCGTGCCGCTTTGCAGCCAGATCGGTTCCGGCTCGTTGCCGGTGGACCGGCTGCCGTCGGCCGGCCTCGCGCTCGCGCCGGTGCTGCCCGGCCGGCGCGGCGTCGGCACCGCGCTCGATGCGCTGGCGTCGGCGCTGCGCGCGCTGCCGATGCCGATCATCGGCCGCATCGCCGATGACCGCCTGCTGCTCGATTGCCGCTGTCTCGACGAACCGGGGCCGGTGCTCGCGCAGCTCCCGGCCTTGAAACAGGCGCTCGCATGATCGTCGGGACCGCCGGTCACATCGACCACGGGAAGACGGCGCTGGTGCGCGCGCTCACCGGCGTCGACGGCGACCGGCTGCCGGAGGAGCGACGCCGCGGCATCACCATCGAGCCGGGTTTCGCCTTCATGCCCCAGGACGATGGCCCGGCGATCGGCTTCGTCGATGTCCCCGGACATGAAAAACTCGTGCACGCGATGGTCGCGGGCGCGAGCGGCATCGACTTCGCGCTGCTGCTGGTCGCGGCCGATGACGGCGTGATGCCGCAGACGACCGAGCACCTGACGATCCTCTCGCTGCTGGAGATCCCGCGCGGCGCCGTCGTGCTCACCAAGGCCGACCGCGTGGATGACGTGATGCTGGCGCAGCGCGAACAGCAGGCGAGGGCGCTGCTGGCGACGGCGGGACGCGCCGACTGGCCCGTGCTCGAAGTGTCCGCGCTGCGCGGCGATGGCATCGAGCCGCTGCGCGACCTGCTGCGGCGCGAGGCGCAAAGCCCCACTGTCCGCGGCGACCCTGCGGCCGGCTTTCGCATGTCGCTGGACCGCGTGTTCACCGTCGTCGGCATCGGCACCGTCGTGGCCGGTTGCATTGCCTCCGGCTGCGTGCGCGTCGGCGATCTGCTCGCACTCGCCCATGACCCAGCACGGCCGCTGCGCGTACGCAGCCTGCAGAGTCACGGCGCCGCGGTCGAGGAGGCCGGGCCGGGCCAGCGCTGCGCGATCGGGCTGGCGGGACTCGCGCGCGAGAACGTGGACCGAGGCCATGTTCTGTGCACGCCGGTCATCGCGCAGCAAAGCGAACGCCTGGACGTGCGTTTGAGGGTCGCTCCCACTGCAGCCCGGGCGTTACGCTCGGGCACGCTGGTCCATCTCCACCTCGGCACGCAGAAGGGCATGGCGACCGTTGCCGTGCTGGGCGCAGCCGCGATCGAGCCGGGCGCGGAAGGACTCGCGCAACTGGTGCTGCGCACGCCGCTTCACGCCTGGCAGACCGATCGATTCGTGCTGCGCGACGCCGCGGCGGCGCGGACGCTCGGTGGTGGCACGGTGCTCGCGGTCGATGCGCCGGCGCGCTATCGGCAGACGCCGGAGCGCCTGGCCTGGCTGCACGCGCAAAGCGCCGACAGCCCATCGGAGCGCTTCGCCGCCACCTTGGCGCACGCGCCGTTCGGCATGCACGGGGACGCGTGGCTCCATGTCGCCGGCTACGCGGCGTGGCCGTTCGACGTCGAGCATGTCCCGGGTGCGCTCGCCGCGGGAGGCGGGTGGTTCATCGACGCGGCACACCTCGCGCAAGCGCAGGCGGAAGTCCTGCAGGTGCTGCACGACTTCCACGCACAGTCGCCGCAGGAGGTCGGCCTCGACGCGAAGCGGGCGCGCCGGCTCGCCGCCCCGCGCATGGCCGAGCCGCTGTGGGACAACCTCGTCGAGCGCCTGCGCAGCGATGACCGCATCGGAGTGCGCAACGGCTTCCTGCATTTGCCGGCCCATGGCGAGCGCTTGCGCGCGGCCGATCGCGTCGTGGCCGAACGTGCGCTGCCACTGCTGCTCGACGGCGGCTTCGATCCACCCTGGGTCCGCGACCTTGCCGCCGCCGCGCGTCTGCCGGAAACTCAGGTCCGCGAGGTGCTCCGACGGCTGGCGCAGACGGGCGAGGTGTTCCAGGTCGTGAAGGATCTCTTCTATCCGGTGCCTACAATCCACAAGCTTGCAACGCTTGCCCGCGAGATCGGCGAGCGCGACGGTGCGATCGCCGCCGCTGCGTTCCGTGATGCAACGGAACTCGGCCGCAAGCGTGCGATCCAGATCCTCGAATTCTTCGACCGCGTCGGACTGTTGCGGCGCGTCGGCGACGAGCACCGGCTGCGGCCGGATACGCTGCTGTTCGCCGACGTGCGGGAGGCTTCATGAACAAGGAAGAAATTCGTCCCCGGTGGGGCGGCTGGGCTTCAAACCCAGTGGGCGGCGCCATGCGTCGCCGGGCGGGTTCGACTCCCGTTTTCTTCCGCCATTTCTTCGCGTGACGCGATGGACATCCTCGGTTTCGCCTATCCCGACGACGCCTGGTTCTTCCTCGCGCACGACATGTGGTGCCGCCCTCGCGAGGACCGCTGCATGGAAGTCGGGATAAGCGCCTTCGGCATCCACCTTTCCGGCGATGTCTACATGTGCCGACCGAAGCCGGTGGGCACGGTCCTGGGCCAAGGCGAGACGGTAGCCGTGGCCGAACTCAGCAAAGCGGTCGTGTCGATCAAGACACCGGTCTCGGGTCGCGTCGTCGAAGTGAACTCGCTGCTGGCGGAAACGCCCGAACTGGTGCATCGCGATCCTTACGGACGCGGCTGGCTCGTGCGGATCGCACCCGAGCGCTGGACGGAGGACGTGGCGAATCTCGTGCACGGCGAGTCGCTGGCGCCGGCCGCGATTGCGCGCATGCGCCTGGAGAAGCTGTGATGGCTCAACGCCGTGGCCTCGCGATCATGGTCTGGTCCTGCGGCCCCGACGACGCCGACCGGGCGGCCACGCCGTTCGTCGCCGCGCAGGCCGCCGCCGCGCTCGACCTGGAAGTTGAGCTGCTGTTCACCGCGCGCTCGGTCCACTGGCTGCTCGCGGCCCGGCACGACACCCCGATCGGCTTCGGGCGCGAAACGATGCCACTGGCGACATACCTGCAAGCTTGCGTCGAAGCCGGGGTGCAGATGCGCGCCTGCAGCCAGGCCCTCGCCGCGCTGGGGTTGCCGCGCGAGGCGCTCGTGTCGCAATGCTCCGGGCTCGGCGGCATGGTCGCCTTTGTCGAGCGCACACAAGATCCCCGGTGGAGTACCCTGGTTTTCTGAACTCTAAGCTGCGTTGGCGCGAGCAGTAGCGCGCACCTCGACGTCGGACGGGTGGTCGCGGACCGGTCTATGGACCAATCGAATCCCGACAGCGGGGAATCAAGAGCGCTGCGCTCGACCCGTTTGCGCCTTACTCCACAGAGTACGTCGGTGACCGTCCAGCTCATTCAGCAGGTCGCTCACGTCGCATTCCCATCCTGGCGTTTGAGCAGGGCAATTACCTCAGCCGGCAGCAGGGGCTCCGAAAAGAAATAACCTTGCCCGAGATTGCAGCCGGTCGCTTTCAGAATGGCGTACTGACCGGCGTGTTCGATGCCCTCGGCGACTACCTGCATGCCGAGGGTATGGGACATGCCAATGATCGCCCGCGCGATTGCGTTGTCATCCTCGTCATGCTCGATCGCATCGATGAAGCTCTTGTCGATCTTGACGTGGTCGATCGGAAGCCGCTTCAGGCAGCTGAGCGATGAATATCCGGTGCCGAAATCGTCGATCGTCACGTGCACCCCGAGCTCGCGCAACTCGGTAAGTGGGCCGAGCAACCGCTCCAGGTCGCCGTTCAACGCACGCTCGGTCACCTCGACCTCGAGGAATCTCGCATCGACACCGGTATCGACGAGCGCCTGGCGGATAGACGGCACCATCCCGGGACGCCGAAATTGCCGCGGCGACACATTGATCGCAACCCGAGGCGGCTCGGGCAGCAACGCCTGCCACGCTTTGATCTGCGTACACGCCGCCCGGAGCACCCACTCGCCGATCGGGATGATCAGCCCACTATCCTCGGCTATCGGTATGAACTGCACGGGCGGTACCAGACCGCGGGTCGGATGGCGCCATCGCAGCAGTGCCTCGACACTGGCGATTCCCTTCTCGGCCAGCTCGACCTGGGGCTGGAAGACGAGGAAGAACTCCTGCTGGTCGATCGCGCGGCGCAAATCGAGTTCCATGTCCTGACGCTGCTGCGCCCGTGTGTTGAGTTCGCTGGAAAAGAACTGCAGCGCATTCTTGCCGGTCTCCTTCGCCTCGTACATCGCCGTGTCCGCATTCTTGAGCAGCGTCTGGATGTCGTGGCCGTCCTCGGGATAGTTGCTGATGCCGACACTCGCTGTCGTGTTGACGTCGCGCTCGCCCAGCCGCGCCGGCGTCGCCAAGCTCTCGAGAATGCGCTCCGCCATGATCCTTACTTCCGCGGGCTGGGCATCCTCGATGAGCACGCTGAACTCGTCGCCGCCCATGCGCGCGACTGTGTCCTGCGCGCGCACGCACTGGCCTATGCGTCGGCCGATCTCCTCGAGCAGCCGGTCGCCCGCATCGTGACCGAGGGTGTCGTTGATCGTCTTGAAGTTGTCGAGATCGATGAACAGCAGCGACAGCCGCGAGTGCTGGCGTTCGCAACGGGCGATGGCATGCGCGAGGCGATCGAAGAAGAGGTTGCGGTTGGCCAGTCCGGTAAGCTCATCGTGCGTCGCCGCGTACTCGAGCCGCTGCCTCTCCTTGACTTGGCTGAGATCGGTGAACACGGCGACATAGTTCGTCACGATCCCGCTCGGGGCGGCCACCGGACTGACTGCCAGCCAAGCCGGTATCGGCGTGTTGTCCTTGCGCTGGCAGGCGATCTCACCCTGCCAGCGGCCATCGCGGCCGACGCCCTCCCAGATCGTCGCAGCAATGCTTTCGTGGGCCTCGTCGAGTGCGAATTGGGCTGCGTCATGTCCGCTGACGTCTTCGAGCGCGAATCCGGTCAGGCGCATGAAAGTCGGATTGACGCTGACGATCCGATGCGCCACGTCGGTGATCGCCACGCCTTCACCGACGCTTTCGAACGCCCGTCCGTAAAGCAGCGTCTGCCGTTCCGATCGTCTGAGTTCGGTGACGTCCGTCGCAAGCGTGCAAATCGCATGGATGCTGCCGTTTTCAGCGAACAGTGGAAAGCGCATCGCCAGCAGGTGGCGCTCGCCGTCCGGCAGTGGCAGTGAATCCTCGGACTGGATCGGCGCACGTCGACGCAACACCTCGATTTCCCGGTCATGCAGCACCTCGACGATCTGGCGCGGCAGCACCTCGACGTCGGTCTTGCCGGCGACCGTGTCGGGCGCCATGCCGAAGAGCTGTCCGAAGCCGGCATTGACGAACTCGTACTCCCCCGAGATGCGCTTGATCATGATCAGCGCGCTCGAGTTGTTCATGATCGCGAGCAGCCGCTCCTGGCTCTCGCGCAGGCGGCGCTCGGTCTCAACGAGATTCGTCGTGTCGGCGAGCACGGCGATGGCGCCGGTAATCTCGCTGCCCTCGTCACGGTACACCGCCGAGCGCGCGAGGTAATGCCGCTTGCCGTCGGCGAGCAGCCGCTCGCCGCCCTCGCCGGAGCGGATGGCGTCGACCAGCATCGCGGCGACCTCGCTCAAGCTGTTCGACGCCTCGTAGTCGCGCAGGTCGCGACCGGCGGCGCGCGGACCCATGTCGAACATCTTGGCGGCTTCCTCGTTGTAGCGCCGCAGGCGCAAACCCGCATCGACGACGATAATCGGGAACCGCAGGTTGCCCAGGATCATTTCGAGGTCGCGGTTCGCGCGTCCGAGTTCGCCGGTCTTCTGCTGCAGCTCGGCGTTCGACGTCGCGAGCTCCTCGTTCATCGACTGCAGCTCTTCGTTCGACGCCTTGAGCTCCTCGACCGTCGACTGCAGCTCCTCGTTGAGTGGCTGCAACTGCTCCTGCGACGCCGCGAGCTCGTCGATCAGCGTCTGGACGTATTCGCGCGCGGACGTCAGCTCGTCGCGAGCCGCGCGCAGCGCCGGTCCCTCGTCGTCGCCCTCCGCCGCGTGCCCCGCGGCTGCGGGATCCGCGAGCGGTGCATATTCGAACACGCACAGGTATTCGTGGTCCCGCTCGTCGGACCCAAAGGGGTAGACGACTAGCCGGATGCCGCGGCGGGGAGCGTCGGGCAGCGGCCGGATCGGCCCTGCGGCCGGCGTGCGGTCGTGGTCGACGCGGAACACCAGCGTGTGCAGTTCGGTCCGGTAGTTTTCGCGGATGTACATCGGCAGGCTCAGGTTCGCCGCGCCAGCAGGCACCGTCAGGAAGGGCGACGCGTCGCCGTGGATGTGCCGGATCTCGAGCCGTCGGTCGACGACGATCGCCGCGCGCGTATAGAGGCTCGCGAGCGCGGACAACAACCGGTCGTCGCGGCCGGCGCCCGATTCCGCCCGGCGGCGCCCGGGCTCGACGACCGTGCGCGGCGCGCCACTGCGCAGCGGCGCCGCTCGGGCGCTCGCGGACGTGCGCCGATACAGCTGCACGCCGACGTCCACCGGCGCGAATAGCTCCTCGGCTTGCGCCACCGCTTCCGACTTTCCTAGCAGGAGGTGGCCGCCCGGTCGCAATGCGTAGCCGAAGGTGCCGAGAACCCTGACCTGGCAGGCAGGCTGCAGGTAGATCAGCAGGTTGCGACAACTCAGTAGATCGAGCCGGGTGAAGGGCGGGTCGACCAGCACGTCGTGCCGCGCAAACACGACCATGTCGCGGAGGCGCTTGGCCACCTCGAAGCCGTCGTCGGCGGGCACGAAGTAGCGCTCGACCCGCGCAGGTTCGACATCGACGAGAGCCCCGGCCGGGTAGCGGCCGGCGCGCCCCACGGCGAGTGCAGCGGTGTCGATGTCGCTGGCGAAGATCTGCACGGCGGCGTGCACGCCGGCGGCGTGCAGCGCCTCGTCGAGCACGATGGCGATCGAGTACGCCTCCTCGCCGGTAGCACAGGCGGGCACCCAGACGCGAATCGGATCGTCGAGATGCTTGCCGTCCACCAGTTCGGCCGCGACCTGCGCGAGCGCGGCGAATGCGGCCGGGTCGCGGAAGAACGCGGTGACCGAGATCAGAAACTCGCGCTGCAGCCGCTCGAGCTCGTCTGCATCTCCGCACGCGAGCTCAACGTACTCGTCGAGCCCGCGCGCGTGGGTGGCCGCGACGCGGCGGTGGATGCGTCGCCACAGCATCGCTTCCTTGTAGCGCGAGAAGTCGACGTTGCTCTGCTGGCGAAGCCGGCCCAGCAGCCGCTTCAGCGCTGCGTGATCGCACGTCGGCGGGACCGCGTCGTGCAACCCGGAAAGCCGCACGAGTTCGTCGGCGATCCGCGTTGGATCCAGCACCCAGTCGACGCAGCCGGTGTCGATGGCCGCACGCGGCATGCCATCGTACTGGGCCGACGCCGGGTCCTGGGCGAACGAGAAGCCGCCCTCGGCCTTGATCGCGCGCACGCCGGCCGCGCCGTCGCTGCCGGTGCCCGACAGGATCACGCCGACGACGAGCATCTCGCGCGCCTCCTCCGCGAGCGAGCAGAGTAGCTCGTTGACCGACGGACTGGGCCGCATGTGCGGCGCGATCGCCACCAATCGCAGCGTGCCGTCGCGAAACACCGCGTTCATGCTCGGCGGCACGACGTAGGCGACGTTCGGCCGGGGTGCGTCGCCGTCCGTGAGGGTGCGCACCACGATCGACGTCCGCTCGCCGATCAGCTGCGGCAGCGCGGTGTCATGGTCGGCCGCGGCATGCTGCGCCACGACGTAGGCGAACCCGAGATTGGCGGGCAAGCGCCCGAACAGCTCGAACAGTGGGGCAAGCCCGCCGGCCGAGGCGCCGATCGCAACGACGCCGAGGCACGCGGGTCGACTGCGCGTGCTGACCGCAGGAGGGCCCGGGTCGGCCGGCCGACGCGCGGAGGGTGAAGACGGATGCGTTGGCACATTGATCCTTTCGAAATGCGAGATCGGCACCGCCCCTGGTCGAGGTCTCGAAACTGCGCCGGGTTTGGCTATTAACGCCGTCGCTTAAGGGTAGGTCGTGCGGCTGCGGCTCGTTACGGGCGAGCCGGGGATGCTTCCCCATCTTAATTCGAACAGGACGCGAGGCGATGTCGCTGCCAGGGCAGCAGGCATCGTCCGACCGCATACATGCGCTGTGCCGACCCCTACGGACTGACGACGGTTTAGGTGACAGGCGTTCCCTTGTCCTGTGGTCAGGGCTGGTGTGACAACGTGTCGTCGACGAAACGCAACAGGGCAACCAGAACCGTCAGCAGGACCGGCCCGACAATGAGGCCGATGATGCCGAAGGCCGAGACGCCGCCGACGACACCTACGAATACTACGAGCGTCGACACCGGCGCCTGGGTCGAAATCAGCAATGGGCGCAGCAGATTGTCGGAGACCGACACGGCCGTGCCCCAGACGGACAGGAAGATCGCCCAGCCCCACTGGGAATCTGCGGCTAACGCAACTACCCCCGGTACCCACACGAGTGCTGCACCGCCCACCGGGAGCAATGCCAGAAGCGCGGCCAGCACGCCGAACACAACCGCCGACGGCAATCCTGCTATGGCGAAGCCGACACCCACCAAGGTGCCTTGGGCGACCGCGGTCAAACCGGTACCGTAGACTACGGCACGCGTCGTGCTGGCAATCAGTCGGAGCAGGTCTCCTCTACGCTGCGCTTCCATGGGGACCAAGCGGACGATCCGGTCGAGCAACTGCTGGCCGTCGCGCAGCAGGAAGAAGAGCAAGAACAACATCATGAAAAAATGAACGACCGTACCGAGAGCACTGATTACAAAGTTGCCTCCCGTGGCTGCCAGCGACTGCAGCAGCAGTTGGGCACCCTTTACCAACCAGCTCTGAAGCTGTTCGGTCGTGGCCGTGAGGTTCTGGCGTAGCCATTCGACAAAACTGCCGACGAAGGGATACTGCTCCAGTTGCGCAAGCAGGTGGACATCGAAGCGCAGTTTCTCCTCCTGCAAACGCGTGACCAGTTCCGTCACCTGGTTCGCGAATGCCACACCGAGGCTCACCATGGGGCCTGCGAGCACGGCGGGCACGAGCAGCGTGATGATTCCAGCGGACAGAGCGGAGCGTCCCTTCAGCTTGCGCGTCAGCCCACGATGCACCGGTGCCAGCAGGAAAGCGAGACAGATACCCCAGGCAAGCGCACCCCGAAAGGGCGCCAGCATCCAGTACAGGGCGAGGGCGAAGAGGGCTGACACGACGATCACGAAAGCCTTGCGGTAATCGTTCACGGACGCTCCTTGCGCTAGATGAGCATTCAGTTGAGGTCCGCTTCGCGCAACGCGCGACGGGTCGACCACATCAATAGAGCGAGACCCGCTCCCGCCGAAAAAATGGATCCGAGGAAGATTCCCACTTTTGCGCTGTCGATCAGTTCCGCGCCGAAGGCCAAGTTGCCAATGAACAGTGCCATGGTGAATCCGATGCCGGCAAGCAGGGCGCCACCCGCTATCAAACGCCAATCGAGGTCCGGGGGCCGGACCGCAAGTCCCGAACGCACCGCGAGCCAACTGAACGTAAAGACCCCGATGGGCTTGCCGAGCGCGAACCCGGCGAACACCGCCACGACGACAGAGGCATTCAAATCGCCAAACGCGAGCCGTAATCCGGCGTTGGAAATGGCGAAGAGCGGCATGATGACAAAGCCGACCCACGGGTGCAGGGCCCTCTCCAAGCGTTCGACTGGAGACAGGGTTTCGCGCGCTGCAATCTCCGCCACCCGCAAAGTCTCGCGGTCCCTCGTGTGGCCGCTGCCTTCGTCTCTCGCGGGGTGCGCGACCACCTGCCGCAAGATCGCGTATAGACGTTCATCGCTCACCCATCTACGCGCGGGCGTGAGCAACCCGAGGATTACGCCGGTGACCGTAGCGTGGATTCCGGACACATCGACCGCAAGCCAAACGAAGCACCCCACGAGGAGGTAGACCGGGGTGCTCCGGACGCCGGCCAACGCCATTATTCGAACGCTCGCGAGACCAAGGACGCCCACGCTCAGTGCACCCCAAGAAATGTTGCTGCTATAGCCGATCGCGAGAACAAGAATGGCGCCGAGGTCGTCCACGATCGCCAACGAAAGCATGAACACGCGCAGGCTTTGAGGGATTCGCGAGCCGAGGAGTGCCAGACAACCCAACACAAACGCGGTGTCGGTCGCCATCACGCTGCCCCACCCCGTCTCACCCGGTCGCCCCCATAGCAGCGCGAGATACACCCCTGCAGGGACGACCATGCCGCCGAGTGCGGATGCAATCGACAGCGCAGCTACGCGAGGATGTTTCAACTCGCCGAGCACGAGCTCCCGCTTGAGTTCCAACGCGACCAGAAAGAAAAACAAGGTCATCAGCCCGTCGTTGATCCAGTCCCTGAGGGACCGAACGAAGTGCAGCGTGCCAATTTGAAATCCGACTTGAGTCTCCCATGCTTCAAGAAAGTGGTGTGCCCACGGAGAGTTGGAAAGCACGAGCGCAGCAACGGTAGCCAACAGCAGAACGGCCGCGGCAGCGACCTCGAAGTGCAAGAAGCGCGCAAAAGACGCGGTTAGTCGGTTAACGGCCTCCTTCGGCAGGTGCGCCAGTTCTCCATCGGCTTGCCGAATTTCGTTCATTGCGAGCCTCTCCAATGCGTGCCCCGCAGCAAGGAAGCCGTGCAAACGGCGACTTAGCTGGGCGGTCAGAACCCGATGCGCGGTTCCGACGCCGCCCATTTCGGGAATTGACTACTGGCGGGTTTCGGGCACATGCAACGGAAGCAAAGGCGTCGACATCCTGAGATCTCGGCGCTGCGCGCCGACGCTTTCGCCACCGCTTATCCCCAAGATCGAGTTAATCCCCCTTTCATCCGCTCTTCCTCATACATCTTCGCGAGCTCCGCCGCGTGCTCGAATGGGCTTGCCTCCGTTTCGAAAATAGAGGCTACGTTTGCCCGGGCGGCAGCAGAGCTGCGGACGTCGGGTCCGGCATCAGTCGCTCTATTTGGCGCCGTGCTCCGGCTCCAATTCCTTCGAGCAGCGGATGATGCGCTGGAAAAACAGGCTGTTCGGGACTCGCAGGATTGCGCCGCGGTGCTCTGCGGAGGTCTCCTGCAGCGTCGTGTAGATCAGGTTGATATCGATCACGTTGCCCTTGAGCCCCGGCTTCTCGCCGTTTTCGAGCACCTCGACGTGGTCGTGCAGGCGAAACGGTCGGACAATGAGGATCAGAAGCGTGCAGAAGATGTTCGACAGCACGCTCCAGGCAGCGAAGAACGCGACCGCGCCGACTGCGGCGAACCCGGTGAGCGCCGTCCACAGCACGGTGGCAGAGACCCCGAAGCGGTCGAGGATCATCAGCAGCGCGCCGGAGTAGATGAGGAAGGAGCTTATCCGGCGGGCGCCGAGGACCATTTCCGGCGGCAGGGCGTAACGCGCACCGAGCCGTCGGATCAGGCGCGACAGCAACATGCGCAGTACCCATGCGCCGACGAGGATCGTGACAACCTGCAGGCCGAGCGAGCTCACTTCGAGCCACGGGAAGATCCATTCGGGAAGTATCTGTCTCATCTCATCCGCTTCGGAAGTGACGGCGGGGCGGACGCCGTGCCAGCCGCGAATTGTAGTCGACGCGTTCCGGATCGAGCCGGCGGCTGGCGCTGCGCCGGAAACGCGGGACGCGTAGCGCGTGCGGCGCTATCGACTCACGAGCGGGCGAGGCGGCGATTCCCCCGCCATATGGTCAGCGGCCGGACCTCCGCGCCGAAGCCGCCCGCGGTGCCGACGTGACACCCGGCGAGGGGCGCCGTCATGCCATTGGTGTCCCGCGGGGCCGGCCGATCAGATTCTGAACTTGCCGATTTCGCCGTTGAGAGTGCGGGCGAGGGCGTCCATATCGTTCGACGCCGCGGAAACCTGCCCGGCGGCGACGCTGCCCTCCTGCGCCATGATCGCGATGGTTTCGATATTCCGGGCGATTTCGGCGCTCGCCGCGCTTTGCTCGGCCAGCGCGGACGAGATTTCGCCGATCTCCGCGCTGGTCTGCTCGACGCGGCCGGCGATGCTCTGGATCGCAGCATCCGCCTCCGCGGACAAGGTCACGCCGCTGCGCACACGTTCGAGGTCGCCGTCCATGCTTTCGGCGGCGCGGCGTGTCCCGGCCTGGATGCGCTGCACCATGTCGGCGATCTCCTGCGTCGAACCCGCTGTCCGCTCGGCGAGCTTGCGGACTTCATCCGCCACCACTGCGAAACCCCGCCCCTGCTCTCAGGCGCGCGCCGCCTCGATCGCCGCATTGAGCGCCAGCAGATTGGTCTGCTCGGCGATTTCCCTGATCACCTGGACGATGGCGGAGATGCTTGCCGATTCGGATTCGAGCGTGCCGATGACGATCGAGGTGTCGGAGACCGAAGTTTCGATGCGCTCGACTTCCTGGACCGACCGGCTGATGACGACGCGCCCGTCGCTCGCCTCCTTGCGGGCTGCCGACGAGATCTGCTGGGCTTCGTGCGCGCTCTCGTTGATGTGGTTGATGCTCACGGTCATCTCTTCGACCGACGCCGCGATCGCCGAGGCGGCGTCGTTCTGCTGCGCGGCGCGCTGCGAACTGTCGCGCGACAACTCGGCCATCGTTCCCGCGGCCGTCATCAGGTCGCGACTGCTGCGCGAGACGTTCTCGACGATGCGCCGCAGGTTTGCCTGCATGTCGCGCATGGCGTGCAGGACGCTGCCGGCACGGTCGCTGCCGCGTATTTCAGTCAGGAGATCGCCCCCGGCGATCCGGTGCGCGATCTCGACGACATCCGCGGGTTCGGCGCCCAGCGTGCCGAGAAGATTTCGCACGATGAAGAAACCGAGCGCGGCCAGCAGCGCGACGCCGACGGCCAGTACGGCGACCAGCAGTGCCGCTGCGGTGCGGGCGCTGGTATCGGCGGCCCCGTAAGAATCCGCCGCCTGCGTCTTGTTGAGTTCGAAGAGCTTGTCCGCGGCCTTTTCGAACCCGGTGAAGCGCTGTACGCCTTCGCCGTTCATCAGGTTCGCGGCCTCCGCGTCCTGTCCGACCTCGGACATCGCGATGACTTTCGCGACGACGGCGAGATAGGCTTTCCAGTTGGTGTCGAGCTCGCCCAATGAAGCCTTCTCATCGTCGCTCGTGTCCGAGTTGCGAAAGAAATCGACGCTTTTGCCGACCTGCGCTTCGTCAGTCTTCATCTGTGTGACGAGCCGCTCCATCGTCGCGTCGTCGGGCGCGATGATGTGCTGCAGCGTATTGACCCGGTGCGCTTGCGCGTGGATGTTCACCTCAGCCAGTTCGGTGACCGGCGTGAAGTTCGAGTCGTACAGGTCGGTGAGCGAATCGTGAATACGGTCGATCGCAACATACCCGGTTGCCCCGACGACCGCGCCGAGCAATACGGCAAGGGAAAACGCCAGGATCAGGCGGGTGGAAAAACCGATCGACGATTTGTGCTGCATCGCTATTCTCGAAATGTGGCTGCGCCCCGAAAGGCATGAGTTATGGGTCGACTGGGGTTCGAGGGGAGGACCATCGCTTGACTCGCAGCAAATCCCGGTTGGACACGACAAAGTCGTGTTGCCGGCGGCGGACGAGGGCGCGCAGGAGCTGCGGTCAAGATCAATAACGGCGGCCGTGCGGCTTACTTGAAGCGGTGACGAAGCGGCTCGCTTAGCGCTAATCCGAAGAGCCGGCACGCGCAGCGCCATGGCAGTTGATGCGCGCGGAAACTGCACATGGCGAACCGCGTTGTCGGAAGCGGCGAAGAGGGCGAGAGACCGCTATATCGCAAGAGGCAGATTCACTTCTTGCGTTTGCCGGTGATCGGGCACCGCCATCAGGCGAGCCTCCGGAACAATCGGCCCGAGCGTGGCCACGCGTAACCTCGCGCACCCGCGTTTCATCTAATCGGCAGCGTCCCGGGTTTGCAGGAAGCGTCCCGTGAAGCGCCGACGAGCCGTTCCCGGCGCAGGCGTGGCGCTGCCGCCCGATGATGCCGACCAATTCCCAAAGGAGAAGGATCATGCCGCTACGTCCCACCATGTCACGGTCCAAAAAGCGTCCCGTATGGCTCGGTGCGCTCTCGACGCTCGCATTGGCGGCCGGCTTGCCGGCGGCAGCGGCGGCTCCGGACGCGACGGCGCGCAGTCCGCACTCCGGACAGTCGATCTTCCGTTTCGACACCTTCGGCGACGAGGCGCAGTGGACGGACAAGCTGCGCCTGCACGAAGTCATTCAGGCGGCGGTCAGCCCGCGCGTCGCGTTGTCGGTCGGACTGAAGGTGGATGCCGAAGCGCTGCCGCCCAATTTTCTTGCGCGGCACGACCTCGACAGTCCGGCGACGACGCTCGAACTGCTCCGTCGCAACGCGGTCGTCGGGCTCGTCGGCAAGGTCAAGGACGGCCGCCTGGTTTCGGTCGGGACGACGTGCGCAATATGCCATTCGACCGTCGACAACTCGGTCGCGCCGGGCGTGGGCAAGCGGCTCGACGGCTGGCCGAATCTCGACCTCAATCCCGGCGCGATTATCGCGCTCTCGCCGGCGCTGACCGACGAGCAGAAGGCGGTGTACGGCTCGTGGGGTCCGGGCCGCTACGATCCGCGCTTCAACATCGACGGCATCAACGGCCCGGTCGTCATCCCACCGGCTTACGGACTGTCGGGCGTGCCGTTCGAGACCTTCACCGGCGACGGCCCGATTTCCTACTGGAACAACTACGTCGCGGTGACGCAGATGGGTGGGCATGGCAGTTTTTCCGATCCGCGGCTGGGCATCGACATCGTGCAGGAGCCCGACCTCGTCACGCCGAAGCTGCCAGCGCTGCTCGCGTACCAGTTGAGTCTGCCGAAACCGCAGCCGCCGACGGCATCGGTGAACGAGGCCGCGGCGCGACGCGGCGAGACGCTTTTCAATGGCGCCGCGGGCTGCGGCGGTTGCCATATCGCGCCGACCTACACCGACGTGCACACCGGCGGCAACGCGCCGCTGCTGCACGACGCGGCCGAGACGGGGATGGACCCGGCGTACGCGCGGCGCACCGCTACACAGAAGTACCGGACGACGCCATTGCGCGCGCTGTGGCAGCATCCGCCGTATTTTCACGACGGAAGTGCGGCGACGCTGCTCGACGTCGTGAATCATTACGACCGCCACTTCGAACTGCGCCTGACGCCGGCCGACAAGTTCGATCTCGTGGAGTTTCTCAAGTCGCTGTAGCCGTGACTCCGGCGCGTGGCGGTCCGCCGCGGGCCGCTCTCCGCGGGCTCTGCCTTCGCGGCGGCGTCTGTGCAGATCCGTCGGCGCCGACTGTCTGTGCAAATCGATGGATAGTCGTAAGGTCGACGGATAGCGGGGAGGGCGGGGCGCCCTTCGCCCCCGCCGCTGGACGTCGCCGAGGAGGTGCTGGCGGCCGAGGAGGGCGACGTGCCCGCCGATCTGGCTTACAATGCCGGTCGAACTCCTTTTCCCCATCGCCGACGCACAATGACCGCTGCTGCCCATTCCGACGTTTCGCCCGCGCTCCGCGCAGGTGCCGTCGCGCGCGCGGTCCGTGTCGCAGATCTCGTTCGCCGGTCGCGCGCCGACCTGGCATTCAAAGTCACAGGGTCTCCCGCCGTGCTTTCTCAAGCCGTGCGGGAACAGACACCGGGCTAAGCCGCCCACCTTCCCGCACGGCACCTTGCCCAAGGCGTTCGCGCCTTGTTCAACGTGCAGCCGGGGTAGGCCTTCCCATCCGTAGTACCCCTTTCCGAGCCTTTGGCGCTCGGCCGAGCGCTCGGCCAAGCCGCGGGATGCGGCCAGGAAAGACGGATCGCCATCCACCCCTGCTGCGATTTTCCGCTGCCGCGAATGCCGCGCAGCGACAAGATTGCAAAGGGGGCAAGTGATGGATTTCACGAAAAAATTTGTCAAGGCCAAGCGGCCGTGCGCGGACGGGTTCCGCTGGTTCATCCGGCATTACGAAGACGGCGGCGACTACCAGGAGCTGCTCGATGCGCTGGTCGCCGATGGGCGCGTCAATGACGCCTGCTGGCTGCTCGACCAGTTCGGGCCGACCGACGGGCTGCGCGTCGTCGACGCCGTCGATGCCGACGCGCTCGTCTTTGCCGGCACGCTCGAAGTTCGCGGCAACATCGACACCGCGGGGCTCGTCCGCGCGGGTCGCTCGATCCACGCCGAAGGCGGAATTCGAGCCGGCGGCTCGCTGATCGCGGGCGAAGACCTGCGCGTGGGCGGCAGCGTGCGGGTCGAAGGCGATGTCGATGTCGGCGGCGACATCCGGGTCGGCTGGGGCATCGAAGTGTTTGGCGGCCTGCGCGGACGCGGCGATCTGCGCGCGGGTTGGGATGTGCAGATCAGCGGTCCGTTCGACCTCGCCGGCAACGGCTTCGTCGGGCTCGATCTCAATGTCGGCGGCGTGATGCGCTGCGGCAAGGGGCTCCACGTGCACGGCACGATCGAGGCCGAGGACGACGTGCGCGCCCATCACGGAATCGTCGCCGGGCACGAGATCCGTACGGCAAACCACATCGAGGCCGGATGGGGCATCAAGGCCGGCGGCGCGATCGTCGCCGGCGGCGCCGTGCGTGCCGGCGAAAGCCTCGAGGCGCAGGAAGAGATCCAGGCCGGGGACGGATACGGGGTCTTCGCCGGACTCGCGGTGCCGGTCGAGGCCTGGGATGCGAGCGCACGGGTCGTCGCCCGCGCGCGGCCTCGTGGGTTGATGAGCGGCTGGTGGGACGGCCGCGAGCTGCGCTGAGGAGACGGCCGTGCATGCATTCGCCCTTCCCGCGTTCCCGCAGGGTGTGTTTCTGCGCGCCGCAACGAGTGTCCTCGCGCGGCTGCGGCCTTGGTTGGAGCTGCGCGTCGACGTTCAGCAGCGACCGGACGACATCGAGACCGAGCTCGAATCGCTGTACGAGCGTCTGTGCACGCTCGACGACCCGCTCTATCGCAGTCGCATCCTCGGTGCGCTGCCGTCGGGCTTCGTCTTCCGCCATCGCGAGGCCGACGGCGAGCACTACATCTACGTCGAGGACCGCGTCCGCCGCCGGCTCGCCGGTTACACGGTCTTCAACCGGCTGATCGAAGTCAATCGTCGCGTGGACCGCTACGTGCGCGCGCCGCATTCGAAGTACGCGCCCGAGTACCAGCGGCAGGGACTCGCGACGGCGGTCTATGAGTTCGGTCTTGACGCCGGCTTCTGCCTGATCAGCGGTGCGCGCCAGTCGCCCGGCGCGCACGCGCTGTGGCACGCGCTCGCCCGCCGGCACGTTCTCGGCTTCGTCAGCTTGCGCGAGAAAAAGCTGCACTACCTTGGCGCCGAAGTGGCCGATCGGGATCGCGACGAACTCGAGACCCGCATGATCCTGCTCGGCAAGGGCTGGACGCTGGAACGCTTGCGGAGGATCGCGGGGGCGGAGCTGGCGCGGAGATAGCGGAAGGCGGCACTTTTTTGGAAGCGGCCGGCCGGTTCGCGAACGAGGTTGGGGTGCACGATTCCTGATGGCGCTGCCGGTTGCGGCGGCTGCCACGTCGCGCCCGGCTGACCGTGCGTCAGGCGAGCCAGTGATCCAGCCCGGCGATTCGTCGCACGGCAGCGCGCGCCTCCATGTCTCGCAGACACAGACGAATCACCGATCTCCCATATCGGCGGGCGAGATGGACGACTCTCTTGAATGCCAATAAGGGCAGAGCGCCGCTGCCGTATTCATCGCGCAGTGCAGCGTTCGAGAACGACTTTGCGACCTGCTGCAAATTCGCCCACGACAAGCCCTGAGTGCCAAAAGCCGCGAGCGTGCTCGATATCGCGATCGCGGGCTGGCGCAGAAAGACCCGATTGATGCCTTCCCGCACCAGTTCAGGCGGAAAATCGGCCGGACGCAAATTGGCGGTAAATCCTTCCGGAACCTTTGCGCCGCAAACCAGCCGCGCCAGCTCCAGCGACAAATAAACGTAGGGCGCGGCCCCGCAGCGCTCGGCCCGTCGAGCGAGTTCATTCCAGTCGAGGTCCACACGCATCCGATGGACGACGGTCGCGACGTCGCAGGTTTGCCGCAAGCCGGGCCCCGTAAGTTTGTCCAGATAGCAGCTGTGCACGGCCAAATGGAGCAGTAGGTCAATAGCGTCCAGCGCGAGCGCCGGCCCGCCCTCCGTCTGGATCGGGACCGCGCGGGTCCAGAGCGCGTCGTCGTCAAAGCGCACTTTGTCGTTTTCGCGTGTCAGTCGAAAGTGAACTTCCACCGCGTGGGTGTGTTCCCGATGTGCGAACGGGTTCAAATGAAAATGCTCGCTCCTCCACACGCCGGGAGTCTGCGTCCCGTCGATGTATCGATATCCCAGTCGCCACATCATGCGTTCGGCGGCATCCAGATCATCGCGACGCACCAGAATGTCGATGTCCGACATCGGTCGGAGGCCCAAGTCGTCATACGCGTACTTCGCCAGATAAGCTCCCTTGAGCACAATGATCTTCAGGCCGCAGCGCGTTGCTTCCCGCACGAGCTGCGCGAGCTGATCGTAAAGAGCGGTATTGATTCGCACCGTGTCGATGTAAGTGCGATAGAGCGTGCGTTCGAGGAGATGGGAACTCCCGGATCCCGAGGGATCGTGAGCGGCGACGGGGTGGGCAACGGCAGCGCGATGCAGTCCCCGATACGCCATCGGACCGACTTCAAGCAGAGCGACCCGGGAATGCACGTCACGCCAGTGCGCGGCTGTCCCTGGCAGACGTATTTCTTCGCCCGTCGTGTCAGTCCTCGTGCACGCGGTCGCGATCGTGGCCTGGATGAACCGGTCCACGGGTTGCAGATCGGCGAACGCGAGGTCGTTCATCGCTCCACCGTGGCGAGAATTTCGGCGAGATCTCGTGCGAAGTCGCCGATTTGGAGGCGGTAAAAGGACGCCTTGCCAAATACGCTCTCGAAAAACCGCAGATCCGGGTCCTGGGCGAGCAGGTTGGAATGCCGCGCGATTTCCATGATCCCCCGAGAAAGGGAAAGACGGCTCAGCGATTCACGTCCCGACGGGCCACCTTTCGACAGAAAGAACACGTGGATGGCGGCGTGCGTTAAAGGTGGGGAGGCGGATTGGAACCGGTTCGGAGGGAGCACGACGTAGCGGCTGATCAAATCGGCGTCGGCGCTCAGGTCGACGCCGATACTGCCGAGCTGCGATAACGCCGTCCCTCGAATTCGCGGGCATCTCGGGCACAGAATCAATCGATCTTCGACCACGTCGAACAATACGACGTCGTCGGTCGCGATCAGGAAGCCGTGATGGGCCAATCCGAGGCTGAGGGTGGTCTTTCCGAACCCTGACGGGGCAACCAGAAAAACGAGCGACTCTCCTCGGACGATGCATGCAGCATGAATCCAGAACTTGTCCGAAGAGCGTGTCACCGCGTAGTCCAGCGTGATTTCCTCCGAGCGGGTCAGATAGGCCAGATCGTCGCCGCCATTGGCCGGGAGGCGGTAATGGAAGTTCAGTTTGCAGCCGTCGCGCGTCACGGTTATCGCTTCGGAACCGTCCTGCAACAACACTTCACGACTGTTACGTCGAGATGCACGTTTCTGCGGCTCTCCCCCGACGTCGTCGTCGCCCTTGATCGCGGGAGTCTCGGCGAGTTGGAATGGGCCGAGAACTTTCCGAAACCAATCGTCGGCGTATTGCAATTGCGCCGGATTTGCTCCGGAGAAGTGAAGGCTGACGTCGAAATCGACCAGTCGGTATCGCGCGGGGCTAGTCAGGACAAAGTCGCAGGCACTCATTGACTTTTCCATCGGCGCTTCGTGGCCTGGCGGCGGTGGAGGGGTGCCGCCAGCTCGGGGCGACGCGTGTATCCGGGTAGCGAAGATTCCCCTGGAAGCTGCTCGGAATCGACGAATCTCGAGGAGATCATCCTTGAGGCATCGAGCGTCGTCTTGTCATCGGATCGACGTTCGTTCAGGTCGCGTCGCTCGATCCGATGCGGTCGGACGGTGGACGTCGCGCGGGCGAGGGGGCCAGGCCCTTTCAAGCCGCACTTGCGTACGGGGCCGTCATTATTGATTCGAACTACCGCCGGGTAGACCGGCTGACCGCGATGACCGGCATTCGACCGCGACCGGTGCTCGGAGCCGCAAAGGCATCTATGACGCTCATTCCCAGGTACACGCCCGCACTGCGTTCAAGCGCCTTCGCGATAAAGTCGCGTCTCGGTGCCGAAGTCAGGTGCTTTGCCTCGGAGACGGTTCCGTCCTCGAAACCATCGGTGCGATTCGAGTTGTCATCGTTCCGAGTCACCGTCACACCTCCATGGCAGGAAGGAAAGCGCCGACTTGCAGCAAGTCCAGATCGACTAGCTGAGCGGTCATTCGCTCGATGTCCGTGCTGATCGTTTCGATGGTCTGGTCCGGATAAAGCTCGCACATCGTGCGGACGATGGCTGATTGCGTCCTCACGCCGTCGCAGAGCTCCCAGTAGATGCCGGCAGGCGGTGTGAGCACGACGGTGCTCGCCGTGTCCGCGTCGAACAATATCCACGACCCGTCGGGCAACACTGTCGGAGAGTAATTCCGGTTCTTCGCGATGGAACGCATATCGACCCACCTCGTTGAGCTTTTGCGGAGTTCCGACAGAGATGCTCGAATCCTAGACCACGAAGTCGGCAACAGGTAGCTCAGGAGTCTTGCCGCGCCGCGTTCGGCAGCAGTGTTCCCTTCGCCGACGCCACGCAAAACAATGTGTCGAGCCGTCTTTGCCGGTTCGAGTCGTCATTTTCGAGTTCGTAAATCTTTGAAAATGCCCTCAGGCGAGGTGAAGCGCCCGCTCCCTGCACTCCGCGGATACGCCCTGCACTGGGCGGATAGCGAACGCGCGCTGCGCCGCTTACCTTGATCGCGAAGACCGGATGGTCTGGCCGACAAGGAGCGCGACAATGAGCGGTAACCCGCCACTACAGAATTCATTGAAGCCGGGAAAGTGGGTCAACTCGACCTGCAAGATGTGCCTGCATTCCTGTTCGATCCGCGTGCATGTCACGGATGGCGGCGTGGTCAACAAGATCGAAGGCAATCCGACCAATCCGTCGAACGCCGGCAAGCTGTGCCCGAAGGGAAATGCGGGCATCATGCGTCACTACGACCCGCAGCGCTTCAAGCAGCCGCTGCGCCGCACGAATCCCGAGAAGGGGCCGGGGATCGACCCCGGCTGGGAGCCGATCGGCTGGGACGAGGCGCTCGACATCACCGCGCGCGAGATCAAGCGCTCGCTCGACAAGGATCCGCGGCTGATCATGCCGTCGCTGGAAGACTTCCAGAAGATGCACATCTGGTTCTGGCCGCTGGCGATCGGCAACCACAACTTCTACCAGTCGGGCGGCACGATGTGCGGCGGCGCGTATCACCCGCTGAACGGCTACATCCACTCCGCGTTCGGCGCGGCGAACGACGCGAAGTACTGCAACTACTGGATCAGCAATGGCGGCGGCGACGGCTTTTCGTCGCACCTGCACGCGGCGGCCGCGGCGCACTGGGTCGCGAAGGCGCGCGTCGAGCGCGGCATGAAGGTCGTCACCGTCGAGCCGCGGATGTCGATCGCCGGCGCGAAGGCCGAGGAATGGATCCCGATCCGTCCCGCGACCGACCGCCTGTTCGCGATGAGCCTCAGTCACGTGCTCGTCAATGAAGGGCTGTGCGACTACGAGTTCCTGCGCAAGGACACGAATGCGCCGTATCTGGTCGGCCCCGACCAGTTCTTCGTGCGCGATGCCGACGGGCAGATTTTCGTCTGGGACAAGGCCGCGGGCTGCGCGAAGCGCTGGAACGATCCGACGCTGAAGAACGAGCACCTCGCGCTCGAAGGAGAATACGTCGTCAATGGCGTCAAATGCCGTCCGGCGTTCCAGGTGTACAAGGACATCCTGCGTGACGCCTCGCCCGAGGCGATGGAGAAGCACACGACGGTGCCGGCCGCGACCGTGCGCCGCATCGCGCACGAGTTCGCCGAGGCCGCACGGATCGGCGAGACGATGACGCTCGAGGACGGGCGCACGGTGCCGTTCCGCCCCGCGGCCTACAACTACTACCGCGGCGCGCAGGGCCACAAGACCGGGATGCAGACGAACCAGGCCTTCCAGCTGGTGAACATGCTCGTCGGCAACATCGACCATCCCGGCGGGCGCTGCGGCGTCACGATCACCGACGGCTGCGTCGACAACAACCACTGCCAGCCCGGCGAATGCGGCCAGATGCTCGGCGCGCCGCACCAGCTCGGCCACATGCCGCCGTTCGCGTGGCCGCCCAACGAGTATCACCTCGCCGGCTATTTCCCGGTCGGCGTCAACGGCCCGCACCTGAACATGCTGTCCTACACCGAGCCCGAGAAGTACGGCATCACGTTCAAGCCGGACGTGCTGGTGAACTGCCATTCGAACCCGGTGTGGTCGATCCAGGGGCCGCGCGAGAAGTGGATCCAGTTCCTCAAGGACATGCGCTTCATCGTCTGCGTCGACGTGATCCCGACCGAGATGACCGACTTCGCCGACATCATCCTGCCGTCGAGCGATTACCTCGAAACCTACAACGCGGTGATGATCGAGCCGCCGTATACCGAGGGCATCTGCTTCCGCCAGCCCGTGACGCCCCCGATTTACGATACCAAGAGCGAGGAGGAGATCTTCTTCGAGCTCTCCGAACGGCTCGGCGTGCTCGACCAGTACAACGAAGTCATCAACCTGATCCTCGGCTTCAACCAGAAGCCGCACCTGGCGCTCGAACCGGGCACGAAGTACTCGGACCGCGACATCGCCGAGCGCCTCGGCAAGCTGTGGAACGACAAGCCGATCGAGTGGTACATCGAGCACGGCCACTCGTCGACCGAGCGCCGGCTCGACAAGTGGTACCGGCCGTGGGAAGGGCTGCGCCTGTTGTTCTACATCGAGGACCTGCCGTTCCAGCGCGAGCAGCTGCGCAGGCAGTTCGAGGACGCGAAAGTGCCGTTCCGCGACGAATGGCCGTTCGACGACTACCAGCCGCTGCCGACGACGGTGCTCGACCCGCTGCACTACGAGCCGCCCGAGTACAACCTCTACGCGATCACCTTCAAGGACATCCAGATGAACTTCGGCGAGAGCCTGAGCAATCCCTGGATCAAGGACATCACGTATCGCGATCCGGTGCATACCGGCCTGCTGCTCAACACCGCGACCGCGCGGAAGATGGGCTTCGCGAACGGCGACATCGTTCTCGTCGAATCGCCGTACGGCAAGCTCTACGGGCGGCTGACGACCGCCGAGGGCATCCATCACGAGACGCTCGGCATCTCGAACGCGCTGTCGCGCACCCGCAACGAGAACCGCTCGGTGCTGATGTCGGGCGGCCATTACAACGACCTGCTGCCCTACGACATGAAGCACACCGACGGCGCCACCGGCCAGCCGGAGACGACCTGCAAGGTGAAGATCACGAAGCTCGCCGACTGGCCCGATTTCCTGAAGCAGGGCTCGACGGTGTACGACTTCGTCGATGCGATCGAGAAGGCGGAAGGAAAGGGGGGGATGCACTGATGGCCAAGATGGGCATGGTCTTCGACCTCAAGGCGTGCATCGGCTGCAACGCGTGCGTGGTCGCGTGCAAGCAGGAGAACTCGCTCCCCGACGGCGTGTTCTTCACGCGCACGCTGAGCCACGACTACGGCGAGTACCCGAACAACAAGCGGGTGTATATCCCGACGATCTGCAACCAGTGCGAGGACGCGCCGTGCGAAACGGTCTGCCCGAGCGGCGCGACCTACACGCGCGAGGACGGCATCGTCATGATCAACAGCCAGAAGTGCATCGGCTGCAGCAGCTGTGCGGTCGCTTGTCCGTATGACATGCGCACAATGCTGAGCGACGAGATGTTCCAGAAGGGGCTGTTCGGTACCGGGCAGCTCACGCCGTTCGAGGAGCAGGGTTACGACCGCTACATCGCCGGCACCGCGGCGAAGTGCGATTTCTGCAGCCAGCGCGTCGACGCGGGGCTGACCCCCGCCTGCGTCTCGACCTGCCCGACGAACGCGCGGATCTTCGGCGACCTCGACGACCCGGACAGCGCGCCGAGCCAGGCGATCGAGAAGCGCGGCGGTCGCCAGCCGCTGCCGGAAAAAGGCACGAAGCCGAAGGTTTATTACATCGATTGAGACCCAACAGGTGGATACCAAGATGACGCAATCCAATGATCGCCTGGTCGGCAACTCGTTTCGCCCGGGCTACCGCTTCCAGCGCTATTGGGATACCTCGATGGCGCTCGCGTTCTTCTTCGCCGAGGTCGGCGCCGGGCTCTTCGTCGTGTCGCTGTTTCTCGACCTCGTGCCGGGGATGGTTCTCGGGCTCGCGCTCGCGGCGACCTTGAAGCCGTACTTCCACCTCGCCCACATGGGCGTGCCGAAGAAGTCCTGGCGCGCGATTGCCCGCCCCGATCGCTCGTGGGTCAGCCGCGGCGCGATCGCGGTCGGCGTGCTCGTCGCGACCGGCGCCCTCCACATCCTCGCGCAGACGGTCGGCGTCGGCCTGCCGCCCGGCGTCGCAGCGGCGATCCGCTATGCCGCGCTTGCGGCCGGGATCGTCGTGATGTGCTACCAGGGTTTCGCGATGTCGGCGTCGGAAGCGTTCGCGTTGTGGGCGTCGCCGCTGTTGCCGGTCGCGAGCTTCCTCTACGCGTCGACGGCGGGCGTGCTGCTCGCGTCGATCATCGGCGCCCTCGCGGGACACGGGCCTGCGCTTGCGCCCGGGCTGATCGCTCTGCTGCTTGTCGCCGACCTCGCCGTCGTTGCCGGCATCCTCGTCGCCGCGCGCCGCAAGTCGAAGGGCGGCGCCTTCTCGGCGGAGTTGCTGCTGAAGGGACGGTACGTGCGCGACTTCGTCGGTGGCGCGCTCGGGGTCGGCCTCGTGCTGCCGCTCGTCGCCGTCGTCGCGGGGGGCGACGGCCTCGTGCTGCGGATCGGCGCCGCGCTCGCGATGCTGATCGGCTTCTTCGCGTTCCGCCTGCTGATGTTGCGCGCCGCGGTCTACGAGCCGATCACGCACGAGCTCGCGGCGAGCATCGGCCTGCCCGCGCGTTCCTGAATCGACGATCCGGAGCGCTGCGATGATCGAACCAGCGGTATCCGCCGACTCCGCGGGCAGGACGTTTTGCGCGACGCGATTCGGCGGCGACGGCCGTTCCGGCAGTGTCGCCAACCAAGTGATCGCCGAGGAGGTGCTGACGCTCGACGTCGGGGATGTTGGCGCCTACAACCTGATGTGGACGCCGACCCGGCCGGTCGACGGGCCGGTCGGCTACACGCCCGACGACGGCATCCTCGCCGACGACGCGGCGCCCGAGCCGCTCGCGCTCGCGGCCGGCTTCCTGCTCACCGAAGGGCTCATCGACAGGCTGTCGGATATCGCCGAAATGGCGGTGTGCGCGCAGCGGCCGGACGTCGTCCGCGTGCGTCTCGCGAACCCCGGTGCGGCGCAAGTGAGGCGCCGCAACGTCGTCATGAACAGTTCCTGCGGCGTCTGCGGTGGGGGTGATCAGATCGCGGCGCAGCTCGCGTGTCGCGCCCCCGTCGGCCGCCGACTGCGCGTCGCGCCGAGCGATCTCTCACGCCTCGTTCGCACGCTGAATCAGCGCCAGTGCGTCTTCCGCAGCACCGGCGGCGCGCACGCGGCGCTCGTCTTCGGCGCCGACCTCGGCGTCCGCGCGTTCGCCGAAGACCTCGGGCGCCACAACGCGCTGGACAAGGTGATCGGAGAGCTGCTGCTGCGCGGCGAGACGTTCTCCGGCTGCGGCGTGCTGGTCTCGAGCCGGTTGAGTTACGAGATGGTCGCGAAGTCCGTGAGGGCCGGCTTCGAGCTGATCGCGGCGATCTCCGCGCCGACCTCGCTCGCGATCGACATCGCCGAACGCGCCGGCATCACACTCTGCGCCTTCGTCCGCGGCGACGGTGCGGAGGTCTATAGCCATCCGGAACGCATCCGCTCGCTGGTCGCCGTCGCCTGAACGGCGCGCGACCGGCGGCAGATCCGGGTTTCAGGCTTTCCACGCGTTGAAGCGGGCCTCGGCCTCTGCGAACAGGGACTTCACCCTCTCGACTTCCCACGGCTGCTCGACGAGAGTTTCGTGGTCCCACAAACTCCGGGGTTTCTCCGGCGCGAAAAAGTCACCCCCGTAGACATGAACCGCGCACGTCATTTTCCCGATGGGATTGAGCACGGAATGGATCGTGTCGCGACCGAGGACGGCGACGTCGCCGACACCGAGCGACTTGGCCCCTTCGGCCTCGATACTCCCGTCCGTTCGTCGCCAGAAGACGTTGTCTTCCCGGCCGCTGTAGATGCCGACCACCGAGAACATATGGTGGTTGTGCGGCATCAGGCTCATGTTCGGTGCCCAGACGAAATTGATGATCGTCAGGTCCTTCGAGCGGTAAAGCGGGGTGATTCCCGCATGGGTCGGCTCGCCGAGCTGGGCCATTGCTTGCGCGCTGTCCGATACCGCTTCGGTCACCAGCTCCCGAAGTGCGCCGCGCCCTTCGGCGACCGCCTCGATGCAGTTCTGGATGAATCGCTCCTTGTCGATCATGACTCGCTCCTGCCGCCCCCTTGCTCCCCGTTCTTCGCCTTTAGGCGCCGCAATGTCCGTCGACCGACGCTTCGGGCCAGCGGCCCGCGGCGCCCCCAGCCGCGTGCAACGTAGACAGGCCGCCCCGGGCGGCGTTTCCGGTGGGTGCCTTTGGCATTCCACCGCTGCGGGCAAACGGCGGAATGCCGGGCCGATGCAGCCGCCGCTGAGCGCCCGGATCACGGGGTCTTCGTGAAGTCCGGCAGCCGCTTCTGCTGGAACGCGGTGATGCCTTCGCGCGCGGCCGCGGTGCAGGCGCTGCGACCCCACGCGCGGTAGCCGATTTCGAGCGCGTCGGAAAAGCGCTCGGCCGCGGCGGCTTCGGTGACCGCGGCTTCGATGATGCCGATCACTTCGGCGCTCAATGGCTGGCCGTTCGCCGCCTTCGGCTCGATCGGCGTGAAGGTCGCGATGCGAACCTTGCCGTCGCGGACGCCCGCGGGTTTGTCGGCGAGCGCATGGACCTGTTCGACCGCCGCCGCGATCAGCTGCGGATAGTCGTCGACGAGACGATCCACGATTCCGAGCTCGAACGCGCGGGACGCATCCAGGTGGTCGGCCCGCCGCAGCATGTCGTGGAACACCGCCGACGCGTCCGGCCAGCGCCGGTAGGGCACGACCATCGCGCCGATACCCGGGACGATGCCGAGCGTGATCTCGGGCAACTGCAGCCGAGCCGAGCGCAGCGCGACGATGCCGCGACAGCGGGTCGCGAGTTCGAAGCCGCCGCCGATCGCGAGGCCGTTCAGTGCCGCGACGACCGGCTTTTCCATCGCATCGAGGTGCACGAGCAGCCGCGAGCAGTCGCGCGCGTATCGGGTCGAGGCTTCGGCGTCGCCGAGCATGTTCGTGAAGCGGCGGATGTCGCCGCCGGCGCAGAACGCCTTGGTGCCGTAGCCGACGAGGACGAAGCCGCGCACCGCCGGGTCGGCCTCGTGGCGACGGATCACCGCGAGGATCTCGTCGGTCATCTCGTCGTGCAGCGCGTTGAGCGCATCCGGCCGGCGCAGCGTGATGACCTTGACGCCATCGACGTCGTCGACGAGGAGGTGCCGCGAGAACGCCTGGTATTCGGCGAGCGCCCGCTTCGGCATCGGCATCCCGGGGCGCTCGGCGGCGAAACGTTCGAGGATGCGGCGCGTCTCGGGTTCGCCGAGATCGCGCATCAGCTCGAGCGGACCGTGGCGGAAACCGAGCGCGAGCTTGCAGCCGAGATCGAGGTCCGCGGGCTCGCCGATGCGACGGTCGAGGATGTCGACCGACTGCGAGAACAGCACGCCGAGCAGGCGATCGCGCACCGCATCGGCGGTTTCGGGCGTCGTCTCGACGGGCTTGCCGGGCGCGGCGGTGAGCCAGTTGTCGACCGAGCGGAAGATCGGCGCGGGGCGGTAATGCTCGCCTTCCTCGTCCGCCTGCAGCGTGTTCGTCTCGGTGATGATCGGGTTGCCGCGCGCGAGGTTCAGCACGAAGAACGGCCCGGCATGGACGAATTCGTCGGCGACGCTGTCGATCTCGCCGGCGGTCGCGCGGTCGAGCAGCAGCCCGGCGTCGTTGCACCAGTTGTCGAAGATCCGGTCGAGCATGAAGCAGACGACGTCGTCGGTCAGCAGCGGCACCTTGCCGGTGAAGGCGAAGAGCCAGCGCAGGTAGGCGAGGACATCCGCGTCGAGCTTGTCCCAGTCGATCACCTCGACCGCCGGGTTGCGCCACGCGGGTGCGAAGAAGTGCGTGATCGTCGCGCGGCCCGGGTGCGCGAGCTCGGCGAAGATCCGCTTCGCCGGTAGCGAGCTGGTGTTGGACGTGATCAGCGCCTGCGGCGAGACGATGCGTTCGACGTCGGCGAAGATGCGCCGCTTCAGCGCGAGGTTCTCGGTCGCCGCCTCGATGACCCAGTCGCAATCGACGAGCGCGCCGTAGTCGAGCGTGCCGACGATGTTCGCGGTGACGGCCGCGGCGTCGGCTTCGCTCATCTTGCCGCGTGCGACGGCCTTGCGCGCGTAGTCGGCGCAGCGCTGCAGCGCGCGGTCGAGCGCGGGCTGCGCGACGTCGACCAGCGTGAGGCGGATCTGCGGCAGCGCGCTCTTGAGGTAGTAGCCGATGTCCGGCCCGATCGTGCCGGCGCCGATGATGGCGACGTGCCGCGGCAGGGGGCGTTGCGGGCGATGCAGCAGCGGGTTTGCGGGGATTGATTGCACTGAGCGGGTCTCCTTCGATGTGGATGTCCTTCGGAAGGGACCGATCGTGCGCGCGGCCGCCTGCCGGCTACCGGTCGAACGCGATCCCCTTTTTCTTGTGCAGCCCGGGCGCGGACGGGCGTCCCCGCGCGTTCATTCTTCCGGCTCGCTCCTGTCCGGTTCTTTCGGCGGCGCGACCCGGCAGTACGTGGCCGAGATCCGGCTCGCTTCATCGTAGGTGCCGGTGAGCAGGCTGATCAGCTTCGCGGTGTCGTACAGCTTCTTGTCGATGTTCTCGATGTTCTTCGTCTGGTCGGTGAGCATCTCGCGGCGGATGCGCGTGTATTCGTCCAGCATCCCGGCCGCGCGCTCGGTCGCGGCGTACATCCAGATCTTGCTGTTCGCGCCCTTGATCTTGTCGACCAGGCCGAAGTTCAGCAGCTTGCGCAGGCTGTACTGCACGTTCGTGATGCCGTCCATGTTGAGCTGGCGCGCGAGCACCGCCGCGGTCTTCGGGCCGTCCTGCATGCGGATGACGTGGAGCAGCACGAGCTCGGCCGAGCTGAGCTCGCCGAGCCCGCACATGCTCCCGGCCTGCAGCATGAAGCGCAGGAAGGCCTGCTCGAAGCGCAGCACCGCCCATTCGAACTCGGTGGTCATCGCATCGTGGTGCGTGCCGCCGAGATGCCATCCCTTGTAGTAGCCCTGATCCAATTCGTCTTCCCCGGTCGGTGCTCGGTTGAGTTTCGTATCCAAAGTGCCTCGCGTGATCGATGCGTGAATGATCAATGTTCAATTGATTTTCAGAGTATCCGTCGTCGTTCGGTGCTGTCAATCGTCGGCGGAGATCCGCCCACGAGGAAACGAGACGGTCCGTAAAGAAGCGAAAAGACGAAGTGGAATGGGCGGTTCACCTTCAAAATAAAAACGATCAAAAAAGTTTCAAACATCGATTGACTTTCAATCGATGTAGGAAGAGAGTGCAGCAAAACGAGTCTGTGCGGTGCCTTCGCGGCCTTGGCTGCGGGCCAGGCAGAAGACGACAAAAGGAGGAGACACGTGGCATTCAAAGCCGAGATTCCGTACGGCGCGTACTGGAGTACCCCCTTCGCGCGCTGGCAGGGCAGCTTCGCGTCATTGCACAGCGTCGAGTTCGCTGCGCACGTGACGAAGCGCGAGCTCGCGAAGCGCAGCATTTCCCCGCAGGACTTCGATTTCGGCGTCCTCGGGCTGTCGGTGCCGCAGCGTCATGCGTTCTACGGGCTGCCGTGGCTCGCGGGGATGGCGGGCGCGCCGCAGGTGGCCGGCCCGACGGTGATGCAGGCCTGCGCCACCGGCGTGCGCTGCCTGCTGACCGCCGCGCAGGAGATCGAGAGCGGCGCCGCTTCGGTCGCGCTGACCGTCACCTGCGACCGCACGTCGAATGGTCCGCACCTCTACTACCCGAACCCGCAGGCGCCCGGCGGCACCGGCACAGCCGAAAACTGGGTGCTCGACAACTTCGGCTGCGATCCGCTCGGCGGGCACTCGATGCTCGCGACCGCGGAGAACGTCGCGTCGAAGCACGGCATCTCGACGTCGCAACAGCATGAACTCGTGCTGCGGCGCGAAGCGCAGTACCGCGACGCGCTCGCTGACGACAGCGCCTTCCTGCGGCGCTTCATGACGCTGCCGTTCGAGGTGCCGACCGCCGATTTCCGCAAGACGGCGACAACGCTCGCCGGCGACGAGGGGATCAACTGCTCGACGCCCGAAGGCCTCGCACGCCTGCGCCCGGTCGCCGCCGGCGGCAGCGTCACCTTCGGCTGCCAGACCCATCCGGCCGACGGCAATGCCGGCCTCATCGTTGCCGACGCCGCGCGCGCGAAGGCGCTTTCGACCCGCCCCGAGATCGCCGTGCGCCTGCTCGGTTTCGGCCAGGCGCGCGTGCCGCTCGCGCACATGCCGGAGGCGACGATTCCCGCCGCGCGTCGCGCGCTCGACGCCGCCGGGGTTTCGCTCGCGCAGATCGACGCGATCAAGACGCACAACCCGTTCGCCCTCAACGACATCGTGTTCGCGCGCGAAACCGGCGCCGATCTCGACAGCATGAACAACTGGGGCTGCTCGCTCGTCTGGGGCCACCCGCAGGCGCCGATGGGGACGCGCTCGGTGATCGAGCTGATCGAGGAGCTCGCGCTGCGCGGTGGCGGTTACGGCCTCTTCACCGGCTGCGCCGCCGGCGACAGCGCGATGGCCGTCGTCTTGCAGGTCGGCGACCGCTGACCGTGACCGGCCCTGCGACGGGCCGGACGAAAACCACAGGGAGGTTCCGGATGAACTATCGAATCGGCGTGGACGTCGGGGGCACGTTTACCGACTTCCTTCTCATCGACTCGGACGGCAATTCGAGCGTGTTCAAGACATCGAGCACGCCGAAGGATCCGTCGATCGGCGTACTGAACGGCCTGCGGGAGATGGCCGACTCGCTCGGGCTGGCGCTCGGCGAATTCGTCGCGCAGGTCGACCTGATCGTGCATGGCACAACCGTCACGACGAACGCGGTCCTCACCGGGCGCGGCGTCAAGACCGGGCTGCTGACGACCGCGGGCTTTCGCGACATCCTCGAGATGCGGCGCGGCTACCGCGAGGAGCTGTACAACAACAAGCTCACGCCCCCGCCGCCGCTGGTGCCGCGTGACCGGCGGCTGCCGGTCGTCGAGCGCATCAACGCCGCCGGCGAGGTCGTGACCCCGCTCGACGAGGCGTCGCTGCGCGCGGCGGTCGAAGAGCTGAAGCGCCAGGAGGTCGACGCGGTCGCGATCTGCTTCATGCACAGCTACGCGAACCCGGCGCATGAACAGGCGGCGAAGGCGATGGTCGCCGAGGTGCTGCCCGGTGCCTACCTCACCGTGTCGTCCGAGCTGCTGCCGCAGGCGCGGATGTACGAGCGCGTGTCGACCGCGGCGCTGAACAGCTACGTCGGCCCGATCCTGCGGCGCTACCTCGACGCGCTGCTCGAAAACCTGAAAGGCATCGGCTTCGACGGCGTGCTGCTGATCATGCAGTCGAACGGCGGCGTCGCGACGCCGGCCTCGACCGCGGAGCGCGCGGTGATGACGCTGCTGTCCGGCCCCGCGAGCGGCCCGACCGCCGGCATCACCTTCGCGGCGGTGCAGGGCTACGACCGCTGCATGACGGTCGATATGGGCGGCACGTCGTTCGACGCCGCGGTCGTCCAGAACGGCGTCCCGCTCCTGCGCAGCGAAGGCTGGATCAACCGCCAGCGCCTCGCGCTGCCGATGCTCGACATCCACACGATCGGCTCCGGCGGCGGCTCGATCGGCTGGATCGACGACGGCGGCCTGCTGCGCATGGGACCGCAGAGCGCGGGCGCCGATCCCGGGCCGGCCTGCTACGGCCGCGGCGGCAGCTTGCCGACCTGTACCGACGCGAGCCTCGTGCTCGGCTACCTCGATCCGGAATATTTCCTCGGCGGCCGCATGAAGCTCGACGTCGAGGCGGCACGCGCCGCGATCGACACCCACATCGCGAAGCCGCTCGGCCTCACGATCGAAGACGCGGCGGCCGGCATGTACCACCTCGTCAACGTAAACATGGCGGCCGGGCTGCGCGAGATCACCGTCAGCCGTGGCATCGACCCGCGCGAGTTCCCGCTCGTCGTCGCCGGCGGCGCCGGGCCGATCCACGGCGCGATGATCGCGCTCGAACTCGACCTGCCGGTGATCCTCGTGCCGAAGGAGTCGTCGATCTTCTGCGCCAGCGGGATGCTGCGCTCGGATTTCAAGCACAGCTACGTGCGCACCTACCACGCGCTCGCGTCGAAGGCCGATGCGCGGCTGATGACGCAGTATCTCGGCGAACTCGAGCATGAAGGGCGCGCGGTGCTGCACGACGAGAAGGTCGAGGACCGCGACCGCGTGCGCGTCGATTACGCCGCCGACATGCGTTACCTGGGCCAGCACAACGAGATCACCTGCAGCTTCGACATCATCCGCTTCGAAGCCGACGGCCTCGACTACCTGCGCGAAGTGTTCCACCGCGAGCACGACGCGCTCTACGGCTATTCGCTCGCCGGTTCGCCGACCGAGATCGAGGTCGTCAACCTGCGCGTCACCGTCGTCGGCATCACCGCGAAGCCGGCGATGAACTTCATGACGCGCGGCGACGAGAGCGCCGAGCGCTGCCGCAAGGGCACGCGCCGCGTGTATCTCGCCGGCGAACGCGCGTTCCGCGACATCCCCGTGTATGACGGCGAGGCGATGGTGTTCGGCAACATCGGCAGCGGACCGGCGCTGATCGAGCAGGTCACGACGACGACCTTCGTGTCCCCCGAGTACGACTTCGTCGTCGACCGCGCGGGCACCTTCTGTCTCTTCCACAAGGAAATCGGCCACACCTATCTGCGGAGGGTATTCGAATGACGAACGCAATCGACCCGATCCTCGTGACGGTGATTCAGCGCCGATTGAAGGCGATCACCGAGGAGATGGGGCTGGTGATGCTGCGCACCGCGCGCTCGCCGATTCTCAGCGAAGCGCGCGATTTCGTGACCGGCCTGTACGACGCGCGCGGCCAGATGATGGAGCAGACGGCCTACATCCCGATCCTCGCGTTCGCGGTGCCGCTCGGCATCAAGTACATCGTCGATTACTACGGCGACGAGCTGTACCCGGGCGACGTGATCATCCACAACGACCCCTTCACCGGCGGCAACCAGGCGGCCGACGTCAAGATCGTGCGGCCGATTTTCGCCGGCGAGCGGCTGATCGGCTTCTCGGCGATCAACGGCCACCAGGCCGACGTCGGCGGCGCGGTCGCCGGCGCGTACAACCCGGGCGCGACCGAGATCTGGCAGGAAGCGCTGCGGATCACGCCGGTCAAGCTGTACGAGAAGGGCAGGAAGCGCCAGGACGTCTGGGATCTCGTGTTCGGCAACATCCGCTTCCCGATCGTGCAGGAGGACATCCAGGCCGCGATCGGCGGCTGCGCGGTCGGCGAGCGCGAACTCGGCAAGCTCGTCGAGCGTTACGGCTGGGAGCGCTTCGACGCGCACCTGCAGCATTTGTACAACGCGACCGAGCAGCAGATGCGCGCGGAGATCGCCGCGATCCCGGACGGCACCTATCGCGGCGCCTCGACCGTGCATTACGACGGCTTCAACGACGGCTCGACGATGGACATCAAGGTCGCGGTCACGGTGAAGGGCGAGGACATCCACTTCGACTTCACCGGCACAGCGCCGCAGACGCCCGGCTACGTCAACGCGCCGCTGGGCTCGAGCATGACGTCGGTGATCCTGACGCTGCTGATGTGCCTCAAGGACCCCGGCATCCCGCAGAACGCCGGGATGGTGCGCCCGCTGACGACGCATATCCCGGAAGGCTCGATGCTGAACCCGCGCTTCCCGGCGGCGAGCACCTTCGGCAACCACCTGTCGGACCAGATCTCGGCGGCGATCTTCGACGCGCTGTCGCAGGCGCTGCCCGAGCGCGTCACCGCCGCGTGGAACCCGCTCTTCGCGATCGCCGCGGTCGGCACCAATGACCGCACCGGCCAGCCCTTCGTCGACATCCTGTTCAACGGGCTAAAGGGCGGCGGCGGCGGCACCGAAGGCGCCGACGGCTACGACCACATCGGCCTGATCGCGTGCGGCGGCGGCCTGCTCGCGCAGGACCCCGAGATGTTCGAGATGAAGGAGCCGCTGTTCCTGCACCGCTTCGAATACAAGCCGGATTCCGCGGGGCCCGGGCAGTGGCGCGGCGGTCTCGGCGTCGAGATGGAGATGGAGTTCCTCAACGACGGCAACCTGATCAGCGCGTTCGGCGACGGCATCGACGCGGGCTCGGAGGCGAAGGGCATCCTCGGCGGCGGCGCCGGCGTCCTGAACCGCGGCGAGCTGCGCTATCCGGACGGCAGCGTGCATGTGTGCCGGAGCAAGGAAGTCGTCGCCGGCATTCCGAAAGGCACGCGCTGGTACCAGCTCGCGGGCGGCGGCGGCGGTTACGGCGACCCGCGGCAGCGCCCGGCGGAACTCGTCGCACAGGAGGTTCGGTACGGCTACGTGTCCGCCGAGGCGGCCGAGCGGCATTACAGCGTCGTCGTGAATCCGGGGACGCTCGCGGTCAATCGCGAAGCGACGCAGACCTTGCGCAAGGGGGAGACGGCATGAGCGCGAAGGGAGCAGCAGCAGGAACGGCGCGCGACCACGAGGAGCAGATCTTCGAGACCGGCGCCGGCATCGACATCAACGAGATGTACCGGCCGGACGACGTCGGCGACTTCGACAGCGCGCGCGATCTCGGCGAGCCGGGCGAATTTCCCTTCACGCGCGGCCCGTATCCCGGCATGTACCGCGAGCGGATCTGGACGCGCCGTTTCCAGGTCGGCTTCGGCTCGCCGCAGGAAACCAACGAGCGCATCAAGTACCTGCACGGGCAGGGCGCGAACGGCTTCGTGATCACGATCGATCTGCCGACTTCCTACGGTTTCGACTCCGACGATCCCGTCGCCGACGGCGAAGTCGGCGTCACCGGCGTGCCGATCAGCACGCTCGAGGACATGGAGACGCTGTACGACGGCTTCGGGCCGGACGCGGTGTCGTACGCGCTGTCGATCCGGCCGCCG
The DNA here is from genome assembly GCF_032027225.1 of Aromatoleum sp. Taxonomy (GTDB): domain Bacteria; phylum Pseudomonadota; class Gammaproteobacteria; order Burkholderiales; family Rhodocyclaceae; genus Aromatoleum. Next base: position 143,597 of record NZ_JAVSMM010000002.1, on the reverse strand, counting down.
GTGTCGTCGGTGACGCTGGCGATGCTGGCCGCGGTCGCGGAGAAGAAGAACGTGCCGTTCGAGAAGGTGATCGGCACGCAGCAGAACGACCCCTTCTATCAGATGAGCGGCGGCCCGCTGCAGACGATCACGCAGTTCTTCCCGCTCGACGGGACGCTGCGCCTGTGCGTGGACAACATCGAGTTCATCTCGAAGAACATGCCGCGCCTGAACTGGATGGTCACGAACGGCTACAACCTGCGCGAAACCGGCGTCGATGCGATCCAGGACGGCGCGTTCTCGCTCGGCCATGCGTTCGCGATCTACCGCCGGGCGCGCGAGCGCGGCCTCGACGTGAATCTCTTTCCGCGCAAGGCGTCGTTCTTCCTCTCGTGCTCGATCGACTTCTTCGAGGAGATCGCGAAGTTTCGCGCGATGCGCCGGCTCTACGCGAAGACGATGCGCGACGAGTTCGGCGCGACCAATCCGGAATGCTGGCGTCTGCGCTTTTCGGTGCAATCGGCGGGGAACACGCTGACCCGCCAGCAACCGCAGGTGAACATCATCCGCGCGAGCGTCGAGGCGATGGCGGCGGTGTTCGGCGGCGCGCAGTCGATCCACCTGTGCTCGTACGACGAGGCGCACGGCCTGCCGACCGAGGAGTCGTCGCGCATCGCGCTGCGCACGCAGCAGGTGATCGCGTACGAAAGCGGCATCACGAAGACGATCGATCCGCTCGGCGGCTCGTGGTACGTCGAATCGCTGACGAACCGCATGGAAGCCGAGATCCGCGCGCGGCTCGAGGACATCGACCGCCGCGGCGGCATGATCGACTGCATCCGCGAAGGCTGGCTGGAGCAGCAGATCAACGGCGCGCGCATCAAGAACCAGGCCGATCTCGACAGCGGCCGGCGCACGCTGGTCGGCGTGAATCGCTTCACGATCGCGCCCGAGGACGAGACGCCGTTGCAGATCCACAAGATCAAGGCCGACGTCTGGGGTGCGCGGCGCGCCGAGTACCTGCGCGACTACCGCGCCGGCCGCGACGCCGGCAAATGGGCGGAGGCAATGGCCCGCATCGAGCTGGCGTGGAAGGCGGGCGACAACATGGTGCCGGTGCTGATGGACGCGCTGAAGAACAAGGCGACGATGGGCGAATGCCATGAAGCGATGCGCCAGGCCCAGAGCTGGTCGTTCCGCTAGGAGGGAGGAGTCATGAGCATGCAAAAACGCATTCTGCTGGCGAAGATGGGGCTCGACTGCCACGACACCGGCATCGTCACGGTCGCGCAGATCCTGCGCGACGCGGGCTACGAGGTCGTCTATCTCGGCCTGCACAACGACGCGCGGCAGGTCGTCAAGGTCGCGACCGAGGAGGACGTCGACGCGATCGGCATCAGCTTCCTGTCCGGGCAGCACATGACCCAGGTGCGGCGGCTGTTCGATGAGATGCGCCGCGCGGGACTGGCCGTCCCGGTCATCTGCGGCGGCATCATCCCCGACGAGGACGCGCGCGCGCTGCGCGAAATGGGCGTCGCCGAAGTCATACCGGCCGGCACGCTGTCGGCCGAAGTGGCGCGCCTCGTCGCCGGCTCGCTCGCGGAGCCGGCATGAACGCCGGCGCCGGGGACACCAGCTCCCGCCTGCGTCCCGACCTGACGGTGACGGCGGCCGAGCGCTGCGCGGCGGCGATCGAGGGCGGCGACACGGCCGAAGCCTTGCGCCTCCTTGCCGCCGTCGGTGACGAATGGCGGCCGCTGCATGACCTCTACGTCGAGATGTCGGGGCTGTTCGCGACCTTCATCCGCGACCGTCTCGGCGAACCGGCGGTCGAGGAGGTGTGGCGTTTCATCGGCGAGCGGCTGTGGAAGCCGCTGCTGATGCAGATCCGCGAAACCGGCGACACCGCGCAGCTGGTGCAGGTCTATGCGGGCTTCCTGCGCGCGCATGGCCACCGTTTCGGCGTGATCGAGGACGACGAGAAGACGACCTTCGTCCTCCATTACTGCGCGAGCGGCGGAATGCTGATGCGCGACGGCAAGAACGAGGATTCCCGCCGCCACCCGATCGACATCGCGGTGATCGAAAAGCGCGCGGACTGGACGTTCGATCGCCCGCTGTCGGCGTACTGCGTGCACACGCCGCTGTGGATGGACATCCTGCCGCGCGAATGGGGCTGGGACGTGTTCGAGTCACGCTTCGGCCGGCAGTTCGACGCCGACGGGCGGCCGGTCGATGAGCCCTGCGTGACGATGATCTACAAGAAGCCGCGCACGCGGCAGGAGGCCCGGCCATGACGCTCGACCGCATCGTCCGGCGCAACGCGCTGCGCTACCCGGACAAGGCCGCGCTCGTGCTCGACGCCAGCAGTTGCACTTGGCGCGAACTCGACGGCCGCGTGGATCGCGTTGCGAACGCGCTGCATGCGCGCGGGCTCGCTCGCGGCGAGCGCGTTGCCGTGCTGCTCGGCAACTGCGCGGAGTTCGTCGAGCTGTATTTCGGCCTCGCACGCGCCGGCGTGATCGCGGTGCCGGTGAATTACCGCCTGACGCCGGGCGAGCTCGCGCAGTTGCTCCGCCACGCGACGCCGTCGCTCTTCGTCGTCGGCGCCGCGTTCGCGGACAAGGCGAGCGACGTCGCGGGCTTGCTGCCCGAGCTGACGACGCGGCGCTGGATCGTCGGCGACGCGGCGCTCCCCGGCGCCGAAGCCTACGCGGACGTCGTCGCCGGAGCGTCGCCGGCGGCGGTCGCCGAGTCGGGCGATGAAGAGGACATCTTCGCGATCTTCTACACGAGCGGTACGACCGGGCTGCCGAAGGGCGCGATGGTGTCGCATCGCAACCTCGTCGCGAACGCGTTCAACCAGTTCGTCGCGGATGGCAGCCGGCACGACGACGTGAACCTCGTCGCGACGCCGCTGTACCACATGGGTGCGGTGTTCATGGCGGTCACCTACATGATGCTCGGCTGCACGCAGGTGATCCTGCCGTCGTTCGACCCCGCGCGCTGGCTCGACGCGGTCGGCCGGCGCCGCGCGAGCGTCGCGCTGCTGGTGCCGACGATGATCAACGCGATCCTCGAAAATCCGCTCCTCGCGGACGCCGACCTGTCGAGCCTGCGCCGAGTGTTCTACGGCGGCGGGCCGATGCCGCCGACGGTGCTGCGCCGCGCGCTCGAGCAGTTGCGCTGCGGCTTCACGCAGGGCTACGGCCTCACCGAAACGCTCGAAGCGACCTTCCTCGTCGCGGCGGACCATGTGGTCGACGGCGACGAGAAGCAGCGCAAGCGGCTCGCGTCCGCAGGGCGGGAGGCGGTCGACGCGGAGGTGCGCATCGTCGATGGGCACGGCCGCGACTGTGCGACCGGCGAAGTCGGCGAGGTGCTGGTGCGCAGCGCGTCGGTGATCCGCGGCTACTGGAACGTGGCGGAGGAGACCGGGAAGGCGATCCGCGACGGCTGGTTCCACACCGGCGATCTCGGCTATCTCGACGAGGACCGCTATCTCTTCGTCGTCGATCGCGTCAAGGACATGGTCATCAGCGGCGGCGTCAACATCTACTCGAAGGAGGTCGAGAGCGTGTTGTACGAGCATCCCGCGGTGCTCGAAGCGGCGGTCATCGGCCTGCCCGATGAGGCCTGGGGCGAGGCGGTGAGCGCCGCGGTCGTGCTGCGTCCGGGCATGAGCGCGTCGGCCGACGAACTCATCGCGCACTGCAAGGCGTCGCTCGCGGGCTACAAGAAGCCGCGGCACGTCGCCTTCCTCGACGAGCTGCCGAAGAACCCGAGCGGCAAGATCCTCAAACGCGAACTGCGCCGCCTCCTCGCCGTCCCCGGCGAGGTCGCGTAGATCCTCCTTCGATCCCGAGGAATTCCGATGAACGATTCCTACACCCCGCCGCTCGACGACCTGCGCTTCGTCCTCGACGACGTGCTCAATTACCGGCGGCTCTTCGCGCTCCCCGCATTTACGCACGCGGACAAGGAGCTCGCCGACGCGGTGCTCGCGGAGTCCGCGCGCTTTGCGGCCGGCGTCCTCGCGCCGGTCAATGCGGCCGGCGACGAGGAGGGCAGCCGCCTCGAAAACGGCCGCGTCGTCACGCCGCGCGGCTTTGGCGAGGCGTATTGGCGCTACGTCGACGCCGGCTGGCCCGGCCTCGACATGCCGCAGGAGTTCGGCGGCCAGGCCTTGCCGCTGACCCTGCAGGCGGCGTGCGCGGAAATGGTCAACGGCGCGTGCGTCGCGTTCGGCATGTTGCCGCTGATGGAGCGCGCGGCGACGCGGCTGCTGCTCGCGCATGCGCCGCAAGCACTCGTCGATGCGGTCGCGCCGTCGCTCGCCACCGGGAAGTGGGGCGCGACGATCTGCATCTCCGAGGCGCAGGCCGGCTCCGACGTCGGCCGCATCGCGACGCGCGCCGAGCGGCAGGCCGACGGCAGCTATCGGCTGACCGGCACGAAGATCTTCATCACCTACGGCGATCAGGATTTCACCGAGCAGATCATCCACATGGTGCTCGCCCGCATCCCCGGTGCGCCGGCCGGTACGCGCGGGCTGAGCCTCTTCGTCGTGCTGCGCCGCGAGTTGCGGGACGACGGCACGCTCGGCGCGGACAACAAGGTCGAGGTCATGCGCGTCGAGCACAAGATGGGCCTGAAGGCGTCGCCGACCTGCGTCCTGAATTTCGACGGCGCGCGCGGCGACCTCGTCGGCGAGGAAAACGCCGGGTTGAAGGCGATGTTCACGATGGTGAACACGATGCGGCTCGAAGTCGCGATGCAGGGCGTCGCGGTCGCGGGCGCGGCGACGGCGAAGGCGTTGCGCTACGCGCTCGAGCGGCCGCAGGGCGGGCGGCCGGAGGCGCCGCCGGTCGCGCTCGTCGAGCACGCCGACGTGCGGCGAATGCTGCACGTGATGCGCGCGCGCACCGAGGCGATGCGGGCGCTGGTGCTGGAAGCCGCGCTGCAGCTCGACCTCGCGCACGCCGGGCCCGAGGCGCTGCGCGCCGATGCGCTCGCGCTCGCCGAATGGCTGCTGCCGGTATGCAAGGCCTGCGGGTCCGAGGCCGGTTTCGAAGTCGCGAACCTGGCGGTGCAGGTGTTCGGCGGCCACGGCTACGTCGCCGACGCCGGCGTCGAGCAGTACGTGCGCGACAGTCGCGTGATGTCGATCTACGAAGGCGCGAACGGCATCCAGGCGCTCGACCTCGTGACGCGCAAGCTGCCGCAGGACAGCGGCAAGCGCTATCGACTTTTCGCCGCGCGCATCCGCGCGGATCTCGACCGCAGCGCGAGGCGGGAAGAGTTGCGGGAGATCCGCGACGCGCTCGCCGACGGGCTCGCGCGGCTCGACATCTGCACCGATGCGATCGCGCCGCAGGCCGCGAGCCGCGACGCCGAGGCCGGCGCGAGCGCCTACCTCGCGCTGGTCGGCCTCGTCGCGGGTGGCTGGATGTGGCTGCGGATGGCCGCCGTGGCGACGGACGATACGCCGGCGCACGAGGCGAAGCGCGGGCTCGCCCGGTTCTACGCCGACTACCTGATGCCCGAAGCGCTCACGCTGCAGCGCCGCGCGCTCGTCGGCGCGGCGTGCCTCGACGCGCTCGACGCCGAAACGCTCACGGCGCTCGGGTGAACGAGCCGTGTCGGCGTCGGACGGCCGTGGCGAGGCAGCGCGGTTAGCAAAACAGGACAGTTGCTGGGCCGGCAGCCGATCACCGTTCGGGCTGAGCTTGTCGAAGCCCACCCGCTGCTCGTCGACCGGCACTGGGCGGTCGGAAGCAACTGGTTGCCAAGTCATACAAGAAAGAACAGACGCGTCACCACGAGGAGGAGGTTCATGGACATGAGATATCCGAAGCTGTTTGCCCCGGGCCGGATCGGCACGCTCGATCTCCCGAACCGCGTCATCAAGGCGCCGACCTCGACCGGCATGAGCAATATCGACGGCTCGGTGTCGGAGCGGCTGATCCGCCACTACCGCGAGGTCGCGAAGGGCGGCACCGGGCTGATCATCGCCGAGTACGCGTACGTCGATGACATCGCGGCCAAGTCGGCGCATTGCCAGCTCGGCATCAGCAGCGACGAGCACATCTCGGGCCTCACGCTGCTCGCGGAGACGATCAAGGACCAGGGCGCGCGCGCCGGCATCCAGATCGAGCATTGCGGGCGGCAGAAATTCCTCGGCACGCCGCCGATCAAGGCCGCGTCCGCGGTGCCGTGGCTGGCGCTGAAGGCGAGGAGCGGCGACAAGGCGATCCCCCAGCAGCTGTCGATCGACGAGATCGCGCAGATCGTCGAGGCGTTCGGCGACGCGGCGCGGCGAGCGGTCGCGGCCGGCTTCGACCTCGTCGAGATCCACGGCGCGCACGGCTACCTGATCACGAACTTCCTGTCGCCGCACACGAACAAGCGCACCGACCGCTACGGCGGCTCGTTCGAGAACCGCACGCGACTGCTCGTCGAGATCATCAGGAACGCACGCGCGAAGATCGGTCGCGACTTCCCGCTGACCCTGCGCCTGAGCGGCACCGACTACGAGCCGGACGGCTTCGGCATCGACGAGACGATCGAGGTCGCGAAGATCGCCGAATCGCTGGGCATCGACGCCATCCACGTCTCGGGCGGCGACCACCACCAGATGATTCATCAGGTCAGCCCGATGTCGGTCCCGCGGCTGCATAACGTCTGGGCGGCCGAGGCGGTGCGCGGCGCCGTCGGCGTCCCGGTCATCGCGTCGGGCTCGATCACGCTTCCGGACTTCGCCGAGGAGATCCTCGCCACCAGCAAGGGCGACTTCATCTCGCTGGGTCGCCCGCTGTGGGCGGACCCGGAATGGTCGAACAAGGCGCGCGAAGGCCGGCAAGAGGACATCCGGCCGTGCATCCGCTGCAACGACGGCTGTCTCGACCGCACCTTCTTCCGTTTCCGAGCGGTCGGCTGTTCGGTCAATCCCGAGATCGGGCGCGAGGGCGACCTGAAGGTGACGCCCGCGCCGCAAGCGAAGAAGGTCGTCGTCGTCGGCGGCGGTGTCGCCGGCATGGAGGCGGCGCGCGTCGCCGCGCTGCGCGGGCATCGCGTGACGCTGTTCGAGAAGCGCAGCCTCGGCGGGGTGCTGTTCGAAGGCTCGGTCGCCGAGTTCAAGTCGGATCTGCGCTTCCTGAATGACTATCTCGCGACGCAGATGACGAAGCTCGGCATCGAAGTCGTGCCGCGCCGTGCCGTAGCCGACGACATCGTCGCCGGCGGCTTCGATGCGGCCGTCGTCGCGACCGGGGGGCAGGCGTCGGCACCGCCGATCCCCGGCATCGACGGGCCGTGCGTGATGGACGCGATCGACGTCTTCAACGGCGGCGCGACGCCCGGGCAGCGCGTGATTGTGCTCGGCGGCGGCGAGACCGCGGTCGAGGTCGCGTTGCACCTGCAGCGGGAAGGCCGCGACGTGACCATCGTGCACCGGCGTGACGAGCTGATGGCGCGCGACTGCACGATCACCGACAAGATCTCGTACGGCGAGATGCTCGCCGCGGCCGGCGTCGAGATCGTCACCGGGCTGCAGGTCACCGAGGTTTCGGGCGGCAGCGTCACCGCCGCGGACCGCAACGGCAAGCCGCGCCATTTCGAAGCCGATTCGGTCGTCACCGCGCTCGGCTACGGTCCGAACCGCGACGGTCTTGCGGAGGCGCTGCGGGCGGCCGGCGGCATCGACGTCTACGAGGCCGGCGACTGCGTGCGCACCGCGAAGGTCTACGACGCGATCCACGCGGGCTACAGGGTGGGCTGCCGGATTTGACCGGGTATCGCGCCGGAGCGTTGGTGGAGTGGGTGCGCGCCGTCCAGGCGAAGCGCGCGCCGCACCCGGGTGCCCGCCTCCCCGTCGAGGGGGGCGCGGGTGCGGCCGGGTTTCGGGAGAATGGCGCACGCTGCGCTTGGAACCCCGGAGGCCCGCTTCGAGCTCGCTTTGAACCCCGTCCGGAGCCCCCGCTTCGAGCCCCTTTCGTCCTTCCCGCAGGGGAAGAAACCCGGCGAGCGGCTGCCCGCACGTTTAGCACGCGTCGCCGTGCCGGAGCCCCGGCGGCGTCGCCCGAGGAGGAGAGATGTCCAAGCTGCCCACCGTGTATCCGAGCGTCGTGCATATGCTCGCCCACGCGGCCGAGCGCGTCCCCGATCAGGACGCGATCGTCTGCGGTGACGAGCGCCTGACCTACCGCGAATACCTCCGCTGCGTCGCGTGGTTCGCCGACGAGCTCGTCGCGCTCGGCGCCGCGCGACAACGCGTCGGCTTCGTCCTTGGCAACTCCGCGGACATCTGCATCGCGATGTTCGCCGCGCACGCCGCGCTCGCGCAGGCGGCGCCGTTCAACCCGATGTACACCGCCCGCGAACTGCGCGCGCTGTTCGAGGACGCCGACCTGCAGGTCGTGATCTACGACGAGGACAAGCGCGACGTCGTCGAGCCGATCCTCGACGCGCTGCGCATTCCGCATCGCATCTGCATCGGAGCGAACGCCCGGCGCCTGACTGCTTGGCGCGACGCCGCCGACCGCGCGCTGCCTCAACCGCTGCCGTCGGGCGACGATCTTGCGACGCTGCAGTACACCGGCGGCACGACCGGCCGCGCGAAGGGCGTGAACCTGCGCCACGGCGCCGTCGCGACCAATGTCAGCCAGCGCGAGGCGCTGCTGCCGACACGCAAGGATTGCGAGCGGCTGCTGTGCGTGATGCCGCTGTTCCACATCTACGCGGTCGCGATGTGCCTGCACAACATGGCCTACGCCGGCGGCACGCTCGTGATCGTGCCGCGCTACACGCCGGACGCGGTGTTCGATCTCCTCGCGCACGAGCGCATCACGATCATCGCCGGCAGCCCGACGCTGTTCACGAGCCTGCTCGCGCACCCGCGCTTCGCCAGTGCGGATTTCTCCGAACTGTCCCTGTCGTATTCCGGCTCGGCCGCGCTGCCCGAGGAACTGCTGCGGCGCTGGGAAAGCGCGACCGGCGCGCCGGTGCTCGAAGGCTATGGCCAGTCGGAAACCGGTCCGGTGCTGAGCTTCAACCCGCTCGACGGCGTGCGCAAGTCGGGTTCGGTCGGCCAGCCGCTGCCGTACACCGAAATCGAGATCGTCGACCTCGACCGCGGTGCGCAGCCGCTCGGCGTCGGCGAAAAGGGCGAAATCCGCGTCCGCGGGCCGCAGATCATGTCGGGTTACCGCAACCTGCCCGACGAGACCGCGGCGACGATCCGCGGCGGCTGGTTGTATACCGGCGACGTCGGCGAATTCGACGACGACGGCTACCTGTACATCCGCGACCGCAAGAAGGAGATGGCGAAAGTCTCCGGCTTCAACGTGTTCCCGCGCGAGATCGAGGAAGTGCTGTACCTGCATCCGGCGGTGCGCGAAGCGGCGGTCGTCGCGGTGCCCGACGCGTATCGCGGCGAAGTCGTGCGCGCCTTTGTCGCGCTGCGCCCAGGCGATGCGGCGGGCGCCGAGCAACTGATCGAGCATTGCCGCGCGAATCTCGCGAAATACAAGATCCCGGCGCAGATCTCGGTTGTCGAGGAGCTGCCGAAGACCGCGGTCGGGAAGATCGACAAGAACCGGCTGCGGCAGGGCGAGCCGGTGCGAAGCTGAGCGCTCAAAGTGCGAATATTTCCGATCGCCCGGTCCCGAGCCGCATGCCGCGCAGCTTCCGTCGCGTGTGCTGCGCTTCGGCGCAAAGGGTCGGTCTGCCCTGCGGTCCGCGCCGTTCGGCGTCAGCGCAACAACGTGGTCGCGCCCCGGCTAGCGATTGCTCGCCGGATTTCCGCGGCTTTTTCCGGACGCCGCGCCGGATTGCGGCCTGCGTCGCAGTGCGAGGTAGCGGCAGATGAAGTGCGCGATCGCGTCGTAATCGTCGAGACTGAAGGTGCGCAGATGCGTGTCCTCGTCACGATCGCTCGCGACCGCGACGACCCACGGGTCGGTGCGGTGCTGTGCCGGGCCGGGTCCTGCGGTCCGCCGCACTTCCATCTTGGGCAGGGGCGCGTGCCGGTAGCCTTCGACGAGCACCAGGTCGCATGGCGCGAGCATGCGGACGAGGCCGTCGAGGTCGGGTTCGCCGGCGTCGCGCAACTCGCGCATCAGCGCCACGCGTTTGCGCGACGAAACGAGCACTTCGCCGCACCCGTCCCTGACGCCGCTCCACGAATCGTTGCCCGGCTGCGCGAGCTGGAAGTCGTGCTCGGTGTGTCGGATCAGCGACACGCGCAGGCCGTCGTCGACGAGGCGTGGAACGACCCCCTCGATCAGCGTCGCCTGTTCCGCCACGCTCGACCCGGCAAAACCGAAAACTTTCATTTGCTTTCCCCCTGTCACGCCGGTGGGAGCAGAGTAGGGGGCGCGGCGCGGATCGCCTATCCACTTAATGAAGCGCCTATCCGTGCGCTGCACGTTCCTGCCGGCATTCCGGACGGGGCGCATGCCGAGGGCAAGTGCCGCAGTCGCGTCCAGCGGTCGGCGAGCAGTGCGTGAGGCGAAACGAGAAAAATGTTTGCAGGAGGGTGACAAGCGAGTTGATTTAAGCGTAATTTATTTAGATATAAAAAACCTGCCTAGAAGCAGGATATCCCGGAGGAGCGTCGTGGAGACACAACATCGTTTCGGAGCCGGTGCGTCCGGCCCCGTGCTGGCCAATTCCCTTTTATTCCGGACGTCGGATCTCGACGAGGCGCGCGATCGCGTCTCGCGCGTGTTCTGTTCGCACCGGCTGCAGGTCGTCGGCGAGCGCCGGCAGATCGGCGCCGAGATGTATTACCGCAAGATCCGCGGCATCGGTGTCGGCCGCATGCGCTACGGCGCGAGCGTCGAGATCGAGCCGGGCCGGCTCGAGGACTTCGCGCTGATCCAGATGCCGATCTGCGGCTCGGAAGTCATCGAGCACGGCGGGGAGACCGTGCACTCGACGCCGGACGTCGCGTCGGTGCTGAGCCCGACGCTGCCGCTGAGCATGCGGCACGGTGTCGACACCGAGAAGCTCCTGATCAGGATCGACCGCGACACGCTCGAACGGCACTGTCGCCAGCACCTCGGCGGCGACCTGCGCCAGCCGGTCGAATTCCGCCCGCGCATGTCGCTGACCGATCCGCGCAGTCTGTCCTGGGTGCGGCTGATGAACTGGCTCTGCGAGGAAGTCGGCCACGAGCGTGCGGACGAGGAAACGATCCTCGACTCGCCGCTGTTCTCCGCGCAGATCGAACAGATGGTCATCGCGACCCTGCTGCTCGCGCAGCCGCACAACTACTCGGCGCGTCTGGAGGACGAGGGGCCGTCGGTTGCGCCGCATTTCGTCAAGCGCGTCGAAAGGCTGATCGACGAGAAGGCGCACGAGCCGCTGACGATCGGGGATCTGTCGGAGCACGCCGGCGTCAGCACGCGCTCGCTGTTCTCGGGCTTCCGCAAGTACCGCAACACGACGCCGATGCAGTACCTCAAGGACGTGCGGCTGAAGAGGGTCCGCGACGAGCTGCTGAAGGCTGCGCCCGATGCGGCGACGGTGACGGGCGTCGCGATGCGCTGGGGGTTCAGCCATCTCGGCCATTTCACCGTCGACTACAAGCGCGCTTTCGGCGAGAGCCCGTCCGTGACGCTGCATCGCTGACCATGGAGCAGATCGCCGGCGGGCCCCAAACGGTGTCGGATCGCGACGCGGACGTCGACGAGGCGGCGGATCATCCGCGCTTCATCGACGGCTATCTCGCGTATCTGCTCGCGCAAGCGAGCAGCCGGATCTCCCGCGAGTTCCATCGCGAGGTGACGGCGGCGGGCCTGTCGGTGACCGAGTGGCGCGTGCTCGCGAGCCTCGCCGGCAGCGACGGAGAAAGCATCAGCGCGCTCAGCCAGCTGGCGCTGACGAAGCAGCCGACGCTGAGCAAGGTCGTGCAGCGCATGGAGGCGGACGGCCTGGTCGAGCGCACGCGGGTGCGCTCCGATCGCCGGCAGACGGTCGTCCGCACGACGCCGAAAGGCCGCCGGCTCGCATCGATGTTGTGCGAGCGGGCGCTGCGGCATCAGCAAGCGGTGCTCGGACCTTTCGGCGCCGACAACGCGCGGATGCTGCTGGCGATGCTGCGCGAACTGCTCGCGCTGCACCCGCCGTCGCCGCCCGAAGACGGTGACGACTAGCCGGGTAAATCAAATGCCGTTCGGGCTCGAACGGCTGCGATGAATTGCCGGTTCGATCAGGCCGGCGGGCCGTGGTGAGGCCCGCCGGACGCCGCTTTCAGCGGCCGTTGCCGAACAGCTCGCGCAGCTTCGCGACGTGCTGCGGGCTCGCCTGCTCGATGCCTTTCCAGCCGGCGTCGTACGCGCGGGCGCGGAACGCGTCGGCCTGGGCCGCCGGGACGGCGATGCTTTCGATCTTCGCGCCGGCCTGGCGCGCTTTCTCGGCCTCGGCCGCTTTCAGGTCCTTGACGTTCTCGGACTCGACCCACGCGATCTGCTTGTCGAGGAACGCGCGCTGCGCGTCGTCGAGCTTCTTCCACGTGTTCTGGTTCATGTAAAAGCCGACCTCGACGTTGTAGAAGCCCGGCTCGACGCGGTACTTCGTCTTCTCCTGCCAGCCGAGATCGAAGATGCCGACCGACGGCCAGCCGTAGCCGTCGACGACGCCGCGTTCGAGCGCGGTGAACACTTCGCCGGGCGGCACCTGCAGCGGCGTTGCGCCGAGCGACTGGAAGAACCCGCGGTACACCGGCACGCTGCGCAGCTTCATGCCGGCGAAATTGCCGCCGTCCACCTTCTTGTTCGTGTAGATGTGGTACTGCAGGCCCTCGGATACGCGCGCGAGCCACACCATGTTCGCCTTTTCGCGATGGATGCGGTCGAGCAGCGCGTGGCCGCCGTTCGCGCGCAGCTCCGCCATCGGCTTCTCCGCGAGCGAGCCGGCGATCGCTTCGGGGACGAGGTTCGCGTGGAACACGCCGGTCGTGTTCGCGAAGTCGACGACGCCGGTGCGCAGCGCGTTGCCGACTTCGAGCGGCGGGATCGCTTCGGGGCCGCCAACGACCTGAATCTTCATGATCCCTTTGCCTTCGGCATTGACCTTGTCGACGAAGGTCTTGAAGCGCTGGTTGAAGAAGGTGTCGTGGCCGAACGCGCTGACGGCCTTCAGCGTGATTTCGGCGGCATTCGCGCCGGAACCGAGCAGCGCGATCAGCGCGGCGACGGCGAGTTTGCGGGGGCGCATCTTCATCTCCTCATTCTCCATCTCGTTATGGTGCTGCGGGGGTGAAACGCGAAACTACTGCATCAGTCGCGGCAGGCCGACGGCGAGCCACGGCAGTGCGACGATCAGGGCGAGCACGGCAACCTCGATCGCGACGAACGGTGCGGCGGCGGCGTAGATCTGGCGCAACTGGATCGGCGGCGGCGCGACCGACTGCATGACCATCAGCAGCAGGCCGAACGGCGGGGTCAGCAGGCCGAGTTCCATCGCGACGAGCATCAGCACGCCGAGCCACACCGGATCGATGCCGGCGGCGTTGGCGAGCGGCATGAAGAACGGCAGCGTGATCATCATCATGCTGATCTGGTCGATGACGCAGCCGAGCACGAGCAGGATCGCGAGCATGCCGAGAACGAGCATCAGCGGCGAGAGCTCGAGCGCGTTGATCAATCCGAGCGCGCCGCTGGTCGCGCCCGAGAAGCTCAGGATCTGCGCGAACGTCGTCGAGGCGACGAGCACGAACAGGATCACGACCGACACGCGCGCGGTCTCGATCAGCGATTTCTTCAGCGCGGCGAAGCTGAGCGCGCCATAGCACGCGGTGGCGATCACCGACGCGACGGCGCCGATCGCCGCCGATTCCGTGGGGGACGCCCAGCCGACGAGCATGCTGCCGACGACCGCAGCGAAGATCGAGAACAGCGGCACGACGTCGCGCAGGAACGGCTTCCAGCGCGTCCAGGCGTCGGGGGAGACGGGCGCGTCGTCGACCGGCGCGAGCTGCGGGTCGATGCGGCAGCGGATCATCACGTACGCGAGAAAGCAGCCGGCCATCACGAGACCCGGCAGGATGCCGCCGATCAGGAGCTGCGCGATCGAGATGCCGGCCAGGCTGCCGAGCATCACCGCCAGCGCCGACGGCGGAATCAGCATCGCGATGCCGCCGACGGCCATGATCGGGCCCATCGCCAGCGTCGGGTGATAGCCGCGGCGCAACATTTCGGGAAGCATCACGCCGCCCATCATCGCGGTGTTCGCGATCGTCGAGCCCGACAGCGCGGCGAACGTCGTGCCGCCGAGCACTGACACGACCGACAGCCGCCCGGGAAGCCTTGCAATCAGCCGCTCGATCGCCTCGATGGCGCGGAATGCGAGCCCGGTGTGGAACAGAACTTCGCCCATCAGCACGAACAGCGGGATCGGTGTCAGCGAGAAGCTCGTCACCGAGCCGACCGAGTTGCGCACGAGCTGCGCGAGGCCGGCTTCGCCGCCGAGGAACACCCAGGCGCCGACGAGATTGACGCCGAGGAAGGTGAAAGCGACCGGGAGGCCGAGTGCCATCAGCCCGAACATCAGTCCGAGCATCAGCGCGAGTGCCGAATACCATTCCATCTCAGCACTCCTCCCGCCAGGCGCCGGTTGCGGCGCGGCGCGCGAATTCGACCGCGAGCAGCGCGCACGAGAACGCCATCGGCAGGTTCAGCCACCATTCGGGGAACACCAGCACCTTGAACACGAGGCTGCCCTGCTCGGCGGTGTCGAGCGTGACGGCCACCGACTGCCACGCGAGCACCGCGCAGACCACGAAGCACGCGAGGTCGGAGGCGAGCCCGACGAACCGCCGCGCCGGCGCCGACAGCGCACGGACGACGACATCGACGCGGATGTGATCGCCGAGGTAAAGCAGCCACGGTGCCGCGACGAAGGTGGCGATCATCAGGATGTACTCGGTCGCCTCCACGCTCCACGCGATCGATCCGAGGCCGAGGTTGCGCATCAGCACGTCGGCGCAGACGAGCAGCGCCATGGCGCCGAACAGCGCCGCGGCGACCGCGCCGCAGGCGCTCATGAACCTGTGATAGCTGCGCCGGACGGGCGACCGGAATGAAACCGAGGGATCGAGCGTTGCCTGCTGCAAAGCCATTGAGGTCTCCAGAAGTGGTCGCGTGAAAAAATATATCAAGTCTAAAATATCAGGTCACGGATTTTCTTTTTGCCCGCACTTCAGGAGCGAAGCATCTGCGGCTCCCGCATCTCCGGCCCGGGCCGCGCGCCCTCCACCTCCCCCAGATGGGGGGGTGAAAGTGCCCGGCGGGGTGAGTAAATACAGCCGTCAGCACGCGTCGCCTTCGACAGACCGCCGCGGCGGTATCGGTGGGTCGACGTTTGACTTAATAGTTTAAGTGTGAAATATTCGACGCTAAAGAAGAAAGCCGCTCCGGCCAGCCGCCGGGGCGCTCATACAGAGGAGACCTGAGATGACACAACCCCCACGCTCACTTCGTTCGCTGCCCCCCGAGGGGGCGCAGGCCTCCCTTGGGACGACCCGGCGGGAGGCCATGCGCATCGTCTGTATCGGCGGCGGCCCGGCGGGCCTGTATTTCGCGATCCTGATGAAGAAGCTGAACCCGGCGCACGAGATCCGCGTGATCGAGCGCAACAAGCCGTACGACACGTTCGGCTGGGGCGTCGTGTTCTCCGACGCCACTATGGACAACATGCGCGAATGGGATCCGGTCACCGCGGATGCGGTCCAGGTGGCGTTCAACCACTGGGACGACATCGAGCTGCATTTCGACGGCAGGACGATCCGCAGCGGCGGCCACGGCTTCGTGGGCATCGGCCGCAAGAACATGCTGAACATCCTGCAGGCGCGCTGCGAGGAGCTCGGCGTCGAGCTGGTGTTCGAGCAAGACGTCGAGTCCGACAGCGAATTTCCCGACGCCGACCTGATCATCGCGTCCGACGGCATCAACTCGCGCATCCGCACGAAATACGCCGAAGTGTTCAAGCCCGACATCGTCACGCGGCCGAACCGCTACATCTGGCTCGGGACGAACAAGCTCTTCGACGCCTTCACGTTCTTTTTCGAGAAGACCGAGCACGGCTGGTTTCAGGCGCACGTCTACAAGTTCGATGACAACACGACAACCTTCATCGTCGAGTGCCCCGAACACGTGTGGCTAGCGCACGGCCTCGACAAGGCCGACCAGGAAGAGTCGATCGAATTCTGCGAGAAGCTTTTCGGCAAGTATCTCGACGGCCACCCGCTGATGACGAACGCGCGCCACCTGCGCGGCTCGGCGTGGCTGAATTTCCAGCGCGTCAAATGCGAGCAGTGGCATCACTACAACGGCCGCAGCCACGTCGTACTGATGGGCGACGCGGTGCACACCGCGCACTTCGCGATCGGCTCGGGCACCAAGCTCGCGCTCGAGGACGCGATCGAGCTGACGCGGCTCTTCAAGGAGCAGGGCGACTCGCGCGAGCAGATCCCGGCGGTGCTCGCGCGCTATCAGGAAGTGCGCAACATCGACGTGCTGCGGCTGCAGAACGCCGCGTGGAACGCGATGGAATGGTTCGAGGTCTGCGACGCGCGCTACTGCGATACGCTCGAACCGGAGCAGTTCATGTACTCGATGCTGACGCGCTCGCAGCGCATCTCGCACGAGAACCTGCGGCTGCGCGACGCGAAGTGGCTCGAAGGCTACGAGCGCTGGTTCGCGCGCAAGGCCGGCGTGCCGGTCAAGGACGACGAAGTGCCGCCGCCGCCGATGTTCACGCCGTTCAAGCTGCGCGGCCTGACCGTCCCGAACCGCATCATGATGTCGCCGATGGCGATGTACTCGGCCGACGACGGCGTCGCCGGCGACTTCCACCTCGTGCATTTCGGCTCGCGCGCGCTCGGCGGCGCGGGGCTGCTCTACACCGAGATGACCTGCGTGTCGCCGGACGCGCGTATCACGCCGGGATGCGCCGGCATGTACAAGCCCGAACACGTCAATGCGTGGGCGCGCATCGTCGATTTCGTCCATTTCAACTCGAGCGCGAAGATGGGCATCCAGCTCGGTCACGCCGGTCGCAAGGGTGCGACCAAGCGCGCCTGGGAAGGGATCGACCAGCCGCTCGAATCCGGCGCGTGGGACCTGATCTCGGCGTCGCCGCTGCCCTACCTGCCGCATTCGCAAGTGCCGCGCGAGATGACGCGCGACGACATGGACCGCGTGCGCGACGACTTCGTCCGCTCGACGAAGATGGCCGCCGAAGCCGGCTTCGACATCCTCGAACTGCACTGCGCGCACGGCTACCTGTTGTCGAGCTTCCTGTCGCCGCTGACCAACCGGCGCAAGGACGAGTACGGCGGCGACGTCGCGAAGCGCGCCCGCTATCCGCTCGAAGTGTTCCGCGCGATGCGCGCGGTGTGGCCGGCCGACCGCCCGATGTCGGTGCGCCTGTCGTGCCACGACTGGTTCCCGGGCGGTAACACCGCCGACGAAGCGGTCGAGATCGCGCGGCTCTTCAAGGAAGCCGGCGCCGACATCATCGACTGCTCGTCGGGTCAGGTGTGGAAGGGCGAGCAGCCGGTGTACGGGCGGATGTTCCAGACGCCGTTCGCCGATCGCATCCGCAACGAAGTCGGCATCCCGACGGTCGCCGTCGGCGCGATCTTCGAGGCCGACCACGCGAACAGCATCGTCGCCGCGGGCCGCTCCGACCTGTGCGCGGTCGCGCGTCCGCATCTCGCCGACCCGGCCTGGACCTTGCACGAGGCGGCGAAGATCGGCTTCGGCGACGTCGCGTGGCCGAAGCAGTACCAGTCCGGCCGCAGCCAGTACGAGACGAACCTGAAGCGCAGCTTCACGACGCCGGGCAAGTGAGCCGGCGGCTCGAGTTGAACGAAGAATCGGGACAGAGCGCATGAACGCCACCTCCGACAACAACAGAGAGAACGCCGGCGCGCCGCTCGCCGGCCGCCACGCGGTCGTCACCGGCGCCGGCAGCGGCATCGGCGCGGCGATCGCGGTCGAGCTGGCGCGGCTCGGCGCGACGCTGACGCTCGTCGGGCGACGCGCCACACCGCTCGAAGCGACCTGCGAGCGGCTCGCCGGCGGCGGCCACGGCATCGCGGTCGCCGACGTGACCGACCACGCCGCGGTGCACGAGGCCTTCGACGCCGCAGCCGCGGAGCGCGGGCCGATCGCGATCCTCGTCAACAACGCCGGCGCGGCGAAGAGCGCGCCGTTCGGCAAGACCGATCCGGAGATGTGGAACGAGATGCTGACGGTGAACCTCACCGGCCCGTACAACTGCACGCAGGCGGTCCTCGCGGGAATGCAGGCTGCGCACTGGGGACGCATCGTCAACGTCGCGAGCACCGCCGGCCTCGCCGGCTATGCGTACGTCGCGGCTTACTGCGCCGCGAAGCACGGTCTCGTCGGCTTCACGCGCGCGCTCGCGCTCGAAGTCGCGAAGCAGGGGATCACCGTCAACGCGGTCTGCCCCGGCTACACCGACACGCCGCTGATCGAAGGCGCCGTCGGCAACATCGTCGCGAAGACCGGACGCAGCAGCGACGACGCCAAGGCGGCGCTCGCGATGACGAATCCGCAAGGCCGCCTCGTGCAGCCCGACGACGTCGCGCGCACCGTCGGCTGGCTGTGCCTGCCCGGCAGCGACGCGATCCACGGCCAGTCGATCCCGGTCGCCGGCGGCGAAGTGATGTGCGGCTGAATCGCCGGGAAGGGAGGAGAGCGCCCATGACCGAGCTTTCGATGCACGCAGCCGCAGGGCGGAAAAGCGTAGCGCCTTCCGCCGAATGCTCGCAGATCGATCGTGCCCCTGCGCTTTCCCGCCCTACAGACGGTGGGGCGCCAATGACGGAAAGGAATCCCCGCTCGGCGGCCCGCTGAGCGGACAACAACAAACAGGAGACTCGAAATGGCAGAGCTGTCGATGCAGGACCACAAGCGCCCGTTCAAGGACTACGCCGCGCGCCACTTCCGCTGGGACTGCACGGATGACGGGCGGGTCGCGACGATCACGCTGAACCGGCCGGAGAAGAAGAATCCGCTGACTTTCGATTCCTACGCCGAGCTGCGCGACCTGTTCCGCGACCTCGCGTACGCGAGCGACGTGCGCGCGGTGGTGATCCAGGGCGCCGGCGGCAACTACTGCTCCGGCGGCGACGTGTTCGAGATCATCGAGCCGCTGACCAAGATGAGCATGCCCGAGCTCGTCGCCTTCACGCGCATGACCGGCGATCTCGTCAAGGCGATGCGCCGCGCGCCGCAACCGATCATCTCGGCGATCGACGGCATCTGCGCCGGCGCCGGCGCGATGGTCGCGCTCGCGTCGGACTTCCGCCTCGGCACGCCGGAAGCGAAAACCGCCTACCTCTTCACGCGCGTCGGCCTCGCCGGCGCCGACATGGGCGCGTGCGGCCTGCTGCCGCGCCTCGTCGGCCAGGGCCGCGCGACCGACCTGCTGATGACCGGCCGCGCGATGGGCGCCGACGAAGGGCTCGCGTGCGGTTTCTTCAGCGCGCTGCACGCGCCGGCCGAAGTGCTCGGCAAGGCGCAGGCGCTCGCCCGCACGCTCGCCGACGGCCCGTGGTTCGCGCACACGATGACGAAGACGATGCTGAACCAGGAATGGGCGATGGGCATCGAGGAGATGATCGAGTCCGAAGCCCAGGCCCAGGCGATCTGCATGATGACCGGTGACTTCCGGCGCGCGTTCGAGGCGTTCGCGTCGAAGCAGAAGCCGAAGTTCGAAGGCAACTGAGGCGGCGACGATGGACCGCTCCTGCTTCGACCTGCCGTTCTACGGCCCCGAACATCGCCAGCTGTCGGACGCGATCTTCGACTGGGCGTCGGCGATGCCCGGGATCGATCACCACGACACCGACGCGGCGTGCCGCAAGCTCGTCGCGGCGCTCGGCAAAGCCGGCTTCCTGCGCTACTGCGTGCCGGCCGAGTACGGCGGCGCGCTGCCGGAGCTCGATTCGCGCTCGCTGTGCATTGCGCGCGAGACGCTCGCGTACCACGACGGCCTCGCGGACTTCGCGTTCGCGATGCAAGGACTCGGCTCCGGGGCAATCACGCTCTCGGGCTCCGACGAGATGAAGCGCCGGGTGCTGCCGAAAGTCGCGTCGGGCGAATGGATCGCCGCGTTCGCGCTGACCGAGCCCGAAGCGGGTTCCGACGTCGGCGCGATGGCCTGCGATGCGCGGCTCGATGGCGACCATTACGTGCTCAACGGCGAGAAGACCTGGATCTCGAACGGCGGCATCGCCGACGTGTATTGCGTGTTCGCGCGCACTGGCGAAGCGCCGGGGACGCGCGGCCTGTCGGCGTTCGTCGTGACGCCGGACATGCCGGGCTTCGAGATCGCCGAGCGGCTCGAGGTGATCGCGCCGCACCCGCTCGCGCGACTGCGCTTCACGGATCTGAAGGTGCCCGTCGGGAACCGTCTCGGCGCCGCCGGCGAGGGCTTCAAGATCGCGATGCGCACGCTCGACATCTTCCGCTCGTCGGTCGCCGCCGCCGCGACCGGCTTCGCGCGCCGCGCGCTCGACGAAGGGCTTGCCCACGCGCGCGGCCGCGCGATGTTCGGCCACACGCTCGCCGACTTCCAGATCACGCAGGCCAAGCTCGGCGAGATGGCGACCGACATCGACGCCGCCGCGCTGCTGGTAGCGCGCGCCGCGTGGAAGCGCGACGTGCAGCAGCAGCCGACGACGCGCGAAGCCGCGATGGCGAAGATGACCGCGACCGAGAACGCGCAGCGCGTCATCGACGCGGCGCTGCAGATGCACGGCGGGCAGGGCGTGCGCGTCGGTGTCAAGGTCGAGTCGCTGTACCGCGAGATCCGCGCGCTGCGCATCTACGAAGGCGCGACCGAGGTGCAGAAGCTGATCGTCGCGCGCGAACTGCTGAAGCAGACCGGGCAGCGGGACGAAGCCGGCGCCGCATGACGAACGCAGAGAATTTGAAGTCGCCGGAGAGCGACCCGACGTCAATTCCTCACGGAGACAGAAAAATGATGAACAAGGTTCTTCAGCCCGAAGGCTGGGCAATGCCGCGGGGCTACTCGAACGGGATCGAGGCGCGAGGACGTCAGATCTACGTCGGCGGACAGATCGGCTGGGATGCCGACTGCCGATTCCAGAGCGACGACCTCGTGCAGCAGGTCTACCAGTCCCTCCGCAACGCCCTCGACGTCGTGAAGGCGGCCGGCGGCGGCCCCGAGCACGTCACGCGAATGACCTGGTACCTCGTCGACAAGAAGGAATACGTCGCCCGACTGAAGGAAATCGGCATCGCCTACCGCGAAGTCATGGGGCGCAACTTCCCCGCGATGACGGCGGTCCAGGTCGCCGGGCTGATCGAGGATGAGGCCAAGGTTGAGATCGAGATCACGGCCGTCATTCCGGATTGACGAGCGACGAGCCCGCGTCGCCATCGCCATCGCGATCGGCTCAGGTCGACCTACGCCGGACCCGTCCCTGACGCGACCGGGCAGTAGGTCGGACCGAGCGCAGCGATGTCCGGCGTGCGCGGCTTCCGTACCGCGCCGATCTTCGTATCCCGAAGAACCGTATGTTCCAAGGTGATTGAGATCAAATATATTCAGAAGTGAAGAAAACGACCCGGGCCGGACTAAAATAGGGGCGTCCCATGCCGCTTACGGCATTCACAGGTAGCTCGAATCTCATGGAAAACGCGCACAACTCCGTCGAAAGCAACGCCGCCGTCGAGACGCTCGATCACGAGACGCGGGCGACGGATCGCGACCACGAGGCGCTTCGCGTTTGGCTGCGCATGCTGACCTGCACGAACATCGTCGAGTCGCAGCTGCGCACCCGCTTGCGCCAAAGCTTCGATTCGACGCTGCCGCGCTTCGACCTGATGGCGCAACTCGATCGTCACCCGGACGGGCTGAAGATGAGCGAGCTGTCGCGCCGCCTGATGGTGACGGGCGGCAACGTGACCGGCCTCACCGACAAGCTCGTTCAGGAAGGGCTGGTCGTGCGGCAGGACGACCCGCGCGACCGGCGCTCGTTCACCGTGAGGCTCACGCCCGAAGGCAAGGCGCAATTCCGCCGCATGGCGGGGCCGCACGAGCAATGGGTCGTCGAGCTGTTTGCCGGCCTCGACCACGGCGAGAAAGTGCAGCTCCTGAAGCTGCTCGACCGGCTCAAGAAGCATCTGGGGACGCTGTCCGTCTGAAGGTTCGAGCGGACGGGGCGCGCACGCGGACGTCCGCATCGGCTCGAATTTCCGCGCGCCCTCGTGGAGTCGATGCTCGGTCCGGCGGGTTGAACACCCCTTGCCGGCCGGGGTCGAATGGCTTGTTATCCCGGACAGGCCGCCGCCATGCTTCGCGCTTCGTTTGTACATGCCCACGCTGCCGCTCCCGACTGGCAGGACGCCTTGGCGGACTGTGTGGGGCAATTGCGGACCCGGATTGCCGCGCAGCATGCCGCGGCTGACGCCTTCACGCTCGGCTGGTGCTACCTCAGCGATTACTTTGCGCCGGCCGCCGAGGCGATTCTCGAAGCGCTGCAGCAGCAGCTCCCGGGCATCGCGTGGGTCGGCACCGCGGGTGTCGGTGTGCTCGCGAGCGGCGTCGAATATATCGACGAGCCGGCGCTGGTGCTGATGGCGGCGCCGCTGCCCGCCGAATCCTTCCGGCTCTTCTCCGGCCGCCAGCCGCTCGCAACCGTCTCGTCCGATTTCGTCGCGCACACGGCGCTCGTGCATGGCGAGGGCAGCACACCCGACATCCAGGATCTGCTGCACGAATTGAGCGGGCGCACGACCACGGGTTATCTCTTCGGCGGCTTGTCGTCGGCGCGCAACCGCAGCTTGCATCTCGCGGACGGCGTGTTCACCGGCGGACTCTCGGGCGTGCTGTTCGATTCCAGCGTCCACCTGATCTCGCGCGTCACGCAGGGTTGCCAGCCGATCGGGCCGCAGCGCGCCGTCACGGGGTCGGAAGGCAATTACGTCATCACGCTCGACGGTCGGCCGGCGCTCGACTGCGTGCTGCAGGACCTCGGCATCGACGACGAGCTGCTCGCCGAAGAGCTGGCCGACGCGCTGTCGGCGACGTTAGTCGGCATCAGCAGCGGCAACGAGGACGTCCCGCTGCACGCCGGCAAGTTCGGCGCCGACACGCTGGTGCGCCATCTCGTCGGCGTCGATCTCGAGAACCGCGTCCTCGCGGTCGGCGACGAGGTCGAAGCCGGCTCGCAACTTGCGTTCTGCAAACGCCACCCGGAAGCGGCGCGGCGCGACCTGCAGCGAATCGCGACCGAGATCCGAGACGAACTGGAAAACGGTGCGTCGGGCGAGCTTGCGGGAGCGCTCTACGTCAGTTGCTCGGGGCGCGGCGGTCCGCACTTCGGCGCGCGACATGCCGAGTTGCGCGTCGTGCGGGACGTGCTCGGTGACGTGCCGCTGGTCGGTTTCTTCGCCGGCGGCGAAATCGCCCGCGATCACCTGTATGGCTACACCGGCGTGCTGACGGTGTTCACAACCGGGACCTGAGCCCGATGCGCGCCCGTTACGATTGGGCGAGCAGCTCGCGCAGAGAATTCGGCAGCGCGAACTGCGCGCAGTGCACCGCACCGTTGTAGTGCTGGAGCAAGCCGATGCGTCGCTCGGCGATGCGCCGGTCGACGTCGTCGGCCGCGAGCGCGCACGGGTCGAGCGTGTCGGACGCGGTCGCGAGTCCCCACAGCGTGCCGTACAGCGGGATGTACAGGAAGTACGGTCGCACGATGGCGAAAACCTGCCGCAGCCGTTCGACGAGCGCCCGCACGCGCTCGGGCTGGAAGACCGGCGCGCCGATGTGCAGGCTGAGCGCGCCACCCGGCGCGAGCAGCGCGCGGCAGCCGCGGAAGAACGCTTCCGAATAGAGCGCCTCGGCCGGGCCCTCGGGGTCCGTCAGGTCGAGCACGATGAGGTCGAAGCGCTCGGCGGGCGCGTCCATCACGTAGCGGAAGCCGTCGCCGATGCGGAGCTCGACGCGCGGATCGTCGAGTGCGCCGTGGTGCACTGCCTGCAGGTGCTGGCGCGCGATCTCGATCACCTTCGGATCGAGTTCGGCGATCACGACCTTCTCGATCGTCGGCTGCTTCAGCAGCTCCTCCGCGGACCCGCCGTCGCCGCCGCCGATGATGAGCGCCCGGCGCGGCCCCGTGTGCGTGATACAGGGCACCTGGATCATGTTCTCGTGGTAGTAGAACTCGTCCCGCTCGGACGTCATGAAGCAGCCGTCGAGCCGGAAGAGACGCCCGAACTGCGGCGTGTCCCACACCTCGTAGTCCTGGTACTGCGACCGGCCTTTCTCGATCAGCTTGCCGCGGTAGAAATAGCCCGCGTCGTCGTTGATCTGTTCGAAGATCACGCCGTCGGCGGCGGGCAATTGCATCGGAAGCATCGTTCAGCCCCCCCGACGGCCGCGGACGACCTCGTGTTCGATGGCATCCTCGGGCTGGAACGCGTCGAGCAGACGGCGATAGACGAGCCGGGCCCGGTCGCTGTTGTCGCGCGAGAAATTGCAGACATAGACGTCGAGCGTCACGTCGCCGGACTCAGGCCAGGTGTGGATCGCGAGGTGTGATTCGGCCAGTACGACCGTCCCGGTCACGCCGGCGGCCTCGCCGTCCTCGTCGAGGAACTGGTGGAAGTAAGCACCGAGCGGGGTCAGCCCCGCGTCCCGGCACTCGCCGACGCACAAATGTTCCAGCGCTTCCCGTTGAGTCAACGGCACCGCGGTCCCGCCGCAGCGATAAAGATCTGCAATCAGATGAATCCCGTTCATGCCTCTTCGATACCTCCCCATCAAGCGGATTTAGCGAATGGCGAACTTTAGCATTTTCGAAGTCCTTAATATTGCTGCAAAAGTAAACCGGTGCTGCATACGGGGTCATTCCTTCGTCCTGTCGCTCGTGCTGACGGCCCTGCTGGCGAGACACGTCAGGCGGCTCCGCCGCCGCCGGTGTGCGGGTTCGGGATGCCGTTAAGGTGTTCTTAAGCGGCGCTGCCTACGCTGATGCCCCTCGCCGGAAAAAACCGGCCGCAACTGGAGTGATCTGATGAAGAAGGCCGCCTACCGTGTCGTCGTGAACTGGGAATGGACCAGCAAGTGCAACGCCCGTTGCGCGATGTGTCCGCGACACATGATCGACAACCCGACGATCTCGACCGGCGACAGCTTCGAGCAGACCCTCGCGCGCCTCGATCCGCAGGACGTATTCCGCTGCGTGATCGCCGGCTACGGCGAGCCGACGACGCATCCGCAATTCGACCGCTACATCGAACGGCTGCGCGACCACCCGGTCACGTTCGACATGGCGACCAACGGCAGCCGGCTGTCGGAGGAGCGGCTGCGGGCGCTCGACGGTGTGCTGCGTACGCTGATGATCTCGTTCTCGAGCATCGATCCGCAGGTCTACCAGTCGGTGCATACGAACCTCGACCAGCGCGCCGTCATGGACAACATCCTCGCTGCCGCCCGGCTGCTCAAGCGCACCCGGGTCGTCATCAACCTGTCGCCGACGCGCGAATGCCTCGATACGCTCGACGACACCGTCGCGTGGCTGCGCGGTAATGGCGTGACCGACCTGCACATGTCGCCGACCTACTACGACCGCGCCGGCGCGCAAAAGACGTCGGGGCAGCCCGACCACGTCCGACTGCGCAACGAGATCCGGCGGCACGGACTGGGCAGCCAGGAAACCGCGTTCATCCCCGGCGCCGTCGACATCTACCGCCAATGGCGCGCGAACCGCTTCAAGTGCGTCCCGCGCAACACCAACATGCTGATTTCGGCGAGCGGCCACTACACGTATTGCTTCAACGACATTCGCGAAAGCCAAAAGCTCGGGCATGTCGCCGACATCAGCCTGCGCGAAGCCCTGGAGCGCCGCGAAGCGCTCGCGGAGCAGGGCGCGATCTGCAAGCAATGCAACCTCCGTGACCGCTACCGGCCACGGGAGCTGGTGCGGGTGGCGATGTCGTATGCGCGGGCGAGGGTGGCGGCTGCGGCGTAGCGCTTTGAACGAACGGCGGTAACCCGAAGAATGCCGGCTATTGATTGCGCGCGGCGTGCGATGACCGCGCGCGCTTCGGGCAACTCTTGTCCGTATCGCGTATCTGCACCAATCCCTGTCCGAAGAGTCTGAACCCTGCCACGGCAGTTCCGGAACTCACGCCGCGGCTCGTCGGCCGTACGAGTGAGCATCAGGCCGGGTCGGTACAGCCCTATCAGGAGGAGATCGCGTCATGGCAAGCAAGAACAGCTTCGGAGCCCGTCGAACCTTGCAGGTTGGGGCGAAGGCCTACGAAATCTACCGGCTCGACGCGGTCGTCGGCGAGGGGACCGACGTCGCAAGCCTTCCGTACGCGCTGAAGATCCTGCTCGAGAACCTGCTGCGCACCGAGAACGATGGCGACGTCACCGCCGACGACATCCGGGCGCTGGCCGCGTGGGATCCCGGCGCCAGGCCCGACCGGGAGATCGCGTTCACCCCCGCCCGGGTGATCCTGCAGGACTTCACGGGTGTGCCCGCCGTCGTCGATCTGGCTGCGATGCGGGAAGCCATGAGCTCGCTCGGCGGTGACCCGGCGTTGATCAATCCGCTTGCACCGGTCGAGTTGGTCATCGACCACTCGGTGATCGTCGATGTATTCGGCAAGCCGGACGCCTTCGAGAGCAACGTCGAGATCGAGTACCAGCGCAACCGGGAGCGGTATCAGTTCCTGCGCTGGGGGCAGGACGCGTTCAACGACTTCAAGGTCGTGCCTCCCGACACCGGCATCGTCCACCAGGTGAACCTCGAGCACCTCGCCCGGGTGGTTTTCACGCGCGAGGAGAACGGGGCTACCGTCGCCTATCCCGACACCTGCGTGGGCACCGACTCGCACACGCCGATGGTCAACGGACTCGGAGTGGTCGCGTGGGGCGTGGGCGGTATCGAGGCCGAGGCCGCGATGCTCGGCCAGCCGGTGTCGATGCTGATTCCGCAGGTGCTCGGCTTCAAGCTGACCGGCAAGCTGCCCGAAGGCTCGACCGCCACCGACCTCGTGCTCACCATTACCGAGATGCTTCGCCGCCACCGCGTGGTCGGCAAGTTCGTCGAGTTCTACGGCCCCGGCGTGAGCGCCGTCCCGCTGGCCAATCGCGCGACGATCGGCAACATGAGCCCCGAGTACGGCTCCACGATCTCGATCTTTCCGATCGACGATGAAACCCTGCGCTATCTAGAGCTGACCGGGCGCTCGTCCGAGCAGATCGATCTCGTGCAGGCCTACGCCAAGGCGCAAGGGCTCTGGCACGACCCGCAGG
Organism: Aromatoleum sp.; assembly: GCF_032027225.1. Lineage (GTDB taxonomy): Bacteria > Pseudomonadota > Gammaproteobacteria > Burkholderiales > Rhodocyclaceae > Aromatoleum. The sequence goes on along the minus strand of NZ_JAVSMM010000002.1, from coordinate 116,279 downwards.
CCGAGCCGCGCTACTCGGAGGTGCTCGAACTCGATCTCTCCACTGTGGTTCCGTCGATCGCCGGTCCCAAGCGGCCGCAGGATCGCGTCCCCCTTGTGCAGGCGAAGGAAGCGTTCCACGGCGCCCTGGCGACATTCATCCACAAGCCCGAGCAGAAGCAGCAGGGATACGATAATGCGGTCGCCGAATCGTTTCCGGCTTCGGATCCGCCCGCCTATAAAAGCTCGACGGTGCACTCGCCGTCGCCGAGCGATCATGTCGCCGAGGCGCCCGCCGGCGGCGACCGCTCGCGCGACCCCGTGCCGGTCACGCTGGCCGACGGCTCCGGGTGCGAGATCGATCACGGGTCGGTGGTCATCGCCGCGATCACCTCCTGCACCAACACCTCGAATCCGACGGTGATGCTCGCCGCGGCCCTGCTGGCCAAGAAGGCGGTCGAGAAGGGGCTCACGCGCAAGCCGTGGGTGAAGACCAGCCTGGCGCCCGGCTCCAGGGTCGTCACGGACTACTACGAGCGGGCCGGCCTCACTCGCTACCTCGAGGCGCTCGGCTTCAACCTCGTCGGCTACGGCTGCACGACCTGCATCGGCAACTCGGGGCCGCTCATTCCGGAGGTGAGCGAAGCGGTCAGGGAGCACGATCTATCCGTCGTGTCGGTGCTCTCCGGCAACCGCAACTTCGAGGGCCGGATCCACCCCGAAGTCAAGATGAATTACCTGATGTCGCCGCCGCTGGTGGTCGCGTACGCGCTCGCAGGCACCATGGACATCGACCTGTTCCACGAGCCTCTCGGCAAGGGCCGCGACGGCCGGGATGTGTTCCTGAAGGACGTCTGGCCGTCCGCGAGCGAGGTCCAGGCGGTGGTCGACACGTCCATCGTCTCGGAGATGTTCAAGACCGGCTACGCCGACGTGTTCGCGGGCGACGAACGCTGGAAATCCCTGCCCACGCCGCACGGTGACCTCTTCGCCTGGGATGCGGCCTCGACCTACGTTCGCAAGCCGCCGTATTTCGAGAACATGTCCCGCAAGCCCCTGCCGCTCGCCGACATCACCGGTGCCCGCGTGCTGGCTCTTCTCGGCGACTCGGTGACCACTGACCACATCAGCCCCGCCGGCTCCATCGCGAAGAATTCCCCGGCCGCGGCCTACCTGCTCTCTCACGGCGTGGAGCAGCACGACTTCAACTCCTACGGTTCACGCCGAGGCAATCACGAGGTGATGATACGCGGCACCTTCGCCAACGTGCGCCTGCGCAACCAGCTCGCGCCGGGCACCGAGGGCGGCTATACGCGCGACTTCACGAAGCGCGATGCGCCCGTCACCACCATCTTCGACGCCTCTCGATCGTATATCGCCGCCGGCACCCCGCTGGTCATCCTGGCCGGCAAGGAATACGGCTCGGGATCCTCACGCGACTGGGCCGCCAAGGGCACCTTGCTGCTGGGCGTACATGCGGTGATCGCCGAGTCCTACGAGCGCATCCATCGTTCGAACCTGCTCGGCATGGGCGTCATGCCGCTGCAGTTCCCCGAAGGCGAGAACGCACGGTCGCTCGGCCTGACCGGAGAGGAAACCTTCGACATCGCCGGCATCACGGCGCTTGACGAGGGCCGCACCCCGGCTACGGTAAAAGTGAAAGCCGGAGACGTCGAATTCGACGCGATCGTCCGCATCGAAACGCCCAGCGAGGCGGACTACTATCGCCACGGCGGAATAATGCAGTACGTCCTGCGCAACTTGCTGCGGTAGGGGCAGGGTCGAGAGCCCGTTCTCGGCTCGGGTTGCGGCTTCACCCCGTCGTGCAGGCCATCGCGCTTTTATGGAGTTGCCGGCTGTCCGATGTGTCCTGCGCCGCAGCCGGCGTTTCCCGACCGACGGCGCACCCCATTCAACGGAATTCGCGCTGAAGAGGAAAAGTAAAGGCATGAACACGAAACTGGTCAGCAGCATAGGAGACGTTGCACGTTCGCGCCTGCTAATCGTCGGCATCGACACGTGGCTGATGGATGCCGCGAAGCTGCTTACGGACACGCATATCGGCCTTGTCGTCGTTTGTGGTCCCGACGGGAAAATGGCGGGGGTCATCACAAAAACGGACATCGTCCGGCTGATCGGCACATGTGCCGGCGGCGCTTGCAGGACTCGGGCCGCCGACGTCATGACCCAGGAGGTCACTTCCTGCTGCCCGACCGACCGCTTGCCCGATGTCCTGTCGATGATGCAGCAACGCGGCTTCGTGCACATTCCGGTCGTCGACGAGCATTACATACCGGTAGGAGTCATCAACGCCCGTGACGCATTGCGGGTGCTCATGGCCGAGGAGGAGTACGAAGGGTCGCTGTTGCGCGATTACGTGATGGGCATCGGGTATCACTGACGCGCGGCGTTTCAGCCCTTCGGCGCCCGGGGCAGGAACTCCGGGACATCGCGGGCTCCCTTCGCCGCTTCTTGCGCGTGCCACCCGATCCTCGTGATCCGATCAGTCGCGGGTGGGGTCGAGGAAGGGCGTGTCCGGATCGCTTACGTAGAAGATGACAGCCTTCATCGGATCGGTGCCGCGGTTGTAGCCCGTCAGTTTCACGTTCGGCGGCTCCACCATCGACTGACCGGTCGTAAGCGTCACCGGCGCGCCACCTTCCCTCTCCAAGGTGAAGGTCCCCGCCAGGATGTAGACGGTCACCGGGAAACGGTGGGTATGGGACGGGGTCGCTTCGCCCGGCTCGAGCGTCGCCACGATGACCCGCACCTCCTGCTTTTCGCCCTTGGGCATCCCTTGCACGATCTCCTTCAGGAGCGGCGACGGGGGCTTCGCGAGAACTTTCTCCTGCGCGGCCGAAGCGAACGGAACGGCGAAGGACGCAAGAGTGAGGCTGACGGCAAGCAGGCGGCGCATTTTTTGTCTCCGGGTATCCATCGGTGGAGCGGCGGTCCTCATCGGCGGTAATCGGGCATCAGTTCTTGGTTGGGAACCAGGAACAGCCATGAGGCAAGCACGAAAGGCATCGTCAGCGTCGGAATCCCGACGGGCTCGAGCAAGGTATTGAGCGCGCCCTGCGTGACCACCGTGAACAACACCCCGATCACCGCATAAGCGAGCACGCGCCAGCTCGGCCGATTGAAGGCATCGCCCAGCGCAACCGCGGTGAGCACGCCGGAAAAGGCGAATAGTCCGTTATGCACTTCAACATCGGGTGCGCCGAGCAGATCGGCGGCGGCCACCGAGAGCAGCGAGCCGACGAGCGCAAAGGCCCCGGCGCCGCGCGACGAGAGAAACAGGCCGATGAGAATCAGCACCCCGCTGATCGCGCTGGGAAGCAGAAATACCTGAGCGATGCCGTTCAGGGTGCTTGCGCCGAACCCGGTTAGGGTCAGCTCGCCCGTGACGGTCATGCTGAATTGGTGCGGGATCGCGGGCTCCGGAAGGCCGGCGCTGTGGATGCGCGAAAAGCTGTAGGTGGCGAGGAGGAAGAACCATGTCGTGAATACGAAAGGCGCGGTCAAGGCGGCGACTTTCCATGTCTTTAGCATGCGCGAGATCGTCAGCATGGAGATCGTCGACACGATTGCACCCAGGACCAGGCACACCCACATCGCGGCGTTCGACAGCAGGAAAGTCGGCAGCGCGACCCCGAGCAGGGTGCCGTTGTATCCGCACAGGCCGCTGCGCAGCGCCGTCCTGTCCAGATGAAGCACGTAGCCGGTCGCGGTGGCGATCACCGTGGCAAGCACCGCGCCCACGGCGACTTCAGGGCGTCCCTCGGCCCAGGCGCCCCAGATGATCGCGAGCAGGAAGAACGCGCCGCACAGCGGGTTGTTCTGGAACATGACCTGTGCGCAGCCGCGCAGGCATACGTCGACGAAAGACATGGTCGAAGACGCGTCCGTCAGCCTTTGCCAGCGGCTTGTCCCTGCGGCGGGCGCCGCCTGCAGAGAGGGTTGTTCCTCATGTCCATTCATGCCGCACGTCCTGCCGTTTCATCGTGCCGCGCTCAGGCCGTCAACATGCCCTGGCGCTCGATGAAGGCGATCACCTCCTCGAGTCCCCGGCCCGACTTGATGCTGCCCATCACAAAGGGGCGCGCGCCCCGCATCTTGCGGGCATCGGCCTCCATCACATCCAGATTCGCGCCGACGTAGGGTGCGAGATCGGTCTTGTTGATCACCAGCAGGTCCGAGCGGGTGATACCCGGGCCGCCTTTGCGCGGGATCTTCTCGCCGCCGGCGACGTCGATCACGTAGATGGTCAGATCCGACAGTTCGGGGCTGAAGGTCGCTGCCAGATTGTCGCCGCCGGACTCGATGAACACGATGTCCGCGTCCGGGAACTTCGCCAGCATGCGGTCCACGGCTTCGAGGTTGATCGAAGCGTCTTCGCGGATCGCCGTGTGCGGGCAGCCGCCCGTTTCCACGCCCATGATGCGCTCGGGCGGCAAGGCGCCCGCGTTCGTGAGCAGGCGCTGATCCTCTTTGGTGTAGATGTCGTTGGTGATCGCGACGAGGTCGTAGCGTTCGCGCATCGCCTTGCACAGCATCTCGAGCAAGGTGGTCTTGCCCGAGCCCACCGGGCCGCCCACCCCCACGCGCAGCGGAGGTCTTTTCTTCGTTCGCTTGTCGTTCATGTCGCCTCAGCTTCGGAACAGCCGGGAATACTGGGCCTCGTGACGGGCGGACAGCAGTCCCAGCATGGGGGAGAAGGTGGAGAGTTCGGGCAGCGTCGCATTGGCACGGCGCCCGGCCTCGGTGATGGCCTCCTGCACGACGTCATTGAGCCGGTGCAGGATGCGCTGGCCGGCGACCTGGCCGAGCGGCACCGCTTTCAGCGCGGCAACGACCTGGTTCTCGGCCCAGCTGAAACAGTACGCCGCAAGCCCTTCGCGTTCCGGCACCGCGAGCGCGACACAGGCTGCGGAGAAGGCCGTGGGCAGGCACACCGGCGTGAGCCGTGCCAGTTCGGCGCGCAACTCGGGTTCGCCCCATTCCATCTGCGCGACCAGTCGCGCCAGCGACCACCCCATCTGCTCGGTTTCCAGCCGCAGTTCGGCCGTCTCCCGGCTGGCGTGGAACCAGGCGTTCCATGCCGCCGCGCCCGCGTAGTCCCGGGCGGCCCAGCAGCGGTGCAGCAGCAGCCATAACGGCGCTTCGGCGTCCGCATGCACGTGCAGCAGACCGTCGCGAATCCAGCGTTCCGCGCTCGGTGCGTCGTTGACGAAGCCATGGTCGATCGCGGCTTCGAGGCCCTGCGAATAGCTGAAGCCGCCGATCGGCAGCGCCGGCGACGCCAGCTGCAGCAACGAGATCAGCTGCGGCAGACCGATCGCGGCTGCGCACGCGCCGCGGCGCGCCTCAAGGTCCGCGCTCGCCGTTCGGGTCGTCATGGGCATGATGCGGGTGATGCCGGGTGTAGACGTGATCGTGCGAGTGGCCGTGATGCTGTTCGAACAAGGCCTGCGCTGCCGCATGGTCCTCGGCGAAGGTCGCATCGTGGCCGTGCCGGTGGCCGCCGCCATAGGCTCCCGCCTCCGGTTCGAACGGCAGGTCGGCGCGCGTGACCGTGACGCCGAGGCGCGCCAGCATCTCCGCCAGCACGCTGTCGTACTCGAGGCGTAGAGAGGTCGGATCGATTTCCGCCGGCGTATGGCGATTGCCCAGGTGATACGCCGCGCGCATCAGCGCATGGGCATCCGATGCCGTCACCTGCAGCACCGATTCGGGCGCGGCCCTCACCTCGATGTAGCTCCCGTCGTCGAGCACGAGCAGATCGCCCCCGCGCAGCACGGTGCCGCGCGGCAGGAACACCGCCACTTCCCGTCCGTCGTCCAGCGCCGCACGGAGCCGGCTCTTGCTACGTTCGGAAAACGGCAGTGTGAGGCGGGGCGCAAGCGCGATCTGCGCCGCCGGAATGTCGTGCGGCGCGCTCAGGTATTTTTCGACCGTCAACATGCGCGCGGACCTGTCAGAACAGGAAGTAGCGCTGCGTCATCGGCAGCTCCGCCACCGGCTCGCACGTCATCAGCTGGCCGTCGGCCACGACCTCGTAGGTTTCCGGGTCGACCGTGATCTGCGGCTGCCAGTCGTTGTGGATCATGTCGCGCTTCCTGATCGAGCGCGTGCCCTGCACCGCCACGACGGGCTTCTGGAGGCCGTAGCGTTCGACGATGCCGCCGTCGACCGCGGCCTGCGAGACGAAGGTCAGTGACGCGCGGTGAACCGCCGCCCCATTGCCCGCGTACATCATCCGGTAGTGCACCGGCTGCGGCGTGGAAATCGAACCGTTCGGATCTCCCATGACCGCTCCTGCGACCACGCCGCCCTTGAGGATCGTGCTCGGTTTGACGCCGAAGAAGGCGGGCCGCCACAGCACCAGGTCCGCCCACTTGCCGACCTCGATCGATCCGACCTCGTGCGCGATGCCATGCGTCAGCGCGGGGTTGATGGTGTACTTCGCGACGTAGCGCTTGACCCGGAAGTTGTCATGTCCGCCGCGGGCGTCGTGCGGGTCGCCGGCGAGCTTGCCGCGCTGGGCCGCCATCTTGTGCGCGGTCTGCCAGGTGCGCATGATCACCTCGCCGACCCGGCCCATCGCCTGCGAATCGCTGGAGATCATCGAGAAGGCGCCGAGATCGTGCAGGACGTCCTCTGCGGCGATGGTCTCCCCGCGTATCCTGCTCTCGGCGAACGCCACGTCCTCCGCAATGGCGGGGTCCAGGTGGTGGCACACCATCAGCATGTCGAGGTGTTCGTCCAGCGTGTTGACCGTGAACGGCCGCGTCGGGTTGGTCGACGACGGCAGGACGTTGGCCTCCCCGCACACCCGGATGATGTCCGGCGCATGCCCGCCGCCGGCACCTTCGGTGTGGTAGGTGTGGATCGTGCGGCCCTTGAAAGCCGCGACCGTGGCTTCGACAAAGCCGCCTTCGTTGAGAGTGTCGGAGTGGATCGCGACCTGGATGTCGGTTTCGTCGGCCACGGCGAGGCAGTTGTCGATCGCCGCCGGCGTGCTGCCCCAGTCCTCGTGCAGCTTGAGCCCGACGACGCCGGCAGCCACCTGTTCGCGCAAGGGGTCGGGCAGGCTGGTGTTGCCCTTGCCCAGCAGGCCGATGTTCATCGGGTAGTTGTCGATCGACTGCAGCATGCGTTCGATATGCCACGGCCCGGGCGTCACGGTCGTGGCGGTGGTGCCGGCAACCGGTCCGGTGCCGCCGCCGATCATCGTCGTGACCCCGCTCATCAGCGCCTCCTCGATCTGCTGCGGGCAGATGAAGTGGATATGGGTGTCGATGCCGCCCGCGGTGACGATCATGCCTTCGCCGGCCACGACCTCGGTCGCGGGGCCGACCACGATCGTCACACCGGGCTGGATGTCGGGATTGCCGGCCTTGCCGATGGCGGCGATGCGCCCGTCCTTGATGCCGATGTCGGCCTTGACGATGCCCCAGTAATCGACGATGACGGCATTGGTGATCACGGTATCGACGCAATCCTTCGCCATGCGCTGGCTCTGGCCCATGCCGTCGCGGATCACCTTGCCGCCGCCGAACTTCACCTCCTCGCCGTAGATCGTGAAGTCCTTCTCGACCTCGATGATCAGGTCGGTGTCGGCGAGCCGCAGGCGGTCTCCGGTGGTCGGGCCATAGAGTTCGGCATAGGCCTGATGGGAAATCCTGATAGTCATTCGCGTGCCTCGTTGCGAAAGCGGTTGATCACAGCGCCCCCATGACCTTCTGATCGAAGCCGAACACCACGCGATCGCCCGCCAACGCCACCAGCTCGACCGTGCGCGACTGGCCGGGCTCGAACCGCACTGCGGTTCCGGCCGCGATGTTCAGGCGAAAGCCGCGAGTGGGCTCGCGATCGAACTGCAGCGCTGTATTGACCTCGTAGAAGTGGAAGTGCGAGCCGACCTGGATCGGCCGGTCGCCGGCGTTGGCGACCGCGACCGTGATCGTGGGCCGGCCGGCGTTGAGCTCGAGTTCGCCATCGGCGGCGATCAGTTCACCGGGAATCATCTGGGCCTCCTCGGCTCATGCGGCCAACAGGCTGATGCCGTACAGGGCGACGCCTGTGCCGGCGACGGGCGCGAGCCATGCGACGTAGCGGCGCGCGACGGCGCCGAGGCCAAGGCCCGTCGCATGAAGCGTCGCGGTCGTCGCGACGAAACCCGCGCCATAGGCCAATACCGATGCCGCCGCGGGCAGGTCTGCGCCGTGCGCGTAGCCATGGAAGAGCGCGAAACCGCCGACGATGCTCATGCCGGCCCAGGCGGGCAGCTGCGCACGCAGGGCGACCAGCGCGCCGAGGACCAGCAGCGAAGCCGCGATCATCGGCTCGACCGCCGACACACCCGGTGCGATCAATCCGGCCGCGAAGCCCGCCACCATCAGCGCGACGAAAACCGCGGGCAGACGCAGCGCTGTTGCGGGCGATTTGCTGCCGAGCGCGCTCCACACGCCGACCGTCAGCATCACCAGCAGGTGATCGGCGCCGGTCAGTGGATGGAGCAGGCCCGACGCCAGGCTCGCGGCAGCGGAAACATCGTGGCCGGGGTGCGCGAACGCGGAACTGGCGACCAGCGACAGCGCGCCGCACAAAAGCACTTTCGAGTAACAACCGTTTTTCATCGCTCGCTCCGTTTGAAAGAGGAAGTCGGCAAGCTTCGGGAAATCGCAGCCGCCCGGGGAGGGCTCACACGATCGGGTGATGGACGGTGACGAGCTTGGTGCCGTCCGGGAAAGTCGCCTCGACCTGGATGTCGGCGATCAGCTCGGCGACCCCGTCCATCACGTCCTCGCGCTTCAGCACGGTCGTCCCGTCGTGCATCAGGTCGGCCACGCTCTTGCCGTCGCGGGCGCCCTCGAGGATGTAGGCCGAGATGAGAGCCACGGCTTCCGGATAATTGAGCTTGAGCCCGCGCGCCTTGCGACGTTCGGCGAGCAGGCCAGCGGTGAAAATCAACAGCTTGTCCTTCTCTCGAGGCGTCAGTTCCATTGTTCTTCGTCCTTGGTTTCGCTACATCCCCGCTACGACCGGCCACGCGCGACTCATGTGGCCCACAGACGCAACGGCTTCGCCGGCACGCGGTGAATGGGCTGTCGCAGCGCGGTCCACACCGTTTCCAGCAACTGCCGCACGGCCTCGATCCGGGTGCCCAGCACCCGCAACAACAACATGCCTTCGCCGGTCGGGCCGAGACAGCTCAGCCCGGCGCGCAGCGTGGCGTGGCAAGGCAGCATTGCGGCGATCTGCTCTGCAAGCGCCGGGGAGGCCGCAGCCCCCACCGCCCACAGCGTCCCGAACACGTCGAACCCGTCCATTCCGACGGGAGCGGCGCGCAGCGGGGAGTCGGCCTGCAGCTCGGCCGCCTCGATCCACAGCATTCGGCCCGCGTACTGCACTTCGGTCCGGAGCCGAAGCCTCCCTTCCGACCAGTATTCGCCCGCCGCGCCGCGTCCGAGGACGAATGCGTCCCAGCCGATGGCACTGCCGCCCGCGGCCACCGTCAGGCGCGTGTCGAGAAGCGGCCGCGCTTGCCTGAACACGATGTTTTCCTGTGGCAACCAATCCAGGCACGCCCCCGGACCGACGGCCAGACGGACGTGTTGCGACGCGTCACGCCCGAGCGACTTGTACCAGCGGTTCGCGCCGGGCGTGGTGAGGGTGGCGTGTGCGCCCGGCCCCACCTCGATATCGATCGCCAGTTCGTCCCCACCGGCAATTCCCCCCGGCGGATGCAGCATCACGACGTGACAGACTTTTCCTTCCGGGTAGAGCGGCTTTTGAACCATCAGAGGGCCGAAGTGACGGCGCTCGACCAGGGCGGTGCGTCCGTCACGGTCGGCAAAGCGCAGCGTCAGCGAAGCCCGCCACGGCGCCGGGACGACGCCTTGTGCAGCGACTATGGGGGCGGGAGCGTTCATGGACTACCCTGGTGACAGGCCGCCAGCCTCCCGCGCGCCCGGCAAACAAGGGCCGTCAAAAGCAGAATTTTTCCGGATGGGGGAAGCTGTACGAGATCAAGGTATAGCCCCGCTTTGAACGGCTGGCCACCCGTTTCGCAATCTGTTGCGAGTCCGTCCGACCACCCCTTGCAGGCAGCCGCGGCGCGGCGTTTCCTTCACGAGCCAGGCACGCCTGCGTCGCTTGATTCGAGCCGCTGTCCCTTCCGCTCGAGGGCCAGAGTGCGGCGCCGTGTCTCGTCATCGTCACGACGGGCGGAGGTGGAACCGGCACACCGCACATGCTGCGGATTGCGCCCGCGTGCCAGCGATACGCCGACGCGCGGTGGCCTGTTTTGCGACGGGATGGGAAAACCTGATCGCGAGTCTTTCGGGGGGAGAGACGCTCGAAAAAAACCGTGAATTGCGCCGGCGTTGGTACGGTTCAGTCGAATACCGCCGCCAAGGTCGGCGGTATTCGACTTTACGGGAATCGAACTTAGCCCGGCTTGCCGCGCCCCAGCAACAGGCTGCGCAAGACGACGGCATCGTTGTGCTCTTCGTCGTGGGCCGAATAGACGAGCGTGACGGGCCCCTTTTGCGCCAGATCGCGCAACTGCTTGAATGCCTCGGGCTGCTGGTGCACCTCGTCGGCATAACGATCCTGAAACTCCCCCCAGCGCGCCGGGTCGTGGCCGAACCACTTTCTCAGTTCGGTGCTCGGCGCCAGATCCTTCAGCCACAGATCGAGCGCTGCGTCGTCCTTGCTGACGCCGCGCGGCCAAAGCCGATCGATCAGCACCCGCGTGCCGTCATCGGCTGCGGCCGGTTCATAGGCTCGTTTCAGTTTCACATTGGCGCTGGCAATGTGCGTGCTCATGGTTCAGCCCCCCGTTCAGACCTCGCGGCTGCGCTTCTCCGCGGCCATCTGGTTCATCGTGTCGAGTGCCAGGTTCGAATGCGCGTAGGCACCGCCGGCGCGCATTTCGGCGGCAACCCAGATCGCTTCCATCACCTCCTGCTGCGTCGCACCCCTGCGCACGGCGCTGGCGGTGTGGCCGCGGATGCAATATGGGCACTGGGTGACGTGGGCGACGGCAACGGCGATCAGGTCCTTCATCTTGCCCGACAGCGCACCGTCGGCGAAAACGCTGTCGCTGAATGCCTTGAAAGCGGCAGCCGTGTCCGGCGCGAGCTCCGTGCGCTGGCGATGCAGTTCGATCGACGGATCGGGGTACATGTGCTTGTCCATGATTCGCTCCTCGGTGTCGGGTCACGCGTCGGCGGCGGGTGCGCGCTCGAATTCGCGCTCGAATTCCAGTTCGCAGCGCAGTCCCTCGCGATCGCGGTGGACCACGGCAACCGCCAGTTTCTTGCCGCCGCGGCTGTAGCTGAGCTTGCAGTCGCGCGCCGCCAGCGAGCCTTCGATGTCTACACGATCGAAGCCTTCCGCGTGGCCGACGTAGGCGAGGCCGAAGTCGTATTGCTCGGTCCAGAAGAAGGGCACCATGTCGAACGGCTCTTGCCGGCCCAGCATGTTGCGCGCGGCGACCTGGCCTTGCCGCTCGGCCACGACCCAATGCTCGACGCGGATCGGCGCGCCGCTCAGCCGGTCCGGCCAGCGCGCGATGTCGCCAGCGGCATAGATGCCCGCGACATTGGTGGCGAGGTAGCGGTCGACGCTGACCCCGCGGTCGATGGCGAGCCCCGCCTGCTCGGCCAGCGCGAGCGCCGGGCGCACGCCGATGCCGACGACGACCAGGTCGGCTTCGAGTACCTCGCCGTTCGCAAGCGTCACCGCGCGTTCGTCGATCGACGCCACCGTCGCGCCCAGATGAAACCGGACGCCGTGCTCTTCATGCATCTGGCGCAGGTAGGAGCCGACCTCGGCGCCCAGCACGCGCTCCATCAGCACGGTTTCGCGTCCGATCACCTGCACGTCGATATCGCGCGCGCGCAGCGACGAGGCGACTTCGAGTCCGATGAAGCTCGCGCCGACGATGACCGCCTTCTTCGCCTTCGTCGCCCCGGCGACGAGCGCGCGGCTGTCGGCCCAGGTGCGCAGCACATGCACATGCGGCAGCCCGGCGCCCGGCACGTCGAGCTTCACGGGCTCGGCGCCGGTGGCCAGCAGCAGGGCGTCCCAGCGATGGTGGCTGCCGTCTTCGAGCCGCAGCTCACGCTTGGCGGTGTCGATGGCGACGACGCGCGCATTCAGCTTCAGGTCGATGCGCCGGTCGTGGTAGAACTCCGCCGAGCGCAGCGAGATCCACTCCTCGGGCGCACTGCCGGCCAGATAGTTTTTCGACAGGTTGGGGCGATCGCAGGGCAGCGAGTCGTCGGCGCTGAGCATCGTGATCGTGCCGTCGAACTGTTCGCGCCGCAGCATCTCGGCCGCGGCATTGCCCGCCGCGCCGCCGCCGATGATGACGATGGCCTCGGGCAGGCCGGCCGCGCTCGGCGCGGGCGCAGGTGACGTCGCAACGGGCTCGATCTTTTCGCCGACGATGACCAAGCCGTCGCGCAACTCGACGCGCCGGCAGGGCACGGGGTCGAGCGCGGGAGCGCGTACTGCCTCGCCGGTACGCAGGCAGAATGCCGCGTGATGCCAGGGGCAGCGCACCGTGTCGCCGACCACGATCCCTTCGGCCAACGGACCGCTGTAGTGCGTGCAAACGGCACCGACGGCGAAGAACTCGTCCCCGCGGCGCACGACGATCACCGGCTCGCCTTGCGCGTGGCCGAGCAGCGGCTGCCCATCGGTCAGTGAAGACGCCGGTACGCCTTGGCAGAGGTCCGGTCCGACCAACTCGGGTTTCTCGTCGCTCATCGCAAACCTCCGCCGTCAATCCGTTGGAATGGAGCCCGTTCCACACCCGAGGTTCCCGCCGGAATTCGTAAGACAACGTTGCGTTGAAGGAACGAGGAAGCCGAAGCAGGCATATCCGCAGGAATCCCGGGAGCTGCCCGGCATTTGGGTGAAGGACGGGCTGTCGCCAGCGGGGGGCCCCAAGTGCGATCTCCGAGCCGCCCTTCCGCAACCGGGTGAAGGCAGGGAATGCGCCGGTGCGTCCCTCGATCGAACCCCATGTGGGTAATCCCCGTCTGCCCGACGCGAGTGTTTTCTCCTAGTCTTGCGGTAAGCCGAAGTACCGGCAGGCACGACCCGCTCGCCCGGGTTCTACCTCGCTCGCGTCGCCGCGTATGCCTGCTTGCGGGTTGTCGATACTTGAGGCTTAATCTATTCACAGATAAAAAAAGACATTCATCACCTGGAGGAGACCCGCCCATGACGAGTCACGTCGATACGTTCGCGCGCGACCATTTGCCGCCGCCCGAGGCGCAGCCGGAGTTTATTTTCGATTTGCCGTCGCTGCAGTTTCCGCCGCAGCTGAACTGCGCGACCGAGTTGCTCGATCGGCGCGTCGTTGAGGGCGACGGCGAGCGGGTATGTTTGCGCGCGCCGGGCGGGATCGACTGGACGTATGCGGAGCTTCAGCGGCGCGCGAACCGGATCGCCAACGTGCTCGTGCGCGAGCTCGGCGTCGTGCCGGGCAACCGGGTGCTGCTGCGCGGGCCGAACAATCCGATGATGGTCGCGTGCTGGTTCGCGGTGATGAAGGCGGGCGCGATCGCGGTGACCACGATGCCGCTGCTGCGCGCGAAGGAGCTCGGGCAGATCATCGACAAGGCGCGGATCACGCATGCGCTGTGCGAGCACGCGCTGCGCGCGGAACTCGAAGCCGCCGCGGCCGAGCATCCGGTGCTCGCGCATGTGCGCTTCTTCAACGATCCGTCGGGGCAGGGGCTCGACGCGGACACGGCGTGCCAGCCGGATACGTTCGACAACGTCGCGACCGCCGCCGACGACACCTGCATTCTCGCGTTCACTTCGGGCACGACCGGCAAGCCGAAGGCGACGATGCATTTCCATCGCGACTTGCCCGCGTCGGCGGCGTGCTGGCCGGCGCACGTACTGCGCCCGACGGCGGACGACGTGTTCATCGGCAGCCCGCCGCTCGCGTTCACGTTCGCGCTCGGCGGCCTCGTCGTGTTCCCGATGAGCGTCGGCGCCTCGACGGTGCTGCTCGAGCAGGCGTCGCCGCCGCAGCTGCTCGACGCGATCCCGGAGTTCGGCGCGACGATCCTCTTCACCGCGCCGACGTCATACCGAGCGATGGCCGAAGCGGCGCGCTCGCAGCCATTCACGGCGGCGCGCGGCGGCACGCTGCGCAAGTGCGTGTCCGCGGGCGAAGTGCTGCCGGCGTCGACGCGCGCACTGTGGAAGGACGCGACCGGCATCGAGATCATCGACGGCATCGGCGCGACCGAGATGTTCCACATCTTCATCTCCGCCGACGAGGCGGACGCGCGGCCCGGGGCGACCGGCAAGGTGGTGCCGGGCTACCGCGCGCGCATCGTCGACGACGAAGGGCGCGAGCTGCCGCCGGGCACCGCGGGCCGCCTCGCGGTCAAGGGCCCGACCGGCTGCCGCTACCTCGACGATCCGCGCCAGGCCGACTACGTGCGCGACGGCTGGAACTACACCGGCGATGCGTACGTGATGGACGCCGACGGCTATTTCCACTACCAGTCGCGCGTCGACGACATGATCATCTCGTCCGGCTACAACATCGGCTCGCCGGAGGTCGAGGAGGCGCTGCTGCAGCATCCGTCGGTCGCCGAATGCGCGGTGATCGGCGTGCCGGACGACGAGCGCGGGCAGATCGTGAAGGCCTTCGTCGTGCCGCGCGAGGGCGTCGAAACGGGCCCTTCGCTGGTGCGCGCGCTGCAGGATTTCGCGAAGAGCACGATCGCGCCGTACAAGTACCCGCGCGCGGTCGAGTTCCTGACCGAGCTGCCGCGCACCGAGACCGGCAAGCTGCAGCGGTTCCGGCTGCGTGAGCGAGCGAGTCGGTAGGGCGCGGCCGTGCGGGGCGACCGGCGCGGACATGCGATGTGCGCTTTGTCGCGAACGCGGCAAGAAAATGCGGATGAAACGTCCCGGCTGTAGTCATGATGCGGCTACGAGCGAGGATACGTTTGTCGGCGCGGAGCACGGGGGACAACCGTGGCCGTACCGGGAATGAGGCGTCGTGCGGCCGCCGTCGTTGCCGCCATTCGATGAAAAAAACAGGAGGAGAGAAGATGGGCAAGGCTCAGGGACGCAACAGGTTTCGCACGATCGTCGCGCTGGCCGCCGCCGCGGTGCTTCCGCTCGGCGCCGCGCACGCTGCCGAGAAGGTCAAGGTCGGGCTGATGCTGCCTTACACCGGCACCTACGCTGCACTCGGCAACGCGATCACCAACGGCTTCAAGCAGTACGTCGCCGAGCAGGGCGGCAAGCTCGGCGGGCGCGAGGTGCAGTACTTCGTCGTCGATGACGAGTCCGATCCGTCGAAGGCGACCGAGAACGCGTCGAAGCTCGTCAAGCGCGACAGCGTCGACGTCCTCGTCGGCACCGTGCACTCGGGTGTCGCGCTGGCGATGGCGAAGGTCGCGCGCGACACGAAGACGCTGATGATCATCCCCAACGCCGGAGCCGACGAGCTGACCGGCCCGCTGTGCGCGCCGAACGTGTTCCGCAGCTCGTTCACGAACTGGCAGCCCGCGTACGGCATGGGCAAGGTCGCCGCCGAGCGCGGCCACAAGAACATCGTCACGTTGACGTGGAAGTACGCGGCCGGCGAGCAGGCGGTCAACGGCTTCAAGGAAGCGTTCGAGAAGGCCGGCGGCAAGATCGCGAAGGAGCTCTACCTGCCGTTCCCGAACGTCGAGTTCCAGCCCTACCTGACCGAGATCGCGAACCTCAAGCCCGACGCGGTGTTCGTGTTCTTCGCCGGCGGCGGCGCCGCGAAGTTCGTCAAGGATTACGACGCGGCGGGGCTGAAGAAGTCGATCCCGCTGTACGGCTCGGGCTTCCTCACCGACGGCACGCTCGATGCGATGGGCGGCGCTGGCGAAGGGCTGCTGACGACGCTGCACTACGCGGACGGCCTCGACAACGCGAAGGACAAGGCTTTCCGCAGCGCATACGAGGCGCAATACAAGATGCAGCCGGACGTCTACGCGGTGCAGGGCTATGACGCGGCGCAGATGCTGCGCGCCGGGCTCGATGCCTCGAAGGGCGCCGAGCTCGACCAGGCGGCGATGATCAAGGCGATGGAAGCGGCGAAGATCGACAGCCCGCGCGGCGCCTTCACGCTGTCGAAGGCGCACAACCCGGTGCAGGACATCTACCTGCGCAAGGTCGAAGGCAGCGACAACAAGGTCGTCGGCGTCGCCGAAAAGGCGCTCGCCGACCCGGCGCGCGGCTGCCGGATGAAGTAAGGCCCTCGCGCCCCGTTCCCGGCGATACGGGGACGGGGCGCGTCGGGTTCGGGCTGGGGCGCACCGTGCGTTCCGCCCGTTCCCCTGCCGCCCGGCGCACTGCGCCGCGGCGTTTCCTCCGTCCGATCCTCCGTCGGACCTCCGGTCCGATCTCCGGTCCGATCTCCCGACCGATTCCAGGTCAGTCGCACCCTCAGGGTCCGGTTCCACGTCCGGTTCCGGCTTCAGTTCCGGCTTCATGTCCGGCTTCAGGGCCGGTCCCCTCCGGCTCCAAGTTCCCCGTCCGCTCCCCGCCCCCTGCGGGTAGCCGAACGATTCCCCGAAGTTTCCGGATAGGCATCGGACGCGGCGGATAGCCGCGGTGCGCCGCCCCCGGTATCACTGTCGTCGTTCGCGTCCGGCCCGTTCCGGCACGAATGCGCGAGGGGATTCGACCGGTCGCCGGCGTGTTTCCCCGCGAGTATGTGATGCCGTCGAAGCGTCGGCGCGTGCCGCGCGCCGGCCGCCCATTCCGCCACCGATACGCCCTGCAGGAGCGATTCCATGAGCAGTCGAATATTGCCGGATTTCGAACTATTGATGCCGCAAAGCGTTGCCGAAGCGGTGGGTCTGCTGTCCTCGTACGGCCGCCGCGTCACCGTGATGGCGGGCGGCACCGACGTGCTGGTCGCGATGAAATCGACGCCGTCGCCGGAATACGTGATGAGCCTCGCGAACATTCCCGGCCTTGCGCACGTGCTGTTCGAGCCGGCGAAAGGGCTGCGGATCGGCGCGAAGGCGACGATCGCCGACCTGCTCGCGAACCCGGACGTGAAGCGCCACTATCCGTCGTTGTGGCACGCGGCGGAGATCTTCGCGACCGGGCAGGTGCGCAACACCGCGACCGTGCTCGGCAACCTGCTGCGCGCATCGCCCGCCGGGGATTGCAGTTGCGCGATCTACGCGATCGGCGCGACGGTCGTCTTCCAGAGCGAATCGGGGCGGCGCGAGGTGGATATCGACGATTTCTGGCTCTCGTACGGCGTCACGGCGCGGCGGGCCGACGAGCTTGCGGTCGAACTGCTGCTGCCGCCGCCCGTGCAGGGCGCCCGCGCGGCATTCCGTCGCCTGACGCGGACGAACGACGACCTCGCGAAGCTGAACGTCGCGGTGCAACTCGAAATGCTCGGCGACACCTGCACCGGTGCGCGTCTTGCGATGGGCTGCGTCGCGCCGACGCCGCTGCGCCTGCGGCACACCGAGGCGCTGCTGAAGGGCCGGGAAATCACCGCCGAGCTGTTGCAGCGCATCGTCGAGTCAGTGCCGGCGGAAATCTCGCCGATCGACGACAAGCGATCGACCGCCGAATACCGCCGGCAGGTGGCCGGCGTGGTGCTGAAGCGGGCGATCGAGGACGCGTGCCGCGCGGCCTGAATCCGCCACTTGTATCGGCCCATTTGAATCGGCCCGAGCCGATCTTCCCGAGGAGACACGAATGAAGGATGCACAGATCACGCTCCAGATCAACGGAGAGGAATACCGGCTGAACGTCGCCGTCAATCGCACGCTGCTAGAGGTGCTGCGCGACCAGCTCGGCATGACCGAGACGAAATACGGCTGCGGCACCGGCGAGTGCGGCGCCTGTACGGTGCTCGTCGATGGCGACAAGGCGATCAATTCGTGCCTGACGCTCGCGGCGACGATGGACGGCAAGCGCATCACGACCGCGGCCGGCTTCGCCAATTTCGGCGAGCTCAATTACATCCAGCAGGCCTTCACCGACGAGGCCGCGATCCAGTGCGGCTACTGCACGCCGGGGATGATCGTGAAGACCGCGAGCCTGCTCGCGAAGAACCCGGACCCGACCGAGCAGGAGATCCGTCACGCGCTCGAAGGCAACATCTGCCGCTGCACCGGCTACGAAAAGATCGTCAAGGCGGTGAAGAAGGCCGCGCGCACGGCACCCGGGGCCGCAGTCGCCGAACCGGCCGCGAGCGTGGAGGTGGCGCAATGAAGCCCGAATCGATCGTCGGCACCAGCGCGCAACGCGTCGATGTCAAGGACAAGGTGACCGGGCAGGCGCAGTACGCGGCCGACATCCAGCTTCCGGGAATGCTGTACGGCAAGGTCGTGCGCTGCTGGGAGCACGCGCACGCACGCGTCGTGCGTCTCGACCTCAGTGCTGCGGCGAAGTCGCCCGGCGTCGTCAAGGTGCTCGGCCCGGCCGACGTCACCGCGAACAAATACAACTCCTCGGTCCTGGACCTGATGGTGTCCGAGCCGATGCACGATCTCCTCGGCGACATCGACGACCAGGCGATCTTCACGACGCACGTGAAATATCAGGGCGATGCGATCTGCGGAATCATCGCGAAGTCCGAGGAAGCGGCCGAGCGCGCCGCGGCGAAGGTCATCGTCGAATACGAGCCGCTGCCGGTCTATCTGACCGCGGAAGCGTCGCGGCAGCCCGGTGCGGTGCAGTTCGTGCCCGAGAAACCCGGCAACCGCGCATTCCAGCTGCCCGAGCCGATGTTCCCGGACCACGCGCTCGGCGGCGGCGACGTCGACGCGGCAATGCGGGAAGCGGACGTCGTCGTCGAGGACGTGTTCTACGTGCCGAAGCAGAAGCAATGCCAGATGGAACCGCACGCGTACGTCGCGAAGTTCGACAACGCCGGCCGGCTCACGTGCTGGACGTCGTCGCAGATGCCGAAGCTCGTGCAGGCGAAGCTCGCGAAGCTGTTCGACCTGCCGATGGCGCGCGTGAAGATCAACGCGACCGTGATCGGCGGCGGCTTCGGCGCGCGCCTCGGGCTGATCTCGGAACCGCAGGCGTGCGCGATGGCGCTTGCGGTGCCCGGCCATCCGGTGAAGCTGCAGACGCTGCGCGAAGAGGACTGGGCGATCTCGCCGAGCCGCCACCCGGGGCGGTACTGGATGAAGCTCGGCTTCAAGAAGGACGGCACGCCGGTCGCGTGCGACGCGCGCTTCGAAAACTACAAGGGCGGCTATTACCTCGACGCGTCGGGCACCGCCTTCACAGCCGGCGCGTGGCTCAGCGGCATGTACAAGTTTCCGGCGCTGCGCTACCGCGGCGAGTCCTACTTCACGAACCAGGGTCTCACCGGCGCGTTCCGGGGCTACGGCAATCCGCAGACCAACTTCGCGCTCGAGCAGCTGATCGAGCGGGCCTGCGCGCAGCTCGGCATCGACCCGGTCGAATGGCGCAAAAAGTGGCACAAGGGCGTCGGCGATGACGGCTGGTGCGCGGGGGTCACCTATCCGTCCTGCGCGCTCGACGAATGTCTCGACCGCGGCGCGGCGGCGATCGACTGGGCCGAAAAGCGCCGCCGTTACGCGAACCAGACCGGTACGCTGCGGCGCGGCGTCGGCGTCGCGGTGATGAATCACACCAGCGGCGCGATGCCGATGCTGCTCGAACACACCGCGTGCACCGTCAAGCTCAACGAGGACGCGACCGCGGAGGTGATCTTCGCGTGCTCGGACATGGGGCAGGGCTCGCACACGGCGCTGAAGCAGATCGCCGCCGAGACGCTCGGCTTTCCGTTCGATGACGTGCAGCTCGCGAGCCCGGGGTCGGATGCCGGCTTCGACATCGGCGCGCACGCGAGCCGGACGCTTTACGTCGGCGGCGCGGCGGTCAAGGCGGCGTGCGAGGACGCGAAGCGGCAATTGTTCGCGCGCGCGGCCGACCGGCTGCAAGTGCCTGCCGACCAGCTCGACATCCGCGACAAGAAGATCTTCGCGAAGGCCGACCCGCAGCGCTCGATCGACGTCGAAGCGATCACGCGCGGGGGCGTGTACCACTTCGTCGACCCGATGACCGGCGAGACGACCGGGGCGCCGGGGCAGATCCAGGGCTACGTGAGCTTCTTCCCGCCGCACAACTCGCCGCCGTTCGGCGCGTCGTTCGCCGAGGTCGAGGTCGACACCGAGACCGGCGAAGTCCGCGTGCTCGATGTCGTCAATACGCACGACATCGGCCGCGCGATCAACCCGGCAGCGGTCGAAGGCCAGCTCGAAGGCGGCATCCAGCAGGGGCTCGGCTTCGTGCTGACCGAGGAGACGTATTACGACGACCGGGGCCGGATGCTCAACAACAGCTTCACCGACTACAAGATGTTCGGGCCGAGCGACATGCCGAAGATCACGACGATCCTCGTCGAGGACGCCGATCCGGTCGGGCCGTTCGGCGCGAAGAGCGTCGGCGAATCGGGCCTCGTCAGCCCGATCGGCGCGGTCGCGAATGCGATCTACCACGCGCTCGGCATCCAGTTCACCGAGGCGCCGATCACGCCGGAGAAAGTGCTGAAAGGAATCCGCGAGAAGGGCGTCGCGCAAGTGGCGCATTAGTCGATCGGAAGTTCCCGTGGCATTGCGGCCGCCTTCGGGCGGCCGTTTTTTCGTCTGCGTGCGTGAGCAGCGCGCACTGAGCGGCGCTCACGGGATAGGCGCGGCAGTGTCGGGATAGCCGGGGGCGGGCGGCCGACTTAAGTTCGGCTGCTGGAGGAGGATCGCGCGCTATCGCGCCCGGTCAGCACGGCTGCGACCCGCCCGCTGCGGCGTCGGACATCGCCCCGGCAAGTACCGTTGCGCCGCACCCGCCCGCGTCGGCAGAGCATCGAACCACCACATCGAGGAGACCGGAATGCCATCGAAAGTGACCGTCCTGACGCAACTCGTCGAAGCGCTCGAAGGGGGCGGCGTGCAGGTCGTCGACCTGACGCAGCCGCTCGGCCCGGACACCCCCGTGCTCGGCCTGCCGCCGCCGTTCGCGAACTCGCCGCCGGTGAGCTTCGAGACGATCTCGCATTACGACGATGCCGGCCCGGCGTGGTACTGGCGCACGATCCGCATGGGCGAGCACACCGGCACGCACTTCGATGCGCCGGTACATTGGATCAGCGGCCGCGAGCGCACCGACGGCACGCTCGACACGATTCCGGCGCGCCGGCTCGTCGGCCCCGCGTGCGTCATCGACATCAGCCGCGAAGCCGCCGCGAACCCCGATCATCTGCTGACACGCGACGCGGTGCTCGAATGGGAGGCGCGCCACGGACGCATTCCGCCGAACGCCTGGGTGCTGCTGCGCAGCGACTGGTCGAAGCGCGTCGGCGCCGAGGAATTCCTCAATTGCCGCGAGGACGGCCCGCACTCGCCCGGCTTCGACCGCGGCGCGACCGAGCTGCTCGCGCTCGAACGCGACGTGCTCGGCGTCGGCGTCGAGACGGTCGGCACCGACGCGGGGCAGGCGCATTCGTTCGACCCGCCGTTCTGGACGCATCACATCATGCAGGGCAACGGCAAGTTCGGCCTCGCGAGCCTGTGCAACCTCGATCGGCTGCCCCCGACGGGCGCCGTGCTCGTCGCCTCGCCGCTGAAGCTCGTCGGCGGCTCGGGAAGTCCGCTCCGCGTGATCGCGCTCGTCCCGGCGTGAGCGCTGCGGGGGGCGTACACCGCGACCGCGCTGCCCTCGCTGCCTCCTGCGGGAGATGGGGAGCCGCAGCGCGTAGGTCGCTTTGAGCGAAGCGATATCCGGCGTCGAGGGCTTCCGGAGCGCCCGGGTCGGCCGTTGCTGTGCTCACGCCGACTTGCGAACGACGGTCGAGGCGCACCGAGTGCAGAGCGGGCCCGGACGAAGCGATTTTCGACCTTCGGGGCTCCCCGACGTGAGCCTTGCGCTCGGTCGACGTGTACTGTATACACACGTTGTTGGAGATCAAATCGTTTGTGAGAGACGTTGATCCGACGGGGCGCGGCAGCGCTCCGCGAACGGCTCCGACGATGATCGCGGCGCGCGTCGATACCGCGTGTCCGCGCAGTTCGATAACCCATGCCAGGCAAAGAACCGGGCGGGGAGTGCAGGCCGGAGGAGACACGAGGATGACCCGGGCGCTGATGACGACGCTGGGAGAGTGCGACATGCTCTCCGGCCATTCGCTGTTCCAGACGAGGGATCCGGAGGAGGCGCGCGACCGCGTCGGGGCCGTTTTCTGTCCGCACGAACTGAAGATCGTCGGCGGCGGCCACCAGGTCGCAGCGGGTATGCGGCACGCGCCGCTGCGTCGCATTTCGCTGAATCGCCTCGCCTACGGTCAGACGGTCGAGATCGACGCGGGCCGGCTCGACAGCTTCGTGCTCGTGATGATGCCGCTCGCGGGGCACGCCGACGTCAGTTGCGGCGCGCAGAGCATCCGTGCCTCACCCGATCTCGCGTCCGTCGTGACTCCGACGCAGAACCTCACGCAGACGCTGTTCGTGGGCTGCGACCAGATCATGGTCCGGATCGACCGCGCGTTGCTCGAAACGACCTGCGCGCAGCACCTCGGCCGCCCGCTGCGCGAGCCGGTCGAATTCGCGCTCGGCATGGAGATGTCCGCCGCTGCGGGAATGAGCTGGCAGTCGCTCGTCGCCTATCTCGTCGCCGAAGTCGAGCGGGGCGCCCCGACGCTCGGCTCGGGGCTCGCGATCGCGCAGATCGAGCATCTGCTGGTCACGACGCTGCTGACGGTGCAGCCGAACAATTACCGCGACGCGCTGCTCAACCCGTCGCAACCGATCGCGCCGCGCCACGTGAGGCGGGTCGAAGAGTTCATCCAGGCGCACGCGGACCGCGAGCTGACGATCGGCGACCTCGCCGCGCATGCGAAGGTCAGCACCAGCGCGCTCTTCGCGGGCTTTCGCGAGTTCCGCAACACCACGCCGATGGCGTACCTGAAATCGGTGCGGATGCAGCGCGTCCGAGACGAGCTGCAAAGCGCGCCGTCGGCGGCGGCGGCGACGGTGACGAGCATCGCGATGCGCTGGGGTTTTCATCATCTCGGCCACTTTGCCGCCGACTACAAGAACCGCTTCGGCGAATGCCCGTCGCGCACGCGCGAAAGGGCGCTGGCGTGACATGCGCATCGCCCCACCCCTCCCCCGTGGGGGGGTTAATGAGGTCGCCTCCTCCCTATATTCACTCCATGCCCAACCGCTTCCGCGATCGGGCGGACCGAGCAAGGAGAAAGACGATGACGGCACTTGGCAACGTGATGGCGCTCGTTCGGGAACTCGACCACGAAAACGTCGAGGCGGTGGAAATCCCCGCACCCGTGGCCCGCGATGCGCGGCATTTCGATCTTCCGCCCACCGTCGAGGATGCGTCCTCGCTCGGCGAAATCCTTCAGCTGATCCGCGAGATGCAGGGCGACAGCCTCCGGGTGCTCGTCGATTCCCTGCCGCCGGTTCAGCGGCGAACGGCCGCCGTCGTTGCGGCCTGACGGCCGCGAACTCGGACAGCGAGCCCGCCGGTTTTTGCGACGCGCACCACCACAATCATTAACGACCATCGAAATCCAGAGGAGACCTGCATGACCCGTCCCGGCGAGCTCAAGCTTCCGCACCTGTTCAAACCCGGCCAGATCGGCAAGTACAAGACCAAGAACATGGTCAAGTACGGCGCCTGCTGCGTGTCGAACTACAACACGCGCGACGGCTACATCACGCCGCGCGAACTCGCGCGCACCCGGGTCATCGCCGGCACCGGCGCGGGCATCATCACGAACCAGGGCGCGTATCCCGACCCGCTCGGCGAAGGTAAGGCCTACTTCCGCCAGGTCGCGCTCTTCGACGACAAGTTCCTGCCGCAGTTCGAGACGATCGCGCAATACATCCACGACAACGGCGGCGTCGCGATCCAGCAGATCCTGCACGCCGGGCGCTACGGCGGCATCGACCTCGGCTACTGCATCCAGCCGTCGGTCGTGCCGCAGACGCTGCCGCACTTCCGCCCGCCGCGCGAAGTCACGAAGGACGAGATCCGCGCGATCGTCAAGCAGCACGCGGAAGCCGCGAAGCGCGCGATCCGCGCCGGCTTCGACGGCACCGAAGTGACGAGCTTCATGGGCTACCTGCTCGCGAACTTCAACTCGCGCTTCACGAACCAGCGCACCGACGAATACGGTGGCTCGATCGAGAACCGCGGCCGTTTCATGCGCGAGCTGATCGACGAGATCAAGCAGGCGACCCCCGAGCACCCGCTCATCGTGCGGCTGAACGGCGCCGAGCTGATGGACCGCTGGGGCGGCAACACCGAGGACGACTGCTTCGAGCTGATGCAACAGGCGGTGGATTCGGGCGTCGACATGATCTCGGTCACCGTCGGCTGGCAGGAAGCGCCCGAATCGTCGATCGGCCGCGACGTGCAGCCGGGCCACTGGAACTACCTGTCGGCGAAGGCGAAAAAGCTCTTCCCGAACACGCTGATCACCTTCGGCAACCGCCTGCCGGACCCGGTGATGGCGAACCAGTGCATCGCCGACGGCGTGTTCGACTACTGGGAAGTGTGCCGGCCGATGCTCGCCGACCCGGAACTGCTGCACAAGGCGGCCGAGGACCGGCTCGACGAGGTGCGCCGCTGCATCGGCTCGCTGAACTGCCTGTCGCGCCTATTCCGCGACCTGCCCTACACCTGCGCGATGAACCCGACGCTCGGCCACGAAGTCGAGCCGGAGTACCACGTCACGCCGGCGGCGGTGAAGAAGAAGATCATGATCATCGGCGCCGGCCCCGCGGGCATGGAAGCCGCGATCACCGCGAAGCGCCGCGGGCACGACGTCACCGTGTTCGAGAAGGGCGACCGCATCGGCGGCGCGCTCGTCGGCTACTCGTCGAACGACCTCGCGCGGCCCGACGACCTGATCTCGGTGATCAAGTACTACGAGACGATGGCGCGCAAGATGGAGATCGACGTGCGCTTCAACACCGAGGCGAACGCGAAGTTCATGCGCAGCATCCTGCACCAGTTCGACGTCTGCATCGTCGCCGCCGGCTCGCGCACCGACATGAAGGCGTACCGCCACATCCCCGGCCACGACAAGCTCGTCGATGCGCTCGAGGTCGCCAACGGCAAGACGAAGCCGGGCAAGCGCGTCGTGATGGTCGGCGCCGGCAAGATCGGGCTCACGCTCGCCGAGTCGCTGTGCAAGCAGGGCCACGAGGTCGTCATCGTCGAGGAGGACAAGCGCATCGCCGGCGATGTGATGCCGTCGTTCAAGTGGCGCCACTCGGCGTGGATCGAGGAGCTCGAGATCCGCACGCTGACGTCGTCGATGCTCGTCGGCGTCACCAGTGAAGGCGCGATGGTGCGCAACGCGAAGGGCGAAGAGACCTTCGTCGAAGCCGACACCGTCCTCGTCTCGGGGCCGCGCAAGCCGAACCACGACCTGTTCCACGAGTTCCAGTGGATGGTCGACGAGCTACACGGCGCCGGCGACGCGGTGATCCCGCGCGGGCTCGACGCGTCGATCCACGAGGGATATCGGCTCGGCGTGCGGATCTGAACTGTTTCTACCAATAAGCGGCCGCCGGAGACGGCGGTCGCACCCACCACCAACGAGGAGACAACGATGCAAATGCTGCAACCCCCGGGCTGGGTCCGGCCGAAGGGCTATTCGAACGGCGTCGTCGCGAGCGGCCGCATGCTGTTCGTCGCCGGCCAGGTCGGCTGGGACGAGAACGAGAAATTCCAGACCGACGACCTCGTCGGACAGGTCCGCCAGGCGCTGACCAACATCGTCGCGATCCTCGCGGAAGCCGACGCACGGCCGTCCAACATCGTGCGGATGAACTGGTACCTCGGCGACGGCGCGGAATACAACGCGCGGCTCGCCGAGATCGGCGCGGTGTATCGCGAGCTGATCGGCAAGCACTTCCCCGCGATGACCGCGCTGCAGGTCGCCGGCTTCGTCGAGAAAGGCGCGAAGGTCGAAATCGAAGTGACGGCGATGCTGCCGACGTGACGAAGCGGGCACGGGGAGCGGCCGCTTTAGCGGAAGGCCGTGCCCCGTTTCGTCGGACGGTTTGGCGCGATTTTCGCCTCCGTCCGGCGCCGAAGGAGGAGGCAACGCAATGAGCGACGGATTTCTCGACTGCGACGCCTGGAAGGCGATGCTCGACCGCGAAGGGGTGCGCGCGTCCGGCGCGTCGATCGGTGTGCTGACGAAGGACGACTACGCCGCGCGCCGCGGCCGCGTGCTCGTCTGGCGCGGCACCGACGACGGTGCAAGCGTCGGGTTGCGCGGCTACAGCGGCAAATTCGACCCGGATCTCGCGATGCTGCTCGTCGCCGATCCCGATGCGCTGCAGGCCGTCCTCGCCGACGGCCTCGCGCAAGTGCCGCTGCAAGTCCGCCGCGGCGCCTTGCACCCCTACATGCTGATGACGCTCGACGACCTCGAAGACGTCGGGCTCTCCGACTTCGTCGAGGACTTCGGCCTGGTATTTCCGCGGCATTGAGCGGGTGGGAGATCGTCGCCGCGGAGGTAGGCCGGCTTGAGCGCAGCGAAGGCCGACGCGGGGGCGACGAAGCTGCAGCCGGCCGGAGCAGGATGACGCCGTGGCCGCTTGCACAGCCGATTCGGAAAGTGCAAGATGATTGGACGTCAAACAGATCATGGATAAATGATGATCCGACCGGAAGACATCGATGTCGCTGACGGCACCGGCGGTTCGCGCTCGGCGCTCGCGCGCGCGCTGACGCTCGTCGAAGACGCTCGCGACGGTGCGGCGCAGTTGCTCGAGGCACTCGGGCCGCGCCGCGGGCGGGCCCATGTGGTCGGCGTAACCGGTGCTCCCGGCGCCGGCAAATCGACGCTGATCAACGCGCTACTCGGCGAATGGTTGCGCCGCGGGCGACGCATCGCGGTCGTCGCGATCGATCCGTCGAGCCCGGTCACCGGCGGCGCGCTGCTCGGCGACCGGCTGCGCATGGGCGAGCACGGCGGTGACGAGCGCGTGTTCATCCGCTCGCTGTCGTCGCGTGGGCATCTGGGCGGCCTGTCGCGCACGACCGGCGAAGTGGTCGACGTGTTCGACGCGGCAGGTTTCGACGTCGTCGTCGTCGAGACCGTCGGTGTCGGACAGTCGGAAGTCGATGTCCGCGCGCTCGCCGACACGAACCTCGTCGTCTGCGCGCCGGGACTCGGCGACGACGTGCAGGCGGTCAAGGCCGGCATTCTCGAAACCGCCGACATCTTCGTCGTCAACAAGGGCGACTCGCCGCTCGCCAGTCGCGCGGTGCTCGACCTGCAACAGGGCGCCTTCCTGCGGCACGACGAGCGCGGACCGGTGCCGGTGCTGCTCACGGTTGCGACGAGCGGCCGGGGCATCGTCGAGCTCGCGGACCAGATCGACGCTCACGCGCGATCTGGCGGAGTCGGGCGCCGGCTCGGGGCGGCGCGCAAAGGTGCGGAGACGGCTGCGTCGGGCGGATCGCGCGAAATCGCAAACGGTCGAGCCGACGGTGCCGCAGTGGATTCGACAAGCGCTATGACGCCTGGCACCGCGACCGGCAGGCCGGCCGCCGCGGTCGCGACCGACGGCGAACTTTTCCAGCAGGTGCAGCGCTGGCGCGCCGAAGGCAAGGGCGTCGCGCTGGCGACGGTCGTGCGCACCTGGGGTTCGTCGCCGCGGCCCGAGGGCAGCCATCTCGCGATCGACGAGCACGGCGCGTTCGTCGGCTCGGTGTCCGGCGGCTGCATCGAAGGTGCGGTGATCGGCGAGGCGCAATCGGTGATCGCGGATGGCCAGCCGCGCGTTCTCGAATTCGGCGTCAGCGACGAGCAGGCGTGGGAAGTCGGGCTCGCGTGCGGTGGGCGTGTGCAGGTTTTCGTGGAGCGCATCGGATGAAGGCGGAGCTTTTCGACCAGCTCGTCGCGGACCGCGGGGCGAAGCGCGCCGTCGCGGTCGTCACGCGGCTCGAGGACGGATTGCAGGCGCTGGTGCGCGACGATGCCGTCGCAGGCGATCTCGCGCTGACGGCCGAGCAGCTCGACGAGACGCGGCAGCGGCTGCGCACCGACCGCAGCGGCGCGCTCGCGTCCGCTGACGGCGCGCTTTTCGTGCGCTGCCATGTCGGCGCGCCGCGGCTCGTCGTGATCGGCGCGGTGCATGTGACGCAGGCGCTCGCGCCGATGGCGGCGATCGCGGGCTTCGAAGTCGTCGTCGTCGACCCGCGCCGCGCGTTCGCGACGCCGGAGCGCTTGCCCGGCGTGTCGATGACGACCGAGTGGCCCGATGAGGCGCTCGAGCGCATCGGCATCGACGCGCAGACCGCGGTCGTGACGCTGACGCACGACCCGAAGCTCGACGATCCGGCGCTGGTCGTCGCGTTGCAGAGCCCCGCGTTCTATATCGGCTCGCTCGGCAGCACGCGCACGCACGCGAAGCGCGTCGAACGCCTGACCGAAGCGGGGCTGGGTGAAGCGGTCGGGCGCATCCACGCGCCGGTCGGGCTCGACCTCGGCGGGCGCTCGCCGGCCGAGATCGCGGTCGCGATCCTCGCGCAGGTGATCCAGACGAGGCACGGCCGACGGTGAATGTCGCGTGCCGCGACAAGGGCATGATTGGGAGACGCGGATGATCTTCGATGAATTCCCCTGCGAGACCGCCGAGGGCGTGACCCTCGCGCATACGCTGAAGCTCGGCGGTCGGACGCTGAAAAAGGGCCGCGTGCTGTCGTCGGACGATCTCGCCGCGCTGAGCGACGATGGCATCGAAACGGTCCTCGGCGCGCGGCTCGCGCCCGATGACATGGCCGAAAACCCGGCCGCGTCGGCGATCGCGGAGCGCCTCGTCGGTCCCGGCGCGAACGCCGCGACGCGCGCGCCGTACAACGGCCGCTGCAATCTGCACGCGTCCGTACGCGGCATCGTCGAAGTCGACGCCGAGCGCATCGATCGGCTCAATCTGCTCGGCGAGTCGGTCGCGATCGGTACGCTGCCGCAGCACGCCGTCGCGCGTGCCGGGCAGGTAATCGCGACGATCAAGATCGTCCCGTTCGCGGTGCCGCGCCACGTGGTCGAGGCGTGCCGCGAGATCGCGTCGGGCGGTCCGCTCGTGCGCGTCGCCGAACTGAAGCCGCACCGCGTCGCGCTGATCATGAGCGAGCTGCCGGGGATGAAGGAGAGCATCTTCACCGGCACGGTGGCGGCGACGCGGCATCGCGTCGAAGGACTCGGCAGCCGCCTCGCGCTGGTGCTGCGCTGCGCGCACGAGCGCGCGGCGATCGAAGCGAGGGTGCGGCAGGCGCTCGCGGCCGGCTGCAATCTCGTGCTCGTCTGTGGCGCGACGGTTGCGAAGGACCGCCGTGACATCGCGCCCGCGGCAGTAACCGCGGCCGGCGGCGAGATCGTCCATTTCGGCATGCCTACCGAGCCCGGCAACATGCTGGTGCTCGGGCGGGTCGGCGCGGTGCCGGTCGTGATCCTTCCCGGCTGCGGCCGCTCGCGCCGGATGAACGGTCTCGATTGGATCCTGCAGCGCCTGCTCGCGGGCCTCGCGCCGTCGGCGCAGGACATCATGCGGATGGGCGTCGGGGGGCTGATCCGCACGACGCTCGAAGCGGAAGACGACGAGGACGAAGACGAGAACGCGGTCGCGGAGACCGCCCCGGAAGGTCCGCGTATCGCCGCGCTCGTGCTCGCTGCCGGCCGCTCGTCGCGGATGGGCGCGGACAACAAGCTGCTGGCCGAGGTCGGTGGCGTGCCGATGGTGTTGCGCGCGGTGAACAGCGCGCGCGCGTCGCTCGCCGCGTCGGTGACCGTCGTCGTCGGCCATGAAGGCGACGCCGTCGCGAACGCGGTTGGCGACACCGGCGCGACGGTCGTGCGTAACCCCGACTTTGCGCAAGGGATGTCCGCTTCGCTGCGACACGGCATCGCCGCGCTGCCCGACGATGCCGATGCGGTGCTCGTGCTGCTCGGCGACATGCCACGGATCAGCGCGGAACATCTCGACCGCATCATCGCGGCCTTCGATCCCGCGCAGCCGTCGATCGTCGTCCCCGAAAAGGATGGCCGGCGCGGCAACCCGATCCTGTGGCCGCGCGAGTTCTTCGCGGCGATGACGGAGCTTTCCGGCGACCAGGGCGCGCGCGGGCTGATCGCGGCGCACGCCGACCGCGTGAAGCGGGTCGCGGTCGATGACGACGCGATCTTCGTCGATGTCGACCGGCCGTGCGATCTCGCGGCGGTCCGAACGTCCGCCCGGCCCGAAGCCGCAGTGCGCTGCGCGGAGGCCTGCGCGACGTGATCGAGAACTTGTACAACCAGCGGATCAAGGAGCTCGCGGCCGACGCGTGCGGCGCGGGTCGGCTCGATGCGCCGTGTGCGACGGCGATGCGCGACAGCCCGGTCTGCGGCGATCGCGTGCGCATCGACGTTCGACTCGCCGACGGCCGCATCGCCGCGCTCGCGCACGACGTGAAGGGCTGCCTGCTGTGCCGCGCCGCGGCGTCGGTGATCGGGCGACATGCGAGCGGACTGTCCGCGGCGGACGCGGAGGCTCTGCGCGAACGGGTCGCAGCGATGCTCGCCGGCGGCGATCCGCCGGAAGGCTGGGGCGACCTCGCGGTGTTCGAGCCGGTGCGCGCGCATCGCAGCCGCCACGGCTGCGTGCTGATCCCGTTCGAAGCGCTCGCGAAAGCGGCGCAGGCGGCGGATTGCTGACCGCCCATCGCGCAGTTCCGTGCTTCGGGATGCCGTCACCGCCAGATTCGGCGTAGGTCGGCGTGAGCCGCAGGCGACGGTCGATCCGGGTTTTCCTGAAGGCGTGAACGTCGGACATCGTGGCGCTCAGCCCGACCTGCGGTTCGGCGCGTTGGGGTGTCGTGAACCGGTAGATTCGGCGTAGGTCGGCGTCGGCCGCAGGCGATAGCCGACGCGGGCGCTTCCGACACCGAGGACGTTGCATCTCGCGTCGCCGGGTGCAACCTGGATTTGTGGCTCCCGCGTATTCGCTACCCCGATTCGTTCCGCCTCAGCGCCGCTCGCGCTCGGCCCGCGTCCGTCCTTCGCGAGGGCGCTTCGGCGCAGTTCGCCCGCGTCCGTAGGGGCTGGTGCGCCGTTTCGCTTCGCCGCGCCGGCCGTGTTGGCGGGCAAGCATTTCGTCGACGGTCTCCGACATGCTGCGCGCGAGCGCGACCGCGGCTTCGGCGTCCGGGTAGTAATCCGGCAGCCGATACCCGAGCCACGCGTAGGCCGAGTATTTCTTGCACACGTCCTCGGCCGCCTGCAGCGCGTAGCGGCCGTCGCCGACCGGCTCGATCGTGAGGTGCGAGCTCTTCTCCTTCGCGAGCGCGCGCGCCCAGCCCTGCCACGCCTGGCTCAGCGATTCGACCCGCGTCGACACCGGCACGAGGGACAGCGTGAAGCGGTGTTCGAGTGACAGCGGCAGCGTGTCGAGCCACTGCGCGCGCTCGGTCTGTTCGGTGAGGTCGCCGGGCAGGAAGAAGTCGTCGGTGAGGTCGATGTTGCGCGAAAAGAGCTCGAGGAGCCGCGCGAGCTTCTGCTCACCGGTCGCGGCGGCGATGCTTTTCAGGTGATGCAGCGACGGCGTGACGTAGAAGCCGCGGTTCGACAGCGCTTCGGCCGGTGTGCGCATCAGGCGGTGGATGATGCGGTGGGTGTGGTCGTCGAAGCCGGCGACGAGGCCCGCGTCGTGGATGCCGAAGCGCCCGGCGCGGCCGGCGATCTGCTGCGTGAGCCACGGCGGCAGGATGTCCTCGGAGATGCCGTCGAATTTCTTCGCGGTCGTGAACACGACGCGCGCGACCGGGAGGTTCAGGCCCATGCCGATCGCGTCGGTCGCGACGACGATGTCGGCGTCGCCGTCGCGAAAGCGCTGGGCCTGGGCGCGGCGGACTTCCGGCGAGAGATTGCCGTAGATCGTCGCGACGCGAAATCCGGCTTCGGCGATGTTCGTCGCCCAGTTCAGCACGTCGCGGCGCGAGAACGCGATGAGCGCATCGCCGCGGCGCAGCTGACCGATGTTGCCGACCGGGCGCCGGTCCATTTCGAGCGGCGACTTGCGTTCGAGCGTTTTCACTTCGAGCTCGCAGCCCAGTCGCTCGGCGAGCGCTTCGACCGCCGGGCGCGCGGAGAGCGCGCCAAGCAGGTACACGGTCTTGGCCGCCGCGCCGCACACCGCGGCGGTCCACGCCGAGCCGCGTTCGAGATCCTCGAGCATCTGGATTTCGTCGATCACCGCGACCTCGACCGCGCGCGACGTGTCGAGCATTTCGATCGTGCTCGCGACGTGGGTCGCGCCCGGCGTGATGCGCCGTTCCTCGCCGGTCACGAGGCTCACCGCGACGCCGCGCTCGGCGAGGCGCTCGTAGTTTTCGAGTGCGAGCAGACGCAGCGGCGCGAGGTACACGCCGGTCTCGGCCTTCGCCAGCGCCTCCATCGCCTGGTGCGTCTTGCCCGAGTTCGTCGGCCCGAGGATCGCGATGAAGCGGCGCCGCATCATGAACGCGGTTTCGAACGACTCGGGATAGCGCGTCAGCTTGACCGTGCCGCGCGCGACTTCCGCCTGCGTTTCCTGCCGGCGACGCGCGGCCGCTTCGGCCAGCCGGTCCTCGACGATGCGGTAGCGGCGGCTCGCGAGCTCCTTGCCGGTTTCGAGCGCGCGGAGGAAGCGCGGTGCGTCGAGCCCTTCGGCCTGCGCGCGCTGCAGCACGGTCGCGATGAAGTGGCGCACCTCGCGCTGGAACTCGGCGAGCGTCGTTTCGTTTAGACGCTCCTGCACCAGCGCCAGATGGCGTTCCGCGGCGAGTTTGCGCCACTTCTGCACGCGCGCGAGCACGCAGAGCTCGGGAACGAGGCGGTACGGGTAGGCGCGACCGTCGGTCTCGACTTCGCCGGCGACCTCGATCGCGACCGCGCCGTCGTTATGCACGAGCCGCGCGTTGAAGCCTTGCAGGTAGGCGTGCAATTCCCGCGCGACGTCGAGCAGCGCGTCGTCGCCTTCCGGGTCGGTGCCGGCCGGGACGATCGCTTCGGGGTCGATGAAGAAGTTGTCTTCCAATTCGCTGGTCTCGTCGAACAAAGCTCGCACTGTCTCACAGGCAGGGTCGCGCGTGCGCGTTCGCTTTCGGATGCCGCGGTTTCGCCCTTCGAAGGCAGCCCGGGTCGCCGCCGCGTCCCGCTGTCCTGCGAGCAAGCGCCGCGCCCGACGCCGCGAGCGGCGCGAACCACGGCTGTCCGCGTTACCGCTTGTGAGCACGAGGAACGGCGGCGACGCGCGCGGCCGCTTCCGGGAGGGAAGATGAAGAGCGAAAAGGAAAAGATGCTGGCGGGCGAACTCTACGATCCGCTCGACGCGCAACTGTCGGAAGAGCGCCGGCGCGCCCGCCTGCTGGTCGGACAACTCAACGGCCTGCCCGACGACCAGGCCGACGAACGCGAGCGCCTGATCCGGGAACTGCTGCCGAACGCCGGGAGCGGAACGTGGATCCAGCCGCCCTTTTACTGCGATTACGGCGGCAACATCACGCTCGGCGACAACGTGTTCTTCAATTTCAACTGCGTCGTGCTCGATGTTGCGCCGGTCCGCATCGGCTCGCGCGTGCTGTTCGGCCCCGCCGTGCAGATCTACGCGGCGACGCACCCGCTGCGCGCGGCCGATCGTCGGATCGGTCTCGAAGCCGGCAAGCCGGTCGAGATCGGCGACGACGTCTGGGTGGGCGGCGGCGCGGTGATCTGCCCGGGCGTGCGCATCGGGTCGCGCTCGGTCATCGGCGCGGGCAGCGTCGTCACGAAGGATGTGCCCGACGACGTTTTCGCGGCGGGCAATCCTTGCCGGGTGCTGAAAAAAATCGAGCCGTAGGCGCGCGAGGGCGGGGTGTCGGTACAGCAAGAGCGCGGGGACGGTCCGGAATGCCCGAATTGGGCGGGCTGCGCGACATTCGCGGCTTACGAACGGGCTCGTCCCGCCGGCGTCCATCGCCGGCGAACGTCGATGGGCCGCCCTCGGGACCGTCCATTGCTACATCCTCCACAGGCGACGCTTCCGTCGCCCCCAATAGTTGGAGGAAGTCATGGAACAGAAGAGCCAAAAGGGTCAAAGCCAGAGCCAGCAACAGCCCCAACAACAGCAGGGCGGTCAGCAACAGCCCGGACAGGGGCAGGGCCAAGGGCAGAAACAGCAGGAGCAAAGCCAGGGTACGCAACGGCAGCCCGGCCAAGGACAAGGCGGCCAGCAACAACAGCCGCAGCAACAGCAGGGCACGCAAAAGCAGCCAGGCCAAGGACAGAACCTCGACCAGGGGTCGCAAAGCCAGACCGGCCAGGGCAGCTCGGGCCGCAGCAGCCAGGGGCGCGATGAGTAATCGCTGTTGATCAGTCCCCTTCGCAGTGCCCGTCGCAGGACCGGTCCATCCGGCCCGGCGACGGGCGTTTTGCCGTTCCTCGGGACCGATCGGGTTTGGTTCGACCCGGGCGCCGAATCAGGCGGGCGTCATTGCGCGAGCGCCACGCCTACAAGGTCGCCAGCCGCGCGAAGCGCTCGCCGAGCAAGGCGGTGAGGACCAGCGCAAGCGGCACGCACAGGACGAAAACGCGCACCACGGTCGCGATGAAGGGATGCGCGAGGTGGGACTCGATGAAATAGCGCGCGACGATCCAGCCCTTGAACCACACGAGGGCCGCGACCAGCAACTGGAACCAGATCCCGCGCATGTCCCCTTGCGACAGCCCGAGACCGACGAAGGTCAGGCAGACGAGTGCGAACCAGGACAGGACGAGCGGAGTCAGTGCGGCCGGACGAGCGGTGTCGTTCGCTTTCATGATTTCAGGCCAGGACGTAGCACAGCGGAAAGATGATCAGCCAGATGATGTCGGTCGCGTGCCAGTAGCTCGCGAGCGCTTCGAGGCCGCTATGGTTCTCGGCGGTGTAGCCGTTGTTCAGGTGGCGCACGAGCACCCACAGCATGCCGAGGATTCCCCAGAATCCGTGCACCAGGTGCGTGAAGGTCAGGTAGTAATAGACGGTGAAGAAGATCCCTGACGCGCCGTTGATCCCGTGCGCGACGTTCCACTGGATCTCGAGGTATTTCGCGAGCGGATAGCCGAGCGCGACGACGAGGCCGGCGACCAGCCACCAGATCGAGGCCCGCCGCCGCCCCGCCCGCATGGTCGCGACCGAGCAGGCGATGAAGAAGCTGCTCGTCACCATCAGCAGCGTGATCACGGTGCCCGCGACGATCGACAGGCGCGCCGCGTCGCTCTCGAACGCGTCCGGAAAATGGGCGCGGGCGACGAAATACACCGTGAAGAGCAGGAGGAACTCCACGAACTCGCAGGTGATGCCGACCCAGATGCCGTGATTGCCCGGAATGCGTCCGCGGGCTGCCGGTTTGTCGCCGGTGTCGAATGCCGGAATTGCCGCTGCGGTCATTTCCCGTCCTGATGGTTCATTGAGCACAGCCTCCATTTTTTCAGAGTGGCGCCCGAAAACGTAGCTACAGGCGAACGTTTTTCCGACCGGTACAGTCGGCGTCGCGACCGCGGAGCGACGAAAGCCCGGCCGGCTGCGCGAATGCGGCCACGAGCCAGATCAAGGAAGCAGGCTGCGCTGCGCCTTAGATTGCGTATGCACCGGACGGCCGGAGACGGCCGGGCGAGCCGGAGGCCGCACCACGAGGAATCGGGAATGAATCTGTATGACCGCCTGACGCTGGATCTCGAACAGCGCATTCGCGACGGTGTGCTGCGCGCCGGCGAGCGTCTGCCGTCGGTGCGGCAGGCTTGTCGAGCGCAGCGGATCAGCCCGTCGACGGTACTGAAGGCGTATTACCAGCTCGAAAGCCGCGGCCTGATCGAGGCGCGGCCGAAGTCCGGTTACTTCGTCCGTCCGCGCGTGCGCCCGCCGCTGCCGGAGCCGCAGATCACGCGTCCGGCCGGCCTCGCGACCGACCTGAACGTCAGCGATTTCATTTTCGAGATCCTCGAATCGGTGAAGGACCCGGCGGTGGTCCCGCTCGGGTCGAGCTTCGCGAGCCCGCACCTGTATCCGCTCGCGAAGCTCGGGCGCTACCTCGCGAGCGCCGCGCGCCACATGGACCCGCTGTCGACCGTCACCGACCTGCCGCCGGGCAACGAGGAACTGCTGCGCCAGATCGCCTTGCGCTACCTGACCGGCGGCGTCGCGGTGCAGCCGAGCGAGATCGTCATCACCTCGGGCGCGATGGAGGCGCTGAACCTGTGCCTGCAGGCGGTGACGCGTCCGGGCGACCTCGTCGCGATCGAATCGCCGACCTTCTACGCCGGGCTGCAGGCGATCGAACGGCTCGGGCTGCGCGTCATCGAGATCCCGACGCACCCGCGCGACGGCGTCAGCGTCGCCGCGCTCGCCGACGCGCTGCGCCATCACCCGGTCAAGGCCTGCCTGCTGATGCTGAATTTCCAGAATCCGCTCGGCGCGCTCGTCCCCGACGAAAACCGGCGCGCGCTCGTCGAGCTGCTGCGCGAGCACGACGTGCCGCTGGTCGAGGACGACACCTACGCCGAGCTGTATTTCGGCAAGCAGGCGCCGCTCGCCGCGAAGTCGCTCGACACCAGCGGGCTCGTGCTGCACGTGTCGAGCTTCTCGAAGAGCCTCGCGCCCGGTTACCGCGTCGGCTGGGTCGCCGCGGGGCGTTACGCGCAAAAGATCCAACGGCTGAAGATCGCGACCAGCCTCGCGACGACGGTCCCGGTGCAGATCGCGCTCGCGGATTTCCTGCGCCAGGGCGCGTTCGACACGCATCTGCGGCGGCTGCGCGGCGCGCTCGAAGTGCAGGAGACCGCGATGGCCGCGGCGATCGAGCGGCATTTCCCCGCGGGCACCCGCGTGACCCGCCCGCGCGGCGGCTACGTGGTGTGGGTCGAGCTGCCGCCGCAGGTGGACGCGCTTGCCTTGCATCGGACCGCGCTCGCACACGGCATCAGTATCGCGCCGGGCCCGATCTTCTCGGCGACGCGCGAGTACCGCAACTGCATCCGGCTCAACTTCGGCCATCCGTGGTCGGACGAATTCGAGAACGCGATGGCGACGCTCGGGGACATGATCGCGGGACAACTCTGAGCCGCGGCGCGCGCTGCGCATCCACGGCGCGGAGGTACCCGGACAGCGGAGGATCTGCCGGAGAAACGGCTGATCGTTGTTCGCAGGGCCACACCCTGATGCTTCAGGGCGCATACCCCGCCACGCTAACTCTTGTCGTTGCGCCCGTGCTTCTCGCGGTACATCGCGGCGTCGGCCGCGGCGAGCAGGCTCTCCACGTCGTGGCCGTCGTCGGGATACAAGCTGGTGCCGATGCTCGCGCCGATTGTCGTGGCCCGGCTTTCGAGCTGGAAAGGTTCGCGCAGACGGGCGACGATCTTCGTAGCGATCGCTTCGATTTCGGACCTTTTCGTCCGGCCGTCGAGCAGCACGACGAATTCGTCGCCGCCGAGCCGGGCGATCGTGTCCTCTTCCCTGACGCACTCGGCGAGGCGTCTTGCGACATCGACGAGCAGCGAGTCGCCGCACGCGTGCCCCAGCGTGTCATTGACGACCTTGAAATCGTCGAGGTCGATGAACAGCAGGCCGAAACTCTCCTGCTTGCGCTGCGCCCGCGCGATCGCCTGGCGGGTCCGCTCCTTCAGCCGATTCCGATTCGGCAGTCCGGTCAGCACGTCGTGATCGGCGGCGTGGATCAGTTGCTCGGTCAGCTTGTGCTGTTCGGTGATGTCGCGAAACACCGATACCGCACCGACGAGCCGATCGTCATGGTCGAGGAGCGGCGTGGCCAGTTCCTCGACCACGTAGGCCACCTTGTCCTTGCCGTACAGCACCGAGCGTTTTCTTTGTGGCGTCGCGGACTTCAGCGCGTCTTCGAGCGCGGTCGGGCTGCGCCAGCCCTGATCGTCGAAACATTCGAAGACCTCTTCGGGCGGGCGGCCCGCGGCCTCGTGCCGGCTGCGGCCGAACAGCCGTTCCGCGGCGGGGTTGAGATCCTCGATCCGGCCGTCGGCATCGATCAGCGCGACGCCTTCGCCGATCGAGCGCAGTGTGGTCTGCAGGCGCTCCTTCTCGTGCAGGAGCCCCCCCTCGGCGCGCTGTCGTCGTGCGATCTCGGCTTCGAGTTCCTGTTTGTCGAACCGTAGCCGCAGCGACGAGAGGATCGCGCAGTGGTAGTTCCACGCCGAGACCGCGAGCGCCGCGAGGTAAATCAGCGTCATCACGCCCATCGCGCTCTGCAGCGGCGAGTCCAGCCTCAGGTACCGGAACACCAGCGGCAACAGCGCCGGCAGCACGAACGCGGCGCAGGCTTCGAGTCTCGATGCGAGCACGCCGACCCCGCCCGCGGTCATCCCCGCCAGAACGAAGGCGACAAAGACCTGATGCGCGAGCGAATCGGGTGGAAACAGCACGAGAGCCGCCGCGCCCCACACGCAACCAGCGGCTCCCGTGCCCGCGACGTAGAGGAGATTCCAGTAGACGGCGCGGGCCGGGTCGGGGCTTGCGACAGCATGACGCCGGGCGACGACGGCGCGGCACGCGGTCACGACGACCAGCAGTCCGTACCACGCGAGCAGGACGACCCCTGGAATGTGCTCGCTCTGCACGTACACCAGGATCGCGCCGTTGATCAGCGTGGTCGCATACGCGACCGCGGCGTTCCGATACAGCAACTCGACCTGTTCGACGAACACGGGATCGGGCGACCCGCTCTTTCCGCGCGCGCGTTTCATGTCGCTCTATCCCGAGAAGTCGCGACCCGGTCTTACCCCCGCGGCGTCCCGCACTCGGCGGCAAGCCAGCGTGCGTCCGTTTCGACCTGCATGTCGCCTTGCGCCGACTTCATGTTCACGCGGGTCGTGAAATGCTCGGTGCCGTCGAGTCGCGCCGCAAAGTCGCCGCTCGCGTTGGGATTAGTGCAGCTGAGACGTCCGGTCACGGTGTTGCCCGTCTTCACGATGTCGCCGAGGGTGCAGTTGCCTTCGACCTTGCCCGAGTAGATGTTGTCGTGCTTCGCCTGCTCCGGCGTGATGCAACTGCGCACCGCGCCGTCGCTGCCCATCGCGACGCCGCGCGCCGCCATTTGCTGCTCGATCGAGCGGCGCATCTCCGGCGGCAGCGTTTTCAGGTACTGCGGCAGCTGCGCCATCTGCGACGACATGTCGGGCAGGCCGCCGACGTTCAGCCGCGTCGAGCGGAATTCCCACAGGCCGGGGCGGATGTCGGCGGCGTGCGCGGCGGCGTGCGCGGCGGCGGCGAGGCACAGCGTTGCGACAGCGAATACGAAGGGAGGGACGTGCTTCATGTCGGGTTTCCTCTCGAGGGATTCGATTCGACGGATCAGCGGTGCCCGCGGTTTCCGCCTACGCAGCCGGCGCCTCCGGCATCGGTTCGGTGATCACGCGGTAGCACGGCTCGTAACGGGTGCCGGGGAGCTTCATCCGCCCCTGTTCGACGAAGGATGTCAGCAAACGGTCCATCGGCTCCATGATCGCCGGGTCGCCGTGGATTTCGAAGCGACCGTGCCGTTCGATCTCGCGGATGCCGTCGTTCTTGACGTTGCCGGCGACCACACCCGAAAACGCGCGGCGCAGGTTCGCGGCGAGCAGGTGCCGGGGCTGCTTCTTGTGCAGCGTGAGCTGGCGCATGCTCTCGTGCGTGGCGTGGAACGGGCGCTGGAATTCGTGCTCGATCCGCAACGACCAGTTGAAGTAATACGCATCGCGCTTCTCCTTCCGGTACGCGCGGACTTCGCCCATGCCCGCAAGCAGTTCGCGGGCGACCGCTTCCGGGTCGTCGATGATGATCTTGTAGCGGCGCTGCGCCTCGACCCCGAGGGTTTCGCCGACGAACTGATCGATCTGGCGGAAGTAGTCCTCGGTGAATTTCGGCCCCGTGAAGATGAGCGGGAACGGCAGCTCCGCGTTGTCGGGATGCAGCAGGATGCCGAGCACGTAGAGGATCTCCTCGGCGGTGCCGACGCCGCCCGGGAACACGACGAAGCCGTGACCGGCGCGGACGAAGGCTTCGAGCCGCTTTTCGACGTCGGGAAGAATGACCAGCTCGTTGACGATCGGGTTCGGCGATTCGGCCGCGATGATGCCGGGCTCGGTGAAGCCGAGGTAGCGCCCTCCGGTGATGCGCTGCTTCGCGTGGCTGATCGTCGCGCCCTTCATCGGCCCCTTCATCGCGCCCGGGCCGCAGCCGGTACAGACGTCGAAACCGCGCAGGCCGAGCTGGTAGCCGACGAGCTTCGTGTAGTCGTACTCCTCGCGGCTGATCGAATGCCCGCCCCAGCAGACGACGACGTTCGGCTGGACCACCGGCTTCAGGACTCCGGCGTTGCGCAGGATATGGAACACCGCATCGGTGACGCCCTCCGAGGTCGCGAGATCGAATTTCGGCGGGCGCGCGCCGTCGAGGCCGTTGATCTCGCTGCTGGCATAGACGACGTCGCGCAGCACCGCGAACAGGTGCTCCTGGATGCCCTGGATCATCGTGCCGTCGACGAACGCACGCGCGGGCGCGCCGCGGATGTCGAGCTTGATGCCGCGCGAGCGCTGCACGATCTCGATGTCGAATGACCGGTAACGGTCGAGCAGTGCCTTGCCGTCATCGGTCAGGTTGCCGCAGTTGAGCACCGCGAGCGAGCAGTTGCGGAACACTTCGCGCAGGCCGCCGCGCCCTTGTGCGGACAAGGCCGCGGCCTCCGCTCTCGACAGGACTTCCATGCGGCCGATCGGGGATACCTCGGCGTCGACGCCTTCAAATTCCATGGTCTGGATTCTCGTTGGTGGATTCGACCGACGCAGCGAAGGAAGCATTTTTCGCGCCCCGGCTCGTGGGAATGGGGTTCCAAGCGTACTCCAAGCGCGAAAGCGGAACCAAGCGCGGGAGGACGGGGCGACGGAGCGGGACGCTCGGGAGAGGGTTTCGCGCGGGCTCGGGATTTGGCGGACGCTAGCGCTTGCCGCCGCCGCTGCGCGCGAGGCTGGGTGCGAGCAGCATCGCGCCGAAGCGCGACAGGTAGATCGCGAACGCGCTCGTCCACAGCAGTGCCGCGACCGCGACGACCCACGCGTCGAGTTCGTGGACCGACGCCGCGAGCCGGACCAGCGCGGCGGCGAACACCAGGACGCCGGCGATGCGCATCGCCTTCGGCAGCTGCAGCGCTCGCCCGGTGTGGCGCAGGCTCACGCGGGTCATCAGGCCGAGCATCATCATGCCGAGGCTGCCGACCGTGAAGGCATGCAGCCACGCGGTTTCCGGAACGAAGCCGGTCAGCTCCGCGACCGCCTTCAGCGCGAACGCGAAGATCAGCCAGGCGAAGCCGAGGTGCATGACCAGCACGAGCGGCACGTCGGCGACGCGCCAGCCCTGCCAGCCCCCGACCCGCAGGCCGTGGATGAAGGTGCACGCGAGCGCGGCCGCGCCGGTCGCGGCGGACGGCGCCGACGCGAGGTCGAAGCACGCGAGCAGCACGACGAGCGCGACGGCGGCGACATCGAGCGTGAGCCGGAACGGCGGCTGCTCGCCGCGCCCTTTCTCGCGCAGCGCGTTGCCGGTGAAGATCGGCGTCAGCACGCCGCCTTTCAGCACGTAGAGCACGATCACCGCGTACACGCCGGCGCGCAGGCCGAGCGCCGCGAGCGCGGTGTCGCCATTGATGAGGCCGGCGTGGAAGGCGAGGTTCGCGCCCGACAGCGCGGCGAGCACCGGCAGGAGCAGCAGGTACAGCGGGTTCGCGGCGCGCAGCAGCTGCGGCGCGACCATCACGAACACCGCGGGGAACAGCAGGTTGTCGGCGACCGCGACGACGAGCGGCGGCAGCGACGGCGCCGCCCACCACGCGAGCCGGCCCGCCAGCCACAGCGCCGTCAGCAGCGCGAGCGGGCGACCGTGGATTTCCCGCGTCCCGGCCCAGCTCGGCAGCGCGGTCAGCACGATGCCGGTGATGATCGCCGCCGCGAAGCCGAAGATCATTTCGTGCCCGTGCCACAGGCCGAGCGGCATCGCCGAGGACGGTACGCCCCACGCACCGAGGTAAGCGCCCGCCCAGACGGCCATCAACAACGGTGCGTAAAGCGCACCGAGCAGGTAGAACGGGCGGAACGCGCTGACCCACAGCGGAGCGGACAAGGCGGAAGATTCCGGCGCTGGCATCTGGTGAGCAGGGAATTGTTGGGCGGA
Organism: Aromatoleum sp.; assembly: GCF_032027225.1. Classification (GTDB taxonomy): domain Bacteria; phylum Pseudomonadota; class Gammaproteobacteria; order Burkholderiales; family Rhodocyclaceae; genus Aromatoleum. Next base: position 74,020 of record NZ_JAVSMM010000002.1, on the reverse strand, counting down.
CTTCATTCTAGGTGCGGACGGCCGGCGGCGGGCTTGTCGGAAATCAACATCCGGGGGCCTCGCACGCCGGCGGCCACGCGGGCCTTTGCAGGGCATGGCCGGCGTCCCCCGCACGAGGCCGGCGATGTTCCGGCGGGGAATGTCGGCCTTCGATCACCCCGACCTACGGGGCAATGGCTGGGGCGCAGCGGACGTCGGTCGGATCGAACTGCGCGAAGTCCGACCCGATATCCCGCCTGCCCCCGCCGCACCTACTTCGCCAGCGTCCAGCCGCCGTCCTTCACCGCGATCAGCACGCGGCCGCGGTCGTCGAAGCCGCTGTGGTCGTCTTTCGTCATGTTGTAGACGCCCTGGGTGCCGACCAGCTCCTGCGTGCGCTCGAGGCTGTCGCGCAGCGCGGCGCGGAACTCCTTCGTGCCGGGCTTGGCGGTCTTCGCGGCGGCGGGTATCGCCTGCTGCAGCAAGAGACCGGCGTCGTAGACGTTCGCGCCGAAGGTCGCCGGCTTCGAGCCGTGCAGCTTTTCGTAGGCGGCGATGTAGTCGGTCGCGACCTTCTTCGACGGGTTGCTGTCGGCGATCTCCGGCAGCACCAGCATCAGGCTCGCGGCAAGCACCGTGCCTTCGACCTTCTTGCCGCCGAGCTTGAGGAAGTCCGGCAGCGCCGCGCCGTGCGTCTGGTAGATGCGACCGGTGTAACCCTGGTCGCGCAAGGTCGTCTGCGGCAGCACGGCCGGCCCGCCCGCGGCGGCGACGAGGATGGCGTTGGGCTTCGCGCCGATCAGCTTCAGGCTCTGGCCGGTGACCGAGTTGTCCTGGCGCTGGAAGCGCTCGTTGGCGACGATCTCGATGCCGTTTTTCGCCGCGAGCGCCGAGAACACCTTGTGCCAGTTCTCGCCGTACGGGTCGCCGACGCCGATGAAGCCGATCGTCTTCACGCCGCTCGCGACCATGTGCTCGACGAGCGCGCGCGCGATGATATCGTCGTTCTGCGTGGTCTTGAACACCCACTTCTTCTTGTCGTCCATCGGCGTCACGACCGCGGCGGTGCCGACCGGGGCGAGCAGCGGCACACCCGCTTCGGCGACGAACTGGATCACGCCCATCGCGTTCGGCGAGCCCGATGGCCCGATGATCGCGTCGACGTTCTGCTCGGAGATCAGCTTTTTCACCGCGGTGACCGACGCGGTCGGGTCGCTCGCGTCGTCGAGCGCGATGTATTCGACCGTGAGGTCGCCGATCTTCGTCGGCAGCAGCGGCACGGTGTTCTTCTGCGGAATGCCGACGAGCGCGGTCGGGCCGGTCGCCGACGACACGACGCCGATCTTCACCTGCGCGTGCGCCGACAGCGATGCCGCGAGGACGAGCGCGGACAGCGCGAACCGAATCCTTGACGTGTTCATGTTCTGTTGTCTCCTACGGTGTGGACCTATAAGGATCTCCAGCGCGCACGGGTTGTCCGCACGCTCCTCTCGCCGTCGATGGGTTCCGGGATAAGTCGAATGAAGGCGGCCGGTGTCCCCCGGTGATACCGGTCGGCCTGCCCGATGCGGTGCCGTCGGGCGCGTCTTTCGTCCTCCTGTTCATCTGCTGACCGATTAACGCGGCAGCCAAATAGCGTTCGCGCGGAGCTTGTCGAAGCCCTGGCAGCGCCCTTCGACAAGCTCTGGGCGAACGGTCGTATCAATTTTCCGCGCTAATGGCCCGCGACGATCCCTCTCGCATGGAGCGCGGCGATCTCTTCGGCCCGGCAGCCGGCTTCGCGCAACACCGCGTCGGTGTGCTGCCCGTAACGCGGCGGAAACGACATCTCGCCGCTTGCGGACCCCGCCACGTCCACCGCCATCGGCTGCATATGCACGAGCTTGCCGCCCGGCATCCGGGTCGTCGTCAGGCGCCGGCGCACCGCTTCCATCTCGCGCACCGCGGGGATGTCGTGGATCGGCGCGTGCGGGATCGTCGCGTCGCGAAAGTCGGCGGCGATTTCGCTGGTGGCGAAACGGCTCGTGACCGCGGCGACGTCACGGTGGATCGCCTCGCGTTCGCGGTGCCGGCCTTCGTTGGTCGCCCGCGTGGCGCTGCCGACGCTGAGGAACTTCGGGATCTCGGAGAGCCGCTTCCACTGCACGTCGCTGCCGATCGCCATGTAGATGAAGCCGTCCGCGGTCGGATAGACGTTGGTCGGGATGAACTTGCGGTGTTCGTTGCCACAGCGCGTGATCTCGGCCGGCTCGCAGTCGAAGTCGAGCAGCGGCAGCGTCGTGATCAGCCACGACGCCGCCGCCTGCAGCATCGACACGTCGATCCGCGTGCCCTTGCCGGTTTCGGCGCGTTCGACGAGCGCCATCATCACGTTCGCATAGACCTCGTCGCCCGCCTTGAGGTCGACGAGCGGCACGCCGGCGAGCGTCGGCGGACCGTCCGCCGGGCCGGTGAGCTCCATGTAGCCGGCCATCGCCTGGATTACCGGGTCGTAGCCGGGCGCGTCCGGGTAGTCCGGCCCCATCGCCGAGATGCCGGCCCAGATCAGGTCGGGCTTCGCGGCGGCGAGCGTCTCGTAGTCGATGCCGAGCTGCTTGTAGCGACGCGGCACCGTGTTGCAGCAGAAGACGTCGACGTCGAGCTCGACGATGAGCTGCCTGAGCAGCGCCTGGCCGTCGGGCGTTTTCAGGTTCAGCGCGATCGCCTCCTTGCCGACGTTCGGCGCGATGAAATACGTGCGGCGATCGTCGTCGGCGACCTTGCCGCCGATGTAGCGGTTCGGGTCGCCCGGAAGGCCGTCGCCCGACGGCGTCGACTCGATGCGGATCACGCGCCAGCCGAGCTGCGCGAAGCGCAGCGTCGCATACGGCATCGACAGCGCCTGCTCCATCGACAGGATCGTTCGGCGTTTCATTCTGGTTTCCACGCTTGCCAATGGGGCTTTTCGCTCTTGCCGCGCAGTGCCCGATACACCGCCTCCGGCGTGAAGGGCAGGCCGAAGATGCGTACGCCGGTCGCGTTGTAGATCGCGTTCGCCGCGGCCGCGGCGATGCAGATCGACGGTGCTTCGCCGACGCCTTTCGCCCCCTGCGGGCCTTCGCCGTCCCGTGATTCGACGAAAGTGACGTCCATCTCGGGGATCTCGGGCGCGGTCACGAGCTTGTAGTCGCGGAAGTTCGGGTTGCGGGTGACGCCATTCTCGACGATCAGGTTTTCGGTCAGCGCGTAGCCCTGGCCCATGACCACGCCGCCTTCGATCTGGCCTTCGAGGCCGAGTCGGTTCAATACGCGGCCGACGTCATGCGTGCCGGTGACTTTCGTCATCTTCACGATGCCGGTGTCGGTATCGACCTCGACTTCGACGACCTGCGTCGCCCAGGCATACGCGGCCGACACGTCGCCCTTGAAGCCCTTGTCCTGGTGCACGCTCGGCGGCTCGTAGTAGAAGGTCGTCATCACGAGCTCTGCCTTGTCGGAGAAGTGCAGATTGCGCATCAGGCGCGCGAGCTCGACGAGCGGTTCGCCGCTCTCGGCGACGACGACGAAGCCGCCGCGCAGGTCGAGCGTCGTCTCGTCGCAGCCGTGCTTCTTCGCTGCCGCCGCGAGGATCTTCGCCTTCGCCTTGCGCGCGGCGCCGATCGCGGAGTTGCCGGCGATGAAGGTCGTGCGGCTCGCATGCACGCCGACGTCCCACGGCGTGATCGCGGTGTCGTTATTGACGACGGTGACGGCCGAGATCGGCAGGCCCAGCTCCTCGCAGACGAGCTGCGACAGCACCGTCTCCGAGCCTTGGCCGATCTCGGAGGCGCCGGTGATGAGCGTCACGTTCGCGAAGTCGTCGAGCTTCAGGATCGTGCCGCAGCCGTCCGACGGGTAGATCTTCGCGCCGCCGCCGACGTGCAGCATCGACGCGATGCCGATGCCGCGCTTGACCGGTCCGGGGTCGCCGCGATGCGCGATGTTGTCGGCGTGCTTCTTCCGGTAGTCGCTGCGCTCGGCCGCGGTCGTCAGGCACTCCTTGAAGCCGCAGCTCTTGAACGTCATGCCCTGGCCGGTGACTTCGCCGGCGTCCTGTGCGTTCTTCATGCGGAAGTCGAGCGGGTCCATGCCCATCTTCTCGGCCAGCATGTCCATGTGCTGCTCGATGGCGAAGGTCGCCTGCAGGTTGCCGTAGCCGCGGAAGGAGCCCGCGTACGGGTTGTTCGTGTAGACGACGGTCGTGTGGTAGTCGCAGGCCGGCACGCGGTACAGCGACGAGAAGGTCTGCATCATCACGAACGGCGTCGTCGCGCCCCACGACGTGTAGGCGCCGTTGTCATGCAGCGTGTGCACCTGGCGGAAAGTCAGCGTGCCGTCCTTCTTGCAGCCGGAGCGCAGCGTCAGCAGCACCGGCTGGCGCGTCGGCGACGCGAGAAACTCTTCTTCGCGCGTAAAGACCATCTTCACCGGGCGCTGCGCGGCGCGCGCGAGGAAGATGCAGATGACCTCGAAGGGGTAGATGTCGAGCTTGGAGCCGAAGCCGCCGCCGATCGGCGGCTGGATGATGCGCACGCGGCTCGGGTCGATGTTCAGGTACTCGGCGAACTCGCGCTTGTGCAGGAAGGGCACCTGCGTGTTCGAGTACATCAGCAGGTTGCCGGACGCATCGAACTCGGCGATGACGCCCGACACGCCCATGCAGCAGTGCGTGACGTAATGCAGCTGGAAGGTGTCCTCGACGACGACGTCCGATTCCGCTTCGGCGGCCGCAATGTCGCCGTGCGTGTAGTCGAAGCGCATCGCGATGTTGTCGGCCTTGCCGGCGAACGCGATCGGCGTCTTCGGCGGCAGCGCCTTCGGCTGACCGTCGGCATCGAGCGGGGCCGGGTGGAGCAGCGGCGCGCCGGGCTTGATCGCGTCCTCGGGGCCGGCGACGATCGGCAGGTCCTCGTATTCGACGCGGATCAACTTCAGCGCGGCCTCGGCGATCTCCTCGCTGTCGGCGGCGACGGCGGCGATCTCGTCGCGCAGGCTGCGCACGCGCTCGCCCTTCAGCGGAAGATGGTCGCGGGCGACGCCGATCGGCTGCTGGTCGGGCACATCGGCGGCGGTCAGCACGACATGCACACCGGGCAGCGCTTTCGCGGCCGACGTGTCGATCGACAGGATCTTCGCGTGCACGCGCGCCGAGCGCAGGATCTTCGCGTGCAGCATGCCCGGCACGACCATGTCCTGGATGTAGCGCGTCTTGCCGGCGGCCTTCTCGGGCGCGTCCTTCTTCTGGATGCGCTGGCCGATCAGGGATTCGGCGGCGATGACGGGTTTTTCAGCGACGTTCATCGTGGGTTCCTCACTTCGCGCCACAACAGGCGGCCGACTCGACCGCGTCGACGATCTTCTTGTAGCCGGTGCAGCGGCACAGGTTGCCTTCGAGGCCGCGCTTGATCGCGTCGGCATCGGCATCCGGGTTCGTGTCGAGAATGTGCGCCGCCTGCACCACCATGCCCGGCGTGCAGAAACCGCACTGCACCGCGCCGTGCTCGACGAAGGCTTCGCGCAGCGCGTCGGCCTTCGGGTCGGCGGCGAGACCTTCGATCGTCGTGATCTCGCGGCCGTTGCAATCGACGGCGAACATCAGGCAGGAGTTGAGCGTCGTGCCGTCGACGCGGATCGTGCACGCGCCGCACTCGCCTTCGCCGCAGCCGTACTTCGTGCCGGTGAGGCCGACGACGTCGCGCAGCATGTCGAGCGCGTTCATTGCGACGTCGACGGTGACGCGCTTTCTGACGCCGTTCAGCGTGAATTCGATGTCATGCTTGAGCGACATGGTCGAGCATCCTCTTCGTCATGTTGTGGATCAGTTCCTTGCGGTACCAGGCGGTCGCGCGGACGTCGTCGATGGGGTTGACCTCGTCGCGCGCGGCGTTCGCGGCCGTCGCGATCGTCGTGCCGTCGAGGCGGCGGCCTTCGAGCGCGGCTTCGGTCTGTTTCGCGCGCACCGGCGTCGGCGCGACGGCGCCGAAGGCGACGCGCGTGTCGGTCAGTGCGCCGTCCTTGCGGACGCCGGCGATGCCGATCGAGATCGTCGAGATGTCGAGCGCGGGACGCGCGCCGAACTTGTAGAAGCGTGCGACGTGGCCGGGCTTCGGCAACGGGATGCGCACCGCGGTCAGCAGCTCGTTCGCGGCACGCTTCGTCCTGCCGGGGCCGGTGAAGAACTCGGCGAGCGGAACGCGGCGCGTCGTGACGGCGCCGTTCGCCGAGCCATCTTTCGAAGCCAGCTCGACCACCGCGTCGAGCACGATCAGCGGCACGAGCGTGTCGCCGGCGGGCGAGGCGTTGTTGATGTTGCCGCCGAGCGTGCCGGCGTTGCGGATCTGGTCGCTCGCGAAGTGATCACAGGCCTCGGCGAGCACCGGCGCGTGTTTCTTGACGAGCGGATCGTTGAGGAGGTCCGTGATCGTTGTCAGCGCGCCGATGCGGATCGCGTCGCCGTCGAGCGTGACGCCCTTCAAGCCGGCGACGCCCCGGATGTTCATCAGCGTCGGCTTGAACCCGATGCGGCCGGCGTTCGTCTGCGGCATCAGGTCGGTGCCCCCGGCCAGTATCGTCACCTCGCCTTGCTGCAGGATACCGAGCGCCTCGTCGAGGCTCGCGGGCGCGACGTATCGTTCTATTCCCGTCATCGTCTTTCCTCAGAACTTGTCATCAAATCTGTCATCCGAGCGCACTGCGTAGGGCGGATGAGCCGAAGGCGTTATCCGCCGCATGTTTGTACTTCCCTCAGAAGCGAATCGGTTCCTGGTAGCGCCCATAGACGCTCACCAGTTCTTTCGTGATCTCGCCGACGCTCGCGTAGGCCTTCACCGCCTCGACGATCGCCGGCATGACGTTCGCGCCGATGCGGGCGTCGTTGCGCACCGCGGCGAGCGCCTTCTCTACGCGGGTGGCATCGCGCTCGGCGCGGACCTTGTTCAGGCTGCCGATCTGCACGCGCGCGTCGTCCTCGTTGTACGGATGGAACTCGACCGGGTGCTCGTCTTCCTGGTCGTTGCGGTAGCAATTGACGCCGACTTTCGGGAACTTGCCGGACTCGATGTCGCGCTGCATCTGGTACGCCTGCGACGAGACCTTCGCCTGGATCGCGCCTTCGGACACCAGCTTGACGATGCCGCCCTGCGCGTCGGTCTCGGCGATGATCTGCTCCATCTTGTCGCGCATCTGGTTCGTCATCGTCTCGACGTAGTACGAGCCGCCGAGCGGATCGACCGTCTCGGTGAGCCCCATCTCCGCGATGAGGATCTGCATCGTGCGCAGCGAGATGCGCGCCGAATACTCGGTCGGGATCGTGTAGGCCTCGTCGTACGAGCACAGCGCCATCGTCTGCGTGCCCGACAGCGCGCTGATCAGCGCGTAGTAGGCGCCGCGCACGATGTTGAGCTCGGGCTGCTCGAAGGTGAGCCCGCCGCCGCCGCCGGCCGCGATCATGCGCAGCCACATCGAGCCCGGCTTCTCGGCCTTGTACTGTTCCTTCATGATCTTCGCCCACAGGCTGCGGCCTGCGCGGAACTTGCAGACCTGCTCGAAGAGGTTGCCGAAGATGTTGAAGTTGTACGACAGGCGTCCGGCGAACTCGTCGACGTGCAGCCCGCGCGCGATGACTTCGTCGGCGTAGGCACGGGCGATGCAGAACGCGTAGGCCATCTCTTCGGCCGGTGTCGCGCCCGATTCGCGGATGTGGTAGCCGCACACCGACACCGGGCTGTACTTCGGCGCGTGCTCGGCGCAGTACTCGATCGTGTCGCCGACCAGCTTGATCGAGGGCTCCACCGGGAAGATCCACGTGCCGCGGCCGATGAATTCCTTGAGGATGTCGTTCTGCGCGGTGCCGCGCAGCTTCTTGACGTCGTAGCCGCGCTTCTCGGCCATCGCGAGGTACATCGCGATCGCGATCGCCGCGGCGCCGTTGATCGTCATCGACACGGTGATCTTCTCGAGGTCGATGCCGTCGAACGCGATCTCGAAGTCGCGCAAGGTGTCGACCGACATGCCGACGCGGCCGATCTCGCCTTCGGCTTGCGGGTCGTCGGAGTCGAGGCCGATCTGCGTCGGCAGGTCGAACGCGACGTTGAGGCCCGTCTGGCCGTTCGCGATCAGGTACTTGAAGCGCTGGTTCGTGTCCTGCGGATTGCCGAAACCCGCGTACTGGCGCATCGTCCAGGGCTGCTTGCGGTACATCTCGCGGTGGATGCCGCGCGTGAAGGGATATTCGCCGGGCTGGCCGATCATCGCGTCGCCGCCGCTTGCCGCGACGTCGTCCGCGGTGTAGAGCGGCTGGACTTCGAGGCCCGATTCGTTGATGACGCGTTTCAGCGTCGATTGCGCGCGGTCGTTCATGCGACGTTCTCCCGGACGTTGTCGCGGATGTACGCGGAGATCGCGTCGAGCTTCGACCCGGTCGGGAAGATGCCCTTGAAGCCCAGCTCGCGCAGCGCGTCGTGGTCCTGCGCCGGCAGGTTGCCGCCGATCAGCCACAGCTTGTCGTCGAGGCCGCCGGCTTCGAGCAGCGGCTTCAGCTTGCGGCAGAAGGGCAGGTGCGAGCCCGCCATCGAGGACAGCGCGATGACGTCGACGTCCTCGTCGAGCGCGATGCGGCTGACCTGTTCCGGCGTCTGCCGCAGGCCGGTGTAGATCACTTCGAAGCCGGCGTCCATCATCGCGCGCGCGACGACTTTCGCGCCCTGGTCGTGGCCGTCGAGGCCGGGCTTCGCAAGCAGGACGCGGATCCGGCGTTGTTGTGCGTGGTCGTTCATGCGCTCACCTCCTTCGCAATGACGAGTTTCAGGATTTCGCTGGTGCCGCCGCCGATCAGCGTGAAGCGCACGTCGCGCAGGTAGCGCTGCACCGGGTACTCCATCGCGTAGCCGTAGGACGCGAGCACGCGCGCGGCCTGGTCGCAGATCGACGCGGCAGTCTCGGTCGCGAACAGCTTCGCCATCGCGGCCTCCTTGTGGTGGGGGCGCTTCGCGTCGCACAGCCACGCGGCGCGGTGGACGAGGGCGGTCGCGGCCTCCAGCCCGGTCGCCATCTCGGCGAGCTTCAGCTGGATCGCCTGGAAGCGGTTGATCGGCTTGCCGAACTGCTTGCGCTCGCCGGCGTAGCGGACCGCTTCGTCGAGCGCCGCGCGTGCGACGCCGAGCGCCATCGCGCCGGTGATGATGCGGATCTCGGCGAGCGTCTTCTTCAGATGCCCTTCGCCGTCGCCTTCCTCTTTCGACAGGCGATGGCTGTCCGGCACGAAGCAGTCGTTGAAGGCCACTTCCGAGGTCGGCAACGCCCACACGCCCATCTTGTGGATCTCGCGGCCGACGATCAGGCCCTTGAAATCCTTCTCGACGAGGAAGATCGTCAGCTTCTTCTCATCGCCGGCGCGGGCGAACACCGTGAAGAAATCGGCGACGGGGGCGGACGTGATCCAGGTCTTCTGCCCGTTGATCACGTAGCCGCCGTCAACCTTCGTCGCGGTCGTCGCGATCGATTCGAGGTCGGAGCCCGCGTTCGGCTCGGTCATGCAGATCGCGCCGATCCTGTCGCCGCGCAGCGCCGGTTTGAACAGGCGCTCGACGATGTCGGCGTTGCCGAGGAGCTGCAGGAACTTCGTCCCCATCAGCGACTGCATCGCAACCGCGCCCGCAAGCGACATCGAACCGCGCGCGACCTCGGTCAGCGCAAGACAGAACTCGGTCAGCGCGAGTCCGGTGCCGCCGACCGATTCCGGATAGCGCATGCCGAAGAAACCGAGCTCGGCGAGCTCGCGGAACAGCGACCGTGGGAACGCGTGCGCCTCGTCGAGCGCGGCCGCCTGCGGTGCGATGCGCTCGTCGCAGAAGCGCGCGAACGTGTCCTGGATCGCGCGTTGTTCGTCGGTGAGCTCGAAGTTCATCCGGCCACCTTCTCTGGCTCGTAGCCGTACTTCTCGCGCGCCGCCTGCTCCGAGATCACGCCGTTGCGGATCTCCTCAGCGAGCAGCTTGCGGTCGCGCCGCTGCGGATCGCCGTAGCCGCCTCCGCCGCTCGCGACCTGGTGGTAGATCGTGCCTTTGGGAACGCCCGTGATCAGGTCCTTGTTCTTTGGCACGACGGTCTGGCCGTCGGGGTAGTGCAGGCGGATGAAGTTCAGCCCGCCCTCGCCGCCGCCGAAGAGCCCGAACGCCGGCTCGAAGTCGCCGTCGCCGAAGGTCACGAGTTGCGTGTTGTCCGATCCGATCTCGAAGATCGTCTCGACGCCGAGCCCGCCGCGCCATTCGCCGGCGCCCGCCGAGTCGGCCAAGAGCTCGTGGCGGATCAGCCGGTGCGGCGTCTGCTGCTCGAACATCTCGTAGTCCTGGTCGAGCACGCCGCCGGACGCGTCGATCATGCCGATGTGGTCGTAGCCGTCGGTGCCAAGCATCGCGCCGGAGCCGCCTTTCAGCCCCATGAAGCCGATGTCGACGTACTTCTCGTTGGTCTTAGGATCGATGCCGGTCGTGAGGCTCGCGAGCAGGTTGTTCCAGCCGGCGGTGACGCGCTCCGGCATCACCGGCGCGAGCGCCCGCTGGATCGCATCCGCGTTCGGCGGGCACAGGTGGTTGCCGAAAGTCGTCGCCTTCGGATAGGCCGCGTTCAGGATCGTGCCCTCGGGGATCACGATCTCGATCGGCTGCACCATGCCCTCGTTGTGCGGGATGTCGGGGTTCACCATCTGCAGCAGGGTCAGGATCGTCGCCGACGCGCTCGACGTGAAGGTGCCGTTCACGAAGCCGTCCGTCTGCGGATCGGTGCGCGAGTAGTCGAAGCGGATCGAGCGGTCCTGGACCTCGATGTCGACACGGATCGTGAATTCCGAACCGACATGACGTCCGTCGTAGAACACGCGGCCTTCGCCCGAGTAGCGGCCGTTCGGGATCTTCGCGATCTCGGCCTCCATCATCTTGCGCGTCGCGTCGAACAGCGCCTGCTTGTGCGACTCGTAGCTCGCGACGCCGTACTTCGAGATCAGCTCGAGGAAGCGACGCTCGCCGACGGTGCAGGCGCCCATCTCGGCCTTCATGTCGTGCTGCACGATGTCGAGGCGCACATTGGCGAAGATCAGGTTCCACACGTCCTTGCGCAGCTTGCCCTTCTCGACGACCTTCACCGGCGGAATGCGCAGCGCCTCCTGCCAGACCTCGACTGCGTTCGGGTTGTAGCCGCCGGCGACGTTGCCGCCGATGTCGGCCTGGTGGCCCTTGACCGCGGTCCAGGCGACGAGGCGCCCTTCGAAGAACACCGGCTTGAACACCGCGACGTCGTTGTTCTGGTTGCCGAGGCTGAACACGTCGTTGTGGAAGATCACGTCGCCCGGGTGCAGGTCGTCGCCGAAGTAGTCCTTGATGTACTTGCATACCGGCGCGAGCGAGAACGCGAGGATCGGCAGGTTCTCGGTCTGTTCGAGCATGTTGCCGTCGCCGTCGTAGAGGCCCGTGACGTAGTCCTTTGCCTCGCACAGGATCGGCGAGCGCGTCGTCTGCTCCATCGAGATGCTCATCTCGTCGGTGATCGAGCGGAAGGTCCGCGCGTAGACCGACAGCAGGATCGGGTCGATTTTGGCCGTGCTCATGCGAGCGCCTCCTTCTTTTCCTGAATGCATGTCTGGACGAGGTCCTCGCGGCCCTTGCGAAACAGCGTGAACGAGCCGAGCGAGTCGACGACGCAGTCGAACGAAGCCGAGACGAAGATCGCGGTCGTGTCCTGCTCGATCATCGCGGGGCCGTCGATGCGGTTGCCGTGGCGCATCTTGTGACCGTCATAGACGGGGACGTCGCGGAACTTCTTCGTCTCGGGGATATAGACGGCGCGCTGGCCTTTCAACGCGTGCGACGCGTCGTCGCCGGCCCATTCTTCAAAGCGCGCGATCGGCTTGTCGGTGAGGCCGATCGCCTGCACGCGCACGTTGATGACTTCGACTGGCGTGTTCTCGGCTTCGAGCGAGTAGCCGTACAGCCGGTTGTGCTCGGCGTGGAAGGCGGTGGCGATCGCGGCGGCATCCCCGGTCTGGATCAGCCGATGCGGGACGACGAACGATACCTCGTGATACTGCTTCACGTAGCGGCAGTCGAGCTTGACGTCGTAGCGGCGGCGCGCTTCGGGGATGCGCTCCTCGTCGAGCTGGCGCGCGCCGTCGGCCGCCATCGCGTCGATGATCGTGCCGAGCTTCACCCAGTCGAGCCCATCGAGCCGCGACACGAAAGTGCGGACGAAGTCGTGCTTCAGTTCGCTCATCAGCATGCCGAACGCACACAGCACCGAGGATTCGCGCGGCACGATCTGCAGCGGGATTTCAAGCTCCTCGCAGATCAGGCACGAGTGGATCGGGCCGGCGCCGCCCGCCGGGATGAACGGGAATTCGCGCGGGTCGAAGCCGCGCTTGATCGTCACCTCGCGCACGCCCTGCGCCATGTTGTTGCACGCGACGCGGTACATGCCGGCCGCGGCGTCCTCGACGCTGAGGCCCATCGGCTTCGCGATGTGCTCGTCGATTGCCGTGCGCGCGGCTTCGACGTCGAGCTTCATCTTTCCCCCGGCGAAGAAGTCCGGGTCGAGGTAGCCGAGCACGACGTTCGCATCGGTCGTGGCCGGCAGCTTGCCGCCCTTGCCGTAGCAGGCCGGGCCGGGATCGGCGCCCGCGCTCGCCGGGCCCATGCGCAGCAGGCCGCCTTCGTCGAGCCAGCCGATCGAGCCGCCGCCGGCGCCGATCGTGTGGATGTCGAGCATCGGCAGCGCGATCTTGTGGCGCGCGATCTCGCCGTCGTTCTTGATCATCGGCGCATCGACCGCGACCGACGCCTCGAAGCTCGTGCCGCCCATGTCGGTGATGATGCATTTGTTCTGGCCGTGGACCCGCACGTAGTGCAGCCCCGCGCCGGGTCCGCCGGCGGGGCCCGACAGCAGCGTCAGCGCCGCCTTCTCGCGTGCGAGCTGCGGCGAGATTACGCCGCCGTTCGACTGCATGATCAGCAGCAGGCCGTCGAAGCCGATGCCCTTGAGCCGCCCGACGAGCTGGTCGAGGTAGTGGTTCAGCTTCGGCCCGACGTAGGAGTTCAGCGCCGTCGTGCTGACGCGCTCGTAGAAGCGGATCGACGGCAGGAGATCCGTCGACACCGACAGGTAGGCGCCGGGCAACTCGCGGCGAACCAACTCGGCCGCGGCCTCTTCGTGCGCCGGGTTCGCGAACGAGTTCATGAAGCAAATCGACACCGCCTGCACGCCTTCCTCGCGGAAGAGCTCGATCGCGCCGCGCACCGCTTCGAGGTCGAGCGCCGCGGATTCAATGCCGTCGCGGTCGATCCGTCCCGGGATGCCCGCGCGCAGATAACGCGGCACGAGCGGCTTCACGTTCGTGTAGCGGTTGTTGTACTGCTCTTCGCGGATGCCGCGGCGCATCTCGAGCGCGTCGCGCACGCCTTCGGTCGTCAGCAGCGCGCTCTTCGCGCCGGTGCCGGTCAGCGTCGCGTTCGTCGTCACCGTCGTGCCATGCACGATCGTGTCGATCGTCGGCGCGAAGGCTTCGAGCGTCATCGGCGGGTTCATGCTCGCGGCGATGTCACGCAGGCCATTCACGACCGCGATCGACGGGTCGGACGGTGTCGACAGCGACTTGAAGATCGCCGGCTCGGCGCCGTCGCGTGTGACGACGAAGTCGGTGAAGGTGCCGCCGACGTCGATTCCGATTTTCAATGTCATCAGATGGGCTCCATGAACGTTTTGCGCGCGACCAGCCGGCGCACGTCATCCTTCCTGACCTTGCCCAGAGCGGTGCGCGGGAGTTCGTCGACGAACACCACTTCCTTCGGCAGCTTGTAGCGGGCGATGCGGCCTTCGAGCAGGCGCAGCACGCCGTCCGCATCGAGCGTCGCGCCTTCGTGGGTGACGATGACCGCGACGACGCATTCGCCCCAGCGCTCGTCGGGGCGGCCGACCACCGCGACTTCGGCGATGTCGGGCGACTCGGCGAGCAGGTTCTCGATCTCGGCCGGGTAAATGTTCTCGCCGCCGGAAATGATCATTTCCTTCTTGCGGCCGTCGACCCACAGCCAGCCGTCGGCGTCGAAGTGGCCCATGTCACCGGTGTGGAACCAGCCGTCCTGCAGCGCGGCCGCGGTCGCGTCCGCGTTGTTCCAGTAGCCGCACATGACGTTCGGGCCGCGCACGAGGATCTCGCCGCTGACGCCCGGCTTCGCGTCGCCGCTGCTACCGCCGCCCTCGGCCGCGACGCGCACGCTGCAGTGACGCGCCGCGTGGCCGGCCGAACCCGCGTGCGTGCGCGCGTCGGCCGCTTTCACGTACGCGGCGATCGGGCCGGTCTCGGTCGAGCCGTAGATCTGCACCAGTGGAATGTCGCGCTCGTGGATCGCGCGGATCAGCCGCTGCGGAACGATCGTCGAGCCGGTCGTGATCATCCGCAGGCTGGCCAGGTCCGTCGTCGCCCAGCGCGGATGCGCCATCAGCATCTCGATCTGCGCCGGCACGAGCACGGTCAGCGTGATGCGCTCGCGCTCGATCGCGTCGAAGGTCGCCTCGACGTCGAACTTCGGGTGCAGCACGACCGTGCCGCCGGTGTAAAGCGCGGGCGTCGTCTGATTGTTGAGGCCGCCGACATGGAACAGCGGCAAGGTCGTCAGGATGCGGTCGTCCGCGCTCAGCGCGTGCAGATCGACGCTGTTCGCGGCGTTCCACGCAAGCGCGTCCTGCGTCAGCATCGCGCCCTTCGGCTTGCCGGTCGTGCCCGACGTGTAGCAGACGAGGAGGGGCGTGTCGGGGCCGACGCGCGGGTCGCGCGACAACGGCCCGCCGCCGCGGGCGACGAGCGCGTCCCAGTCGATCCAGCCGGGCGGCGGCGAGTCGAGCGCGACCAGCGTCACGCCGTCGAGCGCGCCGCGGAACGCGTCGATCTGCGCGACGAAGCGCGGTTCGACGATCAGCACCTTCGGCGGACAATCGGCGAGCAGCTGCTGGTGCTCGGGGCCGGCGAGCCGCCAGTTCAGCGGCATGAAGAGCGCGCCGAGCCGCGCACAGGCGAACAGCGTCGCGAGCGTTTCCGGGCGGTTGTAGCCGAGAAACGCGACGCAGTCGCCATGCGTGACGCCGGACGCGGCGAGCGCCGACGCGAGCCGCTCGATGTCGGCGGCGAACGTGGCGTACGTGATGTCACGCCCCGGGAAGCGGATCGCCGTCTTGTCGGGCGCGAGCCCGGCCCGGCGGACGATCCATTCGGACAAGTCCATCCCCACTCCTCCTCCAAGTTCGGTCATGGGCGCTTTGCGCGCCTCTTGTGACTCGTTTCGAATCGGCTGGGGGATGCTGCTGCGGGCGCTTTTCGCGCCTCTCTTGTCTCCCCGGTGGGGAGCGACGAACTATCAATGCACTACAACCGTTCGCCCAGGTCTTCGGCGCGCTCGCGAGCGGCCGGTCGGAGGGCGCGCAGGGTTTCCACGCGCTCGGCGGGACGGTGTTCGATTGCCGGGTTCATAACGGCCCACCCGGTACAAGCGTTCGTCTTCAGCCTGTCGAAGGCCCCTGCGTCTTTGTCTTATCGGTCGGCGACCTCGATGACGACGGCCATCGCGGTGTCGCCCGCCGCGCAGCCGGTGAAGAGGCCGAAGCCGCCGCCGCGCAGTGCGAGCTCCTCGATCAGTTCGATAATCGAGCGCGTACCCATCGGCGCCTGCGGATGACCCCAGACGAGCGAGCAGCCGTAGTTGTTCATCGCCGCGAGGTCCGCACCGGTTTCGCGCGCGAACACGATGTCGTTCACGGCGAACGGGTTGTGCGTCTTGATCGCCGCTATGTCGCGGATCGAGCGCCCGGCCTGTTCCAGCGCCCGCGTGGCCGACGGGATCATCGCTTCGGGCATGTAGGCGAGCTCGGCGCGCGCGAGGCCGAAGCCGTGCAGCCGCACCGCGATCGACGGGTTCGCCGACAGCTCGCGTGCGCGCTCGGGCGTCGTCACGAGAATCGCCGCGTTGCCGTCGGCGGGATGCGTCTGGCCGCCGAACGAGACCGTGCCGCCGTCCATGACCGGTTTTAGCTTCGCGAGGCCTTCCGCCGTCGAACTCGACACGCCTTCGTCGCCGGCTAGCGTCGCGGCCGTCTTGCGGAAATCCGCGCTCGGCACGTCGAACGGCAGCGTCATGAAGCGGCGCAGGAAGGCCGAGTCGTCACGCAGCGCGTCGGCGTACTGCGCTTCGCGGCGCAGCACGAGCTCGTGCTGCTGCCGGGTCGACACGTCGTGCTTCGTCGCCACGTTCTCCGCGGTCTGAAGCATCGAATGGCCGCCGAGCGGGTCGCAGCCGAAGTTCTCCATGACCCAATCTTCGGCGACGCCGGTGCCGCCAGGGCCGCGCGGGTTCGGGTAATAGAGGTGCGGGCCGTTCGACGTGCGGTCGCAATTGATCGCGAGCGCGACTTCCGCCATGCCGCACTCGATCTCCTGCGTCGCCGCGAGCAGCGTGCGCACGCCGGTGGCGCACGCCTGCATCATCGTCGGACCGCCGGCGCGCGTCGCGCCGATCATGCCGGTCAGCCACGGCAGCCCGTAGAACGCGTGCTTCTGCGGCACCGAGAAGCCGAGCACGCCATAGTCGATCGCAGCGGCGTCGATCCGCCGTTTCGCGAGCTCGCTCTTCGCGACATGCGCGGCGAAGCGGATGCTGTGGAGGTTCGCGAAGCTGCCCTGCCAGCGCGCGAACGGCGTGCTCCAGTACGCGCCGTACGGAATCTCGGCCCGGTAGCTCATGCTTGCGCGCGCCTCCGGGCGCGGGTGTGCTTGCTGCTGCGCATCGTCTGTCTCCTCCTATGCGTTCTGTGTCCCCGGGCGCCGTTCGTGCGGCAGACCTCTGGGGCTTTCCCGTTACTGCTGCAGCGGGTCTTCCTCCGCGAGGCCGACCGCGGCGATGAATGCCCGCTTGGCTTCGCCGAGATGTTCGAGCATCGCCGCCGCCGCCGTGTCACCGTCACCCGCGGCGAGCGCCGTGGTAATGCGGTTCAACCCGCGCAGCACGATGGTGCGTGTTTCCGAATCGTCGAGCGTGAGCGTGCGGATGCGCTGCATGTGGTCGGCGTACTGCTCGACGATGCGCACGAGGCGCGGATTCGGCACCAGCGCGAGCCACGCGTCGCGGAACCTGATCGTCGCGTCGCGGAACCCGACCGCATCCTCGGCCTTGTGCGCCCGTGCGGCTGCGGCGAGCGCATCCTCGATCGAGCGGCGCAGTTCGCGCGAATGGGTGAGGCCGGCGATGCTCTTGATCGCCGCGGGCTCGATCAGGAATCGGATTTCGTAGATGTCATTGACGTCGTCGAGCGTCAGCGCCGGGACGATGAAGCTGCGACCGTCGGAGACGAGCAGCCCTTCGCTCGCGAGCCGCCGCAGCGCTTCGCGCACCGGCGTGCGGGACACGCCGAGCTGCTCGGCGAGTTGCACTTCCTGCAGCGGCTGCCCGGCGACGATCTGGCCGTTGCGCAAATGCGAGCGCAGCGTGTGATAGACCTGCTCGCCGAGGGCGAGGGGGCGTTCGACGGGTTTGAGCGACGGGACCATTGGTAGGGCTCTTGTTCGATGACGGCGATGACTTGGTGGATACTGTATACAGTATTTTTTTCGATGTAAAGAACGTTTTACGCCTCCACCGTCGGCGGACGGAAGCTGCGCGGCGCGGCGCTTCGCCGCGATACAGGACTGCTTGTCGAACCCCGGGCTGCGCTCTTCGATCGGTTCGGGCGGCAAGGCCGTATTCGATTGTCGGCCGCTCCGGAACGAAGGTCGAAATGCCGACAAATAGCCGGCCTTTCCTTGGCTCAACCGCCGAGAACCCTGCGTACTTCGTGGATGCCCGCGACCAGCGCGTCGACGTCCGCGGTCGTGTTGTACAGCGAGAACGACGCGCGCGCCGTGCCATCGATACCGTACCGCTGCATCAGCGGCATCGCGCAGTGGTGCCCCGCGCGGATCGCGACGCCGCGATCGTCGAGGATCGTGCCGATGTCGTGCGGATGGATGCCGTCGAGCGTGAAGGAGAGGATGCCGGCCTTCTTCCGCGCGGTGCCGACGATGCGCAGCCCCGGAATCTCGGCGACGCGCGCCGTCGCGTCCGCGAGCAGGTCGCCGACGTGCGCGGCGATCGCGTCGACGCCGATCGCCGACACGTAGCCGAGGGCTGCGCCGAGGCCGACGGCGCCGGCGATGTGCGGTGTGCCCGCCTCGAACTTGTACGGGAGGTCGTTGTACTCGGCGGTTTCGAAGGTCACCGAACGGATCATGTCGCCGCCGCCCTGGTAGGGCGGCATCCGTTCGAGGTGCGCTTCCTTGCCGTACAGCACGCCGATCCCGGTCGGCGCGAACAGCTTGTGGCCGGAGAACGCGTAGAAGTCGCAGTCGAGGTTGGCAACGTCGATCCTCCGGTGCGAGATCGCCTGCGCGCCGTCGAGCAGCACCGGGATGTTCCGGTCGTGCGCGAGCGTCACGACCTGCCGGACCGGGACGACGCTGCCGATCGCGTTCGACACGTGCGTGACCGCGACGAGCCGGGTGCGCGGCGTGAGCAGCTTCGCGTACGCATCGAGATCGAATTCGCCCGCGTCGTCGACCGGCACGACGCGCAGCACCGCACCGGTCTGACGGCAGGCCAACTGCCACGGCACGATGTTCGAGTGGTGCTCCATCGCGCTGATGAGGATCTCGTCGCCCGGTGCGAACTGCGGCCGCGCGAAACATTGCGCGACGAGGTTGATCGCTTCGGTCGTGCCGCGGACGAACACGATTTCGTTCGTCGATGCGGCGTTGATGAAGCGCGCGACCTTTGCGCGCGCCGCTTCGTAGGCGTCCGTCGCCTGCTGGCTCAGCGCATGCACGCCGCGATGGATGTTCGCGTTCGTCGTCGCGTAGTAGTCCGCTTCGGCGTCGATCACTGCCTGCGGCTTCTGCGTCGTCGCGGCGTTGTCGAGATAGATCAGCGGCCGGCCATGCACACGCCGCTGCAGGATCGGGAAATCCGCGCGGATCGCCGCGACGTCGTAGGGCGTGGCGGCGGCGGGCATGCAAGAGCGATCGGAGTCGCGATCCATCGGCCTTCCTTCGGTGAGTTTCGAAGCTTACGCATTCTTACCACGGCCGCGCGGCGCCCGACATCCTTTACCTGTTCCGACGTCAGCCGTGCCCGGCGGCTTATCTCGCGCGGCGCCCCAAAGCGCTTGCCCGGCTGCACGAAACGGTGTCCGACGTTCACGGCTCGAGGAAGTTTGAGCCCCGGCCTTCATTCGGCTCACGCCGACCTTCCGCCGATCCTCTCCGGGAGGCCACGGGTAGCCGAGCAACTTCGGCTTGCGTTGCGAGGCGTGCGTACGAAATACTGTATACAAAGAGCGGGGAGGGCGCTATCGCGCAGATCCCGCCAGCCGTCTTCATTCACCAAAGGAAACCCGCCATGGCCACTTCGTTCGCCAATCCCTTGCTCGCCGCTCCAATCCGCTCGATGCCGCGCTCGGTTGCGATCATCGGCGCCGGAACCATCGGCCCCGACATCGGCTATTACCTGAAGAGCGCGCTGCCGGATCTGAAGCTTTACCTCGTCGATATCTCGCAGCCGGCGCTCGATCGCGCGCTGCGGCGCTTCGGCGACTACACGGCGAAGGCTGTTGCGAAGGGGAAGATGAGCGAGGCCGAGGCAGCCGCGGTGACCGGCAACGTCGTTGGCACCGTGGATTACGCGGACATCGCGGGCGTCGACTGGGTGCTCGAAGCGGCGACCGAGGATCTCGCGCTGAAGCGGCGCATCTTCGCCGCCGTCGAGGCTGTCGTGCGCCCCGACGCGCTAATCACGTCGAACACGAGCTCGCTGCCAGCCGCGCAGATCTACGCCGAACTGCGCCACCCCGAGCGCGCGACCGTCACGCACTTCTTCGCGCCGGCGTGGCGCAACCCGGTCGTCGAGGTCGTCCGCTGGGAGAAGGGCGATCCGGCGCTCGTCGAATATCTGCGCTGGGTGTTCTGCAGCACCGGCAAGGTGCCGCTCGTCACCGACGACGTCGCGTGTTTCATGCTCGACCGGATCTTCGACAACTGGTGCAACGAGTCGGCGCTGCTGCTCGATCGCGCCACCGCGGCCGAGATCGACAGCGTCGCGGGCGAGTTCGTCCACGCCGGCCCGTTCTTCGTGCTGAACCTCGCGAACGGCAACCCGATCATCACCGAGACCAACACCCTGCAAGCCGACGTCGAAGGCGAGCATTACCGGCCGGCGCCGGTGTTCTGTTCGGTCGAGCGCTGGCTGACGGTCGCACCGGGGAAGTCCGTCGACGTCGCCGCGGACACCGCGCGGGCGGTGCGCGAGCGTTTGCTGGGCGTGCTGTTCTCCCAGAGCGTCGACATCCTCGATCGCGAGATCGGCGAGCCCGCGGATCTCGACTTCGGCTGCCGGCAGGCGCTCGGTTTCCGCAAGGGGCCGCTCGACCTGATGCGCGATCTCGGCGACGAACTCTCGGCCCGCGTGCTCGACCGCTTCGGCACCGAGCGGCGCGGAATGCCGATGCCCGGCCGGCCGCTCGCGGCGTACCAGCGCTTCCTGCGCCACGTGCTCGTCGACGACCTCGATGGCGTCAAGCTGATCACGCTGCGCCGGCCGGAGGCGATGAACGCGCTGCACGACGAGATGACCGACGAGATCCTGTCGGTGATCCGCGAGTTCGAGAACGACCCGCAGGTCACCGGCTTCGTGATCGTCGGCTATGGCAAGCGCGCGTTCTGCGCCGGCGCCGATATTGGCCGCTTCCCGCGCATGCTCGGCGACGCGCCGGCCGCCGCGCAGTACGCGCGCGACTGCTCGCGGCTGCTCGCGCATCTCGACCGCATGAAGAAGCCGGTCGTCGCGGCGCTCAACGGCATGGTGCTCGGCGGCGGCTTCGAGCTCGCGATCCGCTGTCACGGCATCGTCGCGCTGCGCCACGCGTGGATGCAGTTGCCCGAAATCACGCTCGGCATCGTCCCGGGCATCGGCGCGATGGTCGTCCCCTACCGGCGCTGGCCCCAGGCGGCGGGCCGGTTCAACGGGATGCTGCGGCGGGCCGAGCGGCTCGACGCGGCAGCGGCCCGCGAACTGGGCGTCGTCGATGCGCTCGCGGAGGATTACCCGGGTCTCGTGCAGGCGGCGATCGTCCGGGTTCGGGCGCTTGCCGGCAAGGTCGTCGGGATTCGCGAGGACGCGATCGACATCGGCCCGCTCGAAGCCGTCGCGCCCAAGGCGGCGAACGGCCAGGTCCTCAGCGCGGAAGTCATCGGCCTGATGGAGTCGGCGATCCGCGAAGCGGCCGCGGCGCCGACGCTCGCCGCGGCGCTCGAAGTCGGCTACCGGGCGTTCGGCGAAAGCGCGTGCACCGCGGCGGCGTGCGAGGGGATCACCGCGTTCCAGGAAAAGCGCGCACCCGACTTCACGCGGACGGCGTGAGCGGCGCCGTGCGGACGGGGCGCGGGCGGCGGCTCGCGACCGTCCCCTCCCGGGTGGGGGGGGTGATGACGAAGCGCGGTGGCTATAGTCGCCCCATGGACTACCGCTTCGCTCACCCCACTCGCGCAAGGAGACGGACCATGACAGCTCTCGGCAATGTGCTCGCGCTCATCCGCCAACTCGACGAGGCGGCCGGCGCGCCGCTCGACGGGTCGGGCTCCGCTTCGATGCAGTTCCGCGATTTTCCCGCCCCGAACGAACTCGCGTCGTCGCTCGGCGATGTCCTCGCATTCCGCCGCGCCGCCGAGACGGACGGCGACCCGTGCTGGCCGGACGAGGCGTCCGCCGTGTCGCGTCAGCGCGAAAGCCGGCCGGAACTCGAGGCCTTCCGCCGCATTCGCGCTGCTTTCAACTGCAACGCCGCGGAGGTGCGCGTATGACGGCGCCCTCGATCGCTGCGGCGCCCTCGATCTGGAGGTCGCTGCTGAACTTCCTCCTTCCGTTCCGGGAGCTGCCCGCTCGCGCCGCCGAGCGGCCCGTCGCCGCACGTCGTTCATCGGCGCAGCCCGTGGCCGGCGCGTTCGAGCGCGAGGTCGCGATCCGCTTCGCGCACTGCGATCCGGCGGCCATCGTCTTCTATCCGCAGTACTTCGTGATCATGAACGGGCTGATGGAGGACTGGTTCTCGGAAGGGCTCGGCGTCGATTTCGCGGACATGGTGTCGCGGCGTCGGATCGGCATCCCGACGGTCGCGATCGAATGCGCCTTTTCGAAGCCGAGCCGGCTCGGTGACGTCGTGACCTTCGGCGTGTCGGTCACCCGCGTCGGCGAGCGCTCGATCGGCATCGAAGTGCAGGCCGTCGTCGACGGCGAGCTGCGGCTGCGGGCGAAGCAGACGATCGTGATGATGAGCCTCGACACGATGAAGTCGATCCCGATACCGCCGGACGTCCGCGCAAATCTGTCGCGCTTCCGCTCGCGGGCGGCTTCGCCGGAAGTCGGGACGCAGGACGGAGCGAGCGGCGGGGCGGCGTGCGCGTCCGAGCCGGCCGCAGGCAGCGCGCGGCGCGAACACCTAACAAGCTGACCGGAGGAGATGAATATGCAGGTCGAACTGGACGAAATGCCCGTCGCCGAGGCGCCAGGTTTCGGCGAACGCGCCGCGTGGCAGGCGATGCTCGATCGTCACGCCGAGCTCTTCACCGACATGACGCCGGGCTCGTCGGTGGGCTTCGTGCCGCGCACCGGCTCCGGCATCCAGCCGGGCAAACACGTCGCCGGCCTGGTCGGTGACGGCGCGGACATCGAGATGATGAAATGGACCGTCGGCGACGGCGTCATGCGCTGCGGCGTGCAGCCCTATCCCGGCTTCCAGGACGCGAAGGTCGACCTGCTGTTCGTCGCCGACGACGTCGCGCTGCTGACGATGCGCGCGGCGCTCGATGGCGACACCTTGTCCTCGATCAAGCGGCTGATCCGTCAGGGGAGCATCATGTTTTTCGTTTTGCGGACCAAGTTCGAATTGCAGGACGCGGGCTACGAGGAGTTCCTCGACACCCTCGGCCTCGCCTTTCTCGGAGCCTGCCGATGATCTTCCATAACCCCAAGGGCGCACCGGAGCTCGCGTGCGAGCAATGCGGCTGCCGCTGGTTCGACCGCATGACCGACACGTGCTACGAATGCGGCACCGCGGTGTCGCCGGAAGCCATCGCGGAGTTCGATGCCGCCGTACGCGCCTTTGCCGCGCGTGCCGAGGCGGGCGGGCCGAAGGAAGGCACGCCTGCGCCGGAGGGTCCGACCGCCTGAACTCCGGAGCGGCCGCCGCCATGCAGCCGCTTCGCCGCAAATGGAAGATCGATGAGGACGAAGACCGACGAGCCGATTCCGTATCGCTTCTCGCTGAAGACGATGCCGCCGCACTTCGCGAAGCAGGCGGTCGCGCCGCCGCGCCTGCTCGACGGGCTGCGCGACGCGTCCGAACTCGCGGTGGTCGCGCTGACCTCGCTCGCGGGCTTCGGCAAGACCTCGCTGCTGGTGCAATTGCGTCGCGAGCTGATCGCGGGCGGCGCCGCGGTCGCGTGGCTGACTGCGGAGGCGACCGACGACAGCGCGACCTTCATCCCGGCGCTGCTCGCGTCGCTGCGGATGGCGATCGGACTCGATCTGCCGGCGAGATCGTTCGACCAGGTCGGGCAGGTCGGTACGGACCTGTGGCTCGCGAGCGAAATCCTCGTGCAGATCCACGAGCTCGCGCGGCCGACCTACATCCTGATCGACGACCTCCATCACCTCGCTGACGAGCAGTCGATCGACTTCATCTACTACCTGATCCGCAACGCGCCCCCGAATTTCCACGTCGTCATCAGCTCGCGCGCCGAGCCGCCGTTTCCGGTCGAAGAGCTGCACGCGCACGGCCTGTACGCGCAGTTCGGCACCGAGGACCTGCGGCTGCGCCTCGACGACACGGTCGCTTTCCTGCGCCGGCGGCTCGGCGACGACATCGACATCGAGACCTGCGCGCGGCTGCACGAGCGCACCGAAGGCTGGCCGATGGCGCTGCAGATCACGACCGCCGCGCTCGCGAAAAAGAGCGACATCGCGAGCACCGTCGCCGGGCTGTCGGGCGCGACCGGCGACATCGCGCGCTACTTCTCGCAGTTCGTGCTCGAAGGCCTCGAGCCCGCGGCGGTCGATATGCTGGTGCGCGCGTCGATCCTGAAGACGCTGCACCCGACGCTGTGCACCGCGCTGAGCGGCCTCGACGACAGCGCCGAGGTTCTGGCGCGCCTCGAACAGACCACCGGGCTCGCGACCTCGGTGGTCGGCAGCGACCGCGTGTACCGGCTGCATCCGCTCTTCATCGAGCACCTGCAGAGCCGCCTCGAAGCCTTCGCACCCGAGGTGCGCCGCGAGCTGCACGCGACGGCCGCCGAGTGGCTCGCCGCGCATGGCATGGTCGAGCAGGCCGCCGAGCATGCGTTCGCCGCCGGGCGCACGCAGCAGGCGATGGACTGGATCGAGAAGCGTCTGCGCTATCTCGGCGTGCAGGGGCGCATCGTCGAAGTGCTCGCGTGGCTCGACCGGCTGCCGCCCGAGGAGATCACGCGCCGCGAAGGCATCCAGCTGACCGCCGCGTGGGCGTGCGCGCTGTGTTACCGCCCACGCGACGCCGAGCGCCTGACCGACGTCATCCTCGCGCGACCGGACGTGACGCCGGAGATCGAGCTGCAGGCGAACATCGTCCGTTCCGCGGTCGCGATCCACTGCGACGACTACGAGCGCGCCCGCGGCTGCGTCGAGAGCTACGACCCCGAACTCGGCCCGTTGTACTGCAACTCGCTGTCGTTCATCGCAATCCACAGCGGCTTTCCCGAGCGCGCGCGCCATTACCAGCAGATTTCCGACGGCCGTGGCCGCGTCGCGCGCAGCTTCTACGACGCGATGTACGGCGCCTTCGCGGTCGGCCTGAGCTACCTGATCGAAGGGCAGGCGGCCGAGGCCGCGCGCGTGTTCCGCGCGGCGCTCGAACGCGCCGAAACGAGCACTGGCTGGCGCTCGCTGCCGGCGGCGATGCAGGCCGCCGGGCTCGCCGCCGCGTGCTGGGAACTCGGCGCCGAGGAGGAAGCGCGCGCGCTGCTCGCGAACCGGCTCGATCTCATCGAGCAGGCGGCGCTGCCGGACGCGGTGATCCTCGCGTACGTGACGCTGGCGCGCTACGAGAGCCAGAAGGGGCGCGAAGGCAAGGCGTTCGACGCGCTGAACAGCCTCGCCGCGATCGGCGAGTCGCGCGCGCAGCCGCGGCTGGTCGCCGCGAGCCTTGGCGAGCAGATCCGCCAGCACGCGGTGCGCAACCGCGTCGTCTCGTGCCGGATGCTGATGAACGGGCTCGACGAGATCGCTGCCAACGGAACTGCCAACGGGCTGGAAGCCGAGTTGCGGCTGATCCGCGAGCTCGCGGTTGCCCGCGTCGCGTTGCTCGACTTCGACTACGACGGCGCGATCACCGCGCTCGATCAGGCGGAGCGGATCGCCGCCGAACTGCGCCGCGGGCGCGATCAGATCACGATCCGGATCCTTCGCGCGTGTTGCTCGGCGAGTCCGGATGAATCCGCGCTGCGCCTGCTCGCCGAAGCGATGAGCCTCGCGGAATCATTCGAACTGGTGAGGGCGGTCGCCGACGACTGGCCGGCGGCGGTGGAATGCCTCACCGATCTCGATCAGGCGGGACCGGCGAGGGCGGCCGGCGTATCGCCGGGCTTCATCGAGCGCGTCCGGGAGCGCTGCCGGCCCGGCTGGGCCGCGTCGCCATCCGCCGAGCCGGCGGAGAAAGCGCCGAAAGTGCGGGCGGCGCACCTTTCGGCGCGCGAGATGGAACTGCTCGGTGCGCTCGCGCATGGGCGGTCGAACAAGGAAATCGCGCGCATGTTCGACGTCGGCACCGAAACCATCAAGTGGCACATGAAGAACCTGCTGTCGAAGCTGAACGCCGCGAACCGCCGGCACGCGGTCGACCGCGCCCGGCTGCTCGGCATCCTCGACTGAGGGCCGGCGCCGGGCGGCGTGCCGCCGGTCAGGACGGCTTGATGGCCACCTTCAGCACGCCGTCGCGCTGGTTCGCGAAGAGGTCGTATGCGGCGACGATGTCGTCGAGCTTGTAGGTGTGCGTCACGAGCGGCCCGAGGTCGACGCGTCCGGATGCGACGACGTTCAGCAAGCGGCGCATCCGCTCCTTGCCGCCAGGGCACAGCGACGTGACGATCTTGTTGTCGCCGAGGCCGGCGTGGAACGCGCCGAGCGGGATCGTCAGGTCGCTCGAATAGACGCCGAGGCTCGACAGCGTGCCGCCGGGTTTCAGCACGCGCAGCGCCGATTCGAATGTCGATTGCAGGCCGAGCGCCTCGATCGAGGCATCGACGCCGCGCCCGCCGGTGATCTTCAGGATTTCGCTCACGACGTCGCATTCGCGGAAGTTCAGCGTGACGTCCGCGCCGAGGTTGCGCGAGATCGTCAGGCGCTCGTTCACGCCGTCGACCGCGATGATCATGCTCGCGCCGCGCAGCTTCGCGCCGGCGGTTGCGCACAACCCGATCGGCCCCTGTGCGAAGATCGCGACGATGTCGCCGATGCGGATGTTCGCCGCTTCGGCGCCCGCAAAGCCGGTGGACATGATGTCCGGGCACATCAGGACCTGTTCGTCGGTCAGCCCGTCGGGGACGGGGGCGAGGTTCGCCTGCGCGTCCGGCACCAGCACGTAGTCCGCCTGCGTACCGTCGATCGTGTTGCCGAAGCGCCAGCCGCCCGTCGGCTTGTAGCCGTGGCCTGCGGCGCCGCCATCCTGCGACGGGACACCGTCCTGACAGCCGTAGGACGTGAAGCTCGGGCAGATCGCGCCGGCGATCACGCGCTGGCCTTCGACGTAGCCCTGCACGTTCGCGCCGAGTTTCTCGATGATGCCGACCGGCTCGTGGCCGATCGTCAGACCGGTCGCAACCGGATATTCGCCCTTCAGGATGTGGACATCGGTGCCGCAGATCGTCGTCGTCGTGATGCGGACGAGCGCGTCGTTCGGGCCGACGGTCGGGACCGGCTTGTCGATCAGTTCGATCCGTCCGGGGGCGACGAAAACGGTTGCTTTCATCATGGCCATCGCAGTGCTCCTTGGGTGAATGAGATGCGGCGGAGAGTCTATGCCCCATCGCGGGTGCGTGCAAACGTCATGGCCCGCGCGGGTTCCGCAGCGCGACGCCTGCTGCCGACGGGTGGACGCGCGCGCGATGCGGGACTACGGTGGACGCCCCCGGGAAAAGCCCGGGGCGCCGTCCGACATGCCCCGCCGGCCACTCAGTGCCGGGGCCGACGGCCCGCGGAACGGCAGGTGCCAACAGGAGAAAACAATGAGCACGAATGCGAAGGGACCGACCGACTTCGGCGAATGGCCGGCGCGTCCGACGCGTAGCGAGGCCGAGGAGGCGGTGCGGACCTTGATCCGCTGGGCGGGTGACGACCCGGCGCGCGAAGGGCTGATCGAAACCCCCGCTCGGGTCGTCCGCGCGTACGAGGAGTTCTTCGCCGGCTACCTCCTCGACCCCGCCGACGTCCTCGCGAAGACGTTTTCGGAAGTCGAGGGCTACGACGAGATGATCGTCATGAACGACATCCGCTTCGAGAGCCACTGCGAGCACCACATGGTGCCGATCATCGGCAAGGCGCACATCGGCTACCTGCCGAACCGCCGCGTCGTCGGCATCTCGAAGCTCGCGCGGCTCGTCGAGATCTACGCGAAGCGGCTGCAGATCCAGGAGAAGATGACCGTGCAGATCGCCGATACGCTGCAGGCCGTGTTGCAGCCGAAAGGCGTCGCGGTCGTGATCCAGGCGTCGCACCAGTGCATGACGACGCGCGGGGTGCACAAACCCGGTGCCGGGCTCGTCACGAGCCGCATGCTGGGCGCGTTCCGCGACGACGCGTCGACGCGCCGGGAATTCCTCGGCGTGATCGGCATGACCGGCAGCGGCGGGCTGTCGAACACCTGATCGCCATGACCGCGCACCGCGTGACGGCCCGCACCGGAAGTCTCCCGGCAGAAAACCCTGACATGGCAGTGGCTGAAGATCGGCGCCGGAAGGCATATCCTGATACCCGTTTTTACCGATTCGACTACCGCGACGATGCCGTTTTCGCGCGCCGCGGCAACTCATGGAGTCCGGAATGAATTCTCCGATACCGACCTCGCCCGTGCCTGTGCTGCCTTTCATGGACCCGGTCTCCTTCGCGCGTTCGGCCGTCGATTACTGGCGCGACACCTTCGAGCGCAGCGTGTTGTTCCTCGACGTCATGCGCCATCGCGGCAACCAGTACCTCGAGCACATCGTGAAGACCAAGCCCAGCGTGCTCGGCTTCGAAGCCGAGGTGCTGGTGGACGGACGCACATTGCCGCGCCCGGTCAATTACGAGCTGATGCGC
Organism: Aromatoleum sp.; assembly: GCF_032027225.1. GTDB lineage: Bacteria > Pseudomonadota > Gammaproteobacteria > Burkholderiales > Rhodocyclaceae > Aromatoleum. The sequence goes on along the minus strand of NZ_JAVSMM010000002.1, from coordinate 45,585 downwards.
ATCGTGCCGCCCGAGGGAATCTCGATCGACCCGCTGAAGCGCCCCTTCGTCGTCGTCGATCCGCGCGCCGGCCACGGACCGGGCATCGGCGGCTTCAAGCCCGATAGCGAGATCGGCGTCGCGCTGCGCGCCGGCCATCCCTGCTACTTCATCGGCTTCCTGCCGTACCCGGAGCCGGGGCAGACCGTCGAGGACGTCATCGAGGCGGAAGTCGCGTTCCTGCGCCACGTCGTCGAGCGTCATTCGAGCACCTGCGAAAAACCGATGGTCGTCGGCAACTGCCAGGCCGGCTGGCAGATCATGATGGCCGCGGCGCTCGAGCCGGATCTCTTCGGCCCGATCCTCATCGCGGGGTCGCCGCTGTCGTACTGGGCGGGCGAACGCGGCAAGTCGCCGATGCGCTACACCGGCGGCCTGAGCGGCGGCAGCTGGGTCACCGCGCTCTTGAGCGACATGGGCGGCGGGCTCTTCGACGGCGCGTGGCTGGTGCAGAACTTCGAGAACATGAATCCCGCGAACACCTGGTGGACGAAGCAGTACCGCGTGTTCGCGAACGTCGACACCGAGGCGACGCGCTATCTGGAGTTCGAGCGCTGGTGGGGCGGGCACGTCGTGCTCGGCGGCGACGAGATCCAGTACATCGTCGATAACCTCTTCGTCGGCAACCGGCTCTCGTCGGCGCAGCTCTCGACCTCCGACGGGCGGCGCATCGATCTGCGCAACGTGCGCTCGCCGGTCGTCGTGTTCTGCTCGCGCGGCGACGACATCACGCCACCGCCGCAGGCACTGGGCTGGATTCGCGACCTCTACGAGGACGTCGCGGGCATCGTCGCGAACGAGCAGACGATCGTCTATTGCGTCCATGACAGCACCGGCCACCTCGGCATCTTCGTGTCGGGCAGCGTGTCGCGGAAGGAACACACCGAATTCACCGCGAACATGGACTACATCGACGTGCTTCCGCCGGGCCTCTACGAGACGTCGATTTCGCGCGCCGCGGACCGTCGCGATGCGGGGCTGATCGAGCGCGAGTACCTGCTGGAATTCACGCCGCGCTCGATCGAGGACCTCGACGAGGACGTCGTGCATCGCCCGGAGGACGACACGCGCTTCGCTACCGTGGCGCGCGTGTCGGGGATCAACCTCGGTCTGTACCGGCTGTTCGTGCAGCCGTGGGTGCGCGCGTTCGCGACACCCGAGTCGGCGAGATTCCTGCGCCTGATGCATCCGAGCCGGCTGCGCTACCGGCTGCTGTCGGACCGCAACCCGCTGACCGCGATGTTGCCGATGCTCGCGGAGAAGATTCGCGCGGACCGTCACCCGGTCGGCGAGGACAACATCTTCCGCCTCGTCGAAAACCACATGTCCGAGCAGATCGTCCGTGGGCTCGACGCGTGGGGCGACCTGCGTGACCGGGCGAACGAGGCGCTCTTCCTGCAGATCTACGGTCAACCGTTGCTGCAGGCGCTCGTGGGCATCGGCGGCGACGTGCACGCGCATCGTCGGCGTCCCGGCGCCGAGCCGGAGCATCGCCGCTTCATCGCGCGGCGGCAGGCCGAATTGCGCGCGCGCATCGCCGAAGGCGGCAGCCAGGAAGCGGTGATGCGCTCGATCATCTACGTGCTCGGTGGCGCGCCGTCGACCGACGAACGCAACTTCAAGCGGATGCGTGCGACGCGTGCCGAGTTCGAGCGGGGCATCAAGCTCGCCGACTTCAAGCAGCTCCTGCGCGAGCAGTTCTTCATCCTTAAGCAGGCGCGCGAGGCCGCCCTGGAAGCGATTCCGACGCTGTTGAAGGGGCTGAGCGCCGCCGAGATCGACGTGCATTTCGCGCAGATCGAGCAGGTGCTCGCCGCGAGTGGTGAACTCAGCGCGCACGCGGCCGACCGCTTCGAACGCATCAAGGCGCTGTTCCAGCGTGCGCGGCCGGCGACGCCGGAAACGCAAGCCGGCCCGGCTTCGGCAGATCCGGCAGCCAAAACGGCCTTGCCGGCGGCGGGAAGCTCGGAGAGCACGGGAACAGCGAAGCCCGCGGCGAGCGCGTCGGGTTCGGCGGCCGCAGCGACCCCGTCCGCTGCACCCGCGGGGAGCACAGGAACGGCGGACGCTGCGCCGAGCGAAGGAGCGGCACCGGCGCCCAGCGGCGCGGCAGGCGCTTCGACGACCACAGCAGCGGAGTCGTCCCCGGCGACGCCGGCCGCGCGCACACGGCAGCGCACGGTCGCAGCACCGAAGGAAGGTGCTGCGACTTCGAGGCGCGAAGGCCGCAGCGCGGGGGGCAAAGCGGGCGACGAATCGTCCGGCAGCGCGCCTCGACGCGCGCCGCGCAAGCCGCGCGGGTAAGCAGGATCCGCCCGAGGGGCTCGACCCGTCCGCGAGTCGGCGGCCGGGTCGAGCCCCTCGATTTCGTTCACCACGGGCTTGTCGAAGCCTCCGGGTTATTCGCGGACGCGAGGCGCCGATGCCGCGAGCGCGCGCGCGGCGCCCCGCAGGCCGGGCTGCGCAGCGTGGATCACATACGTGGGAATCGCGGCGAGGTAGGAACTGAAGCGGCCCTTGTGTTCGAAACGGGCGCGGAACGGCGAGCGCAGGAAGGACTCGCCGAGCTGCGGGATGATGCCGCCGCCGACATACACGCCGCTGCGCGCGCCCAGGACCAGCGCGAGATCCGCGGCGACCGTGCCGAGCAGCGCGCAGAATGCCGTCAGCGTCGCGGTGCACAGCCGGCACGACCCGGCGAGCGCGCGGGCGCTGATCGCCGGCGCGCCGATCGGGTCGGGCGTCTCGCCCGCGAGCGCCGCATGCGCCTCGTAGAGCGCGACGATGCCGGGGCCGGATAGCGCCCGTTCGGCCGACACGTGACCGAAGCGCTTCGTCAATTCCGCGATCAGCTCGGCTTCGTGCGGATCGCTCGCGGCCAGCGTCATGTGGCCGCCTTCGCCGACGATCGCGGTGTAATCCTCGCCGCAGGGCACGAGTCCGGAGACGCCGAGCCCGGTGCCCGGACCGAGCAGCGCGATCGCGCGCTGCGAGACGGGCGCGCCTCCGCCGACTTGCACGAGCTCGTCGGGTTGCAGCAACGGGATCGCCATCGCGAGCGCGGTGAAGTCGTTGAGCACGAGCAGGTGCTCGACGCCGAGCGCGTCGTGCAGCGCACCGATCGAGAATGCCCAGTCGTGGTTCGTCATCTGCAGGAAATCGCCTTCGACCGGATTCGCGATCGCGAGCGCGCACCAGCGCGGGCGCGGCTGTCCGCTCGTCGCGAGGTAATGCTCGATCGCCTCGCGCGGACCGGCGAAGTCGGCGCAGGACACGACGCCGACGGCCCCGAGGTCGCCGCCGGAGGCGGCTATCGTCGCAAAGCGCGCGTTCGTGCCGCCGATATCGCCGACGAGGCGGGGAAAAGTGTCGGGCGGTCCGATGAACATCGCCGGTCAGTTCCCGCTTGCGCCCGGCGCAACGACGCTCCGCGATTCACCGCAAGCGCGTGCCGCCCGGCCGCGCACGAAAGAGCCGCCGGCCGCAGCCCTCATCGCCGTGCAGCCTGCTGCCCGCCGGTCGGATTGGCCGACGCGGTCAAGGCCTGCAGCAGCGCGTCGTCGAAGGCCGGCAGGTCGTCGGGCTTGCGGCTCGTCACGAGTTTGCCGTCGACGACGACCTCCTCGTCGCTCCATTCGGCGCCGGCATTGCGCAGGTCCTCCTTCAGGCTCGGCCAACTCGTCATGCGGCGGCCCTTGACGAGATCCGCGTCGATCAAGGTCCACGGCCCGTGGCAGATCGCGGCGAGCGGCTTGTCCTGCCGCCCGAACTCGCGGATGAAGCCGATCGCGTCCGGCGCGAGGCGCAATGCGTCCGGATTCGCAACGCCGCCGGGCAGCACGAGAGCGTCGAAATCTTCGGGCCGCGCGTCGCTCACGTTCAATTCGACGCGGAAACGATCGCCCGCCGACAGGTGGTTGTAGCCCTGGACTTCCTCGCCTTGCGCCTTCGGTGACAGCAGCGTCACGCGCGCGCCGTGCTGCTCGAGGAAACGGCGCGGGTCCGTGTATTCCACCTGCTCGACCCCGTCGGTCATCAACACCGCTACCTTCTTGCCGTCGAGCGGCGACGTCTGATTCGTCTGCATTTCGATTCCTCCTTGCTTGTCCGATGGTCGCAAAGGACGCAGACCCGCAAGCATCTACCGGTCCCGCGCTCGTTGCCGCTTCGGGCTGCTCCCCGGATGGGCGGGCGACGCCCCGCCCGGGCAGCGCAGGTAAGAAATGCACGTTCAACCCGGCCACGCGCGCGCGAGGATCGTCGCCGCGTCGGGCAGCTCCGTCAGCCCGGCAACCTGGCCCGACCCGTCGAACCGGCTTGCGATGAAGGCGTCGGCGATCGGCTCCGGCGCGTGTCGGCGGAGCAACGCTGCCTGCGCGAGCAGCACGAGCTGCGTCGCGGTGCGGCGGGCGAGCCGCTCGCTGTCGGTCGGGGACCTCAGCGCCGAAGACAGCGCGGCAAGGGCGCGATCGAGCAGCGGTTCGCCGGCCGTCGTCTCGCCGAAGTCCTGCAGCAGCGCTTCGCGGGCGTCCGGCTCGCGCGCGACGGCGCGGAGCACGTCGAGGCACATCACGTTGCCCGAGCCTTCCCAGATCGAGTTCACCGGCGCTTCGCGGAAAATCCGCGCCATCGGACCGTCCTCGACGTAGCCGTTGCCGCCCCAGACTTCCATGCATTCGGCCGCGAACGCGATCGCGCGCTTGCAGATCCAGAACTTCGCCGCCGGCGTGACGATGCGCCGGTACGCCCGCTCGCGCAGGCTTTCATCCGACCCATCGACGGATGCCGCGAGCCGCATCGCGAGCGCGGTCGCCGCTTCGCTTTCGAGCGCGAGGTCGGCGAGCACGCTCTGCATCAGCGGCTGTTCGGCAAGCAGGCGGCCGAATGCCGAGCGATGCCGCGCGTGGTGGATCGCCTCGACGAGCGCGCGGCGCATCAGCGCGGCGCTGCCGAGCACGCAGTCGAGCCGCGTCTGCGCCGCCATCTCCATGATCGTCGCGATGCCGCGCCCTTCGTCGCCGACCAGGACCCCGATCGCGTCCTCGAACTCGACTTCCGCCGATGCGTTCGAGCGGTTGCCGAGCTTGTCCTTCAGCCGCAGGATGCGCACCGCGTTGCGGTTGCCGTCGGGGAGCCATCGGGAGACGTAGAAGCACGACAAGGCTTCGCCCGTCCGCGCGAGCACGAGGTGCGCGTCGCAGGTCGGCACCGAAAAGAACCACTTGTGGCCGACCAGCGTGTAGGTCCGCAGTCCGCCCGCCGCGCGGCCGTTCGCGGTCGCCTGCGTCGTGTTGCCGCGCAGGTCCGAGCCGCCCTGTTTTTCGGTCATCCCCATGCCGATCGTGAGCGAGGTCTTCCGCGACAGCGGCGCGTCCTGCGGGTCGTACTCATGTGAGCGGAACCCCGATTCGAGCTGCGCGAACAGCGCCGGCTCGCGGCGCAGCACCGGAAGCGACGCGAACGTCATCGTCACCGGACATAGCGATCCGGCTTCCGCCTGCCCGTGCAGATAGAACGACGCCGCCCGCGCGACGTGCGCGCCGGGACGCGGATCGAGCCAGGCCGAGCTATGGACGCCGTCCGCGTACAGCATCCGCATCAGCTCCGCCCACGCCGGGTGGAACTCCACCCGGTCGACCCGGCGCCCGGACCGGTCGTGGGTCATCAGTTCGGGCGGATGACGGTTCGCGAGGTCGGCCAGCCGCAGCGTCGCCGCGCTGCCGAGCTGTCCGCCCTGGGCCGCGAGCGCCCCCGCGTGCCAACCCGCGCCGTGCAGCGCGACGGCCTCTTGCAACGCGGCATCGCTCCCGAAAAGATCGAAATCGGCGAGCGCCGGCACCTGGTTGAAAACTTCATGCGTGCGCCACATTGCCCGACTCCCGCTTTCCGCTCCGCGACGATTCAACTTAGACCACGGAGGGGGAATCAACGAGCGGGGCGGCCGGTCCCGACCCCCCGATCCTCACGCGGCGCCGCGCCGCGGCCGGCCGCCGAGCTTCCCGTTCCGGCGGGCGGCTTCCGCCTTTGCTGCGGACTTCGTCGTGCCGCCTTGGCGGCCGATCTTCGCCATCCAGCTTTTCGAGCCGAACCAGCCCTCGATGAGCGCCGGAATGTATAGATCCGCGTCGATATCCGGAAAATGCAGGCCGAGCCCGGAAGGCGAGATCTCGATCCGCTCCAGCTCGGCGGGCGTGGCGGCCTCCAGGCCTTGCACCAGCGCGGCAGGTACGGTCAGTTGCAGCCCGTTGTTGAGCGTGATCAGCACGGACCGGTTCTCGGCGTCGTAGCTGGCCGACAGAGCACGCGGCCCCGCTTGGGCGGTCCTGCCCCGTCGGTTGGCAGCTACGAATTCGTCTTCACGGATTTCCATGGACTGCACTCCAGCATTCACGGATATAAGAAGCGGCGCCGCGGGGCGGCTGTTACTCGCTCGTCGCCGAATCTTCAGCGATTTCCGGCAAGTCGCTGCGGTCCTTGAGTTCGACGCCCGTCCGTTGCAGACGCCTGGCTTCGCGCATCAGCCACGCGATCCGCATCGCGGCGGCGGCGTAGCCGAGTCCTTCGGGGCGGATGTTCGAGACGCAGTTGCGTTCGGCGTCGCTGCAGCCTCGCTGCGGCGCCCAGCTGAGATAGACGCTGAGGCTGTCGGGCGAGCTCAGGCCCGGGCGCTCGCCGATCAGCACCGCGACGAGGCGCGCGCCGAGGATTTCACCGATTTCGTCGCCGAGCGCGACGCGCGCCTGTTCGGCAATGACGATCGGCGCGATGGTCCAGTCGGGCGGCAGACGCGGTACGAGTGCGTCGAGCAGTGCCGGGGCATGACGCTGCACCGCGAGCGCCGACAGTCCGTCGGCGAGGACGAACGCGACGTCCGGCAGCGTGCACGCGCCGGATGCCGGGGCGACGGCTTTGGCAAGCAATGCGGCGCTCACGTCGTCGAGCCGTCGACCGAGGTCCGGGCGCAGCAGGTAGGCGGCGCGGTCCGGGGTGCGACTGTGGACGACGAGGCTGCTGTCATGGCGCGTCCGAAGCTCGTCCTGCAGCCCCGCGACGTCGAGCGCGAAATTCACCGCGTCGCGTGCCTGCGCATGCGCGAGGCCGAAGCGCAGCACTTCGGCCGTGGGCAGCGCGGGGCCGCTGCGCCCGAGCGCGATCCGCGCCGGCGTCAGCCGCCGCAGCGCGTGCCATGGATCGGGAGCAGCGCGGTCCGTCATCTCGCGCGTTCCGTCATCGATTCGGCGGCTGCGAGCAGGCGCGGTGACGGAGCCGGCAGCAGTCGGCCGGCCCCGTCCGTCACGTGCATCGCTTCGAGCCACGCCTCGAACTCCGGCGCGCGTTTCAGGCCGAGCAGCTCGCGCAGGTACAGCGCGTCGTGGAAGGACGTGCTCTGGTAGTTCAGCATCACGTCGTCGGCGCCCGGCACGCCCATCACGAAGGTCACGCCGGCGGTGCCGAGCAGCGTCAGCAGCACGTCCATGTCGTCCTGGTCGGCTTCGGCGTGGTTCGTGTAGCAGACGTCGACGCCGAGCGGCACGCCGAGGAGCTTGCCGCAGAAGTGATCCTCGAGCGCGGCGCGGATGATCTGCTTGCCGTCGTATAGATATTCCGGCCCGATGAAGCCGACGACGCTGTTGGTGAGCAGCGGCGCGAACTCGCGTGCAACCGCGTAGGCCCTGGCCTCGCAGGTCTGCTGATCGACGCCGAAGTTCGCGTCCGCCGACAGCGCGCTGCCCTGGCCGGTCTCGAAATACATCACGTTGTCCCCGACGGTGCCGCGGCCGAGCGACAAGGCCGCATCGCGCACCTCGGCGAGCAGCGCGAGCGTCACGCCGAACGACGCGTTGGCCTTTTCGGTGCCGGCGATCGACTGGAACACGAGGTCGACCGGCGCGCGCTGCTCGATCGCGTGCAAGGTGTTCGTCACGTGCGTCAGCACGCAGGTCTGCGTCGGGATGTCGAAGCGCGCGCGCAACTCGTCGAGCCGATGCAGCAGGTCGATGATTCCGTTCAGATTGTCCCCGGCCGGATTGACGCCGACGACCGCATCGCCGCAGCCGTACAGCAGGCCGTCGAGCATCGACGCGGCGATGCCTTTCGGGTCGTCGGTGGGATGGTTCGGCTGCAGCCGCACCGCGAGCCGGCCGGGCAGGCCGATCGTGTCGCGAAAGCGCGTGACGACGCGGCACTTCTTCGCGACGAGGATCAGGTCCTGGTTGCGCATCAGCTTCGAAACCGCGGCGGCCATCTCCGGCGTGATGCCGGGCGCGACGCGCGCGAGGGCCGCGCTGTCGGTCGCGTCTTCGAGTAGCCAGTCGCGGAAGTCGCCGACGGTGATCGCGCCGATCCCGGCGAATGCGAGCGCGTCGTGGCGATCGACGATCAGCCGCGTGACTTCATCGCTTTCGTACGGGATCACCGGCTCGTCGAGGAAGCGCGACAGCGGCACGTCCGCGAGGCAAATCCGCGCCGCCATCCGCTCGACCGAGCTCACCGCCGCCAGCCCGGCGAGCGCGTCACCCGAGCGCGCCGGCGACGCCTTCGCGAGCAGATCCTTCAGGTCGTTGAAGCGGTAAGCACGCACGCCGATCGAAGCCGAGTACGCCATCCTTCCCCCATCGCCCGTCCTGCTGCCAGCCTTGGTGGATGTCGCTGAGAGGCGCGCGGGGCGCGGGAGGTTCCGGAATCCGGGGTGCGGGCGGGTCCGGCCACTGGCGGCAGGGGGTAGAGGCATGAACCCCGACGGGTGCGACGAGCGGCAACTCCGGCGGCGACAAACAGACGCGCAGTTCGGAGGACCTGCGCCCCGGGCATGCAGCACCGATGGGAATCACGCTGTCGGACGCGCAGACCTATACCAAGCGCCGGTGGCGAAAGCTCGGCGTCTCGGGCCGGCGCAAGCTGGTGGGGTTGCGCTGGAGCTCGTGCCTGCGCACTCGATCGCCGGTCCGCAGACGAATGGCGTGCGCGACGGTCGAAATGGCAGCCTGGAAAAAACCTCCGGTGCCGTTCGTCCTCGCCCGCCCGCAACCGTACGCTCCGAGTTCGCCAAAACCGTGCCTCCGAGACCGTCTCAGCCGCATGTCCACCGCCCGTCTTACTGGTCGCCCCGAGTCCGTCGAAGGGTGGGGCCGGGCTTCGCGATGTCTGTCCTGAGCTTGCCGAAGCGTTCGCGCCAGACGGTATGCGGTTGCCGGGGCGACAGATCGCGCGTCGACACGATCCAATGAAATCCGAAGCGCCGCTTCGTGTCGGGAGCGAAGAGCCGCTCGAACTCGAAGTCGTCATCGAGATCTCGCGCGGGAGCTTCCTCAAGCGCGGCTCGACCGAGCGCATCGATTTCATCTCGCCGCTGCCGTGTCCGTTCAATTACGGCGCCGTCCCCGCTTACCTCGGGCGGGACAACGATCTCCTCGATGCGCTCGTCCTCGGTCCGCGGCTCGCGCGCGGCACGCGGCTGAGCACGTTCGCATGGGGCGCGGTGACGCTGACCGACCGCGGCATGAGCGACGACAAGCTCGTCTGCTGCGACCATCGCCCGAGCACGGCGGAATGCGACGATGTACTGCGATTCTTCCACTTCTACGCGAAGTGCAAACGCTTGCTGAACCTCTGGCGGAGACGGCCGGGGCGCAACGCGTGCGACGGGTGGTGCGAGGCCAAGGCGGCGGTCGCGCGCGCGCGGCCGCGGGACGACTCCTGGCGCGGGCCGACGATCGGGTTCTGACGCGCGGTAGGTCGGCCCCTCCCTCCGTCGCGTCGGCCTTCGCTGCGCTCACGCCGACTTCCGATGGCTCAGCCATCCATCCGGGTGCGCGGGCGTTGTCGTCGTCGTGCCAGCCTGCCCGATCCTCCCGTGGCTCGACCATCCGCCTCGGTGCGCCGGCCGTCGCCGCATCTACTATATGACGCGCTATTTACTCGGCAGCAAGATACCGTTTTTAAATACCGTTCGGGCTGAGGTTCGCGCGGCGGGGCATCACGCGTTGCCGATCTACGTGTTTCACCCGGCAGCTAAATACCGTTCGGGCTGAGCTTGTCGAAGCCCTGGCAACGCCCTTCGACAAGCTCAGGGCGAACGGTTGTATCAATTTGCCGGGCCAGTAATAGCCTAGAATTTCGCGTCCCGACCGCGGGGCGTCTTGCACGGTGCGCAGCGGTCGCAATTCAGCCCCGATATTTCCCCCATGACCTCATCCCGTTCGTTCCGTGAGCTCGCGAGTTTTTTCGAGCCCGAGATCATTCGCAAGGCCTTGTCGCTGGCATTTGCCGCATGGCTGTCGTTCGCGATCGCGTCGCTGCTGCACGTCCATAACGCTTACTGGGCGGCGATGCCGGTGTGGGTGCTCACCCAGGCGTCGCGCGGGCTCGTCGTCGAGCGCGCGGTCTTTCGCGTCGTCGGCACGCTGATCGGCGCCGCCATCGGCTTCGCGCTGGTGCATGTGCCGGCGCCGCCGGTCGTGCAACTGGCGCTGCTCGCGGGCTGGATGGGGCTCAATGCGGCGCTTACGCATCTGCTGCGCGGCGTCCATGGTTACGGCGCGCTGCTCGCCGGCATGACCGCCGCGGTGGTCGTGATCCCCGCGCTGCTGACGCCGACCGAATCGCTCGACATCGCGATCGCGCGCGTCGAATGTACGCTGATCGGCGTCGTCGTCAGCACGCTCGTGCTCGCGGTGCTGACCCCGGTGTCGCCGCTCGCCGAGTTCTATACCCAGGTGCGCTCGGTGTCGGCCGACGCGGTCACGTACGCGGCGCGGGTGCTCCGCGACCCGGCCGCTGCCGCTGACGCCGCAGAGGAGGCCCGGCTTATTGCACAGATCAGCCAGCTCGATGCGTCCGCGCGGCCGCTCGCTGCCGGCTCCGTCGAGGGCTATCGGCGACTCGGCGACATCGATCTCCTCATCGTCGGCTCGCTGTCGACGATCGCCGCGGCGCAGGCGTTGAAGGATGCCGGATGCCGAATCGACGCGACGCTGCCCGAATGGCTCGACCGCGTCGCCGCCCAACTGCGTCGGGAACCGCAGGCGGAGGTGCGCGAGGCGGGGTGGGCCGAGGCGGACGACGACGTCGCCATCGCGCGCCTCAAGATCGCGGTCGGGCAGATTCTCGACGCCGCCGATGCGCTCGCCCACGGCGAGCCGCGGCCGGTGTCCCCCGCGACGCGGATCCGCCTCGCGCCGCACCGCGAATGGGCGCTCGCGGGACGCACCGCCGCGCTCGCCGCCGCGGCGAGTTTCGGCGCGGGCGCGGTCGGCCTCATATGGCCGTTGCCCGCGGTCGAGCTTGCCGCGCTCGGCGTGTGCATATTCGTCATGGTGCTCGGCTCGCTGCCGTTGCCGCAGTTCGTCGCGCCGAAGCTTTTCGCCGGCGTCGTCACCGGCGTCGTCGCGGCGACGTTCTACCGCCTCGTGCTGCAACCGCAGCTCGCGTCGAACGCCGCGCTGCTGCTGTCGGTGGTGCCGTTCCTCGTGCTCGGTGGCTTCGGGCGCGCCAATCCACGCACCGGCATCGCCGCGATCGACGCGAACATGTGCTTCCAGCTCGCCTCGCAGGCCGGGATGCCGGCGATCGACGACGTCGGCCGCATCCTCGCCGATTCGGTCGCGCTCGCGGTCGCCGCCGGACTGATGGCCGGCCTGTTCGTGCTGCTGCCGCTCCGGCCCCAACGTCAGGCGATCGACGCCGCGACCGTGATCCGGCGCGACCTGCAGCGCATCCTGGAATCGGACGCCGGCGACCGGCTCGCGTGGCACGCGCGTACTTCGCGCGCGATCCTGCGGCTGACCCTGCATCTGGGCCGCGCGAAAACGCTCGGGGAACGTTGGCCGGCGGGTCTCGTCGCGACGCTCAACCTCGGCCACGCGCTGATCGACCTGCGCAAGCGGGGCATGCCGGAAAACGTCCGTACGCTGCTCGGGTCGATGCTGCAGCAAAAGCGCACACCGCGGCAGACCGTCACGGCCCTCGACGCGCTCGCCAGCGAGATCGACGATGCCGGCACGCAGCGCCAGCTCGCGCGGCTGTCGCTGACCCTTGACCGCGCGGCCGACCTCCTGACCTTCGGCCTTGCGGCGCCGGATTCGCACCGCCGTTAGTCCAGCCGGACGCGACCTTCGGCACGTCGAACGGACGGGCGAGCTTCCGATCTTCACGCTCCCGGCGCCAGCTTCGCGCGGCCTTCGATGCATCACCGCCGCGTCGCATGCGATTACGTTCGCGCCGAGCTTGCCGGATCCCTGCCAGCGTCGGGCGACAGGCTAGCGGCGAACGATTGATTCGAGGACTGGAAAAATGGGCGCGACGCATCGCACGCGTGCGTTCGAAGTTCCGGGAGCAGTGATTGCTTCGGCATGGAGCCGTTTCCGTAATCCTTCCGTGGTGCCCCGTACGGCGTCATCGGTTTTCTGACCGGTTCCGCGCGACATACCCCGGGCGGATGGCGAAAACGTGAAGGCCGGCACTTGCCGGCCAATCCGAAGCAGGGCTTCGACAGCCCGAGACCGATGCCGAAAGCGGCCAGCCTGCGTCCGACCGACGAGGGTTCCGCCGACGGCAATAGGAGGAACCATGCAAAGCGTTGAAAAAATTTCAAACCAGCGACGGGTCCTGATGTTCGGCCTGGTCGGAGCCCTCGTTGCAGGCTGCGCCGGCAGCCGCTCGACCGAGAGCACCGGCGACTATATCGATGACGCGGCGATCACGACGAAGGTGAAAGCGTTGCTGCTGAAAGATCCGCTCGTCGGCGGACTGGCGATCGACGTCGACACCACGAAGGGCCGCGTCCGGCTCGGCGGCACCGTGAAGAGCGAAGCGGAACGCGCGAAGGCGGTCGAGCTCGCGCGCTCGGTCGGCGGCGTGCTATCGGTACAAAACGACCTCGTCGTCAGGTAAAGGCGGCATCGCCCGCGCAACGCGGCTTGCGGGAGCGGCGCGCCGCGCGGGCTATTGAATTTGCGTAAGGTCGGGCGAATCCAAGTGCCGTTCGGACAATAGTCGCGCCTCGAACAATTTCGCCATCGCGTCGTCCCGACACACCGGGAACTGCTCGACGGGAAGGAAGAATTCCTCGTCGTTCAGCCTCGACCAAATTCGGGCGGCGGTGCGATCGAAACTGCAACAGCACGAAACGTGCGTGCCAGGCGCCACGGATGTCATGTCCGCGCGCCCAAGCAGTCGCTGCGTGAGCTCGATCGCCGAGGTCGAGACACCGCCTGGCTCTGCGCCGCATCGATGACGGGTTCCAGCTTCACCGTCCCTTCCATGCACGCGAAAGTGCATCCGCGGTTCTGCTCCGAGAGAAGAAAATAAACCGAAGCCCTCGGCTCGAAGAACCTGTTGGGTCCTCGCGAAATAGTTCGACCCGGCGGCGGTAGGCGGCGCAGCCCACTGCTCAACCCTGGAACACCTGTCGCCCCCCGACTGTTCGCGTCTGTCTCAAACAGGCGCAGGTCTTGAGCGGTTTTCGCCGCAAAACACCCTTTTTTCCCCTGGTATGCGCTGTTTTGCCTCCGAAGTCGCACTGGCTCGGTGCTTGCGCTCCTGCGCTGGCGGTCGGGCGTGACGTCCGCGCCGCGACTTCAACCAAAAAGATTGATCCGCAGCCAAGGAGGCACGAAGGGAATGAAAGCTCGACTGTTGAAGGGGACAGCACTGGGGGTGGCGCTCGCCGCGGCGGGACTGGGTGACGCGAACGCGGTGAGTTTCACGCAGGGCGACGCGACGATCGACATCAACGGCACGATCAACGGGTTCTACGCGCATCGCTCGGTCGAGGCGAACGGGGTCAGGACGAACGACTCGGCGCTGACGAACGGGCTCCTCCCGGGGTGGATCAATTTCGTATTCACGACGAAGGTCGAAGGCCTCGACATCAAGGCGCACGTCGGTTTCGCGCCCGGCCTCAACGACAAGTCGGACGTCGTCGGCCTGCCGAGCGATCCGGGGTGTGGCGGTGCCGTCGGGTGCGACAGCCCGTTCTCGCAGATCGACACGCGCAACCTGTACTTCCAGTTCGGGTCGAGCGACTGGGGCACGATCAAGTTCGGCCGCGACATCGGGCTTTTCGGGCAGAAGATCATCCTGGCCGACATGACGCTGCTGGGCCTCGGCGGCAACAGCTACGCGGCGACGCCGTTCAACACGACCTTCGGGATGATCGGCCACGGCTACATGTACACCGGCTTCCAGCCGCAGATCACCTACACGACGCCCACGTGGGGCGGTTTCTCGGCGTCGGCGGGCATCTTCGATCCGAACAAGTTCGCCGGTGACGAGACCGATTCGCCGGGCTTCCAGGCGATGGTGACGTACGACTGGAAGTCGGACAGCACGAGCACGTCGCTGTGGGCGGGCGGTGTCCATCAGGCCACGAGCGGCGACGGCAGCTTCGATGCGAGCGGGTTCGAGCTCGGCGGCAAGTTCGGGTTCGGCAACTTCGAGGCGGTGGCCTATGGGTTCAGCGGCGACGGACTGGGCCTGGCGACGGTCGGCGCGCTGTACTTTTCCCCGTTCGAGAAGACGCGCGGCAAGGGCTACTTCGTGCAGGGCACGTACAAGTTCGGCAAGACGAAGGTCGGACTGAACTACGGCGAGAACCGCGACAGCGGCGGGCTGCTGGCGGACACGAACCGCTTCCGCTCGGCGACGTTCGGCGTCTATCACAGCCTGAACAAGTACATCACGCTCGTCGGCGAGTACAACCGCGAGAAGGGCATCGGCGACGACCTGTTCCCGGGCGACACGAAGACGCGCACGATCTCGCTCGGCGGCATCATCTTCTTCTGATTGGAGACGAGCCGGCATCTGGGCCGGCACGACGTACGGCGCGCGACGGTGCCCGAAGGGGCTCGCCGCGCGCCGATTGCGGTTCTGCGACCGGCAAGCGGAGCGATCTCGGACTTAGCGGCTTCCTATGCCGCCGACGTCGTCCTTCGCCTGTCGAGCGCCGCGATGCCCGGCGTCCGTCGCGCGGATCAGCCGATGCGCCCCAGCTTCCGATAAAGCGTGTTGCGGCTGACGCCGAGGCGGCGGGCGGCGGCGGAGACGTTGCCGCCGACTTCGCGGATGACGGTCGCGATCGCGGCGAGTTCGATCTCGTCGAGGCTCCGCGGTTCGGGACCGGCTTCGACCGCGGGCTGGGCGGGAGCGGCGGCAGGCGGCACCGCGCCGACGTCGTCGGACGATTGACAGCTGAATAGCTCCTCGGGCAGGTGTACCGGACGGATTTCGTCCTCGTCGTCGTCGAGCAACGCGACCGCGACGCGGATCACGCTCTGCAACTGACGGATGTTGCCGGGCCACGCGTAGCGCTCGAAGAAGCTCATGACTTCCTCGCCGATGCCGACGCCCTGCGGGCGCATGTCGCGGGTTTCGGCGGCGAGTAGCTTGGCGACGATCCCGCGGATGTCGGTGCGCTCGCGCAGCGGCGGCAGCGTCACGGTGAGGCTGTTCACGCGGTAGTACAGGTCTTCGCGGAACACGCCCTGGCGCACCGCGTCGCGCAGCACGCGGTGCGTCGCGCAGACGAGCGAGATGTCGACCGGAACCGACGCCAGCGCGCCGACCGGCGTGACGCTGCGCTCCTGCAGCACGCGCAGCAGCCGCGCCTGCATGCCGAGCGGCATGTCGCCGATTTCGTCGAGGAACAGCGTGCCGCCGTGGGCCTGCTGGATCTTGCCGATCGCGCCTTCGCGCCGCGCGCCGGTGAAGGCGCCGCCGCTGTAGCCGAAGAGCTCCGATTCGATCAGGTTCTCGGGGATCGCCGCGCAGTTGAGCGCGACGAACGGGCCGTCGCCGCGCGGGCCGCTGTTATGGAACGCGTGCGCGAAGAGTTCTTTGCCGACGCCCGACTCGCCCTGGATCAGCAGCGGAATGTCCTTGCCCTCCACCTTGCGCGCCCGGTCGAGCGCGAGCTGGAGGCGGGCGTCGCCGGTCGCGAGGCAGGCGAGCGTGAGTCGTGCCGGCCGGTCCGCGGCGGCAGCGGTTTTCGACGGGGACGTGGCGCGGGCCGACCCGGTGGCGGCGATTTTCGCCGGTGTCGCCGTGCTGCGGGTTGAGGTGCCGCCGCGGGACAGCTCCACCGCCGCGTGGCGATGCCCATGCACCTGCACGTACACCGAGTCGCCGCGCCGCAGTTCGAGCTGCGTCAGCGCGTCGCCGGCGCTCGCGGTGCGTTCGAGAAGCTGACCGAAACCGATCCGGAAGAGATTCGTGAGCGGCAGCGCGCCGCTTATCTCCGCGGGCAGGCTGAGGCAGTCGCGCGCGACCGGGTTCGCACCGATCACGTAACCGTCGTCGTCGAGCGCGAGCAGTCCCTCCTGCAGCGTGCCGACGTATTCCGGGCGCGAGTGGAAGGCGACGCGGAAGTTCTTCGAGAAGCGCGATTCGAACAGCCGCTTTTCGAGGAGCTGCACCGACAGGCGGACGAGGCCCAGCGTGTGGCGTTGCGGCACATGGGCCGCGCCCGAAATGTCGAACACGCCGACGACCTTGCCGAGCGCGTCGAAGATCGGCGCGGCGCTGCAGGTCAGGAAGCCGTTGCGTTCGAGGTAGTGTTCGGCGCCCAGCACTTCGACCGGCCGGCGCTCGACGATCGCCGTGCCGATTGCGTTCGTGCCGCGCCCGTCCTCGTTCCAGGAAGCCCCGGGGCGCAGCGCGACCTGCTGCGCGCGGTCGACGAAATCGGGGTCGCCGAGGCTGTGCAGGATCAGGCCGTCGCTGTCGGCCAGGATCACCATGCTGCCCGACGCGCGGATCTGCTCGAACAGGTGCTCCATGATGCCGCCGGCCTGGTCGAGCAGCGCGACGCTGCGCTCGCGCGCATCCGAAAGCTCCGCGCGGCCGACCGGGTCGAGGGTATGACGATCCAGATGATCGAGCCCCGCGGTCCGGCAGCGCTGCCAGGAGCGCAGGACCGGCGGCGCGAGCCCCGTCTCGGGCAGTTCGCCGAGCTCGAAGAAAAATCGTCGGGCAGCCGCGAGCTTCTCGTCGCGGCTCTCCCGCAGTTGCGGTAAGACCCCCATCTCCTCCTCCTTGTCCCCTGCGATTCTGCGCGGGCCTTTTTATGTGTCGACCCTGTGTCAAAACGTAGCACTTGGGCTGTGTTGAAGCAATCGGGCTGTTCGAGTCCGTGACGGAGTCGAGCAAGTTCCCTGCCAGCGGTAAACCCGCGAAATTGCTCGCTTTCAGGCGTTTCGGCGCGTTTCCCGTTCGTGGCATAGCCCTTGCGAAGGTGGACGCATGCCGCCCGGCGGCACCGATTACAAACGACCCAGGAGGAGACACAGGTGAACATCGATAAATCGACGGCGACGCTGACCCGCAAACTGCGCCTCGGAGCGCTCGCGATCGCCCTTGCCGCCGGCGCCGGCCTTGCCGCGGCGCATGGCGACGTCACGCCGCAGGCGGTGGACACGTCGGGGCTGAAGCCGCTCGGCGAAGATTGGCAGGGGGTCAATCCCTATCGCGACAACGCCGATGCGATCCGCATCGGCGATTCGGCCTTCAACCAGAACTGCGCGCGCTGCCACGGGCTCGGCGCCGTCTCGGGCGGCATTGCGCCGGATCTGCGCAAGCTCGACATCGAGCCCGAAACCGACGAGTACTTCATCGGCCGCGTGCGCACCGGCGTCACGCGCAACGGCGCCGTGTACATGCCGCCGTTCGAAGGCACGCTGTCGCAGGAAGCGATGTGGGCCATCCGGGCCTGGCTGGAGACCGTCCGTGAAAAATGATCGCCGCCACTTCCTTTTCGCCGCGACCGCGCTGCTCGCCGGCGCGATGCTGCCGGCGCATGCGGTCGCCCAGCTCGAACTGCAGCAGCCCGGAGCGCTGCGCGTCGCGGTCTATGCGAACTTCGCGCCGTACTCGGCGCGTGGCAAGGGGATCGATATCGCGCTCGGCCAGGCGCTCGCGCAGCGCCTGGGACTGCGCGCGGAGTTCGTCGAATTCACCGCCGACGAGAACATGAGCGACGACCTGCGCAACATGGTGTGGCGCGGCCATTACCTCGGGACGCGGCCGGCCGACGTGATGATGCACGTGCCGGTCGACGCGCATTTTGCCGCCGAGAACGACAAGGTCGAGATCTTCGCGCCTTACCACCTGGAGACGATGGCGGTTGCGCGCGACCCCGCGCGCGTGCCGCGTATCGCGGGCTCGGCGGCGAATGCCTTCGAGGTGTTCACGCGCGAGAAGATCGGCGCGGAAGTCGATACGCACGCGAGCGACTACCTGCTGCAGGTCCTCAACGGTCGCCTGCGCGACAACGTCGTCCATTTTCCCAACGTCACCGACGCGGTCGCCGCGCTCTCGCGCAAGGAGGTCGCCGCGGTGATGTCGACGCGCGCCCAACTCGAAGCCGCGCTGAAGGACGTCCCCGGCTACGAGATCGACTCGGTCACGCTGCCCGAGATGCGCGTCACCGGCTGGCCGCTGGGGATGGCCGTCAAGGCGGAACACCACGAACTCGCCGCCGCGCTGTCGGGCGCGCTGGCGGAGCTGCAGCGCTCGGGCGACCTCGTGCGCATCTTTTCCGCGCACGGGGTCACGCACCGGACGCCTTGAGCGCGGTTTCAGGTTACGACATGCCCCGCTGACGGGCATGTCGCAATACCTCGAAGCGCGACATCAAAACCCTCGATAGCGCGCGAGCGGAAGCCTCGACATAGGCGTTCGAACTCGCCAGCGGGTCGCTATTTTCGGCAAGCCACAGCTCGGCGCGGCGGACCGCTACAGCCCGGGCAAGCACATCGTTCTGGGAAATGTCGGTGTTCGACGACTTGGTTTCAGCCAGCCGGTCTTCGACCGGGGTGACGTTGGCGGCGCTATGCGCCGTTGATGGCGAGGAGCGTCTCATCGATGTTTCCTCCACTGATCGGTCCGAGCGTTTTCACTGGTGCGTGTGAATCCCACACCATTATCGGCGGCCGCCAAGCGCCTCTGCCTGAATTTCCGCGGCGCAAGAGCACTGCTCCATTTTGGAACACACTTGCGCCGTGACGGAACAATTCCGACCGTGCGACCCGTCATGTCAAGCCGGCTTGCCGCGCCTGGCGATGCCCCGCTGGGGGTCGTAGCCCCAGGCCGCGAGCGTGAAGAACAGGACGAGGCAGCCGGCGACGATCGCGAGCGAATCGCCGGCGAACTGGCCGTAGAGCGCGAACCGGATCGCCTCGACCGCGTGCGTGAAGGGGTTCCACTGCGCGACCGCGTGGATCGCCGCGGCGCCGGATTCCTCGAGCTTCCACAACGGGTACAGCGCGGGCGAGACGAAGAACATCGGAAAGATCACGAAATTCATCGTGCCGGCGAAGTTCTCCAGTTGGCGCACATGCACCGACAGCAGCAGGCCGAGCGCGCCGAGCATCATGCCGGCGAGCACGACGACCGGCAGCGCGTAGAGCCAGCCGCTCCACGGCACGTCGACGCCGAAGAGCGCGGCGATGACGAGAAAGACGTAAGCCTGCAGCACCGACAGCAGCGTGCCCGCGAGCAGCTTCGCGAAAAGCAGATAGGCGCGCGGCAGCGGCGCAGTCAGCAGCAAACGCATCATGCCCATCTCGCGGTCGTAGACCATCGCGAGCGACGACTGCATGCCGTTGAACAGCAGCACCATGCCGAGCAGCCCGGGGACGATATACACCTGGTACGGAATGTAGGTGTCGTAGGGCGGGATGATCGACACGCCGAACACGTTCTGGAAACCCGCGGCGAACACGACGAGCCACAGCAGCGGCCGCACCAGCGCGGAGGCGAAGCGGCCGCCCTGGCGGACGAACTTGGCGACCTCGCGGCCGGCGATCGCCTGCAGCGCGAGCAGGGCATGTTGCAGTTTCATTGGCACCTCTTCGGGTTCGGGCGCAGCGGCAAGGGGGTGGCCGGAAAAGGGATGGCCGCGAAAGCGACAGCGGGGAGACGAATGGCCGCGAAAGGGACAGCGGGGAAAGGGGCCATCGCGGAAGACGCTTCCCCGATCCGCGGCATCAGAACGCGCAGCGGCTGTCGCGGCGGTCGAAGCCGAGCGTGTCCAGGTTCTGCGTCGGGTGCAGAAAGCCCGCGATCGGCGCGCGTTCGATGACCGCGTTGTGCGTCGCGAGCAGCATCGGCTGGCGCAACTGGTTGTCCCACGGGCGGAAACCGAGGCGGCTGCCCTTGAAGCCGTCGAGCGTGATGTCCTCGCCCTTGATGTATTTCGCGAGCGCCGGGAAGGGCGCGTTCTGCGTGCGGACGACGGCCTCGACGACGGTCTTGACCGCCATCCACGCGGCCCAGTCGGGAGCCGCCATCCGCCGCGCCGCCTGCTTTTCCAGCCGCGCGTTGAGCTGCGGCGCGCCGTGGCGCTCCCACGACCAGTGCCACGCGGTCGCGACGAGCCCTTCGCTGCCGACGACGGGGCGCGGGCGCACGGTGCGGTACGGCACGCTGCGCGCGAACTCGCCATCGGAGTCGGCGACGAAGACGACGTCGTGGTCCGGGCCGGCGGTCAGCAGCGCGACGTTGCCCTGGTCGCGCTGGCGCGGATCGTTGCTCAGCACGAACGGCCGGCGCTCGGCGATCTTCAGCCCGAAGCGCTTTGCCGAACGCTCGAAGGCCGCTGCGAGCAGCCGGTCTTCGGGCTTCGGCCCTTCGAGCAGCAATACTGACCGCCACTTCTTCGACACGAGGAACTGCGCCAACGCGTCCGCGCGCATCGCGTCGTTCGGCAGCGTGTGCAGCAGGTTCGGCTGGCACTGCTCCTGCCGCAGCGCGTCGTCCGGTGCGGAGACGTTGAACAGCAGCAGCTCGCGGCCGCGCACGGCCTTCGACACGTCGGCGACGACCGGGGCGGGGGCATCGATCAGGAAGAAGCGCACGCCGTCCTTCGCGAGGCGCTCGACCGCCGCGACGAGCGCACTGGCGTCCCCGCCCGAAACCCGTTCCAGCGCGAACTCCGTGCCGACCGCTTGGCCCACGAAGCGCGCTTCGCGCAGCGCCACTTCGGCGCCGGCGAACGGACGGCCGAGCGGCTGCGCGAGGCCGCGGAAGAAGAGGCGGGTTTCGTCGTAGCGCGCGTCGGGTTCGACTTCGAGGACGGCGATGCGGGTCGTCGCGGCGCTCGCGGCCGTCGCGACGCCGAGCGCGAGGAACAGCCCCGCGAGCCGGCGGCCGAACGGGCCGCTGAAGAAGCGTCGCGCGAGCGTCGTCGGTTGCATCCGCGTTCTCATCGGTCGTCGCTCAGTCATCGATCACGACGCTGTGCGGCACGCGGCCGACCGCGACCGAGCGCAGTACCTTGTGCGTGCGGGTGTCGACCACCGAGATGTCGTCGGACAGGCCGTTGGCGACGAGGAGCAGGCTCTCGTCGCGGTTCAGCGTCGCGCCCCACGCGCGATTGCCGACCAGCACGTAGTCCTGCACCTTGCGCGCCGGGACGTCGACGACCGCGACGTGGTTCGCGCGGCCGAGCGTGACGAAGGCCGTCTTGCCGTCGCGCGTCATCGTGATGCCGACCGGCGTCACGTCGTCGGCACGAAAGCCCTTCGGGGTGAAGGCGATCGTGGCCTTGACCTTGTTGGTCGCGCCGTCGAGCACTGTCACCTGTCCGCCGAGCTCGCTCGTGACCCACACTTCGCCGCCGTCGGGCGTCATCGCGAAGCGCCGCGGCCGGTTAGCGACGACGACGTTGGCGAGAATCTTGAGGCTCGCGGTGTCGATCACGTGGACCATGTTCGCGACCTCGGACGTGACGTACAGCCGGCGCCCGTCCGGGCTCAGCCGGACGCCTTCCGGCTCTTCGCCGACCTCGATCTGCGCCGCCGGCTTGCGGGTCGCGATGTCGATCACCGAGACCTGCGCGTCCTCCTCGTGCGACACGTACAGGCGCTTGCCGTCGGCGCCGAGATCGAACATCTCGGGGTCCTCGCCGACGGGAATGCTGTGGGAGACCTTGAGCTGCGCAATGTCGATGACGTCGATGCGGTTCGCGTCGCTCGCGATCACGTACAGCGCCGTGCGGTCCGGGCTCAGCTTCATGTCGCGCGGACGCTTGCCGGTCGGGATCGCCTTCACGACCTGCCAGGTCCGGCCGTCGATCACGGTCACCGCGTTGTCGTTCTCGCTGCTGACGAAGACGTAGCCGGTGCTCTTCGCGCCGGCCGACGCGGCGGCGAGTGCGAGGGTCAGTGCTGCGAACACGGTGCGAAAGCGCATTACGGTCGATCTCCTGTCGCGACGGCAAGCATGCGTTGGGTTGAAGGGTTCAGTCGGCGCTCGCGCCGGTGATTTCGAGGAAGGCTTCGGCGAGCGTCGGCTTGCCCGCGGCGCCGGCGAGTTCCGCCGGGCGGCCTTGGGCGACGACGCTCCCCTTGTGCAGCACGATCACGCGGTCGGCCGCCTCCGCCTCGTCGACGAGGTGGGTCGCCCACAGCACGCCGACGCCGCGTGCCCGCAGCGCCAGCACTTCGTCGAGCAACTGGCGGCGCGACGCCGGGTCGAGCCCGACCGTTGCCTCGTCCATCAGCAGCACCGCGGGTTCGTGCACCAGGGCGCGTGCGAGCTCGACCTTGCGCCGGTTGCCGCCGCTCAGCTCGCGCACGGGGTCGCTCGCGCGCTCGGCGAGGCCGAGGCGGGCGAGTGCGTCGCCGATGCGTTCGCGCGCGCGGCGGCCGCCGAGACCGTGCAGGTTCGCGTGGAATTTCAGGTTCGCCGCGACGCCGAGGTCGAGGTCGAGCGTCGGCTGCTGGAACACGACGCCGATCGCCGCGAGCGCCGCGACCGGCTCGTCGCGAATGTCGTGCCCGGCGATGCGGATCTGCCCCGAGTCGGCGTTGAAGAGCCCGGTCAGCAACTGGAACAGCGTGCTCTTGCCGGCGCCGTTCGGTCCGAGCAGCGCGACGAACTCGCCGCGCGAGACGTGCAGGCTCACGCCCCGCAGCGCTTCGCGTGCGCCGTAGGACTTGCGCACGTCGTCGAGGCGCAGCAGGGCTTCGGCTTCCGCGAGGCGGTTCCCGGCCGCTTCGGCTGTCGCGAGGCGGTTCCCGGCCGCTTCGGCTGTCGCGACGGCTTTCGATCCGGCGTTCAAGTCGGTCATCGGCGGCCCCCGTCGTCGATCGCAAACTCGTCGTGCGCCGGTTGCGCGAGGCCGGCGAGCAGTTGCGGGTGTTGCGCGAGCAGCGCTGCGTGCAGAGCCTGCACCGCGGGGTCGGCGGGCAGGCGCGGTCGCGGCAAGGTGACGGGGACTTCGAGGACGACGCGGCCGGGCGCCGCGGACAGGAAGCACACGCGGTCGGCGAGGGCGAGCGCTTCGTGGAGGTCGTGCGTGACGAAGAGCACCGTGCAGCGGCAGCGCTGCCACAGTTCGACGAGCATCGCGCGCAGCCGGTCCGCGGTCGGCACGTCGAGCGACACGAAGGGCTCGTCCATCAGCAGCAGCTTGGGCTCGATGACGAAGGCGCGGGCGAGCGCGACGCGCCGCTGCATCCCGCCCGATAGATGCCCGGGGAAGGCGTCCATCACTTCGCCCAGTCCCATCGCGACGAGCAGTTCGCGTGCACGTTGCTGCGCCGCCGCCGACGGACCGGCGACCAGCGTGACGTTTTCGAGCACCGTGAGCCACGGCATCAGGCGCGGCTCCTGGAACATGAAGCCGGTGCCGTCGCCGAGCGGCGCGCCGGCGAGGCTGACGCGTCCCTCGACGTCGCCGTCGAGCCCGCCGACGACGTTCAGCAGCGTCGTCTTGCCGCATCCCGACGGGCCGACGATGCAGACGAATTCCCCCGGCGCCGCATTCAGGTCGAGCCCCGCCAGCGCGACGTGGGGCCGGCCGCCGCGGTCGGCGAAGGATTTTCTTCCGATTGCGATTTCAAGCATCCGTGTCACCCCCGCCACCGTGTCAGGCGCCGCTCGAGCGGTCGAAGACCCGCCGCTTCGACGATCAGCACGATCCCGGCGAAGACCAGCGTGTAGGCGAGGATGCCCGCGATGTCGAAGAACTGGAAGAACAGGTTGAGCTGAAAGCCGATGCCATTGCTGCGGCCGAGCAGTTCGACGACCAGCACGATCTTCCAGATCAGCGACAGCCCGGTGCGCGCGGCCGCCATCAGGTAGGGATAGAGCTGCGGCAGATAGACCTGGGTCAGCGTGCGCCCGCGCGGCAGGCGGTAGGCGTGTGCGACCTGCATCAGGCGGCGGTCGACGGCGCGCGCGCCTTCGCGCACCGTCACGATGACCGTCGGGATCTTGTTCACCGCGACCGCGACGATCGCCGCCGTGTCGTTGAGTCCGAACCACACGTAGCACAGGATGATCGTGACCAGGGCCGGGATGTTGAGCCCGAGCACCAGCCAGCCGTCGAGCAGCAGGTCGAGCCGCTTCCAGCGGCCCATCGCGATGCCGATCAAGGTGCCGATCGCCATCGCGAGCACAAAGCTCACCGCGACGCGCCCGAGCGTGATCGCGAGATGGAACGGCAGCGCGAGCGACCGGGTTTCGTCGATGACACGGCCGAACACGGCCGCGGGTGCGGGCAGCGCGGGGCTCGCGAGCCACGCGGCGGCGACCTGCCACAGCGCGACGAAGGCGAGCAGCGACGCGACGCGCAGCCAGCCGTCGCCGCTCGGCATCCACGCCTTAGACGAGGCATTCTTGCGCGACTCCGGCAGCGGCAACATCGCGCCCTGATCGGCGATCTTCACTGCCCGGTCCCGTGCCAGAAGGTGCCCGTGGGCAGCGAGGTCGCGGGACCGACGAGTTCCGCGCCGCCTTCGTCGGCGAGGATGTGGAACACGCGCTGGGCGTTGCGCTCGGCCTGCGCGCGGTCGGCGCCCGGGATTCCGTCGCGGAAACCCTGCCGCAGCGCGGCGAGCGTCGCGTCGTCCTCCGCACGCGTCATCGGCCGCAGCTCTTCCCAGACCGCGTCCGATTCGCGCATCAGCTGCTTCGCGCGAGCGGAGGCGCGGAGGAAGCCTTCGAGCGCCGCGCGGTTGCGCGAGGCCCATTCGTCGCGGAACACCCAGCCGAGCATCGGCAGATCGCCTTCGACCCCGAGCGAACGCAGGATCTCGTCGAGGCCGAGCAGCTCGCGCATCCCGGCCGCCTGCAGCCGCGCCGCGTAGTGCCAGAAGTTGAGCACCGCCGGCAATTCGCCCTTGAGCATCAGCGCGTTGAGCAGCGGCGGGGCGCCGAAGTCGGGTTTGACGAGTTGCGCGGCATCTTCGCCGAGCGTGCGGCGCGCATGCGCGCGCAGCAGCAGCCAGCTCTTGTCGAGTGCGCCGCCGGCGACGCCGAGGCGCTTGCCGCGCAGGTCGGCGAGCGAACGCACGCCGGCGTCGGGGCGCACCATCACGCTGCCGATCGCGCGCGAGTAGGGCACGAACGCGAAGTCGCGCCCTTCGGCACGCTGCCGCGCGACCCAGATCCAGTCATTGACGACGACATCGACGGCGCCGCCCTGGATCGCGACGCTCGCCGCGTCCTTCAGCGCCAGCGGGACGATCTCGAGCCGCACGCCTTCGCGCTCGGCGAGCCCCATGCGCTGCATCACTTCGAGCTCCCAGCTCACGGTGCCGTATTGCAGGACGCCGATGCGGATCGTCGCCGGGTCGGCCGCGCCGGCCGGCGATACGAACGGCGCGAGCAGCAGCGCGAGCATCAGGATGCGCGCAAGCCAGGCATTCATGCCCGTGTCTCCATCGTTGTCGTTGTCCGGCGTCGGGCGCGCCGGTAGGCCAGGAGAAGCATGAACCGGGCCGGCCGGCCGCAGCACAAGGAATCCGCGGGCCGGAGGCACAGCGTGTGCCAGTTATGGGACACCTGTTCAAAAACGTGACAGTCGGCGCGGGCGGCGGAAACTCGCCGCCGACGAACAATCGGGCATTCGGTCGATCCGTCGCCGGCCGGCGCGTCGAGATTTCTGCGTCATCTCCAATCGGCGGTGCTGCGGTCGCGCCGGGCGCATCGTCGGCGTCGTGCGCGAACGCCGGCGCTGCAAAAAAAAACGGGCGGCCGAAGCCGCCCGCAAGCTCGCCCGGGGGGTAGAGGAGGGACGGTGCGAAGAAACTCCGCGCCGGGCCGACGCGACAGGGGGCCGGCCCGGCGGTGCGCGGGGTTCAGAAGAAGCCGAGCGCGTTCGGGCTGTAGCTGACGAGCAGGTTCTTCGTCTGCTGGTAGTGGTCGAGCATCATCTTGTGCGTTTCGCGGCCGATGCCGGATTCCTTGTAGCCGCCGAAGGTCGCGTGGGCGGGGTAGGCGTGGTAGCAGTTCGTCCACACGCGCCCGGCCTTGATCGCGCGGCCCATGCGGTACGCGACGCTGCCGTCGCGCGACCACACGCCGGCGCCGAGCCCGTACGGGGTGTCGTTCGCGATCTCGAGCGCTTCGGCTTCGTCCCTGAAGGTGGTCACCGCGAGCACCGGCCCGAAGATCTCCTCCTGGAAGATGCGCATCTTGTTGTGGCCCTTGAACAGCGTCGGCTGGATGTAATAGCCCTCCGCGAGTGCGCCGCCGAGATGCGCGCGGTCGCCGCCGATCAGCAGTTGCGCGCCTTCCTCGCGGCCGACGTCGAGGTAGGACAGGATCTTGTTCATCTGCGCGGTCGAGGCCTGCGCGCCCATCATCGTCTCGGTGTCGAGCGGGTTGCCCTGCTTGATCGCCTTCACGCGCGCGAGCACGCGGTCCATGAAGCGGTCGTACATCGACTCCTGGATCAGCGCGCGCGACGGGCAGGTGCACACTTCGCCCTGGTTGAACGCGAAGAGCACCATGCCTTCGACCGCCTTGTCGAATAGCGCGTCGTCGGCGTTGGCGATGTCGGCGAAGAAGATGTTGGGCGACTTGCCGCCGAGTTCCAGCGTCGCGGGGATCAGGTTCTGCGCCGCCGCCTGTGCGATCACGCGACCCGTCGCGGTGGAGCCGGTGAAGGCGACCTTCGCGATGCGCTTGCTGGTCGCGAGCGGCATCCCGGCTTCGCCGCCGAAGCCATTGACGACGTTGAGCACCCCCGGTGGCAGCAGGTCGGCGATCAGCTCGGCCAGCACGAGGATGCTGACCGGGGTCGATTCGGCCGGCTTCAGCACGACGCAGTTGCCCGCACCGATCGCCGGCGCGAGCTTCCACGCGGCCATCAGGATCGGGAAGTTCCACGGGATGATCTGGCCGACGACGCCGAGCGGCTCGTGGAAGTGGTACGCGACGGTGTGCTCGTCGATCTCGCTGATGCCGCCTTCCTGCGCCCGCAGGCAGCCGGCGAAGTAGCGGAAGTGGTCGACGGCGAGCGGGATGTCGGCGTTGAGCGTCTCGCGGATCGCCTTGCCGTTGTCGACCGTTTCGACGTAGGCGAGCAGTTCGAGGTTGGCTTCGAGGCGGTCGGCGATCTTCAGCAGGATGTTCGCGCGGTCGGCGGCCGAAGTGCGGCCCCACTTGTCGGCAGCGGCGTGCGCGGCGTCGAGCGCGAGCTCGATATCTTCCGCGCTCGAGCGCGCGACCTGGCAGAACGGCTTGCCGCTGATCGGCGTGAGATTGTCGAAATACTGGCCGCGCACCGGCGCGACCCACTTGCCGCCGATGAAATTGTCGTAGCGCGATTTGAACTGGAACTTGGCACCCGCGGTGCCCGGCATCTCGTAGATCATCGACCTGTCTCCTGTGTTTGTTGAAAACGCCCTTGCGTCGCAGGGCCGTCCGCACGCCGCGTGCCAGCGCCGCGTCGCTTCTTTCGGGCGCACCGAGTGTCCAGACGCCGCGCGGGTTTCCGGGCCGAAGAGGTGCTCGTCGCATATCCGATCGGCCGAGCGACTGCCTCGCGCCGCGCCGCTCAAGAAGGGCACATCTGCGCCGAAACGAGACACTGCGCGGGGCGGCCGGAAAAGGGCCGAGCGGCGGGGGCCGGGCGGCGCCCGTACGCGCAAGCCGCTGCCCCTAGGGCTCGCGCGCGACCATGCACGGGGCGAAGGGGAACGGAATGGTTCCTGCTTGACGCGTCCGCATGACGCAAGCCCCTTCGCCCCCCGTTCCGCCTTCGCCGCTTTCGCTGCCGCAGACGCTCGCCGCGTCATGGGAGCGCTGCCGCGGGCAGGGGCTGCGGGCGGACGAGCCGCTCGACGACACCGCGCTCGTCCGTGGCGAGCTGGCCGACCGGCTCGCCGCAAATGGGCGGCTGATGGCGCTGTCGCGTCCGATGATCGAGGGGCTGTACCGGCAGATCGGAAGCGCTTCGTCGACGGTGATCCTCGCCGATCGCGACGGGACGATCCTGAGCGCGCTCGGGCAGACCGAGTTTCTCGACCGCGCCTCCTCGGTCGCGCTGCGCCCCGGCGTCGATTGGACCGAGGCCCGGATGGGCACCAACGCGATCGGCACCGCACTGCAGACCGGAGCGGTGACGACGGTGCAGGGCGGGCAACACTACCTCGAACGCAACCGCATTCTCACCTGCGTCGCGACGCCGATCCTCGCACCGGCGGGCGGGATCCTCGGCATCCTCGACGTGTCGTCGGACGCTCGCGACGACCTCTCCCATGCCCGCGCGCTGCTGTGCACGACGGCGGAGCTGATCGAGTACCGCCTGCTCGAATACTTCGACGGGGGCTTCCTGACGCTGCACTTCCACACGCGGCACGACGCGCTCGCCGATGCCTTGCACGCGGTGGCGGTCTTCGACGAATCCCGCCGGCTCGTCGCGAGCAACCGGCGGGCGCGCGCCTGGCTCGAACTTTCCGCCGAGCGGCCGTCCGCGACCTGCGAGACCTGCTTCGCGACATCCTGGTCCGTTCTGCTCGATCGCGCCGCGCAGGACGCGGATGCTCCGTTCGCGCTGCAGGGCGTCCTCGGGCGCCCGTTCATCGCGCGCGCCCGACTCGGGCGACGACGCCGCAGTGACGGCAGCGAGAGGCCGGCGGCAACGGCCCCCGACGCTTCGCGGCTCGGCGCGATGGTCCTCGGCGACGCGCGGATCGGAGAGACGGTCGCGACGCTCAGGGAGTGCGCGGCCGGCAACGCGCCGCTGCTCTTCGAAGGCGAGATGGGCACCGGCAGGGCGTACCTTGCACGAGCATTTCACGCCGACCACCGCGCGCCGCCGGACGCTCCGCTCGTCGGCCTCGACTGCGGGACGCTACCTCCCGGCACCGCGGGCGAAGAGGCGCTCGAACTCGCATGGGCGCGGGCCGGCGACGGCATCCTGTTTCTCGTGGACGTCGACGCGTTGCCGATCCCGCTGCAGGCGCGGCTCTTCGACGGCCGCCGCCGGCTTCCCGCGCGCGTCGTCGGCGTGCCGCGCGCTCCGGTCGCGGAAGCGCAGCGTGCTGGACGCTTTCACGCGAGCGCCTTCGAAGCCGGCGGCGGTCGCATCCTGAGCCTCCCGCCGGTGCGCGAGCGCACGGACTTCGACGCGCTCGTGCAGCAACTGGTCCACGACGCAATGCCGGAGCGGCCGATCCACGTCGCGCGGGAAACCCTCGTGCTGCTGCGGCGCCATCACTGGCCGGGCAATGTGCGCGAACTGCGCAACCAGCTGCGCCTGATCCTCGCGCTGATCGGCGACGAGGCCGCGCAGCTGTCCCCCGAGGACATTCCGCCCGAGTTCCGCGACGAAATCCTCTCCGATTCCGCCCCTGGGGTGATCGATCGAGCCTAGGTCGGGCGGACCGAAGCGGTATTGGCCGTCGGCGGATTTGAGGTTATTCGGAGGCAATCGAGTGCAGCCGTTCGCCCGGAGCCTGTCGAGCGCATCGGCCGGGCTTCGACAGGCTCAGCCCGAACGGTATTTGGTTTGCGGTGGATAGTTCGAGCGTCGGCCTTCGCCTGCGGCTGACGCCGATCCGCGAGGGTCCGCCGCGGCGAGGGCGGGGCAGCGGGCCTATATTGGGAGCAGGGACGCGCGGCACAGAAACGGCGCCGACGGTTGCAGGGAGCGGACAGATCCGGGAGACGGACATGAACGCACGATCCAAAGCCCTCGCGCTCATCACCTCCGCGCTGTTTGCCGCCCCGCTGGCGGTTGCGGCGGCGACGGCGGTCGACGACAGCGACTTCGATGCACAGGCGAAGGCGATCGAAGAGGGCAGAGAACTCAGGCAGGGCGCCGGCGTATTCGGGCGTCCGGGCGATCGGCCCGGCGAAGAAGGGCCGCGGTCGAGCACGGTCGGCGACCGCGACCTCGATCGCTACGTCGAGCGGCTCGCGATCGAAATCCGGTTGCGCAACGCAATGGCCGATCGCGACCCGGAAGGGTTCCACTGACACGACGTGACGGACGAGGGCCGCACCTTCGGTCGGTGGGCGGAAGGGTTTCACTGAATCCGGGCGCCCGGCAAGGGGCGTGCCCGATTCATTCCGGGTCGCTGTGGTCCGAAAGCATTTCACTGAAACGCCGCAGCCCGCAGCCCGCACCCCGCACCCCGCAGCCCGCACCCCCGCAGCCCCGCAGGCCCGCCGCCCCGCAGGCCCGCCGCCCCGCAGGCCCGCCGCTCGTCG
This sequence comes from Aromatoleum sp., assembly GCF_032027225.1. GTDB lineage: Bacteria > Pseudomonadota > Gammaproteobacteria > Burkholderiales > Rhodocyclaceae > Aromatoleum. The sequence goes on along the minus strand of NZ_JAVSMM010000002.1, from coordinate 15,099 downwards.
TGTCTTGTTAACCCGGCAGCTAAATACCGTTCGGGCTGAGCTTGTCGAAGCCCTGCCAACGCTCTTCGGCGAGCTCTAGGCGAACGCTTGTTCTAATTGGCCGGGTTGAGCGTCGCGCGCGCGGCGGGCATATACGCCGCCAGCCGTTCCAGCGGCCGCTGTGCGCTCGGCGCGGCTTCGTCGCCGAACCCCAGCAAGCCGGCGAGTTCGGCGACGAATGCGCGGTGTTCGGTGGGGGCGTGCTCGCGCCATTGCAGGAGGTAGTCACCGAGGTCGCGCACCTGCCCGGGTTCGTGACGATTGAGCGCATAGAGCGCGCCCCAGTGTTCCGGCGACGCTTCTAAGCGCTGGAGCAACAGGTTCGCGACGACCTCGTTGTCCGCGCGCCGGTACGGATCGTCGCGCAGCGCGTGGAGATGCGTATTCAGCCACTGCGCCGCCGATTGGCCGGCGGGGAGCTGGCGATGAGGCTCGGCGAGGAGGCGCTCCACGTAGGCGGCCAGCACCGGCGCGTAGTCCTCCCAAGCTGGATAGGGCGCGTCGTCGCGCCACCGCGCGGCCATGCTGCGCAGCGCGTAAAGCCCGGCCGCTTCGCACAGCGCCTCTTCGAACCACTGATGACGCCGGCGCGCCGGGTCGGCTGCGGCGTGCGCGGTGTGGCCCGCCATCACGTGACACAGCTCGTGGCCGAACTGGTACGCGTACTGCGCCCAGGCCCGGTCGTGCGCGGAAACGCGGACGCGATGCTCGCCGGCGGGCCCCGGTGCGAACAGCGCGACCGGGGCGTCGCCGCCCTGCGTGACGACGACGGGATGCGCGAACACCGGGTTCGGGCCGTCGACGAGTTCGTCGGCGACGGCCTGGAGCAGGGTTTGGACTTCCTCGCGCGTGGCGCTGCCCCAGCCGTCGCCTTCGACCCGGATGTCGACGCCGAACGCGCGGCTCGAACTCGTCCAGGCACCGGCGGGCGGCGCCGCGAACGCGACTGCGACGATCACCGCGAGCAGCCGTAGCAGCGTCCGTCCGACGAAGCGTGCCGCGGTTTGCCGTCCCATGCCGAAACCCCTGACGACTCTTACTCGAGATAGTGGCCGACGCCGATCAGCGAGCCGCCTTCGCGCCGCACGTAGGAGCGCTTCTTCTCGACGCGGTTGGTGACCGGGTTGCGCCACACGTAGTCCACGGTCGCTTCGTCGGCGTTCTTCAGCTTGTCGATCATCTCGGCGACCAGCGCGTGGCCTTCGGCGTCGACGAGCCCGCGCGCGTCGGTGTCGGCGAGCGACGGATTCATGCCCATCGCCTCGAAACGCCCGCTGTCGAGATTGACCATGAACACGTACAGGTCGTCGCGGACGAAAGATCCGCGGCGGTCGTTGAACGCGTTGATCGCCTTCGCCGGACCGTCGGTGCGGGTGAGCTCGACCGCGCGCGCGAGCATCGCCTTCGCGTCGTCCGCGCTTGCGCGCGGTGCGGAATAGCCGACTCCGACGACGTACTGGCCGACCTTGCGCACCTGAGTAACCTTGGGCTCGACCTTGTTCGTCGTGCGGTTGAGCCACATGTAGCGCACGGTACCTTCCTGCGTCGCCCGCGTCGTGTCGATCATTTCGCGGAACAGCGGGTTGCCGGCCGCGTCGGTGGTGTTGAGCACGGCCAGGCCGACGAGCGCTTCGGGCGCGGCGCCGCTCGCCTGGTAGACCCCCTTGTCGTCGATCACGAACACGTAGAGATCCTTGCGCACGAACTGGCCGTTGCGGTCGTTGAACGCCGCGAAGGCGCGCTCCGGGCCGTTGGCTTCCATGTACTTCACCGCCTGCTCGAACAGCACGCGCGCCTCGCGCGGCGTCGCCCGGTCGGCGGCGAGGGCGGCCTGGGTCGCGAGGCCGGCGAGCGCGACGGCGAGAAGCGGTTTCAGGAGCGGTGTCTTCACTTGGGTTCCTCGGTTGCAGGATTTGAGGGCGTCGGTTCGCCGCGCCGCACGGCCGCGGAGAGGGGGGCGAAAGGGAGTTGTTGAAGGAGTCGTTGAAAGGGAGTCGCTATCAAGCCGGCTTCCCAGATCCGTTCGGGCCGAGCTTGTCGAAGCCCGGTTCCCCGAGCGCGGTTCGGCAAGATCCGGCCAAACGATGGCGCGTGTTCCATTGTCGGGCTGATCAGCGGGTGCCCAAGGGGCCGAGGCGTGCGGCACGTCGTGGCGCCGCACGCCCCAACGGTCAGGACTTGTGCAGCTTGAACACCCACACCGAACCGCCCTGTTCGAGGAAGTTCACGCGCTTGGCGACGTCGCCGCCCCACAGCGGCACCGCGCCACCCCAGCCCGATACGACGGCGACGTACTGCTCGCCGTTGTCGTCCCAGGTGATCGGCGGGGCGATGATTCCGGAGCCGGTCTGGAACTGCCAGATCTCCTTGCCGCTGGTCGCGTCGACCGCCTTCAAATAGCCTTCGGGCGTGCCGTAGAACACGAGGTTGCCGCCGGTCGTCAGCACGCCGCCCCACAGCGGCGCGTTGTTCTTCACTTCCCAGACGATCTTGCCGCTGACCGGATCGACCGCGCGCAGCGCGCCGATGTAGTCCTCGTTGAGCGGCTTGATCGTGAAGCCGGCGCCGAGGTAGGCCGCGCCGCGCTTGTACGAGACCGGCTCGTTCCAGATGTCCATCGCCCATTCGTTGGCGGGCACGTAGAAGTAGCCGGTCTTCGGGCTGTACGCCATCGGCATCTGGTTCTTGCCGCCGAGGAAGGACGGCGCGTTGAGGACCGTCGTGCCCTTCTTGCCGTCGCCGCCGCCTTCGGTGAAGGGGTTGCCGGGGCGCTTCGCGTCGTCGTAGATCGGGCGCCCGGTCTTCAGGTCGATGCCCTTCGCCCAGTCGATCTGATTCACGAACGGGAACGCGTTGAGCAGCTTGCCGTTGGTGCGGTCATTGACGAAGAAGAAGCCGTTGCGGTCGGCCTTGCCGCCGGCCTTGATGGTCTTGCCGTTCTTCGGGTCCTTGTAGTCGAACGCGACGAATTCGTTGACACCGTCGTAATCCCAGCCATCGTGCGGCGTCGTCTGGTAGTGCCAGACGATCTTGCCGGTGTCCGGGTTGATCGCGACCGTCGACGACGAGTACAGGTTGTCGCCGGGGCGCAGCCAGCTGTTCCACGGCGAAGGGTTGCCCGTGCCGATGAAGATCAGGTTGGTTTCGGCGTCGTAGTACGCCGACAGCCACGGCGCCGCGCCGCCGGTCTTCCACAGGTCGCCAGGCCAGGTCGCGTTGGTCGTGCCGGAGATGCCGTTCTCGACCTGCTTGCCGTCCTTGTCGTACTTGTAGCCCATGTGGCCTTCGACGACCGGGCGCGTCCAGACGAGCTTGCCGGTCTTCGCATCGCGCGCGTCGACGCGTCCGACAATGCCGAACTCGCCGCCGGAGTTGCCGGTGATGACCATGCCCTTGACGATCTGCGGCGCGGCGGTGAAGGAATAGCCGGCCTTGTAGTCCTCGATCTTCTCCTTCCAGACGACCTTGCCGGTGTCCTTGTTCAGCGCGACGAGCTGCGCATCGAGCGTGCCGAAGATCACGAGGTCGCCGTAGATCGCGGCGCCGCGGTTGACCACGTCGCAGCACGGCATGATGCCGTCGGGCAGACGGTGCTCGTACTTCCAAAGCTTCGCGCCGGTCTTCACGTCGAGCGCGAAGATGCGGCTGTAGGAGGCCGTGACGAACATCTTGCCGTCATGGACGATCGGCTGCGCCTGCTGGCCGCGCTGCTTTTCGCCGCCGAACGAGAACGACCAGACGGGGACGAGATCCTTGACCGTCGAGGTATTGACCTGGCTCAGCGGGCTGAAACGCTGGCCCTTCGTCCCGAGACCGTAGGTGACGACGTCGGTCGTGACGGTCTCGTCGTTGAGGATGTCCGCGTCGGTGACTTCCTTCGCCTGGACGTTGCCGAGGCCCGCGACGGCGAGCGCCAGCACGCTGAGGGCGCCTTGCAGGCGTGCGCGCTTCCCGATCTGCTCCATAACTCCTCCTTTCGGTTTTGATCGTTCTGTTCGAACCCGGATCGCTGACGACACGCGGATTTCCCGGACTTTCGCAAGCGCTGTGCCATGTGGCGGGCGGCGAAAACCCACGAATTTCACGACGTCGTCTCGCGATCCTCTGTACCGATTGGCAGCAACTGTTCCGTTTCGGAGCAGCGGCATCCGGCGTCGTCCCGGCGCCGCCGCGGTACTCGATGGCACGAACATTGCACCTGATCGGCGATAAACGATCGAGGGCGACGCATCGCCCCGGAGGAGACACGATGCAATCGCATTTGAATTGCGGGTCGGACATCGGACTGCCGAGCGTGACGCCGACGTCGACCCGGACGTGGTCCTTGCCGCGGTGTAGGACCATCGGCCGCCTCCGTCGGCGAATCACCCGGCGCTTCGCGCGACGGGTATGCGACTGGCCCGGCCGGCCGACCACCCGGCGAAGCGGCGACCGGATGGGCTGTCGCGCCCGCGGAGCCGACCGATGAGGCGCCGCGCGTTCGGACTGCGCGCGCGCGTCGGTCTCGTGCTCGGCGGCGCACTCGTAGTGGCTTCGGCGCTCGGCACGGCGTGGTGGGTCGGCGAGACGCGCCGCGCGATCGGCGAGGAAGTCGAGGCCGCGAGCCGCGTCGCCGAGCAATGGCTCAACGTGCTGGTCGCCGAGACGCTGCGCGACGAGGCCGACGGGCCGCGCCGGCTGATGGCGCATCTGCGCGCCGTCGGCCGCCTACGCGCGAATCAGCTGGAGGTCGTCGGCCCGCAGGGCGAGCCGCTCTATATCTCGCCGGAGCCGACGTACAAGGCCGGGCGATTCGCGCCGGCCTGGTTCGCCGACCTGGTCTCGCCCGCGCTGCCGCTGCGCCGCTTCGACGCCGGCGACCGCCAACTGGTGCTACGCCCGGACACCTCTCGCGCGGCCCTCGATGCCTGGGACGATCTCGTCGCGGGTCTCGGCTGGGCGGGTGCGGCGCTGCTGCTGGTAGCGTTCGCGTCGCGTGTGGCCTTGAACCGCGCGCTCGCACCGCTCGGGCAAATCGACGCGGCGCTCGCGCGCGGCGCGGAAGGCCATTTCGACCGGCGGCTGCCGAGTTACCGCGTGGCCGAGCTCGACCGCCTCGCGGCCAGCTACAACCGGCTTGCCGAGCGGCTCGACGACTCCGAAGCGCGCAATGTCCGGCTCGAACAGGATCAGGCTTTCGCCAATGCGCTGCGCGAGCGGCTGACCGAGGAGCGGCGCCTGATCGCGCGCGAACTCCACGACGAACTCGGGCAAGGCATTGCCGCCGTGCGCGCGTTGTCGGGCGCGATCCTGCAACGCTGCGACGACGCGCCGCACATCCACGGTCCGGCGCAGGCGATTCTCGCGATGACCGGGCAGTTGCAGGACGGCGTGCGCGCGATCCTGCAGCGCCTGCGCCCCGCGGGCGCCGGCGGCGATGGCCGGCTCGACGTCGCGGTGGGCGACTACTGCCGGCAGTGGGCGACCCATCACCCGCAAATCCGCATCGATTGCGACGCCGCGCGTCCGGACGTGCCGCCGGGCGAGGCGGCAAGCGTCGCGGTGCTGCGACTGCTGCAGGAAAGCCTCACCAACGTCGCGCGCCACTCGCAAGCGTCCGCCGTCGAAGTGCGCCTTCGCTTCGACGGCGACGCGATAGCGCTCGACGTGCGCGACAACGGGCGCGGTCTCGCGCAGGAAGCCGGACGCGGGCGCTTCGGCCTCGCCGGGATGCGCGAGCGCGTCGCCGAACTGCATGGCGAACTCCAACTCGATACGCCCCTCGGCGGCGGACTGCACGTGCGCGTGCGCTTGCCGCAAACCCGGTCCTTCAAGGAGAGCTCCGATGGCCTGTACGCTTGAAAACCTCCGGCTCGTGCTCGCCGACGACCACGCGGTCGTCCGCATGGGGTTCAGGATGCTGCTCGAAGGCGCCGGCGCCGAGGTGATCGGTGAGGCGGCGAGCGGTGAGGCCGCCCTCGCGGAGTTCGCGCGGCTGCGGCCGGACGCGCTGCTGATGGACGTTTCGATGCCGGGCATCGGCGGCCTCGCGGCGCTCGAACGCCTGCTCGCGCATACGCCGGACGCGCGCGTGCTGATGCTGTCGGCGCACGACGACGCGCAGATCCCGCTGCGGGCGTTGCGCGTCGGCGCGACCGGCTACCTGTCCAAACGCGCGCAGCCGCAGGAACTCGTCCGCGCCGTCGCCCAGGTCGGGCACGGTCACCGCTATATCGACCCGGAACTCGCGCCGCGCCTCGCGCTCGCCCGATTTGGCGGCGGCGATCCCGCCGATGTGCTGACCGACCGCGAATTCGCGGTCTTCCTGCAACTCGCGCAAGGTCATTCGGTGAATCAGGTCGCCACCACGCACAAGCTCAGCGCGAGCACGGTGGGAACCCACCTCTATCACATCAAGCAGAAGCTCAACGCGGCGAACGCCGCCGAGCTCGCGCTGATCGCGGTGCGCAGCGGGCTCATCGCGCTGTGACGGGCGCGCGCCGTCCGGCGTCGTGGCGGCGCGTCGCAAACCTTGTCTCGCGCACACGCGTCGGCCGGATCGACGTCGTGCTGACTGCGTTGCTGGCGTTCGTCTGCGCGGTCTTGCCGACGCCTTCGGCCGCGGGCGAATTGAGCCGCGCCGATCTCGAACGGCGGTTCGCGCCGCCGCTTCGAGTTGGCGACAAGGCGGCCGACGTGCCCGCATGGCCGATCAGCAGCGAACTCGCCCCCGACGACGGGCCGGTCGGCTGGGTTTTCGAGTCGGTCGATATCGCGCCGATCCCGGGCTTCGAAGGCACGCCGATCAACTTGCTGATCGTCGTCGATCCGCGCGGCAACTTCATCAGCGTCGAAGTGCTGAGCCAGCACGAGCCGGTGTTCGTCGGCGGGCTCGGCGAGGCTCCGCTGCAGGAATTCGTCCGTCAGTATGCGAGCCGCAACCTGCGCGACCCGATCACGGTGTCGACCCGCTACGGGCAATCGGGCGCCGGGAGCGGGGGCGGGCAGACCGTGCTCGATGGCGTGACGAAGGCGACCGCGTCGGTGCGCATCGTCAATCAGACGGTGCTCTCCGCGGCGGTCGCGGTCGCGCGGGCGCGCCTCGGGTTCGCCGCCGCGAGCGCGTCCGGTCCTGCCGCCACCGCACGCGAGGACCACTACGAACGCCGCAGTTTCGACGAGCTGCTCGACAGCGGCGCGATCGCGCGCCGCCGGGTGTCGAACCGCGACGCTGAGGCGCTCTTCGCCGACAGCGACGCGGCCGGGCTCGACGCCGACGCCCTCGCGGCGCTCGACGACGAATTCGTCGAGATCTACGTCGCGTGGCTCAACGCGCCGAGCATTGGCCGCGCGATCCTCGGCGACGCGGGCTTCGACGAATTGCGGCGCGTGCTCGAACCGGGCCAGCAGGCGTGGTGGGTGGCGACCGCCGGGCGCGGCGCCTTTCTCGACGAGGATTTCGTGCGCGGCACCGCGCCGGCACGGCTCGCACTGCGGCAGGGCGGCGTGCCTTTCGAACTGCGCGACGCCGACCTCGATCCGCCCGTGCCACCCGGCGCACCGCCGTTGAACGCCGCGCTCGTGCTCAAGACCGCGCCGCTCGCCGGCATCGACCCGGGAGGTCCGCAGGATTTCGCGCTGACGCTGGTGCGCCAGCGCGGCGCGATCCTGCCGGAAATCACTCGCCGCGACGTCGAGCTCCGCTACCAGGCGCCCGAGGCGTGGCTCGCGCGGCCGCCGTCCCCGCCGCCCGAATGGCTGCTCGCCTGGCAAGCACGGAGCAGCGAACTCGCAGTCATCGGCGCCGTGCTCGTGCTGCTCGCCGCGGTGCTCGCGCGTCCGCGCTGGCTCAGCGTCTCGCCGCGTCGGCTGCGCGCGTTCCGGCTCGCGTTCCTCGCTTTCACGCTCGGCTACCTCGGCTGGTACGCGCAGGGGCAGTTGTCGATCGTGCAGCTCACCGGGGTGGTGAAGATGCTCGCCGCGGGGCAGGGGCTCGGCAGCTTCCTGTACGACCCGATATCGCTCCTCGTCATCGCGTTCACGCTCGCGAGCTTCGTCGTCTGGGGGCGGGGGACCTTTTGCGGCTGGCTGTGCCCGTTCGGCGCGCTGCAGGAATTCGCCGCGCGGCTCGGCGCGGTGCTCGGCGTGCGCCCGCGCCGGCTGCCGCCGTGGCTCGCGCGCGCACTCGGCCGCGGGCGCTACGCGCTGCTCGTGGTGTTGCTCGCGGCCGCGGCGTTCGCACCGCAGGCCGCCGAGCCGCTCGTCGAGGTCGAGCCGTTCAAGACCGCGATCACCGTCGGCTTCGACCGCGCGTGGCCGTTCGTCGCCTACGCGGTGCTGCTGCTCGCGCTCGGCGCCGTCTACTACAAGTTCTTCTGCCGCTACCTGTGCCCGCTCGGTGCGGCGATGGTCGTCGGCGGGCGGCTGCGCGCGCTGCGCTGGCTGCCGCGCCGCCGCGAATGCGGCAAACCCTGCCAGCGCTGCCGCAACCACTGCGCCTACGACGCGATCACGCCCGACGGCGCGATCCGCTACGACGACTGCTTCCAGTGCCTCGACTGCGTCGGCCTCTATCACGACCCCGGCCGCTGCGTGCCGGTGAGGCTGATGCGCACGAAGGGACGGCGGCTCGGTGATCGCCCGCCCGAATCACAGCCGGCTCATTTCAGCCGGCTCATTTCGGCCGCGGCTGACGCAAGCCGGCATCCGGTCGGGAAAGCCGGCCTTCCCGCAGCGCCTTTACCGCCTCGATGACCGCCCGGGCGACATTGCGGACCTCCTCCTGGACGGCCTCGTCGCGGTCCAGCACCTCGTGGCTCCGCGCATAGGATTCGTAGTAGCCGATGTAGCGGTCGAGTCGGGACTGGGGGCCGGCGTCGACGAGTCCCATCCAGTCCAGCCAGTCCGACAGCGCGCGCCGGGTTTCTTCGATGCCCGCCACGTCGCCGTGGACCACCAGTCCGTAGGCCCGGCCGGCGAGATGCTTCGGGTAGGGCCAGCCTTCCACTTCCAGCGCCTTGGCCTTCTCCACGTTCTTGCCCGACGTCGTCGTCGGATCGTTTCCCCCGGTCCTTCTCCGCTCGGTTCTCCGGACGGCCTAATCCTTGCCGTTCAGTCGCGCCCTGAGGTCCGCGAACGGCTGGTGGGTTGCGGGCGGGACGCTGTCCGGCGCGCTCCCGCGGCCCGCCGAGTCGATCACGCGCGCGTGCTCGTTCTCGTGGCAGTACACGCACAGCAGCTCCCAGTTGCTGCCGTCGGCCGGGTTGTTGTCGTGGTTGTGGTCGCGGTGGTGGACGGTCAGCTGATGCAGGTTTTCGCGCGTGAATTCGCGCGCGCAGCGGCCGCAGATCCACGGCAGGATCTTCAGCGCGCGCTCGCGGTAGCCCTGTTCGCGCTCGTCGCGCGCGCGCCTCGCCTCGGCGACGATGCGGTCCAGACGGTCGTGATCCGGTGTGCTCATCGGCTTTCCTCGCGCGAGGGATGCGACACGCGGCCCGGCGGCGTGAGTCAGAAGCTGTAGCTCGCGCGCGCGCCGACGTAGAGGCTGCGGGTCGGCCCCGGTTCGTAGAAACGACCGTTGCCATCGCCGACGATCACCGACGCGATGTGCTCGCGGTCGAACAGGTTGTCGACACGCAGGAGCTGCCCGAAGGTCCAGTCGCCGGATTTCTGTTCGGCCGCGAGGCGCAGATTGACGAGCGTGTAGGCCGGCGCGGCGCGCTCGGTGTTCGTGTCCTCGACGTAAAGCTTGCTGCGGTAGTAGGTCTCGACCGCCGCGGCGAGACCGTCGCGCGGCTTCCATTCGAGCTCGGCAAAGGCGGACAGCGCAGGGATGCCTGGCAGGCGGTTGCCGTCGTCGATCCGGCCGTTGCCGGTCGTGAATGGACTGTCGTAAGTCGCCTGCAGCCGCGTCAGCGACAAGCGGCCGCGCCACTGGCGCGAGAAATCCGATTCGAGCGCGAGCTCGACGCCCCGGCGCAGCGTGCTCGCGGCGTTGCGGAACACCGCGCGGCCGCCGGTGTTGCTCTCGACGACGAGTTCGTCGTCAGTGCGGATCTGGAAGACCGCCGCGTTCAGGCGCGTGTTGTCGCCGATGAACGCCTTCGCGCCGAGTTCAACCTGTTTGCTGGTCGCCGGCTTCAGGCCGAAGTTGAAGCCGCCGGTGCCGCCGGTGCCCGAGTACGACAGTTCGGTCAGGGTCGGCGTCTCGAAGCCGCGCGCCGCGCTGGCGTAGAGATTCAGCGCCGGGCTGACCTGGTAGACGAGGCCGAGCGCGGGCGTCGTCTTGCGGTAGGTGATGTCGCCGCTGTCGTCGGGATTGCCGGCGGCGATGTACTTGTCGTCGACCTCGAACTCGACTTCGCTGTGACGCAGCCCGGCCTGCAGCGTCCATTTGTCGATGACCCAGTTCGCCTGCACGTACGGGTCGAGGCTCGTCACGGTGTCGGTCTCGTCGCGCTTGAGCGCGCCCTTGACGCCAACTGTCGACCCGACAAAATTCTGGAAGCCCTTGCGCTCATCGTCGGAGCGGTCGAAGTCGACGCCGCCGGTCAGCGTCAGCTCGCCCGGCCCGGCTTGCAGCGTGTGGATCCAGCGCGCGCCGGCGCCGTGAAAGGAACGGTCGAAGTCGACGACGCCGCCCGAATGGCGCGGACCGTTCTGCGGTCCGGGCGGAATCGACAGGTACTGGATCACGCTGCGTTCGCCGCCGTAGGCCGACAGCTGCAGCCGTCCGGCGCCGAAGCGGCGTTCGTAAGTGCCGCCCGCCTGCCGGTGGTCGATGCTCTTGCGTGTGTCGAAGGTTTCGGCGACGGCCTCGACCGCGCGCGGATCGCGCTTGTACGTCGCCCACGTCAGCCCGAGCGGGTCCTCGGTGTCGTCCTGCTCGAGGGCGCTGGCGACCAGCGTCAGCGTGCTGTCCTCGTCCGGGCGGATGCGGAGTTTTCCGAAGAGCTGGTCGCGCGTCGCCGAGCTGTGGTCGCGATAACCGTCGGTGTCGAAGCGCGACGCGTCGAGCACATAGCCGATGCCGTTCTTCTCGCCTTCGGCGCCGACGTCGAACTTCGCCGTTCCCCATGAGCCAGCGAGGAAGGCGCCGCGCACCATTGGCGGCCCGTAAGGGTCACGCGAAAAAAGCTGGATCACGCCGCCCGCGTGGTTGCCGTAGATGGTCGAGAACGGCCCGCGCATCACTTCGATGCGTTCGGCGGTGTCGAGGTTGAAAGTCGCCGCCTGCCCCTGGCCGTCCGGCGTGCTCGCCGGGATGCCGTCGGCGATGAGCTTGACGCCGCGCACGCCGAACGCCGCGCGGCTGCCGAAGCCGCGGATCGAGATCTGCAGGTCCTGCGCGTAGTTCTGGCGGTTCTGCACGACGAGGCCGGGCACGCGCCCGAGCGCCTCCGACGCATTGACGCCGAGGTTGCCGGCCTGCACTTCGCCCATCTCGACGACGTCGATCGAGAACGGCAGATCGAAGCTCTGCGCCTCGACCCGGCTTCCGGTGACGACGACCGGATCCAGCGTCGGGACCGCATCGGCGGCGAAAACCGCCGCAGGCAGGGCCGGCCCGATCGCCGCGGCGAGCGCCAGCTGGAGCCGGGGGCGGCGGATGCGAAGGGCGTCCGGGCGGAGCGTCGGGGAGCGGAGCATCGCTGAAATTCCTGTGCGCGGTGGCAGGGTGGTAACTCCCGCAAGCTACCGTTCAGCGACGAAGCGCGCGTCGCGAGGGTCAGCGACTCTACATAGAGAAAATCATGAGATCCGACGGACTCCGCCGCGACCGTCAACCCCCGCGCGCAAGGACTGCACGAACGCCCCGGACGGGGCCCCCGGGATCATTCCGCCGAATAGGCGCCGACACCGACGATGTAATTGCCCGTCCGTTTGGCGAAGGTGGTCTTCTTCGCCGTCTTCTGGGTGACCGGATTGCGCCAGAGGTACTCAACCGCTGCAACATCGTCGCCCTTGGTCTGGCGCAGCATGTCCTGGACGAACAGCTTTCCGGCGGCATCGCGCAGATCCCTGGCGTATTTCCCGATCACACGTGGCTGGGCGCCGTGTGCGTACATCTTCATGTCGTCCGCGCCGATGACGAAAACGTAGAGATCGTCCTGGACGAAACCGCCGTTGAGATCGTTGAAACGGCGAATCGCTTCCTGCGGGTCCTGCTTGATTTCGTGCACGGCCCGCCAGAGCATCGCCTTGGCCTGTTCCGCCGACGCGAACGGGATGTAATAGCCCACCGCGACGATGCTGTCGCCGACGGTCTGGTAATAGACGACCTTCTGCTCCACCTTGCCATGCTGACGATTGAGCCAGCGGTATTTCACGGTGCCGGAGCCGTTGGCCTTCGCACCCTCGAGCATTTCGCGGATGAAGGACTTACCGTCGGAATCCTTCAGATCGGTGATGTTCCTGCCGACCAGCGTAACGGACGGCCCGCCGCTCGCCTTCATGACGCCGTCCAGACCGAGGACATAGACGTACAGATCGTCGGTAAGGAATTCACCCGCACGGCTGAAGGCCCCCAACGCGCCCTCGCCATCGGTACGGTAACGCGCGGCGGCGCGTTCAAGAAGCGCCTTGGCGGCGGCACTATCGGCGGCTTCGGCCGAGACGTTCGACTGGGCGGCGGCGAGTGGTGCGGTGACGATTGCGGCGCCCGACAACATGATGCAGGCGGCAACTTTCAGGAATCGATATTTCATTTTGGCTGTCTCCTCGGGAATCAGGACGGATGGTAACAAGGAGTCTTGCCCGATGAGCGGTACGCGCGCCGGCTAGCGCGCTCGACACGCAGGTAGAAAAGGGGGCCGGATGGTTTCGGCGATTCGATCCAAGGTACGCGAAGGGGCAACGAGCGCTTCCCTTTCATCCCAGGAAAAATGGGGTGACACTGGCCCTGCCCGACAAAAAAACTATTGACCCGGCAGCTAAGTACCGTTCGGGTTGAGCTTGTCGAAGCCCTGTCAACGCCCTTCGACAAGCTCAGGGCGAACGGTTGTATTAATTTGCCGGGTTAATAAATCCCGAAATGCACCCGAACCCGCGCTTCCAGCAGTCGCCGCGCGTCCTCCTCGCTGCATTTCGCGAGCCGATCGAACAGCTCCCGCGCAAGCGGCCGGAAGGCGGCCATCACGCCGGGGTCGAAATGGCTCCCGGTGTCCTTTTCCATGATCGCCATCGCCGCCTCGAAGCCCATCGGCTCCTTGTACGGGCGCTTGGAGCAGAGCGCGTCGAAGACGTCGGCGACGCAAAAGATGCGGGCGGCGAGGGGGATCGCTTCACCCGACAGACCGCGCGGGTAACCCGAACCGTCCCACTTTTCGTGATGCGCGGCGACCACGGCGTTCGCGTCGTCGAGCCAGCCGATGCCACTGACGATTTCCTCGCCTTGCGCGACATGCGTGTGCATGATCTCGAACTCCTTCGCGTCGAGCTCGTCGGGCTTGAGGAGAATCGCGTCGGGGATGCTGATCTTGCCGATGTCGTGCAGAAAGCTTCCGACGATCAGGGACTGCATCGCCTTGCCTCGCAGGCCCAGACGTTCGCCGATGCGCGCGGCAATCCAGGCGACACGGAAGTTGTGTGCGCCGGTCTCGGAATCCCGCTTGGCGATCGCGCGTCCGAGCGCTTCCATCATCGAGATGTGCGAATCGAGGATTTCGCGCGCCTGGCGCTCGTTGTCCGCGGACAGGCGCACGACGACAGGATAGATGGCCGCGCCGCACAACAGCGACGCGAGGCCGGCCATCAGCGCGGCGCTGAGCGCATTCGCGAGCATCTGATCGCGCTGCCACGGCGGGACGACCCGGATGCCCTCGAAATACCCGACGATCCCCGCCGACTCGCCGCCGGCCGCGCCTTCGAGCGGTACGAAAACGCGCAAGGCCCAACGCTTGTCGTCGAGCCGGAAGCTCTCGAAACCGGCTGCGACGTAATCCGGCCGAGGGTGGTTCGGCAACTCTGCTTCGACCGTCCCGCCATCCTCGGTCATCGCCCACGCGAGCTTTTCTCCCTGCCGGTTGTAGATTTCCGCGATGTCGAAGAGCCCCCCGACGAGCGTGTCAGCCGCCCTCCCGGCCTGCTCCGTGGCGTCGGGGCCGCTCAGCTCGGCGGCGTCGAAATGGTGCAAGTGCAGGAGGCGCCGCGACTCTTCCATCGCGAGCGATACCGTGGCCTGCTCGGCGTTCGTGTGCGAGACGAACCATGCAATCGGACTCGCGACCGCAGCGAGGAGCCCGCTGACGATCGCGATCCGGATGGCGGTACGCCTGTTGAATGAATTCATCCGTTCCCTCGTGGCCATGGCCCGCGTGGCGATGCTGCCAGAACTCGTCCCCGCAGATGTGGCGAATTCAGCGCCCCGGCCGCTGAACCCCGCGTGAAGCGGACATTCACCGGGAGTTCACCCTCCGCTGCTCAGAATCGCTGCATGGTCGAAACCCGGCCACCATCGACTACAGGAGTGATCACAATGAATGCAAAGACCCTTCTTTCCGCCCTTGCCATCGCCACCGGACTCGTCGCCGGAGGCGTCCTTGTCGCCCCGGCGATCGCGCAGAATGCGCCCTTGACCGCCGAAGCGAACAGCAAGTGGCTGTCGATCCCGCAGATCCACGACAAGCTCGAGGCCGCCGGCTACGGCAACATCGACGAGATCGAGCGCGAGCGCGACGGTTACGAGGTGAAGGCGACCGATCGCGAGGGGCAGCGCGTGGAACTCGAGGTCGACCCGCTCACCGGCGGCGTGACGAAGACCGTAGTGAAGCGCGAGCGCAAGAGCGACCGCGCCGACCGCGACGCACGGCGTGATGCCGCGCCGGCGTCATCCAACTGATGTGCGGGGCGGAAGAGCGGAGTACCTTCCGCCGCAACTAAAAAGGAAGAAGGGGGACAGCCCGGCGGGTCTGCCCCCTTTTGCTTTTACCTGCAAGCCCTTTAGCAGGGTGTTGATTTACGATAAATCCTAGTATTGGCGGGTATTTCAGGGCTGATATAATTCCATTCGAATCAACAAATCAATAATCTCGATGCGTGGCACCGACCACAAACAGAACGCTCTGTTCAGTTACGTCAATA
>NZ_JAVSMM010000001.1:0-687771 GCF_032027225.1 Aromatoleum sp. | reverse complement strand
CCCAATTGCCGTTGCACAATCGGCTGAAAAAGCAGCTGGAATCGTCATCAGGGCGGCTCAGGTCGGATCTTTTCAGCATCGATTTTTTTCCAGGCGGCCGGAAACCGAAGGTGAAGGCGGAATTTTCAACACCCTGTTAGAGCGGTAAGGCGCGTCGATTGAAATTCTTTCAATTCGTTTCGCAATTGACCCGGTTATCCCGAACCCGTGCTGCGAGACCTCATTCGGGCGCCGGGCTCCTCGCATTCTGAAGAACCACCGCGACCGAAGCGCGCGTCGAGGGACTATGCCCCAAAGAGGGGCGGAATAGCGCTCACTTGACGCATCTGCTCCTGCGGACATGAGGTGCGTCGAGCGTCCTGATCGCGTGCTATCGCTCCGTCCGTCGAGAACAATCGCTGCCTATATCCTCTCTGCGTTCCGATTTGGGGAGGGGGTGATTCGATACGACCCAATTTGGGCTAGTTGCGCACGAATACGGGTTGAAAAAGGACGGCGAATCGCCTAGCTGATTTACGCGCAGAATTGAATTGGACTTCTCAATTGCGCGGCCTCTAAGTCTCGCCATTACCTTGGATACCTGCTGCACATTGTTTCCATATACCGTATTCGCAAAGGCTTCTCTTTTCCGATTTTTTCTCGTCCTTCTTTCCCAGAGTTTTACATTACGTTTCGCTAGCGTCGGGCAAATGTTCGACTAAGCTGAACCTGCACGAACCGCCCGGATGGAAAGACTAGCGCAAGAAATTTTGCGGGAAAATTTCCCTCGTTAAGTGTCGGTGCAATAAGTTGACGGTCAAAAAAATGAATTGAAGTTTCGCTTCGATCTTTAAGTTGTCGATTTAAACGGATCTTCCGTCGCGTCGCTTTTCGATACCGGTCCAAATTCTGTAGCAATGGGCTGTGATATCTCTCGTGCATAGATTCGGGAATGTCGGTGCTACGAGCGGTTTGGGAAAAGGGGAAAGGCATGGTGAACGTCGGCATCATCGGGTACGGTTATTGGGGACCGAACCTCGTCCGGAACTTCTCCGAAACACCGGAAGCGAATGTTGTCGCGGTTGCGGATCTCGACCCCGCCCGACTGCAACTCGTGCAGCGGCGCCACCCGAATGTCAGGACCACATCCGACTTTCGCGACCTCTTCCGTGACTCGTCAATCGATGCGGTGGCTATCGCAACCCCCGTAAAAACCCATTTCGAATTGGGCATGGCCGCGTTGAAGGCGGGCAAACATCTGTGGCTGGAAAAGCCGATGTCGCAGTCCGCGGCCGAGGCGCAGCAGCTCGTCGATGAGGCCGATCGGCGACAGCGCGTGCTGATCGTCGATCACACCTTCATTTACACCGGCGCCGTGCGGAAAATGTCCGAGGTAATGAACGCGGGGGAGCTGGGAAAGATTCTCTATTACGATTCGACGCGTGTGAATCTCGGCCTGTTCCAAAGAGACGTCAGCGTCATTGCCGATCTGGCCGTGCATGATTTTTCGATTCTCGATCACCTGCTGAGTGAAGAACCGGTTGCCGTGTCTGCAAGTGGCACGAATCACTTTCCCGGTACGCCCGAGAATCTGGCCTACATCACGCTGTTTTACGATTCCGGAACGATTGCACACGTAAATGTGAGCTGGCTCGCGCCGGTGAAGGTTCGCATGATCCTTCTCGGCGGCTCGCAAAAGATGATCACCTACGACGATCTGGAGCCGAGCGAAAAAGTGAAGATCTACGACAAGGGCGTGAGCTTTACCGACGATCCGCAAAAGATCCTGGAAATGCGCGTGGGCTATCGCACCGGCGACATGCGGGCTCCTCGTCTCGATGGCACGGAAGCGCTGCGGGTCGAAGGCGCACATTTCATCGACTGCATCGAGCAGCGCAAGCCGCCGCAGACGGACGGCAATCTCGGTCTTCGGGTCGTCCGTCTGATCGAGGCGGCGACAGCGTCGATGTGCGGAAAAGGAGAGACGGTCTATCTGCAAAAACAGGTGAGGTTCGCATGATTCCATTCGTCGATCTCGGCGCCCAGTACGCTTCCATCAAGGAAGAGATCATCGAGGCCATTCAACGCGTTCTGGAGTCGGGCCAATTCACGCTCGGACGGGAGGTCGACGCGTTCGAGGCCGAATTTGCGGCGTACTGTCAGGCGGCGCAGGGCGTGGGGGTCAACACCGGTACGAGCGCGCTGCACCTTGCATTGCTTGCCGCCGGTATCGGGCCGGGGGACGAGGTGATCACGGTCCCATTCACGTTCGTGGCGACGGTTTCGGCGATTCACTACACCGGTGCGACGCCGGTTTTCGTAGACATCGACCCGCGCACTTTCACGATCGACGTCGCGGCGATCGAGGCCGCGATCACGCCGAGGACCCGCGCGATCATTCCGGTGCATCTCTACGGACAGCCGGCCGACATGGACCCGCTTCTCGACATCGCACGGCGGCACCGCCTCGTCGTCATCGAAGACGCCGCCCAGGCGCACGGTGCGGAATACCGGGGTTGCCGCGTCGGCAGTCTGGGCGACATGGCCTGCTTCAGCTTCTATCCCGGCAAGAACCTCGGCGCGTACGGCGAGGGCGGGATGGTGGTTACGAGCAACCCGGAGCTCGCACGAACCATCCGCATGCTGCGCGACTGGGGCGCGGAGAAGAAATATCACCATGTCCTCAAGGGCTACAACTACCGTCTCGAAACGATTCAGGCTGCGGTGCTGAGGGTGAAGCTGCGTCGCCTGGAGGCCTGGACCGAGGCGCGGCGGGCGGCGGCGGGACGCTACGACCGGCTGCTCGAGGGATCCCCTGTGGCAACACCGCAGGTCATGCCCTATGCCCGTCACGTCTTCCATATCTATGCCGTCCGAACCGCGGAGCGGGCCGTGCTTCAGGAGAGCCTGCGGGCCAGGGATATCCAGACGGGGATCCACTATCCGACACCGGTGCACCTCCTGCCCGCGTTCGCCGATCTCGGCTATCGCCGCGGCCAATTTCCCCAAGCCGAGCGCGCCGCGGACGAAGTGCTGTCGCTGCCGATGTTCGCCGAGCTGACCGCCGCCCAATGCGAGGCCGTCAGCGAGGCGATCCGGGCAACGGCAAGCGAGCCGGGATCGGGCGCGATTTCGGCGGGCCGGCCCTCGGTCCAGGTCCAGGAAGCATGAAGAGGGGGCGTCGTGAGCACACCGCTCCTGATCTTTCCGTGCAACGGCAACGGCATTGAAGCGCTCGATTGCCTGGGCGATCGGTTCCGCTTGGTCGGTTTCGTCGACGACACCCCGGGTAAGCACGGGACCGGACCGCAGGGCCACCCCGTCAGCGGTCGATCCGCGTTCGGCGACTGGGCCGAGGCGATGGTGCTCGCGGTGCCGGGAAGCCCGGTGTCGTACCGCGCGCGCCGACAAGCGATCGAGAGCCTTCGTCTCCCGGACCGACGTTTCGCGCGCGTGATTCACCCCTCGGCACAGGTTTCGAGGTTCGCCCAGGTCGGTCGCAACGTCCTGATCATGGCCGGCGCGGTCGTCACCAGTAACGCCGTGATTGGCGACCACGTGTGCGTGCTGCCGAACACTGTGATTCACCACGATTGCATCGTCGGTGCGTGGACGCTGGTGGGGAGCAACGTGACGATCGCGGGCGGAACGGTGATCGGCGAGAACTGCTACATCGGCAGCGGGAGCAGCGTGATGAACGGGCTGCGGATCGGCGACGAAGCGCTGGTCGGACTGGGCAGCACCGTCGTCAGGGATGTTCCGACGAGGACAGCGGTCGCCGGCAACCCGGCCCACATCTTCGAAAAACGTCTCGAGAGCGGGGACCGACCGGTCCCGGCAAGCCGAATTCAATAGGGCAAAGGCCACCCATGGATATCCACGGTTCGAAAATCCTCGTCACCGGCGGCTGCGGACTGATCGGCTCGGCCACGATCGACCTGCTGTTGCGTGAGTATTCGCCCGCACGGATCGTGATTTTCGACAACCTCAGCCGCGGGACTCAGGCGAACGTCGCCGAGGCGCTGAAGGATGCGCGGGTAACGCTGGTTCGCGGCGACATCCGCGATCGGGACGCCCTGGACGACGCACTGCACGGCATCGACGCGGTGTTTCATATGGCCGCGCTGCGTATCACGGCGTGCGCGGCCGATCCCGGGGAAGCAGCCGCGGTGATGTGCAGCGGCAGCTTCAACGTGGTCGACGCGGCGCGCACCGCGGGGGTCAGGAAAATCGTCGCCGCGTCCTCCGCATCGGTGTATGGACTCGCCGAACACTTTCCGACGCGTGAGGACCATCACCCGTACGACAACCGCACGCTTTACGGCGTCGCGAAGGTCATGCTCGAAGGCTTGCTGCGCTCTTTTCACGACATGTACGGCCTGCCGTACGTCGCGCTGCGCTACTTCAATGTGTACGGGCCGAGGATGGACGTTTACGGCAAATACACCGAGGTGCTGATCCGCTGGATGGAGCGGATCCGGGCGGGGCAGGCGCCGTTGATCTTCGGGGACGGTAGCCAGACGATGGACTTCGTCTACATCGACGATGTGGCGCGCGCGAACGTCCTGGCGCTGCAGTCCTCGGTTTCCGATGAAGTGTTCAACGTCGCGCGCGGGCGCGAAACCAGCCTGAACGAGTTGGCGACGACTTTGCTTCGCGTGATGGGCTCGCAACTGAGTCCCGAATACGGGCCGGAACGCGCGGTCAATCCCGTTCCGCGGCGGCTCGGCGACACCGAGAAGGCAAAGCGGATGCTGGGGTTCGAGGCGGGCGTGGACCTCGAAACGGGTCTGGGCCGTCTCGTGGATTGGTGGCGTGACCAGCCGCAGGAGCCGCGTCCATGATTCCGATCGCCAAGCCCCTGATGGGCGAACCCGAGGCCGCCGCGGCGCGGCGCGTGATCCTCAGCGGATGGACGACCCAGGGGCCGGAGGTCGCCGCTTTCGAAGAGGAGTTCGCGACCTACGTCGGTGCGCCGTACGCCTGCGCGGTCTCGAACTGCACGGTCGCGCTGCACCTCGCCTTGCTGGCGGTCGGCGTGCGCCCGGGGGATGAAGTCGTCACGGTCAGCCACTCGTACATCGCGACCGCCAACAGCATTCGTTATTGCGGCGCGACCCCGGTGTTCGTGGACGTCGACCCGGCAACGTATAACCTCGATCCAACGAAGCTCGAAGATGCGATCACGCCGAGGACGCGCGCGATCCTGTGCGTGCACCAGGTAGGGATGCCTTGCGAGCTGCGGACGATCATCGAGATTGCGACGCGATACCAGGTGCCGGTCGTCGAAGATGCGGCGTGCGCGATCGGCAGCGAAATCGAGTGGCACGGGCGTTGGGAGCGGATCGGGCGGCCCCATGCCGACGTCGCGTGCTTTTCGTTCCATCCGCGCAAGATCATCAGCACCGGTGACGGAGGGATGCTGACCACGCGGAACGCGGACTTCGACCGGCAGTTTCGCCTGCTGCGTCAGCATGCGATGAGCGTGCCGGCGAGCGCGCGCCACGCGTCGAGTCAGGTCATCTTCGAGTCGTACCCGGTCCTCGGCTACAACTACCGCATGACCGACATCCAGGCGGCGGTCGGTCGCGAGCAGTTGCGGCGCCTGCCGGACATCGTGGCACAGCGGCGTGTGCTGGCCTCTCGTTATCGGGAGTTGCTGGCGGACGTTCCCGGCCTCGGGCTGCCGAGCGAGCCGGCGTGGGCGCGTTCGAACTGGCAGAGCTACTGCGTGCGTCTTCCCGCCGGCTGTGATCAGCGTGAGGTCATGCAGACGATGCTCGACGACGGCATCGGCACGCGGCGCGGGATCATGTGCGCGCACCGCGAGGAGGCGTACGTGGACATCGGCCGGCGTCACGATCTGGCGGAATCCGAGCGCGCGCAGGACCAGTGCATTCTTCTTCCGCTGTATCCGCAGATGACCGCGGACGAGCAAACGAAGGTGGCCGCCGCGCTGCGCCGCGCGCTGGGGGTTCGCGCCCCGGGTTCGGAGCGTGTGCGACCGAACGGAGCGATGGTGCAGTCATGACCGAGGTTGTCGCGCGGTCGGAAGCGGCACCGAGTCCTTATCCGTCGCGGCCCCCGGAACTGGACGCCGAGCAACGGCCGGATCGGATGACGTCGGACCCCGACCGGCCGCAGAGTGCGAACATGCAGGGTCCGGTCGGCGGTAATCCACCTCAGCGAGGACCGCTTGTGATTCCGGCGCTGATCATTCTGCTTGTCGGTTATGTCACGCTGCTGGTCTCGGGGCGGTACCCGCAGTTGCACGAGGCGCTGCAATTGTCGTCCTGGCTGGCGCTGCCGGCCGCACTGACCTTATGGGTCTTTGGTCTGCTCCGGATCGGAATGCCGCTCCGCTACCGCCTGCGCAGCGCGAGCTTCGCGCCGCGCGATGCGTTCCTGCAGCACGTGCGCCGTGAGCGACTACGGGCCGACCGTTCCGGCGCGCCACTGTCGATCGTGATCTTCAGCTTCGGCCAGCAGTGGGAGAACGCTGAGCAGGTGCAGGGGCAGGCGCATGCGCTGTTCAACTTCCTCAGCGCTCACATCCGCGAAACGGACATTCTCGGCTATGCGGGACAGGACCGTATCGGGTTGCTGCTCACGGAGACCGATGCCAAGGGACTCGCGGCGAACGTCGCCAAACTGAAGGAGGCGATGGCGACGATGCCGGTCTCGATCGTCGGTGAAACCTATCCGGACCGGGTCTTCGATTCGCTTCTCGCCGAGCCGCAGGACCAGGCGGAACGCACGTCCTTCTTTCTCGACGCCTCGCCCGACGGCCGGCGCTACGGGTACCCGACCAAGAGGGCGCTGGACATCGTCGGCGCCGTCATCGCGATCCTGAGCTTCTCGCCGTTGATGCTGCTGACGGCGTTAGCGATCAAGATGAGCTCGCCTGGGCCGGTCATCTTCAGGCAGTACCGGATCGGTGCGGAAGGCGTCCCGTTCGTCTTCTTCAAGTTCCGCTCCATGACCTCGGGCGCCGACGACGGGATACACAGGGAGTACGTCACGCGCCTGATCTCGGGCGACGACCGCGATGCGAATCAAGGCGGCGCCGGCGAAACGCTCTACAAGCTCAAGTCCGATCCGCGCGTGACGTGGGTGGGAAAGTTGATCCGCAGGTCCAGCATCGACGAGCTTCCGCAGCTATTCAACGTCTTGAAAGGGGACATGAGTCTCGTCGGCCCGCGCCCGCCGATTCCGTACGAAGCCGAGAGGTACCGTTCGTGGCATTTCCGCAGGATCTTCGAGATGCGCCCCGGCATGACGGGACTGTGGCAGGTCAAGGGCAGGGGCAGGACGACCTTCGACGAGATGGTCCGGCTCGACCTTCAGTACGTCCACGAGTGTTCGCTGCTGCTCGATCTGAAGATTCTCGCGCGGACGGTATGGGTAGTGGTCCGGTGTACGGGCGCGGTATGAGCGCGCCGACGGGGGCGACGGCCCCGAGGGTGACGGCCAAGGCACGGGTGGCGACATGAGTGCCGACGGGATCGGGTCGATACGGGATGAGGCGCCGGAGGCGGCGTCGCGCGCGGGCGGGAGATCGAGTCCGGGTACCGGCGCATCCTCGGTAAGTAGCAGCTACGGCCAGATCCTGCGGTCATCGGCGCTGGTCGGCGCATCGTCGCTCGTGAACATCGGCGTCGGGATCTTGCGCACCAAGGCCATGGCCCTGATGCTCGGCCCATCCGGTTTCGGCTTGATGGGGCTATTCACCGCGATCTCGGACCTGGCGACGAGCATCGCGACGATGGGCACGAACAGCAGCGGCGTGCGACAGATCGCGGAGCGCGCCGCGGCGGGTGACGCCGACAAAGTCGCCCGCACCGCCACCGCGTTGCGGCGGCTGTCGGTGATGCTCGGCTTGCTCGGCGCGGCGATGCTGCTCGTGCTGGCCGAGCCCCTGTCGGTCCTCACCTTCGGTAGTCCGGCGCAGACCGACGCCGTCGCGCTGCTTTCGCTCGTCGTGTTCTGCGCCTGCGTCGGCGGAGGCCGCTCGGCACTGATCCAGGGCGTGCGGCGCATCCCCGATCTCGTGAAGAGCAGCGTCGCAGGCGCGCTGCTCGGCTCCGTCGTCGCAGTTGGCACCGTCTACGCGTTGGGCGAGCGCGGGGTTGCTCCAGCGCTCGTAGGCATGTCCGCGGTGGGGGCGCTGGCTGCATGGTGGTACAGCCGCAAGGCGCCGGTCGGCCGCGCTTCGATGAGCGCACCGCAGTTCGGCGCGGAGGCGTCTGCCCTGCTCAAGCTCGGGTCCGCTTTCATGGCCAGCGCTCTGATGATGACCGGCGCGGCCTATGTCGTCCGCCTGATCGTGGTGCAGCACTCCGGGACCGAGGCCGCGGGGCTGTACCAGGCCGCGTGGACGCTAGGCGGCCTTTACGTCGCGTTCATCCTCCAGGCGATGGGCACCGATTTCTATCCGCGGCTGACCGGCGTCGCGCACGAAGACGCGGCCTGTAACCGGATGGTGAATGAGCAGGCGCAGGTGAGCATGCTGCTGGCGGGGCCGGGCGTGCTTGCCACTCTGGCGCTATCCCCACTGGTCGTCACCGTCTTCTATAGCGCCCAGTTCGAGGGGGCGGTCGACATCCTCCGCTGGATCTGTCTCGGCATGACGCTGCGCGTCGTCATCTGGCCGATCGGGTTCATCCTCCTTGCGAAAGGGGCGCAGGGCCTGTTTTTTTTGACCGAGTGGGCATGGACCGTCGTCTATCTCGGGCTGGCATGGATCTTTGTCCAGGAATACGGCGCTGTCGGCGCAGGCGCCGCCTTCTTCGCGGCCTACTTCGTGCACGGTTTACTCGTTTATTTCATTTGTCGCCGCTTGACTGGATTCCGCTGGCAGCCAGCGGCGGGGCAGGGTGTGCTCGTGCTTCTGTGCATGACCGCGCTGGTCTTTTCGAGCTTGCATCTCTTGCCGCCGATCGAGGGAATGGCGGCCGGCGCCTGTGCTGTCGTCGCGAGCGCCGCGTACTCGCTGCACCAGTTGCTGGCCCTCGCTCCTGTCGATCGCATACCGCCGCGGATTCTTCGGTTGCTGACGAGAATCCGCCCCGCGGCCTTCAAACCCTGACGCACGGACAGCACGATGAACTCTGTCGACGTGATCGTTCCCTGTTACCGATACGGCCGTTACCTCCGCCAATGCGTGAACAGCGTGTTGACGCAAGGGATCCAATCGGTCCGCATTCTGGTTCTCGACGACTGTTCGCCGGACGATACGCCGGCAGTCGGCGCCGCGCTCGCCGACGAAGATCCACGGGTCATCTATCGCCGTCACGAGGAGAACCTGGGGCATATCCGTACGTACAACGAAGGGATCGAATGGGCGGAGGCGGAGTACCTGCTCCTGCTTTCGGCCGACGACTACCTGTTGCCAGGCGCGTTGCTGCGCGCCACAGCGCTGTTGGAGGGCCATCCGGCGATGAGCTTTTGTTTCGGCGACGCGACGGTCATGAGCGAAGGCAACTCGGCGTCGTTACCTGACAGGTTCGAAGTGAACCGTCGTGCAGGTCCGTGCCAGATCTTCACGGGGGCACAGTTCATAGAGCTATGTGTCGGGCATCGTGCAAGGAATCTCGTTCCGACTCCAACCGCTGTCGTGCGAACGCAATTGCTCAAACGGCTGGGCGGCTATCGGCCCGAATTGCCGCACAGCGCGGATCTTGAGCTCTGGCTTCGGCTGTCCGCCCACGGCCCCGTCGGATATGTCCGCGCGAATCAGGCGGTGTACCGGCTGCACGCCCAGAACATGTCGAAAGATTATTCGGACCTCAATGTGATGCGCGACCTGGAGCAGCGCCTGGCGGCCTTCGAAGCATTCCTGTCCGCCTGCAGCGATGTGCTTGCGGACCCCCGTCGGCTTCGTTCGGGATTGTTCCAGTCCCTCGCCCGCGACGCGGTCGGGATCGCAAGTACCGCCTTCAATAACAACCGTCCCGAGCTTTCCATGCGACTGAGCGAGTTTGCATGCCAGATCGATCCATCAGTGCGCAGGACGGGGGCGTGGTGCAGGCTGGCCCTGAAGCGGCGGCTGGGGCTCCGCGTCTCGTCGGCGCTTCAACCAGCGGTCGCCGCATTCCGCAGGGGCGATTCGAGAAGCGGCTGACCCTGAGCGTGCGCTGATTGAGGCGACGAGGATGAAGAACTGCGGCGGAGTTCGGTAGGGGAGAACGGAGATCCGATATGCCTCTTGAGTCAGGATCGCAACGAGGGTGCGGCCAGAAATACGTGGTCGTGACGCCCGCTCGGGATGAGGGCGGCCACATTCGAAACACGGTCGAATCGATGCAGCACCAATCCTTGCCGCCGCGGCAGTGGATCGTCGTCGACGACGGATCGCGCGACGGGACGGGCGAGATTCTCGATCGCTACGCACGAAAGATCGACTGGCTGCGCGTAGTACACCGCGCCGACCGCGGGTTTCGATCCGCCGGCGGGGGTGTCATCGACGCGTTCTATGCCGGGTACGCCTTCCTGGAAGACGACTGGGACTTCGTCGTCAAGCTCGATGGCGACGTGTCGTTCGCCGCCGACTATTTCGAGAAAGCATTGGCCAATTTCGACGCCGAGCCGCAACTCGGAATCGCCGGAGGGCTGGTGTGCCGACGGGAGAACGGCAGCTTAAAAGTGGATTCGGCGACCGATCCGCCGTTTCACGTTCGCGGCGCAACGAAAATCTATCGCCGCGCGTGCTGGGAACAGATCGGGCCGCTCGCGAGTGCGCCCGGGTGGGACACGATCGACGAGGTCAAGGCGAACTTCCATGGTTGGCACACCCGCACCTTCCGGGACCTGCCGCTTATTCAGCACAAGCCGACCGGAAGCGCGGACGGCAACTGGCGGAACTGGTTCAAGAACGGGCGGGCGAACTACGTCACCGGCTATCACCCGCTCTTTCTTCTCGCGAAGTGCGGGCGGCGGGCGTTCTCGCGCCGTCCGTTCTTGATGGAATCGACGGCGCTGTTCGCGGGTTTCACCAGCGGATACCTGCGACGCATCCCGCGCGGCGCAGACACGGACGTCGTTCGCTATCTCCGGCGACAGCAACTGAGACGGCTCTCCGGCCGCCCCAGCATCTATGCGTGACGTTTGTCGCATCGCACCAAGGGCGCGCTCATGACGCCGGTCGACCTCTCCATCGTCATCGTCAACTGGAACTCCCGGGAGTTTCTGCGCGCCTGTATCGGCTCGATATCGAGGGATACGTGCGACATCCGCTACGAGGTCATCGTCGTCGATTCGGGCTCCTTCGATGGCTGCGAGCAGATGCTCGAACAGGAATTTCCCGACGTCCGCTTCATTCAGAGCCAGCGGAACATCGGCTTTGCGCTTGCGAACAATCTTGGCGCGCGCGAGGCACGTGCACCGGTCCTGCTGTTCCTGAATCCGGATACCGAGGTTTCCGCAGGTGCGATCGGAAAGCTGTACGCGGAGATCGAAAAGCTCGGGCGCCCAGGCGTGCTCGGCGCGCGACTCGCGAACACGGACGGGTCATTGCAGACGAGCTGCGTTCAGCCGCTGCCGACGATCCTCAACCAACTGTTCAACTGCGACCTTTTGCTGCGGGCGTTTCCGAAGATCCGGCTCTGGCAATCGGCCATCCGTTTCGAAGGCGCTGTTTCGCCGGTTCCGGTGGAGGCGGTATCGGGCGCCTGCATGATGATTCGGCGGGAAGTGTTCGAATCACTGGGCGGCTACAGCGCCGACTATTTCATGTACGCCGAGGATCTTGACCTGTGCCACCGAACGAGGGCGGCGGGTCTCGTGAATTACTACGTCCCGGCTGCCCGGATCGTCCATCACGGCGGCGGCAGCACGCGGCAGCTCAGCCGGTTCGCCGCGGTGATGATTCCCGAATCCGTCGGGCGGCTGTTGCGCAAGACGCGCGGCGAGGCTTACAGCGTCGGCTACCGTGTCGCGCTATGTGCTTCGGCGGTTGGCCGGTTGCTGTTGTTGGGCGCCGGGTTTCCCTTGGCTCTGCTTCTTCGCCGCCGATCGGGCTGGAAGATGTCCCTCGACAAATGGTGTGCAGTGCTCAGTTGGGGGCTCGGCCGCGAAGGGTGGGCACAACATTCGATTGGACGGGAGCAGCGCGGCCGGCCCCTCGGGAGCGGTTCATGTGCGGACTGAGCGGAAAACTCAATTTCGACCGGCACCAGCCGGTCGATCCCGCACTACTGCGGCAGATGACGGACCTGCTCGCCCACCGCGGGCCGGACGGCCGAGGCGAGTATCTGTTCGGGCCGGTTGCACTCGGACACCGCCGGTTGAGCATCATCGATCTCGAGACGGGCGCGCAGCCAATGTCGAACGAAGACGGGACCGTGTGGGTGGTCTTCAACGGCGAAATCTACAACTTTCGCGAACTGCGCAAAGAGCTGGAGGGACAGGGGCACATCTTCCGCTCGAGTTCGGACACCGAAGTCATCGTGCATCTGTACGAGCAGATCGGTGACCGCTGCGTCGACCGGCTACGTGGAATGTTCGCGTTTGCGTTATGGGACGCGCGGCGCTATCGCTTGCTGCTTGCCCGTGATCACGTCGGAATCAAGCCGCTTTACTTCGCCAACACCGGGAAGTCGCTGATTTTCGCGTCCGAGATCAAGTCGCTGCTTGCCGATCCCGAGCTCGCACGCACGGTGAATTTGCGGAGCCTCGACCGATTCCTCAGTCATTACTACCTCCCGGGGCAGGAAACCCTGCTCGAGGGCATATTCAAGCTGGCGCCGGGGAGCACGCTCACGGTTGAGGACGGTGCCGTCAAGACCCAGCCATTCTGGGATCTTCGGGTGGACGGCGAGCCTCGCAGCCAGAGCTTTGATGACGCGGTGGCGGAACTGCGCGAGCTGCTTTCGCGCTCGATCGAAGCGCACATGGTCAGCGACGTGCCCGTCGGTGTCCTGTTGAGCGGCGGCGTGGACTCGACTGGCATCCTCGCCTACGCCGCACAGTACGCGCAACGGCCGCTTCACACCTTCACGATGGGCTTCGCCGGGCAGGGCTTTGCGGACGAGCGGCCCTACGCACGCCTGGCGTCGAAGGCGTTCTCGACGGTGCATCATGAAATCTCGATGAGCGCCGAGGACTTTCGCGACTTCCTGCCGAGATATGTGTGGCACATGGAGGAACCGGTCTGCGAACCGCCGGCGGTCGGGCTATATTTCGTCTCCGCGCTCGCGCGCGATGCGTCGATCAAGGTGCTCTTGTCGGGCGAGGGCGGCGACGAGGCGTTCGGGGGCTATTCCGAGTACCGGAACCTTCTATTGCTCGAACGACTGAAGGATGTCTTCGGCAAGAGAAGCGGCTTGCTGCGTCGAGGCTTCGAAGGACTGGCGAAGGCGGGATGGGCGCGAGGTTCGCATTATGCCGCCCTCGTCGACCGTCCCCTTTCGGACTATTACTACAGCCGCACCGCCGGCCCGACGACACCGTTCAATCGCCTGAAATCGTCGCTCTACAATACTGATCTGCTGCAGGAACTCGGCGCTGGTCCGGCCGAAATGCCCACGCAGAGATTGTTCGCGCACGTGAAGGATGCATCGCGGCTCGCCCGGATGCTTTATGTCGACACCCGGACATGGCTTCCCGACGACCTGCTTGTCAAGGCGGACAAGATGACGATGGCGGCGTCGGTCGAATTGCGCGTGCCGCTACTGGATGTGTCCATTCTCGAATTCGCAGCCTCGCTGCCCCCGCAATACAAGGTCGCTGGCTGGAACCTGAAGCGGATTCTCAAGGCCGCGTTGGCGCCGTCGATTCCGAGCGCGATCATCAAACGGAAGAAAACCGGATTTCCCGTCCCCTACGGTGAATGGATGCGAACGGAGTTGAAAGCGTTCGTATTCGACACGCTCCTCGCGAGTGACGCTGCGACCTCGGCTTATTTTTCACCCGCAGCGGTCAGGGGCTTGCTGCAAACGCATCAGGAGGGGCGAGGTTGTTCAAAGGAGGTGTTCAGTCTGCTCGTGCTCGAGATGTGGCTTCGGAAGTTCACGCCCCTGTCGGGCTTCTGCCGGATAGGGCAGTCGCCGAGCCCGGAAGGTACCCAGAGCTCCCCGCTACGCGCTCCGGCGGCCCGAGATCTGGCCTCCGTTCGCTGACGATGAGCGCGGAACCGATTCCTCAGCGTGGCCTGCGCATGGCAACAGGGACGCCGCGCTGCGGAAGGCATACCCGCCGTACGGTCGAGGTAAGTTTAATGTGGTGTGACGCAGAATGCTGAGACCTATATTCACGCTGGATTATGAAATCCACGGAAACGGGGAAGGGTGCCCATATCGCCTGATGGTCGAGCCTACTGCGCGCATGCTCGACCAATTCGACCGGTATGGCGCAAAGCTAACGATCATGGCCGAGGTCGCCGAGATCGCGCAGTACGGACGATATGCAAGCGAGCACGGGACCGACCGGTTTCACTATGGCGAAATCGTCACGCAACTCGAAGATGCGATCAGGCGCGGACACGACGTTCAGCTTCACCTGCATCCTTCCTACGTCAACGCACGCACCGAAGACGGCCGCTGGCTGCAGGATTGGTCCGAGTACGATTTCGCCCGATTGGGCGTCGAGCGGATGACCGAACTGGTGAAGTTCGGAAAGTCCTTTCTGGAGAATCTCCTCCAACGGATCGACTCCAGCTATCGATGCCACGTGTTTCGCGCGGCGAATTGGTCGGTCGTGCCATCCCGCAATATCGTTCGAGTCCTTGCCGAGAACGGGTTCCATATCGACTCGTCGGTCTTCAAATATGGAAAGCGCAACAAGGGGGTGCGCTTCGATTACAGCAACGCGCCAAGCGCACTCGTGCCGTGGAGAGCAGGGGATGAAGACATCTGCACGACAAGCGAAACGGGGCGGCTATGGGAGTTTCCGATCTACGCCGAGCAGCGGTGGATAGGCGCTTTCCTCACCCCGCAGCGCATCGCGCGCGCCTCCTTGGGAGCACTCCACCGGCACCGCTTCGCGCAATCGAACGATGAAGCAACGTCCGTGGGCGCGCCCGCCAAGACGAAACACGGGATATTTCGGAAGCCGTGGAGAGTCCGAAAGCACGCTTGGAAGGCAGACTTCAACCAATGCACCGGGACTCAGCTGATCAATGCGCTGGGGCGCGCGGAGGGTGCTCACACGCGCCCAGATGTGCACCTGCCTTTCGTTCTTATCGGACACTCGAAGCTGTTCTCGCGTTTCAACGAGTGGAGCATTCAGAGCCTTCTGGAATTCATTGCCAGACGACCGGAACGATATCAATTCAGCCGGTTCCGTGATATCGATCTTGCGGCGGTGGCCCAATACTGGCAACAGGTCGAACAGGCAGTCGCTGATGTAGAGCCCGGAGTCTCTCGGCCATGAATGATAACGATGTTATGGACAGAATGACCCTGTCGGTTATCTCGATGCCGGACGTGCCCCTTGTTGAAACGCTGCCGCATCGGTCCTCAAGGGGAGCGCTCAGTGGACCGGAAGTGCACGGAGCGTGTTCGCGCAGATAGCCTCAATTTCATGGTGTCGACATGGCAAAGATCTGGATCGACCTCGACAATACACCCCACGTCCCGTTATTCAAGCCGTTGGTCAGGGAGCTGGATAGGCGAGGACATGCTGTCGTTTTAACGGCGCGTAACGCATTCCAGGTGTGCGAACTGGCGACCCGTTCAGGCATGAAGTACACCCAGATCGGAAAACATTACGGAAAGAATTCGGTGATGAAGGTTTGGGGCTTGGGGTGGCGGAGCGTCGAATTATTTCCGTTCGTCAGGCGGGAGAGACCTGGCATCGGACTTTCACACGGATCGCGGTCGCAGATTCTGCTCTGCAACGCACTACGTATTCCGTCGGTAATGATGGCGGATTATGAGCATGTGCAAATGCCGATTTTTGTGCGACCGCGTTGGGAGATTGTTCCCGCCGCATTGTCGGGGACTCGGCTGCATGCGACTCGGGAAAATCGGATCCTCCGCTATCAGGGAATCAAGGAGGACATATACGTCCCCGAATTCACGCCGGACGCGGCGCTCCGGGATCGACTTGGTCTCCAGGGTGCGTCAGTCGTCGTCACGGTCCGTCCGCCTGCGAACGAGGCTCACTACCATAATCCCGAGGCGGAGCTGCTTTTTGCCGAGTGCGTGAAGCGGGTATGCGCGACACCGGGAGCGAAGGCAGTGCTCTTGCCGCGAAATCGAAATCAGGAGGCGCAGATCAGGCGAGAGTGGCCCGAATGGTTCAGCGAGGGAAAGGTCGTCATTCCCTCCGAAGCAGTCGATGGCCTCAATCTTCTCTGGTACTCCGACATCGCCGTGAGCGGTGGAGGCACGATGAACCGCGAAGCGGCCGCCCTGGGTGTCCCCGTTTACAGCGTGTTCCGCGGAAAACTCGGCGCGGTCGATCGACGCTTGAATGAAGAGGGCAAGCTGGTGTTGATCGAAGACATGCATGACGTTGAAACCAGGTTTGTCGTGCGTCCACGTGACAGAGCGAATGAGCGATCGCAACGCCTCAATCGTGGAGTGCTGAGCGAGATCCTCGATCACATCGACAGGATCGTCGAGCAGGAGGGAGTTTAGTCGACGGTTCGGAGCCGCGGCTAAATCGACGCATTCGACTTCATCGCCCATTTCAGAAAACCAGCGAGTCACGTCAGTTGAACCGGTAAGGAGTCATGAGCGCTCTCGGTATCGCGATTCTCGCACCGCTCTTGTGGATGGTCGCTTTCGCCTCCCGGCGAGGAGCCTTGGTGGCAGTTTTTGCCGGCCTCCTCTATTTGACGATGGGGCAGACCGTCAACTTTTTCGGCATAGACCTTTACGCCACAAGACTGCTCATGTTGGCAACATTCCTGCGAGTCGTCTCCCGCGGAGAATTCGCTTCGTCGCAGCTGAATGGTCTGGACAAGACGCTGCTCCTTGTGTTCGGTTATCGAGCGGTGGTTTTCGTCGTGAATTCCAATGGTAGTCCGATGACCGAAATCGGCTACTTTGTGGATACGTTTCTGGCTTACTTCGCTTTTCGAGGCCTGATACGGGAAACCGGTGACCTGAAGTTTCTTCTGACCTGCGCGCCGCTCCTGCTCCTTCCGTATGCGGCGCTTTCCGCGGTTGAACGATGGACGGGGAGTAACGTATTTGCGTCCCTGGGGGGAGTGCCGGGGCGAATACTCGAGCGCGACGGAATTCCCCGCGCAGCGGGAAGCTTTACCCATCCTTCCATTTTCGGCACGCTCGGGGCAATCCTGTTGCCGTTATACATCGCGTTCGCATTCGACGTCAGAAACCATGTTCCCGTGCTGATCGGTATGGCGTCTTGCGCAATGATCGTCTTCGTGTCGAACTCCGGCGGACCGGCAACTGCCGCGGCGATGGCAATCCTCGGTTGGTTTGCCTGGAGGCTGCGCATGCAAATGCGACTCCTAAGATGGCTGCTCGTTAGCGCTCTCGTGTTCCTGGCGGTGATCATGAAAGCCCCCATCTGGTACTTGCCGGCAAAGATCAGCGCGTTGCTCGGCGGTGACGGCTGGCACCGGTCGTATCTGATGCAGGTGACTTTCGAGCATCTGGGCGACTGGTGGTTCGCGGGAATGAGTGTGCTCGAAACGAAAGACTGGTTCCCTTACGTCGTAGTGACGGGGGGCGCGGACATCATCAACTATTACCTGGAGTTCGGCATCGCGGCAGGCCTGCCGGCGATGATCCTGTTCATATTCTTTCTGGCGACGTTATTCGGCCGTCTCGGCGCCGCGATGCAGGTGGTGCGATCCAGAGGTTCCGGAAATTTGGGTGATGAGCGCATCCTGTGGGGGCTCGGTGTCGCACTGTTCGTGCATCTCGTCAACTGGTTTGCCATCGTTTACTTCGACAAGATGCATTTAATTCTTTGCATGCAGCTTGCAGCGACATCGAGTCTCGTGAGCTCGGTCGGTCGGTTGGAGAATGTAAGCGCGGCGTGGGAGATGCGCCGCCCGACCCTGAGCGAGATGCACCATTGAGGGGAGTCGGAAAGGGCTCGATCCGGATATGTCGGCGTGCATTGATATTCGTCGACGCGAGCCGCCAGGGAGCCCGCCACGTTAGTGCCCCCTAGATTGCGTGCAATGCTTGCCCTGCAAGCCGCATGATGGCCCGGAGGCCCTCCGACCAAGGGAGTGCGGCGGGACTGAAAATAGGAGGCGGAGAGGATGAGAGCGTATTTCTCCATTTTCGGCGTTGTGCTGATGATCCTTGTCACACAAGTGGCTGCTGCCGCGCGTACGTACTACATCGATTTCGAAGCCGGGAGCGACAGCAACGACGGAGCGGCGTCGGTCACCGCATGGAAGCACCATCCCTTCATGGCCGGTTGGCGCGGCGGATCGAAATATGTTCATTCGCCGGGTGATCGATTCATTTTCAAGGGCGGAGTCGTGTGGTCTGCCGACGCGTTCCCGCTGACCATTCCGGTTGGAGGGGTGGATGGGAATCCGGATTACTACGGCATTGACAAAGCTTGGCACAATGGCGAGGCCTGGTCGCGCCCAGTCTTCGATGGGGAGGGCGAGGCGAGTGAGATGATCGCTATCAGCACGGGTAGCCACATCGTTCTCGACGGCATCGAAGGACGCGATCTCGTCTTCAATAGCGCATGGGGAGTGGGGATCATCACGATCTACGGGACTCCTCGCCACATCATGATACGCAACTGCTTTCTGCATAAGTGGACGGTCAATGACAGCATTCGCAACGACGATGCCCATGGCGGCGTAATAGTAAACACGCGAAATATACCCGTCGGTATTGTGATCGACGGATGCACGATATCCAATTCAGAATACTCGGCTATCAAGAACAACGGAACCGCGGTCCTGAATGTTCGCACCGTGCGAAATTCGACGATTCATGACGTGACCACCGCGATACTCTTCGCAGGCGAGGTCTATAACAACCATATTTACAATATCAACTATCCGAAACCCAGTTTCGATCCGAATCATCATACAAATCTCATGTATATTGCGGCGCAAAGCTCGATCTCGCCGTTTCAATTCGTCTACAATAATCTGATACACGATGTCGCTTCTGGCACCGGTATCTACATGGAACCGTGCTGGGGCGATACGAGCCACGGGTATACAACGCAGTTTGTATACAACAACATCGTTTTCAACGCCTATAACGGCGGCGGCGGAATTATTTCCGTTGATCCGGAGAGCGGCGGGGGGCCGTGCGGCAGGGTGTTTATTTATCAAAATACCTTGCAGATGCCCGATGATTCGCAGATCGGGATGGTTCGATCGCTTGCCAATCACAA
Organism: Aromatoleum sp.; assembly: GCF_032027225.1. GTDB lineage: Bacteria > Pseudomonadota > Gammaproteobacteria > Burkholderiales > Rhodocyclaceae > Aromatoleum. Next base: position 668,496 of record NZ_JAVSMM010000001.1, on the reverse strand, counting down.
TGGTGTGAACCAGATCGGCACGCTGGTTACGAGAAATAACCATTACATCGGCCCGCACGGCGAGTGGGATGTCAGCCTGGCGCGCCGATGGTCGTCACGCAACAACCTGCAAATGTCGAATGCGGATGCAAAGGCTGCGGGATACCAGGTCGGGAACTGTTTCAGACCGACGACGGGTACGAGCGCAACGGTCGACAAGGCACGCGCGGTCAGATGCAGCGCCTGCCCGGGCATCGACAAGGACATTTCAGGCGTCGTCGCACGAGGTTACGGCGCCGGGTGGGACATTGGGGCGCATGAGTGGAGCGGCGCTGGAGGGGCAGCGGGCCAAGGCTTTCCCGGCCGGTCCTGCAAACCTGAGGTCATGCGTTAGGTCGATTTTCGTTCGCCGCTTCCGGCCTCGTCAATCTGACGGAAGGCCGAAGTCGATCGGACAATCGATCGGGTTCTTTCTGCGGTAGAACCGCGCTCGATCGCACCCGTCGTGCTCGCCTAATCGGAGGGGTGGCAATGACCAGGAGTCAACGTCGCGTTCTGTTTCTGAGCCACTCCGCTTCCCGCAATGGGGCGACCATTCTCCTGCTTCGTTTCCTCAGGTGGTTGAGGCCGCGCGTCGATTGGGAGATCGAGGTGCTGGTGTGCGGACGCGGGCCGCTCCTCGGCGAATTCCGAAGCGTCGCCCCCACGCGCGTCGTCAGAAGTTTCCCGGCTTTCGTTTCGGCCCTGCCGCAGCAATATAGAGCGCGTACGAGCCGCTCCGTCGTTGCCGCTTACTGTGCTGCTTTACTCGGCACGCGGCGATTTGACCTGATCTACGCAAATACGAGCGCGGTGTGGCCCCTCGTTTCGGCCCTTCGGAATCGAGCTCCGGTCCTGTGGCATATCCACGAACTGCGCTACGCGTTGCGGCTCACGCTCGGCGATCAGCACGACCGGGCGCTGCAGAGCCTTCCCGAACGCCTCATTGCCGTCTCGCGGTCGGTAAAGGAATCACTCGTGCGCGACTTCCGGGTGCCCATCACGAAGATCGACGTCGTCCACGGTTTCGTCCCGTCGATGGAGATGGCGCCTGCCGAATGGCAGCGCCGACGACAGCGTGTGCGGCTCGCGCTGGGCTGGCCCGACGATGCGTTCGTGGTGGGGGGGTGCGGGAGCCTTGGATGGCGCAAGGGGAGCGATCTTTTTCTGCAGATCGCTCGGCGCATGATCGACACCGAGCGACACGCGAATATTCGATTTCTCTGGGTGGGAGGAGACGAGGCGGCGGGCGAAACCCTCGAATTCGATCACGACCTCGATCGCCTCGATCTCGAAGGCAGATGCCGCCGCGTCCCGACCGCGGCAGACGTCGTCGATTACTACTGCGCGATGGATCTGTTCGCGCTGACCTCTCGCGAGGATCCCTTTCCGCTCGTGATGCTGGAGGCAGGTGCGCTGGGCGTGCCCACGGTTTGTTTTGCGGAATCGGGCGGTGGGCCCGAGTTTGTCGCGGACGGTGCCGGAGCGACTGTGCCGTATGCGGACGTGCATCGTTTCGCCGCCGAGCTCGAGGCTTTGCGCGACGACGCGGAGCGACGCAAGCGGATGGCGGAAGTCGCTGCGGAGTCGGTGCGTGCTCATCACGTCGTCGATGTTCAAGGACCGCAGATCCTCGCGAACATCCAGCGCTGCCTGGACGAAAGCAGCCGCGGGGTGAGCGTCGGGGCGAACGCTGTCGGTCGGAGGGTATGAGCAATGAGCGATTGCGGTTTCACGATCGCAGTGGCGGTCAACAACGACGAGGTCCTGCGAAACAACCTTTACCGGTCACCCGACATTTTGGTCCGGCCTGAGCTGCAAATCCTGACCAGGCGGGGCTTCGCATCTGCGTCGCTCGCCCACAACAGCGCGTTGGATGAGGCTTCGAACGACGTCGTGATCTTCGTGCATCAAGACGTCTATCTGCCGCAGGGCTGGTTCAGCGCACTCGACCGCGCCCTGGCCCACCTGCGGCGGGACGGCGTCGACTGGGGAGTGCTCGGCTGCTACGGCTCGAGGAAGGGGGATACCGACGGGCGGGGCCGGGTATATACGCATGGCCTCGACATTCACGGCACCTCGATCGATTGCCCAGAGATCGTCGAAAGTCTGGACGAAATCGTTCTGATCGTTCGAAAGTCGTCGGGCCTGCGATTCGATCCCTCCCTTCCGAATTTCCATCTATATGGGACAGATCTCTGTTTGGCCGCGAGAGCGCGTGGGTTGCCGAGTTTTGCGATCCCGGCTTTCTGTGTCCATAACACCGACCAGCTGCTGACACTTCCCCCCGAGTTCTACGAATGCTATCGGTACATCAAGCGCAAATGGGCGCGATACCTGCCGATTTGCACGTCGTGCATCACGATTTCGCGTTTCGACGCGGAGCTTCTGAGGAGAAAATTACATGAAGCGCCGCCGGCATCGTGGCTTGCCCGCAAGAGGACCGCTGTGCGAAGGGCGGGAGACGTCGCGGACATCCTTGCGGAGATCGCGGGGCGGGAGGATATTGCGGTCCGATGGGAACCGGTGAGGTAGTCGTACTGCAAGTAACGGGGCACGCCCGCTGCGCGAGACGCGGACTGAAATAGCGGCTCGTGCGGCGGGCATCCACGCTTTTCGAGCAGCGCCCAAGCGAAGCACCTGAGCGCGGGGATCTCAGTAATACGCCGTGATCGGAACATCCGCCTTGTTCAGCACCACGCCGAGCAGTTTCGCCTCGGGAATCAGTCGGGCGCAGTCCTCGATTTCCGCGCGGCTCGACATGCCATCCCCGACGACGAGCAGCACGCAGTCGATTTGCGGCAGGATGCCGAAGGCGTCGTCGACGTTGAGCAACGGCGGCAGGTCAAAAACGAGCAAGTGATCGGCATAACACTCGTGCAGATTCTCGACCAGCTGCGTGATCCGCTGTGAGCAAAGTACTTCCGACGAATTCGGCACGGGGCTGTTCGTAGGCAATACGAGCAGTCGGGGCAGCTCGGGGCTCACGAGCGCTTCGGCCGTTTTCGCTTTCCCCTCGACCAGCTCGTTGAGTGAGATGCCGGCGGGTATGCCCAGAATCGGAGCGACCTTCGGCCGACGGAAGTCGAAGTCGACGAGCAGCACCGATTTTTCCGCCCGCTGCGCGATGCTGATCGCCAGATTGATACTGACGACGGTTTTACCTGCGCCCGGTATCGGCGAGGTGATCGCAAGTGAACGCCACCCGCGGGCCTCCATCAGCCGCAACACTTTTGTTCTGAGGACATCGAAAACGCCCGTCGATGCGTCGTTCTTGTCGAAGGCGACGATGCGGTGCTTCCGAAGATGTTCCCGATCAAGTCGGATTGCGCGCGGCTGCGCGAGCATCGCCGGTTCGGCGCAGCCAGCGACCGATTCGGGGTCGAGGGCTGGGGTGTCCGAATGCCGTGCCGGGCGCCTATCTTGTGCATGGCGGGCGGCGCCGGCAGCGATGCTGTCCGCGCTGACGATCTCGATCGGATCCCGTCCATGGCCCATCTCTTCCTCCTAAAGGATATTCGTCAGGACGTCCGCGGCGAGCAGATTCAACGGTTTGTACAGAAAGTGGGCGGCCACCAGTACGCCGAGCATCAACGCAATCGCCACGAGGCCCCCGGTTCTGATGGCCTGGCTGCGGCGAGCGATGTCCGCGCTCGTGGCGAGATACGGAATGACGACCAGCGGAGGCTCGTGCAGCACCGCGGTGAGCGCCTTGCGGCCGCGGACGCGGTCATCGAATGCCTCGAGCAGCATCACGAGCCCGCCGGAGCACGCGAGCGCGATGAAGAGGGCCTGCGCGAGAATCTTCTTGCGGTTCGGCTTGGTCGGTCTTTCGGGGAGGAGCGGGGGTTCCAGCAAAATGAAGCGCTCGGCCTTGTTGCCCTCCTCAAGGTTCTCGGCCATCTGCGCCTGCATCTGCCTTGCCCGCACTTCTTCGTACCGCGCGCGCGCATTGCCGTGATCGCGCATCAAGGTCGCGAGCGCACGCTCGACTTGTGGGCCCTGCAGAATCTGGTCTTCGACCTCGTGCAGCCGTTCCTGCAATGCCTCCCGCTCATTCGACAGCGCAGTGAGCCGCGCCTGCACCGATGCGATCCTTGCTTCGATTCGCACCGCAACGAGATCCGCCGGCGAATTCGGCACCGGCTTCGACGTCTTTCGCCCGTTTTTGTCGCCGACGCCCACCAGCGATTCGAGCGCTTCGATCCGTCGCTTGAGGTCGCGTACGTCGGGATGATTGTCCGTAAAGCGCTGCGACATGCCTTCCAGCTCGGTGCGCAGCGTCTGCAACTCCTGCGCGGGCGTGAGTTGCGAGACATCCTGCGGGACGCTGACCCCTGTCCTTGCGGCGCCGAGCTCGATGCCGAGCAGTGCCAGCTCGTCCTGTTTCGTCTTGTATTCGCGCTCGGTTTCCTTCAGATCGGCTTCGAGGCGTTGCACCAGGCCCATCCGCAAGCCGAGGTGCTCGGGAAGCGCGTCGCCGTGCTCCTGCTTGTAAACGGCGACCCGGTCTTCGAGCACGTCGAGTTCCGCCTTGAGCCGCTCTGCCTCGACAGCGAAAAACTTCGTCGTTTCGTTCGCACGCTCGGTGCGGGCCTTGAGGTTCTCGTCGAGAAACAGCGTCACGAGCTCTTTCGCGACGTCGTAGGCCACTTGGGGGTCCCGGTCCTCGAACGAGAGCTTGAAGGCGAGCGCTCCGGTGCCCTGCCGTGGTCCGTGCAGGTCGGCTCCAATCAATTCGACGCCGATTCGCCCTCGCATGCCGTCGACGAATTCCGTTGATGAATCGGCGGGGCCGTCGTGCAATCCGTGTTTCTGCGCAATGCGCAGCAGCGATTCCCGGGTCATGGTGCGCTGCTGAATGATCGCGATCCGCTCGTCGGCAAACTGGGTAGCGGTGCCTTCGACGAGTTGGGCGGGAACGCGCTGCGACTCGACGAGAATCGTCCCCGACGCCTCGTACATGCGGGGAAGGAGCAGGACGAAGACGACGGACGATACGGCTAGTAGCCCGAAGACGCACGCAAGCAGCAGTGCGCGGCGACGCAGGATGGCGACGATATCACCCAGAGACAGTTGGGACTGGTCCGCCATAAAGACTCGTCGCGCGCGTGGGAATCAAAGTATAGACAGGCGGTTCCCGATCTCGCCGCAGCGTTTCCGCAGGGCGAGGAAGTGAATTGTCACAGGGTGCGACAGGGCGGCGTCGCGTCGCCTCAGTCGCGCTGCGAGGCAAGCTCCCCGAGCACGTAGGTCGCGGCAACCGCGCGGTCGTCACCGAGCAGCATCAGCACGAACAATCGCTCGGCAATCGTCGCGGCGGCAGCGCTGCGGCGCGCGAGGAGAGGGGTTGCGCCCGGGTCGAGGACGACGAAATCGGCCTCGTTTCCGGCCCGGAAGTTGCCGATGCGGTCGTCGAGGTAGAGGCTGCGCGCGCCGCCCAGCGTGGCGAGATAGAACGCCCGCTCGGGCGACAGACGCTGGCCCTGGAGCTGCAGCACCTTGTATGCCTCGTTGAGGGTCTGGAGCATCGAAAAGCTCGTGCCCCCGCCGACGTCGGTGCCGAGACCGACACGCACCCCGGCCGCGTGCGCGCGGTCGAGGTCGAAGAGGCCCGAGCCGAGGAAGAGGTTCGACGTCGGGCAGAAGCTGATCGCCGCCCCGGTTGCCGCCATCCGCGCCCGGTCCTCGTCATCGAGCCAGATGCAGTGGGCGTAGACGCTGCGCTCGCCAAGCTGCCCGTAGCGCTCGTAGACGTCGAGATAGCTGCGGGCGCCGGGAAACAGCGCCTTCACCCAGGCGACTTCGCCGGGATTTTCGGCGACGTGCGATTGCAAATAGACCCCCGGATATTCGGCGAACAACCGTCCGGCGAGCCGCAACTGCTCGGGCGTCGAGGTCGGCGCGAAGCGCGGCGTGATCGCGTACTGCAGGCGGTCGCGACCGTGCCAGCGCTCGATCAGCGCCTTCGACTCCCGATAGCCGGTCGCTGCCGTGTCGCGGAGGAAGTCCGGGCAATTGCGGTCCATCAGCACCTTGCCGGCAATCATCCGCATCCGGCGTTTTGCGGCCGCCGTGAACAGCGCGTCGACCGATGCCGGATGCACCGTCGCGAACGCGAGCGCGGTCGTCGTGCCGTTCTTCAGCAATTCGTCGCAGAAGAACTCGGCGACCGCGTTCGCGTGCTCCGGGTCCTCGAACCGGCGTTCGACCGGAAACGTGTATTTCTCGAGCCACGTGAGCAGCTGCTCCCCGTAGCTCGCGATGACGTCGGTCTGCGCGTAATGGATGTGCGTGTCGATGAAGCCGGGGAGCACGAGCTTGCCGCGGTGGTCGTCGACGACGGTACCGGCCGGCACTTTCGCGAGCAAGTCGTCGGCCGGCCCGTATTCGGCGACCCGGCCGTCCTGCACGATCAGCACGCCATCGTCGACGTGCTCGCAAGCGGCGACGCCGACGTCGGCCGGGTCGTCGAGAAAATGCACGAGCGCGCCGCGCACGACGCGCGGGCCGGGAGAAACGGTCATTGCGTAGCCCTGGGTCGTCCGCGAGGGAAACGATGGGGATTGTAGCCAAGACGCCGCAGCGATAGCGCGCGCAACCCGCGATCGCATGACGCAACGGGGTCATCGAGCCGTGTGAACGGGCTGCGCTGTATTGCACTTCCAGCCGGGGGCACGGCGGCAGATGGTCCGCGGCCCGGTGACATCACTTCGCGTTCGGCAGCTTCGACGCGACGCCCTGCACGAAGAAATCCATCTTGCCGAGCGCCGCGTCGTCCATCGTGACGCCCGCCGCGACGCGCTCCTTGCCGGACTGATCGACGATCGGCCCGGTGAAGGGGTGGAAGGTGCGCGCCTTCAGCTGCCCTTCGAGCTTGCCAACGAGCGCCTTCACGTCGGCGGGTACGGCCGAACTCAAGGGTGCAAGGCGCACCATGTCTTCAGCAAAACCGCCCCACACCCGCGTCGGTTTCCACGTGCCGGCGAGCACCTCCTGCACCGTCTTCGTGTAGAAGTCGCCCCAGTGGTGCGTCGTCGCGGTCAGTTGTGCCTTCGGGCCGTACTTCGACATGTCCGAGTGGTAACCGAAGGCGTGCACGCCGCGCTCCTCGGCGGCCTGCATCGTCGCGGTCGAATCGGTGTGGTGCGTGACCATGTCCGCGCCCTGCGAGATCAGCGTCATCGCCGCCTCGCGCTCCTTGCCCGGGTCGTACCACGCATTCACCCAGATCACGCGCACCTCGGCCTTGGGGTTCACGCTGCGCGCGCCGAGCGCGAACGCGTTGATGCCCTGCAGCACTTCAGGAATCGGGAACGCCGCGACGTAGCCGAGCACGTTCGATTTCGTCATCTTTCCGGCGATCACGCCATTCAGATAGCGTCCTTCATAGAAGCGCGCGTTGTACGGCGCGAAGTTCTTGCCCGACTTGTAGCCGGTCGCATGCAGGAAGACCACGTTCGGGAACTGGCGAGCGACGCGCTCGACGTAGTTCATGTAGCCGAAGCTCGTCGCGAACACGACCTTGTGCCCGCTCGTCGCGAACTCGCGGATCACGCGTTCGGCGTCGGGCCCTTCGGCAACGCTCTCGACGAACTTCGTCTGCACCTTGTTGCCGAGCGCCTTTTCCATCTCCCTGCGGCCGAGGTCGTGCTGGTAGGTCCAGCCGGCGTCGCCGATCGGGCTGACATAGACGAAGCCGATCTTCGCCGCCTCCTGCGCGAAAGCGCCCAGCGGCAGTGCGGCGCCGAGCGCGAGCGCGCCGGTCGAAAGCATGAATTGGCGGCGATGGATCATCGGTATCTCCTTGCTGCGGATTCTGGAAGCGGGGGAAAGGTTACGCGTCGGGGCGGAACGGCTTGCCGAGCGACATCGGGGAATTGAGGCGGATCGCGTTCGGGTCGCGCGAAATCACGACCAGCACCGCGATCGTCGCGAGGTAAGGCAGCGCGGACAGGAGCTGCGACGGGAGATCGAGCTGCAGGCCGGAGCCCTGGATGAAAAGCTGTAGGATCATCACGCCGCCGAAGAGATAGGCGCCGGCCATCACGCGCAGCGGGCGCCAGGTCGCGAAGACGACGAGCGCGAGTGCGATCCAGCCACGTCCGGCGATCATCCCTTCGACCCACATCGGCGTGTAGAACACCGCGACGAACGCGCCGCCGAGCCCGGCCATCGCACCACCGAACAGCACCGCGAGATAGCGGATCGCGACGACCGGGTAGCCGATCGCACGGGCGGATGCCGGCGACTCGCCGACCGCGCGCAGCACGAGGCCGGCCCGGCTCTTCGCGAGAAACCACAGGACCGCCCAGAACAGCGCCCACGACACGTAGACGAGGACTTGCTGGTTGTAGAGCGCCTCGCCGATCACCGGGATGTCGGCGATGAACGGCAGGCGGATCGGCGGCACTGCCTGCAGCGCGATCGACTCGTAGGGTTTGCCGATGAAGGCCGACAGGCCGACGCCGAAGATCGCGAGTGCGAGCCCCGACGCAACCTGATTCGCCTGGAGCGTCAGCGTGAGGACGGCGAAGATCAGCGAAACGGCGATCCCCGCGGTGATGCCGGCCGCGACGCCGAGCCACGGGCTGCCGCTGTGGTGCGTGACCGCGAAGGCGGCGACCGCGCCGATCGCCATCATCCCTTCGGCGCCGAGGTTCAGCACGCCGGCGCGCTCATTGATGAGCAGCCCGAGCGCAACGAGGATCAGCGGCGTGCCGGCGACGACCGTCGCGAACAGCATCGAAGTGACGAGCGCGCCGTCCATCAGTGAGCCCCCCCTGCCGCGGCACGCCGGATACGGAACCGGTAGTGGATCAACACGTCCGACCCCAGCAGGAAGAACAGCAGCATCCCCTGGAACACCATCGAGATCGAGCCCGGCAGGTTGAGGTATTGCTGCGCCTGCTCGCCGCCGAGGAACAGCAGCGCCATCAGCAGGCTCGCGAACAGAATGCCGAGCGGGTCGAGCCGGCCGACGAAGGCGACGATGATCGCGGCGAAGCCGTAGCCGAGATTTATCTTGTCGGTGAGCTGTCCCATAGGCCCCGCGACTTCGGTCATTCCCGCGATGCCCGCGGCGGCGCCGCCGGCGAGCAGTCCGATCCAGATCGCGCGTCTCGTCGAATAACCGGCGTAACGCGCCGCCGCAGGCGCTTCCCCGGCGACGCGCATCTTGAAGCCCGCGTGACTGCGCTGCATGAAGAGGTATCCGGCGACGAGGGCCGAGAGCGCGATCAGCAGCGCGGTATTGAGCCGCATGCCCTCGACGAGCACCGGCAACAGCGCGGCCTCGCCGAACATCGCGGTCTGCGGGAAGTTGAAGCCTTCGGGGTCGCGCCACGGACCGAACACGAGCCACGAGACCGTGAGGTGCGCGACGTAGACCAGCATCAGCGACACCAGAATTTCGTTCGCGTTGAAACGTGTCTTCAGGAACGCCGGGATCGCCGCCCATAGCGCCCCGGCGAGAGCGCCGAACACGACCATCAGCGGCAGCACGGCCGCGCTGGCCGAATCCTGGAAATGCAGTGCGACGCCGGTTGCGCCGACGGCGCCGAGCATGAACTGGCCTTCCGCGCCGATGTTCCAGACGTTCGCGCGGAATCCGACCGCGAGCCCGATCGCGCACAGCATCAACGGCGTCGCCTTCAGCAGCAGCTCGGAGACGCCGTAGAGGTCCTGCACCGGCTTCACGAAAAACAGCCGGAAGGCTTCGAACGGGTCCCGGCCGAGCACGGAAAACAGCACCAGGCCCGCGCCGAGCGTCAGCACGAGGGCGAGCAGCGGCGACATCAGCAGCATCGCGCGCGACGGGGCCGCGCGCGCCTCGAGTCGAATCGGAAACTCACGCATGCGCCGCCTCGGTTTCGCGCAACGACGCCGCCTGTTCCTCCGCGAGCGCCGAGCCGGGCCACAGTCCGCTCATCCACACGCCGATCTCTTCGACGCTGGTCTCGCTCGCCGGCTTCGCGGGGGACAAGCGCCCCTTCGCGATCACCGCGATGCGGTCGCAGATCTCGAACAGTTCGTCGAGCTCCTCGGAGATCACGAGGACGGCGCTGCCGCGATTGCGCAGGTCGATGATCGCCTGGCGAATCAGCGCCGCGGCGCCGACGTCCACGCCCCAGGTCGGCTGCGCGCAGGCGAGCAGCGGCGGTTCTTGCAGGATCTCGCGTCCGACGATGAATTTCTGCAGATTGCCGCCGGAGAGCGATTTTGCCGGTGCGTCGCTTCCGCGGCACCTGACCTTGAACTGCTCGATGCAGCGCGCGGCGAACCGGCGCGCCGCGCCGCGGTCGACGAAGCGGGCGCGCACGAGCTTCTGCGATGCGGCCGCGGTCAGCAGCGCGTTGTCGTACAGCGGCAGCGTCGGGACCGCGCCGCGACCGAGGCGCTTTTCCGGAACAAAGGCGAGCCCCAACCGGCGCCGCTGTCCGGCGTCCAGGCGCCCGGCCTCGATGCCGCAAATCTGCACCGGATGCTTTTCCGCAACCGTCTCCTCGCCGGAGATCGCGTGAAGCAGTTCCTGCTGGCCGTTGCCCGACACGCCAGCGATGCCGACGATCTCGCCGGCATGCACGTCGAGGTGGACGTCGCGCAGGTCGATGCCGAACGGGTCCGACGATTCGTGCGACAGTCCCGCGAGGCGCAGACGGAGCTTGCCGTCCGCACCCGCCGACACGTGTTCGCAGACCGGCAGATCCTTGCCGATCATCAGCCGCGCCATCGACTGCGGAGTCTCCTCGGCGGGGCGGCAATGACCGGTGACGCGGCCGTCGCGCAGGACGGTCGCGGTGTGGCACAGCTCCTGGATCTCGTCGAGCTTGTGGCTGATATAGAGGATCGAGCAGCCTTCCGCTGCCAGTCGGCGCAGCGTCTCGAAGAGCTTGCGGACCGCCGGCGGCGTGAGCACCGAGGTCGGCTCGTCCATGATCAGGAGCTTCGGCTGCTGCAGCAGACAGCGGACGATCTCGACACGCTGGCGCTCGCCGACCGAAAGCGCATGCACGTAGCGACGCGCCTCGATGGGCAGGCCGTAGCGTTCGGACACCTCCTCGATGCGCTGAGCGAGTTCCTCAAGCCCGACGCGCCCGGGCAGCGCGAGCGCGATGTTCTCGGCGACGGTCAGGGTCTCGAACAGCGAGAAATGCTGGTACACCATGCCGATGCCGAGGCTGCGCGCATGAGCAGGGTTCGCAACGACGACCGGCCGGCCTTCCCAACGCATTTCGCCTTCGGTGGGGCGGGTCGCGCCGTAGATGATCTTCATCAGCGTCGACTTGCCGGCTCCGTTCTCGCCGAGCACCGCGTGGATCTCCCCCGCCTCGACGGTCATGTCGATGCCGTCGTTTGCGACGGTGGTCGGGTAGATCTTGCGGATGTTCGTCAGCGCGAGCCTCGGGGCGCCGGAGCCCGGATTCGGTTGCGTGGTCGTCACGAGCGGTCAGGGAAGGTGGAGGCGGCTCTGGCGCGGCAGGTGGCGCGCGAGAAAATCCATCTGGTCAGCGAGGATGTTGCGGTTGCAAAGGATCAGGTATTCGGCCTTGTTCGGCACGTACGGGGCATACAGCAACGGCATTCGCGCCTGCTCGGGTGTGCGCCCGCTCTTGCGCTGGTTGCACGGCCGGCATGCCGTCACGACGTTCATCCACACGTCCCGGCCGCCCTGGGAGACCGGCACGATGTGTTCGCGGGTCAGCACGTTACCCGAAAAACCGTAGCCGCAGTATGCGCAGATGTACTTATCGCGGTGAAACAGTTCGCGGTTGTTCAGCGGCGGCACGATGCTGTGGCTGTCTGGACGGTAGTTGCGTCCCTTGATCGCGATGATGCTGTTCGCGGTGATCTCGGAGCGCTCGCCGGTCGCGCGCGAGATGCCGCCGACGAAATGGAAGTCGCTGCGGCCGACCGACCACGCGACCATGTCGAGCGCGTAGTAATGACACGCGGCTTGCCAGTTGATCCAGCGGTGCGGCAGGCCGCGCACGTCCAACGTGAGGATCCAGGGGTGATGGACGGCTGCGGCTTTGACGTGCAGCGACGTTCGTCGTCTTTCCGGTTCGACTGCAATGTCATCGCCAGCGATCAGCACGGTCACCTCCTGTCTGTCGTTCCGCCCCTTTCCGCGCCTTCGCCCCGCCTCAATGAAAAACGGGTCGGCGGCGCTTGTCCTACCGACGGCGCACAAGATTTTGATCGGCAATCTCGCCCGTGGTTCAGACGGCACCCGGAGGCGGGGAGCCGAGGTCCTCGGCGTGGAAGCGGAACGCGCCGCGGCGGCGGTCTTCAAAAAAACGCCGCAATGACAAGCTGATCGTGCGGAACGCGATGTCGTCCCAGGGGATGTCATTCTCGGAAAACAGCGCCACGTCGAGCGACTCCTCGCCGGGCCGGAAATCCAGATCGAGCAGGCGCGCGCGATAGACGATATGCACCTGGCTGATCTGCGGGACGTTGATCAGCGTGAACATCTCCCCGACCTCGATGCGCGCGCAGGCTTCCTCGAGCGTCTCCCGCGCCGCCGCCTGTGCGGTTGTTTCGGCGTTCTCCATGAAGCCCGCAGGCAAGGTCCAGTACCCGAGGCGCGGTTCGATCGCGCGGCGGCACAGCAGGATCCGGTCTTCCCATTCCGGGAGCGCGCCTACGACGATCTTGGGGTTCTGGTAGTGGATGCTCCCGCAGTTGATGCAGGTGTGGCGGAGCAGCGTGTCGCCGGAGGGGACGCGCAATTCGACGGTCGAGCCGCAATTCGAGCAAAACTTCATGGCGGAGTCGCAGGCTTTGGGGGGACCCTTGATTCTAGCCCGAGCTGCTTGGCGGCGGCATGAGGGGAAACCGCCGGAGACCTCGCGGCAGGCGTTTCGCCGATGGAGGCACGGATGTTGCGTAGGGGATGGTAGAGCGGGTCGTCGATCGGGTAGCTGCCAGCTCCGAATCGACGGGGAAGCCAGGTAGCAAGCCTTCTTTCGCGGCATGACGCTGTTTCCCGTAAGTGGAACAAGAACGTTCCCGGGAGTGGGTGTGGTTCCCGGGAATGGAAACGTTGGACACGCGACGTCAGGATCGGCCGTGACGGTTCCTGACACGAACGAGGCGCAGGTTTCGATGCGTCAAGTGGCCCTCTGCCTTGGCAAGCTTGTCGCAATTTGTCACAATTAAGCCCTACTGTCCCGTGGGGCACCCGAGCGGGGTAAGAATGCAACGTCAGGACTTTCAGTCGGAAATCCAGGAATTGAACCTGGCTTATCTGATGCTCGCGCAGCAGATGCTCCGCAACGATCGCGAAACCGCGATGTTCCGCCTCGGGATCGGTAACGACATTGCCGATCTGATCATCGGGTTGTCCAGCGCCAAGCTCGTCAAGATGGCGAGCAGCCAGGTGCTGCTGCCGAGGTTCCGCTTCGACGACGTGCTCCTCACCGGCCTGCTTGCGGGAAAGGGGCGGGACGCCACGTCATCGAGCTTGCATGCCGCAATTCTCGCGACCGGAAAGCCGGTTCAGGAACTGGATCGCTAACCCGCGAATTTCGCGCCAGTGACGCGAGCCGAGGAGAAGAACGTGAAGAACAAAAGCGTTATCGAGGAAGCCGAGGACATTCAACGTGCAGCGGAAATGGTTCGCCTCGGCGCCCGCATGCAGATGCTCGAAGCCGAGACGAAGCTCAGCCGGGAACGTTTGCTGAAGATCTACAAGGAAGTCCGCGGGGTGTCGCCACCGAAGGGGATGCTGCCGTTTTCGACCGACTGGTTCATCACCTGGCAGCCGAACGTGCACTCGTCGCTGTTCATGGGTTTCTTCGAGTTCTTCCGCAGCAGTGCCGGCTTGAAGGGCCTCGACGCGATCCTCAAGGCCTACCATCTTTACCTCGACCAGATCGAAGCCGAGGCGATGGAGCCGGTGTTGAGTCTGACGCGCGCCTGGACGCTGGTCCGCTTCTTCGACGCCGACCTGTTGCAGCTGGCGCCGTGCAAGAGCTGCGGCGGCCATTTCGTCGCCCACGCGTACGACCCGACCCACGATTTCGTCTGCGGACTGTGCAACATGCCTTCGCGCGCCGGAAAGACCCGCCGCGCCACGAAGGCGGCACTGGCCGACGCCGGCTGAGCCGTCCATCGCGATCTTCAAGGGCCGCCGCGACTGCAGGCGGCCCTTTCGTTTTTCGGGCTCAAGTTACACCGCCCGCGGACGTTAAATGCCTGAACCTCGCGGGATGCGCCGGTATCTGCGCGGATGAATCGACAGGGGCCTCCCGGTGTTTCTGCTTATCGGTTACGTAGTCATTCTCCTGGCCTCGGTCGGGACTTATTCCGTCCACGGCAGTCTGATGGCGCTGTGGATGCCGTTCGAATATCTCGCGATCATCGGCCTCGCGATCGGCGCATTGGTGGCAAGCAATGGGCCGAAGGCCGTCAAGGCGACCTTGCGCGCAATCCCTTCGATCCTGAAGGGTTCTCCCTACACGAAGACGATGTACATGGAGCTTCTCGCGCTCTTGTACGAGATCCTCGCGAAGGTGCGCAAGGAAGGTTTGATGTCGATCGAGAACGACGTCGATAACCCCGACTCCAGCCCCATATTCACGAAATATCCCGCGATCGCCGCGGATCGCCATGCGGTCGAGTTCCTCACCGACTACCTGCGGATGATGGTCGGCGGAAACCTCAACGCCTTCGAGATCGAAGGTCTGATGGACAAGGAGATCGAAACGCATCACGAGGAGGCGCACTCGACGTCGCACGTCGTCGCGAAGCTCGGTGACGCGCTGCCGGCCTTCGGTATCGTCGTCGCGGTCATGGGCGTCGTGAACGTCATGGGCTCGGTCGGTCAGCCGCCGGCTGTGCTCGGCAAGATGATCGGCGGCGCGCTCGTCGGCACCTTCCTCGGGATCCTGCTTTCGTACGGATTCATCCAGCCGATCGCGAGCCAGCTCGAGCAGCGTGCCGACGAGAGCGGCAAGGTCTTCGAATGCATCAAGCTCGTGCTGCTCGCGAGCATGAACGGCTATGCGCCGCAGGTGGCGGTCGAGTTCGGCCGCAAGGCGCTGTATTCGACCGAGCGGCCCACGTTCGCGGAGCTTGAGCAGGACATCAAGAGCCGGAAAGGTTGAGCGCGCCGTGACGAGCGGGCCTTCGAACATTCCGATCCTTGCTGCGAGCGTTGAGCGATGAGCGACGATACGCAGCAGCCGATCGTCGTCAAGCGGATCCGCAAGGTCGCCGCGGCCGGCCACGGCGGCGCCTGGAAAATCGCCTATGCGGACTTCATAACGGCGATGATGGCATTTTTCCTGCTGATGTGGCTGCTCGGGTCGACGGCGCAAGGCGACCTCGAAGGCATTGCCGATCAATTCCTGAACCCTCTCAAAGTGTCGCTTCAAGGCGGGTCGGGCTCGGGTGACAGCTCGAGCGTGATCAAGGGGGGCGGCGAGGACCTGTCGCGCTCGCTCGGGCAGAAGAAGCGCGGCGACGTGAATGCGCGCCGGTCGATCAACCTCGACGCGGCGAAAGGGCGCGAGGAGTATCGCGTCGACGGCGAAGACGACGGAATGGCAGCGATCCGCGAACGGGCGCGCCTCGTCGAACTGAAAGGGCGGATCGAGGCGCTGATCGAGGCGGATCCGAAGCTGCGCAGCTTCAGAAACCAGATCCTGATGGACGTCACGTTCGAAGGGCTGCGGATCCAGATCGTCGACGAGCAGAATCGCCCGATGTTCAACACGGCGAGCGATAACCTGTTGCCCTACACCCGCGATCTGCTGCAGGCAATCGGGCGCGCGCTCAACGACGTGCCGAACCGTCTGATTCTTTCCGGCCACACGGACGCCGCGCAGTACGCCGGCGGCGAGCGCGGATTCTCGAACTGGGAGCTGTCGGCGAACCGGGCGAACGCGTCGCGACGGGAGCTCATCGCAGGGGGACTCGCGCCGGTAAAGGTCGTACGCGTCGTCGGGCTCGCCGAGACGGTCCCGTTCAAGACTGACAACCTGTTCGACCCGACGAACCGCCGGATCAGCATCATCGTGATGAATCGACGCAAGGAGGAAGCCGTGCGCGCCGAGGGTGGGACGGTCGACATCAGCGCAGGCGTGCCGGTGGATGACGAAGCGCTGCGGATGAACATCGAAGCGCAGCCGGTGCCGGGTGCCGCGGCGGCGGGGAAAGGGGCAGCGGTGCAAGGGCAGTTCCCGCCATGACGCCGTCGAAGCCCGTGCCTGCGGCCGAAAGGCCGCAATTCGACGCGCCCCGGCGGCCGCTCCCGAGGAGTTACCTGGCATGACGATCGGTGATCGCGCGCGCTTCGGAAAGCCGCCTTCGTCGCCCGCCCGACCGGCGCCGACGTCGCTCGTCGATGCCGTGCGCCCGCTGCTCTCGGGCGTTTCGTCGCGCGATCGCGAATTCGAATTCACCCTCGCGGATTTCGAGCGCATCCGCAAGCTGATCCATGCCCACGCCGGCATCGTGCTGTCGCCGGCGAAACAGGACATGGTGTACAGCCGGCTTGCACGGCGGCTGCGCGCGTGCGGGGATCGGACCTTCGCGGAGTATCTCCATCGGCTCGACCGCGACCGTGGCGAATGGGAAACTTTCGTCAACTCGTTGACGACGAACCTCACGTCCTTTTTTCGCGAAGCCCATCACTTCGACATCCTCGCCGACCGCCTCCGCCGCATCGCCGAAAAGCGCACGATCCGGATCTGGTGCAACGCCGCTTCGACCGGGGAGGAGCCGTATTCGCTGGCCATCACCGCGTGCGAGGCGTTCGACTCACTGACTCCGCCGGTGCAGATCCTTGCAAGCGACATCGATACGAACGTGCTTGCCCATGCAGAGCACGGGCACTATCGCGAGGAGCGGCTCGAGCGGATGTCGCCCGAGCGCGTGCGCCGCTATTTCGTCCCTGGGGCGGAACGCGGCGAACTTCGGGTGCGTCCGGAACTGCAGCGGCTGCTGAGCTTCCGACGCATCAACCTGCTGGATCCGGTGTGGTCGGTGCAAGGCGGGCTGGATGCGATTTTCTGCCGTAACGTGATGATCTATTTCGACAAACCCACGCAGTACGCGATCCTGAAGCGCTTCGTCCCGTTATTGCGCAAGGACGGCGCGCTTTTCGCCGGACATTCGGAGAGCTTCCTGCACGCGGCCGACTTGCTGCGCTCGGTAGGCCGCACCGTCTATCAGCGTCTCGACGCCGATGTTGCGTAGTGGGCCTTTGATGTCTCGTAGCGCGCTCGCGCCCCGCATGATCTTCATCGGCGCGTCGACCGGCGGGACCGAGGCGATCAAGGAGGTGTTGCTCGCGCTGCCGCCGACCGCGCCGCCGGTTCTCGTCGTGCAGCATATGCCCGAGGTTTTCACTGGCTCGTTCGCCCGTCGGCTGGACGGACTCTGCCTGCTGAAGGTCAAGGAGGCCGAGGACGGCGAGCCCGTGTCGTCGGGTTACGTGTATCTCGCACCGGGTCATTCCCACCTCACGGTTCGGCGCGCCGGCGGCTTCCATTGCAGCCTGTCGCGCGCGGAACCGGTCAATCGCCACCGCCCTTCGGTCGACGTGCTGTTCCACTCCGCGGCGCTTCAGGTCGGGCCGTCGGCGATCGGCGTGCTGCTCACCGGTATGGGCAAGGACGGTGCAAAGGGCCTGCTCGCGATGCGCGAGGCGGGGGCGTGGACCATCGCGCAGGACCACGATTCGTGCGTGGTCTACGGCATGCCGAGGGAGGCCGCGGCAATCGGTGCGGTGAGGGAAGTGCTGCCGTTGAAGGACATCGCGCCGCGGATTCTGCACCAGCTCACCGTCCATCCTGCGTAAGCCCCTTTCGTTTCCGCTCGCTCCTGGCGTGACGCACTCCACGGTGTGCGCGATCCAGTCGCATTGCGTCCGCCCGACCCGCGGCCCGCGACGTGCTGCGATGGGAAAATGGGTCCTGGCGGGAACGGAGAAAGGCGCAGCAGAAAGCCTCAAGAAATCGGCGCCGCTGACGTTATCCCAAGACAAACCGGGGCGGAGTGCCTCCATCTAGCCCGCATCGCGCGGAGATTGAAATGTCCGAACTGTTCAAGAGCATCGACGCCCGAACACGGCTCGCCGGCACAAACAAGCTGGAAATCCTGCTGTTCACGCTGGGCGTGGACCCCCGCACCGGGCGGCGCGAAACCTTCGGCATCAACGTGTTCAAGGTGCGCGAAGTCATGCGTACGCCCGAGATCACCGCCGCCCCGGAAATGCCCGGTTCCGTCCAGGGGATGGTGAGCCTGCGCGGCGTGCTCGTGCCGGTCGTCGATCTCGCGCGTTACGTCGGTGTCGGCCTCGACAGTCGGCGCGACATCATGATCGTGACCGAATACAACGGCCACACGCAGGGCTTTCTCGTCGAGGCGGTCGATACGATCCTGCGGCTCGACTGGGCGCAGATGCGGGTGCCGCCGGACATGCTGACGGCGAATCTCGGCGGCCTCGTCACCGCGGTGACCGAACTGGCCGACAAGAAGCTCGTGATGATGCTCGACGTCGAGAGGGTGCTGTCGGAGACCACGACGCAGGACGACCAGCACCTGTTCAAGGGCATCGAGCCCCTCGAAGGCGCGCAGCACACCGTCTACTTCGCAGACGACTCGTCGGTCGCGCGCAAACAGATCGAGCGCACGCTCGATGTGCTCGGCGTGCCTTACGTCGGTTCGCTTAACGGCCGGATGGCGTGGGAAGAGTTGCAGAAGGCCGCGCACCACGCGCAGGCGACCGGGCGCAAGGTCAGCGACTTGGTGAGCCTCGTGCTGACCGACGTCGAAATGCCGGAAATGGACGGCTACATGCTGACGCGCGCGGTCAAGTCCGATCCGCGCTTCGCCGGAATCCCCGTGATCATGCATTCGTCGCTGTCGGGGATGTCGAACCAGCAGCTCGGACAGTCTGTCGGCGTCGATGAATACGTTCCGAAATTCGAACCTCAGCGTCTGGCCGCGACGCTGCGCCGCCTGCTGGACCGCCAGGTTTCGCCGGCCGAAGCTCAGTGATGGAGTACGGCATGTCGAACCTGATTCACGAAGAAGACGCGCTGTTCAACGTCGTGGACGGCCGCACCAGCCTCGCCGGTTCCAACTGCATGGAGATCCTGCTGTTCTCGCTCGGGACGAGCGAGACCTTCGGCATCAACGTGTTCAAGGTCCGCGAAGTGTCGACCGCGCCGTTCATCACGCGGGCGCCCAACATGCCCGTCGGCGTCGAAGGTCTCATCTCGCTGCGGGGCAACGTCATTCCGGTGCTCTCGCTGGCGAAGATCCTCGGTCTTTCGCGTCCCGGGCAGCCGCTCGGCGGCTCGATGATGGTCACCGAATACAGCAAGCGGACCCTGGGATTCCTCGTCGAGGCCGTCGATCGCATCATCCGTGTCGAATGGGACAAGGTGCGCGCGCCGGACAACGTTTCGGCGTCCGGCAATAGCTACATCTCCGCGATCACCGAGCTACCCGACGGCAAGCTGGTCTCGATCGTCGACGTCGAGAGCGTGCTCGCGACGACCTTCGGCGATGCGGTCGTCGGCAATATCGCCCCGGTTCCCGACGGGCAGAACTACGACGTCTTCTACGTCGACGACTCGGCGGTCGCACGGCGCAAGATCGCCGAAGTGCTGGAGAAACTCGGCGTCAAGCACAAGCACGCGGTGAACGGCCTCGAGGCGTGGACGCGCCTGCAGGGGATCGCGAACCACGCCCGGCAGTGCGGCAACCCGGTGTCGGACGAGGTGGACGTGATCCTCGTCGACGCCGAGATGCCCGAGATGGACGGCTACGTGCTGACGCGCAACATCAAGGCGGACCCGCGCTTCGACGGCATCCCGGTGGTGATGCATTCCTCGCTGTCGTCGGAGGCCAACCGCGCGATGGGCAAGCGCGTCGGCGTCGATGCGTACGTGGCAAAATTCGACGCCGACGCCCTGGCCGAGACCTTGCGCCCCTTGCTGAACAAGGGTCACTAGGCGCGGACCGGACCGCAAGACGAATACGGAGAACGACATGTCCGACCCCAAAATGAAATTTCTCGTCGTCGACGATTTTTCGACGATGCGCCGGATCGTGCGCAACCTGCTGAAGGAACTCGGGTTCACGAACGTCGACGAGGCAGAGGACGGCGCGGTCGCGCTGCAGAAGCTCAACAGCGCGCAGTTCGACTTCGTCGTCACCGACTGGAACATGCCGAACATGGACGGGCTGACACTGCTGCAGACGATTCGGCAGACGCCGCACCTGCGCCACCTTCCGGTGCTGATGGTCACCGCCGAGGCGAAGAAGGAAAACATCATCGCCGCGGCGCAGGCGGGCGCGAGCGGCTACATCGTCAAGCCCTTCACCGCGGCGACGATGTCGGAAAAGCTCGAGAAGATCTTTGAAAAAATCGGCAAGAAGGCGGCTGCCTGACGTGGCGGCAATGGAAAACGTAGAGGGAGGCCGATGATGGCTAAAAAGCTGAAACTCGACGAGGTAGGGGATTCGGACGAACTCCAGGCCCTGTTCGACAGCATCGCAGCCAGTCCGGCGAAATCGGAACCCAAAGTCGTCGCGAAGCCCGAAAGCGCGGGCGACGACGACGATGAACTGCAATCCCTGTTCGACGCCGTTGCGGCGGAGTTCGACGCCGGTTTCGGCGCCGAGACTGCCCGCGACGTCGAGGCGCGCCCGAGTCGGGAAGGCGACGGAGAGAGCCCTCAGCCGGAACATAGTTGCGAAGCCGTCTTCACGCGAATCGGCCAGATGACTCGCCAGGTTCACAACACCTTGCGCGCGCTCGGGTCGGACGATTTGCTGCAGGACGCGGTGCAGGCGATTCCGGACGCGCGCCAGCGGCTGACGTATATCGCGCAGATGACCGAACAGGCCGCGAGCCGGGTGTTGAACGCGACCGACATCGCGCAGCCGATTCAGAACCGCATCCAGTCCGACGCGCAAGGGTTGCAGGCGCGGTGGGACAAGCTCTACGCGAACCAGCTTTCCGTCGAGGAGTTCAAGGCGCTGTCGAACGAGACGCACGGATTCCTCGACGAGGTGGTGCAGGGAAGTCGTGCGACCAACGCGCAGTTGATGGAAATCATGATGGCGCAGGATTTCCAGGATCTCACCGGCCAGGTCATCAAGAAGGTCGTGGACCTTGCGCAAAGGTTGGAGACAGAACTGCTCGAAGTCCTGCTCGAAGTCACCCCGCCGGAGATGCGCGGCGACAGGCATACCGGACTGATGAACGGCCCGGTCATCAGCTCGGAGGGCCGAGACGATGTCGTGACCACCCAGGAGCAGGTCGACGATCTGCTCGGAAGCCTCGGATTCTGAACATCCGCGCCTCGGCAGCTGCGGCGTGGGCGCCCGGCAATCAGGAACAATAAAGCGAGTACGTCATGAGTGATTTCGCCGGAATGGAAGACCTCCTTCAGGATTTCCTGATCGAAGCGGGAGATCTGCTGTCGGGGGTCGACAACAAGCTGGTGGATCTCGAGCGCGCACCCGACGACAGGGGCCTGCTGAACGAGATCTTCCGCGGCTTTCACACGATCAAGGGTGGCGCGGGCTTCCTCAATGCGACCGAACTGGTCACGCTTTGCCACCTGACCGAGAACCTCTTCGACAACCTGCGAAACGGCCAGCTCAACGTCACGCCCGACGTCATGGACGTGATTCTCGAGGCGACAGGTACCGTGCGGGAGATGTTTTCGGTGCTCGAGCGCGCCACCCAGCCGGCGGGCGCCGATGCCACGCTGATCGCCCGCTTGAAGCAGGCGATTGCGGGAGAGCTCTGTGCCGGCCATGCGCAGGAAGTGGTCCCGTTTGCCGCAGCGCCCGCGTCTCCCGGCGCCGCAACGGCGGCGCCGGCGGCGACCTCGCTCGGACCGAATTGGGAGCTGCTGCACAGCGCGGTGACCGAAGTCGTCGCGAAACCGGCGCCCAGCGCGCCGGTGGCCGCCCCGGCTCGTGCGGCAGAGGAGGTCATCAAGGCCGCGGTGGGCCGCCGGGCCGGCGACAAGCCCGGCGTCAATGCTCCGACCGGGCGCCGCGAATCCGAGCGTCAGCGCGACAACTCGATCCGCGTCGACACGACCCGCCTCGATCAGGTCCTGAACCTGTCGGGCGAAATCGGCCTGACGAAGAACCGCCTCAATGCGCTGCGCAGTGAAATTCTCAGCGGGCGCAACGACACCGAAACACTGCATTCGCTCGACCTCGCGGTGAGCCAGCTCGATCTGCTCGTCTCGGACCTGCAGAATGCCGTGATGAAGACGCGGATGCAGCCGATCGGCCGGCTGTTCCAGAAGTACCCGCGTATCGCCCGCGACCTCGCGCGCAACCTTGGAAAGGACGTCGAGCTCGTGCTCGCGGGCGAGGAGACCGAGATCGACAAGACGATGATCGAGGACCTCGGCGATCCGATCATCCACCTGATCCGCAATGCGGTCGATCACGGCGTCGAGGACGCCGCTGACCGCATCGCGGCCGGCAAGTCGGAAAAGTCGGTCGTGCGGCTCGAGGCTCGTCAGGAAGGCGACCACATCGTCATCCTCGTCGCCGACGACGGGCGGGGGATGAACCCGGAGCGGCTGCGCGCGAAGGCGATCGAAAAGGGGCTCATCACCGACGAGGAGTCCAATGCGATGGACGAGCGTCAGAGCTTCAATCTCGTGTTCCTGCCCGGTTTTTCGTTGGCGGCGCAGGTCTCGGACGTCTCGGGGCGCGGCGTGGGGATGGACGTCGTACGCACGAACATCCAGAAGCTCAACGGCAGTATCGAGATCCAGTCGCAGATGGGCAAGGGCACGACGTTCGTGATCAGCCTGCCGCTGACGCTCGCGATCCTGCCGGTCCTGCTCGTGCGCATCGGCGACCAGCCGTTCGCGGTTCCGCTGTCGATGGTTCGGGAGATACTGCCGATCGATATCCGCGAAGTTCAGGAAGTCGGAGGTCGGGCGACGATGGTGGTGCGTGGCGAGGTATTGCCGATCCTGCCGCTCGTCGGGCTCCTCGGCTGGCCGCTCGAGCGCGTGCCGCAATACGGGGTGCTGATGCAGGTGGCCGAGCTGTCGTTCATCCTCGCGGTGGACACCTTCGCCGGCCGCGAGGATGCGGTGATCAAGTCGCTCGACGATTTCCGACCGAGGGGCGTCGCGGGAGTGACGACGCTGTCGAACGGCCAGATTGTCCTGATCCTCGACATGAAGGAACTGCTCGGCGGTGCCGGCGATCACCGGGGGATGCCGCGCCTTGCGCTGATTCCGAAGGAACCCGCCGCGGCATGACGCCGTCGATCCGGTCTGTGCGCGAGCGGGACCGGACCGACGGAACGGGTCGGCTGATACCGATCAAGCGGTGAGCTTCAGCAGGGCCGCGAACGCGTCCTCGAACTGCTTGAGCCCTTCTTCCTGCAGGCGCCGGCCCGCAGCGTCCATGTCGATCCCGAGGGCGGCCAGTGCGTCGAACTGCGCCCGGGCTGCATCGACATCGCGATCGAGCGTGCGGCTCACTTTGCCGTGATCGAGAAGTGCCGCCAACGTCGCGTCGGGGAGCGTATTGACGGTTTCGGGCCCGATCAGCGGCTCGACGTAGAGCAGATCGCTGTAGGCGGGGTTCTTCGTTCCGGTGCTCGCCCACAGCATCTGCTGCGGTCGGGCTCCTGCCGCCGCGAGCGGCTCGAAGGCCGCGCCGTGAAAGCGCTCGACGTACCGCCGATAGGCGAGCTTCGCCATCGCGACCGCGGATTTTCCGCGCAGCGCAAGCGCATCTCCTCCTCGCTCATCGAGCTGCTTGTCGATCAGCGTATCGACGCGGCTGAGGAAGAGGCTCGCGACCGACTTCACGCTCGCCGGATTGCCGCCGTTGTGCCGCAGTCGTGCGAGGCCGCGGAGGTAGGCCTCCGCGACGGCGTCTACATGCGCCAGCGAGAACATCAGCGTGACGTTGACGCTGACGCCGTTCGCGATCAGTGCTTCGATCGCCTCGATTCCGGCCGGGGTGGCCGGGACCTTGATCAGCAGGTTGTCGCGGGCGACGGCGGCGGATAGCCGTTGTCCTGCTGCGACGGTGCCGGCGGCATCGTGCGCGAGCGCGGGCGAGACCTCGAGACTGACGTAGCCGGCCTTGCCCGCCGTGCGTTCGTGCGTCGGCCGCAGCAGGTCGCAGGCGCGTTGGACGTCGGGGATGACGAGCTTCTCGTAACGCGTCTCGGCATCGAGCGGTTGGGCCTTCAGCGCTGCCAGATCGTCTTCGTAATAGCGGCCGCCGGCGATTGCCTTGTGGAAGATCGCCGGGTTGGTCGTCACACCGGCCACGCCGTCCTCGGCGATCATGCGTTCGAGGTGGCCCTCGTTCAGCAGCGTTCGGGAAAGGTTGTCGAGCCAGATCTGCTGGCCCTGGTCGCGGACTTGAAGCAGGGGATTCATCGGCGGAACCGGTCGTTGATTGGGCTTTTCATTGTGCCCGCAATCGAAAGCGGTCGAAAGACGCGAGGTCTCATCCGCACGCGACGGCGGACCAGCCGAGGCCTTCGATGACCGCGGCGAAGTCCTCGGCGAGCGGCGCGCGCAGATCGAGCGTTTTCCCGGTGTGCGGATGCGCGAGCCGCAGCCTGGTGCAGGCGAGCAGCAGACGAGGTGTACCGAAGAGTCTTGCGAAGAGGCGATTGTGCCGTCCCTTGCCGTAGGTCGCGTCGCCGATGATCGGATGCGACACGTGTTTGAGGTGCCGGCGCAACTGGTGCCGTCGTCCGGTTTCGGGTTCGAGTTCGAGCAGCGCGTAACGGCTCGTCGGATAGCGGTCGACGCGGCAGTTCAGCGACCGCGAGGCGACGAAAGCGAGTCAGTGCGGATTGCGCCGCGGTTTCCGCATGTGCGGGACGATGCTCCAGGTTGTCGAATTGCCTGACCAGCGGGTGATCGATCACCCCCGTCTCGGCGGGATGACCGCGCACGACAGCGACGTAGGTTTTCGTCACGTCCTGCCTTTCGAATGTCCGGCCTACGAGGGCTGCGGTCTCGCGATCGAGCGCGAACAGCAGCACGCCCGAAGTGCCTTTGTCGAGCCGGTGCACGGGGTGCACCTGCTGCCCGATCTGGTCGCGAAGCATCTGCACCGCAAAACGCTCCTCGTGCGCGTCGATGATCGAACGGTGCACGAGCAGCCCGGACGGCTTGTGGATCGCGACCAGAGTGTCGTCGCGGTAGAGGATCGGAAGCATGGTCGAGTCGTCGAACGTACCGACGGGGCCCCCCACTGCTGGCCGCGCGAGTCGCGGCTCGGCAAGCGGGGGGCGCCCGGTCGGAGCGCCAATGATTCCGAGCGCGCCGGATCACGGTCGTGACGATCGTCCGGGAAGCCGGCGGCACGCGGAGCGGTCAGATCGCGACGCCCGACGCGTCGAAAATGCCTTCGAACAGCACCGTGCTCAGGTAGCGCTCGCCCGAGTCGGGCAGGATCACGACGATCGTCTTCCCCGTGTTTTCAGGGCGTTGCGCGATCCGCACCGCCGCGGCAACAGCGGCGCCGGACGAGATGCCCGACAGAATGCCTTCTTCGCGCGAGAGGCGGCGTGCGTACTCGATCGCGTCCTCGTTGCTGACCGTCTCGACGGCGTCGACGAGCGACATGTCGAGCACCTCCGGGATGAAACCCGCGCCGAGCCCCTGGATTTTGTGCGGGCCCGGCTTGAGCGGCTCGCCGGCGCGGGTCTGGGTCATCACGGGGCTCGCGGTGGGCTCGACCGCGACCGACAGCAGCGGTTTGCCGCGGGTCTTCTTGAAGTAGCGCGAAACGCCGGTAATGGTGCCGCCGGTGCCGACGCCGGACACGAGAATGTCGACGTTGCCGTCGGTGTCGTTCCAGATCTCGGGGCCGGTCGTCGATTCGTGGATCGCCGGGTTTGCCGGGTTCTTGAACTGCTGCAGCAGAACATAACGACCCGGGTCGGACGCGGCGATCTCCTCGGCTTTCGCGATCGCGCCGTTCATGCCCTTCGCACCTTCGGTCAATACCAGCTTCGCGCCGTAAGCGACCAGCAGCTTGCGCCGCTCGACGCTCATCGTCTCGGGCATCGTCAGCGTGATCGGGATGCCGCGCGCCGCCGCGACGAACGCGAGCGCGATGCCGGTGTTGCCGCTCGTCGGCTCGACGATTTCCTTGCCCGGCCCGAGGAGGCCGCGCTTCTCGGCGTCCCAGATCATTGCCGCGCCGATCCGGCACTTCACCGAGTACGCCGGATTGCGGCCCTCGATTTTCGCCAGGACGGTCGCTCCTGCGCCCTGGGTGACGCGATTGAGCCGGACGAGCGGCGTGCGGCCGATGGACAAAGCGTTATCCGAAAACCAGTTTGACATGATCGAGCTCCCCGAGAGATGGCTGAGAGGATATCAGCCGGTGGAGCACGTCTACTACCTCCGCTTGTACCCGGTCAACATCGACAGGACGAGATTCTCACGATGGCGCATGCTTTCGAACACCGCGGCGACCACGTGGAACGCGATCGCGGCAAGCGTCAGCTTCACCGCCCCGGCATGCAGCGCTTCGATCGTTTCATTTCCCCAACCCCAGTCCGTGGTCATCAGCCAGCCCGTCGAGCCGATCACCGCGACCATCGCGAGCAGGAACACGATCATCACGGCAGCTGCGGGGTTGTGCCCGAGGTGTCGCGGTTCGCGGCCGCGCGCAAGCAGACCGAGATAATTCGCGAGCCTCGCGGGCCGCGGCACGAAATCCGCGAAACGAGCGTGCGGGGTGCCGATGAAACCCCAGACGATGCGAAAGGCTACAAGCCCGAGTGCGATGTAGCCCGCCCACTGATGCAACGCCTCCGCGTCGTCCGAGGTGAGATAGGCAGTGGCGAACATCGTCACGAGACTCCAGTGGAAGAGCCTGACCGGAAAATCCCATACCCTTACCTTGCCTGCCGTCATGGCGATGTCCTCCTTGCCCGGGGGGGTCAGCCCCGCTTTTCCTTCACGATGGTGCCGTCGATCGGGTTGAAATAGATCTCGACTTTCTTGCCGTCCTTGTCCTTGCCGTAGATCTCGTAGCAGTTTCCGTCCGTCGTCTTGAACTTCTCGACGACATAGCCCTCGTCCGCGATCCTCTGCTTCATCGCGCTCTCGGACATCCATTCCGATTTCGGCGCTTTCGTACACTCCGGCCCCGCGAACGCGGAGGCGCTGAGCGAAAGAATCGACACGACCAACAGCGGATAACGCATTTTCATGGCTGCACTCCAGAATTTTTTGTCATGCCCGATCGGCACGGATGAGATTCTGGCCTGCGGTAGCTGAACGAATGATTAATCGGAGCGTGGATGCGTTTCAAGCCGTAACGGACGCAAACGCAGCCTCGTCCTATCCGTCGTCTCGACGGGGCGATCGCAAGCGAATTAAGGGTGCCGGACGAGCAGGTGGTGGGCGTCCTGCACGCGCGGAAATCCGCACCGCGCGGCGCTGGGCGCCCACGTCGCGCTCGACGAGATCAGGCGGGGCAGTGGCTGCAACTTCGAACCGCGGGCAGTCGACGCGTGCGTAAAGTTGTTCAGCGAAGGCCGCTTTTCATATTGACGGGCAGCGGCGCAAAACGGAACGGCCGTGCTCCGAAGCCCGACAGGGTTCGGAGCACGGCCGGCCGCAAAACATCACGACGGGGTGCGCCCGCTCGCCAGCAGGTCGCTGGTTCAGCGGGCAGGGTCGATCACGCGTAATTGCGCGCGGCGAACTCCCAGTTGGCAAGGCTGTTCAGGAAGGCGGCAACGAAGTCGGGACGGCGGTTGCGGTAGTCGATGTAGTACGCGTGCTCCCACACGTCGATGCAGAGGAGCGCCTTGTCGGCGGTCGTCAGCGGCGTGCCGGCAGCACCCATATTGACGATATCGACGCTGCCGTCGGCCTTCTTCACAAGCCAGGTCCAGCCGGAACCGAAGTTGCCGACGGCCGACGTCGTGAATGCCTTCTTGAAGTCCTCGAACGAGCCCCACTTCGACTTGATCGCGTCGGCGAGCGCGCCGGTTGGTTCGCCGCCGCCGTTGGGCGTCAGACAGTTCCAGAAGAAAGTGTGGTTCCAGACCTGGGCCGAGTTGTTGTAGATGCCGCCGGCCGGCGCCTTCTTGACGATGGCTTCGAGATCGAGGTTCTCGAACTCCGTACCCTTGATCAGGTTGTTCAGGTTGGTCACATAGGCCTGATGATGCTTGCCATGGTGGAACTCCAGCGTTTCAGCCGAAATGTGCGGGGCCAGCGCGTCCTTCGCGTAGGGAAGTTGGGGCAGGGTATGTTCCATTTGTCTCTCCTGTCATCAGGTTTGTTGGGATTAAAGCCCGACGATTCTAGTCGGGCTTTGCGCAGGGTGGCAATCCCGGATGATTGTCGGGTTCAGCTGAAACGCATCGAGGTGTCGAGGTCTCGACGCGGTGATCGGCGCTGTTCACCGTAGCACGTAGCTGACCGATCGCGAGTTCGACGGAAATGTCGGCGCCCGCCCCGACTGCGGTGGCCGAACGCAGGACACGCCCTTCGGCGTCGCGAGTGATGCTGTAACCGCGTGCAAGGACGGCCTGCGGCGCAAGATGCTGGAGATGGGCTGCGAGGGAGGAAAGCCGGTCCGCGCGGGCACGGATGAGGGTTTCACCGGCGAGCGCGAGCCGGCTGCTCGCGCGCATGCACCGCTCCCGTTCGCGTGCGACGTCCGGGCGACGGCGGTCGAGCTGGAACTGGAGCAGGCGGA
The DNA here is from genome assembly GCF_032027225.1 of Aromatoleum sp. Taxonomy (GTDB): domain Bacteria; phylum Pseudomonadota; class Gammaproteobacteria; order Burkholderiales; family Rhodocyclaceae; genus Aromatoleum. Next base: position 639,756 of record NZ_JAVSMM010000001.1, on the reverse strand, counting down.
TCGCGCTATGCATACGTTCGACATGTCGCTCGACGGCTGCCGTGAGGCGCTGTCCCAAGCGCTCGGCCCGCTCGTGCGCGGCTGCGATCCGGGCGCGTGGGTGAATGAGGCGTAGTGCGGCGCGGTCCAGTCGTTGTGCGAGGGTGTTAAGGCGGTGCTGCAGCGCGCCTGCGAGCGCACGTTCCAGCTTCGCGAGACGATGCGCCGCTTCGTACAGGTCGGCGGTGACGAGTTCAGCGGCGCCGGTGGGCGTCGCAGCGCGGACATCGGCCGCAAAATCGGCGATCGTGAAGTCGGTCTCGTGGCCGACCCCGCTGACGACCGGAATCGCGCACGATCGCAGTGCGCGGGCGAGCGACTCGTCGTTGAACGCCCACAGGTCTTCGATGCTTCCTCCTCCGCGCACGAGCAGCAGCGCTTCGATGCCGTCGCCCTTAGCGCGCGTCGACGCCAGTCGAATGGTGTCGGCGAGTCGGCTTCCGGCGCCGCTTCCCTGCACCGGCGCGGGATAGAGCACGACTTCCAGCCGCGGCGCTCGTCGCCGCAGCGCCGCGAGAACGTCGTGCCATGCGGCCGCAGCCGGGGACGTCACGACGCCGATGCGGTGCGGGTAGTGGGGAAGGGCGCGCTTTGCGGCGGGCGCGAACAACCCCTCGGCCGCGAGCCTGTCCTTGAGCCGGACGAAGGCCTCGAACAGGTTGCCGACGCCGGCCTGACGTAAGGCTTCGACCCCCAGCTGGAAATCGCCGCGCGCTTCGTACAGTGTGACGAGCGCCCGCGCCTCCACCCGCATGCCGTTTTCGGGCCTGAATGGCAGCAGTTGGGCGCGATTGCGCCACATCGTGCAGCGTACCTGCGCCTGCGCGTCCTTTAGCGTGAAGTACAGATGGCCGGACGGCGCTCGGGTCAGGTTCGAGATCTCACCGCCGACCCACAGCAGTGGAAAGCGTGCTTCGAGCGCTTCGCGTGCGAGGCGGTTGAGTTCGCCGACGCCGAGGATCCGGTCAGCGAAGTGGAATGAGCCCGAACCGTCGGACCCGGGCGGGAGCATCGTTTGCATGGCAGGATTGTAGCGGAATCCACAAGCAATCCTGGTTGTCAAGCGACCGTTTCAAATCCCTTTCGATTCAAGCACCTATTTTTAATCCATTGTTTTTAAATGACTATTGTGTTGCACAATTTTTCAGCGAAGTGTCGAAGGGCTTGAGCCGACAGCGATTTCCGGTGCTGTGCGATAAGAATCCACACAGTTATCCACAGGTTTTGTGGATTCATGCTCTTCGGCGCACCCAGCTGGAACATGAACTTGCCCTGCGTCCCGCCGGACGCTAGAGTTCCGCCTTTTCCTCCGGGAGCTTTCTCGCGTGTTCGCCCTCATTCAGGCTACAGGCTGGCCGATCTGGCCCCTGCTGGCGGCCTCGGTGATCGCCGTCGCGTTGATCATCGAACGTTCGGTAAGCCTGCGTCGCGCGAAGATCGTGCCGCCGGGATTGCTGGAAAAGGTGCTGGCCGACCTGCGCCAGAAGGGTGTCTCGCCGGAAATGATCAACCGGGTCTCGGCACATTCCGCCCTTGGTCAGGTGCTCGGCGCCGGCTTGCGGAACGTCAACAGCTCCCGCGAGGTGATGAAGGAAGCGATCGAGGAGGCGGGCCGCGCGGTCGCGCACGAGCTCGAGCGCTTCCTGACGACCCTCGGCACGATCGCTTCGATCAGCCCGCTGATGGGGCTATTCGGCACGATCGTCGGCATGATCGACATCTTCGCGTCGCAAAGCGCCAGCGGCACCAATCCGCAGCAGCTCGCGCAGGGTATTTCGATCGCGTTGAACACGACGGGAATGGGCCTCGTCATCGCGATCCCGGCAACGATCTTCTGGCGTCACTACCGTGCGCTGATCGATGGCTTCGTCATCGAGATGGAGCAGCAGGCGATCAGGCTCGTCGAAGTCGTCCACGGCGATCGCCGCAGCTGAGGAAGTGATGAATTTTCAGCGTGGTCGGCGCCAGGAAGAGCCGGAAATCAACCTCATTCCGTTGATCGACGTGCTGTTGGTCCTGATCATCTTCCTCGTCCTGACAACGACGTTCTCCAAGGTTTCCGGCCTCGAGATCAACCTGCCGACAGGGGAGTCTGCGCCGTCGGACGCCGCGCCGAATGAAATCGTCGTCGCGGTGAGCGCCAGCGGCGACATTCTGGTCAATCGCCAGCCGGTTGGTGGAAAGGACGTTGCGGCGATCGCGGAAGCGCTGGGCCGCGCGACAGCCGCCGGGGCTGACCCGGTCGTCGTTATCAATGCAGACGCGAAGGCCGAGCACCAGAGCGTCATCAACACGATGCAGGCTGCGCAGCGGGCGGGGCTGCCGCGCGTTACCTTCGCCGTCCAGGCCCCGCAGCAATGACCTCGGCCGCAGCGCGGGGGCCGATTCCCGAATCACACTGAACGATGCCGCGGAAAGCCCCGGCGTTCTGGCAGACGCGGTCGACCGTCGCGTTCGCGCTGCTGCCGCTGGCCGGCTTGTTCGCCCTGCTGTCCGGCCTGCGCCGGTGGCTGTTCCGTGCCGGAGTGCTGCAGGTGGTGCGCGTTCCCGTTCCCGTCATAGTCGTCGGCAACATCGCCGTTGGCGGAAGCGGCAAGACGCCGGCGGTCGAATGGCTGGTCCGCATTCTCCGCGAAGCGGGCTTCCGGCCTGGAATCATCAGCCGGGGTTATGGCGGTAGCGTCGAGGATGTCGCAGTCGTGCCCGAAGACGGCGATCCAGCATCGTTCGGAGACGAGCCGGTGCTGCTCGCGCGGCTCGCGCGCTGCCCGGTCGCGATCGGCGCCGATCGGCCCGAAGCGGCGCGCGCTCTGCTGCGCGCCCATCCCGAGTGCAATGTGATCGTGTCCGACGACGGCCTGCAGCACTACCGGCTTCATCGCGACCTCGAAATCGCCGTCGTCGACGAGCGGATACTGGGCAACCGCTGGCTCCTTCCGGCGGGTCCGCTGCGCGAGTCGGTCACCAGGCTGGATGCGGTGGATCTTGTTCTTGCGCACGGGGCGCTATCGGATGTCATTGCCGAGCGGCTCGCGCGTCAGGCGGTGTTCGCGATGAGGCTCGAAGGTGCTGAATTCGTATCCGTTCGCAACGCAGGCGAGCGCCGAGGCGTGGAAATGTTTCGTGGGCGGCGGGTGCACGCGGTCGCCGGAATCGGTCGGCCCGAGCGCTTCTTCGCCCAGCTGACGGCGATGGGACTCGACGTCGTCGGTCATCCCTTCCCGGACCATCACCGGTTTGCCCCGGGCGATCTCGACTTCGCGCCGGGCGAAGCCAAAATAATCACCAGCAAGGATGCGGTAAAATGCGCGTCCTTCGCGCCAGCGGACACTTGGGAATTCCCGGTGACGGCAAGGATTGCCGCAGGCGCAGCCGAACGAATCCTGGAGAAACTGACGCATGGACGCCAGACTGCTTGAAATCCTCGTATGCCCGATCTGCAAGGGCCCTCTCGATTTCGTCAGGGAGAAGCAGGAACTCGTCTGCAAGGCCGACCGGCTGGCGTTTCCGATCCGCGACGGCATCCCCGTGATGCTCGAAGAAGAGGCCCGTCAACTCGACGTCGAAGAGGTCGACGCGCTGCGTCGCTGACGATGCCCGCGTTCCACGTCGTCATCCCCGCCCGGTTCGCATCGACCCGTCTGCCAGGCAAACCGCTCGCCGACATCGGCGGCAAGCCGATGATCGTGAGGGTGCTCGAACGTGTCCGCAGCGCGGGCGCGGCCTCGGTGTGGGTCGCGACCGACAACGAGGCGGTCCGCGATGCCGTGAATGCGGCCGGGGGCGACGCACTGATGACGCGGGCAGACCATCCGAGCGGTACGGATCGGCTGGCCGAAGTCGTCGATGTGCTCGGCTGGGGCGCGGACGACATCGTCGTCAACGTGCAGGGCGACGAACCGCTGATCGAGCCGGGGCTGATCGCGGCGGTCGCCCAGGCGCTTGCCGACGACCCCGCTGCCGCAATTGCCACCGCAGCCCATCCGCTGCAGGATGCCGCCGAGTTCTTCAATCCGAACGTGGTCAAAGTCGTCTGCGACGCGCGCGAGCGCGCGCTGTATTTCTCCCGCGCGCCGATGCCATGGGCTCGCGATGCGTTCGCGACGGCGCAGGACCCGCTTCCGGCGGGCTTGCCGGCGCTGCGCCATGTCGGAATCTACGCGTACCGCGCTGCGTTCCTGCGCCGCTACGCGAGCCTCGAAATCTCGCCGCTCGAACAGTGGGAGGAGCTCGAACAGCTGCGTGCGCTTTGGCACGGCTACCCGATCCGCGTGCTGCGAATCGCGGCCGCGCCCGCCGCAGGAGTCGATACGCACGAGGACCTCGAGCGGGTGAGGGCCGTGTTTGACCGGCTGGGGCGAGTCGAGTAAGTTGCGAAGTCTTTTTTTGCATAACGACGCGGCGCTACGGCCGCATGAGAGGGAGGGAGCATGCGTTTGATTCTGTTGGGACCCCCGGGGGCGGGCAAGGGCACACAGGCGAACTTCATCAAGGAGAAGTTCGGCATTCCGCAGATTTCCACCGGCGACATGCTGCGTGCCGCCGTGAAGGCGGGGACGCCGCTCGGGATCGAAGCCAAGAAGGTCATGGACGCCGGCGGGCTCGTGTCGGACGACATCATCATCGGGCTGGTGAAGGATCGTCTCCAGGAAGACGATTGCAAGGCCGGCTACATGTTCGACGGCTTCCCGCGCACCATTCCGCAAGCCGACGCGATGAAGGATGCCGGCGTGCCGATCGACTTCGTGCTCGAGATCGACGTCCCGGACAGCGAGATCGTCGAACGCATGAGCGGCCGCCGTGCGCACCTCGCGTCGGGCCGCACCTACCACGTCAAGTACAACCCGCCGAAGGTCGCGGGCAGGGACGACGTGACCGGTGAAGACCTGGTCCAGCGTGACGACGACCGCGAGGAAACCGTCCAGAAGCGTCTCGAGGTCTATCATTCCCAGACCAAGCCGCTCGTCGCCTACTACACGAAGTGGGCCGAATCCGGCGCCGCGGGTGCGCCGAAAGTGCGCAAGATCTCCGGTCTCGGCGCCGTCGACGAGATCACCGCGCGCGCCTTCGAAGCGCTGAAGTAAGCAGTGTTCTTCGCGCAGAACGCGGCGAGCGGCAGACGCCCCTCGCCGCGTTTTCATTTGCGAGTCCGATGAAGAAAGCGAATCTCCTTTACGCACAGTCTGGCGGCGTGACGGCCGTCATCAATGCGACCGCGGCAAGCGTCATCGACGCGGCCCGTCGCCGTCCCGATGCGGTCGGTCGCGTCCTGGCCGCCCGGCACGGAATTGTCGGCGTTCTCGGGGAGGACCTGGTCGACACGGCGCCACTGTCGGCGATGGACCTGGAGAGGCTCTCGCATACGCCCGGCGGCACGTTCGGTTCATGTCGCTTCGATATCGACGCACCGGACACGAACCCGGCGCAGTACGACCGGCTGTTCGACGTTTTCGCAGCGCATGGCATCGGCTATTTCCTCTACAACGGCGGCAACGGGTCGATGGATGCCGTCGTGAAAGTCTCGCTCGCTGCGCGGAGGCGCGGTTATCCGCTCGTGTGCATCGGCGTGCCGAAGACGGTCGACAACGACCTGGAGGGTACGGATTGCTCGCCGGGCTTCGGCTCGGCGGCGAAATACGCCGCCGCTGCCATGCTCGAAGCCGGACTCGACCTCGTGTCGATGGCCAGTCGGGTCGGGCGCGCGTTCGTGCTCGAAGTGATGGGGCGCAACGCGGGCTGGATCGCGGCTGCCACGGCGCTGGCATCCCGGGGAGACGACGAGCCGCCGCACATCATCCTGATGCCCGAAGTGCCGTTCGACGAGGCGCCCTTCCTCGCTGCGGTCGAGGCGACCGTCGCGCGGCTCGGTTATTGCGCGATCACGGTTTCCGAGGGGATCCGTCGTGCCGACGGAACGCTGCTGATGGAGCAGAGCAAGGACGCGAAAGGGCACATCCAGCTCGGCGGCGCGGGTCAGTGCGTCGCGCGCCTGGTCAGTCGCCGGCTCGGCTACAAGCACCACTGGGCGATTCCCGACTATCTGCAGCGTGCTGCCGGTCATCTCGTCTCGGCGACCGACTACGCGCAGGCACGGGCGGTCGGCCACGCGGCGGTCGAGTACGCGATTGCCGGCCGGGACCGGGTAATGCCGGGGATCCGCCGGGTCGTCGACGTCCCTTACCGCTGGACAGTCGAGCCGGTCGATGCGTCGGCGATCGCTAACTTCGAACGCCGGGTGCCCGCGTCCTTCATCCGCGCGGATGGGCTGCACGTCACGGAAGCTGCGCGGCGCTACCTCCGCCCCCTGATCGAAGGCGAGCTGTCCCCGCCATTCTCGGGCGGCCTGCCCGACTATCCCAGGTTTGTCCTTCCTGCGGTGGCGCGCGTGCTGCCGCCTTATCGGCCTTGAATCTCCCCGCAGGCGCAGCGCCAAACGACTAGTCGGTGGCGGCCGGGTTCAGCGTATAGGTTCCGGCGAGCTTCGCTTCGGCGAGGATATGGCCTGCGATCGCGTTGCGCAGCTCCGTGCCGCCGAATCGACCCTCCGGCACGCAGCCCTCCACGTCGAGCGCGTAGAGCGTGAAGATATAGCGGTGCACCAGTTCGTCGTTCCACGGCGGGCATGGTCCGTCGTAGCCGTAATAGTCGCCGCGCATCGCATCGTCACTCGCGAACCATCCGGTGTAGTCGTTGATTCCGTGCATTCCGTGGGGCGCATCGGGTCCCGGCTTCCCGCGCGGGATCACTTCATTCGAAAAGCTTCCGGCGGGAATTTCGCGCAGATCGGCCGGCAGGTCTGTCAGCACCCAGTGGAAGAAATCGACGCGGGCAAGTGTGGCCGGGACGATTTTCCCTTCCTGATTCACGTCGTCGCCGCTGTTTGGTACGTCGGGATCATGGCAGATCAGCGCGAACGAGCGTGTCCCCGCCGGCACGCTGCTCCACTCGAGCTGTGGATTCAGGTTGTTGCCGAAGCGGACGTGCCCTTCCGCAGCGGGAACGCAGAACGCGAACTCGGCGGGGATGCGTCCGCCGTCGGTGAAGCTCTGGCTGTTGAGTTTCATGCCGTTGGACTCCTTTGGCTCATCGGGACGGTACGCCGGAACAGCTTCGGTCCATTGTAGTGCGCGATTCGTGCGGCGGGCCGGACTGCATGCGGGCTCTCATGCCGCACCGCGTCGCCTGAAGTCGCGCAGCCTAAAACCGAGCGCGAACAGCGTTGCAAGATAGGCGGCGCCCCCGGCGCTCACGAGAACGGCGAGTCGCAGTACGCGCGCGGCGCCCTCCTGTGCGAGCCATGAAGCTTCCGCGCCCGCCCCGAACCACAGCACCACACCGAGAACGACCAGCGCCGCGGCGACCCGCAGCGAGAATCGGCTCCATCCCGGTTGCGGCTGATAAACCCCGCGACGACGAAGGCCGCGGAACAGCAGGCCGGCATTGAGCAGCGATGCGAGTCCGATCGACAGCGCGAGGCCGGCATGCTTCAGCGGTACGATGAATGCGAGATTCATCAGTTGCGTCGCGACGAGCGTAAGGATCGCGATCTTCACCGGCGTGCGGATGTCCTGGCGCGCATAGAAACCCGGCGCGAGGATCTTGACGAGGATCAGCCCGGTCAGTCCGACGCTGTACGCCATCAGCGCGAGCCGCGTCTGCATCACGTCTGACGCAGTAAATGCCCCGTGCTGGAACAGCGTCGAGATCAGCGGCACTGCGAGCAGCGCGAGCGCGAGCGCGGCGGGAAGCGTCAGCAACAGCGTCAGGCGCAGACCCCAGTCGAGCAGCGACGAGAACGCCTGCGGCTGTTCGTCCGCGTGGAGCTTCGACAGACTCGGCAGCAGGATGGTACCGAGCGCCGCGCCGAGCAGCCCCGCAGGAAACTCCATCAGCCGGTCCGCGTAGTACAGCCACGACACGCTGCCGCTCTCGAGGAAGGACGCGAAGATCGTATTGATCAGCAGCGAGATCTGGCTGACCGACACGCCGAGAATCGCAGGGGCCATCAGCTTCGCGACACGGCGCACGCCGGAGTCGGACAGGTTCAGATCGAATCGCGGCAGCAAGCCGATGCGCGACAGCGGACGCAGCTGAAACGCAAGCTGCAGCACGCCCCCGATGAACACCGCCCAGGCGAGCGCGAGCACCGGCGGATCGAAATAGGGTGCGGCGAACAGCGCCATCGCGATGAACGAGAGGTTCAGCAGCACCGGCGTGAAGGCGGGAATCGCGAAACGGCTCCACGTGTTCAGTACGCCGCCGGCGAGCGCTACCAGCGACATGAACAGGATGTACGGAAAGGTGATGCGGGTAAGCTCGACCGTCAGTGCGAACTTGTCCGGCTCGGCAGCGAAGCCCGGCGCCGAGACCGCGATGATGAGCGGTGCGGCGAGAATCCCGAGCGCGGTGACTGCCGTCACCACGAGCCCGAGTGCGGTGGCTACCCGATTCACGAGCCGGTGCGTATCCTCCGGTCCCAGGCGGTTCTTGTATTCGGCGAGAATCGGCACGAAGGCCTGCGAGAATGCGCCTTCGGCGAACATCCGCCGCAGCAGGTTCGGCAGCCGGAACGCGACGAAGAAAGCGTCGGTTGCGATGCCGGCGCCGAACGCGCGGGCGATCACGAAGTCGCGGACGAAGCCGAGAATGCGTGACAGCAGCGTCATGCCGCTCACGGTCGCGAGCGCGCGCAACAGATTCATGCGGAAGTCCGGAAAAAGCCGAGATGATAGCGGCTGCCCGAACACGCAGGGCATTCGATTGAAACGACGATGTATTTTCCGGCGACGACGAGATCCGCCGCTCTGCGGGCTTGCGCCTCAGGTCGTTGGGCGGTAAACTCGCGCGCTTTCACGAACCAACCAACGGAAGAACACATTTATGGCCAATTCGGCACAAGCCCGCAAGCGCGCCCGTCAGGCGGTCGTGGCCCGCGCTCACAATGGCAGCCTGCGTTCACGTCTGCGTACCGCGATCAAGGCTGTGCAAAAGGCCGTCGTGGGTGGCGACAAGGCCGCTGCGCAAGCCGTGTTCCGCAGCTCGATGAGCACGATCGACAGCATCGCCGACAAGAAGATCATCCACAAGAACAAGGCAGCGCGTCACAAGAGCCGTCTGTCGGCTGCGATCAAGGCGATGGCCGCCTGATTCCGCGATCCGTGCAGCAATACGAAAACGGCGACTTCGGGTCGCCGTTTTTGCTTCTGCGTGCGGCTCGGAAGGAGGCTGGCGGCGGCGTTATACGCTCTCGATCGGCTCCATCTGCAGGTTGTTGTCGTTCGCGAAGTTGATCAGGAATTTGTACGCGAGGGGTTCGATCTCGTAGAGGTGGGCGTCGACCAGAACCGTTTTGTCGCCTGTGAGCGTGCAGCCGGGGCGCACGTAAGGCGAGTACGTCATGCGATTGTCGGCCCCGAACGCCGACATGATGCCGCACAAGCGATCGGCCCAGTCGCTAGGGCGGAATTTCTTGCCTTCTTTTGTGACCCCGATGATGACGAAGCTGTTGTTTGCTTGATTCATATGTCACGCCATGGCAGCTGGGGGAGTCGGCGCTCCGGCTTTACCCGATTCTGCTGCGCCGCGAAAACGGGGCGGATTCTATCAGAAAGAAACCCGAGACTGAGTTGCGGTGCGGTCGGGGTGTCACGGCGCGAGGCGCTCGTGCGGCCGCGTGCGACGGCTTCCCGGCGGCGCGCGGCCTATACAATCCGGGCTCTTTCGCTTAACATCCCCGCTTCGACTTCACACGGCGGCGCCCTGCCGCCGTGTGCATTTCTGTTCTCCTGATCGGGGTCATCCATGCCGCATCTCATGAACACCTACGCCAGGTTGCCGGTCGCGTTCACGCATGGCGAGGGCGTCTGGCTCTTCGATGAGGCGGGGAATCGTTATCTGGACGCGCTCTCGGGCATCGCCGTGTCGACGCTGGGGCACAATCATCCGCGTCTCGTCCGCACTATCGCCGCTCAGGCGGGGCGCGTCCTGCATACGTCGAACCTCTATCGCATCCCGCTCCAGGAAGAGCTGTCCGATCGGCTCGCCGCCCTGTCGGGCATGGACGAAGTGTTTTTCTGCAACTCCGGCTGCGAGGCCAACGAAGCGGCGATCAAGCTCGCGCGCTTCTACGGGCACAAGAAGGGCATCGAGCAGCCGACGATCATCGTCATGGAAAACGCATTCCATGGCCGCACGCTGGCGACGCTCTCGGCGACAGGCAACCGCAAGACCCAGGCCGGTTTCGAACCGCTGGTCTCCGGCTTCGTGCGCGTGCCGTACAAGAACATCGATGCGATCCGCGCCGTCGGCGAACACAATCACAGTGTCGTCGCCGTGATGCTGGAGATGGTGCAGGGCGAGGGCGGCATCAACATCGCCGATGCGGCGTTCCAGCGCGAACTGCGGCAGGTGTGCGACGAACGCGGCTGGATGATGATCTGCGACGAAGTGCAATGTGGCATGGGTCGTACCGGCAAATGGTTCGGCTGGCAGCATGCCGGCGCCAAGCCGGACGTGATGACGCTGGCAAAAGGGCTCGGCTCGGGTGTCCCGATCGGTGCATGCGTCACGACCGGCCTCGCGGCCGGACTGTTCGGACCCGGCAACCACGGTTCGACTTTCGGCGGCAACCCGCTTGCATGCGCCGCCGGACTCGAAACGCTCTCGACGATCGAGGACAACGGCCTGATGGCGAATGCCGTGCGGGTCGGCGAAGCGATCCGGACCGGCATCGCCGAAGCGCTCTCCGGAGTTTCCGGTGTCGTGGACATCCGCGGACAGGGTTTGATGATCGGTATCGAACTCGACCGCCCGTGCGGCGCGCTCGTCTCGCAGGCGCTCGAGGCGGGCCTGCTGATCAACGTCACCGCGGAGCGAGTCATCCGTCTGTTGCCGGCGCTCGTCTTCACCGAGCAGGATGCGCAGACGCTCGTCGAGCGCCTCGCGCCGCTCGTGCGACGGCATCTCGAACAGTGAGGGCGGCCCGATGACGCAACCGCGCCATTACCTGCAATTCAAGGACTTCACGCGGGAGGACTACGAGCACGTGTTCGCCCGCACGCGCTGGATCAAGGACAAGTTCAAGCGCTACGAACCGTATCACCCGCTGTTCGACCGTTCGCTCGTGATGATCTTCGAGAAGGCCAGCACGCGCACCCGTTTGTCGTTCGAGGCGGGGATGCAGCAGCTCGGCGGCTCGGCGATCTACCTGAATACGCGCGATTCGCAGCTCGGTCGCGGGGAGCCGGTCGAGGACGCGGCGCAAGTGATCTCGCGCATGAGCGACCTCGTGATGATCCGCACCTTCGAGCAGGACATCATTGAGCGTTTTGCCGCACATTCTCGCGTCCCGGTCATCAACGGCCTGACGAACGAATACCACCCGTGCCAGATCCTGGCCGACATCTACACCTTCATCGAGCATCGCGGTTCGATCCAGGGCAAGACGGTCGCCTGGATCGGCGACTCGAACAACATGTGCAACACCTGGCTTCAGGCCGCGGAGTTGCTCGACTTCAACGTTCACGTGTCGACGCCCCCGGGTTACGAGGTCGAACCCGAGCGTGCGGGCCTTTACGGCACCGGGAACTTCGAGCAGTTCGCGGACCCGATGGAGGCGTGCGAGGGTGCCGATCTCGTCACGACGGACGTGTGGACCTCGATGGGCTTCGAGGCCGAGAACGACGAGCGGATGAAGGACTTCGCCGATTGGTGCGTCGATGCCGAAATGATGGCGAATGCGCGCGCCGATGCGGTATTCATGCACTGCCTGCCCGCACATCGCGGCGAGGAAGTCACGGCGGAAGTCATCGACGGACCGCAATCAGTGGTCTGGGACGAGGCGGAGAACCGCCTGCATGCGCAGAAAGCGCTGATGGAATACCTCGTGCTGGGCAAGGTCGAAGACTGACGCCTGCACGTTGAGAACCCGGTCGCGTTGCGGCCAGCCTGTTGAGCGGAAATCGGAAGAGCGGAAATCATGAGTGACGTGAAGAAAGCGGTGCTCGCCTATTCGGGCGGCCTGGACACCTCGGTGATCCTGAAGTGGCTGCAGGACACCTATCAGTGCGAGGTGGTGACCTTCACCGCCGACCTCGGCCAGGGGGAGGAACTCGAACCCGCGCGGCAGAAGGCACTGAAGTTCGGCATCAAGCCCGAGAACATCTTCATCGACGATCTGCGCGAGGAGTTCGTCCGCGACTTCGTGTTCCCGATGTTCCGCTGCAACACCGTTTACGAAGGCGAATACCTCCTCGGCACGTCGATCGCCCGCCCGCTGATCGCTAAGCGCCAGATCGAGATTGCGCAGGCCACCGGCGCCGACGCCGTCTCCCACGGTGCCACCGGCAAGGGCAACGACCAGGTCCGCTTTGAACTCGGCTACTACGCGCTGATGCCGGGCGTGAAAGTCATCGCCCCGTGGCGCGAATGGGACCTGCTGTCGCGCGAAAAGCTCCTCGCGTACGCCGAGAAGGCCGGCATCCCGATCGAGATGAAGCACAAGCAGGGCGGCTCGCCGTATTCGATGGACGCGAACCTGCTGCACATCTCGTTCGAAGGGCGCCACCTCGAGAATCCCGCGGCCGAGGCCGAGGAAGACATGTGGCGCTGGACGGTGTCACCGGAAGCGGCGCCTGACGAAGCCGAATACATCGACCTCGAGTTCGAGCGCGGCGACCTCGTCGCGATCAACGGTACGCGCATGAAGGCGCACGAACTGCTCGCAAAGCTCAACGCGCTCGGCGGCAAGCACGGCATTGGCCGGCTCGATCTGGTCGAGAACCGCTACGTCGGCATGAAGAGCCGTGGCTGCTACGAAACGCCCGGAGGCACGATCCTGCTGCGCGCGCATCGTGCGATCGAGTCCGTCACGCTCGACCGCGAAGTCGCCCATCTCAAGGACGACCTGATGCCACGCTACGCGAGCCTGATTTACAACGGCTACTGGTGGAGCCCCGAGCGGCGCGCGCTGCAGGCACTGATCGACCACACGCAGCAGACCGTCAATGGCTGGGTGCGCGTGAAACTCTACAAGGGCAACGTCATCGTCACCGGCCGCGACTCGAAGACCGACTCGCTGTTCGATCCGACGATCGCCACCTTCGAGGACGACCAGGGCGCGTACAACCAGAAGGACGCACACGGCTTCATCCGCCTCAATGCGCTGCGCATGCGCATTGCGGCGAACGCGAAGACGAGACGCGGCTAAGGAGACCCATCGATGGACAGCGACCCGATCATCTTCGGGCTGACGATCGCGGAGTTCGAGGATTACTCGCTCAAGATCCTGCTGACCGCGCTGATCCTCTACATGCTGTTCATCATAGGCAACCTCGCGAAGGAATCGAAAGCCGGCAGATACGGCACCGTGTGGCTGTTCATCGCGCTCGGGCTCGGATTCGTCGGCTTCATCTCGAAGAGCTTCATCCAGAAGTTTCTGGGCATCGAATAAGGGTTACGTGAGCATGAGCTTGACCGACAAATACGACGGCGTCTCCGTGACGACCAAGGCTAATGTCTACTTCGACGGCAAGTGCGTGAGCCACGGTATCGTGCTCGCCGACGGCACGAAGAAGTCGGTCGGCGTGATTCTGCCGGCGTCCCTGACGTTCAACACCGGCGCCCCCGAAATTATGGAAGGAGTCGCCGGCAGTTGCCGCGTTCGTCTGAAAGGCGAGAGCGAATGGAAGGTCTACGGCGCCGGCCAATCATTCAACGTACCGGGCAACTCCAGCTTCGACATCGAGGTCGCCGGCGAGCCCTACCACTACATCTGCCATTTCGGCTGAAGGAGGGTGGCCATGCCATCTTTCGACATCATGTCCGAAGTCGACATGCCATCGCTGAAGAACGCGGTGGACGTGGCGAACCGAAAGATTACCGGCCGCTACGACTTCAAGGGCACCGAGGCCCGAGTCGAACAGAGCGAGAAACTTCTCACTCTCTTCGGCGATAGCGACTTCCAGCTCGATCAGATGCGGCAGATCCTCCTGCCCGAAATGACCGCGAAGAAGATCGACGTCCGCTGCCTGGAACACGGCGACCCGCAAAAGATCGGCGGCAACAAGCTCAAACAGGAGCTGAAGGTCCGCGTCGGCGTCGAGCAGGACGTTTCAAAGAAGATCGTCAAGCTGCTGAAAGACAGCAAACTGAAGGTCCAGGCGTCAATCCAGGGCGATGCGGTGCGTGTTTCCGGGGCGAAACGGGACGTGCTGCAGGACGCGATCGCTCTGGTGAAGACGGAAGTGACGGATTTTCCGCTGCAGTTCGGCAACTTTCGAGACTGAATTTTTTGGCCGCAGCACACCCCGCTGATATTTCGATCATCGCTTGAGCGGCTCCAAGATAACCCGACGCTTCTGTAGACGTCGTTTTCGCTTCTTATCGTTGAAGAAGTCTAAGGGTGGTCCGTAGTTGGCTGCGAAGCTGCTACAGGCGCTCCTCCCGCCGCCACGACCCCATCCGGCACGACCCCATCCGGCACGACCCATTCCTGTGCGACGTCGTGCCATACGATCAGGAGCTTCGCTTTAGCATTCGCCGGTCGTTCGGATGATCCCCGCCATGCCGCGGGCGGTCCGACGTGAACCGAGTGCTCTGCGCATCAGCTAATGCGGTCACTCGATATCGGCCGGCCATCCACAGCGGCCGCGCCCACGATCGGCGAACGCTACGGATGCGCGGAAGGAGTGTGGGGGAGTCGCACGACCCGATGCGCCTGCTCCGTGACCCCCTTGTACTGATTCGATCCTGTGCAACGGCAACGGCAACATCATTCCGTTTGCGCGTCGATGTTTTTCTGGGTACTCATGAGCCGGCTAAAAAATGAAGTCGGAATAATTAAAATATTCCGATAGAATTTATGCGACGTCTTCTCGGGGATGGCAGAAATGCGGCGGTTTCAAGTTGACGCGTTGTGGGATACAGATGCCAGCGGGGCGCGGAGCGTGCGCAGGGGTGGCATGTGCCGGTCGTCTGGATTTTCCTTGACCGAAACGCTCGTGGTGATGGCAGTGGCTGCTATGCTTGCCGGCATCGCTGTACCGAGTTTCGCAGGATGGATGCGCGAAACGAGGTTGACCTCAATGACGAACGAGCTGCTGAGCACGCTCCATTTCGCACGCTCGGAGGCCATCAAACGGAACCGGCGCGTGACGCTTTGCTCCAGCGTCACCCAGGACCGATGCGCGGAAAATATCGGCTGGCAGTTCGGATGGATCGTTTTTGAAGATCGAGATGGCGACGGGCGGCGCACCAACTCCGAACAGATTCTGAGCGTTGCAGCGCGTCAGGGACCTGCGTCAAGGATGTCGGGGAGCACCTCGGTGCGGGACTATGTTTCCTACGTTCCAACCGGCGAGACGAGAACGCGTTCCGGTGCGTTGCAAATGGGGGTCGTCACTGCGTGTGAGGGTGGGGCGGCGAAGCGCGTCGTAATCGCCGCCACGGGGCGTCCGAGGGTTGTGCGTCAAGCAACGTGCTGACCGGTCCCTCCGTCATCGAGCGAGGCGAGCATCAGGAGCAGACGCCGGTCGTTGTCTTGTCGATGTCCGTGCGCCCGTTGGCGTTGATCGTCACGACCCGTTCCTGGCTTCCGACGCTTGGTGTGGCGCGGCAGACCTTGAAGCTTGCGGACGTTGCACCCACGCCAGTTGGCCGAAAGACGACCTGAGCCGTTGCCGTTCCTTCGATCACCTTCAGCCCCGACGGCAGGGCTTCCTGCCGGTGCAGCACATCCGTGCCGCTAATCACGACCCACCCTTGCTCCCATGAGCCCGTGCCGCAGGCGGCGCCCGATGACGAAACACACAGAGTTATCGGCGCATTCCGTTTGATCGCCTCGCTGCGCGCCAAAAGTGCACTGCTGGAGAGGCTGTTGGCATAGGACGAGATCTTGCTGCCGAGCATCGCCTCGTTGAACGATGGAACCGCGATGCTGAGCAGAATCGCCATCACCGCAATCGTCACCATCAGTTCGATCAAGGTGAACCCGGCAGACCGCATTTCCCGCGAGGGCGCCCCGTTGTGCGTGACGAGCGCTTGAATGTTCATTGCTGCAGCCGCCAGTACGTACGGATTCTGTCGGTACTGTAGCTCTTGCCACCCGGACCGAAGCAGTTGGGGCCGATACATACGGTATCGACCTTCTCCTTCTTATTGTCCTTGTTGATCTCTACAGGGGCATAAACCGGTGACGGCAGGTAACCTCCTCCTTCGATGACTTCGCTGCGATCGTTGCTGTCGATCACGCCATCCGCATTGAGGTCGCGCGTGGCGTTACCTGTTTCAAAACCGACCGAATAAAGCTTGGCTTCGCCCAGGTTGCTGGTGCACGCGCCAGGCTGAGGGGGGGTAGGGCGGTTGGTGCCGAAGAAAGTGGTGCCGAACACCGTGATCGCATTGCCAACAATCTTTTCGCCGGTTGCCATTGTCATGTACCAGCCCTTGGAGCCGGTGGTGAGCGGCGAGTCCTGATGCGGATTGCCCGTCACATCCTCGAGATCGCTCTCGGTGCAGGTCGTGGGCGCCTCAATCGTGCCGCAGAGCAGGCCACCAGTGAATCCGACCTTGGTGTCGCGGAGCATGTAGAAGCGATTGACGACCGTGGTGTCGAATGGATTCTCGCGATCACCCGAACCGACCAGGATTGCGTCGTACGTTTTTCCGAACACCACATCGGGTTTGTTGAGAAATTTACGCGCATTGGCGGCGCCTGAGCTGGCGAGCGCGGCGATCTTGAAAGTCTCCCATTTTGCCGGGTCGGTATCGTTGATGTCGGTACGCCAGACGTTGCCCTTGGTGTCGACGGCATAGATGCGATCATGAATTCCGTTGTTGTCGCGGTCGACAACAGTAACATCGGCGGGCACGCTCCCCATCCCGTCCGGCTTGATGTGTTTGACCAGTGTCCCGGTGCGTCCATTGACGATGAAGATTCCACGCCCCTTGTCATTGACTCGGGCGGTGCTCAGGTCCTCGTTTTCCGCGTCGTACCCGGCACCGAAAATCACCACCGGATCGTCGGCGACTGCGCTGATCCTGGCAGGGCGCGGAGAGGACCAGGTCTGGCCGAGCTCGGCAAAGCTGCCGGAATTGTCGATTTTCCAAAGATGCTTGGGGTTGTCCGGGTTGCTGACGTCGAGCGCGTACATGAATCGTCCTCCGCGCCGCATGCCGACGTAGAGGTACACCTTGTCGGAAATGTCGGACAGTTTTCCGTCGCTGTTTCCATCCTTCTGGTAAACGGACACCGGACCATCGGCAAAATAGGGTTTCCTGTCGGCCGTGGAAATGATCGGTGAGTTGTCACGCAGGCGCTTCAGATTGCTGAGGAACTCGGGGAATACGATGCCCCATTTTTCGAAGCCGTCTGCATCGTCGGTGCCGCCCTTGACGGCATGGAATACCCCGCCATTGGTGCCGTAATACACGACAATGTCGCGATCGCCGACGGTTCTGTTGTAGTTGACCACGGCAGGCCGCGAGTGCAGCAGGTCGCCATGTATGCGTGCGCGAACGTCGGTCGCAACCCCGTTGGCGTCTTCGTTATCCTTGTTGTCCTCGCCACGCACCCAGTTGATCAGTGCTGTGCGCGTAGCGTCGTCGGCTCCAAGTTTCGCATTGCTGGCCAACGTGGTATTCGAAGTACTGAAGGGCGTATCGGCAAAGCTCGCGTTGGCCGCGCAGGTGTCATCGCAGGTGTAAAGCTTTCGTGCGCTCTGGCTGGTTGCATAGACGCTACGCAGGCGTTGCGCCGCGCCCCCTTTCTCGACGATGGCGCCGTCAGGGGCATCGCTTGAGGAAGCCGGATTGCCCATTTCGTCGAAAGTCCAGTAATTCGACGAGGTGGTCCAGAAGCTGGTCTTGTCCGGTAGCAGAAAGCCATTGACGGTGTCTTCCACTCCATCCCCGTTTCGGTCGGCGAGTATGGGTTGGTTGTTAGCATCAAGGGTGATTTGGTACAGCTTGAGGTTGCCGGGCCAGCGGGGCTTGGCGCCCTTGTCTGGGCGGAATTGGCCCATGTACACCTGGTTCAGGAAGGTGCCACGCACGTTGACGCTCACCGGCAATGTAACGGCGGCGAACACCGTATTTATCGCTTGCATTTTCTGCAGCATGTTGATGAAGGCTTTCATCGCTGCCTGTGCGTTGCTGGCGAGGAAGAATTCCCCGCCACCGTTAACTGCGGCACTTTTCAATAGCTCGCGTGCGCTTGTCGGGCCGCTATTATTGAAATTGTTGTCCTCTGGGGTTTGAACAGAGATCGTATACGTCGTTACTGTTTGTGTCCCGATAATGCTTGGTATGACGTCTAGCTTGTGGAGTGCGCGCGCATACTCGTCAAGAGTGCTGCTGGTGTAGTTGTTGGGGGAGAAATTGATGGGCGTCGTCGATCCGCCGATGCTGTTCTTGAGGAGAGCGGTTGCATCCTTATCTTCACCGCTGGCTGCTGTGCCTTCCGCGATGAAGATGATGTAATTGTCGGCGCACTGATTCTCCAGAGTTGCGGGGCTAATGTATTTGCTGCCCGGTTGTGCGCTGATGCCGGCTTGTGCCGCGGCATCATCAAATGGGACGTCTTTATTGAAACCGACGTACGCGGCTTTCCCACCGAAATATTGATAGGCTTCATACATGGCAACACCATAGAAATCTCCGCCTTCAAAAAGAATCGATGGATTAATTTTGTCGAGAAGAGCCTTTCGGTTCTCTGGAGTATTCATCGGGCGGATATGGGAGCGGACGTATGTGCCCCTTCCGGTGGCATTGCTAGGAATAGCCGTCATCAAGCCCAAATTGATACCTTCGAGCAATTTTTTTACTTCGCCCGGCGTGATGCATCCGGTTGGCGACCGAGTCGTTCCGGATATCGTGCACGGTCCGTAATTTTTCAGGTTGTTATCCGGATCGATGATCGTATTCAACACTTGGCGAATCATTTCGAGCTTGTTGCCCTTTGAACCGTCAAAGAGCGTGGTGCTTCCGTTCATTGATGATGAGTTATTCAGAACCAGTAGTACATTCGGGCGCGTACCGGTGATGTCCGGATTCTCGTTGAAGATGTCGATATCTTCGGCGGTGGCTGGCCACGAGAAACCCAGCGCAATCAGCACCGCAAGCCTCGTAAGATGTTTGGTGGGTGTCATATTCGAAACTCTAGGATGCGGGAATTCGATAGCAGCGCTATCAGGCGCAAGGGTCGGGGCTGGAGGGCAAAGTGATCTTGATGCCTTGATGCACTTCCGCCCGGGCACCGGTGGTCGTATCGTCGACGATGGCGCTGATGTCCCAGTATGTGATCTTGTAGCCTGCGGCGGAGCCGCTGCCGCTCGGTCCGCCTTCGATCAATACGTTCGGGTTGCTGTCGGCACTGGTGCCCGACTTGATCTCGATGGAGGCAACACACACGGGTGCGGCGATGGTCACGCTGTAGGGCGGGATTGAAACCGTCGAGGCCGCGGGGGCAAAGAAGATGGCGTCGCTGCTGATGGTGCGTTCGATGGCGACATTGGCCGCGGCGATCGCCTCTTCGCGCACCTGCATGTTGCCGACGGACTTGAGGTTGCTGGTGCTGAGTGTGAAGGCACTGGTGACCATCAGTGTGATCAGCACCAGCATGATGAGCCCGACGACCAGCGTCGCGCCCTGTTGCGACCGGGGTGGGTGCGTGTTCATGGCGTTTCCCTGCGCCCAGAGGGGTTCACAAGACGAATGGTGCTGGAAAAGACGTGACGCTTGTAATTGCCATCGGCGGCGACGGTCGTGGCGCCGAGTTGATAGGTCTTGTTATCCGTGTAACCGGGTGTCGGTTCGAGGTTTCGGGCGAGCACATGAATCTTCACGGCGACGGTATTGGCGAGGAGGAAGCAGCGCGAACCGGCAACGTTGCATGCTGCAGTTGCATCCGCGGCGGCCAACTGGGCTGTCGTGATGAAGCGGTCGGCTGATCCGTCGCCCAGATTTGGAGGCGTTGTCGTCAGGTCAATAGGAAGTCCGTCCTTCCCGTTCTCGTCGATCCCGTATTCGACCCTGAATTGCTCAATGCCTTCGATGAATGGCTGCGGTTTCGCGTAGGCGCCGTTCTCCATCGAGATCCGCATCAGGGTAGGCTGCGAAGGCGTTCCGCTCATGGCGAGGTAGTAAATGTGCGAAACAAATTTGCGCAATGGCGCATCGACTGCGGTAAGCGTTGCAGACGCCGGGCAAGCTTTTTTGCGCAACGGGAAAGTTGCCGGGGAGGGCGTGCCGGCCCCCACGGGTTGGAGGACGTAGGGGCTCGGGTCAGGATCGGTGTCCTGGCGGCAGGTAGAAATCTGGATGTGCGGCCCTGTGTCTGCGCCTTCGTCGCAATCGGCAGCACCGCGCACGCAGGTGTTGGCGTGACGCACGAGCAACACCTCGCTGGTTCCCAGTACCCCCGTCACGCCGCACGTCGAAAGATCCGTACCATTGACAAAGCCCTGCACGGGGATCGAGAGAAGATTGGCCTTGTATTGGGCTGTCCAGCTGGCTACTGCCAAACAAGCGGCGGGAATCCCCGTCGGTGCGGGAACCGCCGGAGGGATGTCGTCAGCACCGATGAAGTCGAGTTCGCCCCAGTAACCGGCGTGGATCAGGTCATTCTGCAGCAGTTGAATGGCGAAACGCCCGTTCTCGATCAGGATGTTGGTTTTTGCCATCTCGCGATTGGTGCGCGAAACGTTCAGGAAGACGGCAAGCAGTGCGGAGATCAGCAGCAGGCCGATGGTCATTGCGACCATCAACTCGACGAGGGTGAAGGCCTGCTGGCGCCGCCGCGGTGAGCCGTGGAATGTGCCGGGCCGATTGTGCGCGATCATCATGTCTAGTCCAGCGTCGCAATCCTGACGGTCGTGGTGACGATGCGGCGGCAGAGGTCGCCGGTACAGGGCGTGCCGCTCGTGTCGTAGCTATTCTTGCCGCAGGCAAAGTCGTCACTTGGGGCCGAGAGCGGTGCCAGACCCTGCCAGGCAACGCTCACGCGGTATTCGTTGCCCCCCAGATCCTCTATGCAGCCACGGCCGCCC
Source organism: Aromatoleum sp. (assembly GCF_032027225.1). Taxonomy (GTDB): domain Bacteria; phylum Pseudomonadota; class Gammaproteobacteria; order Burkholderiales; family Rhodocyclaceae; genus Aromatoleum. The sequence continues at coordinate 618,673 of NZ_JAVSMM010000001.1, read as the reverse complement.
ACCATCGCCCCCATCAACGCCCCGCCCGAGGCTTCCGCCGCACCTTGCAGAGCGCCGCACCATTCCCCGATATCGATATTCTTGGTCGAGTCGGTGGACGTCGGACAATCCATGCCCGCGCCGACCGGGTTCGCGCTGCCGGTGACGTAGGTGGGAGCTGCGTTGCGATTGGTGGTGATCCGACTGACCATGTCATTGAGCAGGATGATCGCCTGGGAGCGCTGATAGGCTTCCATCTCGGATATCTGCAGGCGTGATTGCAGGCCTGCCAAGCCGAGAAGTCCCAGCGCCAGGATGATGATGGTGACGAGCACCTCGATCATCGTCGTGCCGGACTGGGAGCGTGCGGGCATGGAGGTGCTCACTTCCATTTGGCTGCCGGCGTCTTCACGCCCGCGCTGGTGAGACCGAGCGCGCCATCGCTCACCTGGGAGCCCTTCGCAGTGAAGGTGATGGTGAATGAGGGAACGGCGCCCGCGCCGAGCGCGATGTCGTAGGAGTAATTCGCACCGACCTCGGTCGGTAGCGTGTAGCCGCTGGCTTCGAGTGTCGCCTTGCTGGCGTAGCTACGGTTCGCCAGTAGAAACTGTTGCTGTCGATTGGCAATGTCCATCATTTCCGCCTGCGCGGCGGCGCGCTTGGCGCGGATGATGTACTGCTGATAACTCGGGTATGCAACGGATGCCAGGATTGCAACTATGGCAACGGTGATCATCAGCTCGATCAGCGTGAATCCACGAGAGGCGGTGTCCATGGGGGGGCGGGGATGGGGCACGGTGCGGTCGTCCGGGTGTTTGTATGCTGAGCGGATTAAGAAGCCATCCGATTGCAGTGAGCTTAATGAAACGGGCACGTTAGATGGCGTGACGACCGACGAGCGACGCGTTTCTAGGTACGAGTGGTTGCAGTCGATCTGGCCGCCTTCGCGAGGGCGGGGTGTGTCGAACGAGGTCTATGGCAGAATCGGGGCAGACTACTTCAGGCAGCCATGGCGCCCATGCAGAACCTTCTCGTCCGATCGACCTTCCGCCTGTTTTTCCTGCTACTTCTCGGCGGCAGCGCGCAAGCTTGCGCGGAGGAAGTCGAACTGGTCGGTGTGTTGGGAAGTAAAGCGGTACTGGTCGTTAATGGCAGCACGCCGAGAACTCTGTCTGTCGGTGAGCGAACGCGTGATGGCGTGAAATTGCTGGGAGTCTCCGTGGATGCCGCTGTAATCGAGATTGATGGCCGTTCGCGCCGAGTGGTGCTTGGAGGAGCTCCCGTCCGTCTCGCGGAAAATGAAAGCACGCAGGCGGAAGTGAGCCTTTACGCGGATTCGCAGGGGCACCATTTGGCGAACGGAACCATAAACGGGGCGTCTGTTCGATTTCTTGTGGATACCGGCGCGAGCCTGGTCTCCCTCGGTGCTGCCGACGCGAAGCGGGCGGGCATCGATTATAGGCGGGGCGTCCTCAGCCGGTCGCAGACAGCGAGTGGACTGGCAGAGGTGTGGCGCGTGCGACTCGAAAATGTGCGCGTGGGAGACATTGTGGTGCAAGGTGTGGATGGTCTTGTACACGAAAACGACCTTCCCTTCGTCCTGCTCGGCATGAGTTTTCTGAACCGGATGGACATGCGACGGGACGGTGACCGGCTGGTGTTGCGCAGGCGTTATTGAGGGTTACTTAGGTGGCGAAGGAGGCGCGCCGGACTATGGAATACGATGCGAACCGATTGCGACAGACCTTCGTCGGCACTCCGGCGCTCGCGCCCGTGCGAGAGGACGCCGGAGGACACGAAGGACAGTTCCGGCCGGCGGCGGTACTTGTGCCGGTCGTTGAGCGGACGGATACGCTCTCGGTGCTGCTTACGCGGCGTACCGACCATCTCCATCATCATCCCGGCCAGATCAGTTTCCCCGGGGGAAGAGTCGAGAAGGCCGACGTCTCCCCGGTCATGACAGCACTCCGCGAAACCGAAGAGGAGATCGGGCTCGAGCCGGACCGGGTGGAACTGCTCGGCGAATTGCCGGAGTACTTCACGGGGACCGGGTTCCGGATTACCCCTGTGGTTGGCATCGTCCATCCGCCGTTCGAACTCCAGCTCGATTCCTTCGAAGTCGCGGAGGCCTTCGAGGTGCCGCTCGCGCATTTTCTCGATCCGGCCAATCATCAGCGCCACCGCACGGAGTACAAAGGGCGCTGGCGCGAGTATTACGCGATGCCGTACGGCGACTATTTCGTCTGGGGCGCGACCGCGGGAATCCTCGTCTCGCTGTACCGTTTTCTCGGACGCGAGGGCACTCCCACTTTACGTTGACGTTCACGTCAACTGCCGTTATCGTGCGGCCCGATACGCGTACGGAAGCTATAGGGAGAGGCTTGGCGATGAGGATCGAGAACAGCGTTTTTGTGGTGACGGGCGCAGGATCGGGCTTGGGTGCAGCGACGGCGAGGATGTTCGTAGCGGCCGGTGGCCGAGTCGTGCTCGCGGACGTCAATCGTGAGGCGGGCGAGGCGATGGCGCGCGAGCTTGGAGACGCTGCCGCGTTCGTCCCGACTGACGTGACCGACGAGGCAAGCGCGAAGGCGGCGATCGACCGCGCCGTGTCGGGTTTCGGCGGACTCCACGGTCTCGTAAACTGCGCCGGTATTGCGCCGGCCGAGAAGGTGGTCGGGCGCGAAGGAGCGCATCGGCTCGAGTCGTTCGCGCGGACGATCGGCGTCAACCTGATCGGTAGCTTCAACATGATGCGGCTCGCGGCGGAGGTCATGAGCAAGGCGACACCGAATGACGAAGGTGAGCGCGGGGTGATCATCAGCACCGCTTCGGTTGCCGCCTACGATGGTCAGATCGGGCAGGCGGCGTACGCCGCTTCCAAGGCGGGAGTGGTCGGACTGACCTTGCCGGTCGCACGCGAAATGGCGCGTTTCGGTGTGCGAGTGATGACGATCGCGCCCGGTATCATGGAAACCCCGATGCTGATGGGCATGCCGCAGGAAGTGCAGGATTCGCTCGGCAAGACGGTGCCCTTCCCGTCCCGTATGGGGCGACCGGCCGAATACGCGGCGCTGGTTCGTCACATCGTCGAGAACGCGTACCTGAACGGCGAGACGATCCGCCTGGATGGCGCGATCCGCATGACCGCCAAGTAAGCAAGCACGGCGTCGAACGGCGTTGGTAAGCGGGGCGCACCGGTCACCGGTGTGTCCCGTTCTTGTTTTGGCGGCGAACATTTGCTGCAGTGCACATGTCCACACGGAAATTGTGCTACAAGGCTTTTCCCCTCCGGCAGGAGGGTGACCTCCGCGAATGTCCACTGCCATACCCTCCATCCCGATGAGTTCTCCTGAAATCGCAGCAGAGACGATCCGAGACGAGCAGGAGTGCTACCACTGCGGTCTCCCCGTCCCGGAGCAGACGCGCCACTATGTCAGTGTCGAAGGAACCGCTCGGCGCATGTGCTGCATCGGGTGCGAAGCGGTTGCGCAGTCGATCGTAGACAACGGGCTGACCGACTATTACCGGCATCGGGATGCGATGCCGGAACCGCAGAAGGAGGCGCTGCCGGCCGAGTTGCAGGAGCTCGGGCTGTTCGATCATCCCGATTTCCAGAAAGGCTTCGTACAGCCGGTCGGCGAGCATGAGCGTGAAGCGTCGCTGATCCTGGAAGGGATCACCTGTGCCGCATGCGTTTGGTTGAACGAGCAGCACGTCGCGCGTCTGCCGGGCGTCTCCATCGCGCAGGTCAACTATGCGACGCGCCGGGCGCGGGTGCGATGGGACGAGCGACGCATCAAGCTCTCCGAGATTCTCGCCGCGATCCAAGCGATCGGTTACCGCGCCTACCCGTACGACCCGGAGCGCTCGGAGCAGATCAGCCAGCGAGAGCGCCGCTCGATGCTGTGGCGGATCTTCGTCGCCGGCTTCGGGATGATGCAGGTGATGATGTACGCGTTTCCGTCGTACATCGCGAAAGCGGGCGAGCTGACCGGCGACATCGAATTGCTGATGCGCTGGGCGAGCCTTCTGCTGACGCTGCCGGTGGTCCTCTACTCGGCGGCGCCGTTTTTCCAGCGCGCGCTGCGCGACATCAGACTGCGACGTCTCGGGATGGACGTGCCGGTCGCGCTCGGCGTCGGCAGTGCTTTCGGAGCGAGCATCTGGGCCACCCTCTCTGGCGCCGGCGAAGTGTATTTCGACTCGGTGACGATGTTCGTCTTCTTCCTGCTTTGCGGGCGCTACCTCGAAATGATCGCGCGGCAGAAGGCGGTGCGCGGCGTCGAGGAATTGGGCAAGGTGATTCCCGCGTTCGCGGAACGCATCGTTGCCTGGCCCGCGCAGGAGAGCGAGCGGGTGCCAGTTTCTCAACTTGTTACTGGTGACGTGCTGCGCATTCGACCCGGGGAAATCGTGCCGGCCGACGGAATCGTCATCGACGGTCGCAGCGAGGCGAACGAGGCGTTGTTGACCGGCGAGAGTCTTCCGGTGCCGAAGACCAACGGCAGCCCGGTGACCGGCGGCAGCATCAATATTTCGAGTCCATTGCTGGTTCGGGTAGAGCAAGTCGGGGAGGCGACTCGTCTCGCAGCGATCCGTCAGTTGATGGAAAGGGCGTCGGCCGAGAAGCCGCGTCTCGCCCAGCAGTCGGATCGCGTCGCCGCCGTCTTCGTCGTCGTCCTGCTGGTGCTGGCTGCTGCCACCGGGATCGGATGGTATTTCCATGATGCCGAGCGTGCGTTATGGGTGTTCGTGTCGGTCCTCGTCGTCGCCTGTCCTTGTGCCCTGTCGCTCGCGACGCCGACCGCGCTGACCGTCGCGACGGACACGCTGTCGCGCATCGGCGTACTGATCACTCGCGGCCATGCAATCGAAACTCTGGCGCGCGCGAATCGCTTCGTGTTCGACAAGACCGGAACGTTGACCTACGGACGCGTGACAGTGGAGGAAATTTGTTCGCAGGGAACGCTCGGATCGGACGAACTCCTGGTGTTGGCGGCGGCACTCGAACAGGCGTCGGAGCACCCGATCGCGGCCGGCCTGCGACGCGCGGTGAAAGACAGACGCGTGCCGGCAGCGGAGCGCGTGGTTGCGTTGACGGGACAGGGGGTCGAGGGGTGGGTCGACGGGAGACGCCTATCGATCGGGCGGCCCGATTTTATTGCGACACAGTTGGGAACATCGCTGCCGCCGGCGCTGGGCACGCTTGAGGCGCGGGGTGGAACGGTGGTGGCCTTGGCCGACGAAAGTGTGTGGCTAGGTCTGTTTCGCCTCGCGGATGTGCCTCGCCGCGAAGCCGCCGGGCTTGTGGCGAAGCTGACGAACGAGCAGCGGAGCTTGACGGTGCTGAGCGGAGATGGTCCCGCGGCGGTGGAAGCAATCGCGGGCGAACTGGGAATCGGGGACGTTCACGGCGGAATGAGTCCGCAGGATAAGCAGGCGTACATCGCTTCGATGCAGAAGGAGCCGGACGCGGTGGTTGCGATGGTCGGCGACGGGGTGAACGATGCCCCGGTTCTCGCGCAGGCGCATGTGTCGGTCGCGATGGGAGGAGGCACGGAGTTGGCGCGGAACCAGGCCGATATTGTCCTGCTCAGCGAAAATCTCACGGGGCTGGGGCAGGGGATCGAAATATCCCGGCGCACCTTGAAAATCATCCGGCAGAACCTGTGGTGGTCGTTCGTCTACAACTTCACGTCCGTGCCCTTGGCGATGGCCGGGTTGGTCACGCCATGGATGGCCGGGATCGGCATGGCGGGGAGTTCCCTGCTGGTCGTGCTGAACGCGCTACGGCTTCAGCGCGTTCCAGAAGCGAAGTGAGCGAACCCATGGAAAGCCTATACATCCTCGTCCCGCTATCCGTGGTCCTCGTGTTCGTCATCGGCGCAGTCTTCTGGTGGTCGCTGAAGTCGGGGCAGTACGACGATATGGAGGGGCCGGCGTACCGGATGCTTCTCGACGACAAGGACGTGCCGACGGCTGATGAAGAGGGGGCACCGCCCCCGGAAAACCCGCGTCCGTAGGGAAACGGAGTTCGTCGCGTGGAGATCGAGCAGCTTTGTTGATCTTCGTCAAAGTGCCCTCCATCCGGTATGGGCATACTTTATTCATGGTTTTCGCGCTTGACGCAATGTGTTCTCGCGGCAAGCCGGGCAACGGTATTTTTGTCTCTCTGTTGGGGTTGGGGGTGCGTGTGATGCGCACCCTTTTTTTTCGTCCACGCGTTTCGCGGCCTTGGCGTTTCCCCCTACCCGAAACCCCGTAAACTCTTTCATCTGCTCCCGCGCTGCAATATAATTTTGACCTACGTCAACGCGTGGTCCTGGGAAGTGCGGTTTTCCCTTGACTTGGTGGCCCTACGAGCGGCCAAATAACCAGCACGACAATAGGGTTTTTTCATCAAGGGGGCAGTTACATGCAATCGCAAGCGACTTACAACTACAAAGTCGTGCGCCAGTTCTCCATCATGACAGTCGTATGGGGGATTGTCGGCATGCTGGTCGGGGTGATCGTTGCCGCTCAGCTCGTATGGCCGGAACTAAACGTCGGCGAGTGGTTCCACTTCGGCAGGTTGCGTCCGCTTCACACCAACGCGGTGATCTTCGCGTTCGGAGGCTGTGCGCTCTTCGCGACGTCGTACTTCGTCGTGCAGCGCACGTGTCATGCCACGCTGTTTGCTCCCAAGCTGGCAGCCTTCACGTTCTGGGGCTGGCAGTTGGTCATCGTGCTTGCCGCGGTGACGTTGCCGCTCGGATACACCACGAGCAAGGAGTACGCGGAGCTCGAATGGCCGATCGACATTCTGATCGCAGTTGTCTGGGTCTCGTACGCGATCGTGTTCTTCGGCACCATCGCGAAGCGCAAGACGTCGCATATCTACGTCGCGAACTGGTTTTTCGGCGCCTTCATCCTGACGGTTGCACTGCTGCACATCGTCAATAGTGCTGCGCTCCCGGTCACGCTCACCAAGTCGTACTCGGCATATGCGGGCGTTCAGGACGCGATGGTGCAGTGGTGGTACGGCCATAATGCGGTCGGCTTCTTCCTGACCGCCGGCTTCCTCGGGATGATGTACTACTTCGTTCCCAAGCAGGCCGAGCGCCCCGTTTATTCGTACCGCCTGTCGGTGGTGCACTTCTGGGCGCTGATCTTCACGTACATGTGGGCCGGCCCCCACCATCTGCACTACACGGCGCTTCCCGACTGGACCCAGTCCGTGGGCATGGTCTTCTCGCTGATCCTCCTCGCACCGTCGTGGGGCGGCATGATCAACGGCATCATGACGCTGTCGGGTGCCTGGCACAAACTGCGCACCGACCCGATTCTGAAGTTCCTGATCACAGCGCTGTCCTTCTATGGGATGTCGACGTTCGAAGGCCCGATGATGTCGATCAAGACGGTAAATGCGCTATCGCACTACACGGACTGGACCATCGGTCACGTCCATTCCGGTGCTCTCGGCTGGGTTGCGATGATTACGATCGGCTCGATGTACTACCTGCTCCCGCGCATGTACGGCCGGACCGAGATGTATTCCACGCGACTGATCAACGCGCACTTCTGGATCGCGACGATCGGCATCGTTCTCTATATCGCGTCGATGTGGATCGCCGGCGTGATGCAGGGCTTGATGTGGCGTGCGACGAACGCGGACGGCACCTTGACCTACTCGTTTGTTGAGAGCGTCAAGGCCAGCTACCCGTTCTGGTCGATTCGTCTGGCAGGCGGCGTGCTCTTCCTTACCGGTATGGTCATCATGTTCTACAACATGCTGAAAACGATGGCCGGTCACCGGGCCTATGACGCTCCCGTCGTGATTCCCGCCACCGCGCACGCCTAATCGGAGAGAAGTGACATGGCTCAATCGAAACATGATGTGATCGAGCGCAGCGTAGGCTGGCTGATCGTGCTGACGCTGCTGACGGTGAGCGTCGGTGGCCTCGTCGAGATCGTTCCGCTGTTCTTCCAGAAGTCGACGACGACGGCGATCAACCGCGACGGAAATCCGCTTGACGTCAAACCCTACGACGCGGTCCGACTTGCGGGTCGGGACATCTACGTGCGTGAAGGTTGCTACAACTGCCACTCGCAGATGATCCGCCCGTTCCGGGCCGAAACCGAGCGCTATGGCCATTACTCGGTAGCCGGTGAGTTCATTTACGACCGCCCGTTCCAGTGGGGGTCCAAGCGCACAGGCCCGGACCTTCAGCGTGTCGGCGGGCGTTATTCGGATGAATGGCATCGCGTGCACCTGAACAACCCGCGCGACGTCGTGCCCGAGTCCAACATGCCGGCCTTCCCGTGGCTGGAGCGCCCCGTCCAGACCGATGACATCGAGCAGAAGATGAAGGTGCTGCGTACGCTAGGCCATCCCTACAGCGACGAGGAGATCGCAGGTGCGAAGGCCGCGCTCGAAGGCAAGACCGAGATGCAGGCGCTGATCGCGTACCTGCAGGGCCTTGGCACCGCACTTTCGAACTTCAAGTAATCGAGTTGGAGAAGCGCCGTGGATATCAACGATTTGCGATCCCTGATCACTGTGCTCAGCTTGATTTGTTTCCTGGGCATCTGTTTCTGGGCTTATAGCAGGCCTGCTCGTGCGGGATTTGAAGAAGCGGCGCGACTTCCCTTCACCGAAGACGATGCGCCGGCGCCACAGGGCGGCCGGCAGGCTCAGGAAGGATAAAAAATGGCTGACTTTGTTAGCGGTTTCTGGAACATGTACGTAATGGGCCTCGTGGCCCTGAGCTTGCTGTTCTGCCTGTTCGTGCTGATGTCGAACAACAAGCGGGAAGCCGGACCGGTCGAGTTGCATGGCCACGTCTGGGATGAGAATCTCGCCGAGTACAACAACCCGCTCCCGCGCTGGTGGTTGTACCTTTTCTGGCTGACGCTGGTTTTTGCTGTCGTCTATCTAATCCTCTACCCGGGTTTTGGCAACTTCAAGGGGATTCTCGGTTGGGCTTCGGTAGGCCAATACCAGGCGGAGACGAAGAAGGCGGACGAACGGTATGCGCCGATTTTCGCCAAGTACCAAGGTATGGACGTGGCCGCCGTTGCGGCCGACCCCGAAGCGCGTGCGATGGGACAGCGTCTCTTCGTGACCTACTGTGCGCAGTGCCACGGATCCGATGCGCGGGGTGCGAAGGGTTTCCCGAACCTCACGGACAAGGCCTGGCATTGGGGCGGTGAGCCGGAAACGATCAAGGCGACGATCACGAACGGGAGGGTTGGCGTAATGACTCCCTTCGGACCGACCCTGGGGGCCGATGGTGTGAAGGACGCAGCGAATTATGTCCGTTCGCTGTCTGGCCTGGCCCACGACTCGCTTCGGGCTCAGCGCGGTGCGGAACTCTTCAAGCAGAACTGCGTCGCATGCCACGGCCCCGAGGCCAAGGGAACCCCTGCCATGGGAGCTCCCGACCTGACCGACAACGCATGGCTCTACGGTTCTTCCGAAACGACCATCATGGAGACGATCGCGAACGGCCGGACGAACCGCATGCCGGGATTTGGTGAGTTCCTCGGCGACGCCAAGGTGCAGTTGCTTGCGGCGTACGTGTACGGTCTTTCGAATCAACCGGCACAGTAATTCGTTTCAGCAGCAAGGTTCCCCGGGCCTCGGCTCGGGGAAATCAAGTCTCATAAATTAGTAATTACGGATATAGCCATAATGAGTGATCCGGTTCCACTCAGAAGAGCGCCCTCGCCGCAAGATCAGGCGTCGCAGTCGGATGATCTGTACGCCGTTCGGCAAAAAATCCACGTGCGCTCGGTCAGCGGAAAGTTTGCGACTTGGCGGTGGGCACTCGTCTGGTTTACCCAGATCCTGTTCTATGGCCTTCCATGGTTGACTTGGAACGATAGGCAGGCGGTCCTGTTTCATTTGGCTGAACGCAAGTTCTACATCTTCGGCTGGGTTTTCTGGCCTCAAGATGTCTTTTACCTTGCGATCCTGCTGATCATCGCCGCGTACGCGCTGTTCTTCTTTACCGCAATCGCCGGCCGATTGTGGTGCGGGTATGCCTGTCCGCAAACGGTCTACACCGAGATCTTCATGTGGATCGAGGAAAAGATCGAAGGAGATCACAAACAGCGGAAGAAGCTCGAGAACGCACCGATGAGCGCGCGCAAGCTGGCGGTGCGCTCCGCGAAGTACGGGGCGTGGGCGGTGTTCGGCTTGTGGACCGGTTTCACGTTCGTCGCGTACTTCTCTCCGCTCGACGAGTTGCTGCAGTCGGCGGCGACCTTCAGTTTCGGGCCCTGGGAGTTTTTCTGGATCCTGTTTTACGGCGGATTCACGTACCTCTTTGCCGGTGTGATGCGCGAGCAGGTATGCCTGTACATGTGCCCCTACGCTCGGTTCCAGGGTGTGATGTTCGACCCGGACACCTTGGTCGTCACGTACGACCAGGAGCGGGGCGAGGCGCGCGGTCCGCGAAAGAAGGGCATCGATCCGCGCAGTCAGGGTAAGGGCGACTGCGTCGACTGCGGCATTTGTGTGCAGGTCTGTCCCACCGGGATCGATATTCGCGAAGGGTTGCAGTACGAGTGCATCGGTTGTGCCGCATGCATCGACGGTTGCGATCAGGTGATGGACAAGATGGGATACCCGAGGGGGCTCATCCGCTATTCGACCGAAAATGCAGTCAAGAAGCACTGGGGGCGGCGCGAGATCATCGGGCACGTGATGCGTCCCAGAACGTTGATTTACGGAGGAATTCTCGCGCTTGCGTGCGTGGCGATGATACTCGGGCTCGCCGGACGATCCGATCTGCGGGTCGACGTCATTCGCGATCGCGCCACCCTTGCGCGCGAAGTCGAAGGCGGACTGATCGAGAACGTTTACCAATTGCAGATCATGAACATGCGCGAGACGACGCGGACCTTCGATCTCGGTGTATGGGGCCTCGATGGGGCTCGTATCGAAGGGGTGAAGTCGATCGAAATTCCCCCGGCATCGACCCGGTCGGTGACGGTTCAAGTGAGAGTGCCCGCGGATGCCGGAAAGCCGGGATCGAACGAGATCGCCTTCGACGTTTCGGCAGCGGATGTTTCTGGTGTTTCTGTTCAGGAAGAAACAACCTTCCTTATGCCGCGCTAGTGGAGACCGTTCGCATGCATTCGCCGTCCCCGAAAAACATCGAGCCTTGGTACCGGCAGGGATGGCCCTGGTTCCTCATCGCGATCCCGGCGTCCGCAGTGGCTGCAGGGGCTGTTACGTTGTGGCTGGCCATTCAAAGCTGGGATGGCCTGGTGGTTGATGACTACTACCAGCAGGGCAAGACCATACACACGACTATTGCACGCGCCGAACGGGCAAGTGAGTTGGGCCTGGCGGCGGATCTGTCGCTCAGTGCGGAAGAGGCGCGCGTGCAACTCTCCGTCAAGCAGGACACGCCCTTGCCCCCCACCGTGATTTTGACGATTTCGCATCCGACTCGCAGCGGGCACGACCAGGTCGTGCTGTTGAAGCTCGTGGACGGTACGTTTGCCGGTCCGCTTGAACCGCTGACAGCCGGGCGTTGGTTGATACAGCTAGAAGATGAGTCCCGTACCTGGCGTTTAAACGGGACCGTGTATCTCCCTACAGAGACTCGACTCAGGATGTTGCCTGGTGCTTCGTAAGCTGTAGAGGTTCCCGGCTTGGAAAGAGCTGTGTACGACCGATATCGGGCCACTCAGCATGCCAACGATTCATCCTCGTGATGGCGATACGTTTGATTCGCTTTGCCCTCTGGCACATGAGGGAAGAGGAACACAAAGCTGAGCCCCTAGCAGCTTCAACCCCCTGCGTGAAGGAGACGTGAGATGTTGAAATGGATCCAAGTACTTTGGCCTTCGTTTCTAGTCGCCGGCATTGCCGAGATCGTCTTCTTCACGCTCATCGATCCGCAGGAACTCTATCTTCTTGGCGAGCCCGTCCGTCTCTCCGAAACAGCGACCTATTCGATCGGATTTTTCGGCTTCTGGGTGGCCTGTGCCGCGTCGAGTCTCTCGACTTTGTTCTTCCAGAGAACCGCCAAAGACATTAACGCCCCCCAGTGATCGAGGGGAATCGAAATCGCCGGCGACCGAGTAGGTCACCGACGACTCGACGACACTCCCGCCGATTCAGCGGTACACGAGGACTGGAACTTTGCTGTGCGTGAGGACTTTCTGCGTTTCGCTGCCCAGCAGTAGGCCGGCAATACCGCGGCGCCCATGCGATGCCATGAAAATCAGGTCACAACTGTGGCGATCCGCCGCATCGATGACCGCCTCGTAAGGCACTTCGTTTACGACGGTGTCCGTATCGGCCGAGACGCCCGCCGCGTCGGCCTCCGATTTCGCGCTGTTCAGGATCTTCCTGGCCTCAGCCTCGGCCGACTTTGAGAACTGCTCGGGTGTGGTCGGGTCGATCAGGGCTCCTTCCCCGTAGATGGGCATGGGGAAGTCGGGTTGCGCATAGAAAAAAGTTATCCGTGCCCCGGCGTCCTTCGCAAACGAAATCGCCCGGGAAACCGCGCCCTCGGAGAGTGGGGATCCGTCGGTTGGGACGAGAATGTGCTTGAACATTTTGCTGCTCCCTATCGTCGCATTGACAACTGATTATAGCGACCCGGGCAGCCGACAGTGTTGCCGTAGCCTGAATCGGGCTTGATCCACGTCAATCGGGGCAGCGGCGAAAAGGAACATCCTTGCTGCGCTGCAACATTTCTATGTATCACAGATATTCATGCTTTCGGCGGACGACGAAGGGCGGCGCCCAAGTCATTATTCCCGTTCGAGGCAAGTTGATTCCTTGGCCGCTCGGCCCCGGTTTACGATATCGGCGGTTTGCGCAAACAGACATGATCATCGAATCCGACCGGCGAGGACGGACACAAGCCGATCTTCGACGGTAACGAAGGAAGGAAAACTCGTGAAATCATCGAATGGTTGGCAAAGCGCGGCGAAATTGACTCCCCCGCAGGTACTGCGCCGCTCTCTGCGCGAAATTCACAACACCGTTGAAGGCAATGTCGACCCGATCGGGATGATGGCTCCGATTGTCCATGCCCAACTGGCGTGGCTTGCGCACCCGCAGGAGCTTGCTGAACGGCTGTTGAAACTGTCGGGCGACCTTTGGCGCCTTCAGGAGCACTCGTGGCAGCGCGCGCTCGGGTTGGCAAGTGTCGACCCGGTGCGGCCGAAGGAGGACGACGCGCGCTTTGGCGATCCGGTCTGGACCGAGGCGCCAACCTGGGACCTGCTCAAGGAGTGGTACCTGGCGTTTACGCGCAACATGCAGGACATGCTCTACGACACGCCGGGAATGTCGGGCAAGGAGCGTCGGAAGGCTGCATTCTGGTGGCGGAAATGGCTCAACGCGATCGCGCCGACGAATTTCTTCTGGACGAATCCTGTCGCAATGAGGAAGGCGCTCCAGAGCAACGGAGAGAGCCTGGTCCGCGGTTTCAGGAACATGCTCGACGACATGCAGGCAGGCAATGTGCGGATGACGAATCCGGACGACTTCCGGGTGGGCGAGAACCTCGCGACGACCCCGGGATCGGTGATCTTTCGCAATGACCTGCTGGAAGTGATCCATTACGCCCCGCGTCGCGAGCAGGTGCACGCCGAACCGGTCGTCATCATCACGCCGTGGATCAACAAGTTCTACGTTCTCGACCTCACGCCGAAGAAGAGCATGATCCGGTTTCTGCTCGACCAAGGCCTGGATGTCTTCATCACGAGTTGGAGAAATCCCGACGCGTCGATGCGCGATGTCACGTTCGACGCCTACCTGCAGGACGGCCTCGCTGCGATCATCGACGCTGCTCGCCAATTTACCGGTTCGGCAAAGGTTCATGCCGTGGGTTACTGCATCGGTGGGACCGCACTCGCGATGTACATGGCCTGGGCGAACCGGCGCTTCGAGCCCGAGGACGTGCCCGTTCGCGACTGGACGCTTCTGACGACGCTCGTCGATTTCCACGCGCCCGGAGACATCGAGGTTTTCGTCGATGAAGCGAGTGTCCGTTATCTCAGTGCCAACATGTCACGACACGGATTTCTGGACGGCAAGGAGATGGCCTCGGGATTCCGGCTGCTCCGGTCGAATAGCCTGATCTGGCACTACGTCGTGCACGGGTGGCTGTACGGCGAGACCCCGCCCGCATTCGACGTGCTGTACTGGAACATGGACTCCACTCGGATGCCGTACGCCATGCATTCCTGGTACCTGAAGGAACTTTACCTTCGTAACCGCTTGATCGAACCCGACGCGCTGCACGTGGCGGGGGAGCCATTGGATCTTGCACGGATCACCGAGCCTCTCTACGCGGTTGCAGCGGAGGACGACCACATAGCTCCCTGGCGGCAGACTTTTCGTGTCAATAATTTCACCACCGGACCGAAGCGCTTCGTCTTGTCGACCTCCGGGCACATTCTCGGAATCATCAATCCCCCTGTGGATCCGCCGAAGCGAAAGTTCCGGGCGGGTGACGCACACCGCTCCGACGATGCGGATGCGTGGCGTAAGAGCGTCGAGCTGCAGCTCGGTAGCTGGTGGGGTGATTGGATGGACTGGCTGAAGCCGCGCTGCGGCGAGCTCGTCCAGGCTCGCCCGGCGCAATCGAAAGAGTTTCCGGAGCTGGTGCCGGCCCCCGGAACCTACGTTCTGGAGCGTTGAAGGGAGAGCGGGCGCGGCGCTGTTGCTCGTCCGCGCTCTTCCGCACGATGCGACGACGAGTGTCGTGTCGCATCCCAAGGTTTCATATTCCCGGCGGACGCACCCTGTCTGATTTGACCCGAGTCAAGGCTTGAGACTTCGCTGCTCGCGAGAATGGCTCTCATGAGCACCGTGATCTGCAGTTATCCCTGATAACGGGCGAGGCGGGCCGGGTCCTGCAGGGAGATATGTTTGCCATGGACGGTAATCAGTCCGGCATTGACGAGATCATGGAAGATCCGGGAAAGCGTTTCGGGGGTGAGGTTCAGGCGCGACGCGATCACCTGCTTGCTCGTGGGGAGTTCGATGTCGAGGACACCGGAGCGCCCCTGGTTTTCGACCAGCTGCAGCAGGTAGCCGATCACCCGCTGCATGCTCGAACGCAGGGAATAGGTTTCCACGTCCTGGACCATGCTGTGAAGACGAATAGCCATGCCGGCGAGGAGCTTGCGGGCAAAGGTCGAATCCTGGTCGATCAAGTCCGAGACCACGGCCTGACCGATATGCAGCAGATGCGTTGCGACGAGCGCCTCGGCGAATACGGGGTACGGGCGGTTGAGGAACATCACCGCTTCGCCGAAGCTGTGCATCGGACTGATGATCTCGACGACTTTCTCGTTGCCCTGGGCCGACGAAACGGCGAGTTTCACTTGTCCGGAAACGACGAAAAAGAAGCCGTGCACCGCGTCGCCGCGCTGGAACAGGACTTCGCCTTTCTCCAGCTGCCGCTCGCGCGTGTAACGCACCACCCGTTCGATGTCGTCGCTCGATAGCTCGCTGAAAAACGAAACCTGTCGCAGCAGGGTGGGGATGTCGACCTGAGACGTAGGCATCTTTGCCTCCAACTGAAAACCACGACATTCTAACCTGCTGGCGACTTTCGCCCGGCTTCACGCGGATGCGTGGCCCGACAAGAGATGAAGGACGTTCAAAAGATGCAGACCCAACCCGCCCCCCGGGCTCAATCGATCCTGTTTGCTGCGCCGCATCGCTCCATGTTCTTTCTCGGAGGCGTGATGTTGCTCGTGGCGTTCATCCTTTGGGCGCTTGAGCTCGCGTCGCGAGTCGGGCTAACGCCGGTATTGCCGTGGACCTTGCCGCCCGGGTGGATGCATGCGCTGCTAGTCCTCGGTGGCGTGTTTCCGCCCTTCATGTTCGGTTTTCTCCTCACCGCCATGCCGCGCTGGCAAGGCGAACACGACGTCACGCAGTCAATGTGGCTGTGGCCCTGGCGGTTCCTCGTCGCGGGTTGGGCTGTCACCGTTGCCGGGACATTGGTTCCGGGACTGTTGGCTATCGGATTGTTGCTCGTGCTTGTCGGTTGGTGGGGAGTCGGTCGGGTCCTGCGCCGAGTCGCATACAACGACAACCCGGACTCATTGCACGCGAGGCTCGTCTGGTGCGCCATTGCGGCGGGCGGTTTTGCCGTTGTCGCCTGGCTGGGATTCGCAATCAGTGGCAACGGGATTTTCGGGCGTGTTGCAATCGACGTCGGGGTCTGGTGGTTCATGCTGCCCGTCTTCTTCACGGTATGTCACCGGATGATCCCGTTCTTTTCCAGCAACATCATCGAAGGGTATGTGATGGTTCGCCCGCGCTGGGTCATCGCGGTCATCATCGGCGCTGCCGTCGCGCACGGTGCGCTTTCGATCGCGGGTGCAAACGCGCTTACGTGGATCGTGGATGCGCCGGCAGCCGCTATCGCATTGTGGCTTTCATGGAAATGGCGGCTGGTTCCGTCGTTGCGCGTACCGCTGCTCGGCATGCTGCACATCGGATTCGCGTGGCTGGGCGTCGGGTTCGCGATGTCGGCGGTCCAGAGCGTCGCTGCGCTCGCCGGCAATGCCGTGCTCGGTTTGGCGCCGCTGCACGCGATCGGAATCGGATTTTTCGCCTCGGTGCTCCTCGCGATGGTGTCGCGCGTGACGCTTGGTCATTCGGGCAACAAGCTCGTCGCCGATCGTCTGACCTGGGGTCTGTTCCTCGGACTCGAGTTAGTCGCCCTGACGCGCATTTTGGCCGAGATCGTTCCGCCGGCGTCGTCGGCGGGCGTGATGCTGGCCGCGGTACTCGGGTGGCTCGCTGTATTCGGCGCCTGGGCGATGCGCTACCTGCCTGTCTACCTTCGTCCGCGCAGCGACGGCCGTCCGGGGTGAGCGGGATGTACCTGGGGATCAAGCACCTCCACGTCCTTTGCGCAGTGCTCAGTGGTTTCGGATTCGCGCTCCAGGGAATCTGGATGACCGTACGCAGTCCACTCCTCAATCATCGCCTGACGCGAGTGGTGCCCCATGTGGTGGATACGATCTTCCTGGCTAGCGCCATTACCCTCGCAGTGATGAGTGGCCAGTTGCCGTTTGTCGCACCATGGGTCACCGCGAAAGTGATCGGGCTCGTGGTCTACATCCTCTTCGGCGCCGTCGCACTGCGGCTCGGACCGACGATGAGGGTTCGGGCGACGGCCCTGGTCGCGGCACTCCTCACCTTCTCGTGGATCGTGTCGGTCGCGTTGACCAAGAACCCCGCGGGATTCCTCGCTTTTGTCGGAGACCTCTGATGGCTGATTCGCTTATTCCCGTTGCGCCCGGAATGGAGACGCCGATCGAAATGCTCGAGGCCTGCCATGAACGGCTCCAGGCCCAACTGGCCACGCTCGGGCGCCTCGCTGCCTGGCATCAGGAGCACGGATCGGACCGTCAGGCGCAGCAAGCCGCGACCAACGTGATGCGCTATTTCGACCTCGCGGCCGTGAATCATCACCTCGACGAGGAAGAGGATTTGATGCCGGCGCTGAAGGCGAGAATCGATTCCGGCAGGCGCGACGCACTGCAGGCGCTGATCGAGTCGATCCTCGCCGACCATCAGGAGATGTTCGCGGCGTGGGCCGCGATGCGCGCGCGGCTGGAGCCGATTTCGCGCGGGGCAGAGGCGGAACTCCCTGCCGATGAAGTGGAGCGGTTCGCGACGCGCTATCGCCGCCATATCGAGCGTGAGGAAGGAGAGGTCCTGCCCCTCGCGCGGGAACTGCTGACAGAGGAGGACATCGCGGCGATGAGTGGCGCGATGACCGGACGGCGTCGTCAGGAAGGGGGCCGACGAAGCACGTAGCGATTGGGGCGCTTCTCCGAACGACGCGGAGGCAATCGGGTCAGGACAGCGGAAGCGCAGCTTCCAGGCCGAATTACGCGGATGCGCGCCCCTCGGCCCGCGCACCGCTTTCGATATCCGCAGCCTAACAGCGCGACGGATGGTGCTGGATCAGCTTCTTCAGGCCCGCGATATCGAGAATGCGGATGTGCTTCTGCTGGACGGCGATGAGGCCTTCGTCCTGGAATTTCGAGAACGCCCGCGAAACGGTCTCGAGCTTCAGTCCCAGGTAGGATCCGATTTCCTCGCGCGTCATGCGCAAGTGGAATTCTGCGGCGGAAAACCCCCGGGCCGTGAAGCGTTGCGACATGTTCAGCAGAAAGGCCGCAAGACGTTCCTCTGCTCGCATCGATCCCAGCAGCGTCATCACACCGTGGTCGCGGACGATCTCGCGGCTCATCACTTTGTGGAACTGGTGCTGGAGCCCATCGACAACCCGCGCGAGTTCCTCGAGCTTGTCGTAGGCGATCACACAGACTTCGCTGTCCTCGAGGGCGATCGCGTTGCAGGAATGGGTTTCCGTACTGATCCCGTCCAGTCCCAGCATCTCACCGGTCATCTGGAACCCGGTCACCTGCTCGCGCCCGTCCTCGAGCAGCACGTCCGTCTTGAACGAGCCGGCGCGGATTGCGTAGATCGCCTCGAACGGGTCGCCTGCGCGGTACAGGTGCTGCTGCCGCTTGATCTTGCGGCGGGCGCCGACGAGTTCGTCCAGGCGGTCGATCTCGTTTTCCGACATCCCGAAGGGCAAGCAGAGTTCCAGCAGGTTGCACTGGGCACATGCGACTTTGAGACTGGCTATAGTAATCGGCACCGCGGCCTTCATTTGCACGATAATAACGTCCCTATTCAGGTACGATCCACGACTGCCGGGATGCTCCGTTGATCCACGTCAACCACAAAAGTACAGCTTTTTGCGATCGTACGAAATGCACTCAAGCGACACAACCATGACCACCCAGAATGATCTTGTTTTCGACCCCCAGCTGATTCGTCGTTTCGATATCAACGGGCCGCGTTACACGTCTTATCCGACCGCAGATCGGTTTGTCGAGGCGTTCGACGCGCGGGCATTGCAGGACTGGTTGGCGCAGCGCGCGGTGGGTGGGGTAAGTAAACCTCTTTCATTATACTTCCACATCCCCTTCTGTAACACGATTTGCTACTACTGCGCCTGCAACAAGATCATCACCAAGGACCACGCGCGGTCGGCCAAGTATCTGAAGTATCTCGACAAGGAAATCGGGATGCAGGCGGACGCCCTCGGCGGCAGCCATCAGGTCACGCAGTTGCATCTGGGTGGTGGGACGCCCACCTTCCTGTCGCACGACGAACTGCGGCAACTGATGGATTCGGTCCGCTCGCGTTTCACGCTGGTTCCGAACGGCGAATACTCGATCGAAGTCGATCCGCGCAAGGTCGATTTTGAAACGGTGAAGCTGCTTGCCGATCTCGGTTTCAACCGGATGAGCGTCGGCGTGCAGGATTTCAACGATGACGTTCAGGTCGCGGTGAACCGTGTCCAGTCGTTCGACGAGACGAAGCTTGTCATCGATTCGGCGCGCGCGACCGGCTTCAAGTCGATCAGCCTCGATCTGATCTACGGTCTGCCGAAGCAGAACATCATCAGCTTCAACCGCACGCTCGAACAGGTGCTCGAGCTGTCTCCCGACCGCATCTCGCTGTACAGCTACGCGCATCTGCCCGGGCTCTTCAAGCCCCAGCGCCGCATCGCCGTCGTCGACATGCCGACGTCGGACACGAAGCTGCAGATCCTGCAACTCGCGATCCGCAGGCTTACGGAAGCGGGTTACGTCTATATCGGCATGGACCACTTCGCGAAGCCGGACGACGAGCTGACGATCGCGCAGCAACAGGGGCGGCTGCACCGGAATTTCCAGGGGTATTCGACGCAGGCCGAATGCGATCTCCTCGCCTTCGGCGTGTCGGCGATCGGCAAGATCGGTCCGGTGTACTCGCAGAACGTCAAGTCGCTCGACGAGTACTACGACGCGCTCGATCGCGACGAACTGCCGGTGCTCCGTGGCATCGAGTTGACGGCCGACGACCTGTTGCGCCGCTCGATCATCCAGGCGCTGATGTGCCATTTCGAGCTGTCGATCGATTCCATCGAGATCGCTCACCTGATCAAGTTCGACGAGTACTTCGCCGAGGAACTGATGGACCTGAAGGCGATGGAGGAGGCGGGTCTGCTGAAAGTCACGGACAAGTGGATCAGCGTGCAGCCGCCGGGACGCCTTCTGGTCCGTGGCATCGCAATGGTTTTTGACCGTTACCTGCGTGCGGACCGCGAACGCGCCCGCTACTCGAAAGTCATCTGACGGTTCCGGCGTCGAGCTTGCTCGACGCCCCGCCGATTGCGGGCGGGATCGAAGTGTTACAATCGCTGCGTCCTACACGTCGCAGCGGGTGACGCTTTCGGCTTCCCGCTTCACCGCATCTCTTCATGCCCGAAACCGGCTATTTCGCCGTCTTCCTGATCGGTCTGCTCGGCGGCACACATTGCGTGAGCATGTGTGGCGGTATCGTCGGCGCGCTGACCGCCGGCGTTCAGGTGCCCGGAAAAGCCGGGCGTCAGTGGCTGATCCATCTCGCGTACAACCTCGGCCGGATCGGTACTTACACTGCACTGGGCGGAGTCCTCGGCGCGTTGGGCGGCATTGGCCTGCTGTTCAACGACGTATTGCCGATCCAGCTTGCGCTCTATGTCCTCGCGAACCTCATGCTTGTCGCGCTCGGACTCTACCTCACCGGTTTCACACAACTGTTGGCGCCCGTCGAGCGAGCGGGCCTCCATTTGTGGCGACGCGTTCAACCGATTACTGCTCGGTTCCTCCCCGCCCGCTCGTTGAAACAGGCCTTGCCGCTCGGGCTGCTATGGGGTTTTCTGCCCTGCGGACTGGTCTACAGCGCGCTTACGACAGCGCTGGTCACTGGATCGTCGTTCCGCGGGGCCGGCCTGATGCTCGCTTTCGGGCTCGGGACGTTGCCGAATCTGATGCTTGCCGGAATGCTGTTCAAGCGCTTTCGGGATATCACCCGAAACTACCGCGTGCGCTTCGTCGCAGGTCTGCTCGTGCTCGGCTTCGGCGTGTTCGGGCTTTTCCAGGCACCGTCACTCGGGGGGCATCTGTGGAGCGGCGTGGTCTGTGTCGTATGAGCGGGGCGAGGCGGTCGTCCTTTCCGCCCGTGCCGACCGAGCCGGGGGAGGGACCGGCGAACGGCACTTCCGGGCGATCCTGCGAACGCACGGTGTTCGGGCGCTCCCTGGGGCGGTATTCGACCGGCGCTCTTGATTCGGCGGATACGCTATCCGACCGGAGCGGGGCAGGCCGATTGCTTTGCAGTGGCCGATCTCGTCGATGCCGGTTTCGAATTCGATTCGCTCTGGCCTGGTTCCCCGCCGAGCGCGCGCAGGATCGGACAGGGCGCGGGCGACGCGGTGTGTTCGCAGCAATCGACGAGTTCTTGTAGCGCGCGGCGCACGTCTTCCAGTTGCCGGATCCGCTCCTCGACGCTGGCGATTTTCGACCTCGCGAGGGCGCGCGCGTTTTCGCGGTCGCTCTCGTGATCGAGGGCGAGAAGGTCAGCGATTTCATCAAGGCTGAATCCGAGAGTTTGGGCACGGCGAATGAACCGCAGGCGGGCGAGTTCGGCCTCTCCGTAAATGCGGAATGCGCCTTTCCTGCCCGTCGACTCGGGAAGAAGGCCGCGCCGTTGGTAGTAGCGGACGGTTTCGACGCCGACACCGGCAGAACGGGCGAGGGTGCCGATCGTGATGGCATTCATCGGGGGGTTGACTCCGTAGTCGAGTACGGAGTCTAGACTGCCGCCATCGTGGGAGGTTCGCAAGGGGCGCCTGGATGCCTCATCGCGACGTTTGTCCCAGTAAATGTCTCCGGGAGCCGCAGATGACGAGTAATGCGACAAAGGCCATGCCGGTTCCGGTCGAATTGCCCATTTCGGGAATGACCTGTGCTGCATGCGCGACACGCATCGAGAAAGTGTTGAACCGCCTCCCGGGCGTCCGTGCGACGGTGAACCTCGCTGCGGAGAAGGCTCGCATCAGTTTTTCGGAGGAGAACGTCGGTCCCGGTGATGCCGTCGCGGCGATCGAGCGAGCCGGATTCGAAGTGCCGACCGTGTCGCTGGAGCTTGCTGTGTCGGGGATGACATGTGCGGCGTGCGCGGCGCGACTCGAGAAAGTGCTGAATCGTTTACCCGGGGTCGCGGCGACGGTCAATTTCGCGACCGAGCGGGCGAGCTTGCGTTACCGGCCCGGGCTTTCGGAGCCCGACTCGATCAAGCAGGCGGTGCAGCGGGCCGGCTTCGGCGCGGCCGAAACGGGCATCGCGGCGCGCGAACAGCAGCGCGAGCGGCAGGCCGCGCACTGGAAGGCGGAGCTGCGCCTCTTCTGGATCGCCGCGTTGCTGACGCTGCCGCTTGCGGCACAGATGCCGGCGATGTTCGGCGCCGGGTGGGCGGGCGACGCGCCGCACGAAATCGTTCCGCGCTGGCTGCAGTTGATCCTGGCGTCGCCGGTACAGTTCTGGATCGGTGCGCGATTCTATCGCGGTGCGTGGTCCGCGCTGCGGGGCGGCGGCGCGAACATGGACGTTCTGATCGCGCTCGGCACGAGCATGGCGTGGGGGTACAGCGCGGTCGTCACGGTGCTCGGCCGGCACGATCTGCACGTCTATTTCGAGGCGTCGGCGATGATCGTCACGCTGATCCTGCTCGGCAAGCTGATGGAGGCGCGCGCAAAAGCGCGGACGACGGCGGCGCTCGACGCGCTGCTGCGGCTGCAGCCGAGACAGGCTTTCATCGAACGCGACGGCGACATCGTAGCGGTGCCTGTCGAAACGCTGCAGCCGGGCGATGTGTTCATCGTCAGGCCGGGCGATTCGGTGCCGGTCGACGGCGAGATCGTTTCGGGAACGTCGTCGCTCAATGAAGCGATGCTGACGGGCGAGAGCATGCCGGTTGACAAGCACGTTGGAGCCCATGTGTTCGCCGCGACGCTGAACGGGGAAGGCGTGCTGCGTTGCCGCGCGACGGGCGTGGGCGCGCACACCCTGCTGGCCGGCATCATCCGCATGGTCGAACAGGCGCAGGGATCGAAGGCCCCGGTGCAGAGGCTCGCCGACCGGATATCCGCGGTGTTCGTGCCGGTCGTCGTGGCGATCGCACTGGTGACGCTCGTGCTGTGGTGGTGGGTTGCGGGGGATTTCGCGCAGGCGCTCACCAGCGCCGTCGCCGTGCTGGTGATCGCGTGCCCCTGTGCGCTGGGCCTGGCGACGCCGACGGCGATCATGGTCGGCACCGGCCAGGGCGCGCGCGCCGGAATGCTGATCAAGAATGCCGAAGCGCTCGAACTCGCCGAGAAGATTCGCGTCCTCGCGGTCGACAAGACCGGGACCTTGACCGAAGGAAGCCCGGCCGTGAGCGACGTTGTTTGTGCCGACGGCTGGAGCGGCGACGCGCTGCTCGGGATCGCCGCCGCCGTCGAGCAGACGAGCGGACACCCGATTGCGGCGGCAATCGTCGCCGAGGCGCGGCGCGTGGGGGCGCGCGTCGCGGATGCGTCCGCGGTCTCGGCGGTGCCGGGCAAGGGGGTGAGCGGCTCGGTCGAAAACCGCGAAATCCTGCTCGGTACGCCGGCTTTCCTTGCCGAACGCGGGGTGGTGGTGCCGGCGGATGCCGCGGTGGAACTCGCTGCGGCCGGGAAGACGCTCGTCGCCGCCGCGGTGGACGGACAGTTCGCCGGCATGATCGGTGTCGCCGACCGCGTGCGCCCCGACTCGGCTGCTGCGGTTGCGCGACTGAAGGGGCGAGGACTCCGGGTCGTGATGCTGACGGGGGACCACGAGGCGACCGCGGCTGCGATAGCGGCGCAAACCGGCATCAGCGAGTGGCGCGCCGGCGTGTTGCCGGGTGACAAGGCTGCAGCCGTCGGCACGTTGGCGGCGAACGGTGAGCGCGTCGGCATGGCGGGTGACGGCATCAACGACGCGCCGGCGCTCGCTGCAGCCGATGTGTCGTTCGCGATCGGCGTCGGCGCCGATGTCGCCGTCGAAGCGGCCGACATCACGCTGGTGAAAAACAGCCTCAACGGTGTTGCGGACGCGATCGATCTGTCGCGGGCGACGCTCGCGAAGATCCGGCAAAACCTGTTCTTCGCGTTCATCTACAACGTGCTCGGCATTCCGCTCGCTGCGTTCGGCTTGCTCAATCCGGTGATTGCGGCGGCGGCGATGGCGATGAGTTCGGTGTCGGTGCTCGGCAATTCCCTGCTGCTGAAGCGGTGGCGGCCGGGGCGATAAGTGTTTTCTTCGAAGGAGGTTCGAGAGATGGCGGAAGCGACGATCAAGGTCGAGGGGATGAGCTGCGGCGGCTGCGTCCGCAGTGTCACGGAAGCGTTGAAGGCACAACCCGGCGTCGGCGGCGCGGAGGTGTCGCTCGAGATGGCGCAGGCGCGGGTCGATTACGACCCGGCGCTCGTGTCCGTCGAGCGGCTTCGGCAGGCGGTCGAGGACGCGGGCTTCGATTCGCCGGCCTGAGCGCGGCGCGTCAGCTCAGTCTTCGAGACGGAAGACGATCGGCACGTTCAGCCAACTGTCGATTTTCAGATCGCCCCGGCTCGCCGGCACGAAGCGCCAGCTCCGCACCGCGTCGCGGGCAGCATCGTCCAGGCGCGGATGTCCGCTTCCTTCGGCGATTTCGACCGCGCCGGCGGCTCCGTCGGCGAGCACCCTGACTCTAAGCAGCACGCGCCCTTCCTCACCGCGTCGACGGGAGATACGCGGGTAGGAAGGCGCGGGGTTGCTTAGATAGGCGGCATCGAAACGTGCTTCCGTGACCAGCGGCGAAACGCCGGGTGACTGATGGACCAGCGGCGCTGTAGCGGCCGACTCGGCGGCGGGCGGCCGCGGATTCTGGACGGTCGATGCCGCCGTCGACTTCGTTTCGGCAGGACTCGGGGCGACGGGAGCAGGTTCCGCCCGCTGAGCTTCGCTCGGAGTGGCGCTGGTGTTTTCTTTGACGGCAACGGGAGCGCGCTGATCGGGCGGACGGGCGGGCGGGCGCTCTTTTGGGGGTGGCGTACCGGTGGCCGATATCGCCGGCTTCCGCTCGGGGACGGCCGGTGCGGCCGCGGTCGATGACGGGCGGGGAGAGGAAGCAACGGGCGCGGGCGATGTGTGCGGGTCCTGCTTCGGGGGCGGGATGTCGTCGTGGGTCCGGGGTACGGCGCGCGCCGGCGCGTCGGATTGCGCCGGGGTCGGGGCAGAGTTCGCCGGTGCGATCAGGCGGACCACCATGACGGGCTCGGTCGGGCGAGCAGGCTCCCCGCTTTCGAGCGTGGACAATGCGAGGAGCCCCGCGGCGTGAGCGCCGGCGACCGCGGCGAGCCATCCCCATTGCAGACGCGGGAACCAGAACGCTCTGCGCCGGCCGCCGAAGGGGAAGAATTTTGAAGCCGCCAAGCCGGTCGATTCCGCGAAAAAGTTCGTCGGACGCGGGCGGGCACGGGCACGAGGCGCGTGCTGCGCAGCTCACCCGCGGCGCAGTCACAATTGTTTGAAGGCCGGTCTCCGGGCTTTGCGCGGACGCGCATCTACCGTTGCGGGGGCAGCGCAGGAATTTCACCTGTTTCCCGATTCTCCGCGCGCTTGCGCCGCGGCACCTTCGAGGGAGCGAGATTATAAGCCGCGCAGGCCCCTCTCGGTTGCCTCTGCACTGACCGCCATCCTTGGCCAAGGCCGGACTGGAGATTTGTTCGCCGTCGCCGCGCGCGCGATGAAAAAAAATGTCGCCGCAGCGCGTTCCAGCCCTTGATTCAGATCACTTACATGCCGTTACAGCTGCTGTACCGTCCGGGCGCCGCGCGTGGCCTTTGCTGCGATCCATCGCCCGGACAAGCCATGCAACGACCGATTGCCCTGACCTGGAACGAATAATGAGAACCTTCCTTGCGCCCGCCGAAGCAATGATGAACCGGTTGAGTTATCCGATGAAGTTCGCGCTGCTCGGCCTCGGAACCCTCATCGCGTTCGCGAGCCTGATGCTGGCGCTTGCCAACGAACTCAACGACACGATCGACCGCACGCAGCGCGAACTGGTCGCGTCGGCGCTGTCGCGGCCGTTGTCGAAGGTGGTCGAACTCACTCAGCAACACCGCGGCCTGTCGGCGTCGGTGCTCGGAGGCATGACGGTGATAGGCGAGCGGCGCGCGGCGAAGGAGCGCGAGGTGGACGCGGCGATCGCGGCGCTCGAGCAAAACATGCCGGCGAGCGACCGAGGCGGCGAAGCCTGGACCTCGATCCGCGGCGAGTGGGACCGGATCAAACGCGACGGACTCGGCTGGATGGTGTCCGACAGTATCGCGGCCCACACCCGGCTCATCGACCGGCTGCTGACCTTCCAGGTCGCATTCGCCGACGCGTACGGGTTGAGCTTCGATCCGGAGCAGGAGAGTTTCTACCTGATGTCCACCGCGGTGGTGCGCATGCCTTATCTCCTCGAACGCATCGGCCGCCTTCGCGCACGCGGGTCGTCCCTGCTGGCAGGGTCGGAAGCGAATGAAGCCGCGCGCTTCGATCTGCGCGTGTCGTCGGCGGAGGTGAAGGCCGCGGTCCGCGAAGTCGAAGCGAACATCGCAAAGATCGTCGCACATCGTCCGGACCTGCGGCCGAGGCTGGAGGCGACGCTCGTCGCCTTGAACGACAAGCTGGGCGCGGTCCAGGCGGTCGTCGATGAAATCGCGGCGGGGGATATCCACAGCACCTTGTCCAGCACGTACTTCGAGATGGCGACCGCCGCGATCGACGTCGGCTACACCGAAATGTACGAGGTGCTGCTGCCGACCCTCGACGAGCTCCTGCTCCAGCGCATCGAACGCGCCGAGCGCGTGCTGCACTTCAACATCGCGATCGTCGCCATCGTCCTCGCAGCGATCGTCTACCTCGCAATCGGCGCCTACGTGGCGATCATCGCCAGCATCCGGGGCCTGTCGCGAGGCAGCGAGCGTTTCGCCGCCGGGGACCTCACGACGCGGATCGAGCTGAAGGCGCGGGACGAATTGCGCCAGGTCGCGGACAGCTTCAACGGCATGGCGGGCGAAATGTGCGCGCTGATCGCCAAGATCCAGGGCAACTCGGGAGAGGTTGCCGATGCGGCGCGCGGCATGGTCTCGTCCTCGAAGCAGATCGATGCCGCGTCGCAGAACCAGAGCGAAGCTGCGTCGACGATGGCCGCGGCGGTCGAGCAGATGACCGTTGGCATCAGCCATATCGCCGGCAATGCCGGCAGCGCCGACGAGCTCGCGCGCCGCTCCGGCACGCTCTCGCGCGAAGGCGGCGAGATCGTCGCGGCGGTGGTCGCGGAAATCGGCGAGATCGCCGCGTCGGTCGCGAAGTCCGCGCACACGGTCGAGGAGCTCGGCCGCAGTTCGGAGCAGATTTCGTCGATCGTCGCGGTGATCAAGGAGATCGCCGACCAGACGAATCTCCTCGCGCTGAATGCGGCCATCGAAGCTGCACGCGCGGGCGAGCAGGGACGGGGATTCGCCGTGGTTGCAGACGAGGTGCGCAAGCTCGCCGAGCGGACGACGCAATCGACGCTGCAGATCGCACAGACGGTGGAGGCGATCCAGAACGGTGCGCGGGACGCCGTCGAGGACATGCAGCTCGGAGTCGAGCGGGTCAATGCCGGGGTCGCGCGGGCGCAATCGGCCGGGGAGGCGATGGCGCGGATCCAGGACGAGGCCGGGCGCGTCGTCGAAACCGTCGCGGAAATCTCGGACGCATTGCGCGAGCAGAGCGCCGCATCGGCCGAAATCGCACGCAACGTCGAGACGATCGCGCAGATGACGGACGAGAACACGTCGGTCGCCGCCGAAAGTTATCGCGTCGCCGACCGCCTCGAAACGCTCGCCGGCAGCCTGTTGCAGGACGTCGGCCGCTTCAAGGTGGCATGATGCGCGCTGCGCTTTCGCGAGCGCGGCGCAGCCACCACGAAACGGAACATCCTGGCCGTCCAGGACCGTCCTGACCCCGCGGCGATCGCTTCGGCCACGCGCTCGCAGCGGCGTGTGCCGACGCTGCGAGCGCTGCCGGCCACCCGGCTTACGCTACCGGGAACGCGGACGCCGGATGAGGTTGTACTACGTGGCGCAAGGTGTCGGACGGGAGCTCGCCGAACATCGTTTTGTAGTCGGCGGCGAAGTGCGACAAATGCCAGAAGCCCCAGCGCGCCGCGATGTCGGCGACCGATTCCTGGCCGTGTGCCGCATTTTTAAGCGCCCGCCGCACGCCGTTCAGGCGCATCGCGCGCAGGAAGCTGACCGGGTTCAGGTTGAGAATGTCCTGGAAGCTGTACTGCAGCGTGCGGCGCGACACCTTGAGTTCCGTGCAGAGATCCGCGACGGTGATCGGCTCGTCGATATGCGCACGCATGTACTCGCGGGCGCGGTCCACGATCAGCTGGCGCGCGCGCCCGGCTGTCGGACAACGGCTCGCCGTATCGGACGCATCGTTGATCGCGGCGATCAGGCTGCCGTAGATCGCCTGCTCGAGCCCCTTGCGCATCTGCGCGTGACGCAGCAGCGCGGGCGTGGCTTCGAGGCTCGCCATCACCGTCAGCAGGAAGGAACGCAGCGTCGAGACCTGGTCCGGCGTCGCGGCGAGGACGCGGCGCTTGCCGATTTCGGCTTCGATGTCGCGATGTTCGACGCTCACCGCGTAGTCGTTGAAGAGCCGCGCGTCGGTCGTGACTGCGACGATGTCCTGCACGCGCGGGGTGCGGTAGTCGAGTTCGTCGCCGCCGCGCAGGGTGATCAGCGAGTCACGCGTGCACGTTTCGCCGCAGTACCAGCCGCTGCCATCGGCTTCGACGGGGACGCCGATGGCGCGCGAGCCGTCCCACGCGAAACCAATCTCGTGGATCACCTGGTTCGTGCGCTCGCGGAAGATCTGGATGTTGTCGAACCAGAACTCGTCGAACTTGCCGGCGAAGGCTCCGGCCGAGAGCTGGTCGTACCGCTGCCGCCAATGCTGCAGGCAGGATGCGTGATCATCGGCGTCGCTGGTCGCGAGCCGCACGACGGAAAAGGCGTCGTCGCCGGCAGTCGCCGACGCTTCGCTAGCCCGTCGTGTTGAGAGAGCTTCCATTCGGTCTGTCTCCTGACCGGAAAGTTTGTGGTGATGCTTTCTTTATGTCTTTCAGAGTAATACTAATTCCTTACGCCGAACAAGCCTTTTATTGACCGAGCGGTCGGCGTTGCACATCGTGTTTTCCGTCCGATGTGGAGAATTACCGGAAACACGGTAGTCAGCCGCGGAACAATTTGGGATCCAGCAACGTGGATCCGTCGCGGCATCTACACGTCGCAACCGCGTCCGTACCGCAGTTGCCGATTTGGGATAACGC
Organism: Aromatoleum sp.; assembly: GCF_032027225.1. Lineage (GTDB taxonomy): Bacteria > Pseudomonadota > Gammaproteobacteria > Burkholderiales > Rhodocyclaceae > Aromatoleum. Next base: position 589,404 of record NZ_JAVSMM010000001.1, on the reverse strand, counting down.
CTCCGCGAAACCCGTTCCTACAATCCGCCTCACCGGTGCAGCCGTCACCGCGCTGCAATCGGACAAAAAGCAGCCGCCGCGAATACAGCGAGCGGACGAGGAGACAACGGAAGCGGACCCCAGCGTTCGCATTCCGGCGTAGGAGGAGGTCGACAAATGACTCGGCACGAAGCAACGCTTTCCCGCTTTGCCACGCTGTTCTCATCCCGCGACCGGCTAGCGCCGGCGCCGGGAAAAAGCCGGATATGCCCCGGCTCACCCTCCATCGTCTTGTTCCAGCACCCCCACCCCTCGACCCGTCGGTCGTCCTGACCGTCCAAGGCGGGGCGCGGCCGCTCGCGCGATTACCGATCGGGCCGCCGCAAATGCGCCGGCTCCGCGGCGTGCGCAGTCGTCCGCGGAGACGAGCGTGCAATACCGAAGTCGCACGGAACATAACCAGAGCGAGGAGACGCAAGTGATCAGAACGACAAGCCAGCTGCCGCGCATCGGCATCATCTGCTTCGCCGTGGCGGCGATTGCTGCCAGCCCGGCGGCGCGGGCCGTCGCAACCGAAGCAGAAGTCGCGAGTCTGGGCAAGACCCTGACGCCGATCGGGGCCGAGACGGGAGCAAGCAAGGACGGCGCGATTCCGGCATGGAGTGGCGGCATGACCCAGGTGCCGAGCGGGTGGAAGCCGGGACACCTCGATCCGTTCAAGGACGACAAGCCGCTGTATTCGATCGACGCGTCGAACCTCGACAAATACGCCGACAAGTTGTCGGCCGGACAGATCGCACTGATCAAGACGTACAAGGGCTACCGGATGGATGTGTATCCGAGCCGCCGCACCTGCCCGGTGCCCGACTTCGTCGCGACGCAGACGAAGAAGAACGCGAGCGCCGCGAAGCTCGGCGGCGACGGCTGGCAGCTCGATCAGGTGTTCGGCGCCGGCGTGCCGTTCCCGGTGCCGAAATCCGGCGCCGAGGCGATGTGGAACTTCAAGCTCCGCTACACCGGCCTCGGCCGCCGCGCGCAGATCTCCGCGCTGATGCCGGAGAAGGACGGCAGCTACGTCGAGAACAAGCAGTGGGCGTACGAGATGTACCCGTTCAACGACCCGAAGGTGACCGGACCGGCGGACGTCGGCAATGTCGAGGCGAAGCTGCTGTACGACGTGATGACGCCGCCGTCGCGTGCGGGCGAGGGTTACCTGGTCCACGCCTACGTGGATAAGCCGCAGGACGCGTGGATCTACTTCCCCGGCCAGCGTCGCGTGCGCCGCGCGCCGACCTTCGCGTACGACAACCCGGTCGCCGGCTTCGACAACCTGTACTACGTCGACCAGATCAACATGTTCACCGGCGCGCTCGACCGCTACGACTACAAGCTGGTCGGCAAGAAGGAGATGTACGTGCCGTACAACTCCTACAAGCTGATCGACAAGACCCGCAAGTTCAAGGACATGCTCGGCCAGGAGTATGTCAATCGCGACCTGATGCGCTACGAGCCGCACCGCGTGTGGGTGGTCGAGGCGACGGTGAAGGCGGACAAGCGCCATTCCTTCGCGAAGCGCGTGTTCCACTTCGACGAGGACTCGTGGGCGCTGCTGCAGGTCGACATGTACGACGCGAAGGGCAACCTATGGCGCGTGCAGGAAGGCAGCCTGTGGGCCGCTCCCGACATCGGCGCGTGCATCGCCTATGAGACGCAGATGTACGACCTCGTCGCGCGCCGCTACGTCGTCGACAACTGGACCGCCGAAGGCGAAGTGCTCGACCTGACCGCGGCGAAGGATGGCCGCATCACGGCGGCGAACTTCACGCAGGACGAAATGCGCCGCCGCGGCGAGCGCTGACCGACCGATCTCAGGGAGAAATCCAATGAAAACAATGACGATCCGGAATCGTCGGGGCCCGCTCGCGCCTTCGATCCTTGCACTCTCGGTCGCGGCGGCCTGTTGGTCGCCGGCCGCCCAGGCGATCCGCTTCGGCTCCGAGGACGGACTGTCGGGCAGTTTCGACAGCACGATCTCGTTCGGCGTCGCGAAGCGGCTGCAGTCGACGAGCTGTCGCACGATCGGCAACGACAGCGGCGGTTGCAACAACGGTACGAACAACGAAACGTCCCGCGTCTATAACCTCGACGCCCTCACCGGGTACGCGAACGCCGACTTCAACTTCACGCAGTCGGACGACGGCAACCTCAATTACGACGATGGCGACATCGTCTCGGCGGCGCTGAAGGGCACGCACGACCTGTCATTGAAATACCCCGGCGGCTGGTCGGCGCTGGCGCGGGTGAACTGGTTCCACGACTGGAAGGCCGATGACACGCAGCGCACCGACGTCGCGAGCGAGGCGACCGACGACGCGACGCTGCTCGACCTGTGGGTCGCGAAGACCTTCAGCATCGGCGACCGCCGCGGCAAGGTGAAAGTCGGCAACCAGGTGATCTCGTGGGGCGAGGACATCTTCATCGTCGGCGGCGTCAACCAGATCAACGCGATCGACCTGCAGAAGTTCCACGTGCCGGGCACGCAGCTGAAGGAAATCTTCGTCCCGGCGCAGATGATTTCGGGGTCGATGGACCTGACCGAGCAGCTCGGCGTCGAGGCGTACTACCAGTGGCGCTGGAACGGCTTCAAGTTCGATCCGTCGGGGACCTTCTTCTCGGTCGCCGACGTGTTGGGCAAGGGGCGGCGGGTCGCGTACGTGCCGACGTCGATCTGCAACGACTTCGGCCTTCCTCTGCCCTGTGGCGACCACTCGGGGCTGAGTGACGCGGAGATGGTCTCGCGCACGACGGCAACCCCCTATCTCGGCCAGCACGAGCCGAAGAAAGGGGGCCAGTACGGCATCAACTTCCGCTACAACGCGGAAGAAATCGACACCGAGTTCGCCTTCACGTATCAGCGCTACCACGACAAGCTGCCGTTCCTCGGCTTCACCGGCAGCCCCGCGGGCGCGGTCACCGGCTATTTCCTGTCGTACGGCGAGAGCAAGGACCTGTACGCGATCTCGGCGAACACGAAGCTGATGAACATCGCGGTCGGCGCCGAGCTGTCCTACCGTCCGGACGACAGCGTCGGCGTCGATCCGACCGTCCCGTTCGGCAACATTTTCGGCGGCGCGTCGAACAAGTTCAGCATCTACGAGAACGGCAGCCACCCCGGCTTCGTCGAGGAAGAAAAGTACCAGTTCCACCTGACCGGCTTCTACACCTTCTCGCACAACGATCCGCTGGGCGGTCTCGCGAAGGCGCTCGGTGCGACCGACGGCTTCATCCTCGCGGAGGCTGCGGTCGCGCACTACCCGGGGCTCGACAAGAGCGGCTTCACGCCGTACCTCCTGCCGAACTACGAGCTTCCCGACCGCACGTCGTGGGGCTACGTCGTCGAGGCGGCGCTGAACTACCCGAACGTCTGGGATACGGGCGTGACGCTGACGCCGCAGGTCGACTGGTATCACGACGTCAACGGCACGACGCCGAACGGGCTGCCGTTCGTCGAGGGCCGCAAGGCGCTGACGCTGTCGCTGTTCGCGAACTACCGCGACAACTGGAAGGGGGCGATCCAGTGGGTCAACTTCTCCGGGGGCGGCGCGAACAACCTGATGCGCGATCGCGACTTCCTGGCCGCGAGCATTTCGCGTTCGTTCTGATGAGAGCGCCGGCGCCGCGCGGAGCCTAGCCCGCGCGCGCCGGCCGACCGGATTCCCGAGATGATTGAGAAACTCGTAGTCGCCCTGCAGCGCATCTGCTTCCGGCACCGCCTGCCGATCCTGCTCGCGCTGCTCGGCTTTACCGTGGTCATGGCGGTGTTCGCATCGCGCCTCGAGATGAGCGCCGGCTTCGACAAGCAGTTGCCGCAGGACCACGAATACATCCAGACCTTCAACCAGTACCGCGACGTGCTGTTCGGCGCGAACCGCATCATCGTCACCGTCGAAGCGAAAAACGGCGACATCTGGAACGAGAAGGCGCTGACGAAGCTGTACGACGTCACGCAGGCGCTGTTCTTCATGAAGGGCGTCGACCGGCGCACGGTGACATCGTTATGGACGCCGAACACCCGCGCGGTGCAGATCACCGAAGAGGGGATGAAGGCCGAGGACGTTATCGGCGGCGACGTCACGGTGAAGACGCTCACGCCGGAAAAGATCGCCGCGGTGCGTGAGCGTACGGTGATCGGCGGCTTCATCGGCAGCCTCGTCGCGAACGACTCGTCGTCGGCGATGGTCGTCGCCGAGCTCGCCGACCCCGACCCGCACACCGGCGAACGGCTCGACTACACCGAGTTCAGCCAGCGGCTCGAACGCGAAGTGCGCGACGCCTTCAGCGACGACGACACCCGCATCCGCATCATCGGTTTCGCGAAGCAGATGGGCGACATCTCGGAAGGCGCGACGAGCGTCATCGAGTTCTTCGCGCTCGCGTTCCTGCTGACCGCCGCGGCGGTCTATTGGTACACGCGCTCGTGGCTGCTGACCTTCCTGCCGCTCGTGTGCTCGCTGGTATCGGTCGTGTGGCAGTTCGGCACGATCACGCTGCTCGGTTTCGGCCTCGACCCGCTCGCGATCCTCGTGCCCTTTCTCGTGTTCGCGATCGGCGTATCGCACGGCATCCAGCAGGTCAATTACATCGCGAAGGAAGTCATCAACGGTGCCGACGGCTACACCGCGGCGAGCCGCAGCTTCACGGGCTTGCTTGTGCCGGGCACGCTCGCGCTGATCACCGCGTTCGTCGGCTTCGCGACGCTGGTGCTCGTGCCGATCCCGATGATCCGCGAGCTCGCGATCACCGCGTCGGTCGGCGTCGCGTACAAGATCGTCACCAACCTGATCATGCTGCCGATCGTCGCGAGCTACTTCCGCTTCGACGATGCCTTCGTCGAGCGCGCCGCGAAAGTCGAGGCGCTGCGCAACCGCATGATGGCGTCGCTCGGCGTGCATATCGCGAATCCGCGCAACGCGGCGATCGGCACGCTGATCTGCGTGGCGATGATGGCGGTGGCGGTGTGGCAGAGCCAGGGGCGGCACGTCGGCCATGTGCTGCCGGGCGCGCCGGAACTGCACGACGACTCGCGCTACAACCAGGACGTCGAAGCCGTCGTCGCGCGCTACGCGCTCGGTCTCGACATGCTGACCGTCGTCGTCGAGACGCCAGCCGACGGCTGCTACCGCCACGACGTGATGAGCTACCTCGATCGGCTGAGCTGGTATCTCGCGAACGTGCCGGGCGTGCTGTCCGCTCAGTCGCTGCCCGGCATGACGAAGCTCGCCGCGTCCGGCGTCAATGAAGGCAACCCGAAGTGGGCCGCGCTGCCGCGGGAGGAGCTGACGCTCGGCGAGGCGGTGCGCCAGGTGCCCGAAGGGATGCGGCTCTACAACCCCGACTGCACGCTGCTGCCGGTGAACCTCTATCTCGCCGATCACAAGGCTTCGACGATCAAGGACATCGTCGCCGCGGTGAAGCACTTCCGCGACACGCAGCCGTTCCCCGGCGTCACGGTGCGGCTCGCGAGCGGCAACGCCGGCGTGCAGGCCGCGACCAACGAGGTCGTCGAACATTCCGAGCTGCCGATGATGCTGTACGTCTACGCGACGATCCTCGCGCTGGTGTTCGCGGTGTATCGCGACTGGCGCGCGATGATCGCGTGCTGCGTGCCGCTGACGCTCGCGACCTTCCTCGGCTACTGGTTCATGAAGGAGCTCGACATCGGCCTCACCGTGGCGACCTTGCCGGTGATGGTGCTCGCGGTCGGGATCGGCGTCGATTACGCGTTCTACATCTACAACCGTCTGCAGATGCACATGGCGCACGGCGAGGACATCGTCACCGCGTTCAAGCAGGCGCTGCGCGAAGTCGGCGTCGCGACGGTCTTCACCGCGGTCACGCTGTCGATCGGCGTCGCGACCTGGTCGTTCTCGGCGCTGAAGTTCCAGGCCGACATGGGAATGCTGCTGACCTTCATGTTCATGATGAACATGATCATGGCGATCACGCTGCTGCCCGCGCTGGCGGTGACGATCGACATGCTGATCCCGCGCCGCGGTCCGGTCCGCGCGCCGCTGATGGCGCACTGAGGAGATGCCCGTGATGAGAACGAAGCGTTTCGGACATCCCCTGCCGATCTTCGGCGTTGCGCTCGCCGCGATGCTCGTCGGCGCGCCGGCTGCGGTGGCGGTGAATCCCGTCGCGCCGATCCCGGCGATGACCGCGCGGCTCGCCGCGAAAGTGCCGCTGACCGCGATCGTGCGGGCGGGCAGCGCGCTCGTCGCGGTCGGCGATTACGGCACGATCATCCGCTCGACCGACGACGGCAGGACATGGCAGCAGGCGCGCGTCCCGGTGGGTTCGCCGCTGACATCGGTGCATTTCGTCAATGAGCGAAACGGCTGGGCGGTCGGGCACGGCGGCGTGATCCTCGCGAGCGTCGATGGCGGCGCGTCCTGGCAGCTCCAGAAGGTTCTCGACGAGCACCCGGTGTTGCTGTCCGTGCATTTCGCGGACGAGCGGCGCGGCTACGCGGTCGGCGCGTACGGCACGGCGCTGCGCACCGACGACGGCGGTGCGGCCTGGGAGCCGATGGCCGTCGGCGAGGGGAACGACGGCGACATGCACCTGAACCATCTGTTTTCGACGCGCGGCGGTGCGCTCTTCATTGCCGCCGAAGGCGGCCTCGCGTTCCGCTCGGACGACCACGGCGCGAGCTGGACGAAGCTCGATACCGACGTTTCGGGCTCGCTGTGGAGCGGATTCGAAGGCGCCGATGGCGAGGTCGTGCTGCTCGGGATGAGCGGCAAGGTCATCGCGAGCCGCGACCGCGGAAAGACGTGGCAGCTGCGCGAAACCGGCACCGAGCAGTCCTTGACCGGCGGCGTCGGGCTTGCCGATGGCGCCTTGCTCGTCGTCGGGTCCGGCGGCGTGATGCTGCGGAGCAAGGCCGGCGGCCCGTTCGAACTCGAAGTTCGCGCGGACCGGCAGAACCTCGCCGCGGTCGCCTCCGCGCCGTCCGGCAACGTCGTCCTCGCGGGCCAGCTCGGCGTCGAGCGGCTGGAGCGCACCCGATGAACAACAAGAAACCGGAGCCCCATGTGCTGACAAGACTGATGGCCCTGCTCGCCGGCGAACTCGAAGCGCGCAGCACCGAGAGCGGACCCTTCGAGCGCCGCCACGTCGCGGTCGCGGTGCTGCTGCTCGAAGCGATGTACGTCGATCACCGCGCGAGCGAGCGCGAGCATGCCGCGGTGAACCGGCTGCTGCGCGAGCGGTTCGACCTGCCCGAAGAGACGGTGCGGGAGCTGATCGCGGTCGCCGACGAGCGTTACGCCGAAGTGCTCGACGACTGGGAATTCGCCGAGGCGGTGCGCGCCGGCTTCGATCCGGCCGAGCGCCAGGAAGTGCTGACGATGCTGTGGGAGGTCGCGTACGCGGACGGCAACCTCGTCGTGCTCGAAGACCGGCTGCTGAACCGGCTCGCCGAGCAACTCGAACTCGACGTCGGGGCGGCCGATGCCGCTCGCGCGACGGCGGTCGCTCGCGCCGGCCTGCTGATCGACGGTGCCGCGGGCAACTGAAGGAATCCCCGTCCACCGCGGGCCGCCTGACCGCGGCGCCCGTGGTGAATACAACGAAGAAATCCAAGGAGACGAAGACATGGACCGCTACCACGGACAAATGCCGAGCGAGGCGACGCCACCGCAGTTCGCGGACCTCATCGAAGCCATTGCGCAGGAGCTCGGCAGAATCGGGCCGCTCCTGTTGTCGACCGAAACCAAGTCGGTGGTCATCGCGCTGTGAGCGCGTGGGCCGCCGCCGCGCGGCCCGGATCGTCACCGGAACACAGAAAAATGGAGGCCGATGTGAAAGGGCAGTGGAACGGATGGTTTCGGCGCCGCGTGCGCCACGCGGGAGCGCTCGCGCTGGCGCTCGGCGCTTTCGGGGCAACGGCTGCGACCGATGAGGACGCGGCGGCGCAGAAGCTGATCGAGTCGAAGTGCGGCGCCTGTCACCTCGACAACGGCAAGCTCGACCGCATTCCGGAGATCCGCAAGTCGCCGGAAGGCTGGGACATGACGGTCGTGCGGATGGGGATCTGGCACAAGGTCGAATTGACGCCGGACGAGCGGCGGCAAATCGTGAAATACCTCGCCGACCGGCAGGGGCTCGCGCCGTCGGAGAGCGCGCCGTTCCGCTTTCTGACCGAGCGACGGCCGAACATGCAGGACGCGCCGCCCGACGAGGAGTTCGCGCAGATGTGCGGCCGCTGCCACAGCTTCGGTCGCGTCGCGCTGCAGCGTCGCGACGAGGGCGAATGGCTGAAGCTGATGCACACCCATCTCGGGCAGTTTCCGAGCGCCGAGTATTCGGCGATGGGACGTGATCGCAACTGGTGGGAGATCGCGCGCGACAAGATGCCGGCGAAGCTCGCGGCGCTGTACCCGAAGAACACCGACGCCTGGCGCGCCTGGAGCGCGAAGAAGCCGGCCGATGCGGCGGGAAGCTGGGCCGTCGCCGGCGAGCGCCCGGGTTGGGGACCGTACACCGGCACGATGACGGTCCTCGCGCAAGGGCAGGACCGCTACGACGTCCGCTACGAGCTGCGCTTTCGCGCCGGCAACACTGTGCGCGGGCACGGCGACGCGATCATCTACACCGGCTACGAATGGCGCGGCTCGGCGCAGCTCGGCAACGAGGACACGCGTTCGATATTCGCGCTGAACGAGGACGGTTCGCGCATCAGCGGGCGGTGGTTCCTGAAAGGGGCCGACGAGATCGGCGCGAGCTTCGACGCAGTGCGCGCCGGCGAGGCGACGAAGAACGCGCTCGTGTCGATCGCACCGCGCATGCTCCGCGCGGGCGACGTCGTCGACCTCACGCTGATCGGAGCCGGGCTCGATCCGGCGGTCGATCTGGGCGCCGGGGTCGAGGTCGTCGAGTGGCTGAACAAGACGCCGAACGAGCTGCGGGTGCGCGTGAAGGTCGCCGGGAACGCGCCGGTCGGCGTGCATAAGGTGGCGGTCGGCGGCCGCGCATCGGATCGCACCGTCGCGGTCTATCGCAAGTTCGACAGCATCCGCGTCGAACCGGCGTTCGGCGTCGCCCGGCTCGGCGGCGGCACGATTGCGCCGGTCAGCGCGCAGTTCGACGCGGTCGCGTTCCTCGACGGTCCCGATGGCAAATCCGGCACCGACGACGACATCCGCCTCGGCAGCGTGCCCGCGAAGTGGTCGACCGTGCCGTTCGACGAGCGCGCGAAGCACGACGACGACGTGCGCTTTGCCGGCTACATGGAGCCGCACGGTCGCTTCGTGCCGTCGTTCGCCGGGCCGAACCCGGTGCGCGGGGGCCTCAACAACGTCGGCAACCTCGCGGTCGTCGCGACGGTGAAGGACGGCGACCGCTCGCTCGACGCCAAGGGCCAGCTGGTCGTCACCGTGCAGCGCTGGAACCCGACGACGCTGCGCTAACGGAGAGCCGGACATGACGACACTTCAGATCCAGCCGCACAACTACCGGGCGATCCGTTCGGGCGGACGGCAAGTGCTGCTGCACGTGCCGACGACGTCGATCTTCGAGCTCGACCCGGCGGCGTCCGACCTGCTCGGGCTCTTCGAGTCGACGGTCGAGGTCGCGCCGGACGACATCCAGGCGCGCTTCGACGGACGCTATTCGCCGGGCGAGCTGTGCGACAGCCTCAGCGACTTCATCGATCTCGGCATCGTCGCGCCGCAGCCGAAGCACTACGAAATCCCGGCGCGCGTCGTCGAGCGCTCGCCGCTGAAGACGCTCGTGCTGACGCTGACCACCGGCTGCAATCTCGGCTGCAGCTACTGCTATCGGGAAGACCTCACGTCGCCGAAGAACTCGTCGGTGATGGACTACGAGACCGGTACACGCTCGATCGACCTCCTGATGCAGGAGGCGAGCGAGAACGAGCACGTTGCGATCGTATTCTTCGGCGGCGAGCCGCTGACGCGCATCGCGGTGATCCGCGATCTCGTCGAGTACGCGGAGGAGAAAGCGGCGGCGGCGGGCAAGGGGGTCGAGTTCTCGTTGACGACGAACGCGACGCTCCTCACCGACGAGATCATCGACTTCCTCGACGCGCACCGCTTCGGCATCACCGTCAGCATCGACGGCGACCAGGCGCAGCACGACCGCCACCGCCGCACGATCGCCGGCGGCGGCACCTACAAGACGGTCGCGATGCGCGTGAAGCGGCTGCTGGAGAAGTACAAGTCGAAACCGGTCGGCGCGCGCGTCACGCTCGCGACCGGCAACCTCGACGTCGCGGGCATTTACAAGCACCTGCACGACGAGCTCGGCTTCTTCGAAGTGGGCTTCGCGCCGGCGACCGCCGGCCCCGACTCGCCGGTCGGGCTCACGAAGGAGGAACTCGATATCGTGTTCGAAGCGTTCAAGGCGCTCGGGCGCGAGTACGTGTCCGAGGCGAAGCGTGGCCGTCGCCACGGCTTCGGCAATATGCAGCAGCTGATGACCGACCTGTGGATGGGCACGCGCAAGGTGCTGCCGTGCGGCGCTGGCGTGGGACTCCTCGCGGTCGGCACCGGCGGCAAGATCTCGCTGTGTCACCGCTTCACCGGGTCCGACCTCGAGACTTTCGGCGACGTGACCAGCGGCATCGAGCGCGACGCGCTGTCCGGGTTCATGACCCGCGCGCAGGCCCCGCATTCGGCCTGCCAGGCCTGCCCGGCGCGAAGCCTGTGCGCGGGCGGCTGCTACCACGAATCGTATTCCCGCTCCGGCGACCCCTTCCTGCCGACCTTCGAGTACTGCGAGCAGATCCGCGAATGGACCGCGTTCGGCCTCGAAGCCTTCGGCGAGATCGCCCTTGCCAATCCGGCGTTCTTCAACGCCGCCATCGAACAGAGGAGTGCCCTGCAATGAAACGACTGCGAGCCCTGAACCACAAGGCGCACCTGCTCGAGCAGGCGGCGCAGGACGGCCACAAAGAGGAAGTGCAACTGATGAGCAGCGTCGTCGGCTGCACGACGACCTTCGACCCCGGCTGGGAAGTCGACGCCTTCGGCGGCCTGGCTAGTCTGTGCCAGCCGATGGAAGCCGATCTCTACGGGTGCACCGACCCGTGCTGGTGGCCGGCGCAACTCGCGGACGGCCTGAACACCGCGCGCGACTGGACCGAGGGCAAGAACTCGGCGCTGCGCGACTGGCGCGAACTGCAGACGCTGTTCCCGGGAGACTGAGCGATGAAGACAGTGGCCCTGAAGAAGGCGCGGACGGCGTTCGTGGCGCTGTGCTGTGCGGCGGCGTCCGCATCCGGCTTCGCCGCCGAATATCTGCTGACCGTGACGCGCCCGAACAATCTTCACATCGTCGACCCCGCGAAGCGTCAGGTCGTCCGCTCGATCGCGCTCCCGGGCGACGGCGTGCCGGGAGCGATCGCGGTGCCGAAGGACGGCAAGACCGCCTACGTGCTGACTAACCGCATGGAGAGCGTCATCGGCGTCGATCTCGACACCGGCAAGACTGTGTTCCGCGCCGATTTCTCGACGCCGGAGCGGCGCATCAAAGGGTTCTTCGCCGCCACCGTCAGCGAGGACGGGCGCGAGGTGTACGTGCACCAGGCGCCGGTCGTGCTCGGACGCTCTGAGTACAAGGTCGAGGACACCTACATCGCGGTGTTCGACACGTCCGACGGCATGAATGCGAAACCGCGCCGCAGCTTCCCGGCGCCGCGCCGCATCAGCCTGCTCGCGCCGACCGGCAACCCGGACCACCTGCTTGCGCTCGGTTGGGACATGTACCTCTTCAACACGAAAACCGGAGCGATCGAAAAGACTTTCCCGATCCGCCACTGGGACCGTCCGGGGATCGGCGAGCCCGATGTGCTCGCGATGTGGGGCACGTTCGAGCAGGCCCGCGCGCTGTCGACGCCATACTACGTTGCGAAGACCGACGTCGCGCCGGATTCGCCCGAGGCGTTCAAGGCCGGTCTCGCGGTGTTCGACCTCGACGCCGAGACGCTGAAGACGATCGAGTTCGAGAACGCGCAGACGGCGATGTTCTCGTCGGTGATCAACCCGGTGGCGCGCAACGAAGCCTTTCTCGTGATGAACCAGCTGACGAAGATCGACTGGGAGTCGGGCCGCGTCATCAAGCGCGTGCCGGTCGAGCAGACCTTCTACGCGGTCAACATCTCCGGCGACGGCAAGGAGGTGTATATCGGCGGCGCGCTCGACAAGATCGCGATCCACGACGCGCAGACGCTCGAGAAAACCGGCGAAATCATGATGCCCGGCGGCGCGGACCAGTCGATCGGCTGGATGCGGGTCGTCAAGCGCTGAGGGAATGCGCAGCATCCGTAGGGCGGAAAACGAAATTTCGCCCAGGGGCAAAAGCGCAGCGTCTTCCGCCGAATGCCCGCAGAGCCGGACGGGCATCGGCGGGTAAGGCCTTGGGCTCATCCGCCCTGCGACATGGAGCATAGGTAGATGCACAGCCGAAGGGCGGAAAAACGCGGCGCCTTTGGCCGAATGCCGGTCGCTGAGAGAGGCCATGGCGAAAACCGACGAACCGCGGAGCTCGATTCATGAACCGCACTGATACCCCGACTCGTCCCGATCCGACTCCGCGCCCCAATCCGGACCCGACGCCGAGGCCGAATCCCGATCCGGCGCCGCGTCCGAACCCGGATCCGACGCCCAGCCCGAATCCGGATCCTGTTCTCGCCGGTCGCCCGATCGAGCTTGGTTTCGCCGTGGTCGATGAGCGCGAACTGGTGGCTCTCGCGCGGCATGAACGCCTCACGCGCGAGCACTGCCTCGCCGTGCTCGGTGAAGCGCGTGCCTGCGTCTCGCTGCCCGCCGACGCGGAACTCACCCATCTCTTCCTCGGCAGCGAGTTCTGCGAGCACTTGCTGCCTGACATCGAGTCGATCGACCGAGCGGTCGCGCTGTGCGAGCGTTGGGGTCTGACCTTAGGGCTCGTCACGCCGATCGCGTGCGACGGCCTGTTCGATCCGCTGCGCGCGGCGCTCGCGCGCCTGCCGGCCCGCGCCGAAGTCACCGTCAATGACTGGGGCGTCGCGCGTCTCGTGCAGCGCGAGTTTCCCGATCTGCGCCCGGTCGCGGGGCGGCTGCTCGGCAAGATGCTCAAGGACCCGCGTCTGCCGTCGGCGACCTGGGCGCGGATGTACCCGAACGGACTGCGCGCCGGCCCGTTCCGCGAAATTCTCGACCGTCTCGGCATCGGGCGACTCGAACTCGACTTCCCGCCTTTCGGTGCCGCCGACATGTACGCCGGCATCGATTTCCCGGTCGGCGTGCGCGCACCATACGGCTATATCGCGAAAGGAAGGCTCTGTAAGCTCGGTTCGTTGTCGCTCGACGCGCCCGAAAAGTTCTCGGTCGGCCGCAAGTGCCGCCGCGAATGTCTCGGCTTTTCCGAAGTCGGCGCGCGACCCGGTACGCATGAGCTCCACACCTCGCAGCGCGGCAATACGATGTATTACCGCCACGCCGCCGGCATGGCGGCCGCGCTTGCGGATGCGGTCGCGAGAGGCTGGGTCAATCGGATCGTTCTTTCGGGAGCCTGAGTTGACAGCTCGCATCCTTCCATTGGTGCACGCGGGCCGTCCGCGGTACAACACGAAATGCGCACTTCGTCGCGACGAGGCCACGAGCGTCGCCGACGCGACGGGAGTTCTGACATGAAGATCACCGCACCGATCAGCAGCCACTCCGAAGTCGAACCGCTCGTCCGCGCGGGCGCGACCGAGCTTTACTGCGGCGTCGTGCCGCCGGACTGGGTCCAGCGCTTCAACACGTCCGGCGTCAATCGCCGCGTGTTCGGCAATCTCAACGGCTACGCGGACCTCGAACGCGTCGTCGAGAAGGCGCACGCGCTGGATGCCGCCGTCTTCCTCGTCCTCAACGCGCAGCAGTACGGCGAGCAGCATCTCGACGCGCTGACTGCGATTGCCGAACGCTTTCGCAGCATCGGCGGTGAGGCTGCGATCGTCGCCGACGTTTCGCTGATCGCGTCGCTCGCCGCGAACGTACCGAACCTCGCGATCCATGTCAGCTCGGTCGCGACGTGCCGCAACGTCGAATCGGCGCGTTTTTTCGCCGGGCTCGGCGCGCGCCGCATCGTCCTGCCGCGGGACGTGACCGTCGCCGAAATCTCGGCGATCTCGACGGCGCTCCCCGAGCTCGAAGTCGAAGCCTTCGTCCTCAATGACGGTTGTGTGTTCGAGGAAGGCAGCTGCCACACGGTGCACCTGCCGATGGGCAAGGGCGGCCCGATCTGCATCGACAACTACGCGTTCGAGTACCGCACGGCCGGGGACAACCCGCCGGCTCCGCGCGCGCTGCGGCGCCTCGAACGGAACGACCAGGATTACAAGCGCTGGCTGTGGTACCGCTTCGGCAACGGATTTTCGCTCGCGCCGAACGGCTACCCATGGGGGCCGTGCGGCGTCTGCGCAATGCCGGCGATGCACGAGGTCGGCGTGCATTCGGTGAAGATCGCCGGCCGCGAAGGCGCGAGCGAACGCAAGATCCGCAGCGTCGAACTGGTCGCCGCAGTGCTGCGCCGGATCGAGTCGGGCGGCGCCGAGCGGGAAGTCCGCGAATTTGCCGTCGGTCTGCGCGACGCGCCGGGCCACTGCGCGAGCGGGTACATGTGCTACTACCCGGAAAAGCGCGGTCCGGCGTGCGAGGCAGAGGGTGCGCCGCGATCGGTCGCCGTGCCGCAATCGGTCGAAACGGTCGCGTCGGCGGGCTGAGCGGCGCGGCCGATCGGCAAAGGCGACCGGCAAAGGCGATCGGCAAAGGCGACGGACAAAGGCGAGCGGTGAAGGCGACCGGCAACGTGCCGACCGTATAGGTCTTACAGGGGCAGCGGGAAGTTCTTACGCGTGAAGGATTGCGCCGGCCGCATGCACCATAACGGGCGGGACATGTGAGTCGGCGGGCACGAGCTGGGATCTTTTAGCGCGCGAAGACCGAAAAGCCCTCTGCGTGTTGCCTTGCAGTGGGAGTTTCGTGCGGGCGTGGAGATCGGAGGAAGGTGCTGCACTTTTGCCTGCGGCTAATCTTCGTTTTCCGCCCTACGCGGACTGCGTTTTTGCGCCCTACGGGATGGCGGGGCACGATGCCCCGAGGCTCCGGGGCGAGGGCGTAGGGAACGGCCGCCAGGAACTCCACGAACTTCCAGGCGCTTTCCGCGCGGCGGGGCAGGGAGCGAGCGTTCCCGTTGGCTGCGCCGGCGCCGATCTTGCATCGCTGCTACGTTCCGATTCCCGGCCGATTGCGATGCCCAGTCCCCTGAAGTTCGACGCTCTCGTCATTGGCGGAGGCCCGGCCGGGCTGACCGGAGGGCTGTACCTCGCGCGGTTCCGTCGGACCGTGCTGGTCGTCGACGACGGCCGCAGCCGCGCATTGCGCATTCCGCGGACGCACAACATGCCCGGCTACCCGAACGGCGTCGTCGGCGCCGAGCTGATGTCGTCGATACGCCGGCAGGCCGAACGTTACGGTGTCGTGTTTGCGGAGGGTCGGGTCGAGAAGCTCGAAAAAACGGAGGACGGCTTTTCCGCGCGGTGGCCTGGCGGGGAGGTCGGGGCGCGGGTCGTGCTGCTCGCGACAGGGACGAGCGACATCGAGCCCGCCGTCTCCCACCTCGCCGAAGCGGTCGGTAGCGGCGCAGTGCGCTACTGCCCCGTTTGCGATGCGTTCGAAGTCATCGACCGGAACGTCGGCGTCATCGCGGACGGCCCGGCGGGCGTGCGCGAGGCGCTGTACCTGCGGCATTTCACGCCGCACCTGACGGTTTTCCTGCTGTCGGGCGAGAGCAGTCTCGATGAAGTCAGTCGGGATCGGCTCGCCGCGGCGCAGATCCGCCTGGTCGAAGATCCGATAGCCAGCGTTCGCCTGTCGGAGGGTGCGATCGTCGTCCGTCACCGCGACGCCGAGACGCGCTGCGACTCGGTGTACAGCGCGCTAGGAATGCACATCCATGCGGAGCTCGCACCTGATGCCGACCGCGACGAGGACGGCTACCTCGTGACGGATCGCCGACGGCAGACGAACATCGAGGGGCTGTACGCGGCCGGAGACGTGCTGCAGGGGCTGAATCAGATCACGGTCGCGATGGGCGACGCCGCGATCGCCGCCGCCGCGATGCACCTTGCGCTTAGACACTGGGAGGATCGCGGTTGGTGAAGTTCGCGCGCTGACCGACCAGTGCAACATCACGACCAGCGCAACATCACGACTTTTGTAACGTTATGTTTCCATAGCCGTTCCGAGCAGTGAAAACGGTCGCATACCTCAGGCGCGTATGGCCGGCCGTTCTCTGGCGCTTCCATCGGGGGCACGCCGCGAAGTGCGCGAACGTCATCCTTGCGCCGGCGGTACGGCAGTTGCGGGTCCGGCGTGGCTGGGAAAGAATGCTTCACCGCACAAAAATACTGGTTGTGCGGTAGCAACATTCGAGGGCGCGGACGGACACGAAGGCTTCGCGCTCGTAGCTGAACCCGGTGGTTCGCGCCGCCATATTGCAGGCCCTGCCTGGACCTTCCGACGGTCCTATTCGGGGCTGACTCCCGGATCGTCGATGAAGCTTTTCTCCGCCTGGCCCCGCTGGGTCCAAGTTCTGTTTGCCGTTTTTTCCCTTGTTGCCGTCGTCGCCGCGTGGGTCGCGATCGATTACCGCAATCAGGCGCCCAGCCTGATCGGCAAGACCGCGCTCGCTCAACAATTCGAGGCGGCGCCGCGCGCGTGGCTCGACCATCCGCTCGACGCCTCGACGTTCGCGCAGCGGCTCGAACGCAACGAGATCGCCGCGCTCGCGGTAGATGGCCAGCGCGTGCTGCTGACTACGCGCAGCGGCGAGCGCTTCAGCACCCAACTCGTTGGCGGCGAAGAGAATCTGCTGACGCGTCTCGAAGCACTCAGCCGCGAACAGGGTTTCGCGCTGACGAGCGTCAGGATCGACCCGCGCACGATCGGCGAGCGGATTGCCGCGAGCACCGGCAGTGTGCTCGAACGCCTCGTGACGCTGCTCACGGTCGCCGCGATGCTCGGCGTCGGCGTGTACCTGGTGCGTCAGGGCGCGATGGGCGGGGGTGCGAAGGCGAAGCTCGCCGAAAAGCCCGACACGACTTTTGCGGACGTGGTCGGCGCGTCGGACGCGAAAACCTCGCTGCAGCAGGTCACCGCATTCATGCGCGACCCGCAGAAATATCTCGCGCTCGGTGCGAAGCCGCCCCGTGGCGTGCTGCTCGAAGGCCCCCCGGGAACCGGCAAGACGCTGCTCGCCCGCGCGCTCGCCGGCGAATGCAAGGCGAACTTCATCGCGGTCGACGGCTCGCATTTTTCGAGCATGTTCTACGGCCAGGGCATTTCGAAGGTGCGCGAGCTCTTCGCCACCGCGCGCAAGAATTCCCCGTGCATCATCTTCATCGACGAGTTCGACGGCATCGGCAAGCGCGCGAGCGGCGCGAAGGTCGAGGGCGGACAGTCCGAAGAGAACCGCATCATCAACAAGCTGCTGGTCGAGATGGACGGCTTCTCCGCGTCCGACAACATCGTCGTGATCGGCGCGACGAACCACGTCGGCAACGTCGACGATGCGCTGAAGCGGCCGGGCCGTTTCGATCTGGTCGCCCGCGTCGCGCTGCCGACCGTGAATGACCGGCGCGAGCTGTTCGAGCTTTGCCTCGGCCGCGTCAAGTCCGATATCGGCGCGATCGACACGGAAGCGCTCGCGCGTGCGAGCAGCGGCCTGTCGCACGCCGACATCACGAACATCGTCAACCGCGCGACCGTGCTCGCCGCTGAATCCGGAGCGGATGCCGTCGGCCAGGGCCACGTGCACCGTGCGCTCGAGAGCCACCAGCTCGGCGGCGAAGTGTCGAGCCTGAAGGCGGTGTTCACCGAGACGCACCGCGAGCGGATAGCGATCCACGAGGCTGGGCACGCGCTTGTCGCCCACGTGCTGCGGGCGGGGCGTGTCGAACGGATCAGCATCGAGCCGCGCGGGCAGGCGCTCGGCGTGACTTTCGTCAGCCGCGAAGACGAGGTACCGCTGTATGGCGAACGCGAGCTGAAGGCGCGGCTGTCGATGCTGCTCGCTGGCCGCGAGGCGGAGTTGATGAGCTACGGCAATACCACGTCCGGTGCGTCCGACGACCTCAAGCGCGCGTCCGAGCTGGCGATCGAAATGGTCAGCGCGATGGGTTTCTCGCACGAGTTCGGTCTGCTGAGCCTGCAGGGCGTGCCCGCAGCGCTCGTCGGTCCGCACATCCAGGAACGCGCACTCGGCGAGGCGCGCGCAATGCTCGACACCGCGCAGCGCGCTTGTCGCGACACGCTCGAACGTCACCGCAACGTGTTGCACGCGCTGACTGCGGCGCTGCTGGAGGACGACACCGTATCAGGTGCGCTGCTGCGGGAGATGCTGCCGGTGCATGATTTCCACGCCGACGCCGCAAACGACGCGGCCGCACTGCGCGTCGCGATGGAAACCGCCTCGGCGCCCGCCTGAAGCCCTCCAGGGCGCGGGCGGCCGCCGGGTACGAGTTTTGTCCCGGTCGCCCTGCTGCGGGTGGCGCGCGAAGGCGCTCACCCCGGGCGGACGGGCGGCGATTGCTCAGGAGCTATTGAAACAGCGAAAGCATGCGGGCCGAACCGCCACGCCTTTTGCGTGTTGGACGGCTCGCATCGGAGATCGCGTCGGACGGAACCGCAAGCCGGCGCATCCGTGATCGCAGTCTCGCGGCTCGTTCAGAGCGGTTTGGTGGCGACGATCGCGCCGCGGATCTCTCCCTCCTTGTAGCCGACTGCCCGATCGTTCGGGTAGTGCTCGGCAATGGCGGCGCGCACCTCCGGCTTCAGACTCTCCTGCGGCCCGTGACAGTTCAGACACAGCGCCTGAGTCGGCAGCGCCTTCGCATAGCGATAGACGCGCCCATCGGCGGTGTCGATCACTTCTCCCTTCTCCAGCGTCGCAGGCGGCTCCCCGGCGGCAGCGCGCCGGTCGAACTCTTCGAGTGCCGCCTTTTCCCACGCATCCGGGGTCGCGCGTTCGGCATTGCGCGGCTTGAGGCTGACGCGCTTCAGCCGCCAGCCGCTGCTCGCGGCGATTTCCTTTGCCATCGCAGGCGCGAGATCCTTGCAGACCGGAATCGCGCCTTCCGGTCCGACGCGCGCAATCTCGTCGTTCAACGCGGTCAGGAGCTTCGGCGGCAGCGTTGTTGCCGCGGCACGCGCCTCCAGGAGCATCGGGTCGTCCGCGGCGTGTGCCGAAAGGATGAGGCATGAGAGCGCGGCCGGTACGAAACGTCTGACGTTCATGGGGATCTCCGGATTCGTTCAATAGAAGCGAATTCTGATATTAGCCCCATATTCCGGCTGCGTGACCGGCGATGAGTCGCCCGACCGATTTACATCCCGAAGGCGTACGAATCCATCGCGAGCATGCCGTAGCGTACGTCCCGCTCGGCAAAACGCCGGATTGTCGCCGCTTCCCCCGCTGCGCCGAGCGCGAACATCAACGGCACGAGGTGCTCGTCGGTGGGATGCGCGCGCTCGGCGTGGGGTGCGCGCCGACGGTAGTCGAGGAGAGCCTCGACGTCGCCCGCGGCGAGCGTGTCCGCGATCCAGGTGGTAAACGCAGTGACGTAAGGTTCGACGGTTGCGCGAGGTCCGCGGAACTCGTACAGATTGTGCGTGATACTGCCGGAACCGATGATCAGCACGCCATCGTGGCGCAGCGGTTCGAGCGCGCGTCCGAGCTCGAAGAAATAGCGTGCCGACTCCTGCGGTCGCAGCGAGATCTGGACGACGGGGATCGTCGCGTCGGGGAAAAGGTGCATCAGCGGGACCCACGCGCCATGGTCGAGTCCGCGCTTGGGGGCCTCGCCGGCCGGGAATCCGGCGGCGTCGAGCAGTTCGATCGCGCGCCGCGCAAATTCGGGAGCGCCCGCGGCCGGATAGCGGAGCTCGTACAGCGCTTCGGGAAAACCGCCGAAATCGTGGATCGTTTCGGGCTGCGCCGTGGCGGTCAGCAGCAGCCGGCTGCTCATCCAGTGCGGCGACGCGATCAGGATCGCGCGCGGCGTGGGCAGATTCTCGGCGGCGTTGCGAAGTTGCCGTCCGGCCTCGCCGGGTTCGAGCGCGAAGGTCGGCGCGCCATGCGAGACGAAGAGCGTGGGGAGGATCGACATGAATGTTCCTCGGCAGGTGACGTACTGAGTGAGAAGCGGTCGAGTCTAGCCCGCGTCCCGAGCACGGCAAATGCGGCGCCCGTGTGCTCACTGTTTCTGAAAACGCAATAATCGCCTCAGTCGCGACAGCTCTTGCGGGCATGAAACCACGCTGCGATGACGCATCGACGTGCGGCACGCGTGTGTACTTCGGATCTTCGAGGAGGGGCACTTACCGAAAAACGGAAGTATGCATACGGCGTTTCTGTGCCGCGATTCGGATCCGGGTATTGCCGGCGGCCACCAATCCTCAAATACGAATATCCGATCGCCCCGACCGATGCCGCAGTGCGCAATAAGGACTTTCTTTTGTGGTATCTTGCCCAAAAACAAACGACTAGCAGGCCTTCTTTTTACCACCCCGTCCGGAATGACCCTCTTTTCGCTGATCGTTGCGCTGCTCATCGAGCAGGTTCGTCCGTTGCCGGTCCGGCAACTCGTCCTGGATCCCCTCCGGCGGTTATCTGCGCTCGTTCTCGATCGCTTCAATGACGGGCAGGCACGGAACGGCACGATCGCGTGGTGGCTGATCATGCTGACCGGGGTGATCGGCAGCGTCGTGATTTTCCAGCTGCTGTGGGCGGTCCACCCGCTGTTCGCGTTCGCATTCAACGTCGGCGCGCTGTATCTGACCATGGGCTTTCGGCAGGAAAGCCATTTCTTCACGGACATCCATCTCGCGCTGCGCATGGGCGAACTCGACCGTGCCCGCGCGCTGCTCGGGGAGTGGCGCGGAGGGCAGTACTTCACCTCGAGTTCGAGCGAAGTGGCGCGGCTGGCGATCGAGCAGGCGCTGGTCGGCGCGCATCGCAACGTTTTCGGCGTCGTGTTCTGGTTCATCGTGATGCCCGGTCCGAGCGGTGCTGTGCTGTATCGGCTTGGACGTTTTCTCGGTGAAGAATGGGGTGAGCGGCGCGATGTCGAATTCGGCGACTTCGGCCGATTTTCTCGAAGGGCTTTTGAGGTCATCGACTGGGTCCCGGCGCGCCTGACGGCGGCGTCGTTTTCGGTCGTGGGTGACTTCGAGGACGCGATTTTCTGCTGGCGCACGCAGGCGATGCTGTGGGACGAAAGGGCCTCGGGGATCCTGATCGCGGCGGGTGCGGGCGCTCTCGGGGTGCGGCTCGGAATGCCGGTGCATCAATCCGGCGAAATCGTCGAGCGGCCCGAGATGGGCGTGGGAGAAGAGGCTGACCCGGACTACATGCAGAGTACCGTCGGTCTGGTATGGCGGGCGCTCGTACTTTGCCTGTTAATGCTGGCTTTGGTTGTGATCGCCGGCTGGGTAGGTCGCTAACTGTTTTGAGGAGGGAGTACTGAGATGGCAAATCGTGAAGTAGTGGTTCTGAGTGCAGTGCGTTCGGCAGTCGGCGGATTCGGCGGTTCACTGAAGGACATGGAGCCCGCGGAGTTGGGCGGTGTCGTCGTCAAGGAAGCGATCGCGCGTGCCGGCGTCGATCCCAAGCAGGTCACGTTCGCGACCGTCGGTAACTGCATCCCGACCGAATCGCGCTATCCCTACGTCGCGCGCGTCGCGACGATCCAGGGCGGCATGTCGATGGATTCGGTCGCCTTCGCGGTCAACCGCTTGTGCGGCTCCGCGCAGCAGGCGATCGTGAACTCCGCCCAGGCGATCATGCTCGGCGACGCCGATTTCGCGATCGGCGGCGGTGTCGAAGTGATGTCGCGCGGCGCCTACCTGATGCCGGCGCTGCGCAATGGCGCGCGCATGGGCGATACGAAGGCGATCGACGCGATGGTCGCCGTACTGACCGACCCGTTCGGCGTCGGACACATGGGCATCACGGCCGAGAATCTGACGCAGAAGTGGAACATCAGCCGCGAAGAGCAGGATGCGTTCGCGCTCGAGTCGCAGAAGCGCGCAGCTGCCGCGCTCGCAGACGGTCGGTTCAAGAGCCAGATCGTCCCGATCACCTTCGAGACCCGCAAGGGGCCCGTCGTGTTCGATACCGACGAACATCCGCGCATGACGACGCTGGAAGCGCTCGGCAAGATGAAGCCGGCGTTCAAGAAGGACGGCTCGGTGACCGCGGGCAACGCGTCGGGCATCAACGATGCGGCTTCGTTCCTGGTGCTCGCGGATGCGGCGAAAGCTGCGGCGGGCGGCCACAAGCCGATCGCACGCCTGGTCGCCTACGCGATCGCCGGTGTGCCCAACGATGTGATGGGCGAAGGCCCGATCCCGGCGTCGAAGCTCGCGCTGCAGCGCGCCGGCCTGTCGCTCGACAAGATCGACGTCATCGAGTCGAACGAGGCGTTCGCCGCCCAGTCGATCGCGGTCAACAAGGGCCTCGAACTCGATCCGGCGAAGACCAACCCGAACGGCGGAGCGATTGCGCTCGGCCACCCGGTCGGCGCGACCGGCGGGGTCATCATCACCAAGCTGCTGCACGAGCTGATTCGTACGAACGGCCGTTACGGCATGGCGACGATGTGCATCGGCGGCGGCCAGGGCATCACGACGATCTGGGAACGCGTCTGATCGCGCCAGTCGGCGAAACGAAACCCCGCTCCGGCGGGGTTTTTTTTTGTTCTGCTTCCGGACGCGCCGATCAATTACCCGAGCGTCGGCGGCTCTCATCGGGGTGAGCGGATTCCCAGGATTCGCGCGCCGTTCGGGACGCGGCCTGCATGGCGTGTTCTCCATCCGGCAAGAACAATCACCAGCCTTGCGTTTGCCGCTTCGCGACGGCGATTTCGTCGCGGATCTGCCGGTAGTGCTCGAAGCGGCGCGGATCGATCGCGCCTGCGCCGATCGCGGCTCGCAGCGCGCATCCGGGCTCGGCCTCGTGCTGACAGTCGCGGAAGCGGCATTTGCCGAGGTAGGGATGGAATTCGACGAAGCTTTCGGCGAGCTCGTCCGCGCCGAGGTGCGCGAGGCCGAAAGCCTGCAGTCCGGGGCTGTCGATCAGCCACCCGTTGTCGATCGGATAGAGGCGGGCGAAGGTGGTCGTGTGTTTCCCGCTATTCAACGCTTCGGAAATCTCGCGCGTCGCGGCCCGGGCAGCGGGCACGAGCGCGTTCGTCAGCGTCGATTTACCCATGCCGGATTGCCCGACGAGGATGCTGCGCTCCCCGGCGAGCTTGGGCCGCAGCGCGTCGGCGCCTTCCCGCGCGCTCAGCTCGAGCACGGGATAGCCGAGCCGTTCGAAGGGGGCGAGTTGGGTTCGTGCCATCGGCAGCTGCTGCTGCAGATCCGCCTTGTTCAGCACGATCAGGGTCTTGATCTGCTGGCTCTCGGCCGCGGCGATGCAGCGGGAAATCAGCATGTCGGAGAAGCCCGGCTCGGTCGCGACGACGAGGATCACTTGCGTCAGGTTCGCGGCGATGAGCTTTTCGCGGAAGGCATCGGAGCGCCACAGGAGATTGCGCCGCGGGCGCAGCTGCTCGATCACCCCTTGAGCGCTCCCGGTCGGCGTCACTTCGACTTCGTCGCCGCATGCGAACACGCTCTTCTTGCCGCGCGGATAGCATTTCAGCGGTGCCGTCTCGCCATTACCGGCATCGCCGGAATGCTGGATTTCGACTTCGTAATGACGGCCGAACGCGGCGGTGATCACGCCGTCGAGCCGAGCGTCCGCAGTGCGTCGGGCAGGGGAAGTCACGTCGGCGACGGCTCGCGGAAGGCTGAGCGCAGGCGCGAGACGCGCAGCGCGGCGGGCGGATGGGAGTCGAAGACGCGGGAGTACAACGGGTCGGGCGTCAGCGTGGAGGCGTTGTCGCGGTAGAGCTTCACGAGGGCCGTTGCGAGATCCTCCGCATGTGTGTGGCGCGACGCGTACGCGTCGGCCTGGAACTCGTGCTTGCGCGACCAATGGGTCATCAGCGGTCCGAACGGAAACGTGAAGGCCGGCAACGCCAGAGCGAACAGCGCGAGCGCGACGGCCGTCCCGCCCGTCGTCGTGCTGTCCATCCCGAGGCCGGTGAAGAACCATGCGCGCTCCATCAGCCAGCCGAGCAGCCACAGCAGCCCCAGGCTCGCCGCGGCGATCACCGAAAACCGCTTCCAGATGTGCCGGTGATGGAAATGCCCGAGTTCGTGCGCGAGCACGGCTTCGACTTCCTCGGGTTGCAGCTTTTCGAGCAAGGTGTCGAAGAAGACGATGCGTTTCGCGGCGCCGAAGCCGGTGAAATACGCGTTGCCGTGCGCCGAGCGGCGCGAGCCGTCCATCACGAACAGCCCGCGCGAACGGAAGCCGCAGCGGTCGAGCAAGCCTTCCACGCGCGCTTTCAGCGTTTCGTCGGCGAGCGGTGTGAATTTGTTGAACATCGGCGCGATGAAGGCCGGCCACGCAAACAGCGCGACCAGGTTGAACCCGATCCAGAACAGCCACACCCACAGCCACCAGAGCTCGCCCATCGCACCCATCAGCCACAGCACCGCCGCGAGCACCGGCAGGCCGATCACCGCGGCGAGCAGCCCTTCGCGCACGAGGTCGGCGACGAAGAGCCCGGGCGTCATGCGGTTGAAGCCGAACAGTTTCTCGATCCCGAAGGTGCGAGCGAGCGAAAACGGCAGGTCGACGACCCAGCCGAGCAGCGCGACGATCGCGAGCAGCGCGACGCCGTGGGCGATGCCCCCGGCGTCGAACCATGTCGCCGTCACGTCATGGATAGCCTGCAGCCCGCCGCCGAGCGTGAGCACGAGCACGAAGCCGGTGTTGACGGCAGCGTCCACGATCGCGAGACGCATCCGGGCGCCCGTGTAATCGGCGGCGCGACGGTGCGATTCCAGCGCGATCGATTCGGAGAACGGCGCGGGCACCGAGTCGCGCCGAGCGCGGACGTGACGGATCTGCCGGCGCATCAGCGCGAGCTTGACGAGCAGCGTCAGCAGTAAGGCGACGACGAACAGGATCGAAAACGCTTGGGGAGACATCCGGGAGCCGTGGTGGGTGTGGCAGTGGGCTTCTATGCCACAATCCCGGTTTGCTTAACCGGGCCGAAAAGATTATGGCACAGGATCAAAACCACCTCATCTGGCTCGACATGGAGATGACCGGGCTGGAGCCCGATCGCGACCGCATCATCGAGATCGCCATCGTGATCACCGATTCGCAACTGAACGTCGTCGCCGAAGCGCCGGTGATCGCAGTGCACCAGCCCGACCACGTGCTCGACGGCATGGACGACTGGAATCGCAACACGCACGGCAAATCCGGGCTCGTGGATCGCGTGAAGGCGTCGACGATCGGCGAGGCTGATGCCGAATCGCAGATGCTCGCGTTCCTGCAGCAGTACGTTCCCGCGCGCACGTCGCCGATGTGCGGCAATTCGATCTGCCAGGACCGCCGCTTCCTCGCGCGCTACATGCCTGCCCTGGAGGGGTGGTTCCATTACCGCAACCTCGATGTTTCGACGCTGAAGGAACTCGCCAAGCGCTGGCGGCCGGAGGTGTACAAGGGTGTCGACAAGAAGGGCAAGCACGAGGCGCTCGCCGACATCCATGAATCGATCGACGAACTACGCCATTACCGCGACAACTTCTTGCGCCTGACGGCGTGACCGTGGGGGAATGGCCGCTCGGCCGTTCGCCACCCCTCGTGACTCAGCCCGCGCGCTGAATCGGCTCGCGTCACCGAGCCGCCAGACCGACGCTCAGCTGCCGCGCGTCTTGCGCATCGACGCGGCGGCCGCGAGCAAGCCCGCCGTCGATGAATCCTGCTCGCGAGTGCCGCCCGCGGCGACCTGCCGCGCCATCTCTTTCCCGAGTTCGACGCCGTACTGATCGAAACTGTCGATGCCCCATATCCACCCCTGTACGAACACCTTGTGCTCGTACAGCGCCATCAACTGGCCGAGGGTGTACGGGTTCAGCTCGGGCAGCAGCAGCGTCGTGCCCGGCTGGTCGCCCGGGCAGACGAGATGCGGGGCGAGACGCTCCGCCTCGGAGTCCTCAAGCCCCTTGTCGCGCAAGCCTGCCAGCGCAGTGCGGTGATCGCGTCCCGCCATCAGCGCCGCCGATTGCGCGAGCGCGTTGTCGACGAGCGCCCGCTGTCGCGGTTCGTCCCTGCCGACCGGCACGATGAAGTCGAGCGCGACCTTGCGGGTGCCCTGGTAGAAGAGCTGATGGAAGGCGTGCTGGCCGACGGTGCCCACTCCGCCCCAGACGATCGGCGAAGTCGGGACCGCTGTCGGTGAGCCGTTGCGCAGGCAGCGCTTGCCGTTGCTTTCCATTTCGAGTTGCTGCAGCCACGCCGCGAAACTACGCAGACCGTGTGCGTAGGGCAGCAGTGCGAGGCTTTCGATGCCGAGGAAATCGGTGTTCCACAGGCCGGTGAGGCCCATCAGCGCGGGGAGGTTGCGCGCGAGTGGGGCGTCGTGGAAATGCACGTCCATCGACCGCGCGCCGACGAGGAACCGGTCGAATTGGTCTTCGCCGATCGCGAGCATCAGTGGCATGCCGATCGCCGACCAGACCGAATAGCGCCCCCCGACCCATTCGGGAAGCGAAAACACCCGCTCGGGCAGGATGCCGAATGCGACGGCGGTTTCCGTCGCGTTGCTCACCGCGGCGAAGTGCGACCTCAGGTCGACGTCGGGGCCGAGCGTTGCCCGCAGCCATGCTCGCGCCGCGGTCGCGTTCGCGAGCGTTTCGGCGGTCGAAAAGCTCTTCGACGAGACGATGAAGAGCGTGGTCGCCGGATCGGCGTCGGCGAGCGTTTCATCGAGGTCGCGCGGATCGATGTTCGCGACGAAGCGGACGTCGAGATCGTTCCGGTCGCGGGGAGTGTCCAGCGCTTCGACGGCCATCCGCGGGCCGAGGTCGGAGCCGCCGATGCCGAGATTGACGACGAGCCGGATGCGCTCCCCCGTTGCACCGTTCAAGCCACCTCCACGCAGCGCTGCGACGAATTCGCGCATCCGTGCGTGAGTGCGCGCCAGTTCGGCCGCTTCGTTGTCCGGTGCCGGACAACCGCCGCGCAACGCCATGTGCAGCGCGGCGCGGCGCTCGGTGAAATTGAGCTGCCGACCCGCGAACAGTTCGTCGATGCCGGTCCGTAGCCCGGACTGCTCGGCAAGCTCGACGAGCGTCGCGAGCGCGGGAAGGTCGAGCGCCTGCTTGGACAGGTCGAGCAGCAGGCCGTCGTGGTGGAACGACAGCGTGTCGAAGCGGATCGGGTCGCTTTCGAAAAGCGCGGTTTGTCGCGTCCGACCGAGCCGGGCCGCGTGGCCCTCGAGCGAAGTCCAGGCGGGCAGGTGCTGCGGCGGGATGAAGGATTCAGTCACGGCGATAGAGGCGGAAGATCTCGAGTTGTTTGCCACCCCCGCGGCTGTACTGCCATATCTGTTGCCATTCGGCCGCTGGGCGGATCGTCGCGGGGCTGCGCTCATCATAAACGAGCAGAAATGGACAAGAAGTTTCGTTACCTGATACCGACACGGGCCGCAGGCCGGCGAAGTAGTGGAACGATGCGCGCTGGCTCGGCGAAAGACCGATTGCGGCGACACAATCCTGGCGTTCACCCGCGAGCGCGATCGCGAGCGAGTCGGCGACCGGGCGATAGCTGCGGTCATGATTGAACCACGGCATCAGCAGCACGACGGCCAGGCACCACAGCATGGTCATCCCCATCGCCCAACTCGCCGGGCCGCGACTCGTTCGGCGCGGCAGTCGCCAGATCAGCGCGATCCATCCGACGACGATGCCGACCGCGAGGAAGCCCTGCTTGAACGTGCCGGTCAGTTCGAAGCCCGGAGCGACCTTTTCCACGTGGCGTGCGAGTCCCGGTGGCCAGGAGAACACCTGAGCGGTCCAGGCGATCCAGACCAGCACCGCGAACACGATGAAGGTCATCACGGCGAACCAGTCGAAGGCGCTGGCAGCGCCGCGCCTGAGCATCGGAACGCCGGCTGCGGCGAGTAGCGCCAGCGGCGGGATCAACGGGAGCAAAGTCGCCTGCCGGACGTTGCCGGCGACGATGATCCAGCCGAGCGACAGAAGAAATGCGGTGATCGGGAGCATCCAGGAGATGCGCAGTAATTGTCGTCGCATCCGCCACAGGGACCACAGCGCGATCGGCCATAACGGCCACGCGAACCAGCCGAAAAGCTCGACGAGTCTGGGGAACTCCCCGGCGGGGACCATCGTAGAACCGAGCGGCACCCATTCGGTGCGCCACCATAGCGTCAGCAACTCCGGCGCTTGGTAATGCAAGACCAGCGGCCAAATTGCGGTCACGCCGAGCGCGAGGCTCAGGCCGAGGATCAGGCCGCCCGTCGCGCGGGGGTTCCGGCATTCCGGCGAGCAGATCACGATCGCGAGGAAGAGCGGCAGCGTCAGCACCGTCCCCTCCGGCCCCGCGGCAAGGAACGCGAGTGCCGCACCGCTGCCGGCCTGGACGCTGCCCAAGGCGGGGCGCGTCGGAATCAGCGACAGCCCCGCGAGCGTCATCGCCTGCATCGCCATCAAGGCAACCAGCGGCTGCGTTTCGTGCGCGTGGAGCACGAGCCCCAGCGTGCCGAGCATCAGCAACGCGGCGGGCGTGCCGGTGTGCTTGCCGTAGAGCCGGGATGCCGCGCGCGCGACCCAGAAGATCGCGAGGGCCGTGTAAAGGGCGCTCGCGAGCCGGGCGCCGTCGTGCAAGGGCAGCAGCGAGCCGAAGAGCGCCGCGAAAACCGCGCCGGTCCAGTAATACAGCGGCGGAAAGCTCGTCGAAGGTTCGCCGGCGATCGAGGGAAACAGCAGCCCGTTGCCGTTCAGGATTTCGAAGATCGGGCCGAAGTGGCGCGCGTCGTCACCCCGCCACGGGTCGTGCCCGACGAGGCCGGAGAGCAGATACAGCGCGACCAGCAGCGCGAGCCCGACCGCGCCGTAGATTCGCTGCTGTAAAAGGGAAGGAGAGCGTGAGTCGCCGGTCATACGATATCGGTCGTGAGTCGGGCCGTTCCGGAAAGCGTGTGAGTGTCGCTGCGGGTCGATGCGCCACCCGGGATGGAATTCTAGTCGCAAGCGGCCGGCATGGGCGGCATATGCCGGCCGCGGGGTCCGGCCGGAATCCCGGCGCAAAGGGCCGGACGAACAAAAAAGGCAGCCGAAGCTGCCTTTTTACGAAAACCGGGTGAAGCTCAGCCGCGCTGGACGTTGCCGTACTTCTGGCGGAAGCGCTCGACGCGGCCCGCGGTGTCGACGATCTTCTGCTTGCCCGTGTAGAACGGATGGCACGCCGCGCACACTTCGACGTGCAGGGCCGGCTTGCCGAGCGTCGAACGCGTCATGAAGGTGTTGCCGCAGGAGCAGGTCACTTCGACCTCTTTGTAGTTCGGATGGATGTCCGCTTTCATGGTAGATCCTCGAGCAGCGGGCGGTGAATGTGGCCGCCCTGTGAAACGGTGGAAACGCGGGATTATCGGGGATGGAAAGCGCGAAAGCAAGCGTCGGCCGCGTCCGCCGACGCATTTGCTCTTACAATGCGTGGTTTTCGAGGGGGTTCGCGTGCGGCTCGTTCTGGCGCCGATGGAAGGTCTGCTCGATGCGGTGCTGCGCGACGTGCTGACGCGAGTCGACGGCTACGACTGGGCGGTTGCGGAGTTCATCCGGGTTTCCGACTCGCTGCTGCCGCCGCGCGTCTTCAAGCGGATTTGCCCGGAGCTCGAACTCGGCGGCGCGACGCGCGCGGGCACGCCGGTGCGCGTTCAGCTTCTCGGCTCCGATCCTGCCTGTCTCGCCGATAACGCCGCGCAGCTGGCGCGACTGGGCCCGCCCGGCATCGATCTGAACTTCGGTTGCCCGGCTCCGACGGTGAATCGCCATCGTGGCGGCGCGGTGTTGCTCGACGAGCCGGAACTGCTGTTTGCGATTGCGACAGCCGTGAGAAAGGCGATGCCACGCGGGATGCCGTTCACGGCGAAGATGCGGCTCGGCGTCGTCGACGCGAGCCGGGCGCTCGACTGCGCGCGCGCCCTCGCGGACGGCGGAGTCGAGGAGCTCGTCGTGCATGCACGAACGAAGCTCGACGGCTATCATCCCCCTGCGCACTGGGAGTGGGTCGGGCGCATCGCCGACGTCGTGTCGATTCCGGTGATCGCGAACGGAGAGATCTGGAGTGCGGCCGACTGGCAGCGCTGCCGCGCCGCAAGCGGCGTCCCTGACGTCATGATCGGACGTGGCGCGGCCGCCGACCCCTTTCTCGTCCGGCGCATCCGCGACAGCGCCGCAACCATGTCCGGGCACCCGGAAGATCCGGCGCGGCGCGAGCTCGAGTGGCAGGAGCTGCGCCCGCTGCTCGCGCTGTTCTGGGAGCAGGTGCAACAGAAAGTGCAGCCGACGCACGCGCCCGGCCGCATCAAGCAGTGGCTGAACCTCTTGCGACGGAGCTTTCCGCGCGCCGAGACCCTTTACCAGGAACTGCGGCCGTTGCGCCGGCCCGTCGAAATCGACCACGTCCTGCTGCGTCACCGCATCGTTCCGGATGCCGTCGCCCAGGCCGCCTGAAGCCATGAGTTACGCGAATTCCCGCATTCCCGCGAGCGCCCAATCGGGCATCCACGAGCAACTGGTTCGCCGTGTCGAGCGCCACCTCGCCGAGCCGTTCCGCAAGCCCTACGCGGATTACAACCGCGCGGCGTTCGCCGCGAGCCTCGAACGCTGGGACCAACGTGCGCCGCTGATCCTCGACGCGGGCTGCGGCGTCGGCCACAGCACCATCCAGCTCGCGCGCAGCTTTCCGGATCACTGGGTCATCGGCGTCGACCAGTCGCAGGACAGACTCGAGCGGCGCAAGCCTTATCCGGAGGCGTTGCTGCCGAAAAACATGGTGTTCGTCCGCGCCGACCTCGTCGATTACTGGCGCCTCTGCTGCGACGCGGGTCTGAAGCTCGCACGCCACTACATCCTGTACCCGAACCCGTGGCCGAAGATCGGTCACCTCGCGCGGCGCTGGCACGCTCATCCGGTGTTTCCGTTCATTCCGCGCCTCGGCGGCGTGCTCGAGTGCCGCACGAACTGGCGCGTGTACATCGAGGAATTCGCGTGCGCGCTGTCGCTCGCGACCGGCCGTGAAACCGGTTGGGAGACTTTCGAGGCGCCGGTGCCGCTGACGCCGTTCGAGCGCAAGTATCGCGACTCGGGACAGCCGCTGTATCGTCTAGTGTGCGACCTCGACGAAGACGCTTGCGCGAC
Organism: Aromatoleum sp.; assembly: GCF_032027225.1. GTDB lineage: Bacteria > Pseudomonadota > Gammaproteobacteria > Burkholderiales > Rhodocyclaceae > Aromatoleum. Next base: position 558,025 of record NZ_JAVSMM010000001.1, on the reverse strand, counting down.
GCCGCGCGATGGCTCACTCTCGCGGACCTGACGGAGAACGCCCCATGACTGCTGACGTAGCCGACGCCCCCGAGGCACCCAACTCCCATTTGCTCGACGACGCCGAATTCGAGGCGCTCGAAGAATTGCTGACCTCCGACGCGGTGCCGGAAGACTGCATGGACCTCGAGATGCTCGACGGTTTCCTCGCGGCGGTGCTCGCGTCGCCGGTGCGCATTCCGCCCGAGCGGTGGCTCCCGGACGTCTGGTCGGCCCACGGCGAGGACGTGTCCTTCGGTTCCGGCAGCCAGATGCAGCGGGCCATTCGCCTCGTTCGCCGCTATTACAACGAACTCGCGACGACGCTCGACGACCCCGAAGCTTGGGAGCCGTTCTGCTATGCGGCAAGCGAAGGCGACTCGCTCGGCATCGGCGAGGAGTGGGTCGAAGGTTTCGCGCAGGGGCTCGAACTGTGGCCCGAAGGCTGGGAGAGCACGGTCCCGGAGGACGCGGCGAAGATGGTCGGCGAGATGATCGAGACGATCCTCGCGCCCTGGGCGGACGAGTCGGCCGCCGAAGCGGACGACGACACGCGTCTGAAGTGGCTGGAAATCGCGGTGGCCGGGCTCGGCGTGATCATCGGCCGGTGGCAGGCATTGGAACTGTGGCAGGTCGAGGTGCTGCCCACCGACGCGCCGCTCGCTCCGTCTCCCGCGGCGGCCGGGCGCAACGACGCGTGCCCGTGCGGCAGTGGCAAGAAATACAAGAAATGCTGCGGAGCCGCCGTCTAGCACTTAAGGGTGGCGCACCGAAGGCATAACGCCGGAGCGCAGCACGGCGCAACCAAGGTCGCGCGGCCGGCCCTCCGGTCCGCAGCCGACCCGGTTTCCTCAACCATGAACGACGATCACTGCACCCGTTGCGGCGCCTGCTGCGCCGCGTTCCGCGTGGACTTCCATCCGTCCGAACTGGCGAGCGCGAGCCCCGGTGGCGTGCCGGACGCGTTTGCGGTCACGGTAACCACGAATCTCGTGCGCATGCGCGGGACGGACGCGGCGGCCCCGCGCTGCGTCGCGCTCGAAGGGCGGATCGGGGAGCGGGTGCGCTGCACTCTGTACGCATCCCGTCCGTCGCCGTGCCGCGACTTCGCCCCTTACGCGGCGCTCGGCATCGGTGAGGACGCATGCGACCGTGCGCGCTCGCGCCATGGGTTGCCTCCGCTCTGATCCGTAGTCCGAAGTTCGAAATATTCAACCACAGCTTGTGTCGGCATAACTAAAAATGTGCGCCCGAATCCGTGCCTCGACTGCGGCCTCTGCACCGTTCCCTTCCGCGTCTACTTCTGCTGGTGCGAAGGCGACGACGGACCCGAAGTGCGCCGGACTACGTGCGGCGAACGGATTGCAGGTGCTGTTCCCGCTCGACTCCACGTTAATCGTCGCGCGAGCGTCGCTCCGCCACCGCTAGCGGGCGAAGCCGACCGACGTCAGCAGCTTCAGCGGACCGATCGCGCGGACCGTGTCGATGAGTTCGGGCCGTGGTACGAACAGCCCGCCGGCGAAGCCGAGGGCATTGACCGAGATCTTCTCGCAATGCTCGCGGCTGCGCGGGATCACCACCAGCCAGCCGCCGCCCGTCAGCAGGTTGTACGGGGGCATCGGATCGCGATCGCAGGCCAGGTCGAGCGCGCCGCATGCGCGAATGAAAGCAGCGTGGAGTGCGGCGCCAAATTCAGCGGCGTCGCAGCCGACGTCGGTCGGGATGCGGACAAAGCAGTGGCGCCAAGGCAGATCGTCGCGGACGGTCGTGCTGCCGAGAGGCAGATCGTTCGGCAGCCGGGCGGTAAACATGCTCAGTTTCGCGCCTCTTGCGGCTTCCGGGATCCATTGCAGGTGCTTGTGGCGCTGGCTGGCGCCGGCCTCGGTTCCACCGTTGTAGAAGCCGAGTCCGCCGAGCTCGCTCATCACTTTCGCCAGTGCGGTGAAGTCGGCGATGTCGAGCGGCAACGTCTGCGATACGAAGTCGCGCGTGACGATCAGGAGGTGGCGGGCGATCACCGGAAACTTGTTGAGCACCGCGAGGTGCCCGTCGCCGAGGGGTCCGACCGTCAGGGCCGGGTCGGGCGGCAGGAACGGGTCGAAATCGGGATCGCGGCGCAGCGCGGCCGAAAGCCGGTCCGAGTCCTTGCGCTCGAGCGAGGAAACCCAGCGGACCGTGAAGTCGATGCCGCCGTCCTGCATCACCTCGCGTTCGGTCCGGATCGGCTGGAGCGCGCCGGACGCATTGGCCGCGTCGTGGGTCTGGTCGATTCGGGGCAGAAGAAGAGCCGTCATGTGGGAATCGCCGCGGGAAGTGAGCTGCGAGTGTAGGCTGACGGCTTTGGTTCGATCAATGTCGATTGCGCGCCTGGACGCGGCGCGCCGGAGGATGCAATGACGATTTCGTTTGCCGTGCGCGGCGAATATATCCAGCTCGATCAGCTTCTCAAGGCCACCGGGCTGACCGGGACGGGCGGGGAGGCTCACTCGGCGGTCGAAGCGGGACTCGTGCGCGTCGACGGGCACGCCGAGTCGCGCAAGCGCGCGAAGCTGAGACCGGGTCAGACGGTGAGTTTCGGCAGCGAGACGGTCGTGCTCGTTGCCGCCGCATGACTGCGGATCCGCCTGGTTCCGTGGCCCGCCGCCGCTCTCCGGGTGGCTCGCGCGGAACGTGGCGCGGAGCCGCGGAGCCTGCGCTACGAGGCGGCCTTCGCTTCCTTCCAGCGCGCGAGCTTCTCCCAGACCCAGCCGCCGGGCTGTTCGCGGCCGGTCAGCACATAGGCCAGCACGTGCTCGTGCGAGAGCGTCAGCTTGAGTTCGCTTCTGGCGTCGGGCGTGCCCACGAACAGCAACTCGTCGCCGGCGCGCAGTCGGGTCTCGGCCGCAGGCATCATCACGTGATCGCCGTCGTCGCAGCGCAGGTATAGCGCGACGCCGCCGAGCGGGTCATCCCGGTTCGCCGGAGAGCGGAGGATCTGCGCGAGCATGACTTCGGCGCCGTCCATCAGCGTGCGGTACAGCGCGGGGGCCTGCGAAATGTTCAGCCGTTCGCTCCATACCACGGGCACCTGCCAGCCGAAGCGGCCGGTCAGCGTCGTGAGCCACTTGTCGCACCATGCTTCGTCGCGCCGCTTCACCTCGTCGAGAAACGGGACGAGTAGCGGCGTCGTCAGGATCGCGAGGCATTCGTGGGCGATGATCTTGCTCGGCACCACGTCGACGTCGGAGTCGTAGGCGTCGAACAGCGCGCGATTCGCGTAGTGGTTCTGCCGCAGGATCACGAACAGGGCCGGGTTGAGTTCGCGCGCGGTGACGGCGATCGACAGGTTGTGGACGTCGTTGCCGGTCGCCGCGACGATGCCGACCGCGTGGCGGACCCGTGCCTGCTCGAGCGCGGAGGCGCCCGTACCGTCGCCCTGCACCCAGCGATGGGTGAGGTCCTCCGGTGGCAAGCGGTCGATGATCGTCAACGGCACCGATTCGCGTTCCATCGCGTGCACCAGCATTTGCCCGAAGCGGCCGTGCCCGCAGACGATCCATTCGCCTTTCGGCGGATCCCGCTGCTGTTCGACGGTCGATCCCGGCAGGCCAGTGAGCCAGATCAGGAGCTGCCAGGCCGCGGGCGCATGCAGCGCGAGCGCGAGATATTCGGCGAACTTCTCGAACGGGTTGATGATGTGGCGAGTGCCGAACGAGGCCATGTTCGCGGCGACTTCCGGCGCCGAGGCGCGGCACAGCGCCGGAATTTTCGGCGCCAGGAGACGCGCGGCGATCGCGATCGCGAGGTTCGCGCTGTCGTCGTCGGTGAGTGCGACGACACCGATGCACGATGGGTGATCGAGGCCCGCGAACTTCAGGATCTCGGGATTTCGCGCATCGGCGGCGAGGGCGGGGATGTCGGCGCGGTAGCTGTGCAGCTCGATTTCCCCGACCTTCACCTCGTCGAGCTCGACGACGACGGCGCGGTAGCCGAGGTGGTCCAGCCCCGCGCACAGCAGCCGGCCGGTTTCGCCGTAGCCGCAGACGAGCAGGAAAGGTTCGCGCAGGCGATGGACGGTCCCGAGGAAGGTCTGCGTGCGGATCGCCTGTTGCAGGCTGCGGTCGGAAAGCAGCGAGAACACGGTTCCCAGTGTGTAGGCCCAGCCGACCACGGACAGATAGATGCACAGCGTCACCCACAGCCGCTGCTGGTCGGAGAACGCGTACGGGATCTCGCCGAAACCGATCGTCGTCGCGGTGTAGCTGATGAAATAGAGCGCGTGGAAGAAGCTCAGATACGTGCGGTTGCCATCCGCGTCTTCGCCGGGTGCGAGCGTGAGCCCGAGCACCGAGATCGACATGATGCAGATGAGCAGGATCAGCGGCGCCCGCAGGCGGCGCATGATCAGGAAAATACTGCTGTGATGCCGCAGCACGGGGACGTCTCCGGCAGCGCTTCGGGAGGTCAGCGCCGCTGCATGATCGTTTCGGCGATCAGGATCACGACCGACACGACGTTCGCGAACAGCGCGCCGCCCGACAGCGACACGATCCGGGCGACCATTTCCGTCGTCACGCCCTGGCTCGAGACGTGGGCGGCATAGCCCCAGACCATCGCCGCGGCGATCAGCTGGAGGTCCGCGACGAGGCTCGTCGACAGGTGCACCGCGCCGATCTGCGTGCGGTCGCCGAATTTCAGAACGGTGGCGATCAGGCTGACGACGATCGCGGCGAAGAGTTCGTAGATGTCGTGGTGGGCGGGGTTGTCGATCTCGCCGACGAAAAAGCCGAAGTTCAGCGTGGCAGCCAGGACGATAAAGAAGCCGAAAATGACTTTTTCGAGGTTCATGCGGTTCCCGTTTTCACAAACGGCGTGATGATCGAGCCGCGATTATATGCGTCCATCACACCCGGGCATCCCTCCCGTGCTCACTCTGCGATATCTCCGTCCACATACATCCATCGCCCGTCGGTGAGCTTGAACCGGCTCGTCTCGTGCAGCCGGTGCGCCCGCCCGCCTATCCGGTAGCGGGCGACGAACTCGACGATCGCGGTATCGACACCCGTCTGCACGGATTGCCGGATCTGCAGCCCGATCCATTTCGGCGCGGGCTCCGGCGTGAAGTCGAGGGACTGCGGCCGCCGGGACGGTTCCCAGGTGGCGAGCAGATACGGCTCATCGCGCAGCGTGTACGCGGTATAGCGGCTGCGCATCAGCGCCTCCGCGGTCTCGGGCAGCAGTTCGCCCGAGATCAGCGGCGCGCAGCAGTCCTCAAAGGGTTTCCCCGACTGGCACGGACAGGGCGTGGCGTTTGCGATAGATGCCATTCGTTATTCCGGCTGCCCCAGGATCTCGCGCAGCACGTAGGGCAGGATGCCGCCGTGGCGGTAGTAATCGACCTCGATCGGCGTGTCGATGCGGCACAGCACCGGCACTTCCTGCGTTTCGCCTCCCGCGCGGTGGATGACGAGCGTGAGATCCTGCTGCGGCCCGAGATCGGCGCTCACGCCCCGGATATCGAAGCGCTCCGACCCGTCGATGGCGAGCGTCTGCCACGAATCGTCGCCCTTGAACTGCAGCGGCAGCACGCCCATGCCGACGAGGTTGGAGCGGTGGATGCGCTCGAAGCTGCGCGCGACGACCGCCCGCACGCCGAGCAGCTGCGTTCCCTTCGCCGCCCAGTCGCGGCTCGACCCGGTGCCGTATTCTTCGCCCGCGAGCACGACCGTCGGCGTGCCGCTCGCCATGTACTGCATCGCGGCGTCGTAGACCGTGGTCTGCCCGCCGTCGTACAAGGTGTAGCCGCCCTCCACGCGCGAACCGTCCTCGCGCGGCGGCAGCATCATGTTCTTGACCCGCACGTTGGCGAAGGTCCCGCGGACCATCACGTCGTGGTTGCCGCGGCGCGAACCGTAGGAGTTGAAGTCCGGGCGGGTCACGCCTTTCGACATCAGCCACTGGCCGGCCGGCGTCGTCTCGCGGAACGAACCCGCCGGCGAGATGTGGTCGGTCGTCACCGAATCGCCGAGGATCAACAGCGGTTTTGCGCCGACGATGTCGCCGATCGCGCCGGTGTCCATCGTGAAGCCCTCGAAGAAGGGCGGACGCGCGATGTACGTCGACTCCGGCCACTCGTAGACCTGTCCCGCCGTCGCCGGAATCTCGTTCCAGAGGTCGTGGCCTTTCGTGAAGTCGGCATACAGGCGCTCGAACGTCGCCGGGTCCATCGCGAGCGGCATGATCGCCGCGATTTCGTCGGAGGTCGGCCAGATGTCCTTCAGGTACACATGATGGCCGTCGCTGCCCGTGCCGAGCGGATTCTCGACGAGGTCGACGTTCGCGCGGCCGGCGATCGCGAAGGCGACGACGAGCGGCGGTGACGCGAGGAAGTTCGCGCGGATGTTCGGGTGGATCCGCGCCTCGAAGTTGCGGTTGCCCGACAGGACCGCCGCGGCGATGACGTCATGTTCGTTGATCGCCTCGTTCAGCTCGGGCGCGAGATCGCCCGCGTTGCCGATGCAGGTGGTGCAGCCGTATCCGGCGAGCGCGAAGCCGAGTTGCGCGAGCGGCTCGAGCAGCCCGGCCTTCTGCAGATATTCGGTGACCACGCGCGACCCGGGGGCGAGCGAGGTCTTCACGTGCGGTTTCACCGTCAGTCCTTTCTGCACTGCCTTCTTCGCCAGCAGGCCGGCGGCGATCAGCACGGCCGGGTTGCTGGTGTTCGTGCACGACGTGATCGCGGCGATGAGGATGTCGCCGTGGCCGAGGTCCACGCCCGGCAGCTTCGTCGGGAAGCGCGTGCCGAGCGCCGCCTCGGGCTGGCCGAAGCCGTTCTCCGAAATGGGCCGCGAAAACAGGCTGTCGAAGACATCTTCCATGTCGGTGAGCGCGATGCGATCCTGCGGTCGCTTCGGGCCCGCGAGCGACGGCACGATCGACGCGAGGTCGAGCGCCAAGGTCTGCGAATAATCGATCTCGCCCGCCCGCGGAATGCCGAACATCCGCTGCTCGCGGAAGTAGGCTTCGAACAACTCGCATTCGGCTTCGGTGCGGCCCGTGCCGCGCATGTATGCGACGGTCTTCTCATCCACCGGGAAGAAGCCCATCGTCGCGCCATACTCCGGCGCCATGTTCGCGATCGTCGCGCGGTCGGTGACGGTGAGGCTCGCCGTTCCTTCGCCGAAGAATTCGACGAACTTTCCAACGACCTTCGCAGCGCGCAGCATCTCGGTGACCGTGAGCACCAGGTCCGTCGCGGTCACGCCTTCGGATAGCCGCCCCTTGAGTTCGACCCCGACCACGTCGGGCGTCAGCAGGTAGACCGGCTGTCCGAGCATTCCGGCTTCCGCTTCGATGCCGCCGACACCCCAGCCTACGACGCCGAGGCCGTTGATCATCGTCGTATGCGAGTCGGTGCCGACGAGGGTGTCGGGGAAATACAGCGCCTGACCGTTCGTACCCTGGCTGCGCACGCCGCGGAACAGGTATTCGAGGTTCACCTGGTGGACGATGCCGATCCCCGGCGGCACGACGCCGAAGGTGTCGAACGCCTGCATGCCCCATTTCATGAACTGGTAGCGCTCGCGGTTGCGCTGGAACTCGAGCTCCATGTTCTGGCGCAACGCCATCGGGGTGCCATAGTGATCGACCTGCACCGAGTGGTCGACGACGAGATCGACCGGCACGAGCGGCTCGATCAGTTTCGGGTTCTTGCCCATGTCAGCGGCGACGTTGCGCATCGCCGCGAGATCGCACAGCAGCGGCACGCCGGTGAAGTCCTGCAGCACGACGCGCGCGACGACGAACGGAATCTCCTCGGTCCGTGCGCCGTTCGGCGCCCACGCCGCGAGTTGCCGCACGTGCTCCTCGGTGACCTTCTTGCCGTCGCAGTGCCGCAACACCGCTTCGAGCACGATGCGGATCGATACGGGCAGGCGCGAGACCTTTCCGAGGCCGGCGGTTTCGAGCGCGGGCAGTGAATAGAAGCGGCCTTCGCGTCCGGACGGGGTCGAGAACGATCCGAGCGTGTCGAACAGATTGTGGAGCATCGTGGATCTCCCTTTGGAGGTGAGGGTACAGAAGCCGCGGATGGAGCCCCGCGATCATGATCGATAGTTGGAACGCCACGCCGCGACCTGCGTTCCCGCCTGTTCCACTGCCCGGTTTAGCTGAAGCCCCCGCGCAAAGCAATGAGCGGCGCTCGCCGCCGGCGATCCCCGGGAGCCGGCGTCGAGGAGTAGAATCCCGCCGCTGCAACCGAGCTGATTGTTGCATTGCACCTCAAGTCTTATAAAAGACATATAATTCGCAAGTCGTCCGGGCGACCCCCGGACTCCTGCCACCGTCACGATAAGGAATGCACCGTGCTTGAAGCCTACCGCGCCCATGTCGCAGAGCGTGCCGCCCTCGGCATCCCGCCGCTGCCGCTGTCGAAGCAGCAGACCGAAGAACTCGTCGCCCTGCTGAAGAACCCTCCGAAGGGCGAGGAAGCCTTCCTCGTCGAGCTGCTGACCTACCGCGTGCCGGCCGGCGTCGATGATGCCGCGAAGGTCAAGGCCGCGTTCCTCGCGAAGGTCGCGAAGGGCGAAGAAAGCTGTGCGCTGGTGTCGCGGTCGAAGGCGACCGAGCTGCTCGGCACGATGCTCGGCGGCTTCAACATCCGCCCGATGATCGACCTGCTCGGCGACGCCGAGGTCGGCACCGTCGCGGCGGAAGGTCTGAAGAAGACGCTGCTGATGTTCGACTACTTCCACGACGTGAAGGAACTCGCAGAAAAGGGCAGCGCGAACGCGAAGGCGGTGATGCAGTCGTGGGCCGATGCCGAGTGGTTCACCAGCCGTCCGGAAGTCCCCGCGGTGCAGAAACTGACCGTGTTCAAGGTCACCGGCGAAACCAACACCGACGACCTGTCGCCGGCTCCGGATGCGTGGTCGCGCCCCGACATCCCGCTGCACGCGCTTGCGATGCTGAAGAACCCGCGCGCGGGCATCACCCCGGAAGAGGCGGGCGTGCGCGGTCCGGTCAAGTTCCTCGAGGACCTGAAGTCCCGCGGCAACCTCGTCGCCTATGTCGGCGACGTCGTCGGCACGGGTTCGTCGCGCAAGTCCGCGACGAACTCGGTGTTGTGGTTCACCGGCGAGGACATCCCGTTCGTGCCGAACAAGCGCTTTGGCGGCGTGTGCCTCGGCTCGAAGATCGCGCCGATCTTCTTCAACACGATGGAAGACGCCGGCGCGCTGCCGATCGAGATCGACGCGGGCCAGATGGACATGGGCGACGAGATCGAACTCAGGGTCGACCAGGCGACTGGCAAGGTCACCGCGCTGAAGAACGGCGCCGTGATTGCCGAATCGCAGTTGAAGACCCTCGTGATCCTCGACGAAGTGCGCGCCGGCGGCCGCATTCCGCTCATCATCGGCCGCGGTCTTACCGCGAAGGCGCGCGAGGCGCTCGGTCTGCCGGCGTCGACGCTGTTCCGCCTGCCGCAGTCGCCGGTCGATTCGGGCAAGGGTTTCTCGCTCGCGCAGAAGATGGTCGGCCGCGCCTGCGGTCTGCCGGAAGGCCAAGGCATCCGCCCGGGGACCTACTGCGAACCGAAGATGACGACGGTGGGTTCGCAGGACACGACCGGCCCGATGACGCGCGACGAGCTGAAGGACCTCGCCTGCCTCGGCTTCTCGGCCGACATGGTGATGCAGTCGTTCTGCCACACCGCCGCCTATCCGAAGCTCGTCGACGTCAAGATGCACCGGGAACTGCCCGGCTTCATCTCGACGCGCGGCGGCGTCGCGCTGCGTCCGGGCGACGGCGTGATCCACTCGTGGCTGAACCGCCTGCTGCTGCCCGACACGGTCGGCACCGGCGGCGACTCGCACACCCGCTTCCCGATCGGCATCTCGTTCCCGGCCGGTTCCGGCCTCGTCGCCTTCGCCGCTGCGACCGGCGTGATGCCCCTCGACATGCCCGAATCGGTGCTCGTACGCTTCAAGGGCAAGATGCAGCCCGGCGTCACGCTGCGTGACCTCGTCAACGCGATTCCGCTGTACGCGATCCGCCAGGGCCTGCTGACCGTCGAGAAGAAGGGCAAGAAGAACGTCTTCTCGGGCCGCATCCTCGAAATCGAAGGTCTGCCGGATCTGAAGGTCGAGCAGGCGTTCGAGCTCACCGACGCATCGGCGGAGCGCTCCGCTGCCGGCTGCACGGTGCACCTCGACAAGGCGCCGATCATCGAGTACATGCGCTCGAACATCACGCTGATGAAGTGGATGATCGCGAACGGCTACGAAGACAAGCGCACGCTCGGCCGCCGCATCAAGGCGATGGAGCAGTGGATCGCGAACCCGCAGCTGCTGAAGGCCGACGCCGATGCCGAGTACGCGGCCGTGATCGAGATCGACCTCGCCGACATCAAGGAGCCGATCGTCGCGTGCCCGAACGACCCGGACGACGTGAAGCTGCTGTCCGAGGTCGCCGGCGACAAGATCGACGAAGTGTTCATCGGCTCGTGCATGACGAACATCGGCCACTTCCGCGCGGCCGGCAAGGTCCTCGACGGCAAGTCGGACATCCCGACGCGTCTGTGGATTGCGCCGCCGACGAAGATGGACGCGATGATCCTCAACGAGGAAGGCTACTACTCGGTGCTCGGCAAGTCGGGCGCGCGCATGGAAATGCCGGGCTGCTCGCTGTGCATGGGCAACCAGGCGCAGGTTCGCAAGGGTTCGACGGCGATGTCGACCTCGACGCGCAACTTCCCGAACCGCCTCGGCATCGACACCCGCGTCTATCTCGGCTCGGCCGAACTCGCTGCGGTATGCGCGCTGATGGGCAAGATCCCGAGCGTGGGCGAATACATGGAGCAGGTGAGCGTCGTCAACCAGAAGGCGGCCGACATCTACCGCTACATGAACTTCGATCAGATCGCGGAGTTCGCCGAGATCGCGGAGAAGGTCGAAGTCTGACGACTTACGCCCTTTGAGGCGCTGAAGGCGGTGCTCCGAGAGGGGCGCCGCCTTTTCTTTTCTGCACGCGTCGGTGTCTCGCGCTTGTTCCAATCGGTGCCGGATGGGCGGCCGCAGCTGGCGCGTCGCCAAGCGCCGCGCAGCGGTCGGGAAGACGGCCGCGTCCGGCGCCTGTAGGATCACTCCTTTCCGCGTGACGCGGCAATCGTTAAGCTATCGCGAAGGTACGCAGGTTTGGAGGGGATATGAAGGCTGGAGATATGCGCAATCGGCCGGAGCCACCGGACGACGCAGCGAGCAAGGCAGAGACGCTCGATCCGGCGATCTGGCTCAAGTGGTCGCAATCGGCAATGACCGAAAGCATGAAGTGGTTCGATGTCTGGCTGCAGGGCAGTCAGCGGATGTGGAGCGCCGGGTTCCGGATGCTCGGACAGCCGGCACCGCGTCAGAAGGACGGTTTGCGACGCGCATCGGACCTGTCGTGGATGCCGCAGGTCGAAGCCCAGATCATTCCGCTGCGGCGGAAAACCGACCGGCCGGGGTCGGAGGCCACGCGCTACTCGATGCGGATGCCGATTCCGTGGCCGCTCGGCGGCGCCAAGGTGATCTCGCTCGAGGCGATCGTCGGGCAGGCCAGCGAGCACGGGCGCCGCGCCGACGACGTTGCGGACGTCGGCCGGCCCGACGAAAAGCCGGTCCGTAAGTGAATGACCCGGCATGCGCCGTGAAACACCGGCGCGCCGGTCAGGTGCACAGGTCGCGGCACGGCTTGGGTCCGACCTACATGCAGACGAATCCGATCGAGTAGGGATTGCCGACGCAGGTCCGCCCGAGCGCGAGGTAACCATGTTTTCGCAGTACGATCTCCTCGCGCGACAGCACAAACTCCTTCTCGTCGTCCATTGCGACAAAGGTCCCGTTGCTGCTGCGGTCGATGAGCACGAACTTGTCGCCGCGGAACTCGATCCGCGCGTGCTGCCGCGACGCGCGGGTATCGCTGACGCAAATCTCGGATGACGGGTCGCGACCGAGGCGCACGCTCGGGTTCCGCTCGTCGAGCACGACGGACTGTGCGCCGAGATACAGCCGGAGCTCGGGTTTTTCCTCCGCCTCCAGATTGACTGACTGGACGACCGTGAGGTCGCCGGGCGAGTCGCAGACGAGTTCGAACGGGCTGGTGAGCCGCGACACTCCGCGGAGCGTCCGTGGTTTCAAGGGCCGCAGCAGGACGCGCCACTCGGGTTCGAGTTGCCGCGCCGTCTCGGCGGACGTGATGGCGCGGCCGGGCGATGCGAGTTCGAGCAGGCGGGCGGCGACGTTGACCGTGTCGCCGAAGACGTCGTTCTCGCTTTCGACAACCGGACCGGTATGGAAACCGAGTCGCACCGCGATTTTCTGTCCGGACGAAAGCGGCAGATCGCGCACCGCCTGGTGGATGCGCAATGCGGCCTCTGCCGCGCGGTTCGCGTCGGCGAAGACCGCCATCAAGCCGTCGCCCGTGTGTTTTGCGACCCGGCCGCCGCGCTGTTCGATTTCGCTCCGCGCCAGCTGCAGACACTGCTCGACGAGCCTGAAGGCGAGCGCATCCCCGACGCGCTCGTAAAGTTGGGTGCTCCCGGCGAGGTCCGCGAAGAGCACGGTGAATTCGGCGTGGGACTTGGGGTTCGTCATGCCCGGATTATAAGGAATCGACGAAGGACTTCGTGGCGTTCTGTTCCCGGGAGCAGTGCGAGTTGGGGCCGACGGGCATAATCCTGTATAGTCTGCAGGTTGAATCCGGCGCCCGGTGGAACCGACTGCAACCGGCTCTCTTGCAGTCTTCCCGGCACTTTCCTCTGGCCTCCCGAACGCAGCGAACAATCCTGCGTTCCGTCCAACGCGGTACTTAACGTCCCGCGCCTGTCGTCGTTCCATCCAGAAACGTCTGGGGCGAGGTGCCATCTGGCGGGGAAGGGACTGATGTCATTCCCCCCGAGACGCCGCATGAACCACGAACCGGCTCCGCTCGACGCGCTCCGGTCCGCCCCACGAATGCATGAAAGGATGATGAAATGGCCAAGGAAGAATTGCTGGAAATGGAAGGTGTCGTCAACGAAGTGCTGCCGGACACGCGCTTTCGAGTGACGCTCGAAAACGGAATCGAGGTGCAGGCCTATGCATCGGGCAAGATGCGCAAACACCGCATCCGCATCCTTGCCGGCGACAAGGTCAGTGTCGAACTGTCGCCGTACGATCTGACGAAGGCGCGCATCAGCTTCCGCCACAAGGACGAGCGACCGGCAGCAACCGGTGCGCCGCGGCCGGCCCAGTTCCGCCGGCGCTGAGCGGAATCGCCGTTTGCGGCTTCAGCTAAGCTGCGCAGCGCAATCTTCGCAACGGGGGTGAACATGTATGAAAGCAGATCGGGTGAGCCGAGCGGGCTCGCAACGGAGCCGGCAGTGCTGATGTCCGCATACCTGCAGCCATGGTCGATGTTCCAGGACTGGAACGCGTTCTGGGCTCGGCAATGGCAGATGTGGTTCGATTCTGTCGTCTCGGCGCCGAACCCCTGGCTGCCCGCGCTTGCTGCAGGCCGCCCCGACCAGCCTGCAGCCATCGATTTCTTCCTGCCGTGGCTGCCGCGGATCGAGGCGCTGGTGGCACCGCTCGACCCGGCGGGAGAGCAGGACGCGGTGCGGGTGATGCTGCGTGCGTCGTTGCCGCATGTCGGTTTCGGCGAGCAGAAGGAGTGGCTGGACGTGGACGCGAGGGTTTCGCGATCGTCTCGTGCACCGGCCAAGTTGGCAGTTGAATCGGCTTCTCCCGCGCTGCCCGCGGAGGCGCCAACGGCGGCGTCGGCGCAGCCCTTGATCGAAGTCCAGGCTGCGGCGGTCGATTCGGTGACCAACGCATCGGAGGGGGCAGCAAAAGCGCTCGAGGCGAAGGCCGATGCGCCGAAACCGCGCACTCGCAAACCGGCCGCGCGTAAGACGAAGGCGACTCCTCCGTCGTCGGCCGATTGATTTTCATCGACTGATCAAATAGACGGGCGGCGGTGCACCAATAGCGACCAGCAGGTCGCCGCCGGACGTCCGTGCGCGCCCCCGATCAGGGGAAGAACCGCAGCGATGCTTCGTCCGGAAGCGTCATGCCGGTCGCGCGCGCGCGAAGCAGCAACTCCCAGTAATAGCGGTAGGACGCGCGATCGTGCAGGCGACCGCGGTGCTGGATAGGTCCCCAGTCGCCATCCTGCGCACCGACGAGAATGTCGGCCGCTTCTTCGACCTCCGTAAAATCGGGCCGCATCGCGTCGAGGATCGGTCGGATCTGGTTTGGATGGATGCTCCACATCCGTAGATAACCGAACTCGCGCCGCGCCCGCTCGGCGTCGTTACGGATGAGTTCGATGTCCTTGAGTTCGGTGGTGACGTTGTGCGACGGGACGACACCGTTCGCGAGCGCCGCCGCGGCGATCTCCACCTTCGCGCGGGCAACGAGCGGATGCGTGAATTGGCCGGGGCTCGTCATCGCCGCGCCGGGAATCGCTCCGTGATGGCCGGAGACGAAATCCATCAGGCCGAAATCGAGGGATTCGACGCCGGGCGTCGCCGCGATGTCCCAGACTTCGTGGAGAGCGCCATGCGTCTCGATCAGGACGTGGACCGGAATCGGCCGTTCGATCCGGTGTGCGGCTTCGAGCGTGCGCAAGGCGGCGATCTGGGTCCGAACATCCAGCGCCGACCGTGGCTTCGGCAAGGTCAGGAACGCGAGCCTCGATCCGGCGCGCTCGACGAGGATTTCGAGATCTCGCTGCCAGTGGGAATGCGTGATGTCGTGAATCCGCGCGCCGATCCGCGCGTGCCGGTTATCCGGGCCGGTGACGATGTCGGCGACCATCTCCGCATGTTCCGCTTCGGCACCCGCCCGCGCACCGTCCTCGCAGTCGCAGGTGATGTCGAAAACCGCGCCCAGTTCGTGCTGCAGGGCGAGCGCCTTTCTCATCAGCTTTTCCGAGCCCGCATAGTGGTCGACCGCGGGCAGGACCGGGAAGGGCTTTTCGCCGGCGAACAGTACGTCAGCAGGATGTTGCATCGCGTTCTTCCAGGGAGGGGCGGCCGGGAATGCGGCCGACAAAAGAAAAGGGCCGCGAAATTGTATCGCGGCCCTGTCGACGGTCGAACCGTCGGATTACTTCAGCATGTCGGCGACGGCAGCGCGCTCGTCTTCGAGTTCGCCGAGGGTCTTGTTGATCTTCTCGCGCGAGTATTCGTCGATTTCGAGACCCTGGATGATCTTGAACTCGCCGTTCTTGCATTCGCACGGGAAGCCGAACACGACGCCGGCCGGGATGCCGTAGGAGCCGTCGGACGGAACGCCCATCGTCACCCAGTCGTCGGACCCGAGCGCCCAGTCGTGCATGTGGTCGATCGCCGCGTTCGCAGCGGAGGCGGCCGACGACAGACCGCGTGCGTCGATGATCGCGGCGCCGCGCTTGCCGACGGTTGGCAGGAACACGTCGTTGTTCCATGCGTGGTCATTCACCAGCGCCTTCACCGAGTCGCCGTTCGACGTGCAGAAGCGATAGTCGGCGTACATCGTGGGCGAGTGGTTGCCCCAGACGACCATCTTCTTCAGGCTCGACACCGGGCGGCCGGTCTTCGCGGACAGCTGCGACAGAGCGCGGTTGTGGTCGAGGCGCAGCATGCCGTGGTAGTTATTCGGATTCGTGCGGCCGACCTTCTTCGCAGCGGCAGCGGCGATGGTGGCGTTCGTGTTGCACGGGTTGCCGACGACGAGAACCTTGACGTTCTCCTTCGCATTCTCCGCAATCGCCTTGCCCTGCACGGTGAAGATCTGACCGTTGGCTTGCAGCAGGTCGGCGCGCTCCATGCCGGGACCGCGCGGGCGGGCCCCGACGAGCAGGCAGTAGTCGGCGTCCTTGAACGCGACGTTCGGGTCGTCGGTTGCAACCATGCCCGCCAGCAGCGGGAAGGCGCAGTCCTCGAGCTCCATCATCACGCCCTTTACCGCCTTCTGGGCTTGGGGAAGGTCGAGCAGTTGCAGGATCACGGGCTGGTCTTTGCCCAGCATTTCGCCGCTAGCAATGCGGAACAGCAGGCTGTAGCCGATCTGGCCGGCCGCGCCGGTAACGGCGACGCGCACGGGGGCTTTGCTCATAGGAAGTACTCCCTCTAAAGCGGATTGAAGACGGTGAAGTGTAAACGCTGCCGTCCGCGATTGCAGTTCGGCGTTCGACTCGGGGTCTGGTGGACCAGCCGCCGGGGCCGAAAGATGTTAGAAGCAAGCGAAGTCGATGTCAATTCACATCTCATGTCTTATATAAGACATGAGATTACGGATGGACGTTGGAAAAATTTTGTGCTGAAATGCGCGCATGGCACAGGAATCTCCAACTTTCAGCCCCCTTTACCGGCAGATAAAGAGCCTGATTCTCCAGGCTCTCGAGTCGGGTGAGTGGCGACCCGGTCAGGTGATTCCGAGCGAGCAGGAGCTCGCCGCCCGCTTCAGTGTTTCGCAGGGAACGGTCCGCAAGGCCATCGACGAAATGGCGGCCGACAACCTGCTTATCCGCAAGCAGGGCAAGGGTACGTTCGTCGCTTCGCATAATGATCCGCGCTCGCTGTTCCGTTTCCTGCGTCTCGTGCCGATGGACGGGGTGCTCGCGCATCCGCAGAGCGTGCCGATGGACTGCTGGCGCGCGAAGGCGGGGCAGGAGGCGTCGCGGGTGCTCGGAATCGAGCAGGGCGACCCGATCATCATCGTGCGTCGCATCTTGAAGTTCGCACTCAAGCCGGTCGTCGTCGACGAAATCTATCTGCCGGGCGAAATATTCCAGGGGCTTACGCTGGAAGTTCTCCAGAGCTGGAACGGATCGCTTTACAGCCTGTTCGAAACGCGCTTCGGGCTGCGCATGATCCGCGCGCAGGAGCGCATCCGCGCGGTCGCTGCGGACCGCTCGACGAGCGAGACGCTGAAGGTGGCCGAAGGCACGCCGCTGCTGTCGGTCGAGCGCGTCACCTACACTTATGGCGATCGTCCGGTCGAGTGGCGCCGGGGGCTTTATTCGACCGCCGAACACTTTTATCTGAATGAATTGATCTGACGCCGGTGCGCGGGGCATATGCATTTCAGCGTATATAATTCGGGCTCTTTGCAGTTTGGGAGAACCGCGTCGGGTAACCGTCGCTCATCAAGGGGTAAAAAATAGATGTCAGAAGCCTTAGCGCGCAAGCAGCGGCCCAAATTCCTGGCCCTGCATGAAATCCGGCTGCCGCTGCCGGGTATCGTTTCGATCCTGCACCGTGTCAGTGGCGCGGGTCTGTTCCTGATGCTGCCGTTCCTGCTGTATTTGCTCGACCGCAGCCTGGGCTCGCCCGAGTCCTTTGCAACATACAAGAGTGTCGTCGCGAACCCGCTCGTCAAGCTCCTGCTGCTCGGCCTGCTGTGGGCGTATCTGCATCATTTCTGCGCGGGCATCCGCTTTCTCCTGCTCGACATGCACACCGGCGTCGATCTCAAGTCCGCGCGCAACAGTTCGCGCATCGTGCTGGTCGTCAGCATTCTGCTGACCGTGATCATCGGGGTGAAACTATGGTAAAGCGCATCATCGTCGGCGCCCATTACGGCCTGCGCGACTGGATCGCGCAGCGTGCGACGGCCGTGTTCATGGTTGTCTTCACGATCCTGTTCGCGGCCGCTGCGCTCGGTCTTCCCGAAATGACCTACGAAACCTGGTCCGGCCTTTTCGGCGGCGGACTGGTGCGTTTCTTCACGTTCCTGTTCTTCCTCGCGCTTTTCTATCACGCCTGGATCGGCGTGCGTGACATCTACATGGACTACGTGAAGCCGGTCGGCGTTCGTCTGTTCCTGCACGTCGTAACGATCTTCCTGCTCGTCGGCTATGCCGGCTGGGCTGCCCAGATTCTTTGGAGGCTGTAAGCGTGAACGTCGCGAAACGTACTTTTGACGCGGTCATCGTCGGTGCGGGTGGCGCCGGATTGCGCGCGGCCCTGCAACTTTCCGAGGCGGGCCTGAAAACGGCGGTGCTCACCAAGGTCTTCCCGACGCGCTCGCACACCGTTGCGGCGCAGGGCGGTGTGGCTGCTTCGCTCGGCAACTCGACCGAAGACAACTGGCACTGGCACATGTACGACACCGTCAAGGGGTCGGACTGGCTCGGCGACCAGGATGCGATCGAATTCATGTGCCGCAAGGCGAACGAGGTCGTCGTCGAACTCGAACATTACGGCATGCCGTTCGACCGCACCGACAACGGCAAGATCTACCAGCGTCCGTTCGGCGGTCACTCGCAGAATTACGGCCAATCCCCGGTCTCGCGCTCCTGTGCCGCGGCCGACCGGACCGGCCACGCGATGCTGCATGCGCTCTATCAGCGCAACGTGCGCGCGAACACGCAGTTCTTCGTCGAGTGGAACGCGCTCGACCTGATCCGCGACGCCGACGGCGACGTGCTTGGGGTCACCGCGATCGAAATGGAGACCGGCGAAGTCAGCATCTTCCACGCGAAGGCAACGATCTTCGCGACGGGCGGTGCCGGCCGCATCTTCCACAGCTCGACGAACGCGTTCATCAATACCGGCGACGGCCTCGGCATGGCCGCGCGCGCCGGCGTTCCGCTCGAAGACATGGAGTTCTGGCAGTTCCATCCGACCGGCGTGTTCGGTGCGGGGGTACTGATCACCGAAGGCGTGCGCGGCGAGGGCGGCATTCTGCGCAACGCGTCGGGCGAGCGCTTCATGGAGCGCTACGCGCCGAACCTGAAGGATCTCGCGTCGCGCGACGTCGTCTCGCGTTCGATGGTCACCGAGATCAACGAAGGTCGCGGTTGCGGGCCGGACAAGGACCACGTGCTGCTCGACATCACGCACCTGTCGCCCGAGACCATCATGAAGCGGCTGCCGGGCATCCGTGAAATCTCGATCCAGTTTGCCGGCGTCGATCCGATCAAGGCGCCGATCCCGGTCGTGCCGACCGCGCACTATCAGATGGGCGGGATTCCGACGAACTTCAAGGGCCAGGTCGTCGCGCCGAAGGACGGCAATCCGAACGCACCGATCTCGGGCTTCTACGCCGCCGGCGAATGCGCGTGCGCATCGGTGCACGGCGCGAACCGCCTCGGCACGAACTCGCTGCTCGACCTGCTGGTGTTCGGCAAGTCGGCGGGCGAATCGGTCGTCGAGGACCTGAGGAGCGGGAATCTCGGCCTGAAGCCGCTGCCGGCCGACGCGGCCGACATGTCGCTCGCGCGTCTTGCGCGCCTCGAAGGGCAGACGAACGGCGAAAGCGTGTTCGATGTCGGTCTCGAGATGCGCCGCACGATGCAGAAGCACGCCGGCGTGTTCCGTTTCGACCAACTTCTGAAGGAAGGCGTCGCCGCAATCCTGCAGGTCGCCGAACGCGCGAAGCGCACCGAGATCAAGGACAAGTCCAAGGTCTGGAACACGGCCCGCACCGAAGCGCTGGAACTCGACAACCTGATCGAGGTGGCCAAGGCGACGATGATTTCGGCCGAAGCCCGCAAGGAGTCGCGCGGCGCGCACGTGCGCGATGACGCGCCCGACACCGCGGAATTCCCGAACGGCCGTAACGACAAGGAATGGCTCAAGCACACCCTGTGGTACAGCGAAGGCAACCGGCTCGACTACAAGCCGGTGACGATCCAGCCGCTGTCGCAGGACGTCGAGCCGATCGCACTCGCGAAGCGCACCTACTGAGCGCGGGAGAAACAAGAGAATGAGCAAGCGCACTGTCAATTTCAAGATGTACCGCTACGATCCGGACAAGGACGAGAAGCCCTACATGCAGGACATCTCGGTCGAGCTGGAGCCTTCCGACAAGAAGCTCCTCGACGCCCTGGTCCGGCTGAAATCCGTCGATGACACGCTGTCGTTCCGCCGCTCGTGCCGCGAAGGTGTCTGCGGTTCGGACGCGATGAACATCAACGGCAAGAACGGTCTCGCGTGCCTGACCGACATCGACAGCCTGCCGCAGCCGATCGTGCTGCGTCCGCTGCCGGGTCTGCCGGTCATTCGCGACCTGATCGTCGACATGACGCAGTTCTTCAAGCAGTACCACTCGATCAAGCCGTACCTCGTCAACAATGAGCCCGCGCCTGAGCGCGAGCGCCTGCAATCGCCGGAAGATCGCGAGGAACTCAACGGCCTGTACGAGTGCATCCTGTGCGCGTGCTGCTCGACGTCCTGCCCGTCGTTCTGGTGGAACCCGGACAAGTTCGTCGGTCCTGCCGGTCTGCTCGCGGCGTACCGCTTCCTCGCCGACACGCGCGACGAAGCGACGACCGAGCGCCTCGACAACCTCGAGGACCCGTACCGCCTGTTCCGGTGCCACAGCATCATGAACTGCGTCGACGTGTGTCCGAAGAGCCTCAACCCGACGCGTGCCATCGGCAAGATCAAGGACATGATGGTCGCGCGGGCGGTATGACAATAAATAAAGGACGCGTGCGTTGGCAGTGCCGTCGGGCTCTCCTCGAGCTCGATCTCGTCTTCGCACGCTTTCTGGAGAGGGAATTCGACCGTCTCACCGACGGTCAGCTGGCGGACCTCGAGGACTTGCTGCGCTGTGACGACTATGAGCTTTGGGCCATGGTCAATGGCAGCGAGCCCTGCGGGGACGACCGCTGGAAGGAGATGATCGACCTGCTGCGTCGGCAATGACGGGCAGGACGGTCGTTACAGGGAGCTAGTAGTTACTACCGGCATGCAAAAAGGGATGACCTATGAGCACTGAACGCACCGCAACGCTAACCGTCGATGGCAAGACCGTCGAATTCCCGGTGATGACCGGCACCCACGGCAATGATGTGATCGACATTCGTACGCTGGGTGCGAAGACCGGTCTCTTCACGTACGACTCGGGTTTCCTGTCGACCGCCAGTTGCAAGTCCACGATCACGTTCATCGATGGTGACAAGGGTGAGCTGCTCTATCGCGGTTATCCCATCGAGCAGCTGGCCGAGAAATGCAAGTTTCTCGAAGTCGCGTACCTGCTGAAGAACGGCGAGCTCCCGAACGCGGCGCAGAAGACCGAGTTCGAGAACACCATCAAGAACCACACGATGCTGCACGACCAGATGACGAAGTTCTTCACGGGCTTTCGACGTGATGCGCATCCGATGGCCGTGATGGTCGGCGTCGTCGGCGCGCTGTCGGCGTTCTACCACGAGGCGCTGGACTTCTCCGACGCGGAGCACCGCAACATCTCGATCAACCGCCTGATCGCGAAGCTGCCGACGATCGTTGCGATGGCCTACAAGTACAGCATGGGCCAGCCGTTCATGTACCCGCGCAATGAACTCGACTACACGGCGAACTTCATGCACATGATGTTCGGCACGCCGTGCGAGAAGTACGAGCCGAATCCGGTGCTCGTGCGCGCGCTCGACACGATCTTCACGCTGCACGCCGACCACGAGCAGAACGCATCGACGTCGACGGTCCGTCTCGCCGGCTCGTCGGGTGCGAATCCGTTCGCCTGCATCTCGGCCGGCATCGCCTGCCTGTGGGGTCCTGCGCACGGTGGCGCGAACGAAGCCTGCCTCAACATGCTCGAGGAAATCGGCGACGTGTCGCGTGTCGGCGAGTACATCGCGCGTGCGAAGGACAAGAACGACAGCTTCAAGCTGATGGGCTTCGGCCATCGCGTCTACAAGAACTTCGACCCGCGCGCGAAGCTGATGCGTCAGGTCTGCTACGACGTGCTCGGCGAGCTCGGTCTGGAAAACGACCGCCTGTTCAAGCTCGCGATGGAACTCGAGAAGATCGCGCTCGAAGATCAGTACTTCGTCGAGAAGAAGCTGTATCCGAACGTCGATTTCTACTCGGGCATCGTGCAGAAGGCGCTCGGTATCCCGACCTCGATGTTCACCTGCATCTTCGCCCTCGCGCGCACCGTGGGCTGGATCACGCAGTGGGAAGAAATGATCACCGATCCGGAATACAAGATCGGGCGCCCGCGCCAGTTGTACATCGGGGCGGCTCGCCGCGACGTACCGGCGCTTGATCAACGTCCGTAAGAGACGAAAGGGAGAGGCGGCGAATCAGTTCGTCAGCGACCCCGGGGGATGGCGCAGTACGGCCATCCCGTTTTTTTATCCGGACCGACGGGCGGATTCGCCGATTGCTGGAAAAACAAGATACAGGTGACCTTGAACATGATGAAGCAGCTCAGATCGTCTTCGCATCTGTTCGGCAGCAACGCGCCGTTCATCGAAGAACTCTATGAGAGTTACCTTTCCGATCCGGCTTCGGTGTCGGACGAATGGCGAACGTACTTCGACAACCTGCAGGCGCAAGCCGGCGCTGCGGTGCGCGATGTCGCGCACGGCCCGGTGATCGCGTCCTTCGCCGAACTCGCGAAGCGCGGTCCCGTCCGCCTGATCTCGGCCGGCGGGGATGATCGCCGTCAGGTCAGCACGCTGCAGCTGATCAACGCGTACCGCTTCCTCGGCAACCGCTGGGCGAACCTCGACCCCTTGCGTCGCACCGAGCGTCCGCAGATCGCCGAGCTCGAGCCGTCGTTCTACGGCTTTACCGAAGCCGATCTGAACCAGAGCTTCAACGTCGGCTCCTTCCACGGTTTTTCCGCCGATCACGCGACGCTGCGCGAGATCCTCGAAGCGCTCCGCCAGACCTACTGCGGTTCGATCGGCTCCGAATACATGCACATCTCGGATACCGGCCAGAAGCGCTGGATCCAGAGCCGTCTCGAAGCGGTGCGCGGCACCCCGC
Source organism: Aromatoleum sp. (assembly GCF_032027225.1). Taxonomy (GTDB): domain Bacteria; phylum Pseudomonadota; class Gammaproteobacteria; order Burkholderiales; family Rhodocyclaceae; genus Aromatoleum. The sequence goes on along the minus strand of NZ_JAVSMM010000001.1, from coordinate 535,296 downwards.
GTTTCCCGGTCGAGACGAAGAAGCGCATCCTCGAACGCACGACCGCCGCCGAGACGCTCGAGAAGTACCTCCACACGAAATACGTCGGCCAGAAGCGCTTCTCGCTCGAAGGCGGGGAGTCGACGATCGTCGCGATGGACGAGATCGTCCGTGTCGGCGGCTCGCTCGGCGCGCAGGAAATCGTCATCGGCATGGCGCACCGCGGACGCTTGAACGTCCTCGTCAATACGCTCGGCAAGTCGCCGTCGATGCTGTTCGCCGAGTTCGAAGGCAAGGCCGCGGCCGACCTCACCGCCGGTGACGTGAAGTACCACCTCGGCTTCTCGTCGGACGTGATGAGCCCGGGCGGACCGGTGCATCTGACGCTGTCGTTCAACCCGTCGCACCTGGAGATCATCAACCCGGTCGTCGAAGGTTCGGTCTATGCGCGCCAGGTGCGCCGCAACGACACGACGAAGAGCCAGGTCATCCCGGTGCTGATCCACGGCGACGCGGCCGTTGCAGGCCAGGGCGTGAACCAGGAGATGCTGAACTTCTCGCAGACGCGCGGCTACGGCACCGGCGGCACGGTCCATCTGGTCGTCAATAACCAGATCGGCTTCACGACGTCCGACCCGCGCGACTACCGGTCGTCGCTGTACTGCACCGACATCTTTAAGATGGTCGAAGCCCCGATCTTCCACGTGAACGGCGACGACCCCGAAGCGGTCGCGTTCGCGACCCAGCTCGCCGTCGAGTTCCGCCAGGAGTTCAAGAAGGACGTCGTCGTCGATATCGTCTGCTACCGCAAGCTCGGCCACAACGAGCAGGACGAGCCGATGGTCACGCAACCGCTGATGTACCGCAAGGTCGCCAGCCATCCGGGCACGCGCAAGCTCTACGCCGATCGCCTCGTCACCGAGGGGACGTGCGCGGCGGACGAACCCGAGAAGATGATCAAGGATTACCGCGAGCATCTCGACAAGGGCGAGTTGCTGTACAACCCGGTCCTGTCCGGCCATAGCCGCCAGTTCGCCGTCGATTGGACGCCGTTCGTCGGCCAGCCCTACACCGACGTCGCCGAAACCGCCGTCCCGCTGGTTGAACTGCAGCGCCTGTCCGAGCGCCTGACGACGCTGCCGGAAGGCTTCAGTCTGCACCCGCGCGTGAAGAAGATCCTCGAGGATCGCGTCGGGATGGGCCAGGGCGAACTTCAACTCGACTGGGGCATGGGCGAGAACCTCGCTTACGCGAGTCTGCTCGCTCAAGGTTTTGCGGTGCGGATTTCCGGCGAGGACGTTGGCCGCGGCACCTTCTTCCACCGCCACGCGGTGCTGCATGACCAGAAGCGCGAGCGCTGGGATCAGGGCTCCTATGTGCCGCTGCAGCACATCCGCGACGGCCAGGCCCGGTTCCAGATTTTCGACTCGGTGCTGTCGGAAGAGGCGGTGCTCGCGTTCGAATACGGCTATTCGACGGCCGAGCCGAACGAGCTGGTCGTCTGGGAAGCGCAGTTCGGCGACTTCGTGAACGGCGCCCAGGTCGTGCTCGACCAGTTCATCTCGTCGGGCGAAGCGAAGTGGGGACGCCTGTGCGGCCTCACGGTGATGCTGCCGCACGGATACGAAGGCCAGGGGCCGGAGCACTCGTCGGCGCGGCTCGAGCGTCTGATGACCAACGCGGCCGAGAACAACTGGCAGATCTGCGTACCGACGACGCCAGCTCAAATCTTCCACCTGCTGCGCCGCCAGATGCTGCGCAAGGTCAGAAAGCCGCTCGTGATCATCACGCCGAAGTCGCTGCTGCGTCACAAGGAAGCGACCGCGTCGCTCGACGAGCTCGCGAACGGCCATTTCCAGACCGTGATTCCCGAAGCCGAGGCGCTCGATCCGAAGAAGGTCAAGCGGGTCGTGCTGTGCCAGGGCAAGCTCTACTACGAGCTCGCCGCGTACCGGCGCGAACAGGGGATCAAGGACACCGCGCTGGTGCGGATCGAGCAGCTCTATCCGTTCCCGGCAGAAGCGTTCGCCAAGGCGGTCGACCAGTTCCCGAACGCGAAGGAGATCGTCTGGGCACAGGAAGAGCCGCGCAACCAGGGTGCGTGGTACTGGCTCGCATCGCGCCAGCATCTCGTGAACGTGCTCGGGTCGAAGCGCAAGCTGTTGCTCGTTGCCCGTCCGGCGGCCGCGTCGCCGGCGGTCGGCTACTACGCGAAGCACAACGCGCAGCAGAAGGCGGTCATCGAAAACGCGTTCGGTCCATTCAAGGATTGATCGAATCAAGAACACCGGATAACACGGGGAGAGAAGTTCATGTTGATTGAAGTGAAAGTGCCGCAGCTGTCGGAATCCGTTTCCGAAGCGACTCTGGTCAGCTGGCACAAGAAGGAAGGCGACGCGGTTTCGCGCGACGAGAACCTGATCGATATCGAGACCGACAAGGTCGTGCTCGAGACGCCGGCGCCCGCCGACGGCGTGCTCGTGAAGATCGTCAAGCGTGATGGCGAGACCGTCGCGAGCGGCGAGCTGATCGCGCAGATCGACACCGAAGCGAAGGCCGCTGCCGGTGCGAAGGCGGCCGAGCCCGCTGCGGCGGCTGCACCCGCTGCCGCGCCGGCCCCGGCTGCCCGCGGTGCCGCTGCGCCCGCCGGGACCGCGAGCCCCGCTGCGCGGAAGATCCTCGACGAGAAGGGGGTCGCTGCCGCCGACGTTTCGGGGACCGGTCGCGGTGGACGCGTCACCAAGGAAGACGCGGTCGGCGCCCAGGCCCGCCCGGCAACCCCGGTGCCGCCGTCCGTCGCCACGCCGGCCGGCGAGCGGCCGGAAGAGCGCGTGCCGATGACCCGGCTGCGCGCGCGGATCGCCGAGCGACTGATCCAGTCGAAGAACGAAAACGCGATCCTGACGACGTTCAACGAAGTGAACATGGCGCCGGTGATGGCGCTGCGCAAGCAGTACGGCGACAAGTTCGAAAAGGCACACGGCGTGCGCCTGGGCTTCATGGGCTTCTTCGTCAAGGCGGCCGTGACGGCGCTGAAGCGTTACCCGATCATCAACGCTTCGGTCGACGGCAGCGACATCGTCTACCACGGCTACATCGACATCGGCATCGCGGTCGGCTCGCCGCGCGGCCTCGTCGTGCCGATCCTGCGTGACGCCGACCAGATGTCGATCGCCGACATCGAGAAGAAGATCGCCGAGTTCGGCCAGAAGGCAAAGGACGGCAAGCTGTCGCTCGAGGAACTCACCGGCGGCACGTTCTCGATCTCGAACGGCGGCGTGTTCGGTTCGATGCTGTCGACCCCGATCATCAACCCGCCGCAGTCCGCGATCCTCGGCATTCACGCGACGAAGGACCGTCCGGTCGTCGAAAACGGCCAGATCGTGATCCGCCCGATCAACTACCTCGCGATGTCGTATGACCACCGGATCATCGACGGCCGCGAAGCGGTGCTGGGCCTCGTCGCGATGAAGGAAGCGCTGGAAGATCCGGCCCGCCTGATCCTCGACGTGTAATTCGCCCGTTGCGTGACGGGCCGGTCGGGCGTTCGCCCGGTCGGCCCGTCACGCTTTTCCCATTTTCCGGAGTGAGCAATGGCTGACAAGCAATTCGACGTCCTCGTCATCGGCGGCGGACCGGGCGGATACGTCGCGGCGATTCGCGCCGCGCAACTCGGTTTCAACACCGCGTGCGCCGAATCGAACCCCTATGCCGACCCGAAGGGCGAACCCCGGCTCGGCGGCACCTGCCTAAACGTCGGGTGCATCCCGTCGAAGGCGCTGCTGCACACCTCGCACCTGTTCGAGGAAGCGGAGCACGCGTTCCCGACGCAAGGCATCAGGATCGACGGCAAGGTGAGCATCGACGTCGCAACGATGATTACGCGCAAGAACAAGGTCGTCGATCAGCTGACAGGCGGCATCAAGGGCCTGTTCAAGAAGAACAAGGTGACCTTCCTCGCCGGCCACGGCAGTTTCGAGAGCGCCGGTGCCAACGGCTACGTCGTCAAGGTCGGCGCCGAGACGGTCGAGGCGAAGCACGTGATCATCGCAACCGGTTCGAAGCCGCGCCACCTGCCCGGCATCCCGGTCGACAACAAGATCGTCTGCGACAACGTCGGCGCGCTCGATTTCGACTCGGTGCCGAAGAAGCTCGGCGTGATCGGCGCGGGCGTGATCGGTCTCGAAATGGGCTCGGTGTGGCGTCGCCTCGGGTCCGACGTGACCGTGCTCGAAGCGCTGCCCGACTTCATGGCGTTCGCGGATGTCGATGTCGCGAAGGAAGCCCTGAAAGTGTTCACGAAGCAGGGGCTGAAGGTCCAGACCGGCGTGAAGATCGGCGAAACGAAGGTGTCCGCGAAGGGCGTCTCGATCGCGTACACCGACAAGGACGGCAAGGACGCGACGCTCGACTGCGACCGGCTGATCGTCTCCGTCGGCCGCGTGCCGAACACCGACGGGCTGAATGCGGCAGCGGTCGGCCTCGTGGTCAGCGAGCGCGGGCAGATCGACGTCGATGGGCACTGCCGCACGAATCTGGCGAACGTCTACGCGGTCGGCGACGTCGTCCGTGGTCCGATGCTCGCGCACAAGGCGATGGAAGAGGGCGTGATGGTCGCCGAGATCATCGCCGGCCAGGCTGGACATACCAACATGGACACGATTCCCGGCGTCATCTACACGTCGCCCGAGATCGCGTGGGTCGGCAAGACCGAGCAGCAGCTCAAGGCCGACGGCGTCGCCTACCGCGCCGGCAAGATCCCGTTCATGGCGAACGGGCGGGCGCTCGGTTCGGGTGATCCGACCGGCTTCGTCAAGATGCTCGCCGACGCGAACACCGATCGCATCCTCGGCGTCCACATCATCGGCGCGAACGCGTCGGAGCTGATCTCCGAAGCGGTCGTCGCGATGGAATTCGGCGGCGCGTCGGAAGACCTCGCGCGCATCTGCCACGCGCACCCGACGCTGTCGGAAGTCGTGCACGAAGCCGCACTCGCGGTGGACAAGCGCCCGCTGCACTTCTGATCGCACGCGGGCTGCAAGAGAGGGGTGGTCCGGGGTCCCCGCGCCACCCCTCGTGTTTTTCGGTCATTCATTCGGTCGATCCATGCCTCATCGCGTTTTGAACGTCCCTCAGCACGGAATGCTCGACGTCTACGAGTCCGAGCTCGAGGCCCGCGGGTACAAGTCGGACCCGGAGCAGCGCGCCGCAGCGCAGCGTCTGCAGCAGCTCTACACCGAACTCGTCGGCTTCAAGGTCGCCCGCCGAAGCAAGCTGCGGAAGATCTTCGCCCGTCCGGCGATGCCGCGCAGCGTCTATTTCTGGGGCGGGGTGGGGCGGGGAAAGAGCTTCCTGATGGACTGCTTCTTCGACGCCGTGCCGTACCAGCGCAAGCGTCGCGTGCATTTCCACGCCTTCATGCAGGAAGTGCAGAACGACCTGCGGCAGTTCAACAACGAGCCGGACCCGCTGCAGAAGGTCGCCGACCGCATCGCGCGCCACACGCGGCTGCTGTGCTTCGACGAATTCCACGTCTCGGACATCGCCGACGCGATGATCCTCGGGCGGCTGCTCGACGCGCTCTTGGCGCGCGGCGTCATCTTCGTCATGACGTCGAATTACCCGCCGGACGGCCTCTACCCCAACGGCCTGCAGCGCATCAACTTCCTGCCGGCGATCGAGATGATCAAGCGCCGCTTCGACGTCATCGAGGTCGATCACGGCACTGACTACCGGCTGCGCACGCTCGAAAAAATCGAGATCTACCTCGTCCCGTCCGACGACGCGGCGAAACGCAAGATGGGCGAAGATTTCCGCCGGCTGGCCGGCAGCGACGGCGAGACCGCGCCGCTCGACCTCTTCGAACGGAAGCTGCCGGTCGTGCGGCGGGCGCCGGGTGTGATCTGGTTCGACTTCGCGACCCTGTGCGGCGGCCCGCGCTCGCAGAACGATTACCTGGAGATCGCGCGCGAACATCACACCGTGATCCTGTCCGACGTGCCGCGCATGAGCGCGGGAAACTCGTCCGAAGCGCGCCGCTTCACGTGGCTCGTCGATGTGCTCTACGACCACCGCGTCAAGCTCGTCATGAGCGCCGAGGTCGAGGCGCCCGAGCTCTACACGGCCGGGCACAACGCGCACGAATTCGTGCGCACCGTGAGCCGCCTGATGGAAATGCGCAGCCGGGACTATCTCGCCGAGGGGCATCGCACCGAATAGCGCGGCACAGGCGCCCGCACCCTCGGCTCGCCCGCGTCGGCAGACTCCGCGGTCCGCTGCTAACATGAGTCATTGCCCGACCCTGCGAGCGCGATGGACCAACAAGCGATTACTGCCGCATACCGCCGTTATGCGCCGGTGTACGACGTCCTTTTCGGCCCGGTCTTCGAACCGGGGCGGCGGCGGCTCGTCGAGGCGCTGAACTGTCGCCCGGGCGATGAAATCCTCGAAGTCGGTGTCGGGACCGGGCTGTCGCTGCCGTACTACCCGCGCCACGCCAATGTCACCGGGATCGACCTGTCGCCGCACATGCTGGCACGGGCGAACATCCAGGTTCGACGGCACGCGCTGCGCAACGTCGCGCTGATGGCAATGGACGTGCAGCGGCTCTCGTTCCCCGACGCGAGCTTCGACAAGGTGAGCGCGCTTTACGTCGCGTCGGTCGTCCCGGACCCGGCAGAAATGATGCAGGAACTCGAGCGGGTCTGCCGCCCGGGCGGCGAGGTCGTCATCGTCAATCACTTCACCCGCAAGAACGGCGTCGTCGCGCGCATTGAGCGCGGACTCGCACCGCTCGCTCGCTCGTTGGGCTTCCGTCCGCTTTTTCCGCTCGACGCGTTCATCGGACTGACGCGGCTCGAGCTGACCGAAGCGACGCCGGTCAACGCGTTCGGCTACTGGACGCTGCTGCGCTTCCGCAATCCGTCCTGACGGGACCTCGGCGCGCGGCGTCGGCCTGGGTGGGTGAAAGGCGACGCGCCCGGCGGTTTCGTCGGCGAACCGAAGCTCGGCCCGACGTCGCGCCACCGCGAGGTCGGAGACGCCACGTCGGTGATAGCATTGCACCCGGTCCAAGGTCCCGTCATGTCAGATATCGAATCCGCCTTTTCTCCGGATGGGCTGCTCGCCCGAGCCGTCCCGTCTTTCCGCCCGCGCGAGCAGCAGATCGAGATGGCGGGGAGGATCGCCACGGCAATCAAGGAGAACCGCGTGCTGGTCGCCGAGGCCGGCACGGGGACCGGAAAAACCTTCGCCTATCTCGTGCCGGCGCTGCTGTCGGGCGGCAAGGTGATCGTGTCGACCGGGACGAAGACGCTCCAGGACCAGCTTTTCAACCGCGACCTGCCGACCGTCCGCGCAGCGTTGAAGGTCCCCGTGACGATCGCGCTGTTGAAGGGCCGTGCGAACTACGTCTGTCCCTACCACCTCGAACGCAACGCCCGCGACGGCCGCTTTCTCACCGCGCAGGATGCAGCGGATCTGCGCGCGATCACCCGTTTCGCGAAAACGACGCAGAGCGGCGACAAGGCCGAATGCACCGAAGTGCGCGAGGATTCGGCGGCGTGGATCGCGGCGACGTCGACGCGCGACAACTGTCTCGGCCAGGACTGCCCGAACGTCAAGGAATGCTTCGTCCTCGCCGCACGGCGGGCCGCGATGGACGCGGACGTCGTGGTCGTCAATCACCATCTGTTCTTCGCGGACGTTATGTTGCGCGACGAAGGCATGGGCGAACTGCTCCCGGCCTGCAACGCGGTGATCTTCGACGAGGCCCACCAGTTGCCGGAGACGGCGAGCCTGTTCTTCGGCGAAAGCGTGTCGACCGCGCAGCTGCTCGAACTCGCGCGCGACACCCGATCGGAGACGCTCGCCGGTGCCCGCGATTGCCGTGATCTGATCGACGCGAGCCGCGCGCTGGAGAAGACCGCCCGCGACCTGCGGCTCGCATTCGGCGCCGAGCCCGCGCGGCTCTCCGCCGTCCAGGCCGCGGCGCTGCCGGAATTCGACAATGCGGTGACGGCGCTCGACGATGAACTCGGTCGGTTTGCGGAAATCCTCGGGACGCAGGCCGAACGCTCGGAAGGGCTCGCGAACTGCCTGCGCCGCAGCGACGAGATCGCGCAACGCCTCGCGCGCTGGCGCAATCCCGATGCGGCCGACCTGATCCGCTGGGTCGAGGTTTTCAGCCAGTCCGCGTCGTTGAACGCGACGCCGCTGCACGTCTCGCAAGTGTTTCGCCGCCAGCTCGAAGGACACCCGCGCGCGTGGATCTTCACGTCGGCGACGCTCGCGGTCGGACGCGATTTCGGCCACTACTGCAACGAACTCGGCCTGTCGTGGCTGGAGCCGCCGCCGCTGACCGACGTCTGGGGCAGCCCGTTCGACTACGGGGAGCAGGCGCTGCTGTACGCGCCGCAGGGCCTGCCCGATCCGAATCACGCTGATTATGTCGAAGCCGTCGCAAGGACGGCGCTGCCGCTGATCCGTGCCGCGCGCGGGCGCACGTTCGTGCTGTGTACGTCGTTGCGGGCGATGAAACGCATTCACGGTCTGCTCGCCGAAGGTCTCGAGCGCGCCGGCGACAGCCTGCCGCTGCTGCTGCAGGGGGAGGGGTCGCGCACCGAACTCCTCGACCGTTTCCGTCGTCTCGGCAACGCGGTGCTCGTCGCGAGCCAGAGCTTCTGGGAAGGCGTCGACGTGCCGGGGGATGCGCTGTCGCTCGTCGTCATCGACAAGCTGCCCTTCGCCCCGCCCGACGACCCGGTGCTTGCCGCGCGCGTCGAACATCTGCAGAAGAGCGGGCGCAACCCGTTCATGCATTACCAGCTACCGCGCGCGGTGATCAACATGAAGCAGGGTGCCGGCCGCCTGATCCGCAGCGAACGCGATCGGGGTGTTCTGTGCATCTGCGACCCGCGGATGATCGGCAAACCTTACGGCAAGGTGATCTGGCGCAGCCTGCCGCCGATGCGCCGCACGCGGTCGGAGGCCGACGCGGTCGCCTTTCTCGAACAGCTGCCGCCTCCGCCCGCCGTCTGAGCCTCGTTCGACATGGGCGCGAAACCGGAACTCTCCATGAACGAATCCGCGGAACTCCATGCCGGCTCAGCGTGCGCCGTGGCAACGGTCGATCATCCCGAACTCGCCGAACGCCTAAACCGGGGCTGCCAGTGTATTTCGCTCGATCACGACCGCTTGCGCGCCGAACTCGAGCGCGATCCGCGGGACGGCGCGCTGTTCGCGCTGATCGGCGAGAGCCGGCCGCATCTCTTCGCGAACTCGGTCGCGTTCGTCGCCGAGCGCCACAGGGAGCGGATTGCGGCGATTGTCTCGGCGATCGAACGCGTCGTCGCATTGCCGGGGTGGCAGGAAGCGGTGCTGCAATGGGCGCCCCCGAGTGCGCGGACCGCAACGGCGGCGAGCGGCGTTTTCCTCGGCTACGACTTCCATCTCGGCCCGGACGGCCCGCAACTCATCGAGATCAACACCAACGCGGGCGGCGCGCTGCTGAATGTCGCGCTCGCGCGGGCGCAGCGAGCCTGCTGCGCCGAGGTCGCGGTGCTCGAATCGGTCGTCCCGCGTTCCGGGCCGGGCGACCCCGAGACGGCATTCGTCGAGATGTTCCGCAGCGAGTGGCGCGCGGTGCGGGGTGACCTGCCGCTGCGCTCGGTCGCGATCGTCGACCGCGAGCCGCAATCGCAATACCTGTTGCCTGAATTCCTGCTGTTCCAGCGCCTTTTCGAGCGCCACGGGATCGCTGCCTACATCTGTGATCCGTCCGAACTCGCTTTCATCGAAGGGCGGCTGCGGCTCGGCGACGTCGAGATCGACCTCGTCTATAACCGCCTCACCGATTTCGCGCTGTCGGAGCCGCCGAATGCGCCGCTTGCCGCGGCGTGGGTAGCTCAGGCAGCGGTCGTGACCCCTCATCCGCGCGCTCACGCTCTATATGCGGACAAGCGCAACCTCGTGTTGCTCTCCGACGGCGAACGGCTCGCATCGCTCGGCGTCGACCCGGCGACCCGGGCCATCCTCGCCGCCGGCGTTCCGCCGACCCGACTGGTCCGGACCCAGGACGCCGATCTTTTGTGGCAGGAGCGGCGCAAGCTCTTCTTCAAGCCCGCATCCGGGTTCGGCAGCCGCGCCGCGTACCGCGGCGACAAGCTCACGCGCGCGGTTTTCGCGGAAATTCTCGCCGACAACTACATCGCGCAGCGCATCGTCTCGCCGGGCGAGCGTCGGCTATCGGTCGAAGGGGTGGCGATCGATCTGAAAATGGATCTTCGCGCGTACGTGTACCGGGGGCACTTGCAACTGATGGCAGCACGGCTGTACCGCGGACAGACGACGAATTTCCGCACCCCCGGCGGCGGTTTCGCGGCCGTGGTCGCGGTGCCGTAAACCGCCGACTCGACGCCGGACGGCGCCGCGACGGACCGAGTCGCGCACCCGCTTGCGCCATATCGGCGAGGGGTGCTGTATTCTCCGGGTGTTTCCCAACCATCCACTCCGCCATGATCGTCTTCGGCATCGCCGGCTGGTCCGGCTCGGGCAAGACCACGCTCATCGAAAAGCTGATCCCGCAGTTCACCGAACGGGGACTGAGCGTCTCGGTCATCAAGCATGCGCACCACGGTTTCGACCTCGACCGGCCCGGCAAGGATTCCTTTCGCCATCGCGAGGCCGGTGCGAGCCAGGTTCTGATGTTGTCGAACGATCGCTGGGTGCTGATGCACGAGTTGCGTGGGGCGGCGGAGCCGACGCTCGACGAGCAGCTGCGCCTGCTCGCGCCGTGCGACGTCGTGTTGATCGAAGGGTTCAAGGCGGCACCGGTGCCGAAAGTCGAGGTGCATCGGCAGTCCCACGGCAAGCCGCCGTTGTGGCAGGAAAATCCGCACGTGGTCGCGGTGGCGTCCGACGACGAGCTCGACTGCCCGCTGCCGCGCCTGCCGCTGAACGACGGCGCCGCGATCGTCGATTTCATTCTCGAGTACGCGCGAAAGTCATGAACCCGAACATGCTCACCTTCGACGAAGCCCTCGCGATGCTGACGGCGCAGGCGCGGCCGCTGCGCGAGATCGAAATGTCCGACACCTTCGTCGCGCACGGCCGGGTCCTTGCGACCGACCTCGTCTCGCCGATATCGGTCCCGTCACTCGACACCTCGATGATGGACGGTTACGCGCTACGTGTCGCCGACGTCGCCGCGGTGGGCGCCCGACTGCCCATCACGCAGCGTATTCCCGCGGGGCAGGTCGGGCACGCGCTCGAGAGCGGCACCGCCGCGCGCATTTTCACCGGCGCGCCGCTGCCCGCGGGCGCCGACGCCGTCGTAATGCAGGAGCTCTGCGAGCACGCCGGCGATGCGGTGATCGTCAATCATCTGCCGCGGGTTGCCGAAGCCGTGCGTGTGGCGGGCAGCGAGATCGCGTGCGGCAAGGTCGTGCTCTCTGCCGGTAGCCGCTTGCGCCCGCAGGAGCTGGGGCTCGCTGCCTCGGTCGGCGTCGCGCAACTGCCGGTCGTGCGGCGCATGCGTGTCGCGCTGTTTTCGACCGGTGACGAACTCGTGATGCCGGGGCAGCCGCTGCCCCCCGGCGGCGTCTACAACTCGAATCGCTTTCAGCTGCGCGCGCTGCTGCAGCAACTCGGCTGCGAAGTCACCGATTTCGGCATCGTCCCCGACCGGCTCGGCGCGACTCGCGAGATGCTGCGCGACGCCGCGGAGGGACACGACCTGATCCTCACGAGCGGCGGGGTCTCGGTTGGGGAGGAGGACCACGTGAAGCCGGCGGTCGAGGCGGAGGGTTCGCTCGACCTGTGGAAGATCGCGATGAAGCCGGGCAAACCGCTGGCCTACGGACGCGTCGGTGCAGCAGCGTTCATCGGCTTGCCGGGCAATCCGGTATCGAGCTTCGTGACCTTCCTGTTGATGGTGCGGCCGTTCATCCTCACGACGCAGGGCGTGAAGGACGTCCAGCCGCGCGCGCTGGCCTTGCGGGCCGATTTCGACTGGCCGCGCCCGGACCGACGGCGGGAATTCCTTCGCGCACGCACGAACGAAGCGGGCGGAGTCGAAATTTATGAGCACCAAGGCGCCGCGGCGCTGTCTTCCATCGTGTGGGCCGATGGTCTCGTCGATGTGCCGGCCGACCAGCCGGTCGCTCACGGCGACACGGTCCGGTTTCTGCCCTATGGTGAATTGTTATTCTGAATCATGAACATAAAAATCTTGTATTTCGCGTCGCTCCGCGACGCCGTCGGACAGGCCGAAGAGTCGTTCGAACTGCCTTCCGGGGTCTCGACCGTTGCCGACCTGCGAGCGTTTCTCGCCGATCGTGGCGACAGCTGGACAGCTCTCGAAGCGGGTCGCAACGTCCGCGCCGCCCGCAACCAGCGCATGGCGGGCCCGTCCGACCCGGTTTCGCCCGGTGACGAAATCGCTTTCTTCCCCCCGGTGACGGGAGGTTGAGATGTCGGTGAGCGTGCAGCAGGCAGACTTCGACGTCGGGGCTGAAATCGCGGCGCTGTCGCACGGTCGCGGCGACGTCGGCGCGGTCGCGAGCTTCGTCGGCCTCGTGCGCGGCGGGAGCGAAGGCGCCGACATTTCGGCGATGACGCTGGAGCACTACCCTGGAATGACCGAGCGCGCGCTCGAGGAGATCGTCGAGCAGGCGCGGGGACGCTGGCAGCTCGGCGGCGTGCGCGTCATCCACCGCTACGGACGGCTCGAGCCGGGCAACCAGATCGTGTTCGTCGGGGTCGCGGGCGCGCATCGCGGCGAGGCTTTCGAAGCCTGCGAGTTCATCATGGATTATCTGAAAACCCGTGCGCCGTTCTGGAAGCTCGAGGAAACGCCCGAGGGCGCCCACTGGGTCGATGCGCGCGACAGCGACGACAGCGCGGCGGCGCGCTGGGAGCAGTCGGAAAAATCCGGCTCGGCTTGAGTAGCCTGTCGCAGTGATTCGCGGGAGCGTCTGACGCTTCTGCCGGACCCGCGGGCGATGGCCAAAAAATTACGGCGCCGATTGGCGCCGTAATCGCTGAAGCGGCTGTGCCGCTTACTTCTTGCCTTTCGGCACGCCGGGTTGCGCGAACAACTGGAATGCTTCGGACGAAGCCTGCGCCATCTGTTCGAACGCCGCGCGGGTCGTGTCCATCGCGGTCTGCAACGCGGTCATCGCGTTCTGGTCGGTGATCGGCATCCCGGTGAACATTTTTTGCATCGACTCGAAAACGTCCTTGCCGCCGGTCGATAGCTGTTCGCTGACCATCTTCCCGACTTCGGTCTGCGTCCGGCTGGCGAGTTCGGTCATTTCCCGAACACACGACAACATCTTCTCGGTCGTGCTCTGTGCGTATTGCGCCCGCAGCTCCATCGCTTCCTTCGGATCCTTCACGCCCGACAACGCCTTGACGTTCTGGACTCCTTCCTCGAAGAGGCTCTTGGCCGTGGCGACCTGAAGTTCCATCAGACGCTGCGAGTTCTCGATCGACATCTGCGCGAGGCGCATTGCCGTTTCGAGGTTCTTTTTCTGAAGTTCGTTGAATTGATCCTGTTTAGTGGCCATCACTTCCTCCAATCACGTTTTTGGAATATCGCCTTGCGGTTTTTCTCACCGTTCTTCGTCAGTGTTCGCCTCGCGCCCTCTTCTCAGACCATAGCACAAGGGAATGCTGGCAACGAGGCGAGGCGTGCAAATGATGAGCTTCCGGGCAGGGGCGAGTGTTGCGCGGAAAACGCGCTCGATCTGACGAAGGAGCGGACCCGCGTCGCTCTCCCGGTATGTGCAGGCGTGTTGAATTCGGCGGGTGCGTCCCCCATATTGGATGCAATCGTTCATTCCGCAAGGATCTCCCATGCGTTTCGACAAGCTCACGACCAAGTTCCAGCAGGCCCTTTCGGATGCGCAGAGCATCGCAGTGGGCAACGACCAGCAATTCATCGAGCCGCAGCATCTGCTGCTCGCGATGCTCAATCAGGAAGACAGCGGGACCATATCGCTGCTGCAGCGTGCCGGCGTCAACGTGCCGCCGCTGAAGACGGCGCTCGACCGCGCGCTGTCGCGGCTGCCGAAAGTCGAGGGGCACGGCGGCGAAGTCCAGATCGGACGTGATCTGGCCAACCTGCTCAATCTTGCGGACCGCGAGGCGCAAAAGCGCGGCGACCAGTTCATCGCGAGCGAGATGTTTCTGCTGGTGCTGGCCGAGGACAAGGGCGAGACGGGCAGGCTCGCGAAGGAGCACGGCTTGTCTCGCAAACCACTGGAGGCGGCGATCGCCGCTGTCCGCGGAGGCAGCGGGGTCGACACGCAGGAAGCGGAAGGCCAGCGCGAAGCGCTGAACAAGTACTGCCTCGACCTGACCGAGCGGGCGCGTGCCGGGAAACTCGACCCGGTGATCGGTCGCGACGACGAGATCCGGCGCTCGATCCAGATCCTGCAGCGCCGCACGAAGAACAACCCGGTGCTGATCGGAGAGCCTGGGGTCGGCAAGACGGCGATCGTCGAAGGTCTCGCGCAGCGCATCGTCAATGACGAGGTGCCCGAGACGCTGAAGGGCAAGCGCGTGCTGTCGCTCGACATGGCGGCGCTGCTCGCGGGTGCGAAGTACCGCGGCGAGTTCGAAGAGCGGCTGAAGGCGGTGCTGAAGGAGATCGCGCAGGAGGAAGGGCGCATCATCGTCTTCATCGACGAATTGCACACGATGGTCGGCGCCGGCAAGGCGGAAGGCGCGATCGACGCGGGCAACATGCTGAAGCCGGCGCTTGCCCGCGGCGAACTGCACTGCATCGGTGCGACGACGCTCGACGAGTACCGCAAGTACATCGAGAAGGACGCGGCGCTAGAGCGGCGCTTCCAGAAAGTCCTCGTCGACGAGCCGAGCGTCGAGTCGACGATCGCGATCCTGCGCGGCCTGCAGGAGAAGTACGAAATCCATCATGGGGTCAAGATCACCGACCCGGCGATCGTCGCGGCCGCGGAACTCTCGCACCGCTACATCACCGACCGATTCCTTCCCGACAAGGCGATCGACCTGATCGACGAGGCCGCCGCGCGCATCAAGATGGAAATCGACTCCAAGCCCGAGGTCATGGACCGGCTCGATCGCCGCATGATCCAGCTGAAGATCGAGCGCGAAGCGGTCAAGAAGGAAAAGGACGAGGCGTCGCAGAAGCGTCTGCAACTGATCGAGGACGAACTCGCCAAGCTGCAGCGCGAGTACAACGACCTCGACGAAATCTGGAAGGCTGAAAAATCCAAGGCCACAGGCGCCGCCCACGTCAAGGAGGAAATCGACCGGTTGCGTGCGCAAATGGCCGAGATGCACCGCAAGGGGCAGTACGACAAGCTTGCCGAGTTGCAGTACGGCAAGCTGCCGCAGCTCGAAGCGCAACTGAAGGCGGCCGAGCAGGCGGGCGACTCAACAACCTCCAACAAGCTGCTGCGTACCCAGGTCGGCACCGAGGAGATTGCCGAAGTGGTGTCGCGCGCGACCGGCATTCCGGTCAGCAAGATGATGCAGGGCGAGCGTGAAAAGCTGCTCAAGATGGAAGACCGCCTGCACCAGCGCGTCGTCGGCCAGGACGAGGCGGTGCGGCTCGTGGCCGACGCGATCCGCCGCTCGCGCGCCGGCTTGTCCGACGAGAACCGTCCGTACGGCAGCTTCCTGTTCCTCGGGCCGACCGGTGTCGGCAAGACCGAGTTGTGCAAGACCCTGGCCGAGTTCCTGTTCGATTCGCAGGATCATCTGATCCGCGTCGACATGAGCGAGTTTATGGAGAAGCACTCGGTCGCACGGCTGATCGGTGCGCCGCCGGGATACGTCGGCTACGAGGAAGGCGGTTACCTGACCGAGCAGGTTCGCCGCAAGCCGTACTCGGTGATCCTGTTCGACGAGGTCGAGAAGGCGCACCCGGACGTCTTCAACGTGCTGCTGCAGGTGCTCGACGACGGCCGGATGACCGACGGGCAGGGGCGTACGGTGGACTTCAAGAACACCGTGATCGTCATGACGTCGAACCTCGGCAGCCAGATGATCCAGCAGATGAGCGGCGACGACTATCAGGTCATCAAGCTCGCGGTGATGGCCGAGGTCAAGACGTACTTCCGCCCCGAGTTCATCAACCGTATCGACGAGGTCGTCGTGTTCCACGCGCTCGACGAGAAGCAGATCGCCGGCATCGCGCGGATCCAGCTGCAATACCTCGAAAAGCGGTTGGCGCGGCTCGACATGGGACTGGAGGTTTCGGACCTCGCGCTCGCGGAACTCGCGAAAGCGGGCTTCGACCCGGTGTTCGGCGCGCGGCCGTTGAAGCGCGCGATCCAGGAGCACATCGAGAATCCGCTCGCCAAGGCGATCCTGGACGGGCAGTTCGCGGCGAAGGACAAGATCCGGGTCGATGTCGAAGGCGGGCGGATCGTGTTTGCGAAAGGCGAGTGACGGGTGGGATGCAGGCCCGTGAGTGTGGCCTGCATGCCGGCACGATGCGATAATGCCGCGCTTGTCCCGGCTGCGGCCGGGACGCAACCACCCCAGCTTTCCACGGAAAAACACGATGTTCGAGGCAGTCCGCAACAACAAGCGCATCGCACAGTTCATTCTGGCGCTGCTGATCATCCCCTTTGCCTTTTTCGGCATGGACGCCTATTTCACCGACGGTCCGAGCGGTAACGAGATCGCGACGGTCGGCGGCTCGAAGATTTCCGTGGTCGAGTTCGACCAGGCGCTGCGCGACCAGCAGGCCCGTGTCCGCGAGGCCATGGGCGGAGACGTTGATCGCTCGCTGCTCGATTCCGACGCGATGCGGCGCTCCGTGCTCGAAAACCTCGTCAATCAGCGTCTGCTCGCGCTTTTTGCCGCCGACAAACACATGACGGTGATGCCGCAGCAGCTGCAGCAGGTCATCGCCGAGGTGCCGGCGTTTCAGACCGACGGACGCTTTGCGCTCGACCGTTACGAAGCGGCGCTGCGCGCGCAGGGGATGTCCCCAGCCTCGTTCGAAGCGCGCCTCGCGCAGGATCTGCGGATCCAGCAGATCGCGCTCGCGGTCGGCGAGTCGGGGTTCGCCGCACACACTTCGGCGCAGCGCTTCCTTGCCGCCCAGCTCGAGGAGCGCAAGATCCGCGAGATGGCCTTCACGCCGGCGCGCTTTCTCGCCGACGTGAAACTCGGCGAAGACGCGGCAAAGCAATATTACGAGGCGAATCCGGCGCGTTTCGAACGCCCGGCGCGGATACAGGCCGAGTACGTCGTGTTCGACGAGGATGC
The DNA here is from genome assembly GCF_032027225.1 of Aromatoleum sp. GTDB lineage: Bacteria > Pseudomonadota > Gammaproteobacteria > Burkholderiales > Rhodocyclaceae > Aromatoleum. The sequence goes on along the minus strand of NZ_JAVSMM010000001.1, from coordinate 518,049 downwards.
GGTGAGCAAGCAGATCACCGTGTCGGACGACGAGATCCGAAAGTATTACGAGGCGAACGCGGCACGTTTCAGCCAACCCGAGGAGCGCAATGCGCGCCATATCCTGATCACCGTTGCCGACGGTGCGTCGGAGGACGAAGTGGCGAAGGCGCGCGCTAAGGCGGAGGGCATTCTCGCGCAACTGCGCGAGAACCCGGCGCGGTTCGCGGAGCTGGCGAAGGCCGAATCGCAGGATCCGGGGTCGGCCGCGCAGGGCGGCGAACTCGGCTTCTTCGGCCGCGGCGCGATGGTGAAGGCATTCGAGGACGCGGCGTTCGCGCTCGAAAAGGGCCAGATCAGCGACGTCGTCCGTTCCGACTTCGGGTTCCACATCATCCAGATCACCGACATCAAGCCGGCGACCGCCCGCCCCATCGAACAGGTCAAGGACGAAATCGCGGAAGAACTCAAGCGACAGTCGGCCAGTCGGCGCTTCGCCGAGCTCGCGGAGCATTTCTCGAACTTGGTGTACGAGCAGCCGGACAGCCTGAAGCCCGCTGCGGAGGAACTGCAGCTCGAAATTCACCGCACGGACTGGATCAGCCGCGCGGACGGCCGCATCGGCGAGTTCGACAACGAAAAACTGCTGAACGCGCTGTTTTCGCCGGAATCGATCGACAAGCGCCGCAACGTGGAAGCGACCGAAGTCGGGCGCGGAAAGCTCGTGTCGGCCCGCGTCGCGGATTACCAGCCGGCGCAGCGCCTGCCGTTCGAGCAGGTGAAAGGCGACATCGAACAGCAGCTGCGGACGGAAGAGGCGGCGAAGCTCGCGGCCGCACGCGGCAAGGAAGCGCTGACCACGCTCGCGAAGGGTGAGGACGTGCCCGGCGAGTGGAGCGAAGTGCGCACGCTGCAGCGCGGGACGGCGTCGCTGGCGCCCGCGGCGATCGACGCGATTTTCGGCGCGGCCGCCAACAAGCTCCCCGCGCATGTCGGCGTCGCGATGCCCGACGGGCATTACTCCGTGTTCCGGATCGAATCCGTGAACCGGCCGGAACTCGCGAAGGACGACCCGCGGATGGCGGCGGTGATGCAGCAATACCAGCGTCTGATCGGCGAGCGCGATTTCAGCGCCTTCCTCGCGTCATTGCGGGAGCGGTACAAAGTGGAGATCAACGAGGCGGCCGTGAAGGGCCAGACTCAGACGCAGTAAGTCGGCTGCAGTCGATAAAAAAAGCCCGATCGATCCGATCGGGCTTTTTTTCGTCTTGGCGGCGGATCCGGTCGGACCCCGCGCGCGATTGCCGATATCGGTCGGAGCGCAGCCGCTCCGCCCTCGGTCAGCCTTGTTCTGCGTTGCCGAGCGCGGTGGTGTTGAAGCCGCCGTCGACGTACATGATTTCGCCGGTCATGCCGCTGGCGAGGTCCGAGCACAGGAACGCCGCGGCGTTGCCCACTTCGTCGATCGTCACGTTGCGACGCAGCGGCGCATTGTGTTCGTTGAACGACAGCAGCTTGCTGAAGTTGCCAATACCCGACGCGGCCAGGGTCTTGATCGGCCCGGCGGAAATCGCGTTGACGCGCGTGCCTTCGGGTCCGAGACACACAGCGAGATAGCGGACGGCCGCTTCGAGGCTCGCCTTCGCGAGGCCCATGGTGTTGTAGTTCGGCATGGTGCGGACTGCGCCGAGGTAGGACATCGTTAGCAGCGCACCGCGCCGGCCTTTCATCATCGGACGCGCCGCTTTCGCGAGCAGCGGCAAACTGCACGTGCTGATTTCCTGCGAGATACGGAACGCTTCACGCGAGAAGCCGTCGAGGAAGTCGCCTTCGAGTGCATCGCTCGGCGCGAACGCGATCGAATGCACGAGTCCGTCGAGGCCGTCCCATTTCTGTCCCAGTTGTTCGAACAGCCCGACAATTTCCGCATCGTTCTGCACGTCGCAGGAAAAAAGGAGATCCGAGTTGAACTCCGCTGCCAACTTGGCCACGCGTTCCTGGAAGCGCTCGTTCTGATACGTGAAGGCGAGTTCGGCACCTTCACGGTGCATGGCCTTCGCGATGCCATATGAAATCGAGCGGTTGCTTAGCAGTCCGGTGATCAGAATGCGTTTGCCGGCTAGAAAGCCCATTTTCGGTAGTGCTCCGTCTTGTTGATCGGCGGATTATAGCTGATGGGTCGGCTGTTCTACCTGCTTCGCAGAGGGTGGGGGAGTCGGTCATCCGGGCACGTGGGGGGCCGCGGAATGTGCGGAGAACCAGACGATTGTGTGTGCCATTACGCAGAGCAGCGTCAGTGTGAGCAACTCCCCGCCGTCCTCGAGAATCGTGAGAACCGTCTGGAAGCCGTTGACGTATCGCTGCAGGACGGCATGCACGAGATCCATTCCGATCGCGAAGAAAAGCAGGATTGCGAATCCGAGAAGGACGGCTTCGGTGTGGCGCCGGCTGGTCGCGTCGCTTCGCCGATAGGCGATGACGATCGCGAGCATTGGAACGAATCCGAGCAGGGACCAGCCGACGAGTCCCCCGGCCGACGGCGACAGGTCGGTGATCGTCGCGAGATACACTCCTGCCGCCTCGTGCAGAGACAGCGAATCGTCGAGTGCGCAGATCGCGAACAGCAGCGCGAGCGCGAGATAGACAAGCTGCCGGGTCCTGGCATACGCGACGGCTAACAGCAGCGTCAGCAGCGCCTCTTTCGCGTAACCGTAAATCTCCGGATAGCTGCCATCGACGAAGGAGAAATTTACGTTGCCATAGAACAGGTTCCCGCGCAGCCCATAGTGTTCCGCGTATGCGTACAGGAGGAACGTGGCGAGGAACGCGAGGTCCGCGACGAGCAACGCGGCCGCGAGTCGTCGCCCGCGCGGGTCGCTCGGACGGGCCAGCGAGATCAAGTCGCAGATGGTCGTCCACGCTCGCGACGACGATTTCGATGCGATCGCGGCGAGCGGAACTTCGGGCGTTACCGGTGTTCCGAGCGTGCTTTCCGAACCCGCAGGGGCGCCGTGGATTCCAACCGGCGCGATTGAGGAGCCTGAAGAGCCATGCATTTTCTGATTCCAGGAGACGGGTGAAAGATCGATACCCTCGGTATCGAAGCGGGTTCTGTCACCTGCGTGAAACAATTCTGGCAAATACGCTTCGCTCTGCAAGCGTTGCTCTCCCCGCAACGGGCGTAATTTGTCGCAAAGTACGTCGCGAGTTTTGTGAGGAGGTTGACCGTTTTTGCCTCAGTGGGACAACCGTCCGTGTGGGCCGGGCGGGACTTCTCGCGGGAGGAAGTGCGCCGGTATGAGGACCTCGTCGGTCGTGATCCCGACGCCGCGCTCGCCCACGCGGTCTTCCCGCTCGCCGAAGTGCTCGCCGCCGGGGAGGTGCGCTAGCGCGCTGGCGAGGCGCGCTCGAAGCGAGGCCAGCAGGTAGAATCCGGCCATGTTCCTGCGCGCCTTTCTGCTGCTGATGTCATGCGTCCTCCTCGCCGCGTGCGGGGACGCGTGGAACAATCCTTATCCGGCGTCCGAGCGCGGGCAGAACGTCATGTATACGGCGTTCACGGACCGGCCGAAGCATCTCGACCCGGTCCAGTCCTACAGTGAGGACGAGGCCGCCTTTCTATATCAGATCTACGAGCCGCCGCTGCAGTATCACTACCTGAAGCGGCCCTATGTGCTCGTTCCTGGCAGTGCGGAGGCGATGCCGACCGTGCGCCGTTACGGCGCGAGCGGCAAGGAGCTGCCCGCCGCCGCCCCCGCCGCGCAGGTCGTGCGATCGGTGTACGAGATCCGTATCCGCCCCGGCATCCTCTATCAGCCTCACCCGGCGTTCGCGCAGCGCGCCGACGGTACGCCCCGTTACCTCGATCTTCCGCCGGACGAACTCGACGATGTCCGCGTCCTCGGCGACTTCCGCGAGACCGGAACGCGCGAGCTCGAGGCTCGCGACTTCGTCTACCAGATCAAGCGCCTCGCGCATCCGCGCCTGCATTCGCCGATCTTCGAGCTGATGGCCGAATACATCCCCGGCCTGAAGACGCTGCAGACCCGGCTGGCGGAGGAGGCGGGACGCAAACCCGGCGAATGGATCGATCTCGACGCGTTCGAACTGCCCGGCGTCGAGGTCGTCGACCGCCACACCTATCGGATCACGCTGAAGGGCGCATACCCCCAGTTCCTCTACTGGCTGTCGATGCCGTTCTTTGCGCCGCTGCCGCGCGAGGCCGACCGCTTCTTCGGCCAACCGGGAATGGCCGAGCGCAATCTCGTGCTGGACTGGTGGCCGATCGGTACAGGCGCGTTCATGCTCGCCGAGAACAACCCGAACGCGCGGATGGTGCTCGTGCGTAACCCGAACTACCGCGGCGATGTGTACCCGTGCGAAGGCGAAGCCAGCGACGAAGCCGCGGGATTATTGAAGGATTGCGGCAAATCGATGCCCTTTCTCGACAAGGTCGTGTTCTCGCGCGAGCGCGAAGGGATTCCGTACTGGAACAAGTTCCTGCAGGGCTATTACGACGCGTCGGGGGTGTCGTCGGAGAACTTCGACCAGGCGGTGAACATGAGCAGCACCGGCGAGGTCGTGCTGTCGGACGAGATGACCGAGCAGGGTATCGAACTCCTGACCTCGGTGTCGCCGTCGGTGTTCTACCTCGGCTTCAACATGCTCGATCCGGTGGTCGGCGGCGGCGACACGCAGGGCGGGCGCGAGCGCGCGCGCAAGCTGCGGCAGGCGATCTCGATCGCGCTCGACATGGAGGAATTCGTGTCGATCTTTCTCAACGGGCGCGGGGTGCCGGCGATGCATCCCATTCCACCGGGGATTTTCGGGGCGCGCGAAGGCGAGGCCGGCATCAACCCGGTCGTCTATGAATGGCGTGACGGCAAGGCCGTGCGGCGCAGCAAGGACGTCGCCCGGCGCCTCCTTGCCGAAGCCGGCTATCCGAACGGTCGCGATGCGAAAACCGGCGAGCCGCTCGTGATCCACCTCGATACGACGCCCGGCGGACTCGGCGACAAGGCACGCTCGGACTGGCTCGCGAAGCAGTTCCGCGACCTCGGGGTGCAGTTCGTCGTCCGCCCGACCGACTACAACCGCTTCCAGGACAAGATCCGTGAAGGTAACGCGCAGCTCTTCTTCTTCGGCTGGAACGCGGACTACCCCGACCCCGAGAACCTGCTGTTCCTGCTGCACGGCGCGCAGGCGAAGGTCAAGGAGTCCGGGCAGAACGCCGCGAACTACGTCAATCCCGAGTACGACAGGCTGTTCGAACAGATGAAGGGGATGCCCGACGGCGCCGAGCGCCAGCGCATCATCGACCGCATGATCGCGATCCTGCAGCACGACGCACCCTGGGTGTTCGGCTTCCATCCGAAGGCGTACTCGCTGCAGCACGGCTGGGTGATGAACCGCAAGCCGGGCAGCATGGTGCGCAACACGCTGAAATATCAGCGCATCGATCTCGAACGGCGGCAAGCGCTGCGCAAGGAATGGAACAAGCCCGTCGTCTGGCCGCTCGCCGTCGTCGTGCTGCTGCTCGTCGCGATCGTCGCGCCCGCCGTCGCGCACTACCGCCGGCGCGAGCGCGCAACCGGGGTCGGAGGGAGCGCCTGATGTTCGCGTACATCGTCCGTCGCCTGCTGTACGCGCTGCCGATTCTGATCGGCGTAAACCTCATCACGTTCGCGCTGTTCTTCGTCGTCAATTCGCCCGACGACATGGCGCGCATGCAGCTCGGCGTCAAGCGCGTCACGCCGGACGCCATCGAACGCTGGAAGGCCGAGCGCGGCTACGACCGGCCGCTGTTCCTCAACACCCAGGCACAAGGCGCCGAGAAGCTCACTGACACGATTTTTTTCGAGAAATCGCTGCGGATGTTCGCGTTCGATTTCGGCCGAGCCGACGACGGGCGCGACATCGCGCAGGAGATCCGCGACCGCATGGGCCCCTCGCTCGCGATCGCGCTGCCGACCTTCGTGCTCGGGCTCTTCGTGTCGGTGTCGTTCGCGCTGATGCTGGTGTTCTTCCGCGCGAGCTACCTCGACTTCTGGGGAGTCGTGCTGTGCGTCGCGATGATGTCGATCTCGAGCCTGTTCTACATCATCGGCGGGCAATGGCTCGTTTCGAAGCTGTGGGCGCTGGTGCCGATCTCGGGTTACGCGCCGGGGCTGGACGCGGTGCGCTTCCTGGTGCTGCCGGTCGCGATCACCGTCGTCGCCGGCGTCGGGTCGAGCGCGCGCTGGTACCGCACGATCTTCCTCGAGGAGATCTCGAAGGATTACGTCCGCACCGCGCGCGCGAAAGGACTTTCGGAACTCGTCGTGCTGTTCCGCCATGTGCTGAAGAACGCATTGATCCCGATCCTGACCGGCGTCGTCGTCGTGATCCCGCTGCTCTTCATGGGAAGCCTGCTCGTCGAATCCTTCTTCGGCATTCCGGGGCTCGGCAGCTACACGATCGACGCGATCAACGCGCAGGATTTCGCGGTGGTGCGTGCGATGGTGTTCATCGGCTCGGTGCTGTACATCGTCGGGCTGCTGCTGACCGACATTTCCTACACGCTCGTCGACCCGCGCGTGAAGCTGGAGTAGCCGATGGACTTCCGCTTCGTCCTGTTGTGGACCGACGCGCTGTTTTTCCTGCTGCTCGTACTCGGGCTGGTGGCGTTCGTGCACGTGCGCCGCAGCGAGCCCTTGCGCGCCGCGTGGCGCAAGATCGGCAGTCGTGCGACCGGCATGTCGGCGGCGACAGTCCTGCTCGCGTTCCTCGCGATCGGCGTCGCCGACAGCCTGCATTACCGGCCGATGCTGGCACCCGTCGGCGCGGTCGAAGCCGCTCCCGGGGCGCAGGGCGGGCAGACGGTGGAACCTGCCGCGTATTCGTCGGAAGTCCTGAGCGCGCTCGATGCCTTGCTCGCGCCCTTGCGCCTGCGCGTCGAAAAGACTTACTCGGCACCGTTCGCCGCCGAGCTGTACGCGCGCGAAACGATCGAACTCCCCGGGGGCGGGCAGGAGAGGATCTACCCGCGGCTCCGGTACGGCGCGGCCCATCTGGCCGACCCCGGGACTGAACTGCCGCAGGACGTCACGCAGCGTTTCGTCGGCGGCGCCGCGGCGGCCTTCGCGCTGTGGTTGCTGGCCGTGCTCGTCGTGACCCTCGGCGTTGCCCGCAGCAGGTCCGGCGGTCTACTCGACGCGGCGACCGCCCTGCTGCGCGGCGAAACCGTCCTCGCGTGGCGGGCGGCGCTTGTCACGCTCGGCGCGATCCTGCTCGTCGCCGGCGCGGCGGTCGCGCTCGGGACGCACTATCACGTCTTCGGTACCGACAAGGTCGGCCAGGACGTCCTCTACCTGTCGCTGAAAAGCGTGCGTACCGCGCTGCTGATCGGCACGTTGACGACGCTGGTGATGCTGCCGTTCGCGATCGCGCTCGGGATTATGGCGGGCTACCTCGGCGGCTGGGTCGACGACGTCATCCAGTATCTGTACACCGTCCTCAACGCGATTCCGGGTGTGCTGCTGATCGCGGCGGCGGTGCTGATGATGCAGGTCGTCATCGACACGCATCCCGAATGGTTTTCGACGGCGGCCGAACGCTCGGACGCGCGGCTCCTCGCGCTGTGCCTGATCCTCGGCATCACGAGCTGGACCGGCCTGTGTCGGCTGCTGCGCGGCGAGACGCTGAAGCTGCGCGAGCTCGACTACGTGCTCGCCGCGCGCGCGTTCGGGGTCGGCACCGCGGCAATCCTGCGCCGCCACGTGATGCCGAACGTGATGCACATCGTGGTGATCGCGCTCGTGATGGATTTCTCCGGTCTCGTGCTCGCCGAAGCGGTGCTGTCATACGTCGGCATCGGTGTGGACCCGAGCACGATCAGCTTCGGCACGATGATCAACATGGCTCGCGCGGAGCTCGCGCGCGAGCCGATGGTCTGGTGGTCGCTCGCCGCTGCGTTCGCGTTCATGTTCGTGCTCGTGCTGTCGGCGAACCTGTTCGCCGACGTCGTTCGCGACGCATTCGATCCGCGGCGCGGGTAGCGCGGCCCCAGCGCCCGCTCGGAGGAGTCCGGGAATGCGGATTGCTGCGTTTTCTCTCCCGGGCGCGCATCAGGCTTGGTCGCTGCGCGCCCGCGACGTAGGAGACCATCATGCCCAGGGTCGTCTGGAAAGGCGCCATCGCCTTCGGTCTGGTCAACGTCCCGGTCGCGCTCTATCCGGCGAGCACCGCGAACCGGCTCGACCTCGACCTCCTCGACCGCCGCGATTTCGCGCCGGTCGGCTATCAGCGGATCAACAAGCGCACCGGCGAGGTCGTCGCGTCCGAGGACATCGTCAAAGGCTACGAGTACGAGAAGGACCAGTACGTCGTCGTCACCGACGAGGATTTCCGCGAGGCGAACGTCAAGGCGACGCAAACCGTCGACATCCTGAGCTTCGTCGCGCAGGAAGACATCGCGCCGTACTACTTCGACACGCCGTACTACCTCGAGCCCGGCCGCCGTGGCGAAAAGGGTTACGCGCTGCTGCGCGAGACCTTGAGGCGCAGCGGCCGGGTCGGCCTTGCGAGCGTCGTGATCCGCAGTCGCCAGCATCTCGCCGCGGTGATTCCGGTCGGGGCGGTGCTGTTGATGAACACGCTGCGCTTTGCCGACGAAATCCGCTCGATGGCGGAATTGAAGCTGCCCGACGACGACCTGAAAGCGCTGGGTGTATCCGGCCGGGAACTCGACATGGCCGAGCGCCTCGTCGAAGGCATGGTCGAGGACTGGGCGCCGGAGCAGTACCGCGACACCTACCGCGACGACTTGATGGCGCGAATCGAGCAGAAGATCGAATCGGGCAAGACGCACGTCGTCGCCGAGGCCGAGGCTCCGCCGGCGGCCGAGGGCGGAGCCGAGGTCGTCGACCTGATGGCGCTGCTCAAGCGCAGCCTAGAAGGGCGCGCGGCGAAACCTGCTGCACGGAAGGCTTCCGAAGCGACGGATGAAGCGGTAGACGAGGCGAAGCCGGCGCGCGCCCGCCGCACGGTCGCTGGGAAGTCGGTTGCGTCCGGCGCGAGCGCGAAGAAGACCGCGAGTTCGGGTAGCCGCAGCAAGGCGGCGGGTGCGCGCTCGTCGTCGGAGAAATCCCGCGACAAGGAGCCGGCCGAGAAACCCTCTGAATCTCGCCGCCGCCGCGCATGAAGCAGGCGGGCAGGGACAAGGCCGCGGAGAGTGCGCTCGCCCGCTATCGCGAGATGCGCGATTTCAAGGCGACGCCGGAGCCAAGCGGAGCCGACATGAGCCGCGGAGCGGGCGAGGAACTCTCGTTCACCGTTCAGCGTCACGCCGCGCGGCGCCTGCATTACGACTTTCGCCTGGAATTCGACGGCGTGCTGCGCAGTTGGGCGGTGCCGAAGGGGCCTAGCCTCGATCCGTCTGAGCGCCGGCTCGCGGTCGAGACCGAGGACCATCCGCTGGACTACGGGGATTTCGAGGGCGTGATTCCGGCGAAGCAGTACGGTGCCGGCGAGGTCGTGCTGTGGGATCGCGGCAGCTGGTCGAGTATCTCGACGAATCCGGCCGCGGCGCTCGCGAAGGGGAAGCTCAAGTTCCGGCTCGACGGCGACAAGCTGAAGGGCGCGTGGACCCTGGTGCGGATGCGCGGCCGGGCAGACGAGGATGAGCGGGGCGGACCGCCTAACTGGCTGCTGATCAAGGAGGACGACGACGAGGCGCGCGCCGGCGAGGAGGCCGAGATCACGCTAATGCGGCCGGGAAGCGTCAAGCGGGTCGCCGAGCGTGCGGTTGCGGACGTGAGGTCGGACGGCGATGCGCAGGCGAAGCGGAAAACAGGAACGCGCGAAGGTGCGGGCGGCGCGCGGCGGAAGGCGAGCGATGCGGCGAAGGGCGACGATGAAGGGCGCCGCCCGCTGCCGGCGTTCGTAGCGCCGCAGCTCGCGAGCCTGGTTGCCGATGTGCCGCCCGGATCCGGCTGGCTCTACGAGATCAAGTACGACGGCTACCGGCTGATGGCCAAGCTGCAAGCCGGCAAGGCGACGCTTTTCACGCGCAACGGCCACGACTGGACGGCAAAACTGCCGCAGCTCGCGAAAGCGCTCGCCGCGCTCGAACTCGATGACAGTTGGCTCGACGGCGAAATCATCGTCAATGGCGACGACGGACTGCCGGATTTTCAAGCGCTGCAGAACGCCTTCGACGTGGGGGCGACGGCGCAGATCGTCTATTACATCTTCGACGCGCCGTGGCTCGGCGGCCGGGAGCTCACGGGCTTGCCGCTGGTCGAGCGCAAGCGCCTGCTCGCCGACGCGCTCGCGCATCGGAAGGGCGGGGCAATCGGGTTCAGCGAACACTTCGCCGACGGCGCGGGCGAAGCGCTCGACCAGGCCTGCCGGCTCGGCATGGAAGGGCTGATCGGCAAGCGCGCCGACGCGCGCTATGTTTCGGGACGAGGTCGCAGCTGGATCAAGCTCAAGTGCCGGCCGCGGCAGGAGTTCGTCATCGGCGGTTACACGGAGCCCGGCGGCTCCCGCAAGGGCTTCGGGGCGCTGCTCGTCGGGCTTTACGACGACGCCGGCGAACTCAACTATGCGGGCAAGGTCGGCACCGGTTTCGAGCAGTCGACGCTCGCGCGCCTGGCGTCGCGCCTCGCAGCGCTCGAACGTGACGACTGTCCGTTCGCCCGCAAGCCTCGCGCTACGGGCCAGCACTGGGTCCGGCCGACCCTCGTCGCCGAAATCGAGTACGCGGGATGGACGCGCGAAGGCCTTCTGCGACAGGCGGCGTTCGCCGGCCTGCGCGAGGACAAGCCCGCGCGCCTCGTGCAGGGCGAGACGGTGGTTCCGGTCGAGGAGGGCGCTTCGGGCGAGGCGGTCGAGGCGTTCGCAGCGGATAGCGAGATGACGACCGATCCGGCGCCGCCGACGCGGAACAGGACCGACAGCGCACGAAAAAAGGCCGCTCCAGTGGCAGCGGTGATGGGCGAGACGGCAGGGGCCGAACCGGCAAAGGCTGAAAGAGTGAAGGCTGAAGCTGTAGAGACTGAACCTCCAAGGGCGGGAACCGCAAAGGCCGAAGCGAGGAAAGGCAAGGCGACGAAGCGCAAGACGACAGAGCCCGACACGACGAAGCCGGAAGTCGCGAAATCGGTATCGGCAAAGGGCGACGCACGCCGCAGGGTGGCGACCGATGCGAAGGAGCTCGAAGTCGCGGATGTCAGGACGGACGTGAAGCCGAATAAGCCGGCGACCCCGGCAGCAGTGCGCGCCGGGGCAAAGAAGGAATCGGTTCGCGTGGCCGGCGTCGTCATCAGCAGTCCGGAGCGCATCGTCTGGCCGGACGCCGGGCTGACGAAGGCGGATCTCGCGCGCTATTACGAGGCGGTCGGGCGCTGGCTGCTGCCGCACATCGTGAACCGTCCGCTCAGCCTGCTGCGCTGCCCGGACGGGAGCGCGGCCGAATGCTTCTTTCAGCGCCACATGGGGCAGGAGCGGCCTGTCGACGTCGAGAGTTTCATCTGGGAAGGGTCCTCGCCGAGCCGGCGCAGCTATCTCTATGTCACGAGCCTCGAAGGCGTGATCGGCATGGTTCAGCGCGGCGCGGTCGAGTTTCATACCTGGGGCTCGACGATGCCGCGCGCGGACCGCCCCGACCGCATCACGATCGACCTCGACCCCGCGCCCGACGTGGAGTGGAAGCGGGTTGTCGAGGCGGCGCGGCTGGTCCACGGGCTGTTCGACGAGCTCGGGCTGCCGAGCTTCCTGAAGACGACCGGGGGAAAGGGCTTGCACGTCGTCGTGCCGCTGCAGCGCGGGCCGGAGTGGGAAGACGTGAAGCGCTTCTCGAAGGCTTTCGCGGCCCGGCTCGCGAGCGTGCTGCCCGAACGTTTCACCTCGAACATGGCGAAGAACCGCCGCACGGGGCGCGTCTTCGTCGACTATCTGCGCAACGGCGCGAGCGCCACGGCGATTTGCGCCTATGCTGCGCGGGCGCGTCCTGGCGCGCCGGTATCGATGCCGCTGGCGTGGGACGAGCTGGGCGCCGAGCTGAAACCCGGGGACTTCACGATCGTCACGGTTCCGGAACGGCTCGAAAGTCGCCACGAGGATTCGTGGCGCGACTACGCGAAAAGGCGCAACCGCTTGACGCGCAAGATGTGGGAGGCGCTCGGCGAGCCGCCTCCGTGACTTTCCGTGACGAACCTGTCGCGACGAACGAACTCCGACGAATAACAACGACGAATCACAACGACGAATCACAACGACGAATCACAACGACGAAATCCCCAACCGATGAAATCACTCGCCTTCGACAACCGTTTTGTCCATGAGCTGCCCGGCGACCCCGAGCCGTCTCCGCACGTGCGCCAAGTCCACGGCGCCTGCTACTCGCGCGTGATGCCGACGCCGGTGCGAGCGCCGCAGCTGATCGCCTGGTCGCCCGAAGTCGCAGCGCTCGTCGGCTTCGACGAGGCCGACGTCCGTTCGCCGGAATTCGCCGCGGTTTTCGCCGGCAACGCGCTGATGCCCGGCATGGAACCGTACGCCGCATGCTATGGCGGCCACCAGTTCGGCAACTGGGCCGGCCAACTGGGGGATGGCCGCGCGATCACGCTCGGCGAGACGGTCAAAGTGGGTGGCGAGCGCTGGGAGCTGCAGCTGAAGGGGGCGGGGCCGACGCCGTACTCGCGGCGGGCGGACGGTCGGGCGGTGCTGCGCTCGTCGATCCGCGAATTCCTCTGCAGCGAAGCGATGCACCACCTCGGCGTGCCGACGTCGCGCGCGCTGTGCCTCGTCCTGACCGGCGAAGAAGTCGTCCGCGACATGTTCTACGACGGCCATCCCCGCGCTGAACCGGGCGCCGTCGTCTGCCGCGTGTCGCCGTCCTTCATCCGCTTCGGCAACTTCGAGATCTTCGCGTCCCGCGGCGACGAGGCGGTGCTGACGCAGCTGGTCGATTTCACCATCGCGCGCGACTTTCCCGAGCTTGCCGGTCCGCCGGAAGCACGCCGCGCGGAGTGGTTCCGCACGGTCTGCGAGCGCACCGCCCGATTGATCGCGCACTGGATGCGGGTCGGCTTCGTGCATGGGGTGATGAACACGGACAACATGTCGATCCTCGGGTTGACGATCGACTACGGGCCGTACGGCTGGATCGACAACTTCGACCCGGGATGGACGCCGAACACGACCGACGCCGGCGGGCGGCGCTACCGCTTCGGCAATCAGCCGCACATCGCGCACTGGAACCTGCTGCAGCTCGCGAACGCGCTCTACCCGGTTTTCGGCGCCGCGGAACCGCTGCGCGCGAGCCTCGAGCACTATGCCGAAGTCTATGACGACGAGAGTAGCCGGATGCTCGCGGCGAAGCTCGGTTTCGAGGAATTCCGTGACGGGGACGCCGGGCTGGTGGACACGCTGCACCAACTGCTGACGCGCGCCGAGGTGGATATGACGATCTTCTTCCGGAAGCTCGCCTCGATCGATCTCGACGCGCCCGCGCTGGACCCGCTGCGGGAAGCGTTCTATTCCGAGGAGAAGGCGGCGAGCAGCGAAGCGGAGTTCGAAGCCTGGCTCGCGACGTATGCGGCGCGGGCGCGCAGCGAAGGCATGACGGCAGATGAGCGCCGCGCGCGCATGAACGCCGTGAATCCGCGCTATGTGCTGCGCAACTACCTGGCGCAGGAAGCGATCGACGCCGCGGAGCAGGGCGACTACGGATTGATCGCGGAACTGCTCGACGTGATGCGGCGGCCGTATGCCGACCAGCCGGGGCGCGAACGGTTCGCGGCGAAACGCCCCGACTGGGCTCGTCAGCGCGCGGGGTGTTCGATGCTGTCCTGCAGTTCGTGAAATCGGAGCGCTGATGCGCGGCGCAGGATCCTGATTAGGCCTTCACGCGCATCAAGCGCGCCTTGTCGCGCTCCCAGTCGCGTTCCTTCTCGGCTTCGCGTTTGTCGAACTGCTTCTTGCCTTTCGCGAGCCCGATCGTCGCCTTGATCCGGCCTTTCGAATAATGCAGGTCGAGCGGCACCAGCGTGTAGCCGGCGCGTTCGACCTTGCCGATCAGTTTCGAGATTTCCGCGGCGTGCAGGAGCAGCTTGCGCGTGCGCACCGGGTCGGGCTTGACGTGGCTCGACGCGCTCTGCAGCGCAGTGATGTGCATGCCGAGGATGAAGAGCTCCTCGCCGCGCAGGATCACATACGCTTCCTTGATGTTCGCGCGGCCGGCACGGATCGCCTTGACTTCCCAACCTTCGAGCACGAGCCCGGCCTCGTACTTCTCTTCGATGAAGTAGTCGTGGAAGGCCTTGCGGTTGTCGATGATGCTCATGAGTTGCGGTCGATCCTTGGAGCGGGAATGCGCCGGGTCGGCGGGGGCGGCTTGCGGTAGAATCGCGGATTTTAGCAGTTCGGCGCGGAGGCCGTCCTCATACCCTCATGGCTGACGTCAAGAAGCAGGTTCTCGTCGAATTCACCCCCGAACAGATGTTCGAACTCGTCGATCGCTGCGAGGAGTATCCGCTGTTCCTGCCGTGGTGCGGCGGGACCGAGGTGCACGCGCGCACGGACAAGGTCACCGTCGCGACGCTGCACATCAACTACCACGGACTGAAGGCGCATTTCAGTACTCAGAACGAGAAGCTCGCGCCGGTGAAGATGTTGATCCGCCTGCGGGACGGACCGTTCAAGCATCTCGACGGCAACTGGCATTTCACGCCGCTCGGCCCTGCAGCGTGCAAGATCGAATTCAATCTGCATTACGAATTTTCGAACCGGCTGCTCGAAAAGGCGGTGGGTCCGGTCTTCAATCACATCGCGAACACGTTCGTGGATTCCTTCGTCAAGCGCGCGCAACAGGTTTATCCGAAGAGCTGAGCATGGCCGATCCGATCAACGTCGAAGTCTCCTACGCCCTGCCGCACGTGCAGGAAGTGCTCAAGGTCGGCGTCCCCGCGGGCGCGACCGTACGCGACGCGATCGAAGCGTCCGGCATCCTGCGCAAGTATCCCGAGATCGAGCTCGACGGGCGCAACAAGGTCGGCGTCTTCGCGAAGCTCACGCGGCTCGACACGCCACTTCGCGACCGCGACCGCGTCGAGATCTACCGTCCGCTGATCGCCGACCCGAAGGCGGTGCGGAAAAAACGCGCCGAAGACGGCAAGGCGATGAAGAAGGGCGGCGCGGCGGGCGGCGAAGAGTAATTCGGATTTGACTGCGACGCTGTCACGTTTCCCGTGACGGGAGCCGCGTCTGCCGTGCGCGTTCGGTGATGGGCCAGGATTCCGCGACCGGGCGAGCCCACGGCGGCGAAATGTTTTCCCGGGGCGTGTTACTTGCAGGTCGATGCGACGAAGCTGCGGGCTCGCGCGATCTCCTCCGCGCGGGCCGCGTCGTCGAGGACCACGCGTTCCCCCGAGCTGTTGAAGCGCGCCATGCGTTGTCCCGATTCGAGTCCGGCGAGCTGATTGCGCGCGCGTTCGCAGTCCCGCTGCCGTGCTGCCGCCTGCTGACGTTCGGTTTCCGCCTTCGCGCTGGCCTCGGCCGCTTCGGCTCGGCGCTGACGGAATTCGACTTCCTTTTCGGCGAGCGTCTTCGGTTTCTTCGAGTCGGCTCCCGGTTTGGCAGCTTCGGGTGACGCACCGGCTTCGTCCTTTGCGGGCTGCCCCGCCTTGTCCGCCGCTTGCGCCGCGTCGTCCCCTGCGGTCTCCACGCTCTGTCGCGGGTTCGCAGGCCTCTGCGCCTCACGCAGCGGTCTGGCGTTCGTGCCGACTGGCGGAGTGTCCGAATAATGGACCTGCCCCTGCGCGTCGCGCCATTGATAGATTTCGGCGAATGCCGGGGCTGCGAGGAACAAACTGATGACAAGCAGATTGATGCGACGCATCGGGAACTCCGTCGAAAGCGCCGCTTACCACGCGCGGGCGCGATCTGTATAATACGGATTTGGTCGAAAGGATAGAAGCCATGCGAGTGATTCAGAAGGCGCTGACGTTCGACGACGTCCTTCTCGTTCCCGCCCACTCGACAGTCCTGCCGCGCGATGTCAGCCTTCAGGCGCAACTGACGCGGAACATCCGGATCAACATTCCCCTCGTCTCCGCCGCCATGGATACGGTGACCGAATCGCGTCTCGCGATCGCGCTCGCCCAGGAAGGTGGCATAGGCATCATTCACAAGAATCTCGCGGTGAAGCAGCAGGCCGCGATGGTCGCGAAGGTCAAGCGCTTCGAATCCGGCGTGCTGAAGGACCCGATCACGATTCCGCCGACGATGAGCGTGCGCGACGTGATGGCGCTGACGCGGCTGCACAAGTTTTCCGGCCTGCCGGTCGTCGAGGGCAAGCGTGTCGTCGGTATCGTGACGAACCGCGACGTGCGCTTCGAAACGAATCTCGACCAGCCGGTCTCGGCAATCATGACGCCGTTCGAGCGGCTCGTCACGGTGAAGGAGGGCGACAGCCTCGAGGAAGCGCGACGGCTGATGCACAAGCACCGCCTCGAGCGCGTGCTGGTCCTCAATGACGCGGCCGAGCTGCTCGGCCTCATCACCGTCAAGGACATGATGAAGTCGACCGAGCATCCGCTCGCCGCCAAGGACGATCTCGGCCGCCTGCGTGTCGGTGCCGCGGTCGGTGTCGGTGCCGGTACCGAGGAGCGGGCCGAGGCGCTCGTCGAGGCCGGCGCGGATGTCATTGTCGTCGACACGGCTCACGGTCATTCCCAGGGTGTGCTCGATCGGGTGCGCTGGGTCAAAAAGAACTTTCCCTATGTCGAAGTCGTCGGCGGCAACATCGCGACCGGTGACGCCGCGAGGGCACTCGTCGATTGCGGCGTCGACGCGGTCAAGGTCGGCATCGGCCCCGGCTCGATTTGCACGACGCGGATCATCGCCGGCGTCGGCGTGCCCCAGGTCACCGCGATCGACAACGTCGCGACGGCGCTCGCGGGCACGGGTGTGCCGCTGATCGCCGACGGCGGCATCCGCTTCTCGGGCGACATCTCGAAGGCGATCGCGAGCGGCGCGAACGTCGTGATGCTCGGCGGCCTCTTTGCCGGCACCGAGGAAGCGCCCGGCGAAACGGTGCTGTACCAGGGCCGCTCGTACAAGGCTTACCGCGGGATGGGCTCGCTCGGCGCGATGCAGCAGGGCGCGGCCGACCGCTACTTCCAGGAATCCGACGGCAACGCCGACAAGCTCGTGCCCGAAGGCATCGAAGGGCGCGTGCCGTACAAGGGACCGGTCACCGCGGTGATCCATCAACTGATCGGCGGCCTGCGCGCGTCGATGGGTTATCTCGGCTGCGAAAGCATTCCCGCGATGCACGAACGCGCGCAGTTCGTCGAGATCACGGCCGCCGGCGTACGCGAGTCGCATGTCCACGACGTGCAGATCACGAAGGAAGCGCCGAACTACCACGTCGATTGATCCCTCGCCGTTTCATTCGGGGCGGCTTCGGCCGCCCTTCTCATTTCCGGTAGCGCCATGGCACACCAAAAAATCCTCATCCTCGATTTCGGCTCCCAGGTCACTCAACTGATTGCGCGGCGAGTACGCGAACAGCAGGTGTATTGCGAGATCCACCCGTTCGACGTCTCTGAGGCCTTCGTCCGCGAGTTCGCGCCGGCCGGCGTGATCCTCTCCGGCGGGCCGAACTCCGTCTATGAGGCGGTCGGCTGGCATGCGCCGCAAAGCGTGTTCGAACTCGGCGTGCCGGTGCTCGGCATTTGCTACGGCATGCAGACGATGGCGCAGCAACTCGGTGGCAAGGTCGAAAGCTCGGGCAAGCGCGAGTTCGGCTATGCCGAGATCCGTGCGCGCGGGCATTCCGAACTCTTCCGCGGCATCGAGGACCGAACGAACGACGCCGGCCACGGGCTGCTCGACGTATGGATGAGTCACGGCGACAAGGTGACCGACCTGCCGCCGGGCTTCAAGATCATCGCGAGCACCGAGTCGTGCCCGGTCGCCGCGATGGCCGACGAGGTCCGCAAGTTCTACGCGGTGCAGTTCCATCCGGAAGTCACGCACACGATCAAGGGCCGGGACATGCTCGCGCGTTTCGTGCATGAGATCTGCGCCTGCGGTCACGACTGGAACATGCCCGACTACGTCGAGGAGGCGATCGCGAAAGTCCGCGCGCAGGTCGGCGGCGAGGAAGTCATCCTCGGGCTGTCGGGCGGCGTCGATTCGTCGGTGGTCGCGGCACTGCTGCATCGCGCGATCGGCGAGCGGCTCACCTGCGTCTTCGTCGACAACGGTCTGCTGCGGCTCAACGAGGCCGAGCAGGTGATGCAGACCTTCGCGCGCAACCTCGGCGTGAAAGTCATCCACGTGGATGCAACGGCGCAGTTCATGGGTCACCTCAAGGGTGTGTCCGACCCGGAAGCGAAGCGCAAGATCATCGGCCGCGAGTTCGTCGAGGTCTTCCAGGCCGAGGCGCAGAAGCTGCCGAACGCGAAGTGGCTCGCGCAGGGCACGATCTACCCGGACGTGATCGAATCGGCCGGCTCGAAGACCGGCAAGGCGCACACGATCAAGAGCCACCACAACGTCGGCGGCTTGCCTGAGACGCTGAACCTGAAGCTGCTCGAGCCGCTGCGCGAGCTCTTCAAGGACGAGGTCCGCGAACTCGGCATCGCGCTCGGTCTGCCGCACGAGATGGTCTATCGCCACCCGTTCCCCGGCCCGGGGCTCGGCGTGCGCATCCTCGGCGAAGTGAAGCAGGAATTCGCCGATCTCCTGCGCCGCGCCGATGCGATCTTCATCGACGAACTGCGCGCCGCCGACTGGTACGACAAGACGAGTCAGGCCTTCGCGGTGTTCCTGCCGGTGAAGAGCGTCGGCGTGATGGGTGACGGCCGCACCTACGAGTATGTCGTCGCGCTGCGTGCGGTCGAGACGCAGGACTTCATGACGGCGCACTGGGCCGAACTGCCGCACAGCCTGCTCGGCAAGGTGTCGAACCGGATCATCAACGAAGTGCGCGGCATCAACCGCGTCGTCTACGACATCTCGGGCAAGCCGCCTGCGACGATCGAGTGGGAGTGATGCCGGGTTTCTCTCCGGTACCCGACGGCCCGAAAGCACTATCGAACCCCGGCAAATGCCGGGGTTTTTGTTTTCTGCGCGGTCGAAGTGTTGGTGCGACAGGAGGCGCTGCGGCGAATCGCGGAGCGAAGGCTCGCTCGCCGGAGACTCGGAGGAGCGTCTCCTTGCAGGGCCGGGCCGGGCCGGGCCGGGCCGCGGCCCCGGTCGAGTACGAACTGCGTCGGCGGGGAAGCGCCGGCCGACTCGCTTGCGGGCACATTGAGGCGCTCTGTAACCGGCAGCGACCTTGAAAGGAATACCGAACGCGGCCACTTCCCGGCCGCGCGGCCGCGGCTGACGGTAGGCATTGGGTTTGCTCTTTGCGTCTTTGTTCTGCCCTGGCGGCAAGAGGTCCGCATGGCGCAGGTCTTTTCGCGGCAAGCGGTCCTGCTGCTGAAGCTTGTTCTGACCGCTCTTCTCGTCCTGACATTCGTCGTCGCGGCGCTCTTCCGCTGGGAGGCTTCCATGCCCAATGCCGTCGCAGCCGCGGTGCGGCAGCCGATTCCTTTCAGCCACAAACATCACGCGGGCGACGACGGCATCGACTGTCGTTATTGTCATACGACGGTCGAAACGTCCGCGACGGCCGGCATGCCCTCGACGCGCATCTGCATGACGTGCCATTCGCAGTTCTTCAGCGACGCACCGCTGCTCGCACCGCTGCGCGAGAGCCTCGCGGCTGGCCGTCCGATCGCGTGGCAGCGGATTCACGATCTGCCCGACTTCGTCTATTTCGATTACAGCATCCACGTGCGCAAGCAAGTGTCATGCGGCGAGTGCCACGGGCCGGTCGACCGCATGCCGCTGACCTGGCGCAAGGCGTCGCTCGACATGCAATGGTGCCTCGCTTGCCATCGCGCGCCCGAGAAGCACTTGCATCTGGCGAGCGAGGTTTTTTCGAGTGCCGAGCACAGCCGCCTCGATGACGGCGAGCAGCGTGCGCTGGCGCAAGCACTGAACCTCCGATCGACGCGCCGGCTCACCGACTGCTCGACCTGCCATCGATGATGCGCGGTAAGCGGCCCTTCATTCCGATCCGCAGCGCGCCGCGTTTGTATTTCGCGACGCCCGCCGACCCGGATCGCCGCCGCTTCCTGCACCTGATGGGCGCGTCGTTGGCGCTCGCCGGCAGCGGGTGTTCCGGGCCGCCCGCCGAAAGCATCCTGCCCTACGTCGCGATGCCGGAGCACGTGTTGCCGGGACAGCCGAGCTTCTACGCGACGACCCTCGTGCGCCGGGGTTACGGTTACGGAGTCCTCGTCGAGAGCAACATGGGCCGTCCGACGAAAGTCGAAGGCAACCCGGGCCACCCCGCGAGCCGGGGCGCGACGGATGTCTTCGCGCAGGCGTCCGTCCTCCAGTTCTGGGATCCCGACCGCTCGCAGGCGCCGTGGTGCGGCGACGAGGTGGTGTCCTGGCGGGACGTCGAAGCCTTCCTCCTCGATTCGGCGAGTGCGGCGTCCGCCGACGGCGGGGAGCGTCTGCGCGTGCTGACCGGCACGACGACCTCGGTCACGTGGATGGCCGAATGGCAACGGATTGCGCAGCGCTATCCGGGGGCGCGCTGGCATCGACACGATCCGCTGCATGACGACGGTGCATTCGATGCTGCGCATCTTGCGTTCGGTCGACCGGTGGAGGCGCTGCTGCACCTCGATCGGGCGCGTGTCGTCGTGAGCTTTGCCGCCGACGTTCTCGGGGATGGGCCGGCTGCGGTCGCTTACGCGGGCGATTTCGCCGCCGCACGCCGCGATCCGACGCGTCGCGCCCGGCTCTACGTCGTCGAAACGCTCCTGTCCCTGACCGGTGCGAACGCCGACGAACGGCTCGCGCTGTCTCCCGCGCGGCTCGAACGGCTCGTGTGGCGGCTCGCCGCGCGGCTCGGTCTCGGGGAAGGCGCCGACATCGCGCCAGACGCCGGGACATCCGGCTGGGAAGCCGCGCTTGCGCAGGCGCTCGTTGCGCATCGCGGCGAGAGCCTGCTCGTCACCGGGCCGTCGCTTTCGGCCGAGACCCGGGCGCTTGTCCATGCCCTCAACGAATTGCTCGGCAACGCGGGTCGGACGGTCGAGTACATCGCGCCCGTCGAGTTCGAGCCCGGCCGGCACGCCGACTCGCTCGCCGAACTCTGCGACGACATGCACGCGGGACGCGTCGACGCTCTGCTGATTCTCGGGACGAACCCGGTCTATGACGCGCCGGCCGACCTCGACTTCGGCGCCGCGTTGTCGAAGGTTCCCCGTGCGATCCATGCCGGGCTCTACCGCGACGAGACCGCGCGTCGCTGCGGCTGGCATCTTCCGCTCGCGCACGAGTTCGAGCACTGGGGCGACGCGCGCGCGTTCGATGGCACTGCGAGCGTCATCCAGCCGGTCATTCGGCCGCTGTACGGGGCGCGCTCGGCGCGTGAAATCCTCGCGATGCTCGGCGCGTGCAATCCTCGCGATGCTCGGCGCGCCAGGACGGATGTCGGACTACGACGCGGTGCGCAGCGCGCTCGAAGGTGCCGGAACTGCGCGCGAGCCGGCAGCGGACGCGTGGCAACAGTGGCTGCGGGCGGGACGGCTCGTCGGCTCGGAGGCGCCGGCGCTGCGACTCCCGGCACCGTCGCGGCCGAAGCCGCCCGGTCTGGGCGACGAGCGTGACGGTCCGCTGACGGCGATCTTCGCGCCGGACCCGGCGGTCGGCGATGGCGCCTTCGCGAATAACGCGTGGCTGCAGGAGTGGCCGCGTCCGCTGACGAAGCTGACGTGGGACAACGCCGCGCTGCTCGCGCCGGGGACCGCTCGTGCGCTCGGGATCGAGAACGGAGACGTCGTCGAGCTCTCGGTCGCGGGGCGGACCCTGCGAGCGCCCGTATGGCTGCAGCCGGGCCAGGCCGAACAGACGGTCGGGCTCCCGCTGGGTTACGGGCGGTGGGCGGCCGGGCGGGTCGGCGACGGCGTCGGCTTCAACGCTTTTCTGTTGAAGCCGCCGGCCCGCAGCGTCGTTACGACGACGCTCCACGCGACCGGGGCGACGCACGCGTTCGCCTGCACGCAGCTCGTTGACTCGATGGCTGGGCGCCCGCTCACGCGGAGGGTGACGCCCGATGCGCGCGGCATGTCGGCGTTGCCCGAAACCGAGCCGCCGGCGCGCGATTCCCTCTATCCGTCGTACGCGTATCCGGACTACGCGTGGGCAATGTCGATCGATCTCGACGCCTGCATCGGTTGCGGCGCTTGCACGGTCGCATGCCAGGCCGAGAACAACATCCCGACCGTCGGCCGCGAGGAGGTCGCGAAGGGGCGCGAGATGCACTGGATCCGCGTGGACCGCTACCGCACCGAGGCAGGGCGGACGGCCTTCCTGCCGGTGCCATGCATGCACTGCGAGAACGCGCCGTGCGAAGTGGTGTGCCCGGTCGGCGCGACGGTGCACGACTCCGAAGGGCTGAACGTGCAGGTGTACAACCGCTGCATCGGCACGCGCTATTGCTCGAATAACTGCCCGTACAAGGTGCGCCGCTTCAATTTTCTGCAGTACGCGAATACCGACGAAGAGTCGCTCAAGGCTGGCCGCAACCCCGAAGTCACGGTGCGCCGGCGCGGCGTCATGGAGAAGTGCAACTACTGCCTGCAGCGCATCAGGCGCGCGGGGATCGCCGCGGAGAAGGAGGGCCGGCGCATCGCCGATGGTGAGGTCGTCACCGCCTGCGAGGCGGTCTGCCCGACACGCGCGATCGTGTTCGGCGATCTCGTCGACCGGGAAAGCCGGGTGAGCCGCGCGAAGGCTTCGCCGCTCGACTATGCGCTGCTCGGCGAGCTCAATACGCGACCGCGAACGACCTATCTCGCCCGGGTCGACAACCCGGATCCGGCTCTCGACAGCGACGGCGGCTAGGATGGTCGTCGGCACGCGTCCTCCCGTCTCGCGCGACATCGGCGTGCTTGCCGCCGGATGGCGATACGCGAGCATCAGCGACAAGATCGCCGACCTCGTGCTGACCCGGCGTGCCGGGTGGCGGTGGTGGCTCCTGTTTCTGACCACGCTCGGCGGGACGCTCGTGTTCTTCTCCGCGAGCGCCTATCTCTTCGCCGTCGGGGTCGGCATCTGGGGCGTCAATATTCCCGTCGCGTGGGGCTTTGCGATCGGGAACTTCGTCTGGTGGATCGGCATCGGCCACGCGGGCACCTTCATTTCGGCCGTGCTCTACCTGCTGCGCCAGCGCTGGCGCACGTCGATCAACCGCTTCGCCGAAAGCATGACGCTGTTCGCGGCGGGCATCGCGGGGCTGTTCCCGATCCTCCATCTCGGGCGACCGTGGTTCTTCTACTGGCTCATGCCCTACCCGAATGTGATGGAGCTGTGGCCGCAGTGGCGCAGCCCGCTAGTCTGGGACTTCTTCGCGATCGCGACTTACCTGACGGTGTCGCTGCTGTTCTGGTACGTCGGGCTCCTTCCGGACCTCGCGACGCTCCGTGACCGCGCGACGACGCGCTTCAAGCGCTACGCGTACGGCCTCGTCGCCCTGGGCTGGCGCGGCGAAGCGCGCCACTGGGCCCGCTACGAGCATGCCTACCTGTTGCTCGCGGGGCTCGCGACGCCGCTCGTCGTGCTCGTGCATTCGGTCGTCTCGCTCGACTTCGCCGTCGGCAACACGCCCGGCTATCACTCGACGATCTTCCCTCCGTACTTCGTCGCGGGCGCGCTCTTCTCGGGCTTCGCGATGGTTCTGACGCTCGCGATTCCGCTGCGTCGCGTGTTCGGCCTGCAGGACTTCATCACCGCGCGGCATCTCGACGATGCGGCGAAGGTAGTCCTCGTGACGAGCTGGATCGTGCTCTACAGCTATGCGGCCGAAATCTTCACCGGGTTCTACAGCGCGGACGAATTCGATGTGTCGATCACGATCGAGCGGTGGAGCGGGGCGTATGCGCCCGTCTATTGGTCGATGCTCGCGTGCAACGTCGCGCTGCCGCAGCTGCTGTGGTGGCGGCGCGTGCGCCGGAGCGTGCCCGCGCTCTTCGTCATCAGCCTCCTCGTCAATGTCGGCATGTGGATGGAACGTTTCCTCATCGTCGTGTCGAGCCTGCACCGCGACTTCATGCCCTCCGCGTGGGGGATGTTCTATCCGACGTTCTGGGACTGGGTGTTCCTGTTCGGATCCATCGCGTTCTTCGTGTGGCTCTTCCTCGTGTTCCTGCGCCTGCTGCCGGCGATCTCGATCGCCGAGATGCGGCTGCTCGTGGACGAAAGCGCGACGGAGGGCGGGCGGTGAGCCCCGGACTGTACGGCGTGCTCGCGGAATTTCGGACCGTCGAGGAATTGCTCGCGGCCGCCCGTTCCGCTCGCGCGGACGGCTACACGGTCGAGGCGTATTCGCCGTTCCCGGTCGAAGGGCTCGGCGAGGCAGTCGGCTTCGTCGGCAACCGGATGCCGCTGATCATCTTCGTCGGCGGGCTCGCCGGAGGCGCGGGCGGCTACTTCATGCAGTGGTATTCCGCGGTCGTTTCGTATCCGGTCAACATCGGCGGCCGCCCGCTCGACAGTTGGCCGGCGTTCCTGCCGGCAACCGTCGCGCTGACGATCCTCGGCGCTGCCGTCGCCGCGGTGATCGGCATGCTGGTCGCCAACGGGCTGCCGCGGCTGCATCACCCGCTGTTCGAGATTCACGAGTTCGACCTCGCGACCCGCAACCGCTTCTTCGCGTGCCTGCGCTCGCGGCGCGGCGGCCTCGATTTGGAGTCCGCGCGTGCGCTCCTCGCGCGCTGCGGTGCGATGAAGATGTGGGAGGTGCCGGCATGAGGGCGATCGGACTTCTTTCCGCTGCGCTGTGTCTGCTCGGTGCGGGCTGCGAGAAAGTCATGCAGAACATGTACGACCAGCCGCGGTACAAACCCTTCGCGGCGAGCACGCTCTTCGCCGATGGTGCGTCGGCGCGGACGCCGCCCGAGGGGACGGAACCGTTTTCCGAAGGGCCGTTCGCCGGGCCGAGCAGCGGCTGACATGGCAGCGAACAGGTTGCACAGGATGCCGCGGCGGAGGCGGCGACGACGATCCGGTACCCGGTGACGCGGCAGACGCTTCAGCGCGGACGCGAACGCTTCGAGATCTACTGCGCCCCCTGTCACAGCCCGCTGGGCGACGGCGACGGGCTGGTCGCGCGGCGCGGCTTTCCGCATCCGCCGTCCTACCACGACGAGCGGCTGCGCCGCGCGCCCGACCGACACTTTTACGACGTCATGTCCGAGGGTTACGGCGTGATGGCGTCGTACGCGGACCGGGTCGCGCCGTCCGACCGCTGGGCGATCGTCGCCTACATCCGTGCGCTGCAACTGAGCCAGCATGCGCCGGTCGCGGCGCTTCCGCCCGGAGCTCGCGAGCACCTCGAACAGGCAACGGCGGAGGGCCGGCCGTGACCCGCGCGCCCGCCTTTCCGCGCCCGCGCCTCGCGATCGTCGGCGCGGTGTTGCTGCTCGCCTGCGTGCCGGGCTGGTGGCTCGACCGTGTCGCCTTTGTCGCGGCGTGGCTCGTCGCCTGGTGCTTCTGCACCGGCGTCGTGCTCGGCGCGCTCGCGAACGTGTGGATCCATACCCTTACTGGCGGCGCGTGGGGCGAGCCGATCCGGGCGCCGCTGCTTCAGCTCGGACGGACGCTGCCGGCGCTCGTCGTGCTGGTCGGGCCGGTCCTCGCGGGCGTTGCCGCGCTGTATCCATGGGCGGGTAGCGATTGGGAATGGACCGGCGAGCGGTCGGCGCTCGCGTTCAAGTTCGCGTGGCTGCAGCCGGTGCCGTTCGTGCTGCGCGCGGTCGTCGTCCTGCTCGTCTGGAACGGCCTCGCCTGGGCGAGTCGCAGCCCCCGGTTCGTGCGTTCGCGCGGATTCGCCGCGGTGGCGCTGATCCTCTACGGCTTCACGGTCAGCATTGCGGCGGTCGACTGGATCATGTCGCTGATGCCCCTCTGGTATTCGAGCATCTTCGGACTGGTCGTCGGCGTCGGGCAGATGCTCGCGGGGTTGGCGCTCGGCTCGGCGGCGGCCGCCCGCCTCGGCGGCGTCGATGCGGGCACGAAAAGGGATCTCGGCAACCTGCTGCTGGCCTACGTGCTGACGTGGGGCTATCTCGCGTTCTCGCAGTTCCTGATCATCTGGTCCGAGAACCTGCCGCACGAAATCGTCTGGTACATCGTGCGCCGCGGCGGCGGCTGGCCCGCTCTCGGCGCACTCGTCGTGCTGCTGCAGTTCGCGCGCTGCCGCTGCTGCTCCTGCTGTTCCGCCGGGTCAAGGACTCGTCGCGCGGTCTCGCGGCGGTCGCCGTCGGCTTGCTCGCGGGATACCTGCTCGAGGTCTGCTGGCTGATCCTGCCTTCGGTCGCCGATCGCTTCACGACGGCGCATGTCCTCTGGTTGTTGCCGTTCGCGACCATCGGGCTGGCGTCGGTTTGCTCCGGGCTGATGCGCGTACGCGTTTTGCCGCCCGCGAGCGGAGATCTGAAGCATGCGTGAGCCGCAGCCGGGCGACGCGCGGGGCGCGGTCG
This sequence comes from Aromatoleum sp., assembly GCF_032027225.1. GTDB lineage: Bacteria > Pseudomonadota > Gammaproteobacteria > Burkholderiales > Rhodocyclaceae > Aromatoleum. The sequence continues at coordinate 491,467 of NZ_JAVSMM010000001.1, read as the reverse complement.
AGGCGAGCGACGTCGATGCGCGGCGCATCGTCGCGGTCGCCGCGGCGCTGCTCGTCGTGCTTGCGCTCGTCACGGGAGCGGTCCGGGGTCTGCTGCAGTGGTGGCAGGTACCCGTCGCCACGAGCGCTTCGACACCGCAGAGCTTCCGGTCGGACGCTCCGCAACTGCTTCCAGCGCCCCTGGAAGAGCGCGCGACCTTCGTCGCGGAGAAGGATCGGCTGCTGCACGGCTACGGCTGGGCCGACCGCGAGGCCGGTTTCGCGCGGATTCCGATCGAGGTCGCGATCGACCTCCTCGCCGGCGGGGAAGCGGCCGCGAGCGAGCGCACGGAGCGGGAAGGCCCGCGATGATGCGCGCGGTTTTCCTCGTCGCGATCCTTCTCTGCGGCGGCGCGGCCGCCGGCATGGTGCCGGCCGACTTCGAGTTCGAGCAGCGGATCGGCGGTTCGCTTCCGATGCAGCTCGCGCTGCGCGACGAGTCGGGCGAGGCGGTGGCCTTCGGCGCCTACTTCGGGCACGTCCCCGTCGCCGTCGTGTTCGGTTATTTCGATTGCCCGAACCTGTGCAGCACGCTGCTCGATGGCGTGCTCGAAGGCCTCGCTCACGCCGGCCTTCCGGCCTCGGCCTATCGCCGCGGCGTACCGGCCGGTGCTCGACGGCGTGAATGCGATTTTCCTCACGGGCCAAGGAGACGCGACCGCCAGGCTCGCGCGCAGCGCCGGCTTTCCATATGCGTGGGTCGTCACGCCGCTCGTCATCTTCCTCGCGCTGTTCGCGTGGGCGGCCGCGGAGTACGTGCGGATCTACCGTCCGCCGCCCGACGCGATGCCGGTCTTCGTCGTCGCAAAGCAGTGGATGTGGAAGCTCGAGCATTCGAACGGCAAGCGCGAAATCGACGAGCTGCATGTGCCGGTCGGCCGTCCGGTGCGGCTGATCATGACGTCCCAGGACGCGATCCACAGCTTCTTCGTGCCGGCTTTCCGCATCAAGCAGGACCTCGTCCCGGGCCGCTACACGACCCTGTGGTTCACCGCGACGCGCGCCGGCGAATACCGCCTCTTCTGCGCCGAATACTGCGGCTCGGACCACGCGATGATGGGCGGGCGCGTGGTCGCGATGGAGCCGGCGCAGTTCGCCAGGTGGCTCGAGGAAGGAAGTCCGGTCGCCGGCCTCGCCGCGCGGGGATTCGAGCTGTTCCGCCGCTACGGTTGCAGCGGCTGCCACGCGGCCGGCTCGACCGTGCACGCGCCGGCGCTCGAAGGGCTCCTCGGGCGTCCGGTGCAGTTCTCCGACGGGCGCAGCCTCATTGCCGACGAAGCCTATATCCGGGACTCGATCTTGCTGCCGCGCAAGGACGTCGTCGCCGGTTTCGACGCGATCATGCCTTCGTTCGCAGGACAGATGTCGGAGGAGGATTTGATGGCCATCGTCGAATACATCCGTTCCACCGGCAGATAGGCGTCCGACGATGGCCGCCAGCTACCTCGAAGAAGGCTACAGCCTCGGCTCGTGGCTCACGACGTCGGACCACAAGCGCATCGCGCTGCTCTACTTTGCCGCGATCACGGCGTTCTTCTTCATCGGCGGGGCGGCGGCGACGATCATCCGGCTCGAACTGGCGACCGCACCGGACGAACTCGTCAGCGCCGACACCTACAACCGGCTGTTCACCGCGCATGGCGTCATCATGGTCTGGCTGTTCCTGATTCCGTCGATCCCGTCGGCGCTCGGGAATTTCCTGATGCCGATGATGATCGGCGCGCGCGACCTCGCGTTTCCGCGCCTGAACCTCGCGAGCTGGTACCTCTACGTTGGCGGCGGGCTGATGATCATCACGGCCCTCGTGCTCGGCGGCGTCGACACCGGCTGGACGTTCTACACGCCTTATTCGACGCTGTTCTCGAACTCGCATGTCGTCCTGACGCTCGCCGGCGTGTTCGTCGTCGGGTTCTCGTCGATTCTCACCGGCCTCAATTTCATCGTCACCGTGCACACGATGCGCGCGCCGGGGTTGACGTGGTTCCGTCTGCCGCTCTTCGTCTGGGCGAACTATGCGACGAGCCTGATCCTCGTGCTGGCGACGCCGGTGCTCGCGATGACGCTCGTGCTGCTCGCGATCGAGCGGATCTTCCAGGTCGGGATCTTCGATCCCGCGCTCGGCGGCGACCCGCTGCTGTTCCAGCACCTGTTCTGGTTCTACTCGCACCCGGCGGTCTACATCATGGTCCTGCCGGCGATGGGGGTCGCGAGCGAGATCATCCCCTGCTTCGCGCGCAGGCGGATCTTCGGCTACCGCTTCATGGCCTACGCGATCCTCGGCATCGCGGTGATCGGCTTCCTCGTCTGGGGCCATCACATGTTCGTCAGCGGGCAGGCCGTTTATGCGAGCCTCGCCTTTTCGCTGCTGAGCTTTCTGGTCGCGATCCCGTCTGCGATCAAGGTGTTCAACTGGACCGCGACCCTCTACAAGGGCTCGATCACGCTGTCGGCGCCGATGCTCTACGCGCTCGGCTTCGTCGGGCTCTTCACGATCGGCGGAGTGACCGGACTCTACCTCGCGTCGCTCGCGCTCGACGTGCACCTCACCGACACCTACTTCGTCGTCGCGCATTTCCACTACATCATGGTCGGCGGCTCGGTGATGGCCTACCTCGGCGGCGTCCATTTCTGGTGGCCGAAGATCAGCGGGCGGATGTACCCGGAGATGTGGGGGCGGGCGGCGGCGGTGTTGATCTTCTTCGGTTTCAACCTGACGTTCTTTCCGCAATACCTGGTCGGCGCGCAGGGCATGCCGAGGCGCTACCACGCGTACCCGGAGGAGTTCGAGCTGCTGAACGCACTGTCGTCGGCGGGCGCGTCGATCCTCGCGGTCGGCTATCTGCTGCCGCTTGTCTACCTCGCGTGGTCCCTGTTCTACGGCGCGCGCGCGGAACGCAACCCGTGGCAGGCGAGCGGGCTGGAATGGCAGACTGCGTCGCCGCCGCCCAAAGACAACTTCGACTCCGAGCCGCTCGCGGTGCGTGAACCCTACGACTATTGGCTGACCGGCGATGAGGCGAGGCCGTGAGCGCGGCCCGCCCGCTCGACACGCTCGCGGCGCCGGAGCAGCGTGCGCAGGCCGGGACGCTCGGGATGTGGGTCTTTCTCGCGACCGAGCTGATGTTCTTCGGCCCGCTCTTCTTCGGCTACTGGTACGGTCGCCTGCAGTTTCCCGACGCCTTCGCGGCGGCGAGCCGCGAGACCGACGTGGTTCTGGGGGCCGCGAACACGGCGCTCCTGTTGACGAGCAGCGCGTTGATGGCGGCCGCGGTCGAGGCCGCGCAGCTCGGCGCGCGACGCATCGCGGTGCGCCTGCTGGGTGCCACGGCCGCCCTCGGCGTCGTGTTTCTCGTCGTGAAAGGCGTCGAATACCATCACGAGTGGCAGGCGGGGCTCTTCCCCGGCGACGCTTCCGTTCTCGTCACCGGCGGCCGGTTGTTCTTCCTGCTCTATTTCGCGATGACCGGCGTGCACGCGCTGCACCTCGTGATCGGCATCACCGTCGTTGCGGCATTCGCCGTCGCGGGAGCAGGGGCGAAGCCGCGCTGGGGACCCGGGCAACTCGGGCTCGTCGGCCTTTACTGGCATTTCGTCGATGCGTTGTGGATCTTTCTGTTTCCGCTCCTGTACCTCCTGGGGCGCAGCGGATGAGCGCGCGAAAGCACCGCCCCTATCGACGGGCGCTGCGGGTGTGGATCGGGCTGATGCTCCTCCTCGCGGCGACGACGGGCAGCGCGTGGCTGCCGCTCGGTGCGTGGAACAGCGTCGTGAATCTCGTGATCGCGGCCGCGAAAGTGCTGCTCGTCGCGGTCTTCTTCATGCACCTGCGGGACGCCGGCGGCCTGGTACGGCTCGTCGCCTGCGTGGCGCTGTTCATGCTCGTGCTGCTCTTCAGCCTCGCGGCAAGCGACTACCTGAACCGGCACATCGATCCGGCGCCGTGGCAGCCGCCTCGGCAAGGGTCATCTTCTTTCGGCGAACCCGGTCAGCTTTCTTTGAACGTGCCACAGACCGTCGAGCACGGAGTCGAAGTAATACCGGAGCCCGCTGCGCTGGCCGACTTCGACTGTGCGTGAGCACACCGGGTATCACGGAATCCGCCACCGCCGCCGGTGGCTTCGTGACGGAAAACGCGCCGGAGTCGAACAATGGAGGAGGGCGGATGCTAGCGGCGCCGTGCTGCGTCCGCTGCCGCATCGGCCGCGCGCGCGGCAGTTCCGTGAAGAAAGTGGCCGCTGCCGAGGAAGGCGACGATCTGGTCGATGCAGGCGGTCGAGAACAGCATTTCGGAATGGGCGACGTGCAAGGTGACGCTGTCGGTCGCCTGCGCCAAGCGCGTCTCTTCGACCGCGACGATCCCGTCGTTCGGGCGGGGCAAGCCCGGAAGGAAGCGCCCGGTGCCCACGCTGCGGTCGCCTGAGATTACGCCGACCTCGAAGTCCTCGGGAATATGCGGGATGTCCTGCGAGGCCCAGTCGAGCATCGAACGTCCGACGATCGCGGACAGTCCCAAGCTCCGCGCGAGCGTCCTTGCGCAGTGCGATCCGCAGCAAGGCGCACCCATCAGCACCGCTCGACCGAGTCGCGGGTCACGGTGCTGCGAGAGCGCGTTCAGCACCAGTAGCCCGCCGAGGCTGTGGCCGACGAGGTGGATGCGGGGAGCGTCGAGTGATGTGACGAAGCGGTCGAGCGCGGCCGTGTTCGCCGCGAGTCCCTGGCGCACCGACGGGTAGGAAAAGGTGCGCACCGCGAAGCCGCGGCGAGCGAGTGCCTGGCGTTGCCGGAAAAAGACGATCCCATGCATCCAGAGCCCGTGCACCAGGACGATGGCGTCGGACGGCGTGCATGGGAGCGGGGGGGCGGGACTGCGGGAGTCCCGAGCGGAAGTCAGGCTTTCGGCTCGACTTCGAACAGGTGCAGGACCGACTGGAACGCGTCTGCGCTCACGCGCGGGTCGTACTTCGCCAGCAATTCGAGCTGACGGGTCTTCGTCGATTGCGGCGCAAGCGCGATGACGACTTCGCGCTCGACAAGGATCTCGTCCCGCATGCGTTCGGTGACGAACAGGAACGGGATCGGAATGTACAACTGGTCGGGCCCCTGGGTGTGATAACGCAGGTTCGCGAGCTGGGTTTCGTTTTCGGAATGCCGCTTCATTTCTTGTATGTCCCTCCTCTCATATTATTAAAGGCACATAAGCGCCGCGATCTACGTCGCATCCAAGCGATATGCACGGGGCGGAATGTTGCCTTCGCTCCAGGTGTGCCGCAATACCGGCATATGAGCAAGTCACGTACCGAATCGTTCGCCCCTAACGGAGTTATTGCATTTCCGCATGCGATTGTGCACTATAGTGCATGACTTAACGACGTTCCCGGAGAACGCACCGATGAGCACGGCAAACACCGACGGCAGACTACAACGACCCGATCTCTCCGTCGAAGAAAACGGCTACTTGATGATGCTCGGCGAACGCATTCGCGAACTCCGGGCGCGTCGCGGCATGACCCGCAAGATTCTCGCCCGGCAATCCGGCGTGTCCGAACGTTATCTCGCACAACTCGAAACGGGACACGGAAACATCTCCATCATATTGCTGCGCCAGATCGCCCACGGACTCGGACTGCCGATCGTCGATCTGGTTCGCGAGGAGGCCGAGCAACCGGCCGAACTCGCGCAACTCATCCAATACCTGAACCGATTGCCGCCGACGGCGTTGACGCGCGCCCGGCAACTGCTCGAAGCCGAAGTCGCGTCGGCGGGCGAGGCGTCGCGCCGCCAGCGGATCGCGCTGATCGGCCTGCGCGGGGCCGGCAAGACGACCCTCGGCACGATGCTTTCCGAGCATCTGGGCGTTCCGTTCATCGAGCTGGCGAAGAGGATCGAGCAGGACGCGGGTGCCGAACTGTCCGAGATTTTCTCGCTGTACGGACAGGCGGCATATCGCCGCTACGAGCGGCGCAGCCTCGAGGCGATCGTCGAAAACAACCCGCGCTTCGTGATCGTTCCGGGCGGCAGCATCGTCTCCGAATCGGCGACCTTCGACCTGCTGTTGTCGTCGTGCTTCACGATCTGGCTCAAGGCTTCGCCCGAAGAGCACATGTCCCGTGTCGTCGCGCAGGGAGACTATCGGCCAATCAAGGACAGCCGCGAGGCGATGGACGACCTGAAGCGCATCCTCGCCGGGCGGATCGCGATGTACGACCGCGCGGACGCGATCGTCGATACGTCAGGAAAGACGGTCGACGAGAGCTTCGCCGAAATGCTCGAAGTGCTCCGCGGCTGACTGCAGCCGTTCTCCGGTACCGCGCGACCGGTATTCGGTTGCCCGGTTAATCATTCCGGCCTCGACTCCGAGGCCGTTCCCCGGTACTCCCTTTCCCCCGCCATCCAGGCGACCGGCCGACCAAGCCCCGGCATCGTCCCCGGGCTTTCCATTTCCCGCACGCCTTGATTCGGACGCATCGGTTTTCGGCAATTCCCTTTGATGATGGGCGTTTCGCCTTCGCGCTCGCGGCGCCTGGTCTTTCCTCCGTTGTCTCTTCGTTCATGTTGCGATGCATCAAAATGCATGTGCTACCGGTTTTCACCCAATCCCTCTGCTGTTAACCGTTTAGAAAATGCACGGGAGTGCATCTCTAAATACGCTGCGTTTGACGTAGGTCAACTGCCGATGCATTCCGATGCGTAAGATGCGTAATCATGCAGGAACGGAAACATACTGCAGCGACGGCAAGATAATGCAGGCAACCGCAAACAGCGGACACATCAGAGGAGATAGTTCGATGAGCGATGGTTTGTTCGACCAGTTCAAGACCTGGTACGAGAAGCGCCACGATTACGCACGGGACTGGAAGGCGCGGACCGGCGGTCAAGTGGTGGCGACGATGTGTACCTACACGGCGGAAGAGTTGTTGATCGCCGCCGGCATGCTGCCGGTTCGGGTGCTCGGCGCCCACGAGCCGCAGAACGTGACCGAGCCGCACATTTTCGGCATGTTCTGCCCGTTCTGCCGCGATTCCCTCGCGCAGGGCTTGCTCGGCCGCTTCGACTACGCCGAAGGCGTGACGCTCACCCAGTCGTGCATCCAGTACCGCCAGACCTTCGGTTCGTGGCGTCTGCATGTGCCGACGGTGAAGTGGGACTACTACGTGCCGATGCCCAACGAGGTGCAGTCGCAGCACGCCCGCAAGGCGCACTACGAAGAGCTGAAGTCGTTCCGTACTTTCCTCGAGGCGCTTACCGGCAAGGCGATCACCGACGACATGCTGCGCGAGTCGCTCGCCGTGGTCGATGAGAACCGCCGTCTGCTGCGCGAACTGTACGAGTACCGCAAGGAAGACAACCCGAAGGTCACCGGTGTCGAGGCGCTGTACGCGTCGCTGACCGCGCAATTCACCGACAAGCGCGAGCACAACGAACAGCTGAAGAAGGTTCTCGCGGCGCTGCCGTCGCGTCAGGTGACCCGTCAGCAGGGCGTGCGCTTCATGACGATCGGTTCGGAAAACGACGACATCGCGTTCATGTCGATGGTCGAGTCGGTTGGCGCGACGATCGTGGCCGATGACCAGTGCTCGGGCAGCCGCTACTTCTGGAACGCCTCGAAGCCCGAGAGCGACGTGATCAAGGCGATCGCCGACCGCTACTGCGACCGTCCCGCCTGTCCGACGAAGGATTACCCGACCCATACCCGCTACGACCACGTTCTCGGCATGGCGAAGGACTTCAACGTCCAGGGCGCGATCTTCCTGCAGCAGAAATTCTGCGATCCGCACGAGGGCGATTACCCGGATCTGAAGCGTCATCTGGAAGAAAACGGTATCCCGACGCTGTTCCTGGAATTCGACATCACGAACCCGATCGGCCCCTTCCGCATCCGCATCGAGGCATTCCTCGAGACGCTGGGCGAAGAAGAGCTGTTCTGAACTGACTGCGGAGAGAGAACGATGAACGCAATGGCAAACAAGTACCCGACCGAGCCGCTGAAGCTCTGGGGCAAGGCAAAGGAACTGCGCGAGCAGTACTACATGAACTACGCGCGGGCGAAGGAGAAGGGCGGTCTGCGCTGGTCCGGTTCCGCGTGGGCGCTCGACGCGCTGCCCGCTGGCCTCGGCAACGACGTTTATTCGCTGACCGGCGAGCCGTACGCGGCGGCGGTGTCGCACGACCGCAAGTTCGCCAAGGAATGCATGGACGCCGCGGAAGCCTACGGTTTCGCCCGTGACCTGTGCTCCTACATGCGGATCTACTGGGGTGGCATGCACCTGAACAAGTACGCGTTCGGCGGCGAGTTCCCGAAGGCCGACTTCGTGTTCCAGACGCAGATCTGCTGCTCGCACTCGAAGTGGTACCAGCACGTCGCGAAGGAAGAGCAGATTCCGCAGTTCTACGTCGATGTCGGCGTCGGTCCGTACAAGGACATGACCGATGCCCGCCTCGACTATGTCGCGGGTCAGCTGCACGACGGCGTCGAGTTCCTCGAGAAGTCGACCGGCCGCAAGTTCGACGACGAGCTCTTCATCAGGGCCGTCAAGAACGAAATGCGTTCGACGTCCCGCTGGGCCGACATCTGCGCGCTGAACAAGGCGAAGCCGGCTCCGCTCGACGAGAAGACGATGTACTCGCTGTACGTGCTCTGCACGCTGTCGAAGTCGTCGCAGTGGTGCGCGGACTTCATGGACGAGCTGTACGAGGAAGTGAAGGATCGTGTCGCCCGCGGTATCGCTGCGGTGCCCAACGAGGCCGTGCGCATGATGTCGGACACGCAGCCGCCCTGGTCCTTCCTGAAGATCTTCCGCTACCTCGAGACCTACGGTGCGGTGTCGATCGGCTCGCTCTACACCTTCGCGCTCGAAGGCATCTGGGAAGACAAGCCGGATGGTTCGTGGGGTGGTCGCACGCTGCCGTGGAACAAGGGCATCGAGATCAACGACCGCGACACGGCGATCCGCCTGTACGCCGACTGGAACCTCTCGAAGCCGCAGTGGCAGCACTTCTACAACCCGCAGCTGAAGTCCGAAATGATGCTTCGCATCATCAAGGAGTGGGGTGTCGATGGCGTGATGCTGCACCTGAACCGCGGTTGCGAAGGCTTGTCGCTCGGCATCATGGAAAACCGCCTGGCGATCGCCAAGGCCGGCGTGCCGGTCATGACCTTCGAAGGAAACATGGGCGACGAGCGCGAATTCGACGAAGTACGTACCCAGGCTCGCGTCGATGCGTTCATGGAGCAGCTCGGGCTGCGCCGCCAAGCCGCCTGATGGATAACCGAGAATCTAGGAGGAGATGAGGATGATTACCGCTGGAATCGACATGGGCTCCCGCAGCGTCAAAGTGGTGCTGCTCGAAGAAATCAACGTGGAAGGCAAGCCGACCTTCGCGGTCAAGAAGGCGCATCTGATGATGCCGGGCGACCTCGACGCCGACCAGGCGGCCGACAAGGCTTTCGCCGACGCGCTGGCCGCGGCCGGTGTGACGCGTGACCAGGTGAAGTCGGTCTTCGCGACCGGCGCCGGGCGCAACCAGGTCGGCTTCGCGACCGAAGGCGTCACCGAGATGACGGCCGGCGCGAAGGGTGCGGTGTTCATGTTTCCGCAAGCCCGCACGATCGTCGATGTCGGTGCCGAGGAAGGCCGCGGCATCAAGACCGATCCGGATGGCAAGGCGATCGACTTCGCCGGTAACGAGAAGTGCGCCGCCGGGGCCGGTTCGTTCGCCGAGGCGATGAGCCGCGCGCTGCAGCTCACGCTGAAGGAATTCGGCGAGGCGAGCCTGAAGTCGGACAAGAGCATCCCGATGAACGCGCAATGCACCGTGTTCGCGGAATCGGAAGTGGTGTCGCTGATCCACTCCTCGACGCCGAAGGAAGACATCGCGAAGGCGGTGCTGGATGCGGTGGCGAGCCGGGTCTGCGCGATGGTGCGGCGGGTCGGCATCGAGGGCAACGTCGTGCTGATCGGCGGCATGGCCCACAACCCCGGTTTCGTCCAGTCGCTGAAGAACGCGATGGATGTCGATCAGGTCACGCTGCCCGAACTGCCCGAGTACGTCAGTGCTCTCGGATGCGCGCTGATTGCGGCCGAGCGCCTGCACTGAACCCACGCGATAGACACGGATAAAGGAGCGATCAAATGAATGCAGAAGTTGCTGCGGCTACCGCCCCCGAGAAGAAGGAATTCTGGCGCTGGCAGGAAAACACGGTCTGGGACGAGAACAAGGACTGGCGTGATTCCAAGATCATCACCTGCGGTATCGACGTCGGTTCGGTGTCGTCGCAAGCGGTGCTGGTCTGTGACGGCGAGCTCTACGGTTACAACAGCATGCGCACCGGCAACAACTCGCCGGACTCCGCGAGGAACGCGCTGCAGGGCATCATGGACAAGATCGGCATGAAGCTCGAGGACATCAACTATGTCGTCGGCACCGGCTACGGCCGGGTGAACGTGCCCTTCGCCCACAAGGCGATCACCGAGATCGCGTGTCACGCCCGCGGCGCGAACTACATGGGCGGCAACGCCGTGCGCACGATTCTCGACATGGGCGGCCAGGACTGCAAGGCCATCCATTGCGACGACAAGGGCAAGGTCACTAACTTCCTGATGAACGACAAGTGCGCGGCCGGTACCGGGCGCGGCATGGAAGTCATCTCCGACCTGATGCAGATTCCCATCGCCGAACTCGGCCCGCGCTCGTTCGATGTCGAAGTCGAGCCGGAAGCCGTGTCGTCGATCTGCGTCGTGTTCGCGAAGTCGGAAGCGCTGGGCCTGCTCAAGGCCGGCTACACGAAGAACATGGTTATCGCCGCGTACTGCCAGGCGATGGCCGAGCGCGTGGTGAGCCTGCTCGAGCGGATCGGTGTCGAAGAAGGCTTCTTCATCACCGGCGGCATCGCGAAGAACCCGGGCGTCGTCAAGCGTATCGAGCGCATCCTCGGCATCAAGGCGGTCGATACGAAGATCGACAGCCAGATCGCCGGCGCGCTGGGTGCAGCGCTCTTCGGCTACACGCTGATGCAGAAGCAGGCCAAGGCCGCGTAAGTAGAACAGGCCGAACCACCGGCGGCCGACCCGGACCTGCCCCAGGGATTTCCTGGGGCTCCGGGCGGCCGGTAGGCGGCGAAACATTTTTCGGGAGAACGACATGATCGCGAACTACGGCTACAAGGATGGTTCCGGCGAGTACTACATCAGCATCAACACGGACAAGTGCATCGAATGCTCCGACCGCGGCTGCCTGACGGCCTGTCCGAAGGAGATGTTCGAAATCATCACCGACGACTACGACGATGAAGTCGCCTGGGTGAAGAAGGAAAAGACCCGCGCGCTGGCGTACGACTGCGCCGAATGCAAGCCGGCCGGCGGCTACACGTCGCTGCCCTGTACGGCGGCCTGCACCCCGGGCGCGATCAAGCACTCCTGGTGAGGTACGCGAGATGAAGACGACGACAGGCGAGACCGCAATGAGCACGAAGAAGCTGATCCCGATCAAGCTGGCCGGCTCGACCACTCCTGAAGAGGATGTCGAAGAGCGCCTGGTGCGCCAGGGCTGGAAGCGCCTGACGACGATCGGCGAGCCGCGTCTGTCCGAGATCGCCGAAGCGTATCGCGGCATGGGTTTCGAAGTGCATGTCGAGGTCTGGAAGAGCGAAGGCGACGGCTGCAACACCTGCCTCGACGCGGATACCGAAATGGGCAAGATCCTGGGCACCGTCTATACCCGCCCGGGCAACGGCCAGAAGAAAGACGACGAGCTTTTCTGAACGAGCGACGCGCCTTCGGGCGCGGACCCTGGTGACACTTAGGAGGAAGGCAAATGGCGGACAAGAAGCGTGTAATGCGGGTGCTGAACAAGGACGACCTGAACGCGGTCGTCAGGATCGACGCGGCGGCTTCGAAGGAAGAGCGTCGTGAGTACTACCAGCGCAAGGTCGACGCGACCGTCAACCCGAAGCACAACATCAACGCGTCGCTCGTCTGTGAAATCGACGGCAAGGCGGTCGGCTTCGTGATGGGTGAAGTGTATTTCGGCGAGTACGGCATTCCCGAGACCACCGCGACGATCGACACGATCGGCGTTGATCCGGAATACCAGAACCACGGCGTCGCGAGCGAGCTGCTCGACCAGTTCATGATGAACATGAAGGCCGCGGGCGTCAGCAAGGTCTACACGCTGGTGAACTGGGACGACTTCGCGCTCGAGAAATTCTTCTCGCGTCAGAAGTTCACCCCGTCCAAGCGCATCAACCTCGAATACACCGTCGCCTGATCACGGCAAACACCGGGAGCCTTCGCCATGTGGATCGACTGCCATTGCCATACGAAATACTCGTACGACAACTGGCTCGAGCCGGTGAACCTGATCCGGCGGGCGAAGGCGCTCGGCCTCGACGCGGTGTGCATCACCGAGCACTACTCGTATGAAGCGTCCGAGCCGGTGGAGCAGGTCGGCCGCGATGAGGGGTTGCTCGTGTTGCGTGGCGTCGAGATCGCGACCGACCGCGGCCACATGCTCGCGTACGGCGTCGAGGACGACGGCTGGAACATCTGGGGGCGCAACAACTATCTGCCGATCGCCGAGGTTGTCGAACATATCAACCGGCTCGGCGGGATCTGCGTGCCGGCCCATCCGTTCCGCGAAATCGGTGTCTCGAGCCTGCTCGAAGGGCTGCTCGACCTCGGCGGAATCGCGGGCGTGGAAACGCACAACGGCGGCAACCGCGACAGCGACAACGATCTGGCGATGAGCGCGGCGGGACACATGCGACTCCCCTCGCTCGGCGGCAGCGACTGCCACAAGACGGAAGCGGTCGGACGCTGTGCGACCGAGTTCCTGCAGCCGGTGACGGACATGAAGAGTTTCATCGCGGCGGTCAGGGCCGGAGCTTGCCGGGGCGGTTACTTCCCGGGCTACCTGCAGGCCGCGCTTGCCGCGTAAGTACTAACGGAAACCAGGAAAACGTCGGCGGGAGAACCGCGGACCGGACTGACGAAGCGAAGTCCGGCCACGGCGGGAAACGAAGCTCCCGCCGCAACCAACAGACGCAGTCGCCGAATCCGGCGGCTGCACAGAGCGGATCGAACCGCCGACAGCAGCGTTTGAGGAGATGGAGTCATGGAAGGCGCACAGACAACCGAAATCAGATGGTGGAAGGCGAGCCGCAAGACCGGAATGCCGGAGTTCGGCGCGCCGGTGAAGCTGACGATCGACGGCGTCGAGGTCGAAGCGCCCGCCGGCGCGTCGGTGCTCAACGCGGCGACGGCCGCCGGACTCTACATCCCCGCGCTGTGCGCGCACCCCGATCTCCCGCCCGCCGGCCAGCGCGGCGCCGGCGACGGCGGCTGCAATCTCTGCATGGTCGAAGTCGAGGGCACCGACGGCCTCGTCAAGGCCTGTTCGATGCCGGTCGAAGCCGGTCTCGTGATCAAGACGCAATCGCCCGCGATCCAGGAATCGCGCCAGGCGAGCCTCGCGAAAGTCCTCGGGCCGCACCCTCACGTCTGCCTCACCTGTCCGCAGCGCGAAGGCTGTTCGCGCTCGCAGTGCTCGTACGGCAACCCGGTCGAAACCCGCTGCTGCACGATCTTCTCGAGCTGCGAGCTGCGCAAGGTGTCGGACTTCATCGGCATCCCGAACACGACCCCGCCCTATAAGCCGGTGCAGTTGCCGGTCATCAAGAACGAGCCGTTCTTCGACCGCGACTACAACCTCTGTATCGACTGCCGCCGTTGCCTCGTCGCCTGTAACGACGTGCGCGGCGTCGGCTGTCTCGAAGTCAAGGAAGTCGAGACGCCGCAAGGCAAGCGCACCTACGTCGGCACGATCGCGCCGACGCTGATCGAATCCGGCTGCACGTTCTGCCAGGCCTGCGTGACGGTGTGCCCGACCGGCGCGCTGATGGACCGCACGCTCGACCCCGCGCACCGCGAAGAGTCGATGGTGCCGTGCAAGTCCGCCTGTCCCGCCGGCATCGACGTGCCGCGCTACGTGCAGCTCGCAGCCGAAGGCAAGTACGGCGAGGCGATCGCGGTCGTCCGCGAAAAGCTGCCGTTCCCCGGCATCCTCGGCCGCGCGTGCTTCGCGATGTGCGAAACCGCGTGCCGCCGCGGCCAGCTCGACGATCCGCTGTCGATCCGTAACCTCAAGCGCATCGCCGCCGACAACGACACCGGCCTGTGGCGCGAGCATTCGAAGAGGCTGCCGGCGACCGGCAAGAAGGCCGCGATTATCGGCGCCGGCCCGGCCGGTCTGACCGCCGCGTACTACCTCGCGAAGCAGGGCCACACGGTCACCCTTTTCGACGCCCAGCCCGCGGGCGGCGGCATGGCGCGCTACGGCATTCCGTCGTACCGCGTGCCGGCCGAAGTCATCGACGACGAGATTGCCGAAGTCGCGGCGGTCGGGGTCGAGTTCCGGTTCGAGACGCGCATCGAGAACGTCGATGACCTCTTCGCCGACGGCTACGAGGCGGTGTTCATCGGCATCGGCTGCCAGGGCGGCGACAAGCTCGGCATCCCCGGCGACGACCTGCCCGGTGTGGTCGACAGCCCGACCTATCTGCAGGCGGTCACGATGGGGCTGGTGAATACGCCCGACGGCATCCAGACCGGCAAGAAGGTCGCGGTGATCGGCGGCGGCAACGTCGCGACCGACAACGCGCGCTCGTCGCGCCGCTACGGCGCCGACGTCGACATGGTGTATCGCCGCACCCGCGAGGAAATGCCGGCGCGCCAGGACGAGTTCGACGGCTGCCTCGACGAGGGCGTGAATATCCGCTACCTGCTCGCGCCGAAGAAGATCGAGCCGGGCAGCAACGGGTCGCGGCTGGAGATCACCTACGCGAAGATGAGCCTCGGCGAAGCCGACGCGTCCGGGCGCCGTCGTCCGATCGAGACCGGCGAGGAAATCACCGAAGGCGTCGATCTCGTAATCTCGGCTGTCGGCCAGCATCCGAAGCGCTTCGAAGGTTTCGGCGTCGCGACCGACCGCAAGGGCCGCATCACCGTCCGCGAGGACTCGATGCTGACGAGCCGGCCCGGCATCTACGCCGGCGGCGACTGCGTGCTCGGACCCTCGACGCTGATCGAGTCGGTCGCCCAAGGTCGCGTCGCGGCTTCGGCGATGGACCTCGCGCTCGGCGGCGACGGCGACATCTCGGAAGTGCTGCTGCGCGACGGCTGGGAAACGAACCCGTGGATCGGCCGCAAGGACGGCTTCAACAAGGTCCGCAAGTTCCACCCGATCCTGCTGGCGCCCGAAAAGCGCAGCGGCTGGGACGAAGTCGAGCTCGCGTTCGACGACGCGACCGCCCGCGCTGAGGCTGCGCGCTGCTTCAAGTGCAACCTCGCGCCGAAGATCGCCGACGCGGTGCTGCCGCCGGAGACGTCGCTGAAGTTCGACGAGGCGTCGATCGCCGCGGTGCCGACCGAGGCGGGCGTGTTCCAGCTGCTCGACGACGACAAAAACGTGCTGATGATCAAGGGTGTCGAGAATCTGCGCGAAGGCCTGACGGAGCAGCTCGAACGCGGGGCCGACGCGACGAACTTCGTGTTCGAGGAAGCGGCGATGTTCACCTCGCGCGAAAGCCAGATGATCCAGGCCTATCTGCAGCAGCACGGAAAGATGCCCGGAGGCGGATCGGACGAACTCGACGACCTGTTCTGAGGAGGAACGGACATGGGACAGGTCATCGATTTCTGGTCGGCCGAGGAAGTCCGGCCTGCCTTGTCGGCGGATGCCAAGTGCCGGTGCACGAACTGCGGCGCGGACCTGTGGCACATCCGCTGCGACGGCGAAGTCTGCTGCGCGGACTGCGATGCGGTGTGTCCGTACCGGCTGCAACGCCGGGATCAGGAATGAGCCGCGCGTCGGACATCGCCTGCGGCTCAGACCGATCTACAGCGGCCCCCAGGGCGGATCGCAGGTCGGGCTGAGCGAAGCGAAGGCCGACGCGGGGATCGAGCCGGAACGGAAGCAAGAGAAGCAACCAATACCAGCCATCAACCGAGAGAAGAACCGGGAAATAACGGGGAACACGGGAGACACCATGACGCAATCGCAATTCCAGTTCATCACCTACGGCGTCGCCGACGGCCTCGCGACGCTGACCATCAACCGGCCGCCGTTCAACGTTCTCGACATCCCGACGATGGAAGAGGTCAATGCCGCGCTCGACCTGTGTCGCGCGGCGACCGACGTCAAGCTGCTCGTCATCACCGGCGCCGGCGACAAGGCGTTCTCGGCCGGCGTCGAGGTCGCGGACCACACGCCGGACAAGGTCGAGCGGATGATCGAGGTGTTCCACGGCATCTTCCGGCGCATGCAGGAGCTGCCGATTCCGACGCTTGCCGCGGTCAATGGCGCGGCGCTCGGCGGCGGCATGGAAGTCGCGATCGCGTGCGACATGATCGTCGCGTCGGCGAACGCGAAGTTCGGCCAGCCGGAGATCAAGCTCGCGGTATTCCCGCCGATCGCCGCGGTGCTGCTGCCGCGCCTCGTGGCGCCGGCGCGCGCGATGGAGCTGCTGCTCGGGGGCGAGAACATCGGTGCCGACGAGGCGAGGGCGATCGGGTTGGTGAATCGCGTATTCGCGAAGGAGTCGTTCCGCGACGAGGTCGCGGCCTTCGTCGCCCCGTACCTCGCGCTGTCGCGCGCCGCGCTCGCCTCGACGCGCAAGACGATTCGCGCCGCCGCGGGCAAGCCTTTCGGCACCGCGCTCGACGCGGCCGAGAACATCTACTTGAATGAGCTGATGGCGACCGAGGACGCGAAAGAAGGGCTAGCCGCCTTCCTCGAGAAACGCAAGCCGGTGTGGCGCAACTGCTGAGCCGCGACCTACGACCGAACGAAGATAAATGGAGACGAACGTGATTCCACAATTCATCGATACCTGGCAGATGACCGAGCCGGGCACCCTGAAGAAGACCCAAGTGCCGATGCCGGACCTCGCGCCGGGTGACGTCGTCGTCAAGATCGCCGGCTGCGGCGTCTGCCACACTGACCTGTCGTACTTCTACATGGGCGTGCCGACGGTGCAGAAACCCCCGCTGTCGCTCGGCCACGAGATCTCCGGCACCGTGATCGGCGGCGAACCGTCGATGATCGGCAAGGAAGTCATCGTCCCGGCGGTGATCCCGTGCGGCGAGTGCGAGCTGTGCCATACCGGTCGCGGCAACCGCTGCCTGAGCCAGAAGATGCCGGGCAACTCGATGGGCATCTACGGCGGCTATTCGAGCCACATCGTGGCGCAAGCGAAGTACCTGTGCGTGGTCGAGAACCGTGGTGCGACGCCGCTCGAGCATCTCGCGGTCGTCGCCGACGCGGTGACGACGCCGTATCAGGCGGCCGTGCGCGCGGACCTGAAGAAGGACGACCTCGTGATCGTCATCGGCGCCGCCGGCGGCGTCGGCAGCTTCATGGTCCAGACCGCGAAGGGCATGGGCGCGAAGGCCGTCATCGGCATCGACATCAACGAGGAAAAGCTCGTGATGATGAAGGACTTCGGTGCCGACTTCATCATCAACCCGAAGGACAAGAGCGCGAAGGAAGTCAAGGAGCTCTTCAAGGGCTTCTGCAAGGAGCGCGGCCTGCCGTCGAACTACGGCTGGAAGATCTTCGAGGTCACCGGCAGCAAGCCCGGCCAGGAGCTCGCGCTGTCGCTGCTGTCCTTCACCGGCAAGCTCGTGATCGTCGGCTACGGCACGGCCGAGACGACGTACATGCTGTCGAAGCTGATGGCCTTCGACGCCGAGATCATCGGCACCTGGGGCTGCCCGCCGGACCGCTATGCCGCGGTACGCGACATGTGCCTCGACGGACGGATCCAGCTCGGGCCTTTCGTCGAGACGCGTCCGATGAGCCAGATCGAGCAGGTGTTCGACGAGGCGCACCACGGCAAGCTCAAGCGGCGGGTCATTCTGACGCCGGACTTTTGACGCGGCAACGCGACATATACCGCCGGCCGAACGGGAGGCCGGCGGCGCACCATCACCAACGCAATGCACTAAAAGGATAGGAGACTCGACATGGCACTCGATTGGCTGCCCCGCGACAACGAAACCAAGGATCACGCCCTGCTCGGTCACGAGCATTTCGGCACCGAGGCGCCCTCGGTCATCTTCGAAAAGCGTCCGGTGACGGACCCGCAGGGCAAGCAGGTTCCGGGCCTGTACTCCGCGTGGATCATTCTCAACAACCCGAAGCAGTACAACTCCTACACGACCGAAATGGTCAAGGGCATCATCGCCGGGTTCCAGCGCGCCTCCGGTGACCGCACGGTCACGACGGTGGTCTTCACCGCGATGGGCGACAAGGCGTTCTGCACCGGCGGCAACACCGAGGAATACGCGTCCTACTATGCCCGCCGCCCCAACGAGTACGGCGAGTACATGGATCTGTTCAACGCCATGGTCGACGGCATCCTGAACTGCAAGAAGCCGGTGATCTGCCGCGTCAATGGCATGCGCGTCGGCGGCGGCCAGGAAATCGGCATGGCGACGGACATCACGGTCACGTCCGACATGGCGGTGTTCGGCCAGGCCGGCCCGAAGCACGGCAGCGCGCCGGACGGCGGTTCCACGGACTTCCTGCCGTGGATGCTCAACATGGAAGACGCGATGTACAACTGCATCTCGTGCGAGCCGTGGAGCGCGTACAAGATGAAGTCGAAGAACCTCATCACCAAGGTCGTGCCCGTGCTGAAGAGCAAGGATGGCGAATGGGTCCGCAACCCGCTCGTCCGTACCGATGCCTACGTCGATGACGGCGAGCTGGTCTACGGCGAGCCGGTCGCGGCCGACAAGGTGCAGGCGGCGAAGGATCTGATCGGCCAATGCACGACGGACTTCTCGCGCCTCGACGCGGAGGTCAATGCGCTCGTGTGGAAGTTCACGAACCTCTTCCCGCAGTGCCTGATCAAGTCGATCGATGGCATCCGCGGCAAGAAGAAGTTCTTCTGGGACCAGATGAAGCTCGCCAACCGGCACTGGCTCGCGGCGAACATGAACCACGAGGCGTACCTCGGCTTCACCGCCTTCAACAACAAGAAGGCGACCGGCAAGGACGTCATCGACTTCATCAAGTTCCGCCAGCTCGTCGCCGAAGGCGCCGTGTTCGACGACAACTTCGCCGAGCAGGTCCTCGCGAAACCGAAATCGTAGTTTTCAAGGCCTCTCCCTTCCCGGGGTGAGGGCGGACCACCGTCCTTAACTCACCCCATTTTTTTTCCATTTCGGGAAGAGCGAGGAGTGCGGCTCGCGCAGTCTCGACGGGCCGCTTCCCGCCCATAAAGGGGACCACAGATGCAACTGAAGGACAGGGTCGCAATCGTGACCGGCGCCGGGCAAGGCATCGGCGCGGCGGTCGCTGCGGCGTATGCGCGCGAAGGCGCGAAAGTCGCCGTCATCGATCTGAACCTCGACGTCGCCCAGCGGACCGCGGCGGAGATCGTCGAACGCGGCGGCGAGGCGATCGGCATCGCCTGCGACGTCTCGAATCGCGAACAGGTCGAGGCGATGGCGGGCGAAGTCGAAAAGCGCTGGGGCCGGATCGACATCCTCGTCAACAACGCCGGCATCACGCGCACGGCGATGCTCAACAAGATGACCGGCGAGCAATGGCAGCAGGTGCTCAACGTGCATCTCAACGGCGCGTTCAACTGTCTGCAGGCGGTCGTCGGCGGCATGATCGAACGGCGCTACGGCCGCATCGTGTACGTGACGTCGGCCGCGGGCGTGCTCGGCACGATCGGGCAGATCAATTACAGCGCCGCGAAGGCCGGCATCCTCGGCATGACGAAGAGCACCGCGAAGGAGCTCGCGCGCTACAACATCACCGCGAACGCGATCGCGCCCGGAGCGGCAACGCCGATGACCGAGACGATCCGCACCGACGAGCGGTTCAAGGAAAAATACCTGGACCGCATCCCGCTCGGCCGCTGGGCCGAGCCCGAGGAGATCACGCCGGTGTTCGTGTTCTTCGCGTCGGACGCTTCGAGCTACGTCACCGGTCAGGTGCTCGCGGCCGACGGGGGGATGACGATCAACTGACGAGGAGTCGATGCGGGGCCGCTCAAGCGGCCCCGCTCTTTCGGGCCGTCGCGGGGGCGGCCGTCAGTGCGCGCGGCTGCAGCGCCGCGCGCACCGACGGACACGGGGCGACGACCGCAAGTCCGGGGCGGCGCAAGCCTGCCCGGAGAAATAAGAGCAGAAACAGGAGACGAGGAAGATGGCAGAACTCAGCAGCGCCGACCAAGGGACGACACCGCCGCGGATCACGATCCCGCGCGATTACAACGCGGCTCACGACCTGATCGAGCGCAATCTGCGCGCCGGACGCGGCAGCAAGATCGCCGTCATCGACGACCGCGGCAGCTACACCTACGCACAGCTCGCCGAACGGGTCGACCGCTTCGCGCATGCCCTGTCGGAGCTGGGCGTCCGCATGGAGGAGCGGGTGCTGCTGTGCCTGCTCGACACGGTCGACTTCCCGACCGCCTTCCTCGGCTGCATCAAGGCCGGCGCCGTGCCGGTGCCGGTGAATACCCTGCTCACCGCCTCCGACTACAGCTACATGCTGCGCGACAGCCGCGCGCGTGCGCTGGTCGTATCTTCGCTGCTGCTGCCCGCGTTCGACAGCGCGATCGAGGGAAGTCCGTTCGTCAAGAACGTGATCGTCTCGGGCGGCGACGTCGGCACGCGCGGCGGCCACCTGGACTTCGCCGAGCTGGTCGACGCGCCGCGTCCGCCGTTCGAAGCGGCGCTCACCTGTGCCGACGATCCCTGTTTCTGGCTGTACTCGTCGGGCTCGACCGGCGCGCCGAAAGGCACCGTGCACGTGCATTCGAGCCTGATCACCACCGCGGAGCTGTACGCGAAACCGGTGCTCGGCGTGACCGAGGACGACGTCGTGTTCTCGGCCGCGAAGCTCTTTTTCGCCTACGGGCTCGGCAACGGGCTGACTTTCCCGCTCGCGACGGGTGCGACCGCGGTGCTGATGTCCGAGCGTCCGACGCCGGCGTCGGTGTCGAACGTGCTGCGCAAGCACAAGCCGACGATCTTCTGCGGCGTGCCGACGCTGTTCGCGTCGATGCTCGCGAGCCCGGAGCTGCCTGCACGCACCGAAGTGGCGGTGCGGCGCTGCTCGTCGGCCGGCGAAGCGTTGCCGGCGGACGTCGGGCGTCGCTGGACCGAGCACTTCGGCGTCGAGATCCTCGACGGCCTGGGCTCCACCGAAATGCTGCACATCTTCCTGTCGAACCGCGTCGGCGAAATCCGCTACGGCACCAGCGGCAAGCCGGTTCCGGGCTACGAGCTGCGCCTGGTCGGCGACGACGGCGAACCGGTCGCGCCGGGAGAGCCGGGCGAGCTGCAGGTGCGCGGGCCGACGAGCGCCGCGTACTACTGGAACAACCGCTCGAAAAGCCGCGACACTTTCGCCGGGAATTGGACGCGCAGCGGCGACAAGTACTCGCAGGACGCCGACGGAAACTTCGTCTACGCCGGCCGCAACGACGACATGCTCAAGGTCGGCGGCATCTACGTGTCGCCGATCGAAGTCGAATCCGCGCTGATCACGCACGAGGTCGTGCTCGAGGCCGCGGTCGTCGGCAAGGCCGACGTCGATGGACTGATCAAGCCGCTCGCGTTCGTCGTGCTGAAGCCCGGCCTGAAGCCTTCGACTGAGCTGCCGGACGAGCTCAAGCGGCACGTGAAGGCTAAGCTCGCGCCGTACAAGTACCCGCGGTGGATCGAGTTCGTCGAAGAGCTGCCGAAGACCGCGACCGGCAAGATCCAGCGCTTCAAGCTGCGGTCGCAGTCAGCGAACTGAGATCGCCGTCAACGTGTGCTCCGGGCCGGCTCTCGCGTCCGGAGCCGAGTTACTGAAGCGGATGTTAAACGAGTCGGTCGACGGGCGCCGGCGGGGCTTGCGCAAGCTCAGTCGGCACGGTCGTCATCGAACCGGGACCATGGTTCGGCTGTTCGCACCGGGGCCACCGGAAGTTCGCTGCCCGCGCGGCAGCGAACTCGGTCAAAAGTGCATCCGACAGCCCGGCCGATTGCGGTCGGATTCTGAGCGCACGGTATGAGACAGCGGCTCTGACGTTCGACGTAACTGTGTGTATCCTGAGGTTGTAGTCGATCGCAGGGGCCGGCGCGCAGCTCGAAGAGCGAAGCCAGAGGCCGATGCGGAAAAGAGCACTACAAGTCCGCCGGCGGAAACGCCGGCGCCGCAGCAAAGAAGTCATACGAGCCGGAAAACCGGCCATGCCTCTGGAGGAGATGCCATGAGAAACGGGTACAACCGCCGTAATTTTCTGCTGTCCGGGTTCGGAGTCGCCGCGGGCCTCGTGCTGCCGTCGGCGCCGCTGTTCGCCCAAGGCGCGAAGAAGGTCCGGGTCGGACTGATGCTGCCCTACACGGGCACGTACGCAGCCCTCGGCAACGCGATCACGAACGGGTTCAAGCTCGCGGTGGAGCAGGGCGGCGGCAAGCTCGGCGGCCGCGAGATCGAGTACTTCACGGTCGACGACGAATCCGACGCCGCGAAGGCGCCGGAGAACGCGAACAAGCTGATCAAGCGCGACAACGTCGATGTCCTCGTCGGCACGGTGCATTCCGGCGTCGCGCTCGCGATGACGCGCGTCGCGCGCGAGACGAAGACGCTGTTGATCGTCCCGAACGCCGGCGCGGACGAAATCACCGGGCCGCTGTGCGCGCCCAACATCTTCCGCACGTCGTTCTCCGCGTGGCAGCCTGCCTACGCGATGGGCAACGTGATGGCCGAGAAGAAGCACAAGAACGTCGTCACGCTTTCCTGGAAATATTCGTTCGGCGAGCAGTCGGTCGCGGGCTTCAAGGAAGCGTTCGAGAAGGCCGGCGGCAAGATCGTCAAGGAAATGTACTTGCCGTTTCCGAACGTCGAGTTCCAGCCCTATCTCACCGAGATCGCCGCGCTGAAGCCCGACGCGGTGTTCGTGTTCTTTGCCGGCGGCGGCGCGGTGAAATTCGTCAAGGACTACGACGCGGCGGGCCTGAAGAAGACGATCCCGCTGTACGGCTCGGGCTTCCTCACCGACGGCACGCTCGAAGCGCAGGGGGCGTCCGCCGAAGGCCTGCTGACGACGCTGCATTACGCGGACGGGCTGGATATTCCGAAGGACAAGGAGTTCCGCGCGGCGTACGCATCGGCGTTCAAGATGCAGCCGGACGTGTATGCGGTGCAGGGCTACGACTCGGCGCAGTTGCTCGCCGCGGGCGTTGCCGCGGTCGGCGGCGACGTGTCGAAGCGCGCCGAGCTCATCAAGGCGATGGAAGCGGCGACGATCGACAGCCCGCGCGGCAAGTTCACGCTGTCGAAGGCGCACAACCCGGTGCAGGACATCTACCTGAGGAAGGTCGAAGGCAAGGAGAACAAGGTCGTTTCCGTTGCGGCCAAGGCGCTCGCGGATCCCGCGCGCGGCTGCCGCATGTAACGCTCCGGTCCGGGACTCGCGTCCCGGATTTTGCCTGACCGACATTATCCGGACGCCGACAAGCGCGTCCGGAGGGGAGTCCGCATGGATTTCACGACCTTCCTGATCCAGCTGCTGAATGCGCTGCAGTACGGGTTGCTGCTATTTCTCGTTGCCAGCGGCCTGACGCTGATCTTCGGCATCATGGGCATCATCAACCTCGCGCACGGCAGCTTCTACATGATGGGCGCGTACATCGCGTTCTCGCTGACGTCGCTGACCGGCAACCTGCTGACCGCCGTCGTGCTCGGGATCGCGCTCGCTGCCGCGATCGGCTTTCTGCTCGAGTGGGCGCTTTTCTCGAAGCTCTACAAGCGCGACCACCTCGACCAGGTGCTGCTGACCTACGGCCTGATCCTGATGTTCGAGGAGGTGCGCAGCGTGATCGTCGGCGACGACGTGCACGGCGTCGCGATCCCCCAGCTGCTGTCGGCATCGGTGCAGCTCTCCGAGACCTTGAGCTACCCGGTGTACCGGCTCTTCATCTCCGCGGTGTGCATCGCGCTCGCGGTCGCGATGTACTGGCTGATCCGCCACACGCGGCTCGGCATGATGATCCGCGCCGGCAGCAGCAACCGCGAGATGGTGCAGTCGCTCGGCATCGACATCGACCTGGTCTACCGGCTGGTGTTCGCGCTGGGCGTCACGCTCGCAGCCTTCGCCGGCATGCTCGCCGCGCCGGTGTCGTCGGTGTATCCGGGCATGGGCAACCAGGTGCTGATCATCTGCTTCGTCGTCGTCGTCATCGGCGGTGTCGGCTCGATCTGGGGCGCGCTCGTCGCGGCGCTGCTGATCGGACTTGCGGACACCTTCGGCAAGGTGATCTTCCCGGAGTACGCCGGGCTCATCGTCTATCTGCTGATGGCCGCGGTCCTGCTGTGGCGGCCGGAAGGCATTTTCCGGAGGATCTGACATGACCCCCGCGCTCAAGAATCCACGCAACGCACTCATCGCGACGCTGCTGGTGCTGTCGGTGTTCCCGCTGTTCGGCTCGGACTATTACAACGAGCTGGTGACGAAGATCATGATTATGACGATCTTCGCGATGAGCCTCGATCTGCTCGTCGGCTTCACCGGGCTCGTCAGCTTCGGCCATGCGGCGTTCTTCGGCGTCGCGGCCTACGCGGTCGTGCTGCTGTCGCCGCAGTACGAGGCGGCGAGCCTGTGGCTCGTGCTGCCCGGCGCGGTGGCGGTCGCCGCCGCGGTCGCGTTCGTCGTCGGGCTGTTCGTGCTGAGGACGAAGGGCATCTACTTCATCATGGTGACGCTCGCGTTCGCGCAGATGATCTACTTCATCTTCCACGACTCGCCACTCGGCGGCGGCTCGGACGGCGTGTTCCTGAACTTCAAGCCGGAGCTCAGGATCGGCGACACGCTGCTGCTCGACCTCGGCGAGCCGCGTCTCTTCTACTACTTCGTCCTGCTGTTCCTCGTCGTCGCGTACGTGTTCCTGCGCGTGCTGCTGCGCTCGCCGCTGGGCCACGCGCTCGCCGGCATCAAGAGCAACGAGCACCGCATGGTGTCGCTCGGCTTCCCGGTGTTCCTGTACAAGCTCGCCGGCTTCGTCATCGCCGGCGGTCTCGCCGGGCTCGCGGGCTTCCTGTCGGCGTGCCAGTTCGGCTTCGTGACGCCGGAGCTGCTGTCGTGGCACCAGTCGGGCAACGTGCTGCTGATGGTGATCCTCGGCGGCATCGGCAGCCTCAACGGCGCGGCGATCGGCGCGGTCGCGTTCGTCGTGCTGCAGGAGGTGTTCTCGGCGGTCACGAAGCACTGGCAGTTCCTGATGGGCGCGGTGATCGTGCTCGTCGTCATGCTGTTGCCGGGCGGCCTGTCGAGCGTTCCGGGGCGGCTGCGTCGCCTGCTCGTCGGGGGAGGTTCGAATGGGCGTTGAACTCACATGGACGACGGGCGCCGACTCCGCCTCGCCCGCGTCGGCCGTCCCGGGGCGTGGAGCGTCGGCAGCGACTGACACGACGGCGAACGGAGGACGCGGCGCCCGTGCCGAACTCCTCGCCGCCGAGCCGGTGCTCGCCGCACGCGGGCTGTCGCGGCAGTTCGGCGGTCTCGCGGCGAACAAGGACGTCTCGATCGACCTGCATCGCGGCGTGCTGCACGCGGTGCTCGGGCCGAACGGCGCCGGGAAGTCGACGCTGATCAACCTGCTGTCGGGCGACCTGCCGCCGTCGTCGGGGCAGATCCTCTATCGCGGCACGGACATCTCGGGATGGCGGCCGGACCGGCGTTCGCGCGCCGGCATCGGGCGCAGCTACCAGCGGACGAACATCTTTCCGGCGTTCACCGTGTTCGAGAACTGCCGGCTCGCGGCGCAATCGCGCGTGCCGCGCGCGCTGCGGATCTTCTCGCGGGCCCAGGGCTTCGCGGACCTGACTGACGCCGCCGAACGCGCGCTCGAAGAGGCGGGGCTCGCCGCGCGCCGCGACGTCGTCGCGTCGACCTTGAGCCACGGCGAGCAGCGGCAGCTCGAGATCGCAATGGTGCTCGCGACCGCTCCGTCGGTGCTGCTGCTCGACGAGCCGCTCGCGGGGATGGGGTCGGACGAGTCGCAACGCATGGTCGAGCTCTTGCAGAAGCTGTCTGCCGACCACGCGATCCTGCTCGTCGAGCACGACATGGACGCGGTGTTTGCGGTCGCCGACGTCATCACGGTGATGGTCACCGGGCAGGTGCTCGAGAGCGGACCGCCGGAGCAGATCCGGGCGAGCCTCGCGGTGCAGGAAGCCTATCTCGGCGCGGGGGACGACGATGAGTGACATGCTGATCGAGGCCGAAGGCCTGCATTCGTTCTACGGTGGCAGCCATGTGCTACATGGCGTCGATTTCATGGTGCGCCGTGGCGAGACGCTGGGCCTGATGGGGCGCAACGGCATGGGCAAGACGACGCTCATCCGCAGCCTGCTCGGCCACGTGCGCCCGCGCCACGGCCGCGTGTTGGTGCGCGGCAAGACGATGACCGGCGCGGCGCCGCATCTCGTCGCGCGCAAGGGCATCGCCTACGTCCCGGAAGGCCGCGGCATCTTCCCGAATCTGTCGGTGCGCGAGAACCTGCTGATGGCGGCGAAGGCCGGCGTCGACGGGCGCCGGGACTGGACCTTCGAGCGCATCCTCGACACCTTTCCGCGGCTCGGGGAGCGGCTTACGAATGGCGGCGGGCAGTTGTCGGGCGGCGAGCAGCAGATGCTGACGATCGGCCGCGCGCTGATGACGAACCCGGATCTGCTGATCCTCGACGAGGCGACCGAGGGACTCGCGCCGCTGATCGCGAAGGAGATCTGGCACATCATCCGGCAGATCCGCGCGACCGGCATCGCGACCATCGTCGTCGACAAGAACCATGCCGCCGTGAGCTCGATCTCGGATCGCAACGTGATCCTCGTGAAAGGCCGGGTCGCGTTCGAGGGCTCGAGCCACGAGCTGCGCGAGCAGCCCGAGCTGCTGAAGAAATACCTGGGCGCGGGCTGATGCGTTGTTCCCCCGCCGACGCCCGCGCGGCCGCATCGAGCCGCGCGAGCGGGAGCCCTGACCAGCACTGCGAACCTTCTGGCATTTCGAAACCCCGACCCGCGGGCCTCCCGCGCGCGCAACAGATTCAAGTCACGTATCGAGGAAAGGCAACATGCGAAATATCGATGTGCACCCGATTATCGACAACGCGAAGTTCAACCGCTTCCACTGGACCGTCCTGTTCTGGTGTTCGCTGATCATCATCTTCGACGGCTACGACCTCGTCATCTACGGCGTCGTGCTGCCGGTGCTGATGCAGGAGTGGGGCCTGACGCCGATGCAGGCGGGCACGCTCGGCAGCTACGCGTTGTTCGGCATGATGTTCGGCGCGCTGATCTTCGGACCGATGTCCGATCGCTACGGCAGGAAGCGCGTCATCGCGATCTGCGTCGTGCTGTTCAGCTTCTTCACGGTCCTCAACGGCTTCGCGCGCAATGCGACCGAATTCGGCCTCTGTCGATTCATCGCCGGCCTCGGCATCGGCGGCGTGATGCCGAACGTCGTCGCGCTGATGACCGAGTATTCGCCGAAGAAGGTGCGCACGACGCTGGTCGCGATCATGTTCAGCGGCTACTCGGTCGGCGGCATGCTGTCGGCCGGTCTCGGCATCTACCTGATCCCGCAGTTCGGCTGGTCGTCGGTGTTCTTCGTCGCCGTCATCCCGCTGCTGCTGCTGCCGCTCGTGCTGCGTTCGCTGCCGGAGTCGATCGGCTACCTGCTGCACGCGAAGCGCGACGCCGAAGCCGGAATCATGCTCAGCCGGCTCGAGCCGTCGTTCCGCACGTCGCCGTCCGACCGCTACTCGATGCCGACCGGCAAGACCGCGCACGTGTCGCTCGTCGCGCTGTTCAAGGAGCGGCGCGCGCTCAGCACGCTGATGTTCTGGGTCGCGTTCTTCATGTGCCTGCTGATGGTCTATGCGCTCGCGTCGTGGCTGCCGAAGCTGATGACTCAGGCCGGCTACGGGCTCGGCTCGAGCCTGTCCTTCCTGCTGGTGCTGAACTTCGGCGCGATCTTCGGCGCCATCGGCGGCGGCTACATCGCCGACCGGCTGCATCTAAAGACGGTGCTCGTCGTGTTCTTCGTGATCGCCGCGTTCTCGATCAGCCTGCTGGGCTACAAGAGCCCGACGCCGGTGCTGTATCTGCTCGTCGCCGCCGCCGGCGCCACGACGATCGGTTCGCAGATCCTGCTGTATGCGTTCGTCGCCCAGTTCTATCCGATGGCGATCCGCTCGACCGGCATCGGCTGGGCGTCGGGCGTGGGGCGCACCGGCGCGATCGTCGGGCCGATCCTCGGCGGCACGCTGATGGCGATGGCGATGCCGTTGCAATACAACTTCATGGTGTTCGCGATTCCGGGGGCGATCGCTGCGATCGCGATCGCGCTCGTCGCCCGCAGCGCGGCGCATGCGCCGAGCGAGGAGGCTCCGCTCGCCTATGCGGCCGAGATTGCGGCCGTGACGGACTGACGCCGATCCCTTCGCGGCCTTCGCGGCGTTCGTGGGGACACCGGCGCGCGCCCCACACCGCGGGCTCGAATCCGGCCGAAACGGGGCGCGAGCTCGCAGCTTCGGGCTGGTATTGGTCGGCGCCGAGCCCCGTGGCGAACTGCCGCATCGGTGGTGAAGCGGTCCGTTCATCACCGCTGACCGGCCTGTCACCGCACTCGGCGCGGCTTCGTCGGCCTATGAGCGGAATCGGCGTCCTGCGGCCGGGACTCCCGCTCGCGTCCGCAAAGGTGGCCGCGCCGACCGCGGCAGCGCCGGAGCGCCCCGCCGCGGCCTCCCACGCGCTCCGCATCAAGCCTTCTTGGACTTCGCCTGGACCACGGTCCCGTCGACCGGGTTGTGGTAGATCTCGACCTTCCGGCCGTCCTTGTCGATGCCGTACAGTTCATAGCAGTTGCCGTTCGTGATCTTGAATTTCTCAAGGGTGTAGCCCTGATCGACCAGCTTGCGCAGCATCGTCTCCTGCGGCATCCACTGTTCCTGCGGGGCCTTGGTGCACGTCGGTCCGGCGATCGCGGCGGTTCCGGTCAGCAGCGCGGCGGCGGCGAGGATGATGTGTCGGGTGTTCATGTCTCTCTCCTTTCGGGTCATGCCGGGGGTGGCATGGAGCTCATTCTCGGACTGCCGGGGTGAATGGGAGCTGAACAATATGGAGAACGAAGCGATGGCATCCCGCGTACTGGTCCTCTATGCCGGTGGCACGATCGGCATGGCGCGCGCCGAGGACGGTTTTCGGCCGATGACCGGGTTCGAAGACGTGCTGCGCCGTCTGCTGCGCGAGCAGGTCGCCGCAGTTTTGCCCGATTTCGACGTCGTCGCGCTCGCCGAACCGATCGACAGCGCGAACCTGCAGCCGTCGCACTGGAGCGCGCTCGCCCGCGAACTCGTCACGCGCTGGCAGGCTTACGACGGGTTCGTGGTGCTGCACGGTACCGACACGATGGCGTACAGCGCGTCGGCGCTGTCGTTCATGCTGCGCGGCGCCGACAAGCCGGTGATTTTCACCGGCGCGCAGATTCCGCTCGGCGAACCGGACAGCGACGCACTCGCCAACCTGCTCGGCGCGCTGATGCTCGCCGGCCGGCAGCGGATTCAGGAAGTCTGTCTGTATTTCGGCGGACGGCTGCTGCGCGGCAACCGCAGCACGAAGCTCGCGAGCGAGGCGTTCGACGCGTTCGATTCACCGAATTACCCGCAGCTCGCCGACGTCGGCGAGGACGTCGCCCTGCACGCCGACGCACTGCTGACGCCGCCGCCAAGAACCTTCGTCGTGCCGCAGTTCGACGCCGAAGCGGTCGCCGTGCTGTCGGTGTATCCCGGCATTTCGGCGCGCATCGTCGATGCGATCGCCGTCAGCCCGCGCGTGCGCGGCCTCGTGCTGCGCACTTACGGCGTCGGCAATGTGCCGGACGCGCACATCACGTTCATCGACTCGCTCGCTCGCACCATCGAGCGCGGCATCGTCGTGCTCAATACGACGCAATGCGTGCGTGGCCGCGTGATCCCGGGCACTTACGCGACCGGCGCGGCGCTCGACCGCATCGGCGTCCTGCCCGGGGGAGACATGACGCTCGAAGCGGCGTTCGCGAAGCTGCACTTCGTGCTCGCTTCGACCGCCGATGCCGACGTGGTGAGGCGCGCACTCGGGGAATCGCTGTGCGGCGAAATGTCGTGAAAGCCTGAGTTCATGCCGCGGCAGCAGCGGAATGCGGAGTGCTCCGCTCCCGGGCGGCGCTGCGCCGTAACCGCCCGAGGGGTAGGACGGCAACGAGGCCGAGCGCGGCGAGAAGGATTGTCGACGGTTCGTCGATCGCCGTCGTCGAAAAGCTCAGGTCGTCGATGTTGATGTCGCCGCGGCGGAAATAGAAGCTTTCGAGCTCGATGCGCGAAATGCCGGTGCCGATCAGCGTGACCGGTTGGCGCGGGATCGCTGCCGTGCTGAGTTCCTCGAGACCGCGCCAGCCTTCGGTCTCGAAGCGGTCGAGCACTTCGGTTTCGCTCCACGCGGTGAGGAAGATCCGGTCTTCGAGCAAAGCCGTCACGAACATGCTGACCGTCGTTGGAAGCGTGCCGACGAATTGCAGCGTCAGCCCCGGGCCGAACAGATCGTAAAGCACGTTCGGCGGTGACACGACCGCCTTGTCGCCGAACTCGGCACGGCGGATGACGCCGTTCCGGACGATCAGGCCCTGATCTTCGTACTGCGTTGTCACGGCGGTTTCGGATCGCAGGTCGTCGAAGGTGATCAGCGTCGCCTGCGACGACAGCGGCAGCGCGGTGCAGGCGGTGGACGCCGCAAGAACTGCGCAACGCTTCACCGGCGACGAGAAGAACAACTCGCTCATGCGGACCTCCTCATGCAACTCCTCGCGCCCCGGTCCGCGCCGCGGACCCGACGTTTCGGAGAATCGAGCGGCTTGTCGACGGCGCCGACGAAGGCGAAGAACCGTTCCGGATATTCTGTCCGGCCCCGTCGTTCCGCGCCGCCGCCCGACGTCGCGGCGCGAACCCGCGCGTGCGAGCAAACGGGAGACCCGGATGAGCTTGTCCGCGCGAGATCGGTGGCCGCTGTGACTGCGAGGCATCTCAGCTGCGACGGGGCTCCAGCCTTGGCAGGGCGCCAACGGAAAACGAGGCCGCGAGCGCGCGCCAGGCGTGGCGCCGCAAGTCCAGCGCTATCAGCCGATGCCGAGCGTGACGTGCTTGACGGAGAGGAAGCTGTCGAGTCCCCAGGTGCCGCCTTCGCGGCCCAGTCCGGACTGTTTCACGCCGCCGAACGGCGCGGCCTCCGTCGTGAAGGACCCGGTGTTCACCGCGACGGCGCCGGTTTCGAGCGCTTCGGTGACGCGCAGGATCCGTGAAATGTCGCGTGAGAACAGGTAGCTCGCGAGGCCGTACTCGCTCGCGTTCGCGATCGCGATGGCTTCCTGCTCGGTGCGAAAGCGCATCAGCGGCGCGACCGGGCCGAAGGTTTCCTCGTGCGCGATCGCCATCGCGTCGGTGACGTCGCCAAGGATCGTCGGCTCGAAGAACGTGCCGCCGCGCGCATGGACCTTGCCGCCCGCGAGCAGCCGGGCGCCGAGCGCGACCGCGTCGTCGATATGCCGCGCGACCTTGGCTACCGCGAGCTCGTCGATCAGCGGACCGAGCTGCACGCCGGGCACGACGCCGGGGCCGACTTCGAGCTGGCCGACACGCTCGACCAGGCGCGCTGCGAACCCGTCGTAGATGTCAGCGTGGATCAGAAAGCGGTTCGCCGCGACACACATCTGCCCCGAATTGCGGAACTTGGCCTTCACCGCGCATTCGACCGCGAGGTCGAGGTCGGCGTCGTCGAAGACGATGAACGGTGCGTGCCCGCCGAGTTCGAGGGACAGGTTTTTCACCGTTGCGGCGCACTGCCGCATCAGCTCGCGCCCGACTTCGCCGGAACCGGTGAAGCTCATCATGCGCACCGCCGGATCGTCGGTCAGCGCGCGACCGATCTCCGTGGCGGCGCTGCCGTCCCCGGTCACGACGTTGATGACGCCGCTCGGAAGCCCCGCGAGTTCGGCGAGCGCCGCGAGCGCGAGTGCGGTCAGCGGCGTCTGTTCGGCGGGCTTGAGCACGACGGTGCAGCCCGCGGCGAGCGCGGGTGCGAGCTTCTTCGCGACCGACGACGCGGGGTAGTTCCACGGCGTGATCGCCGCGCACACGCCCACCGGCTCGCGCACGACCCACCCGCGCCGCGTCGGATCGGCGACCGGCAGCGTGCTGCTGCCCAGCCGCTTGCCTTCTTCCGCGTACCACTCGACGAAGGTCGCGGTCTGCAGGATCTCGGCGCGGGCGTCGGGGAGCGGCTTTCCCTGTTCGGTGGTCAGCAGCAGAGCGAGGTCGTCGGCGCGCTCGACGATCAGCTCGTGCCAGCGGCGCAGCACGGCGCTGCGCTGCGCCGGCGGCACGGCGCGCCAGCGGGGGAAGGCCGCGACCGCAGCCTGAATCGCCCGCCGCGTCTCGCTCGCACCCATGTTCGGCACTTCTGCGACCAGCGTGCGGTCGGCCGGGTTGCGCACCTCGAATCGGGCGCCGCGATCGGCTCCGACCCATTCGCCGTCGATGAAGCCTGCCGTTCGCACCAATTCCTGCCCGCTCGGGCGATGGGGAAGGGTGGAGAAGGGTAGCCTCATGTCCATGGCGTGATTGGATCCTCGACGGTGCGCGCTGCAAAGGTTTCGCGGGACGCCGCCGACGAGTTCGGGTAAACGGGCGCGATCGCGAAAGGCGTTTACTGTACCGCGTGAAGGGGCCCGGACAAGTGTTTCGATACATCGATTTTCGGGTTTCGGCCGGGTTATCGGTGCCGCGCAGCATCGGCGAACGAGATGCGGCGAGAACCCGGCGTTTTCGTATGAGACGGACCGCTCTTGCGATCGGCGGCCGGCGAAGCACAATGACGCTTTTTTGCGGAGATCCGGCATCGATGGCAGCCAGGACGATTCTCAGGATGGGCGACCCGCGCCTGCTCGAGCGTGCGCGGCCGGTGACGGCGTTCTGCACGCCCGAATTGTCGGCGCTGATTGCGGACATGTTCGACACGATGGCCGCGGCCGGGGGCGTCGGGCTCGCGGCGCCGCAGATCGGCGTCGGGCTCCGGCTCGTGATTTTCGGCTTCGAGCGCAGCGACCGTTACCCGGACGCGCCGGCGGTGCCGCGCACGATCCTGCTCAACCCGCGGCTCACGCCGCTCGCCGAGGATGCCGAGGACGTTGAGGACGTCGAGGAGGACTGGGAAGGCTGCCTGTCGGTGCCGGGGCTGCGCGGCGTCGTGCCGCGCTACCGCCGCATCCGTTACGAAGGCTTCGACCCGGACGGGAATCCGATCGACCGCAGCGTCGAGGGCTTCCACGCGCGCGTCGTGCAGCACGAATGCGATCACCTCGACGGCCTCCTCTATCCGATGCGGGTCCGCGACTTCAGCCGCTTCGGGTACACCGACGTGCTTTTTCCCGACCCGAACAGCGTACCGGCGGACGATCGACGGTGAAGATCGGCGGGCCGGGCGCGGCGGACGCTGATCGGCGGCATGAGGTGTTCGTGTAAGCGTGCGCATGTCGTCGGAGAGCCGCCGTTGGCGGGGGGCAATCGAACGCGCTTACGATCGCTGCGGGGCAATGCGGCAGGCATCTGCTATCGTCTCGGGCATGCATCCGAACCCTTCCCTTCAACCGCTTGCCACACCGGTCATTTCCGTCGCAGGGCTGTCGAAGACCTACGCTTCCGGATTTCGGGCGCTGAAGAACATCGACCTCGAAATCCGGCGCGGTGAAATCTTCGCGCTGCTCGGTCCGAACGGCGCCGGCAAGACGACGCTGATCAGCATCATCTGCGGCATCGTCAATCCGGGCGACGGCAAGGTCCTCGTCGACGGGCACGACATCGTCAGCGACTACCGCGCGGCGCGCGCGATGATCGGGCTCGTGCCGCAGGAGCTGACGACCGACGCGTTCGAGACGGTCTGGGCCACGGTCAACTTCACGCGCGGCCTGTTCGGCAAGCCGGCGAACCCGGCCTACATCGAGCGGCTGCTGAAGGACCTGTCGTTGTGGGGCAAGAAGGACAGCCGGCTCCTCGCGCTGTCGGGCGGCATGAAGCGGCGCGTGCTGATCGCGAAGGCGCTGTCGCACGAGCCGAAGATCCTGTTTCTCGACGAGCCGACCGCGGGCGTCGACGTCGAGCTGCGGCGGGACATGTGGCAGCTGGTCCGGCGGCTGCGCGACACCGGCGTCACCGTGATCCTGACGACGCATTACATCGAGGAGGCCGAGGAGATGGCCGACCGCATCGGCGTGATCGACAAGGGCGAAATCATCCTCGTCGAGGACAAGGTCGAGCTGATGCGCAAGCTCGGCCGCAAGCAGCTGACCTTGCAGCTGCAGGAGCGGCTCGCCGCGGTCCCGCCGTCGCTCGCGCGCCACCGGCTCGAATTGTCCGCCGGCGGCGACGAGCTGATCTACACCTACGACAGCGGCGGCGAGCGCAGCGCGATCGTGGAGCTGCTGCAGGAACTCGGCGACGCCGGAGTCCGCTTCAAGGACCTGCACACGACGCAAAGTTCGCTCGAAGACATCTTCGTCAGCCTCGTGCACGACAGCGGCGGGGTGAGGAAGCAGTGATGAACATTCCCGCAGTCAGCGCGATCTACCTCTTCGAGATGGCCCGCACCCGCCGCACCCTGCTGCAGAGCATCGTTGCGCCGGTGATCTCGACGTCGCTGTATTTCGTCGTTTTCGGCTCGGCGATCGGCTCGCGCATCCCGCAGATCGACGGCGTCAGTTACGGCGCGTTCATCGTCCCGGGGCTGATCATGCTGTCGCTGCTGACGCAGAGCGTGTCGAACGCGTCGTTCGCGATCTTCTTTCCGAAGTTCTCGCGGACGATCTACGAGCTGCTGTCGGCGCCGGTGTCGCATTTCGAGATCGTGCTCGCCTACGTCGGCGCCGCCGCGACGAAATCGACGCTGCTGAGCCTGATCATCCTCGCCACCGCGAGCGCGTTCGTGCCGCTGCGCATCGATCATCCGATCTGGATGGTGTCCTTCCTGCTGCTGACCGCGGTGACGTTCAGCCTGTTCGGCTTCATCATCGGCATCTGGGCGGACAACTTCGAAAAGCTGCAGCTCGTGCCGCTCCTGATCATCACGCCGCTGACTTTCCTCGGCGGCAGCTTCTATTCGATCGACATGCTGCCGCCGTTCTGGAAGAACGTCACGCTGCTGAATCCGGTCGTCTATCTCGTCAGCGGCTTCCGCTGGAGCTTCTACGGCAGCGCCGACGTCGGCGTAGGCGTGAGCCTCGTGATGACGCTCGGCTTCCTCGCGCTGTTCCTCGCGATCGTGACGTGGATGTTCCGGACGGGGTACCGGCTCAAGACCTAGTTCGGCGACATCGCGGTCGAGATCTTCGCTTCGTCGCCGTGCAGCATGTCGATCAGACCGAAGAACCGCCGGTAGAACCCCGGGTCGGTGACGGTTTCCTCGGCCACCTTGACCATCGCCTCCTTGTCCGACGACCACGGCAGCGAGATCGAGCCGACGCCGGCGACGCTGACGCCGGTGTTGCTCGCCGCCGATTTCAGCTCGTAGCGGGTCTGCAGCGCGTTCGCGTACATGACGGCGCCGAGATTGCTCGGGAGACAGACGAGGGTGATGTGCAGCGTCATGCCGACGTCGCCTTTCGGCTGGAAGAACTTTTCGCCGCGGATGCTCTGCGGATTGCTGCTGTCGACGCGGTAACCCTGGCTGAGCAGCGCGCGCCTGCCGAGCTCGCAGGCCGCGGAGGGCTGCCGGTCGCTCCAGTCCATGAACGGGGATTCGGAGTCGAAGGTTTCGGTGAGGTAGGGTGCCGGAGGCGTCGAGCACGCACTGACGAGGAGCGCAAGGGCGCCGAGCCGGACGAGATGGCGGGCGGGAAGAAACATGAGCGGAATTTCCGGTGGAGCGTGAGCCGTTCGGTAGGCTGAATGTTAGAACATCCAGGCCGCAGCGACCCCTTCACGGACTGAATTATCCGTGAGGATGCCCTCGCAGCTCCCTCCCGACAACGCGGCAGCGGCGGCTCACCGCCGCCGCTGCGCGCTTCCACCGGCCGCCGTCTAGAGGCGGGTCAGCCCCCCGCGATGATCGGCACCAGCGCGACGCGGTCGCCGTCGTTCAGCGCCGTCTCGCGCTCGCCGGCGAGCACCATCCGCCCATTGACGGCGACGTTCCACGAGTGGTCGGAGAGCGCGTCCTGGGCTTCCGGAAAGCGGCGCCGCAGCGCGTCGCGCAGTTCGATCACGTTGCCGACGCGCTCGTCGATGACTACCGTCTTCTCGGGCGCGCCCGGCAGCGGCTGCGGGAGCTCGACGCACACCGCGAAGCCGGTTGTCGTCCGTGCGAGCTGCTGATGCCAGTCGGCCCGCGGCACGCCTTCGGCGTTGAGGCCGGTGACGTCGTAGAAGCGCGCCTTCATCGCATTGAACTCCTTCGGGTCGACCTTTTCGCCCTTGAACGGTCCGACCTGGATTTCCTCCTCGAACCAGCGCCGCGGCAGCGTGTCGTCCTTCGCGCGCAGGCCGAAGCGGAAGTTCAGCAGGCGCTCTAGGCCGGTGATGTTGCGGCCGATCTCGTTGAGCTGCTCGCCGGTGAAGTCGAGCTCGGTCGCGGCCGACACTTGCGCCGCGAAATCGCTCGGGTCGGGCGTCGTCGGCGAATTGAAGAGCTTGGTGTTGAAGCGGCACATGCCGACCGAGTCGCCGACCGCGAACGTGTTCTCGCAGCGGCGCACCGCGATCTCCTTGCCTTCGTAGCGGTTCGGTTCGGGCGCGACCGTGCCGCCATAGAGCTCGGTCTTGAACGGCGCGTCGTCGTTGATGCGCGCGTTGATTTCGAGCGTGACGCGGTTGCGCAGGTGGTCCATGCCGCGCGTCGCGACCGACAGGCCGAGCGCGAATGCTTTCAGGATGCGCGCGTCGTGCGGGTCGGACTGGAACAGACCCTTGACCGCCATCCGGTAGTCGAGCGCTTCGGCCGGATACTTGCCGCGTTCCACCGCGCGCGCCGAGTCGGCGATGGTGTCGCCGAAGCCTTCGCGCTTCGCGGTCATGAAGAGCAGCTTCTCGACCGTCTCGTAGTTGCCCCAGGACAGGTCGAGGCCGCCGGTGTGGCTCGCGTCGATGATGCCGCGCTGCCACAGCTCCATCGCCCACGAGATCGCGCTGCCGGTCGAGGCGGAATCGAGGCCGAGGTCGTTGAGGATGTTGTTCAGGCGCAGGATCTGCTCGGGTTCCTTCAGGCCGATCATCGGACCGAACTTGCCGACGGTGACGTACTCCGGCCCGTCGCCCTTGTCGTACTGGTCGAACTTGCCGTCGTTGTGGATGCCGTTGTAGGTGCGCTCCTTGCCGTGCTCGATGTCGGCCTGCGCCTTGTCGTAGCTCGCGTTGCCCTTGAGGCCCTTCAGCGCCGCCGAGCCCCAGCCGCCCTTGCCCTCGGGCGTCATGTCGTTCTGGTTGCGGCAATGCACCGGGCACTTGAAGCAGCCGTCCATGCCGGGGCGGTAGGGGTCGAAGTTGTCGGCATCGAGCGTCTCGTGCCACGCGGTCTTCTGGTTGTTCATCGTGCCGAGCGCGCCGAGCACCCGCGACGGCTTGTACAGGAAGGGCGTGCCGACCTGCTTCAGCGCGTTCTTGATCACCGACGTCGAGGTGATCTTCTTGCCGATCACCTTGTTGTGCGCCTTGAGCTCGGCGACTTTCGGCGCCTCGCCGGGTTTGCCGTGCACCATGATGGCTTTGAGCCGCAGCGAACCCATCTTCGCGCCGCCGCCGCCGCGCGCCCAGATCGCCTTGATGCCGCCCATGATGCCGCTGCACAGCGCGAGGTTCTCGCCGGCGGTGGTGATGCGGGCGAGCGCCATGTCCTTGCGCTCGGTGCAGTCGAAGTCGCGTTCGATGGCGCCGGGCAGGTCGAGGTTGTCGAGGCCGACGTAAGGCGTCGCGTCGAAGAACTGGACTTCATCGAACGCGATGCGCAGCAGCGTCCACTGTGGCGCGAGGCCGTACAGCACGATGTGGTCGTAGCCGTGGCGCTTCACGAAGGACGGGAAGTAGTCGCCGCCGTTGGTGTCGAGGATCGCGTGGCTGTCGGGCGAGCGGCTCGTGAAGTTGCCGCGCGTCGCCGCGGGCATGTCGCCGGTCAGCGTGCCGGCGCCGAAGATCAGCGGGACTTCCGGATCGAGCGCGTCGCGTTCTTCCTGCAGCAGGTTGTAGAGGAGGTACATGTTCGCGCCGCGCCCGCCGAGGAAGGTGCGCAGGACGTCGACCGGCAGGTACTTCCTGCGCGTTTCGCGCCGTTCCAGGTCGACGAACAGCACTGCCCCCTGGGTCGCGTATTGCGGCTCGTCGTGCAGGCGCTCGCACAGTGCTTCCACTTTGTCCCTGATGCCCATTTGTTGGTCTCCTTTGATCTGCTTGTTCGGAAGTGTGATTAACAAACAGTTGGAAGTCAAACAAAAAATGGAGGGCGTGGCGGCGGCACCGCACGAGCTGCCGAGGCGTAACGCAAGCCATTGACGGTAAAGAAAAAAGAATGTGATCGCGACGCCTTTTCGTGGCCGGCTACGAGCGCGATTTGCGTGACGCGCCGCAATAACGTTTGATGTGCATCAATTGCGTGACAAATAATCGCGAAAGCCGGTTGTGGGGGAGGAGCGTCGAGCCTATCGTTCGCAAAAAACAAAAGCAGCGCACGGAAGATTCACAGGAGGAGACGATGGAGAAGCAGACGTTCGCGATCAAGGCAGTCGTCGGAGCCGCGTTGGCGCTTTCGCTCGGCATGGCCGCGGCACAAGAAGTGAAGCTGAAGGTGCATCATTTCCTGCCGCCGGGCTCGACCGCCCATGCGAAGTTCATCACGCCGTGGTGCGACAAGGTGAACAAGGAGTCGGCGGGCCGGCTCAAGTGCGAGATCTATCCTGCGATGCAGCTCGGCGGGACGCCGCCGCAGCTGATCGACCAGGTCCGCGACGGCGTCGCCGACATCGTATGGACGCTGCCGGGCTACAGCGCGGGCCGCTTCCCGGCAATCGAAGTGTTCGAACTGCCGTTCATGATCAACACGGCCGAGTCGTCGAGCCGCGCGCTGTGGGAATACATCCACGTCAACAAGCTCGACCAGACCGAATACAAGGACGTTAAGCCGCTGGTCTTCCATGTCCACGACGCCGGCCAGCTGCATCTCGTCAAGAAGCCGATCGGCGAGCTGTCGAATTTTCGCGGCCTGAAGCTGCGCGCACCGACCCGGCAGACGAACAAGTTCCTCGCGGCTCTCGGTGCGACGCCGGTCGGCATGCCAGCGCCGCAGGTGTCCGAGGCGCTGTCGAAGGGCGTCATCGACGGCGCGATGCTGCCGTGGGAGGTCGTCCCGGCCGTCAAGGCGCACGAACTCGTGAAGTTCCACACCGAGGGCGATCCGAAGGCGCGCGCGCTGTACACGACGGCGTTCATCTTCGCGATGAACAAGGCCAAGTACGACAGTCTGCCCGCCGATCTCAAGGCGGTGATCGATGCGAACAGCGGCGCGGAGACGTCGGCGTGGGTCGGCAAGGTCTGGGACGACTCGGCATCGAGCGCGCGCAAGCTCGCAAGCGACCGCGGCAACAAGTTCAACGTCGTGCCGGCCGCCGAACTCCAGAAATGGGAGAAGGCCGGGCAGCGGGTCTACGACTCGTGGATCACGGAAGTCGGCGACAAGGGTTACGACGGCAAGGCGCTGCTGAAGAGCGCGCAGGCGCTCGTGCAGAAGTACGAGCCGCACTGAGTCCGTCGCGCCTGCGCGGCCCGCCGACTGCGCAAGCGCTCACCGATGCCTGCAGATCGTCCCGGAGCCCGCTTCGGGACGAATCGCGATTCTTCCGGAGCCGCAAAAGTGTCAGAAGCCGTCGCTACCCAGTCCTGTCCACTCGAGTGTCCGGTGGGCCGCTCGCTCTACTTTCTCTCGCGTATTCTCGCCGCAGCCGGCGGCCTCATCCTGGTCGCGGTCACGACGATGTCCGTCGCGAGCATCGTGTCGCGCACGCTGACCGGAAGCGCGCTGCTCGGCGACTTCGAGCTCGTGCAGCTCGGTTCCGCGGTCGCGGTCGCGGCGTTTCTGCCGTGGGGACAGATGCGCGGCACGCATGTGTTCGTCGATTTCTTCACGACCCGGCTGCGCCCGCGCGGGCGGGAGTTGCTCGACTGTGTCGGGGCGCTGCTGTTCGGAGTCTGCGCCGCGCTGGTCGCCTGGCGGATGATCGCCGGCACGGTCGACCTGCGTGCGAGCGGTGAGACCTCGATGCTGCTCGGCGTGCCGACCTGGTATGCCTACGTCGCGATGTCGCCGTCGTTCGTGCTGCTTTCCGCCACCGCCTTCTATACGTCGTGGGTCAAGTGCAAGGGAGATCGCCCGTGAGCGGGACGATGATCGGTGGGCTGTTTTTCGCGTTCATGCTGACGCTGCTCGCGCTGAGGGTGCCGATCGGCATTTCGATGCTCGTCACCGGCGCGGCGGGCTACGTGACGATGGCCGGCTGGGAGCCACTGCTCGGCTACCTGAAAACCGCTGCGTACGGACGCTATTCGATCTACGACCTGTCCGTCGTGCCGCTTTTCCTGCTGATGGGCAGCTTCGCGTCGCAGGGCGGATTGTCGAAGGCGCTGTTCGGCGCCGCCGCTTCGTTGATCGGGCACCGCCGTGGCGGCGTCGCGATCGCGGCCGTCGGCGCCTGTGCGGGCTTCGGCGCGATCTGCGGCTCGTCGCTGGCGACGGCGGCGACAATGGGGCAGGTCGCGCTGCCGGAGCTGCGGCGGCTGAACTACTCGCCGGCCCTCGCGACCGCGACGCTCGCTGCCGGTGGCACGCTCGGCATCCTGATTCCGCCGTCGGTCGTGCTCGTGATCTACGCGATCCTCGCCGAGCAGAACATCGCGAAGCTGTTCGCTGCTGCACTCGTCCCGGGCATCATCGCGGCGCTCGGCTACATGCTCGTCATCGTGCTGGTGTGCCGGCTCGATCCGACGGCAGGCCCGGCCGCGGAGCGCACGAAGTGGGCCGACCGCGTCGCCGCGCTGATCGGCGTGTGGCCGGTGCTGACGATCTTCGTCGTCGTCATCGGCGGCATCTACGGCGGCATCTTCACGCCGACCGAAGCGGCGTCGATCGGCGCGCTCGGAGCGGGAGCGCTCGCGGTCATCAAGGGCATGCGCTTCAAGGGTCTGATGGACAGCCTCTACGCGACTGCCGAGGCGACCGCGATGATCTTCCTGATCCTGCTCGGCGCCGACGTGCTGAACGTCTTCCTCGCGCTGACGCAGATGCCCGCCGAGCTCGCGAGCTGGGTGACCGGCTCCGGGCTGCCGCCGCTGATGGTGCTGTTCGCGATCATCCTGATCTACGTGTTCCTCGGCTGCGTGATGGACAGCCTGTCGATGATCCTGCTGACGATCCCGATCTTCCTGCCGATCGTCATGGGGCTCGACTTCTGGGGGCTCGATCAGACCGAGAAGGCGATCTGGTTCGGCGTCCTCGCGCTGATGGTCGTCGAGGTCGGACTGATCACGCCGCCGGTCGGCATGAACGTCTACATCATCAACAGCCTCGCGAAGAACGTGCCGATGTCGGCGACTTTCCGCGGCATCGTGCCCTTCCTGATGTCGGACGCGCTGCGCGTCATCCTGCTGGTGTTCTTCCCGGTCCTCACGCTGTTCATGGTCCGGCTCATCGAATGACCGAAGTCCTTTCCTCTAACGGGAGACATGCGAATGAATGCAGCTGAATACCTGCTCGCGTCCGGCGCCGATACGGCGATCGCGATCGAGAGCGACGACGGGCAAGTGACGTACGGCGAGTTGCGCGAAAGGATTCGCGTGGCGGCGGGCGCGTGGCGGGCGCTCGGTCTGAAGACCGAGGATCGGGTCGTCGTGTTCGCGCCGGACAGCATCGACTGGGTCGTCGCCTACCTCGGCGTGATCTGGGCGGGCGGCGTCGCGATCGGCGTCAATCCGCGATTGTCTGCGCGCGAGCTTGCGCCGATCCTTTCAGAAGGCGAGCCGCGCTTCGTCTGGTGCGAACGCGACGAGGCCGCGCTGCTCG
Organism: Aromatoleum sp.; assembly: GCF_032027225.1. Classification (GTDB taxonomy): domain Bacteria; phylum Pseudomonadota; class Gammaproteobacteria; order Burkholderiales; family Rhodocyclaceae; genus Aromatoleum. The sequence goes on along the minus strand of NZ_JAVSMM010000001.1, from coordinate 449,246 downwards.
TCGGCGATGCGCAGATCTCGGTCGAGATCGTGTCGAGCGGGCCGGGAACGTCGAACTGGGCGCAATACCTCGCCGCGGCCGCGCCGATCGACGCCGTCGCACGCGACGACGAGGACCCTGCGCTATGGATCGGCACGTCGGGAACGACCGGAGTGCCGAAGGGGGTCATCCACGCGCAGCGCACGGTGCTCAACGCGCACTCGTTCGCGTGCGGAATCCTCGGGCTGACCGCCGGGGACCGGCTGTATGCGACGTCGAAGCTCTTCTTTGCGTATGCGCTCGGCAACAGCCTGTTTGCAGGCCTGCGCGCGGGGGCGACGGTGATCCTCGACCGGCAGTGGCCGACGCCGGAGCGCGCCGAGTACATCGTCGAGCGCTACGCGCCGACGCTGTTCTTCTGTGTGCCGACGCTCTATCACAAGATGCTGCAGTCGGGCGCGGGAGAACGGATCGGGCGCGCCGGCATCTGTCATTTCGTCTCCGCGGGCGAGGCGTTGCCGCCGACGATCCGCTCGGCGTGGCGCGAAGCGACCGGAAAAACACTGATCAGCGGCTACGGCACGTCCGAGACGTTGTGCCTGATGCTCTACAGCGACGATGATTCGGGCCTGATGCGACCGACTCCGCTGACGCAGGTCCGCTACGCGGACGACGCCGACCCGATCGCCCCGCAACGCATCTGGGTGTCGCATACGGTCGTCGCGCGCGGCTACTGGAAGCGGCCCGAGGCGGATGCGGACGGTTTTCGTGACGGCTGGTTTTCGCCGGGCGACATGTTCCTGCGCCACGACGACGGCCGTCTCGAATACACCGGCCGCAACGACGACATGCTGAAGATCGCCGGCCAGTGGGTCAGCACGCTGTGGGTCGAACAGGCGCTCACCGCGGCTTGTGGCGACACGCTGCACCAGATCGCGTCGGTCGGTGTGTCGTCGGCGGACGGTCTCACCGCGCTCGCGGTCCTCGCCGTCGCCGCTCCCGGCCGCGAGAAGGAAGCGCGGCGTCACATGGAAGCCGGCATCGGCCAGCTCCCCGGCCATCGCCGCCCGCGCTGGATCCACTGGCTCGAGGAACTCCCCCTGACGCCGACCGGCAAGCTGCAACGCGGACGACTGCGTGCACTGCACGAGCAGCTGACGGCGGTCGCCGCCTGAAACGACGTACATCCGAGCGGCCCGGAAACCCTGCCCCGGCGCCGCTCGAGATTCCCCTTCCCGCACCGGCACAGGAGACATCCATGTCCAACAAAGCGGACGTAGACGTACAGACGTTCATCAACGAGCAGCCGTTCTCGCGTTTTCAGTGGCTCATCTTCGCGTTGTGCTTCCTGATCGTGTTGCTCGACGGATTCGATACCGCCGCGATCGGCTACATCGCACCCTCGCTGATCCAGGAATGGGGCGTCACGAAACCGGACCTTGCGCCGGTGCTGAGCGCGGCGCTCTTCGGGCTCGCCGCCGGCGCGCTCGGGTCCGGACCTTTGTCCGACCGTCTCGGCCGCCGGCTCGTCCTGAACGTGTCGGTGCTGGTGTTTGCAGTCGCCTGTCTGGCCTCGGCCTTCGCCCATGATCTGCACAGCCTGACGGTATGGCGCTTCATCACCGGCCTCGGACTCGGCGCCGCGATGCCGAACGCGGTCACGCTGATCAGCGAATACTGTCCGGCGAAGCGTCGCGCCTTGCTCACCAATGCGATGTTCTCCGGCTTTCCCCTCGGAGCCGCGCTGGGCGGTTTCCTCGCCGCGTGGATGATCCCTCAGTTCGGCTGGCGCAGCGTGCTGGTGCTCGGCGGTGTCGCGCCGGTGGTGCTCATCGTGCTGATGCTGCTGTGGATGCCCGAGTCGGTGCGCTACATGGTCGCGAAGGGGATGCCGACCGAGCGCGTGCGCGCGGTGCTCAGCCGCATCTCGGCCGCGGCAGCCGGTGCGCGGTCCTTCCACCTCACCGAGGTCAGCTCGGCCGCGGAAGGCAAGCGCGGCCTGGCCGTGGTGTTGTCGCGGTCCTACGCCGTCGGCACGCTGATGCTGTGGCTCGCGTACTTCATGGGGCTCGTGATCTTCTACGCGCTGATCAACTGGATGCCGATCCTGTTCAAGGACGCGGGGCTGGACCCGAAGACCGCGACGCTCACCGCGGCGCTGTTTCCGCTGGGCGGATGCGGCGCGATCTTCTTCGGCTGGCTGATGGATCGCTTCAACGCGAACCGGATCATCGCGATCGGCTATGCGTTGACGGCCGCGGCGATCTACGCGATCGGGCAGGTCGCCGGCGAGGTCGGTGCGCTCGTGCTCGTCGTGTTCCTCGCGGGGACGATCATGAACACCGCGCAGGTGTCGATGCCCGCGCTGGCCGCGGCGTTCTATCCGACCCAGGGTCGCGCCACCGGCGTCGCGTGGATGCTCGGGATCGGCCGCTTCGGCGGCATCGCCGGGTCCTTCCTCGTCGCCGAGCTCGCGCGCCAGAAGCTCGGCTTCAGCGAGGTCTTCATGGTCGTTGCGATTCCCGGTCTGATCGCGACGGCTGCGTTGATCGTCAAGCAGTTCGCCGAGCCCGGGGTCGAGCGCGAGCGTCGGACGGGCACCGAGGCGGAGGCGCGCGCGAGCCTGCGGGAGGCGACGCAGGGCGCTCATTGAAAGGGGCGGCCGACCGTAGATGCGCCAATCGCATCCGCATCGGCCGTATCCGTGAAGCGGGCGGCTCGTCGGGTCGCCGCCCGTCTCGGGGAGCGGGCGTCATTGCGGCGGTGACGGGCAGATGACGCGTTCCTGAGGGGGAGGGGCGGCGAAATGCGTGCGGATCAACTCGAACTCGCCAGTCTCGTGGAATTCGCGCCCGAGCGGGGCGTCATCCAGTTCAGTGGCCGGCGCGCGATCCTGTTGCACACCGATGCGATGGGGGCGCTGCGCAAGGAGCTGGTGGAGACGCTCGGCGTCGCGACCGCGAAGGTGATCTTCACGCGCTATGGCTTCAGTTGCGGCCACGAGGACGCCGGGCTGCTGGCCGACTACATGCGACCGGACACGATCGAGGAGTTCGTACGCGGCGGCCCGTGCACGCACATGTTCGCAGGCATCGCGTGCGTCGAGACGGAATACGTCGAAATCGCCCGGGAGCGCGGGCGCTACCGCATGGGCGGTCGCTGGCGGCGCTCGTACGAGGCCGAACAGCACCTGCGGCTGTTCGGCCGCTCCGAGGACGCGGTGTGCTGGACGCTCGCGGGCTACGCGTCGGGCTTCGCGTCGTACGTGTTCCAGACCGACATGATCTGCGTCGAGCACGCGTGCGAAGGGCGGGGCGACGACCACTGCGCCTGGACGTTGATGAACGCCGACGATTGCCCCGATGTGGCGGAACTGCGCGAGCATTTCAAACCACTGAACATCAAGGATCGCATCGACGTGCTCGAAGGCAAGGTCTTCGAGCGCACGCGCGAACTCGAGGCGTCCGAGCAGCGCTACCGCAACCTCATCGAGGACCTGCCGGAAATGGTGTTCGCGCTGAACGCGTCCGGACGCCTCGTGCAGCTGAACAAGGCCGGGCGTACGCGGCTCGGCATCGCCGAGGACCGGTTGTCGACCTTGCGGCTGAACGACCTCGTGCTGCCCGCGTACCGCGCGCGGGCCGGCAGCTTTCTGAAGAACGCCGCCCGGCAGCGCGCGGTGACAAAGACCGACGTCGTCATGAGCGATACCGCGGGGCGGCATTTTCCGGTGCAGCTGCGGGTCGAGCCCGTGCTCAAGGACGACAAGATCGTCGGCTACAGCGGGCTCGCGATCGACATCACCGCGCAGCAGGAGCGCGAGCGCAAGCTGACCGAATACGCGGCGCGGCTCGAAAACCGCGAGCAGCAGATCCAGGACGTCATCAATGATGCGGTGTACATCCTCGATCTCGACGCGCGGCTGAGCTTCGTGAACAACCGCATGGCCGAGCTGCTCGGCGTGCACGCCGACGAGGCGGTCGGCCGACGGTGTGCGGAGTTCATGCCGCGCGCGTCGGCGATGCGCGTCGAAAAGGACTTCGAGCGGCGCATCGGCGGCGCGGACGGAAAGCCGTTCGAGATCATGCTCGAACCGAAGAACGGTCCGAACTGCCTGCTCGAAGTCGCCACTGCCGTGCTGTGGACGAACGGCAAACGCGAGGGCGTGATCGGCGTCGCCCGCGACATCACCGCGCGGCGCGAGATGGAGCGCCAGCTGGCGCAGGCGAACCGGCTCAGCTCGCTCGGCGAATTCGCGTCCGGCATCGCGCACGAGATCAACAATCCGCTCGGGCTCGTGTCGGGTTTCGCCGAGGAGCTGCAATCGCTGATGGATGCGGTGCCGGCGGGTGAGGGCGGGCCGGGCCTCGACGTCATCCGCCGCGGCCTCGCGACGATCCAGCAGCAGGCGCTGCGCTGCAAGGCGATCACCGACAACCTGCTGCTGTTCTCGCGCCAACAGATCGCACCGGTCGAGCCGCTGGACCTGACGCTGTATGTGCGCGAGCGGCTCGATTCCTACCAGGACACCGGCTTCGCCCGCGGCCTCGACATCGAGGTCCGCGCCACGAACGCGCCGCCGCTGGTCCGCGGCAATCCCATCCTGCTCGACCAGGTGATCCAGAACCTGCTGAAGAATGCGCGCGACGCGATGGGGGGCGCGGGCCGCATCCGCCTCGAACTGCGCGGGACGCCGGCCGGCGCCGAACTCGACGTTCTCGACGACGGGCCGGGCCTGCCCGCGGGCGTCATCGATCACGTGTTCGACCCGTTCTTCACGACCAAGCCACCCGGCCGCGGCACCGGCCTCGGCCTGTCGATCTGCTACGGCATCATGTCCGAGCTCGGCGGCCGGATCACCTGCGGCAACCGGGCCGAGGGCGGTGCGTGGTTCCGCATCACGCTGCCGCCCGAGGACGCCGCAACGGAGGGACCATGCCCGCGAACGCCCACATCCTGATCGTCGACGACGAGGCGCTGTACCGCCAGCTGCTGACGAGCCGCCTCGGCCGCGCAGGTTATCGCCTCAGCGAAGCGGAGAACGGCGAGGCGGCGCTCGAATGCGCGGCGCGCGGCCCGGTCGACCTCGCGCTCGTCGACATCAGGATGCCGGGCATGGACGGCATCGAACTGCTACAGCGCCTGAAGGCGCTCGACCCGCTGATCGAAGTCGTGATCCTGACCGGCCACGGCCACGTCGACACCGCGATTTCGGCGATGAAGCTCGGCGCGTTCGATTACCTGTCGAAGCCGTACAAGCTCACCGAGCTCGACATCATCGTCGAGCGCGCGCTGGAGCGGCGCGCGATGACGGCGCGCTGCGCGGGGCTGAGCGCCGAAGTCGCGCATCTGCGCGGCGGCGACGAGCGCGGCGTGATCGGGCAGAGCCCCGCATGGCAGCGCACGCTCGCGCTCGTGCGCAAGGCCGCGCCGCTCGACGTGCCGGTGCTGATCACCGGCGAGAGCGGCGCCGGCAAGGAAGTCGTCGCGAGCGCGCTGCATCGCTGGAGCGCCCGCGCCGCCGAGTCCTACGTGCCGCTCAACTGCGGCCTGCTCGACGACGACCTCGTCGAGAGCGAGCTCTTCGGTCACAAGCGCGGCGCGTTCTCCGGTGCAAGCGCCGACAAGGAGGGCCTGTTCCAGGTCGCGAGCAGCGGCACGCTCTTCCTCGACGAGATCGGCGAGCTTCCCGCGGCCTGTCAGACGAAGCTCCTGCGCGTGCTCGACAGCGGCGAATTCCGCCAGCTCGGCGCGACCGCGCTGCGTCGCACGCACGCGCGCGTCATCGCCGCGACGCACCGCGACCTCGAAGCGCTCGTCGCCGAAGGCAAGTTCCGCCACGACCTGCTGTATCGGCTCAACGTCGTGCATATCCAGGTTCCGCCGTTGCGCGAGCGGCGCGAGGACATCCCGCTGCTCGTCGACCACCTGCTGCGCCACGGCGCGTCGGGCGTGGCCCGTCCCCCACGCCCGACGCCGGAAGCGCTTGCGCGGCTCGTCGATTACCGCTGGCCGGGCAACGTGCGCGAGCTGCGCAACGTCATCGAGCGCCTCCTCGTATTCAACGACGGCGACACGATCGACGAAGCGACCGTCTGCTCGATCCTGTCGATCCCGCCCGACAAGCCTTCCGCTCCGGCCGAGCGACGGGCGTTTTCCGGCATCACGCCGCTCGATGAGTTCGAGCGCGAGTACATCGTCTGGGTGCTCGACAAGCTCGACGGCAACGTCAGCGCCGCCGCCGCGGCGCTTCGCGTATCGCGCTCGACGATTTATCGCTTTCTGCGCGACGCTCAACAGCCCGCTGCCTAGCACGCGGCCGGCGGCTGCGCGCGGGGCGGCCGTCCCGAGCAGTTCGACCCCGCCTGCGTCGCTGGCCGGCTCCGTCCCGGGAGCCGCCCGACTCTCTGTACCGCTCGGATTTGGCGCACTCTGTAACTGTTGCGGTGCCGCACTGCAGGGCAACATCGGGTTCAGGCATCCGCCGCTGCGGCTGCCGCCGATCGCTCCCATCCGGATGCTTGCGGCCTGCGCGCACCCGCGCGACGGCGCCGTTCGTGCGCCCCCGTCCGCGCTCCGGATCGGCCGGCGATATTTCCTTCTGATCACGGAACCAAGATCACATGAACGAGACTTCATCCAGACAGCCGGCGGATCTGAGCCGTCGTCGATTCCTGAACACGACCGCCTTCGCTGGCCTTGCCGGCGCGGGATTGAGCGTCGGCCTCGCCGCATGCAAGCAGGATACGGGCGCAGCTACCGCCCAACCCGGCGCGGCCGCCCCCGCGTCGCATTCGGATTCGTACTCCGTCCCGCCGGGCCAGCTCGATACCTATTACATGTTTTCGAGCGCCGGCCACGCGGGCGACGTTCGCGTCTTCGGCCTGCCGTCGGGTCGGGAGTTCAAGCGCATTCCGGTCTTCAATACCGACTGCATGGTCGGCTGGGGCATCACGAACGAATCGAAGGCGATCATCGGAACGAATCCGGACGGCTCCGTGAAATTCAATACCGGCGATACGCACCACCTCCACCCGTCCTATACGGACGGCACGTACGACGGCAAATACCTGTTCGTCAACGACAAGATCAATTGCCGCCTCGCGCGCGTCCGTCTCGACACGATGGAATGCGACAAGATCACCGAGATTCCCAATATCCAGGGTTTCCACGGCACCTTCCCCGACAAGTGCGACCCGGTGGACGCTGCGATCAATCACACGACGCGGGTTTTCTGCGGTGCCGAGTTTTCGGTTCCGCTGCCGAACTTCGGCAAGGGCATCGACGACACGGCGGGCTACAGGTCGCTCTTCACGTGCGTCGACTCGGAGTCGATGGAGGTCCGCTGGCAGGTGCTGATCGACGGCAACTGCGAACTGGTCGCCACCGCGTACGACGGCAAGCTCGCGGCGACCACGCAGTACAACAGCGAGATGGGCACGACGTACCCCGACATGATGTCGGCCGAATGGGATTCGTGCCTGTTCTTCAACGTCGCGCGCATCGAGCAGGCCGTCAAGGACGGCAAATTCAAGACCTACGGTGACTCGAAAGTGCCGGTCGTCGACGGCTCGAAAGCGGCGAACGCCGATCCGAAAACCGCGCTCACCTGCTACGTTCCGATCCCGAAGAACCCGCACGGCGTCAATATCAGCCCCGATGGCAAGTATTACGCGTGCGCCGGCAAGCTCTCGCCGTCGGGCAGCCTGATCGCGCACGAGCTCGTGCTGAAATGGTTCGACGGCGAGCTTGGCGAACCGCGCAAGGCCGTCGTCGCCGAACCGGAACTCGGCCTCGGGCCGCTGCATACCGCGTTCGACGGCCGCGGCTACGCGTACACGACGATGTTCCTCGACAGTCAGATCGTGAAATGGAGCATCGAAGGCGCGATCAAGTCCTACCAGGGCGACAAGGACGCGACCGTCGTCGTCGAACGCCTCGACGTGCATTACCAGCCGGGCCACGGCTTCACGTCGATGGGCGAAACGCGCGAATGCGACGGCAAGTTCCTCGTGTCCGACAACAAGTTCTCGAAGGACCGCTTCCTCCCGGTCGGCCCGCTGCATCCCGAAACCTCGCAGCTGATCGACATCAGCGGCGACAAGATGGTGATCGTGCACGACAACCCCGTGTCGTCCGAACCACACGACTCGATCATCATCCGCCGCGAGATCATCACGCCGAAGCAGATGTACAAGCTCGACGACTTTCCGAACGCGGTGCGCGACGCGAAGGAATCAGGCGTATTCCGGGACGGCAACAAGGTCACAGTGAAACTCGTCAGCCAGGCGCCCGCATTCAGCCTGCCCGAATTCCGGGTGAAGAAAGGCGACGAAGTCACCATCATCCTCACCAACCTCGACAAGATCGAAGACCTGACGCACGGTTTCGCCATCCAGCGCCACAACATCAACTTCATCGTCAACCCGCAGGAAACCAAGTCGGTGACGTTCAAGGCGAACAAGGCGGGCGTGTTCTGGTGCTACTGCACGCATTTCTGCCATGCGATGCATATGGAAATGCGGTCGAGGATGGTCGTCGAAGCCTGACCGTCCCTCGTTCCGCCGATCGGCATCCGGTCAGGCGGATGCGGTCGGTATTCCGGGCGTTTTGTCTCCGTCTCCCACTCCGAGCGGTACCGTGGGGGATGGCGAAGTCCGGTCACGACATGGGTAGGGATGAGCGGAACGCGCCGCGCCGCTCGCCTTTCACGCCATCAATGAGATTGTCTTGCGAAACCGCGACAGTGCGATCAGGAAGAACACCAGCCCGATCGTCGCGATCGCGAGGAACTGCGGCCACACGATGTCGAAGCCCGCGCCGCGATAAAGGATCGCCTGCGCGGCGGAGACGAAATGCGTCGTCGGCGCGGCGAGCATCACGCTCTGCGCGAACTCGGGCATGCTCTCGCGGGGGGTCGTGCCGCCCGAGAGCATTTGCATCGGCAGCAAGGTCAGCATCATCAGCAGGCCGAACTGCGGCATCGAGCGGGCGACGGTCGCCATGAAGATGCCCATCGACGTCGTCGCAAACAGGTGCAGCGCTGCGCACGCGAGAAAGAGCGCGACTGAGCCCTCGATCGGCACGCCAAGGGCGCCGCGGACGACGACGGCGATCGAGAACGCCGTCGCGACGAGCACGACGACCCCCATCGACCACACCTTCGCGAGCATGATCTCGGTGGGCGTCACCGGCATCACGAGCAGGTGCTCGACGGTGCCGTGCTCGCGCTCGCGGATCAGCGCCGCGCCGGTCAGGATGATCGACAGCATCGTCACCGCGTTGATGACCTCCATCACCGAGCCGAACCACGCGGCGGTCAGCGACGGGTTGAAGCGCGCGCGCAGCGCGAGCTCGACCGGCGGCGCGGCGCTGCCGCGATAGCGCTGGACGAATTCCTGGACTTCATCGAGGACGATCTGCTGGATGTAGCCGCTGCCTGTGAAGGCCTGGCTCATCCGCGTCGCATCGACGTTGAGCTGGACGGCGGGCGAGCGGCCCGCCAGCACGTCGCGCTGGAAGTCGGGCGGAATGTCGAGCACGAAGGTGTAGCGGCCGGCGTCCATCGCGGGGTCGACCTCGGGCAGCGACACGATGACGGGGTGCTGGAAGTGCGGCGGGTAGAACGCCGACACGATGCGGGCCGAAAGGGGCGAGGCGTCCTCGTCGACGATCGCGATCGCGGCGCGGCTGAGCGAATCGGGCATCGCGGTCGCGGCGACGTAGATCGACACCGAGAAGGTCCACACGATCAGCACCAGCATCGTCGGATCGCGCAGCAGGCTCCACCACTCCTTGATGCCGAGGCGGTAAATGTTCGATGCGCGGCTCATCTCGGAATTTGTGGATCAATCTGTTGCGTGTGCCGATCGGTGCCTTGCTCATGCGCCCGCTCCTGGATCGTCTGCTCCACATGTCCCGTCGCCCGCTCGATCGCGCCTTGCACCCGACTCGCCATTGTCGATTCCTTCATGGGTTCTCAGCGTTCCTGCTTCCGCAGCAACGCGATCGCCAGGCCGATGATGACCGGTACCGACAGCAGCATCGGCACGAATGCGCCCTGCAGGTCCGACAGGTCCAGGCCCTTGCCGAACACTCCGCGGCTGATGATGAAGAAATGCGTTGCCGGATAGATCTCGCCGATCAGCCGTCCGGGCCCTTCGAGCGAAGACACCGGGTTCAGCAGCCCCGACAACTGGGTGGCGGGCAGCAGCGTGCCGATCATCGCGACGAACATCGCGGCGATCTGGCTGCGCGTGAAGGTCGACGCGAACAGCCCGAAGCCGGTCGAGAAGCCGATGAAGATCAGCGCCCCGAGCGCCAGCGTCATGAAGCTGCCGGTGAGCGGCACACCGAACAGCGTGACGGCCAGCAGCGTCATCAGCAGGAAGTTCACCATCCCGAGCACAAGGTAGGGCAGTTGCTTGCCGAGCAGGAACTCGGTCCGCGTCACCGGCGTGACATAGAGGTTGATGATCGAGCCGAGCTCCTTCTCGCGCACCACGGACAGGGCCGTCAGCATCGACGGGATCATCAGCAGCAGGATCGGTATGACGGCGGGGACCATCGCCGGCAGGCTCTTCACGTCGGGGTTGTAGCGGAAGCGGGTTTCGATCGTCGCCGCGCCGGCATCCACGCTCTGGCCGAGGCGTGTCCTCGCGAGCTCGACGAGCCACGCCCGGTGCATCCCCTGCACGTAGCCCCGCACCGTTTCGGCCCGCGACGGCATCGCGCCGTCGATCCACGCACCGATCTGCACAGGCGTTCCGCGCTTCACGTCGCGCGCGAAGCCGGCCGGGATCTCGATCGCGAGCGAAATCTCACCGCTGCGCATCCGCCGGTCGAGGTCGGCGTAATCGGTAACCGGCGGGCGTTCGACGAAGTAGCGCGAGCCCGAGAGGTTCAGCACGTAGTTCTGGCTCAGCGTCGTCTGGTCGCGGTCGAGAACGGCGAAGCTGAGATCCTCGACGTCCATCGAGATGCCGTAGCCCATGATCAGCATCAGCAGCAGGCTGCCGACCAAGGCGAGCGTGCCGCGAACGGGATCGCGCCGCAGTTCGAGCGCTTCGCGCCCGCTGTAGCTCAAAGCGCGGGCGAGGCTGAAGCGTCGGCGCGGCGCTGAGGGGGCAGGCGGCGGCGACTCGGACGTCTCGGTCTTCTCGGCGGCCGCTTCCCCCTGCGCCCCGGCCTCCTCCAGGTAGGCGATGAAGGCGGCTTCGAGCGTCGCCGCGCCGCGCTTGCGCACGAGTTCAGCCGGCGTGTCGCTGTCGAGCACGCGGCCTGCGTGCATCAGCGAGATCCGGTCGCAACGCTCGGCTTCGTTCATGAAATGGGTCGAGATGAAGATCGTCACGCGATCGTTGCGCGCGAGGCCGATCATCAGCCGCCAGAAGTTGTCGCGCGCGATCGGATCGACGCCCGAAGTCGGCTCGTCGAGGATCAGCAATTCGGGCTTGTGCACCATCGCGACCGCGAGCGACAGCCGCTGGCGGATGCCGAGCGGCAGGCTGTCGGGCAGCGCGTCCACGACGTGGTCGAGACCGAAGCGCGACACCATCTCGGCCACGCGCGCCGGAATCTCCGGCTCGGGGACGTGAAACAGTCGCGCGTGCAGCACGAGGTTCTGCCGCACGGTGAGCTCGGAATAGAGCGAGAACGCCTGCGACATGTAGCCGACCCGCGCCCGCGTCGCGAGATCGTGCGGGTCGACCTCGGTGCCGAACAGCCAGGCCTTGCCCTCGGTCGGCGGCAGCAGGCCGGTCAGCATCTTCATCGTCGTCGACTTGCCGCAGCCGTTCGAACCGAGAAAGCCGAAAATCTCGCCGCGGCGGATGCGGAAATTCACGTGATCGACCGCGGTGAAATCACCGAAGCGCATCGTCAGGTCGCGCGCCTCGATCGCGATCGCCTCGTCGCCCGTGCCGAGCGGCGGCACGACGACACGCTCGTGGCCGCGGGTTTTCTCCTCGGGCAGCAGCGCGATGAACGCCGCCTCGAGCGAGTCCGTGCCGGTGCGCGCGTGGAGCTCGCGCGGCGTGCCGGTCGCGAGGATTTCGCCCGCATCCATCGCGACGAGCCAGTCGAAGCGCTCGGCTTCGTCCATGTACGCGGTCGCGACGAGCACGCTCATGCCCGGCCGGCCGTCTCGAATGTGGCCGATCAGGTCCCAGAACTGGTTGCGGGCGAGCGGATCGACGCCGGTCGTCGGTTCGTCGAGGATCAGCAGGTCCGGATCGTGGATCAGCGCGCAGCACAGCCCGAGCTTCTGCTTCATTCCGCCGGAGAGCTTGCCGGCCGGACGGTCGAGGAATGGGCGCAGGCCGGTCGCCCCGGTGAGGGTGTCGATGCGCCGCCGCCGTTCGACCGCGTCGTGGCCGAAGAGCCGGCCGAAGAACTGCAGGTTCTCCTCGATCGACAGCGTCGGGTACAGGTTCTTGCCGAGCCCCTGCGGCATGTAGGCGATGCGAGGGCACACGGCATTGCGGTGTGCGCGGCTCGACATGTCGCCGCCGAGCGCTTCGACGCGGCCTTCCTGCACCGCCCGCGCCCCGGCGACGAGCGCCAGCAGACTCGATTTGCCGACCCCGTCCGGGCCGATCAGCCCCACCATGCGGCCGGCCGGAATATCGAGATCGACCGCGTCGAGCGCGAGCGTCGTCCCGTAACGAAGCGTGACGTCGACGAGGCGGGCAGCGGGGCCGTCGCCGCGGTTCGTGTTCATTACGGAACTTTGACCGCGAGCGACTCGGGCCATTCGGCCTGCGGGTCGAGCTTCAGCCACGCCACGCCGGGCAGGCCGGTCTTCACCTGTTGCAGGTGCTGGCGCAGCAGCTCGGGCGCGATCTGCGCCTTCACGCGGAACATCAGCTTCTGCCGCTCGCTCGCGGTCTCGATCGTTTTCGGCGTGAACTGCGCGGTCGATGCGACAAACGACACCTTCGCCGGAATCACGTAGGCGGGCGCCGCGTCGAGGATGATCCGCACGTCGCTTCCGAGCGCGACCTTTCCGGCCGCTCTCTCCGGAAGGAAGAACGTCATGTAGACGTCCGCAAGATCGACGAGATTGAGCACCTTGCCGCCGGCGCCGAGCACCTCGCCGGGCTGTGCGATGCGGAACTGTACCCGTCCGTCGCGCGGCGACTTGAGCCGGCTGTCGGCGATGTCGGCGTCGATGCGCGCCACCGTCGCCTCGGCCGCAGTCACCGCGGAGCGCGCTCCCACGAGCTCGGCCTTCGCCGCCGCGACCGCGGCGCGCGCGGCGGCCACCTGCGCCTTCGCCGCAGCGAGCGTGGCCTGCGCGCCGCGCGCATTGGCGCGGTCGTCGTCGTGCACCTGGATCGACACGGCGCCGTCCGCGGACAGCGCCTGCGAGCGGGCGAGCCGCCGACCCGCGGCGTCGAGCTCGCTTTCGCGCTGCGCGACGACGGCCTTGGCCGTGGCAACGTCGCTCTCGCGCGCCGCGACCGCGGCCTCGGCGCTCGCCACCGCGTTGATCGCCTGCTGTTGGCGCGCCGCCGCCTCCGCGCGCTGCGCCTCGAGCACGTCGATCTGCATCTGCGCGAGCGGCTCGCCGGCGCGGATGAAGTCCCCTTCATTCGCGAAGATGTCCTGCACGCGGCCCGCGAGCTTCGTCGCGACGTCGATCTCGGTCGCCTCGATCCGGCCGTTGCCGCTGATGAACGCGTCGCCCGGGCCGGACGGTTTCATTGACTGCCACGCGACCAGGCCGGCCGCAACGAGCGCGACAGCGACCGTGGCGAATACGAATTTGTTCTTGATTGCCGGTTTCATTCGTCCGTGAGCCCCGTCGTGATCCCTATTGGGGATGGGAGAAGCGCCTTTCACTTCTCGCTGAAGTTATCCAACATAGGTTGGATTGTACCCCGCGGAGGGTGGACGAGCCCGGCGGCCAGGGCGAAACAAAAAACAAGCCATCTTCCTCGTACGGATTTTCTAGGAGTTTCATTCAGCAATACGCTCCGCTGGACGAAAAAAGTGCTTTGTTCCTAGGTTTGTTTGGATCGCTCGCGTATCGGAATAATTAAACGTGGTCTGTCCCCTGTTTCTGTTGCTAGGTCTAAATTTCGAGAAATTTTCGCCATGGCTCTGGGTTTGAGGATTTTGTTAGTTTGAGGACGTCAGAAAATCTGGAAAAATCATATAGCGTGTAACTCTCAAGGATTCCAAGATCTACCGCCTGCGCCGCAGCTTCATTACAAGGGTCGGAAAACTTGCTACAAGTTGAAACATATATGCAGTTTCTACTTCCTTTTAATAAAGTTGCTCCAATTAGCTCTCTAATCCCACTTACACCCTCAACATGGGAAAGTGACCGACGTCGTTTCACTTGAACGACTGTTGGGCTATCTGATTGAACCAAAATAAGATCAATGCCGCCATCATGTGATTTGCCAACGTGCTCTACTTCGCATGAAAAATGCTCTGAAAATACTGACTGAACGAGTTTTTCCATTTGAGAGTCATGAATGTGAATAACGTCATCAAAGTTCTGTCTCAAATATTTTTGCAGTGTTCTAATTGGAACATCCTTGCTGTGCAAATCATATTTCTTCAAAACGGCATTCTTGACAATAGTAGAGATTCCTTTTATGTCACCATCAGTCTCCTTGTAGGTATGTATACGCCACCATCCGCATTCACTACAACATGACACATATTCGTTTACATAATGGCACCCACCACCTAGCCAGCTGGGGTTTTCATTCAAGCTATTTTCATGTGATCTATTCGTGGAAGACTTACAGAATGGACAAGTCGATGTATTGGCCTCATCAAAAAGTTTGTATATTTCTGGCTTAGATAATGAGTCAGGACTGGGATCTGCAAAGGCGTCAGCCCTAACGTATTCTTCGTAGGAAAATAATTTCTTCATTGTCCTGAGACCTAACGTAAAGCTAACCGGCGCTGCGCCGCTCTTTGGCGCAGCGTCCAGCGACCAAAGGGAGCGAGGTTAAGCGCCGGGTTAGATTGCGGCGGCATAGATGAACCCGGTGACGAGGAACCCCCAAGAAGAATAAGGCTTGCATGGCGGCAGACAACCCTTGCCATTGCATCCCTTTGATCACTGGGAGGTAGCCGATTTGTGGATTGTTTTCGTATTTCTTGAGCTGCCGATTAACAAACCATGCTACCCAGCGTGGTAACGGGGCAAAAAACTCACGGAGCACTCGCTCAATGCGTATGCCTGTTTCCAGCGTGATGCCCCACGCGGCAGCACCTTCTTTGATTCTCTTCTCTTCTTCTTGATGTTTCGCAAGATGCTCAGCAAACGTTTTACGTACCGCAGCCCCTGTTGCGATTTGAATCTTGCAACGTAATGCGAACATTCTCGAAACCAGGCCGAACAGACAGGAGAGGCACAAAAAGGCGCCACAAGTGAGAAATCCTGAGTGCTTGATGAACGGAACAAGCTTGTCTGCGTTAGTAATGAAGAATGACGCTACCGCAGCGGTGCCAACCAAGAGCCACGTTGAGAATGTCTCGACTGGTTCGCTTGCATTGAAGCTTGCGTCGAACATCGATGACACGATTGCATTCTCTGCGTTTTGGCGCGCGAGGCGGTTCCACTCTCGGAGTGACTCGGTATTAGGATCGTCTGGCATGAGCAATCTAACGTGCGCCTTCAGCGAACGGCAAACGCGCAGCTTTTGACGGTCCGCTGCAAGCAGTTGTTGGACAATTCAAACATTTACGTAGAGAATCGGATTGGAGTTTCCGCGCTGGAAATAATGGGCAACGGAATTATCAATGTACTTTGACCGTACCGCTTCGGGCGCCACAGCACCCGTAAACTCCCAGCGGCCCTCAACCTCAATGTCTTTACGCGGCCGCGTCTGATACTCCGTCGTCCCGGCAGGGTGCCACTGAGCAATTGCAAAGACCTCTCGTACAATGCCGTCGGCAACCGAGAGGGCAAGTCGCGCTTGCTCTCTTCGCTCGCCAATTTTCCACACGCCTCTGGTGGCTTCGTAAAGTGCTTGGCGCGACATCGTAGCCGTCCAGAGCTTTGGAATTCGGATTAGAAGAGCCGGCTCGCTAACTGTGACTTCGCTCATTACGGTCTTCCTTCTCGTTGAAGCGGCTATTTATTGCCCAACGTAAAGCTTCAGGCGACGGCAAAATGCGCAGCTTCTTGACGGTCGGCTGCAAGCGCTTGTTGGGCATTATGGTGCCGCAAGTATTTTGGCTTTCTCGCGCTCGTACTCTTGCTGCGTGAGTGCGCCATTGTCCAGCAGCCTTTTCAAACGTTCGATTTGCCCCAGCTTGTCGATAGCTGGCGAATCCGAAGAATTGGAGGAGATCGGGTCCGTGCACTCAAAAAGCCATTCAACGCGTGGAAAGTTGCCCAGGACATGGGGTCCTTTGGACGTTGTTTCCTGTAGCGGTCGAGCTCTCTTTCCCTTACGATCGCAGTGCTTTGTGGCCATTTCTTCAACTGTCTCGCGGACACTGCTCACCGAGACAAAGCCGGACCCTCCTTGATAGAAAGCACGGTAGACCTCGGCGCCTGGAGTAGGCTTTTCCAGTTCGGTCGTTTCTCCTCCATAGACCGCGCCGTCGAACTGGGATGTGCTGCTTGCGCCGGGCTGCACAGGTGGATTGCTTGCGCAACCCAAAAGAACAGAGGCAGCCAGGAGTGATACGACGCGGATGGGAGTCATGAATATGTGTTGTGCTTGTGGCTTTTTCGTGAGCCCCAACGTTTGAGGCGAGCGGCGTGCCGTAGGCACGTCCGCTTGACCGAATGGTTAGAACTCTGGCACCAAGCGCGACGAAGCCTTGATCTTGGAGTTGCAGCCATTGCACAGGTGCTCACTGGAGCCATAGAACTCCCCTTAATGCTGAAGGATGCGCTTTGTACCCTCATTGAAGCAACGAGCGCAAAGCCAATGCGCCGGCTCAATTCGCGCCGCTTCCTTCTTGAGCGCGAAAACGAACACCCCTGGCTCGAGCGCAGTGAGTTGATACCGTTGCTTCTCTTGATTCCAGGCCTCGGCCCGAGCAAGTTGCTCGCGCAGCCTGCGAATTTCTTCCGCCATTGCGGCTTGATCTGAGTTTGCCGCGAGAGCACTACTTTGGGCCGAAAGGATCGCGCTTTGGAGCTCGATGACTTTGCCTTGCACTTCTGCCATGGACTTGACCTCAAGGAAGCCCTTCGCCATGTCCGAAGCGACCTGCAGGCCCGAGATGGTGCCTTGAATGAGTGATAGATCCATGCGGGGGGCTCTGAGAGTTCTAACGTTTGACATGAGCGGTGACCGACCGGCGCAGCCGGTTGGGCATCCGCTCGATGGAAGGGTTAGCCCGCAGTGTGTGGCCCGGCTTCGCAAATCGCTATGTGATGTTCGCAACCAACTGCTTTAGTGGCGCGGATGCCAAACCGGGCTGTCTGCGAAATGCTCCGCCGTCCTTTGAGAGGTACGCTTGGTAGAGCCCGCCCTCCTCATCCAGCGGGCGAACCTCGACTACTCGGCCGGGCGCGCGATAGACGGCAATCTCACCCTCCCACTGCCAGTTGGAAACCGCCGCACGCATCTGCGTCAACAGTGCTGCCACCTCTGCGACGGTGCCGGGACGCTGCATTGGGTCGATGTTGGTGAGAGTCCTCAGAACTCGCTTAGCGGCTCCATTGACCCATGGCGGGAGGCTGTTGTAATCGAGTAGCTTGCCCGTTTCCGCTCGACTGCGAATCACATCGTTGACGAAGATGCACTTGTCGGCCCAGCCACCTAGTCCGTCGTAGTGCCGGCGCTCCTTGCTGCTGAGGTAGTTCTCTCCGTCGTAGGGAAGTGCGCCACCCAGCAACTGATAGGTGACAAGTCCGATCTGATAGATGTCGCCCGCGAACCCGTACTGGCCTGTTGCGAAGGACTCCGGAGGTCTGAACAGAATGCTGTGCTGAGAGGCGCTCACCTCGCTCGCCCCATTTGACAAGGCTCGGACGCTGCCGAAGTCGGCGATTTGGGGCGATCCAGCTTGCATCACGATGTTCCCAGGCTTCAGGTCACGATGCAGCATTCGAAGGGAGTGGATGGCGCTCACGCCGTTGCAGATTCCCAGCGCGGTGTCAATCGCGATGTGGGCAGATGGTGCCGTGGCGATCAGGTCATCCAAGTCGCCCTCGAAGCAACGCGGGGTTATGAAGTACGCCCACTCTGCGGACACATCTTTCGCATCAAGAATGGACAGCACGTTCGCAGAGCGGATTGCGCTCAGCTGCCGGGGCTCGTCGTGCCGAGCATCGCCTGGCGCACCCGCGTAGAACTTGATCGCAATGGCCGCTCCGGTTATTCGATTGCGTGCGAAGTACAGGTATCCGTTCGCACCTCGAAAGTTTGGCTCGAAGTCACCGTAGTGATCGGAAAGTTGTTCAAGCGTGGCTTGAACTTCGGCCGGTGGGTCTTGATCACTCACTTGAGCTTCTTTGCTAGAGCCGCGTGCGCCGCCTTGAGAGCGGGCTGCAGGTAGGCGCGCAGCGTGTCGTCGCTGGTAGTGCATGCATTGATTCGGGCACCAGAAACGAAGTCGACTTCACAAGGCGAGTTGGCGAGCAATATTCCCTCCATCTTGAGCGACGCGGCGCCTGCTCGCATCTGCCCTGACTCCGGCTTAGCCTTAATCCCAATCAATTTTGGGGAGGCAAGATTCAGAAGGGCAGAGACCGCACTTTGAAATGCTACAAGGGCATCTCGGGATCTCGAATCACCCAGCACTAGTTTGTTCGCCTGAACAACGCAAATTTCATTGGCGTCCGCGAGTTCAATAACCACGTAATGCATGGTGCTCGCAGAAAACTCTACTCCCATGACTTGCATAGATTTCTCCCAATACAGTTGATCGCACTGTGGCTCTGCTTCGTTTGGTCGCCGACCGACTGCTTACGTATGAGAAGACTGAGCAAGCAGCAAGCGGTGGCTCTGCGGGCTAACGTGTAAGTAAGCCGACGGCAACAGTGCAGCTTTTGACGGTCGGCTTGACCGCAGCGTTAGGCTTAGCGGAGCGTGTTGGCAAGAAGAATTCTCCGCAAAGCTTCAACCGCGGTAGTGTTCTTGATGCGGTTAAAGCCAAAGGCAAAACGCCCCTGTTCTTCAACAAAGCCTGGAAACCACGGTTCGCTATTGAGCGAGGGCATGGGGTCGAGGAGTTGTCCGTCAGTGCCGGTTACTCGGCTTGTGAATTCCGATTTGTCCGAGGGTTCAACGGCTCCAATTAGAAAAGTAGCTCTCAGGCAGTACTTCCGTGGGCTACCTTCACCGGCGATAAGCCAAACTCGATTTCCTTTTGTGCCGTCGGTTGGTTTCTTCGTGTAAATAGCCAAATTCTCAATATCAAGGGCCGGATAACCCATCTTTTCGGCTTTGTGATAAACGACGTAATCGTGCATAGATTGTTGAGACTAACGCTTGAATTAAGCCGCGCCGCGAAGCGGCGTCGGATTGAATTAATTGTTAGAGTTACCCCTTTGAGTCCTCTTTTCCATCACGCAAAGCGACGATGCCGAGATACAAACAGATTGGAACCGTTTTTCTGTATGCAGGCCCTTGCAAATCAAACGCAAGCCATGCTCCAGATAGAACCCAAAGAACGGGGCCAAGTGCATTAATCCAAGGATTTCTTTTCATCAGCTCTTTGACAAGTTGTTTGGCTGCTTCACGCCCGATGATCTGAGCGATTAAGCTAACAATGATTGTCTCGATGATTCCCAAGGTGATCTTTTGGCCGAGAACTTGCACAAGAATCGGGAGTACTGCCACTTTGCCATTGTTCTTGAGATGTTCAAGAATGAGGTCTCTATCAACGTCACCAACCCCCATATTTTTGAAGGCAGAGGACAGATCTTCTGGGGTTTTGCTAAGAAGCTCTTTCTCAACAACGGCATTCACTAAGCGTTCTAGCCTAGATTCAGTTGAACCTCCGAGCTTGATGTTTACTTTAAGTTTTGCGCAAACATCCTCCACAATCTCTTTTGCTTCTACGCCGCCATCATCGCCGAAGATTGCTCTTTTTAGATAAGCGATATCGGATGACCCATAGTATTTAATTTGTTTATCCATTAACTCAATCAGTTGCTCTCGCGACTGGACATGATTGTCGCTTGCAGCAAGCAACTCCTTCCTTCTCTTGTCATCCGTGAAGGAAAGATAGCTATCGAGAACCTCCGATAGGTAGTTGAAATCTTCTCTGGTGCACTTGTTGACGATGGCCTTCATTGATACTCCTTTTAGCTCTAACGTCGAAGATCAGCCGACGGGCAAAAGCGCAGCTTTTGACCGGTCGGCTGCAGCGCAGTGTTAGCCATTGTTTTCATACAACCATAAACTCGAAATGACTTGGCCGATCAGTGCGAAGAACATGACCGGAGACCTTCAGCTTGCCGCAATACGTAAAATCGGAGTGGTGCCGCTCACGGTGAAACAGGTGAATTTCCTCGCCGTTCGCCTCTGCGTTGAGCATACGCTTTTCTGCGAAATGGTCAGTTGGGCCTTCCCATTCAAGCGTATTTCCTGATAGCCGGTCAGCGTATTGCTCGACTGAGGATTGCTTTTCCTCGGTGACGAACAGGACGATCTTGTTGTCGTCACGCGGAGTGACCACTCCCCGAGCAATAGCGTGAAAGCTCGCATACCCCCACAACTCGGCCAACGTTTGGCGCGAGTAGGTTGCCCCTTTATTGATCTTGGCGAACGAGATAGGCATGGACGTGAATTAGTGAATGGCTAACGACGGCCTTCAGCGGGCGGCAACGGCGTAGCCGTTGACGATCCGCTGCAAGCACTTGTTATACGCAGTTTATAGTTGACTATGAATTTCTAAGGCGCTCATGAGTGCATTGTTTGCATGAGTGAAATTCCCGAGTTGCCCCCGAATGCCGTATGCCCACTTTGCTCCGTGAAAGAGGTTATTGCGCAGGCGATACACGATGATGAGCAAAGCAGAAACGCTATCCGCAGAATTGGTATTCTCTCCACGGAGAATTCCTTCCACTAAGGATGGGCTATCGTTCTTGCGAAGCTTCAATCCCTTTAAATGCGGCGTTTCTGCCCCGTCAGTAAAGTAACGGCCTTTGAAGTAGCTCAAGCTTTCCTGAAATGCAGCGACGCCCAGCCGACCTTGAGCGGCCCACTCGTGAACAATCCCGAGAATGGCTGCTGCAGAGGCATTGGTGTTGAGTACCTCTGATTCAAAAAAGCTGCAGAGTAACGAGAAGTGCATTATCGCCAGGCGATCCTCTTCAGGAAGTTCCTTGAATTCTGGCGCCTTGGCGCACAACCAATCGATAGGGTGCATTGCAAATAACAAAGATGTCGTAGAATTGTTTTAGACTAAGTACCGTTTATGTCATTCACCGGTTTATTGACCTAATCAAAATCTGACGCACTTCCTCTCGAATAGCTTTTGCCTCACCGCTACTCCACTCGGTCATGCAAATGGGGCCAAACCAGCGATCCAAAAAAGAACGCCTTTTCTCATAGCTAGCCAAAGTGCGATCTACATAAAGAACAGATTCAGCAAACGCTGTTTCACGTTTGCTTTGGAAATACACCAGCCCTGTCTGCCCAGGCCTTTCTAGATAGGGAATGCCTAGCTCTTTTGCCACAAATAGCAAATACCGAAGGGCGTATTCTGCATCCCATTCAATAGAAATAGTTACTCCACCCTCGGCTGGCCCATATCCCGTGGTCTCTTCGATATATTGCCCTTCCCCCAAATGGATTCTTTCCAGCTTTGTTAAATCGCTATGAATTGTACTCTGTACGTATAAATGATCAGATGCGCCGATTATCGACAACGGCCCAGAGAAATTTATCGCATCACGCTCGCTCTTACGGATATACCTCTCTTCCCCGGGCGTTAGAGGCCGAGCTCGTAATGAAGTCATTTGCAATCTCACTCGATCTCTAGTTTTTTGAATCTTCTCGATTGGTGCAGGCTGTGCGCATCTGCGTCTGAGATGTATAACAGTTGTAGTAGACGGAATCGGCCAGTATGGGGATAGGCCGATTCGGCCTATTGTTGGCTATCACGAATGACGATAGCATTGATGGCGTTATCTGTAACGATTCCTTACAACGCAACATAGCCGACGCATATGACTCTGTCAAATGCTCCCGCCGCGGTTGATCGCTTCTGGCGCAACTATCGGAATCTGCTCACGAAATCGGGTGTGAAGGCGAGTGCGGAGGGCTGGTACGTGTGGCACGCGGAGGCCTATCTGAAGGTGTTCGAGGGGCGGCGGCTGGCAACGCACACCGGCGGTGAGGTGGAGGGTTGGCTGGCGGATCGCGGCAGGATAGGCCGCCTGCAGCCGTGGCAGTTCGACCAGGTGGTTGAGGCGGTGCGGCTGCTGTTGCAGCTCGCGCAGGCGCCAGCTTCCGCGGCGGTTGACTGGGCTTACTGGCGAGGCCGGGCGCGAGTTGCCGGCGACGCATCCCACACTTGCGCGTAGCGTTTCATCGACGCCCATTCTTGACGCGGTCGAGGGCGGCGAGGGCACGGGTGCGCTACGCGCTCAGTTGGTCGCGGTGATCCGGCAGCGCAACTATTCGATCCGCACCGAGGAGGCGTATTGCGGGTGGCTGGACCGGTTTGCTCGCTTTCTGAAGGGGGCGGAGCCGTGCACGGTGGGAGCTGTTGAGGCGAAGGCCTTCCTCCAGCAGTTGGCCGTGCAGGGGCGGGTGGCTGCGAGCACGCAGAACCAGGCGCTCAATGCGCTGGTGTTGTTCTACGACAAGGTTCTGGAGCGACCGCTAGGGGAGTTGGGGAGCTTCGCGCGGGCGAAGCGTCCACAGCGTCTCCCGGTGGTGTTATCGCGGTACGAGGTGACGCGTCTGCTCGGGCGGATGGATGGCGTGCACGGGATGATGGCGGCGCTGCTGTATGGCACGGGGATGCGACTGATGGAGTGTGTGCGGCTGCGGGTGAAGGATCTCGACTTCGAGTATCGGCAGATCGTGGTGTGCGACGGGAAGGGGCAGAAGGACAAGGTGGTGCCGATGCCCGAGCGTCTTTTGGATGGGCTGCAGGCGCATCTGGCGAAGGTGAGGGCGCTTCATCAGGCGGATCTGGCGCAGGGCGCGGGCGCGGTGTTTCTGCCCGATGCGCTGGAGCGCAAGTATCCGGCGCCGCCGCGGGAGTGGGGCTGGCAGTATGTGTTTCCGGCGAGCCGCTTGTCGGCCGACCCGCGCGGGGGTGCGGTGCGTCGGCATCATTTGCATGAGAGCAGTCTGCAGAAGGCGGTGCACCGCGCGGCGCGCGAGTCGGGCCTAAGCAAACCGGTAAGTTGCCACGCGCTGAGGCACAGTTTTGCGACGCACGTGCTCGAATCCGGCTACGACATCCGCACAGTGCAGGAACTGCTCGGGCACTCGGACGTGTCGACGACGATGATCTATACGCACGTGCTCAATCGCGGCGGTCGGGGTGTTGTGAGCCCACTGGACCGGGTGGGCTGATCCGGGTCGTTGGCGATGTCGCAAATCTGCACAGTGTCTGAATTTGCGATTTCCGGTGCTTGAACGGTCGCGCCCGGCGCTGCAGTGGCTTGGGGGGCATGTTGCGATGGCGATGTGTCTGCATTCTGGACAGCGCCTCCTTATCGCCTGCGCCTGGCACTTTCCCACGTGAGAACACCAAGTCCATGTAGTTAGACGATTTATCAGCGCCCGCGCAAAGCGGGCATTGCCCTTGCGTTGCTTCGTCCTGAGAAGTTGGAAGGCCAACAATCAGGAGGAGGCGCAAATGCATGCAAGAAGATTGGCCGTTTGCCTGGGGGCCGTCGCGGCGGTCGTAGCCGCGGGCGGGGCGCAGGCGGCGTGGCGGGATGGCGGCGAGGTTTACGAAAAGGTCTGCGGCCATTGCCACGAGGCGAACGTCGGTCCGGTGCTGAAGGGGCGGGCATTGCCGGAGGAGTACGTACGGCGCGTGGTGCGGCTGGGCAACCGGGCGATGCCGGCGTTTCGGCAGAGCGAGATCGACGATGCGGCGCTGGCGGAGGTGGCGCGGCTCGTGAGCACCGGCGCAGCGCTGGCGCGGGAGTGAGCCGACATGGACAGACGCGGTTTCCTGAAAGGGGTGGCGGGCGGCGGGGCCCTCGGGGCGATGCCGCTTGCGGCGCTGGCGCAATTGGACGAGGCCGGCGGCGGCGGCGTGCGCGCGGTGATGCTGGTGGCGCAGGCGGAGTTGCCGCAGGCGCTGGCGATCGCGAGCGGGCTCTCGACGGAGTTGGGTGTACGACCGGTGGCGGCGGGGGTGCGCGAGCTTGGCAGCTTCGCGGGCGTGACCGCGTTGCTCGAGCGGGCGGGGCGGGGGCGCGTCGTCGGGGTGATGGATGACGCTTCGGCGCTGATCTTCCAGCAGATCGCCGCGGCGCGCGGTGCGGGCCTGGTCATGGATACCTACCGTCGGGTCGAGGCGACGAGCCTCGTCGCGTTCGCGATCAACACCTGACGTATCGCGCAGACGTCACAAATACAACGGAGACAAGCGAATGAGTTCGAAGAGCAAGGCGCTGCCGAAGGGAATCAGCGCTGCGGAGTTCGACAAGGTGGTGCGCGAGCTGCGCGCGATCGTCGGCGACGAGCACGTGCTGGTCGATGAGGAGAAGCTTTCCGCGTACCGCAAGATCATGATGCCGGTGCCCGACGCCCAGCACGAGCTGTCGGCGTCGGTGACGCCGGACGGCGTCGAGCAGATCCAGCGGGTCATGAAGGTGGCGAACAAGTATCGCGTGCCGCTGTACCCGATCTCGACCGGCAAGAACATCGGCTACGGCTCCGCGGCGCCGGTCCAGCGCGGGCAGATCGTGCTGGACCTGCGGCGCATGAACCGCATCATCGAGGTCGATCCCGAGCTGTGCACCGCGCTCGTCGAACCGGGCGTGACGTACCAGCAGCTCTACGACTACCTGCAGGAGCACAAGCTGCCGCTGTGGTTCTCGTGCCCGGCGCCGTCGGCGATTGCAGGCCCGGTCGGCAACATGGTCGACCGCGGCGTCGGCTATACGCCGTACGGCGAGCACTTCATGTTCTCGTGCGGGATGGAGGTTGTGCTCGCGAACGGCGACGTGTTGCGCACCGGCATGGGCGCGATGGAGAACTCGAACACCTGGCAGGTGTTCAAGTGGGGCTACGGGCCGACGCTCGACGGCATGTTCACGCAGTCGAACTACGGCGTCGTGACGAAGATGGGGATGTGGCTGATGCCCGCGCCGCCGGACTTCCGCCCGTTCTGCATCCAGTACCCCGACGAAGCCGACATCACGAAGATCGTCGAGGCGCTGCGTCCGCTGCGCATCGCGATGGTGATTCCCAACGCGGTTGTCATCGCGCACACGCTGTGGGAGGCGCCCTGCACGCCGGTGAAGCGCGCGGATTACTTCACCGGGCCGGGCGCGATCCCGGACGAGGCCGTGAAGAAAATCCAGGCCGACCACGACATCGGCGCGTGGAATGTGTATGCGGGCCTGTATGGCACGAAGGAAACCAACGACGCCAACTGGAAGATCATCGAGGCGGTCGCCGCGGCGACCGGCGGCAAGATCGTCACGCAGGAGCAGTCGAAGGGAAGCCAGGCGCTGGAATACCGCTTCGACTTGATGAAGGGCAAGCCGAACCTCGGCGAGTTCGGCTTGTACAACTGGCGCGGAGGCGGCGGCTCGATCTGGTTCGCGCCGGTTTCGCAGGCGAAGGGCGCCGAGACGCTCAAGCAGATGCAGATGGCGAAGACGATCCTCGGCAAGTACGGCTTCGACTACGTCGGCGAATTCATCGTCGGCTGGCGCGACATGCACCACGTGATCGACCTGCTGTACGACCGCTCCGACGAGACGCAGATGAAGAACGCGTACGCGTGCTACGACGAGCTGCTTCATACCTTCGCGAAGGAAGGCTACGGCATGTACCGCGCGAACACCGCGTTCGCCGAGAAGGTCGCGGCGACCTACGGGCCGGTCAAGCGCGACGTCGAAAAGCGCCTGAAGAAGGCGCTGGACCCGAACAACATCATTGCGCCGGGCCGCTGCGGCATCAGCCTGTAAGGGGGAAACATGAAGGAATACAAGCTGTTCATCGACGGCGAATGGGTGCCGTCGTCAACCGGGACGATCCTCGACGACATCAACCCGGCGACGGGCGAAGTGTGGGGGCGCTTGCATCAGGCCTCCGCTGCGGACCTGGAACGCGCGATCGCCGCGGCCTACCGTGCGCGCGAGAGCTGGGGCAACACGCTCGCGAACGAGCGCGAGGCGGTCCTGCTGCGGGCGGCGGACGAGCTGCAGAAGCGCATCCCGGACGTCGCGGACGTGCTGATCGACGAGGCCGGTTCGACTTACGGCAAGGCGATGTTCGAGGCGTCCTTCGTCGTGAACCTGCTGCGCAGCGCCGCAGGTGAGTGTCGCCGCATCACCGGCGAGACGATGCCGTCCGACAGCCCCGGCGTGTTCTCGATGAGCGTGCGCCGTCCGCTGGGCGTGATCGCCGGCATCGCGCCGTTCAACTTCCCGTTCCTGCTCGCGATGAAGAAGGTCGCGCTCGCGCTCGCCGCCGGCAACACCTTCATCCTCAAGCCCGCCACCTACACGCCGGTGACAGGACTCAAGATCGCCGAGATCTTCGAGGCTGCGGGCCTGCCGAAGGGCGTGCTGAACGTCGTGCCGGTGCAGGGCTCGGTGCTCGGGAATACCTTCGTCGAGGATCCGCGCATCCGCATGATCACCTTCACCGGCTCGACCGAGGTCGGCCGGGAGCTGTCGGCGGCGGCGGGGCGGCAATTCAAGCGCATCACGCTGGAGCTCGGCGGCAAGAGCCCGATGATCGTGCTGAAGGACGCAGACCTCGACTACGCGGTGAATGCCGCGGCGTTCGGGATCTTCCTGCACCAGGGACAGGTGTGCATGGCGAACTCCCGGCTGATCGTCGAGGCGCCGATCTTCGACGCGTTCTGCGACAAGCTCGCGACGAAGATCGCCGGCTTCAAGGTCGGCGATCCGCGCGATCCGCAGACCGTGATCGGCCCGTTGATCGACCGCAAGCAGTGCGCGGTGCTCGATCGCCACGTCGCCGACGCGGTCGCGAAGGGCGCGAAGCTGCTGCACGGCGGCAAGAGCGACGGCGCGTTCTACCAGCCGACGATCCTCGCTGGCGTGACGCCCGAAATGATCGTGTTCCGCGAGGAGAGCTTCGGACCGGCGGTGTCGGTGATCCGTGCGACCGACAGCGAGGACGCGCTGCGGCTCGCCAACGATTCGTGCTACGGGCTGTCGTCGGGCCTCATCACGAACGACCTGCAGAAGGCTTTCGACCTGTCGCTGCGGCTGGAGGCGGGGATGGTGCATATCAACGACGCGTCGATCATGGACGAGCCGCACGTGCCGTTCGGGGGTGTGAAGGACAGCGGCGTCGGGCGCGAGGGCGGGCATCACTCGATGGACGAGATGACCGAACTCAAGTGGATCACGGTGCAGCTCGGCCAGCGGCAGTTCCCGTTCTAGCGGAGGCGCCGTAGGGCCGAAAAGCGCAGCGCCTTTCCGCCACGCGACGGTGCCGGCATGACATGCGGCGGAAGGCGCCTTCGGCTTTTGGCTTCGCCGAAGCGGCGTTTTCCGCCCTACGGGTATGGCGCCGAAGCTGCGTTTTCCGCCCCGCAGGGCGGGCTTTGCAAAAACAATCAGGGAGGAGACATGAAGATCAGGCAACTGAGCATCGCGGTCGCGCTCGCCGCCGCGTTCGTCGGCAACGCCACGGCAAAAGAGGGCGGCGACCAGTATCCGAACGGCGCCGAAAACTGGCTCGCCGGCGCCGTACCGCCGCCGGGCAACTACTTTCTGAACTACTTCGGCTACTACGACGCGAAGTTGCGCGACGGCGACGGCGACAAGGTGCCGGGGACGTCGGCGCGCGCGTGGTTCGACGCGCTGCGCTTCATCAAGATGACGAACACGAAGATCCTCGGTGGCGATTGGGGGATGCACCTGATCGTGCCGCTCGTCAGCCAGGACGTGAAACTCGGCGGGCCGGGCGCATCGGCGAGCGGCATCGGCGACATAACGATCAATCCGATCATCATCGCTTGGCACACGCCGAACCTGCACTGGACGGTCGCGCTCGACTTCAACCTGCCGACCGGCAAGTACGAGTCGGGCGATCCGAGGAAGAGCATCGGCACGAACTACTGGAGCATCGAGCCGATCTTCGCGGTGACCTGGCTGTCGGACTCGGGCTGGGAGCTGTCGGGCAAGTTCATGTACAACATCAAGCGCAAGAACGAGGATTTCCGCCTCGCGCCCGGTGCGCCGAAGATGGAT
This sequence comes from Aromatoleum sp., assembly GCF_032027225.1. GTDB lineage: Bacteria > Pseudomonadota > Gammaproteobacteria > Burkholderiales > Rhodocyclaceae > Aromatoleum. The sequence goes on along the minus strand of NZ_JAVSMM010000001.1, from coordinate 420,946 downwards.
TACGACTCCGGCGACGACTTCCACATGGACTATGTCGCCGGCAAGCACTTCGGCCCGTGGGCGGTGGGCTTGTCGGGTTACTACCTGAAGCAGACGACGAACGACGAGCTCGAAGGCGAGACGTTGGCAGCGGTGCCGGGCCTGTGGTCGCGCGGGCGCAAGGGCGAGGTCTTCGCGATCGGCCCGAGCGTGAGCTATACGGCCAAGAGCGGCACGATGTTCATCGCGCAGTGGCAGCGTGAGACGTCGGCCGAAAACCGCTTCCGCGGCGACAAGGCCTGGTTCAAGCTCGTGCTGCCGTTCTGAACGCGGGCCGCGGGGGCGCCGCGCAGCCGTCGCGGCCACCCCCGGAACTCACCCCGGCGCGCTGATGCGCGGCACCTCGACGGCCAGGTAGTCGATGAGCGCGCGCACCGCGGGCAACAGCCCTTTGCGGTTCGTGAACACCGCGTGGATGACTGCGTTCTGCGTGTACCAGTCCGGCAGAACGTGCGCGAGTTTGCCGGATTTGATGCACGGGCGGCAGATGTGCTCCGGGAGCAGTGCGACGCCGAGCCCTTCGATCGCGGCCTCGCGCAGTAGGTCGAAGTTGCTGCAGAACACCCGCGGGCGATGCGTGAATGCGAAGACGGTCTCGTCCGGGCCGATCAGCTCCCATGTATCGTCATCCGAGTCTTCTGCCATGGACAGCGTCGGAAGTTCGGCGAGGCGTTCCACCGTCAAGGGGCCGGCGCTGCGCGACAGCAGTTCGGGGCTTGCCGTCAGCACGAGCCGGCTGCGTCCCAACGGGCGGACGATCAGCGAGTTGTCGGCGTCGAGCCTGATTCGCGCGCGCAGTGCAATGTCGACGCGATCCTCGATGAAGTCGGCGCGACGGTTGATGACTTTCCATTGCACGCGGACCCGCGGATAGCGCTTCAGGAAGCGAGGCAGGAGATCTGCCATCAGGTTCTGGATCAGACCCTGAGGACAACTTACGCGCACGAGGCCTTGCGGCTCCGCGTGCGCCTGCGCGGCCACCGCTTCCGCAGCCTCGGCGCCCGCGAGCATCGCCTCGCAGTGCTCGAAGAACGCGCGACCGACATCGGTCGTGCGCACCCGGCGTGTCGAACGTTCGAGTAAGCGCACTTGCAGCCGGTCCTCGAGCCGCGCGATGCGTTTGCTCAACGTCGATTTTGGTACGCCGGTGTGCCGGGCAGCCGCCGAAAAACCCTTGCACTCGACTACCGCGTGGAAGAAATACAGCTCGTTCAAGTCGTGCATCTGGCTGAAGCTCTGTCAATTTTGCTTGATTGTTTCTCGGTGGAAACGGTCTGTCCCGTTTTACATGCTGTTACGTCGATTAATGCAACTTTAGAATACGCGCAATCCATTAAGTCCGGATCCCATATCCCCGGGGTCCAGGAAATCGAGACGACCGCAATTCGACGGTCGCACACGCAGCCCCCGCGCCGCCTGACGGCCGTCGGCAGCCCCCAACCCTCGGAGAAGTTTTTGTCCGCTCGTTCGTGAGGACGTGCGGACATTGCTCCGGTCGCGCGCAGAACGCCGTCGCGACCGGGTTATACGGGAGGAAGGGCATCTAAATATCCCTACTCCCGGAGTGGGCGTCGCGATCCGGCGCCCCGTCGTTGATCTGAGGAGAAGTAAATGAAGCGCCTTTGTCTGATTGCCGCCGTGCTTGCCGTCGGCGTCACGAGTCTTCCCGTTGCTGCCGAAGTCGATGCCGCGGCTGCCAACGCGCTGGTCCGCAAGAGCAAGTGCCTGACTTGTCACGCGATCGACAAGAAGAAGGACGGCCCCGCGTACAAGGAAGTCGCCGCGAAACACAAGGGCAAGGCTGACGCGGAAGAAAAGCTAATCAAGCACGTCACGGTGCCGAGCAAGGTCAAGGTCGATGGCAAGGAAGAGGACCACGAAACCCTGAAGACGGACGATCCGGTCGCGGTGAAGAACGTCGTCCAGTGGATTCTCTCGCTCTGAACCGCTGACCAATCAGGGAGCTGACCATGTTCAAAAAAATAACCGCGTGGCTCGGCCGGCAGTCGCCGTGGGTGCTGCTGGCCGTCGGCGTCGTCGGTGCGCTCGTCATCGGCGGCGGCGCGACCGCCGGAATGGCAATGACGAATACCGAGGCGTTCTGCACGGGATGCCACGAAATGCGCGACAACGTGTATGCCGAGTTCAAGGACTCGCCGCACGACCGCAATGCGTCGGGGGTACGTGCGAAATGCCCGGATTGTCATATCCCGCGCGAGACGGGTGACCTGCTGATCCGCAAGGTGCAGGCGTCCGGGGAGCTCTGGGCAAAGATCACCGGGAAGGTCGACACGCGCGAGGAATTCGAGGCGCGCCGCTACCAGTTGGCGGTGAACGTGTGGAAGCGCATGAAGAGCACCGATTCGCGCGAATGCCGCCACTGCCACACGCAGGACGCGATGGTTGCGGACCTTCAATCCGAACGTGCCCAGACCCGCCACGAAAAGGCCAAGCGTGAAGGCATGACCTGCATCGACTGCCACTTCGGCATCGCGCACCAGGAACCGGAAGGCCCCGGCCCGCAAGAGATCGATTTCAGCGCGCTGTAAGAAACAAGCGTCGGGAAAGACACAGGGAGTTCGGTGCCGCGCGAAGACCGGCGGCCGCACCGCCGGCAGCAGGCCAAGGTTTCATTAAGCAGAAGGGGAAACTAGATGAGAGTCGATTCGAGAAGCATCCGGCGGTGGATGCCGGCTGCACTGCTGAGCATCGCGATGCTCTGTGGTGCCAGCGCCTGGGCCGCCGAGGGGGGCGGCGAGAAAAAGGACCTCGTCCTGAAAGGCGACGCGGTGTGCACGCGCTGTCACGACGAGGGCGAGGAGAAGCCGGTGCTGTCGATCGGCAAGACGAAGCATGGCACCGTCGCCGACTCGCGGACGCCGACCTGTACGAGCTGCCACGGCGAGAGCCCGACGCACATCAACAAGCCGGAAGGTGTTTCCGAGCGGCCCTCACCGGACGTCAACTACGTCAAGGATTCGAAGACGCCGATCGAAAAGCGAAACGAGACCTGCCTGAACTGCCACAGTGGCTCGAAGCGCATGTTCTGGTCCAACAGCACGCACGCGCAGGAAGACGTCGCCTGTACCAGCTGCCACCAGGTCCACACGCAGCACGACAAGGTGCGGGACAAGACGACGCAACCCGAAACCTGCTTCAACTGCCACAAGGACAAGCGCGCCGAAATCGAGCGCCCGTCGCGCCATCCGATCAAGGAAGGCAAGGTCGCGTGCTCGGATTGTCATAACCCGCATGGCTCGGCGGGACCGAAGCTGATGGCGCGCGACAGCGTCGTCGCAACCTGCTACAGCTGCCACGCCGACAAGCGCGGCCCCTTCCTGTGGAGCCACCAGCCGGTCACCGAAGACTGCGCGATCTGCCACAACCCGCACGGCACGACGACGCCGAAGATGCTCAAGGAGCGCGTGCCGTTCCTGTGCCAGGAATGCCACGAACCCGGGTCTCATCAGGGCTTCGCGCCGTCACTGACTCCCTATCCGAAGAACAACGGTATGCCGCAGCCGGATGTCGTCGTCGCGCGGGGTTGCATGAACTGCCACACGAACATCCATGGCGGCAGCAGCCCGGTGAACAGCAGCGGCGCCCGTTCGTTGGTGAAATAGGGAGAAGGACGTCATGAAAATCAGACAAGAGTTCAATTTCCCGCTGACTGCGGTGGCCGCGGGCCTGCTCCTCGCGTTCGGCCCCGCTCATGCCCAGGAATCCGAAGACGTCGCGCGCCTGATCCACCCGGACAGCTCCGTGAGCGCGGGGGTCGGTCATGTGAACGGCGACACCGGCTTCTTCGGTCAGTACACCGGACAGAAGGACGGCGATACCGATCTGAACGCCGACGTCGACGTCAACCGCCGCGACGATGCGACCGGCACTTGGCTGCGCGTCAAGGGGCGCAACCTCGGCCTCGATAACCGCGATCTGCGCGTCGAACACGAGCGGCAGGGAAACTGGGGCTATTTCATCGAGTATGGCGAGTTGAAGCGCCAGGATCCGCTGAAGTTCATCACGCCCCTCGGCGGGCGCGATTCGACCAACCAGTCGATCAATCTGCTGAAATCGGGCAGTCCCGCATCGGAGTTCGAACCGAGCACGAAGCGGGAGTCGGTGCGGCTCGGCCTGGACAAGACCCTCGGCGATGGACTCACCGTTCAACTGCGCTTCCGCAACGAGGAAAAGGACGGCACCCGCAACTTCGGCTTCTACAACGCCGGCGCGAGTCCGATGTTCATCTCCGAGCCGATCGACCAGCGAACGCAGGAATTCGAAGCCACGGTTGGCTACGCGGGCAAGAAGCTCCAGCTTTCCGGGGGCTATCTCGGCTCGTTCTTCCACAACGGCAACAACGCGATCCATCTGAACGCGAACCCCGGGGTGCTGACCGGTTACTGGGCCGATCCCAACATCGCGCTGGCGCCCGACAACCAGGAGCACGGCCTGCACCTGTCGGGCGGCTACAACTTCACGCCATCGACGCGCGGAACGTTCAAGGTCGCCTATACGCGCGGCCTGCAGGACGACCGCTTCTACAGACCGGGCATTACCGGCCAGACTTCGCTCGACGGAAAGGTGGACACCTCGCTCGTGACCTTCGGGCTCTCAAGCCGGGTGAGTTCGAAACTGTCGCTGAACGGCACGCTGCGTTACGAGGACCGCGACGACAAGACGCCGCGGCGTCGCTATTTCAACGTCTCGCCCGCTTATACGGGAAGCGGCTTCAACAACGACACGTCGCGGACCAACGTTTCGGGAAAGCTGGACGCGACCTACCGCTTGCCGATGTCGCTGAGCCTGATCGGCGGGCTCGAATGGGATGAGCGGACCCGCGCGGTACCCGAGAGCCGCTCGCTCAACTGGCGTAGCAGGACCGAGGAAACGAGCGCCCGTCTGGGCTTGCGCCGCTCGCTCGCGGAGAACCTGAAGGGGAGCGTGAGCTACGTCCATAGCGAGCGGACCGGGAGTTCGTTCAAGGAAACCAGCCTCCACAAGCTCGGCGACTTCTATTCGTTCGGCGATTTCCTCGGGCAGACGCCGAGGTTCATCAACCCGATCCATTGGGCGGACCGGACGCGTGACAAGATCAAGGCGAATCTGGACTGGGCGGTCGTCGAAGCGCTGTCGATGCAGTTCGTCGCGCAGTATTCGCACGATACCTACGATTCGATCGGCGGGTCGTCGTTCGGCAACGACAAGGGCAGGGGGGCGAAATATTCGGTCGATGCGACCTATCGCCTGTCGGAAGACGCCCAAATCAACGCGTGGGCGTCGCGGGACGACACGCGCATGCGCCAGCGGACGATCATGGGCTACACCTTCACCGGCCCCGAGGTGCCGTGGTCAGCCGATTTGCGCACGATCGGCACGGCGGCGGGCATCGGTGCGCAGTACCGGGCGACCGAAAAGCTGCGGCTCGATGCGCAGCTGCAGTGGTCGTATGACCGCAGCGAGTACGACATGACGGGGCCGGGCGTCACCTCGCTGCCCGACATCACCTACCGGCACGTCGCATTCAGCCTGACCGCCGACTATGCGGTGCGTCGGGACGCGGGCGTGAAGCTGCAGTACGTCTTCGACAAGTGGAAGACGAACGATTGGACGTGGTCGGAGAGCATCTACGGCGACGGGACGTTCCTCGACGCCGACCCCAACCAGCACACCAACTTCATCGGAGTGTCCGCGTACTACAAGTGGTTCTGAGTACCATCCACCGCCGGGCCGTCGTCGGCCCGGCGGACCTGCGGCCAGGTTCTTCGAACTGGCTCGACGTCCATCGGTCGGCGTAAGCCGGCTGCTTCCTTCACGACGAGGCGAGGCGGGAAACCACGCTTCGCTTCCGTCGCGCTCCCCTTCGGGCACGAGCGTTCAGGCGTTCGAGCACTCGCCCTCCGGCCATTCCACAGATTCGAGCGTTGACCCTTCAGGCGTGTTGCCGCTCGGGCATTCGCCCGCTCAGGCGTTCGGCCGCGTTGCCCGGTGCTCCGGGAAGATCCTTTGCAGCAGCGTGACGAGGGTCTGGCGCTCGTCTTCGCTCAGGTGCTGGACGAGGCGTTTTTCGTGTTCGTTGACGCGGCGCTTCAACTTCTTCAGCAACGCGGTGCCGTCGGGGGTCAGCACGAGCGCGTTCGATCGGCGATCGTTGTCGGCGGCCCGCCGTTCGACGAGGCCGCGGCGTTCGAGGTTGTCGATCACCGAGACGACGGTCGAGCGGTCGAGGTGCGCGGCGCGCGCGAGCTCGCTCTGCTTCAGACCCGAATTCGAGTCGATGATCACGAGCACGCCGAAGAGGCCCGGAGTGACGTCGAACTCGCCGAGGGACTGCGCGAAATCCCGGAAAATCGCGATCTGGGCGAGCCGTAGCTGATAGCCCGCGAGGCTCGGCAGAATGCCGAAATCGAGGCCTTTGTCGTCGAGGGTCTTCTTTCTGGTCATGTCACTTCCGGGGGACTGCGATCGATGGTGCGGCAACAATGCGAATGCTACCGTATCTCGGTCTCGATCCAAACTACCTCGTGATTGTTTGACATCAAACAGTTTGACAGGGAGCGACGCAATCGCTATCGTTCGGGGCGTGGATGCAGCTTCGCATCCTCCCCGTGGACGGGCGGCGGTCGGGTTCGACTGCACTGCGGTCCCGCACCTACATACGAGAACAGGAGAAGACGGCGATGGCGTTGAAGATCAACGAAGACTGCATCAATTGCGACGTGTGCGTGCCGGAGTGCCCGAACGAGGCGATCGCGTCGGGTCCGGACACGTTTGTCATCGACGCCACGAAATGCACCGAGTGTGTCGGACATTTCGACGAACCGCAGTGCAAGGACGTCTGTCCGGTCGATGCGATCCTGCCTCTCGCCGCTTAGCCGCGGCAGCGCGAGCGGCTCTCCGCGCAGCCGCTCCGGACTTCTTCGTAAAAGATACACGGAGAACGGATAATATTCGTTCCTGTGTATCGATTAATCGTTTCGACTGCGGGTTTCGGCTGAACGCGCCGCAGTTTCGGACGGTCTGCGGCTGTTGAGGCGGCCATCGAGCGCCGTCGGGACCCGCTTCTTAGAGTTCGTTCGGGTGTGGCGGACCACGCTCTGCGGCAACTCCTCGATCCGCTCCGGCCTCGAGGTCTCGATCCCTCTCCGGATCAGTAAGTCTGGTCGACCGTCAGGTCGGCCGTCGCCTTTTCCAGGCCGCCGAAACGCTCGTAGAAGTAGGGTGCGGCGGGAGGCAGCGGGCCGTTCGGCGTCTCGCACACCGCCATCAGGTGTTGCTGTGCGAGGCTGAAGGTCAGGCGATAGACGTCACGGCAGAGTTCGCGCGCGACCGCGCCGCTCCAGTCGTTGGGCATCAGCTGGTCGGGCAGCAGCGGGTCGTGCAGCAGCGTGCGGCGGAATTCGTGCATCGTCAGTGCCTGCACGAGAAAGCATTGTTCCGGATCGAGATTGCGGGTGCTGCGCAGCGTGCGCAGCACCGGGCGCAGACGGTCGATGAATTCTCGGTACTTCCCACCGATCTCTTCGAGGTTCCAGCACTCGAGCGCGAGATCCTGCAGCGGCCGGCCAGACAGCGCGCCGATCGTCGTCGAGGTCATCGCGACGACCTTGTCGTGCGCCCCGGTGTCCTGAAGGATCTCGAGTAGCGTGTCGCTGCTGGCCGAAGGGTGCGCAAGCACCGTCGGCGCGACCGCGCCGAAACCCGCCCACGACAGCTCCTTGCGCAAGGTATCGCGCTGCGCGCCGCCGAAACTCGCGGGCATGATCACCAACTGCCATTCGCCGTTCCAGACTTCCTGGCGGTCGTCGTAGATGCGCCGGTACGCCTGTTCGAAACGGCGACGGCCCGACGCGGTGAGGCTGTAATAGCTCTTGCGCCCGATCTGCTCCGACACCAGCCATTTGTCCTGTGACAGTCGATAGACGCTGGTGCGCACCATCCGCTCGTTGAGGCCGAGCGGCTCGACGAGGCGGATGAAACTCCCCAGCCAGACGGTGCCGCCGTGCGGCGCGATGAAGTCGCCGTAGATCGTGATGATCAGCGAATTCGCGCGTACGCGGCGCTCCGCCAGGTAGTCGTCGATCCATTGCTCGAGAAATCGGCTTTTCATTGTTTGTCACCGTCAGAGTCGATGGGGTAGGGGCGCCGAGGTCTTCGATGCCCGGCGATTCTAGCGTCCAGAACGTGATTCCAGAAACCGTTGCGACCCTGTTCCGTGATGGTCTGAGCGGGGTCCGCGCCGTTTGTTTTTGGCGTCTTTTGATCCAGGTCAACCTCTGCGAAGAATTCTGTCGAATGTGATACAAAAACCTTGACCACTTATCGATGCATTTGTATCGTTAATTCCAGAGGTCGCGGGTGGCCCCCGGCGAATCCCGGACGTGTCGAAGCAGTCGCGAGGTGTGCAAATGCAAGGTTTCGAGTCGATGGCGGAAGCGCATGGCAGATACGACGTCGAGCGTTGGGTCGGCGACGGCGCGACGGCAAGCGAAGACACGGTCGCCGAAGAGGTTCCGGTCGCGCTCGTCTACAACGGTTTCTCGCACGCAGTGATGATGGCGACGCCGCAGGACCTCGAGGACTTCGCGCTCGGCTTCAGCCTGACCGAAGGCATCGTGCGCGAGGCGGCCGAGATCTACGACCTGGAGGTCGTCGAGCACGCGGCCGGGACCGAGGTGCGAATGCACCTCGCCGGCGAGCGCTTCGCCGAGCTGCGCCGGCGCCGTCGGGCGCTTGCGGGGCGCACCGGTTGCGGGCTGTGCGGCATCGAAAGTCTCGACCAGCTCGCCGCCCGTCCGGTTGGGCGTGTCGCGCCGGCCGGCATGATCGAGGCGGGCGCACTGAACCGCGCGCAGCGTGAGCTGCGTTCGCTGCAGCATCTTTTCGAATTGACTGGCGCGGTCCACGGCGCCGCGTGGTGCCGCGCAGACGGAAGCGTCGAGCTGGTGCGCGAGGACGTCGGCCGCCACAACGCGCTCGACAAGCTCATCGGCGCCGCGGCCGCGCAACACCGCTCGTTTGCCGAAGGCTTCCTGCTGATGACGAGCCGTGCGAGCTACGAGATCGTGCAGAAGGCCGCGTCGGTCGGCATCGGTGTCGTCGCGGCAGTGTCCGCGCCGACTGGCATGGCGGTTCGCGTCGCGCAGCAGGCCGGCGTCACGCTGATCGGCTTCGCCCGCGGCGAGCGCCACAGCGTCTATTCACATCCGCAACGGGTTCACTAAGAGGCAACGGGGGAAGCATGTCGAATGCAAGTCCTCGGTCGGTAAAGAGAGTCCCGACCTACTGTTACAACTGCGTCTCCGGGCCCGACTTCATGAATGTGAAGGTCGAGGACGGCGTCGCAACCGAGATCGAGCCGAACTTCGCCGCCGAGAACGTGCATCCGGCGCGCGGACGCGTCTGCGTGAAGGCCTACGGTCTCGTGCAGAAGACGTACAACCCGCATCGCGTGCTGCAGCCGATGAAGCGGACGAACCCGAAGAAGGGCCGCAACGAGGACCCGGGTTTCGTGCCGATCTCGTGGGACGAGGCGCTCGACATGGTCGCTGCGAAGCTGCGCGCGACGCGGGAGAAAGGCGTGGTCGACGAGTCCGGCTTGCCGCGGCTCGCCGCGAGCTTCGGCCACGGCGGCACGCCGGGCATGTACATGGGGACGCTGCCGGCGTTCCTCGCAGCGTGGGGACCGATCGACTACAGCTTCGGCTCGGGCCAGGGCGTCAAGTGCGTGCATTCCGAGCACCTGTACGGCGAGTTCTGGCATCGCGCCTTCACGGTCGCGGCCGACACGCCGCTCGCGCGCTACGTGATCTCGATCGGCGCGAACGTCGAAGTCACCGGCGGTCCCTGTGCGGTGACGCGGCACGCCGATGCTCGTGTGCGCGGCTACAAGCGCGTGCAGGTCGAGCCGCACCTGTCGATCACCGGCGCGTGCTCCGCGGAATGGGTGCCGATCCGGCCGAAAACCGACCCGGCGTTCATGTTCGCGCTGATCCACGTGCTCGTCTGCGAGCGCGGCGTCGAATCGCTCGACATCCCGTTCCTGCGTGACCGCACCTCGTCGCCCTACCTCGTTGGCCCCGACGGGCTGTATCTGCGCGACGCCGCGACGTCGAAGCCGCTGATCCGCGACATCGTCACCGGCGAAGCGGTGCCGTTCGACACGCCGCGCACCGTGCCGGCGCTCGTCGGGCGTTTCCGCGTCAGCGGAGCGATCAGTATCGACGCCGATGACGAGCGCCGCGAACTCGGCGACGTCGAAGGGACGACGGCCTACACGATGCTCGTCGAGCACATGCGCAAGTACACGCCGGAATGGGCGGCGGAGATCTGCGACGTGCCGGCCGAGACGATTCGCCGCATCGCCAACGAATACCTCGAGAACGCGTGCATCGGCGAGACGATCGAGATCGATGGCAAGACGCTGCCGCTGCGCCCGGTCGCCGTCTCGCTCGGCAAGTCGGTCAATAACGGCTGGGGCGCGTTCGAATGCTGCTGGGCGCGCACCTTGCTCGCGACCCTCGTCGGCGCGCTCGAAAATCCCGGCGGCACGCTCGGCACGACCGTGCGCCTGAACCGCCCGCAGGACGACCGCCACCAGAGCGTCATCGCCGGCGAAGACGGCTTCATGGCGCAGAAGTTCAACCCGACCGACAAGGCGCACTGGGTCGCGCAGCCGACGGGCCGCAACCTGCACCGCACCCTTGTGCCCATCGTCGGCAATACCGCCTGGAGTCAGGCGCTCGGACCGACGCAACTCGCGTGGATGTTCCAGCGCGAGGTGCCGGAAGACTGGAACATGGCCCCGCCGACGACGCCCGACGTGTGGATCGTCTACCGCTCGAACCCGGCGATCTCGTTCTGGGACACGCCGACGCTGGTCGACACGATCGCGAAGTTTCCTTTCACGGTGTGCTTCGCCTACACGCTGGACGAAACGAACTGGACCGCGGACCTGCTGCTGCCCGAGGCAACCGACCTCGAGTCGCTGCAGATGATCAAGGTCGGCGGCACGAAGTTCATCGAGCAGTTCTGGGAGCACCGGGGCGTCGTGCTGCGCCAGCCGGCGGTTGAACCGCAGGGCGACACGCGCGACTTCACGTGGATCACGACCGAACTCGCGAAGCGGACCGGGCTGCTCGAAGGCTACAACAACGCGCTGAATCGGGGCGCGGGCGGCGGCGCGCCGCTGAAGGGGGAGCACTACGACTTCAGCCTCGACAAAGAGGTCGAGCACGGCGTCGAGGAAATCTGGGACGCGGTCTGCAAGGCATCGTCTGCGAGCCTGTCGAACGGCGCCGAGACGCACGATCTCGAATGGTTCAAGGAGCACGGCTTCTACACCGTGCCGATGTCGAAGCTCGACTGGTACCTGACGCCGACGCTCGAAAAGAATGGGCTGCGCTACGAGATGCCGTACCAGGAGCGCCTGTTGCGCGTGGGGCGCGAGCTGCGCAACCGCCTGCACGAGAGCAACGCCCACTGGTGGGACGAGCAGCTCTCCGAATACATGGCGCTGCCCGAATGGCACGACGTGCCGGGGCGCTGGGTGCAGCAGCTCGTCAATGCCGGAGCGAAGCCGGAAGACTTCCCGCTGTGGCTGCTCGCGACGAAGAGCATGCAGTACCACGCCGGCGGCAACACCTCGATCGCGCTGATGCGCGAGGTCTCGCAGAACGTCCGCGGCCACACCGGGGTGATCATGAACGCGAAGACCGCGAAGGGCCTCGGCATCGCCGAGGGCGACCGCGTCGAGATCCGCTCGCACATCGGCGCGACCTACGGGGACGCGGTGCTGGTGCAGGGCGTGCGTCCCGACACGCTGGTGATCGTCGGTCAGTTCGACCACTGGGCGACGCCGTTCGCGAAGGACTTCGGCATGCCGAGCCTGAACACGATCGCGCCGATGTCGATGGAGCTGACCGACGCGACTGGTTCCGGGGCCGACATCGTCCGCGTCGCCCTGCGCCGCGTCGAAAGGAGCAACTGATGAGCCCCCACGCTTGCGCTTCCAGCGCTGCACTCGGCAGTGCCGGCTTTGCACAGCCGGCCCGTTTCGCCGGCGGGGAGCGGCGCTCCCCGAAATCCCGGCTTCACCCCCCCAAGGGAGCGGCGACATCCCTTGAGACGGCTCGGCAGGAGGTCGTATGACCCGTTATGTGATGGCGATCGATTTGCGCCGCTGCGTCGGCTGTCAGACCTGTACCGCCGCGTGCAAGAACGCGAACGCGACCCCGCCGGGCGTGCAGTGGCGGCGCGTGCTCGACCTCGAAACGGGCGAATTCCCCGACGTGCGCCGCAGTTTCATGCCGGTCGCGTGCATGCACTGCGACGAGCCGCCGTGCGAGGAGGTCTGCCCGACCTCGGCGACGACGAAGCGGCCCGACGGCCTGGTCGCGATCGACTACGACGTCTGCATCGGCTGCGCGAACTGCGTGATGGCCTGTCCGTATGAGGCGCGCTCGATCGTGGACGAGGTGCGATTCGCGTACGGCGACAAGCCGATCAAGTCGGAGGAGGTCCGCTTCGACCCGGCCCGTGTCTCGGTCGCGACGAAGTGCACCTTCTGCATCGACCGCATCGATCTGGCGGCGAAGACCGGGCAGGTGCCCGGCCGCGACCCCGAGGTCACGCCCGCCTGCGTCAATTCCTGCATCTCGGGCGCGATGAGCTTCGGCGACATCGACGACCCGGAAAGCAAGGTGAGCAAGCTGCTCGCCGAGACCGAGCATTTCCGCATGCACGAGGATCTCGGCACCGGGCCGGGCGTGTATTACATCTGGGACAAGAAGTGAGGCGCCGCGCATGAAAGCGAAGACATTCAAGGCCGGCGGCGGCGCGAGCCCGCGGCTGCAGCAGAACTGGGACTGGCGCGCGGCCTCCAACTTCATCTGCGGCGGCGCGGGCGGCGGGCTGCTGTTCGCCGCGGCGCTGCTGAGCCTCGCTGGCACCAACGTGCGCGCGTTGCTCGTCGCGGGCATGGCGCTGATCGGCATCGGCCTGACCTGCGTCTGGTTAGAGATCGGGCGGCCGCTGCGCGCGATGAACGTCTATCGGCACATCAAGACGTCGTGGATGACGCGCGAAGCGCTCGTCGCACCGGTCGTTTTCGGGCTCGGCGCACTCGCGTTCCTGACGAACAGCGTCATCGCAACTGTGCTCGCCGGACTTGCGGGCGCGGCTTTCGTCTATAGCCAGGCGCGCATCCTGAACGCAGACAAGGGAATTCCGGCGTGGCGGCATCCGGCCTGCCGCCCTCTGGTGTTCGCGACCGGACTCGCCGAAGGGGCGGGACTCCTCGCGGTCGCGGCGCCGTGGATCGGCCTCGGCGTTGCGTCCCGTACGGGCCTCGTCGCCGGCGTGCTCTTGCTGCTGCTGGTTCGCGTACTCGCTTGGCGCGCTTATGTCCGGGCGCTGCGGTCTTCCGGCGCGCCGACCGGCAGCCTGCGTGCGCTGGCCGCGATCGACCAGCGCGTCGTCGTCGGCGGCGCGCTCGCTCCGGCGCTGCTGCTCGGAGTCGGCATCCTCGGCTTCCCCGGTTCGGTGGTCGCGATTGCCGCCGCGGGCGTGCTCGCCGTCGCTGCCGGCTGGCTCCTGAAATACACGCTGATCCGCCGCGCCGCCTTCACGCAGGGGCTCGAGCTGAAACATCAACCGGTGCGTGGGCGCGGCGTTTCGGGTCCGGCTGCGCGGCCCGGCTGGGGCGGCGCGGGCTGACGCGCGACCAAGGCAGATAGATCTCCCACCCAACCCCTAGACGAGAGACGCCTGTGCCGGCTGGCCGGTCGGCACGGGTGAAATGAAGGCCGACGACGAGCGGCCGGAAGTGGAAGGACCTCCCGCGGCCGGTCGGCCGGACGGGACAAACGGAAGTACTGCAACAAACGACAACACGCGCCCAGGCAGGTGCGTGCCTGCCAAGCAGGAGGAGACGAGATGTACGAAGTTCGGTTCCATGGCCGCGGCGGCCAGGGGTCGGTGCTGGCGTCGGGCATTCTGGCCGCGGCGCTGGTCGAGGAGGGCAAGTACGCGGTGTCGATCCCGTCGTTCGGTTTCGAACGGCGCGGCGCTCCGGTGGTGTCCTATCTCCGCGCGAGCGATCGCGAAATCCGCCAGCTGACCAATATTTACCATCCCGATTGCATCATCTGCGTCGACCCGACGCTGACGAAGTCGGTCGATATTTTTGCCGGCTTGAAGCCGGGCGGGACGCTGGTGCAGACGACGCACAAGCCGCTCGCGGAGTTGGTGCTTCCCGATACCGTCGGCACCGTCGGTCTGTGCGACGCGGTGCGCATCGCGCTGGAGATCTTCAGGCGCCCGATCACCAACACGCTGATGCTCGGCGCGTTCGCGCGCACCACCGGCGTCGTGTCGCTCGACGCGTTGAAGCGCGCGCTCGAGGACTCCGACTTCCGCGACGCCGGCCTCGCGCAGAACATGACCGCGCTGGAGCGCGGCTACGCCGAGACGGTCGTCCACCAGGTCGAAAGGAGGGCCGCCGCATGACCCGGCGTCACAGCTACCCGCTGTTCAACCTCGAGAAGGCGAAGGTTCCGGACGACCTCTGTCCGGTCGCGACCGAGGTCAGTCCGATGCTGCCGGGCGACTGGCGCAGCGTGCGGCCGGTCGTCGATCGCGACAAATGCGTGAAGTGCGCGGTGTGCTGGCTGTACTGCCCGGTGCAGTGCGTCGAAGAGCACGCCGCGTGGTTCGACTTCAATCTCAAGACCTGCAAGGGCTGTGGCATCTGCGCCACCGAGTGCCCGCACGGGGCGATCACGATGATCGGGGAGGCACAGTGAGCATCGATACGCTCGAAAAGCCGGCCGGCGCGGAAGCCCGGCGCAAGCCCAAAGCCATTCTCTGCGAAGGCAACGAGGCCGCGGCGCTCGCGGTCGCGCTGGCGCGGCCCGACATGGTCGCGGTGTACCCGATCACGCCGCAGTCATCGCTGGTCGAGCACGTCGCGAAGCTGATCGCCGACGGCAAGATGGACGCCGACATCGTCGATGCCGAAGGCGAGCATTCGGTGCTGTCGGTGCTGCAAGGCGGCGCGCTCGCGGGCGCGCGGACTTATACCGCGACCTGCGGTCCCGGCCTCGCGTTCATGTTCGAGCCCTATTTCCGCACGTCGGGCATGCGTCTGCCGATCGTGATGTCGATCGTCACTCGCGACGGCATCACGCCGCAGTGCGTGTGGGGCGGACACCAGGACGCGATGACGGTGCGCGAGGTCGGCTGGGTGCAGATCTACTGCGAGACCGTCCAGGAAGTGCTCGACACGACGATCATGGCGTTCAAGATCGCCGAGCACCACGACGTGATGCTGCCGGTGAACATCTGCCTCGACGGCAACTACCTGTCGTACGGCGCGTCCCGCGTCGAGCTGCCCGATCAGGCCGATGTCGACGCGTTCATGGGACCGAAGGACGTCAACTGGCACGTCGCCCTCGATCCGCTGCGCCCGATGGCGGTCGACCCGCTGACCGGCGGCGCCGGCGGCAAGGGGCCCTCGACCTTCGTGCGCTATCGCAAGAGCCAGTGCCGCGGCATGCAGAACGCGCTGCGGGTGGTCGAGGAAATCCACGACGAATGGGAGCAGCGCTTCGGTCGCCGCTTCGCGCCGCTCGTCGAGGAGTACCGGATGGACGATGCGGACTTCGCGATCATGACGCTCGGCAGCATGACGGGCGCCGCGAAGGACGCGGTCGACGAGGCCCGCGACGCCGGCAAGCGAGTCGGCCTCATCAAGATCAAGACCTTCAGCCCGTTCCCGATCGAAGCGCTGCAGAACGCGCTCGGCCGCGTACGCGCGCTCGGCGTGGTCGACCGCTCGGTCGGCTTCCGCTGGAATTGCGGCCCGATGTACCAGGAGACGCTCGGCGTGCTGTACCGGCTCGGCCGGCACCTGCCGTCAATGAGCTTCATCGGCGGCCTTGCCGGCGCGGACATCACGACCGGACATTTCCACCGCGTCATCGACGAGACCGAAGCGCTGCTGACCGGCCCGATGCCGTCGGAACCCGTCTGGCTGAACGAGAACGACTGAGGACGGCGGAATCATGGACAGAGTGATCGAACAAACGAAATACCTGATCGTCGGCAGCAGCCACGCGGCGCTCGAAGCGATCAACGCGATCCGCATGCACGACGCCGAAGGCAGCCTGACGGTCGTCACGCGCGACGCCCACCTGCCGTACTCGCCGACGGTGCTGCCCTACGTCGTGTCGGGCAAATCGGCGCCCGAGCGCGTGTTCCTGCGCGACGAGGACTTCTTCGAGCGCAACAACGTCAGCTTCCGCCGCAGCGCCGGCCTCGCCGTGCTGCACGCCGACGCGAACACCGCCCAGCTCGCCGACGGTTCCACGCTCGGCTACGAAAAACTGCTGCTCGCAACCGGCGCGTCGCCGGTGATTCCGCCGATCCCCGGCATCGACAGCGTCGACTACCACGTGCTGCGCACGCTCGACGACGCGACCGGGCTCAACGCGGCGATCGCCGGCGCGAACAACGCAGTCGTGCTCGGCGGCGGGCTCGTCGGGATGCACGCGGCGGAGAACCTCGTGAAGGCCGGCGCGAAAGTCACGATCGTCGAGATGGGCCCGACGGTGCTCGGCGGCTATTTCGACGCCGCTGCGTCGGGCCTGATCGAAGCGGCGTTCCGCGAAGCGGGCGCGACGGTGCTGACCGGCAGCCGCGTCGTCGGCCTGGCGAAGTCGGCAACCGGCGCGACGGTGACGCTCGCGAACGGCGACACGCTCGCCGCCGACCTGCTGCTCGTCGCGACCGGCGTGAAGCCGGACGTCGGCTACCTGAACGGATCGGGCATCGCGTTCGAGCAGGGCATCGTCGTCGACGACCAGATGCGGACCAGCATCGACAACGTCTGGGCAGCCGGCGACTGCGCGCAGGCGAAGCACTTCTTCGCGCCCCGCAAGCAGGTCAACGCGATCCTGCCGTCGGCGACCGAGCAGGGCCGCATCGCCGGCATGGCGATGGCCGAGGACCCCGGCATCAAGGCCTACGCCGGCGGCGTGCCGCTGAACACCTACCACTTCTTCGGCCGCCACGCGATCTCGGTCGGCAGCAGCGAAGTCCCCGAAGGCGGCGACGTCGTGACGCGCTTCGACGAGGCGAACGGCCGCTACCTGAAGATCATCTTCGACGGCGGGCGGCTGACCGGCATCTTCGGCATCAACGAGTACTTCGACGGCGGAATCATGTGGCAGCTGATCGTGCGCCGCATCGACCTCACCGAAATCCGCGACCGCTTCATCGAAAACCCGCTCGAGGTCGGCCGCGAAATCATGTCGAGGACGTGGCGATGAGCGCAAGCGGACGAATCGTAGGTCGGCGTGAGCGCAGCGAAGGCCGACGTGATGCCGGCGCGCCGGCAAGGAGCAAATGATGGGAAGAGCATTCAGCACGATCGCCTTCGACCCCGCCAAGTGCGACGGTTGCGGCGACTGCATGAGGGCCTGTGCGCAGGCCAAGACCGGCACCGACGACGTCGCGCGTTCGCGCATCCAGATCGTCGGTCGCGAGAAGGCGTTCGAACTGGCGATGTGCCGCCAGTGCGGCGATCCGAAATGTGTCAGCGTCTGCCCCGCCGGCGCGCTGAACAAGGACGGCGACACCGGCGTCATCGGCTGGGACGCGTCGAAATGCGTCGACTGCCTGTTGTGCACCGTCGGCTGTGCGTACGGCGGCATCGCGCTCGATGAAGTGAGCGGCCACGTGTCGAAGTGCGACACCTGCGACGGCAAGCCGGCCTGCGTGCCGGTGTGCAGCAAGGGCGCGCTGAAATACGTGACGACGGCGAACATCTACAACGAAGTCGGCGACTGGGAAGACCTCTTCGCGCCGGGCCTCGCCGGCTGCCAGGGCTGCAACACCGAGCTCCTGATGCGCCACACGCTGCGCCGCGTCGGCCCCGACACCGTCCTCGCGACGCCGCCGGGCTGCGTCCCCGGCATGGGTTCGGTCGGCTTCAACGGCACGACCGGCACGAAGGTCCCGGTGTTCCATCCGCTGCTGACGAACACTGCGTCGATGCTCGCCGGTGTCAAGCGTCAGTTCAAGCGAATGGGACGCGACGTCACGGCGCTCGCGATCGCGGGTGACGGCGGCGCATCCGACGTCGGCTTCCAGTCGCTGTCGGGTGCGGCCGAGCGCGGCGAGCAGATGCTGTTCATGGTCGTCGACAACGAGGGCTACATGAACACCGGGATGCAGCGTTCGAGCTGCACGCCGTACGGCGCCTGGACGTCGACGACGCCCGTCGGCGTCGGGTGCTCCGCGGGGCTGCCGTCGCAGGGCAAGACGCAGGACGCGAAGAACCTGCCGCTGATCATGGTGAACCACCGCTGCGCGTACGTCGCGACCGCATCGACCGCGTACATGGAGGATCTCTACGAAAAGATCGACAAGGCGCTCGAAGCGTCGAAGCGCGGCTTCGCGTACGTGCATGTGTATTCGCCCTGCACGACGGGCTGGCGCTTCCCGTCGGACCAGAACATGGAAGTCGCGCGCAAGGCCGTCGAGACCAATTTCGTGATGCTGTGGGAATTCACCCCGCAGGACGGGCTGCACTTCACCAAACCGGTCGACGATCCGTTGCCGGTCACCGAATACCTGAAAGTGATGGGACGTTTCCGCCACCTCTCACCAGAGCAGATCGAGCACATCCAGGGCAAGGTCGTCGAGAACATGCAGTTCATTCAACGCTTTTCGGAGCAGGCACATGGTTGCTAGACAAAACTGGGAGTCCGGGCGCGACGGGCTGGACGCGATCGAAACCGCGAGCCGCGACGAGATCGCCGCGCTGCAACTCGAACGTATGAAGTGGTCGCTGCAGCATGCGTACGACAACGTGCCGCACTATCGCGCGTCGTTCGACGCCGCCGGCGTGCATCCGTCGGACCTGAAGCAACTGTCCGACCTCGCGCGCTTCCCCTTCACGACGAAGAAGGACCTGCGCGACAACTACCCATACGGGATGTTCGCGGTGCCGATGCGCGACGTCGTGCGGGTGCACGCGTCCTCGGGCACGACCGGCCTGCCGACCGTCGTCGGCTACACGAAGAACGACATCACGATGTGGGCCTCGGCGATGGCGCGCTCGTTGAGAGCGGCCGGCGGCACGCGCGACGACATCATCCTGAACTCGTACGGCTACGGCCTCTTCACCGGCGGCCTCGGCGCGCACTACGGCGGCGAATATCTCGGCGCTACCGTGATCCCGATGAGCGGTGGCAACACCGAGAAGCAGGTGCAGCTGATCCGCGAGTTCCGCCCGACGATCATGATGGCCACGCCCTCGTACATGCTGATCGTCGCCGACGAGCTGCAGCGCGTCGGCGTCGACCCGGCGAGTTGCTCGCTGCGGGTCGGCGTGTTCGGCGCCGAGCCGTGGACGAACGAGATGCGCCGCGAGATCGAGACCCGGCTCGGGATCGACGCGATCGATATCTACGGCCTGTCGGAAGTTGCCGGTCCCGGCGTCGCGTGCGAGTGCATCGAGACGAAGGACGGCCCGCACATCTGGGAAGATTTCTTCTACCCCGAGATCGTCGATCCGCAGACTGGCGAGGTCCTGCCCGACGGCGAGCCGGGCGAGCTCGTGTTCACGTCGCTGACGAAGGAGGCGCTGCCGATCATCCGCTACCGCACGCGCGACCTGACGATGCTGCTGCCCGGCACCGCGCGGACGATGCGGCGGATGGGCAAGATCACCGGCCGCAGCGACGACATGCTGATCATCCGTGGCGTGAACGTGTTCCCGACGCAGATCGAGGAGATCTTGCTGAAGCACGAAGCGCTGTGCGGGCACTACCAGCTGCAGATCACGCGCGAGCACCACATGGACGAGCTGACGGTGCTCGCCGAAGTGCGGCACGACCTGTCCGAGGTGCTGAACGAGCGCCAGCGCGCGGCGATTGCGACCGAGGTCCGCCACCAGATCAAGAGCAGCATCGGCGTCAGCGCCGACGTCCATGTGCTCGAAACGGAGCGCATCGAGCGCACCCAGGTCGGCAAGGCGAAGCGCGTCATCGACAAGCGGCCGAAAGCGACGGCTTGAGCGACTGCAACCGCCGGCCCCGAGCCGGACAAAAACGATAACGGAGACAATTGCATGAACGATCGGTCGAGAGTCAGCCCGGGCGCCACGGTCAACGTTGTACTGGGAGAGCTGTTGCGCAGCGCCGCCGCGGAAGGGCGGGACACGCTGAACCCGGCGGAAATCGCACGCTTCGTCGAGAGCTTCGGCGCCGCGCTCGCCGAAGGCGCGCCCGGTGGCGTGGACCTGCGCATCGAGCTGACCAACACCCGCGAATTCGGCGTCGTGCTGTCCGTGGGCAGCGGCGGACTCGACGCCGAGCTCGATGCATCGAACTTCCGCAAGGACCGGGCGAAGGTCTCGGCGTCGGTCGAATTGACCGATGCGGCGGACTTTCTGCGCCTCTTCCGCCGCACGGTCGCCTACCGCAAGATGGCGGCGATCGCGCAGCGCGATGAGCGCCGCCCGCCGGACCATGTGCTGGAGTTCTGCTTCGGGCTGATGATCGGCCTCGGATGCGAATTCTCCGCCGCGAACCCCGACGCGCCGTTCGTGCTTCGCTCGCTACAGCTCGACGGGGTGCAGTTCAACAAGCGGCCGACAGTCGCTTCCGGGGGCTGCGAATTCGGCGCCCGGGCTGCGGGACGGCTGCCGCGCCCGATCCACAAGATCGACAAGCTGATCCATCCGAAGTCGATCGGCGTCATCGGCGTGTCGGCGACGAGCATGAACTTCGGCCGCATCATCCTGAATAATCTGGTCGGCAGCGGCTATCCGAAGGAGCAGCTGACGATCCTCAAGCCCGGTGAAGCCGAGATCGACGGCGTGCGCTGCGTCGAAGGGCTGCGCGCGCTCGACGGCAAGCTCGATCTGCTGATCGTCGCGGTCGCCGCGGACGCGGTGTACGACCTCGTCGACGAGATCATCGAAAGCGACGCCGTCGAGTCGGTGATGCTGATCCCCGGCGGCCTCGGCGAAACGGCGAAGAGCCGCGAGCCGGCCGCGAAGCTCGCCGAACGGATCAATGCCGCGCACGGTCGGCCGGGTGGCGGACCGGTGTTCCTCGGTGCGAACTGCCTCGGCGTCGTCTCGCACGCGGGCGGCTACGACTCGTGGTTCATCCCGCTCGAGCGCCTGCCGAAGCCGCAGAAGAAGCCGGTGCGCAACTCCGTAATGCTGAGCCAGAGCGGCGCGTTCATGATCACGCGGCTGTCGCGCAACCCGTGGCTCGACCCGCGCTACATGCTCGCGCTCGGCAACCAGACCGACCTCACGCATGGCGACCTGCTCGCATACTTCGCCGAACGCGCCGAGATCGAGACGATCGGCCTCTACATCGAGGGCTTCCGCGACGGTGACGGCCTCGACTTCGCGAAGGCGGTGCGGCGCGCGGTGCGCAATGGCAAGCAGGTCGTCGTCTACAAGTCGGCCCGCACCGCCGCCGGAGCGGGCGGCGTGATGGGCCATACCGCGTCGATTGCAGGCGACTGGCAACTCGCCGACTCGGTGCTGCGCCAGGCCGGCGCGATCGTCGCCGAGGATTTCGAAGCCTTCGACGATCTCTTCTACATCGCCGGCGCGCTGCACCACAAGAAGGTCGGTCCGCGCGTCGGCGGCATCAGCGGCGCGGGTTTCGAGGCGGTCGGCATCGCCGATTCGATCGAGTCGGACAACTTCTCGCTCGAGATGGGCGCGCTGGAACAGGAAACCGTCCGACGCGTCGGCGAGATTCTTGCGGCGAAACGCCTCGATGCGCTCGTCGAAGTGCGCAACCCGATCGACATCAACCCGGGCGCGGACGACGACGCGCACCTGCAGGTCACGCAGGCCTTCCTCGACGATCCGAACATCGACGCGGTCGTCGTCGGACTCGACCCGACCGCACCGGCGATCCGGGGCCTCGAATCGAGCAAGCTGCGCCCCGGGCACGACCTGTCCGATCCGAAAGGCACGGTGCATATCTACCCGCCGCTCGTCGCCGACAACGACAAGCCGGTCATCGGCATCGTCGACGGCGGCGTGCTCTACGACGCGATGGCCGCGCGGCTGATGGACCAGGGCGTCTGTGTGTTCCGCAACTGCGGTCGCGGCACGCGCGCGCTGGCCCGTTACGTCGAAGCTCGCCTCGATGGCGACGCGATCCGCAAACGCAATTCGTGATACCCACCGGCGACCGTCCGCGCTCGGCCGGTCGCCAAACGACATCCAAGGAGGACTTGAAATGAGCGAAACACTGAAGGCAGGACTGACCTCGACGCGGCGTTACGACATCGACCAGGCGCGCACGATCGGCTTCATCGGCGACGACTGCCGCGTCTATTCGACGCCGGCGCTGCTGTACGACATCGAAGTCGTGTGCCGCGACCTGCTGCTGGAAAACATCGACGCGGGCAAGGATTCGGTCGGCACGCGCGTCGAACTCGACCACGTCGGCGCGACGCTGCTCGGCATGTGGATCGAGATCACCGTGACGGTGACCGAAGTCAATGGGCCGGCCGTGACCCTCGAATTCACCGCGCGCGACGCGCTCGAGGAAGTCGCCCGCGGCAAGCACAACCGCTTCATCGTCGGCGCCGAGAAGACCGCGCAGCGCCTGAAGGCGAAGCGCGACAAGGCGCTTGCGGCGGCCTGATTCGCCACTGACGCTTTTCCGCATCGAATCCGGCGTCCGGCTCTGCCGGGACGCCGGATTTTTGCGTTTGCGCGTGCTGGCGGGTAAAGGCAGGCGCGCGTCAGATGCGGAGTGCACGTTCTTCTCCGCAGAGCGGGCCGACATGAAACCGCACCGCGCCCCCCGGGGCGGCTTTGGCCTCGCGGCGCTCCGCACGTATCACTTCTCGATCTCTTGTCCCGGCGAGGTTTCCTCCGGGAGTCGTCCTTGCTTCGAATCGCGCGGCCGGTCGCGACAGGGTCCGGCTCGTCAGCAAACGGTTTCCGACACGCGTCCGATCTTGCGACGCCCGGTGCAAACAGGCTCGGGAGCCGGGGAATCGAATTCGCACCGATAAGGAGCACGAGATGATCGAAAAGAAAGCCACCGTCCACTGGGAAGGCCAGGGCAAGCAGGGCCAAGGACGCATCAGCACCGAGACCGACGCGCTGAAGGACTACCCGTATGGCTTCGGCAGCCGCTTCGAAGACGACCGCCGCGGCACGAACCCGGAAGAACTCGTCGGCGCGGCGCACGCGGCCTGCTTCACGATGGCGTTCTCGTTCGCCTGCGACAAGGCCGGCTTCGCGACCACCGCGGTGGACACCTCGGCAAGCGTGAGACTCGTCAAGCAGGGGGAAGGCTTCGCGATCGACCGCATCGCGCTGACGCTGGAAGCGACCGTCCCCGGAATCGACGAGGCGAAGTTCCGCGAGATCGCCGAGGGGGCCAAACGCGACTGTCCGTTGTCGAAGGCGCTCGCGAGCGTTCCTGAAATCACGTTGAACGCGACGCTGAGACGTTGACGCGGACTGGCTGCGCTCGCAACGCCCGCGCTTCACAATGACTCCGGCCGCTCAAGTAAACTGCGCGGCCTGGAGGCGGATTCGATGAAAGACGAAGATTTCATGCGCGCGGCGCTGGAGCAGGCGCGGATCGCGGGGAGCTGCGACGAGGTGCCGGTCGGCGCGGTCGTCGTGCTCGATGGCGAGATCGTCGGCCGCGGCTTCAATCAGCCGATCGGCCGCAACGATCCGACCGCGCACGCGGAAGTCATGGCGCTGCGCGACGCCGGGACGCGGCTAAGTAATTACCGCTTGCCGGGCTGCGAGCTCTACGTGACGCTCGAGCCGTGTGCGATGTGCAGCGGCGCGATCATGCATTCGCGCATCGCTCGCGTCGTCTATGGCGCGCGCGACCCGAAGACCGGCGTCGCCGGCAGCGTCATCGACCTTTTCGCCGAGCTGCGCCTGAACCACCACGCACAGATTTCCGGCGGCGTGCTCGCCGACGAATGCGGCAGCCTGCTCTCCGGTTTCTTCGCCGCGCGGCGGCGTCGCACGCTGCTCGCGTAAGCCGATGCGGATTCACGTCAGCATCGCGCGGCAGACGCTGGACTTGTACGCGCCCGACGGCGCCTGCATCCGTCGCTATCGGATCTCGACCGCTGCGAACGGGCCCGGCGAAGAGCAGGGCAGCCACCGCACGCCGCGCGGTCGCCACCGCATTCGCGCACGGATCGGCGCCGGCGCGACGCCGGGAGCGGCCTTTCGCGGGCGGCGGCCGACCGGCGAAGTGTGGACGCCGGAGTTCGCCGCGGCGCATCCCGATCGCGACTGGATCCTGTCGCGCATCCTGTGGCTGTGTGGTTGCGAGCCCGGGCGCAACAGGCTCGGCAACGTCGACTCGATGCGCCGCTACATCTACATCCACGGTACCGGCGACGACCAGCCGATGGGCGTCGCGCGCTCGCACGGCTGCATCCGGATGCGCAACAGCGACGTCATCGAGCTGTTCGACCTCGTGCCGGCCGGGACCGTCGTCGATATCGAGGAATGAGCGCCCGCGGGCGAGGAGCGGGAGCGAGGAACGAGCCGGGAGAGGGAGGCACGAAGGACGAAGCGCGAAGAATCAGTCGCGAGTAGTCACCCGCCGCGAATCGAACCGCGAAGAATCCGTCGCGATGCAACGAAAAGAGCTCGATGCGGCAGTAAATGCGAGCTGCGGCCGAGCCGCGCGATCACCCGTCCCGGAGCATCCCGAACGTGTGCACCACTTCGCCCGAGAGTTCGCCGCGCTCGTTCCAGGTCCATTCGCGGAACCGCGCGCTCCCGTCGCGATGCACGGCGATCACCGTCGAGCAACGCGTGCCGTAGCCCGGCGCGCGGATGTAGGCGGGCGACAGCCAGCGCTCCCATTCCCGGCTCACACCGGTTTCCGGCAAGTGCAGATCCTCGGCCACGACGTCGTCTCGCAGCAGCGCGAGAAATGCCGCATTGTCGGGCAACTCGGCGAGGGCGGCGGCGAAGCGCGCCCGGGCGAGCCGGACTTTCAGCCAGGGCGTGTCGAGCAGGTGGTTCGACAAGCCGTACACGCCGGGTTCGAGCAGACGGACGGCGCCGGTCGTGCTCTCGTGGATCCCCAGCGACGTGCCGTCGCCGACGAGCAGATTGAACGGCGCGTAGGTCGCGCTGACCGCGGCGATTCCGCGCAAGGTCGACTCGGCGTCACCCGTGGCGACGAGGCAATCCCGCACGAGCGCGCCGCGCGACGGAACGCCGGCACGGTGAAACGTCGGGTCGCGGTAGTTCGTCAGTGCGGCGAAGCGCCCGTTGCGGGCGAGGCCCATCCAGGTGCCGCCGGCTTCGAGATCGCGGCCGGCGAGCAGATCCGGGAAATCGGTCCACCAATGCGCGGGCACCGCGGGGCGCGCGAGATATTCATCGCGGTTCGCGGCGACGACCAGCGGGTAGTCGGGGTGGGCGTGCCAGCCGACGACGATCAGGCACATTCGACGAAACGTTCGAGATGGCGAGTCGAGCCCGGTTCGATCAGCGCGGCGAGCTTGTGGGCCTCGATCTTGCTGTCCAGCGCGGCTTCGAAGACCGCCGGATCCGTGACGGATTCGTAGATTTCCATCCATGTCGCGTCGTCGCCGCAACGTTCCAGCAGGCGACCCGCGACGCCGGTCCGCGTCGCGAGACTCGCTTGCATCGCGCGCACCGTCGCCCGGGCAAGCGCCGCGTCGGCGCGCACGCGGTAATAGATGAAGTAATGGGTAGGGCCCGCTCCACTCTCGGTCATGGCTCAGGGCAGCGCGTACGGGAGATCGAGAAAGGACAGCCGCGGTCCCGCGGGGCTGCCGACACGCACGTCGCCGTCGGCCGAACTCATCTGCATCACCGCGAGCGCCTCGAAGCCGCCGTCCGGGGCCGGCACGACGTTCACGAGCTTCCCGGCCGATTGCTCGCCGAACTCGGCGGTGTAGAGATCCGCACCGGCCGCGGGAAGCGCGTCGCCGGTGAAGTGGACGCGGTACATGCGCTTCTTCAGCTTGCCGAGGTACTGCGTGCGCGCGACGATCTCCTGGCCCGGATAGCAGCCTTTCTGGAAATTCACGCCGCCGATGACTTCGTAATTGATCATCTGTGCGACGAATTCCTCCTGCGTCGCGGTGGTGATCAGCGGCACGCCGGCCCGGATCATCGCGAGCTCCCAGGTCGCGGTTCCGGCCTTCACGGCGCCGGCCGCGACAAGCGCGTCGAACACCCGCGGCGCTTCGGCGCCCGGAAGCGCGACGATCGCGTTGTTGTCGTCCACGCGAATGCAGCGCGCTTCACCGGCGACGGTCTGCGCCATGCGGGCCGCCGGCAGCGCGAGCCCGGCCGCGGTGAGAACCCGATCGGCGCCGGCGCCGCTCACACCGATCAGCACCGTATCGGCGTCCGCATCGGTGAGCTTGACCTTGCTGCGCAGCACGTACATCGAAAGCTTCTTCAGCAGCGCGGGCTGGATGTCGGCGGAGACCGCGAGCACGTGGGCGTCGGACTCGCGCCACAGCAGGATGCTCGCGAGCATCCTGCCCTTCGGGGAATTGAAGCTCGTCCACTGCGCGAGGTCCGGCGCGAGGTTCTTGACTTCGTTCGACAGCAGGTTGTGGAGGAAGCTCGCCGAGTCGTCGCCGCGGCTGCGGATCAGGCCCAGATGCACTAGCGGCACGACGACCGTGCCCGACGCGAGCGAGCGGGCTTCGGTGTCGGGAGCGGCGAAACGGATGTCGGCGCCGTCGAGCGAAGCGCCTTGTTCGGTCAGGTATTCGGTCCAGGTCGGGTTCATGTCGGTTTGGCCTGAGTCGGGGAAAGCGATGAAGTATTATAGGGCCCCTTTCCTGGCCGCCGGGGCCGAAACCGCCCCGGCAAACCGATTCGGCCCGAATTGTTCTGTCTCGAATGAAATCCCTGTTCCTGAAGTTGTTTTTCGTTCTTGCGCTCGTGATCGCCGGCGTGACCGCGGCCGTCTTCTGGTACGCGAACCGGCCGCTGCCGCTCGCGGAGCCGGCCGTCGATTTCACGGTCCAGCGGGGTTACACGATGCGCCAGGCAGCGACCGCGATCGCCCGCGCCGGCGTCGAGGTGGACCCGCGAGTGCTCTACTGGATCGCACGGCTCAGCGGCAAGGGCGATCGCATCCTCGCGGGGAGCTACGAAGTGCACGCGGGCGTGACGCCGTGGCAGCTGATCCTCAAGCTGTCGAGCGGCGACGTGTCGCAGGGCGAACTGCGCTTTGTCGAGGGGTGGAACTTCCGGCAGGTGCGGGCGGCGCTCGAGGCGAGCCCGGATCTCGCGCAGGACACGGTCGGCCTTTCGGACGCCGAGATCCTGCAGCGGATCGGTGCGACCGAATCCCATCCGGAGGGGCTCTTCTTTCCGGACACCTACCTCTTCGACAAGCAGTCGAGCTCGCTCGCGGTCCTTGCGCGTGCGTACCGTGCGATGCACGAGCGGCTCGCGCAGATCTGGGAAGCGCGCAATCCCGACTTGCCGCTCGCGTCGCCGTACGAAGCGCTGATCCTCGCGTCCATCGTCGAGAAGGAGACCGGCCGCCCCGAGGATCGCGAGCTGGTCGCGTCCGTGTTCGTCAATCGCCTGCGCATCGGCATGCGGCTGCAGACCGACCCGGCGGTGATCTACGGGCACGGCGAAGCGTTCGACGGCAACTTGCGCAAGCGCGACCTCGAAAGCGACCACGAGTACAACACCTACACGCGGCCCGGTTTGCCGCCGACGCCGATCGCGATGCCGGGGCTCGAATCGCTGAATGCAGCGGTCAAGCCGGCGACGACCGAATACCTCTACTTCGTGTCGCGCGGCGACGGTACGAGCGTGTTCTCGACGAACCTCAACGACCATAACCGGGCGGTCAACCAATATCAGCGGAGAGCAGGCAGTTGAGTCAGACGCAGGCGCGCGGGCGCTTCATCACCTTCGAAGGCATCGACGGCGCAGGCAAGAGCAGCCAGATCGCGGCGGTCGTCGACCTGCTGCGCACGCGTGGCTGTGACGTCGATCAGACGCGCGAACCCGGCGGAACCGCGCTCGGGGAGCGCCTGAGGGAACTCCTGCTGCACGAGCCGATGGATCTCGAAACCGAGGCGATGCTGATGTTCGCCGCACGCCGCGAACATCTCGCCGCGCGCATCCTGCCGGCGCTCGCGGCGGGGCGCTGGGTCGTGTCCGACCGCTTCACCGACGCGACCTATGCGTACCAGGTCGGCGGCCGCGGCCTCGATCCCGCGAAGTTCGCCGCGCTCGAAGCGTGGGTGCACCCGGGATTCCAGCCCGATCTGACCCTCGTCTTCGACCTGCCGCCGGCAGTCGCGGCGGCGCGGGTCGCGAATACCGGCGCGAGCCCGGATCGCTTCGAACGCGAACAGCTTGATTTCTTCGAGCGGGTGCGCGCCGCGTACCTCGAACGCGCGCGGATGGCGCCGCAGCGGATCCGTGTCGTTTCCGCGGATCTCCCGCCGGAAGCAGTCCGCGCCGAGGTCGCCGCCATCGTCGAGGAGCGCTGCTTCGGATGATTTACCCGTGGCTGCACGACACGTGGCAACGGCTTTGCGAACTCGGGCAGCGGCTGCCGCACGCGTTGCTCTTCGTCGGACCTGCCGGTCTCGGCAAGCGTGAACTCGCCGAAGCCCTTGCGGCACACCTGCTGTGCTCGACGCCCGGTTCGGACGGTCACGCCTGCGGCCGGTGCGCTGCGTGCCAGTTGCGCCTGTCCGGAAATCACCCGGATCTCTTCACGCTGGTGCCGGCCGCCGACGCCGATAGCGGCGACAGCGACGACGCCCGGGACGGCGGCGAGCGCGAGCCCGACTCCGGGAAGAAGAAGTCGTCGCAGATCGTCATCGAGCAGATTCGCGACCTGCAGCAATCGGTCGCGGTGACCGGCCATCAGAGCAGCCGGCGGGTGGTCGTCGTCGACCCGGCCGAGGCAATGAATCCGTTCACTGCGAACGCGCTGCTGAAGCTTCTCGAGGAACCGCCGGAAGGCTGCATCTTCGTGCTCGTCTCCTCAGCGCCGCGCCGCCTGCTGCCCACCATCCGGAGCCGGTGCCAGCAGTGGACCTTTACCCGACCCACGGCGGACGCCCTCGCGCAGTGGATGAATGCGCAGGACGGGGCCGATGACGACCTCCTCGCGCTGACCGGCGGCATGCCGCTCGCCGCGCAACGCCTTGCGGGGCGGGGAGCCTCGACGCTGCGCGCACGCTTCGTCCGCGATCTTGCACAGCTGCCTGCGGGCGACCCGCTGAAACTCGCCGGGCAGTGGGACGCGTGGCTCAAATCGAAGGAGGCGCTCGCGGCCGGCTTCGGCATCGTGCAGCTCGTCGACTGGATGCAACGCTGGGTCACCGACCTCGCGTCGCTGCGGCTCGGCGGGCGGATCCGCTTTTTCCCCGGAGAAGAGGGCACGCTGTCCGCGTTGGCGCCGCGCTCGACGGTCGCGTCGGTGCTCGGCTGCTACAATGAACTCGCCAGCATTCGCCGGGTCGCACAGCATCCGCTGAACGCCCGACTGATGCTCGAAGACATGCTCCTGCGCTATGCGCGCGCGGTGACCGGACCCCGACCATGAGTGAAGCCAAACCCAGCGTCGCGCGCCCGAGCGTGCTGTCGCTGAACATCAACTCGAAATCCGCGCTCTATGCCGCCTATATGCCGTTTCTTGCGAATGGCGGCATTTTCGTGCCGACGCCGCGGCCTCACCAGCTCGGCGACGAAGTGTTCATGCTGCTGCAATTGATGGACGACCCGACGAAGCATCCGGTCGCGGCCACCGTCGCGTGGATCACGCCGCATGGTGCGCAGGGCGGCAAGACGCAGGGAATCGGCGTCCATTTCAGCGCCGACGAATCGGGCAAGGCGCTGCGCGGCCGCATCGAGCAGATCCTCGCCGGCCACCTCGGCTCGAACCGCCCAACCCACACGCTCTGATTTCCGCCCACCGTTTTGTAGCCGTTGCCGATGTTCGTCGATTCCCACTGTCATCTCGATTTTCCCGAACTGGCGCAGCGCGAGGACGAGGTGCTCGCGACGATGGCCGCAAACCGCGTCGGCCATGCGCTGTGCGTCGCAGTGAAGCTCGAAGAGTTTCCGCGCGTGCTCGCGCTCGCGGAACGACACCCCAATCTGTTCGCGTCGGTCGGCGTGCATCCGGACGGCGACGACGTCGAGGAGCCCGATGTCGCAAGGCTCGTCGCGCTCGCCGACCACCCGAAGGTCGTCGCGATCGGCGAAACGGGGCTCGACTACTACTGGCAGAAAGGCGCACCCGAATGGCAGCGGGAACGCTTTCGCACGCACATTCGCGCCGCGCGCGCCTGCGGCAAGCCATTGATCATCCACACCCGTGCGGCGGCGGCGGACACCCTGCGCCTGATGCGCGAAGAGGACGCGACGGAGGCCGGCGGGGTGATGCATTGCTTCACCGAGACGCGCGAAGTGGCCGAGGCGGCGCTCGACCTCGGCTTTTATATCTCGTTCTCGGGCATCGTCACGTTCCGCAACGCGACCGACCTCAAGGCCGTCGCCCAATATGTTCCGCTCGACCGGCTGCTGATCGAGACCGACTCCCCGTATCTCGCGCCGGTGCCGCATCGCGGCAGGACCAACGAACCCGGTTGGGTGATTCACGTCGCCGAGGAGATCGCCCGGCTGCGCAGCGAGCCGCTCGAGCGCATCGAGGCGGCGACGACCGAAAATTTCTTCCGCCTGTTCCGCCACGCAAAGGAAAGCCGACCGTGATCCGATTGATTGCCGCCTTACTCGCCGCGCTGGCGTTCAGCAGCGCTGTGCTCGCAAACAGCTACGAAGACTCGTTGAGCGCGGCGCGTCGCGGGGACACTGCGCAACTTGTGCAACTGCTCAACCGCGGCGTCGATCCGAACACCGTCGACGACCAGGGCAACACGCTGCTGATGCTCGCCGCGCGCGAAGGCAGCGGAGAAACGGTCGCGGCGATCCTGAAGTTCCGTCCGAAGATCGCACAACGTAACGCCACGGGCGATTCCGCGCTGATGCTGGCTGCGCTGAAGGGGCACGCGGACATCGTCGATCAGCTCCTGGCTGCCGGCGCGCCGGTCAATAACGACGGCTGGACGCCGCTGATCTACGCGGCGTTCGAAGGCCATCTCGATATCGTCGAGCGCCTGCTCGCCCGCGGCGCGGAAGTCGATGCCTTGTCGCCGAACAAATCGAACGCGTTGATGGTCGCGGCGCGCAACGGCCACCTCGACGTCGTCCGCCGATTGCTGAAGACGGACGTGAATATCGAGCAGAAGAACGATGCCGGCTTCACCGCCGAAAGCTGGGCGATGACGAACTCGAATACCGACATTGCCGAGTTGATCCGCGCCGAGCGTGCGCGACGTGGCAGTAAGCCGAAGTCGCTGCGGATCGAGGTCGAATAGGGCTCAAGACTCGCCCGGCCAGCACCCGGACCGGTTCGCGCCGGGGCCGGGTCTGGTCCCGCGGACGAAGCATATCGTCATGAATCGGGGGGCGTGCCGCGACCCCTTCCGCATCTCCGTTTGCCACTGTTCTGCGCGTTTTTTGCGTCTTGCATGCCCCAAAGAAGTGCGTAAAGTGGTCCAAAGTGGTGCATGACCCATCGGCAGGCACCGAAAAATCATCGGAAAGGTGGGCGTCTGCATCGGTTGGCTCGAAATTGCACCGGGAGGGCTTGTTTGGCGCACAAAACCCGTGCGCTGAGAGCGCAATTCGAGGAAAATCCCGGGCGGCCCGTTTTTCGGGCTTCCGGTAATTTCCTGATGAAAGGCCATATCGATGCGCTACCAGTCCCTCGAAGAATTCCTGTCTCACGTCGAACAACGCAATCCCGGCCAGCCCGAGTTCATCCAGGCGGTCGCCGAGGTGATGGAAAGCCTGTGGCCTTTCATTTCCGAAAATCCGCGCTACGCGGAGCACGGGCTGCTCGATCGCCTCGTCGAGCCGGAGCGCCTGATCCAGTTTCGCGTGTCGTGGATCGATGATCGCGGCGACGTGCAGGTCAACCGCGGCTACCGCATCCAGCACAGTTCGGCGATCGGCCCGTTCAAGGGCGGCCTGCGCTTCCACCCGTCGGTGAATCTGTCGGTCCTGAAGTTCCTCGCGTTCGAGCAGACGTTCAAGAACGCACTGACGACGCTGCCGATGGGCGGCGGCAAGGGCGGTTCCGATTTCGACCCGAAGGGCCGCAGCCCCGGCGAAGTCATGCGCTTCTGCCAGGCGTTCATCACCGAACTGTTTCGCCACATCGGGTCGGACACCGACGTGCCGGCGGGCGACATCGGCGTCGGCGGCCGTGAAGTCGGCTACATGGCCGGGATGATGAAAAAGCTGTCGAACAAGGCGAGCTGTGTGTTCACCGGCAAGGGCCTGAGCTTCGGCGGCTCGCTGATCCGCCCCGAGGCAACCGGCTACGGCATGGTGTATTTCGCCGAAGAGATGCTGCGCCACACCGGCAAGACGATGGCCGGCATGCGGGTCTCGATTTCGGGTTCGGGCAACGTTGCGCAGTACGGCATCGAAAAGGCCATGGCGCTCGGCGCGAAGGTCATGACCGCGTCGGATTCGAGCGGCACGGTCATCGACGAAGCCGGATTCACGCCGGAGAAGCTCGCGGTGCTGATGGACGTGAAGAACGTCCATTACGGACGCGTCAGCGATTACGCCGAGCGGCTCGGTCTGCGCTTCGAAGCCGGCAAGCGCCCGTGGCACGTGCCGGTCGACATCGCCTTCCCGTGTGCGACGCAGAACGAGCTCGACGGCGACGACGCAGCGGTGCTCGTCCGCAACGGCGTGAAATGCGTCGCCGAAGGCGCGAACATGCCTTCCACCGCTGCGGCCGTGCGCGTGTTCGAGAAGAACGGCGTCCTGTACGCCCCGGGCAAGGCGAGCAATGCCGGCGGCGTCGCGACGTCGGGCCTCGAGATGAGCCAGAACGCGATGCGCCTGTCGTGGACGCGCGAGGAAGTCGATGCGCGCCTGCTGGAAATCATGCAGGGCATCCACCGCATGTGCCTCGAGTACGGCACGAAGGCCGATGGCAAGGTGAATTATTCCAACGGCGCGAACGTTGCAGGCTTCGTGAAGGTTGCGGAAGCGATGCTCGCGCAGGGCGTCATCTAAGCGCAGCGACCTCGCGACGAAGGGCGCGGCTTCTCGGCCCGCCCCTCGTTCGTCGGCCGTGTCGTTCAGCTGCCCGACGGATTCCGATATCCGGTCGGCCCCGCCACGGTCGCGATCCAGCCTTCGAGCGGATCGATTTCTCGCGGCAAGCCGAAATCCGGCGGTCCCGCCCTCAGGCACCACGCCGACTGGACCAGCGCAAGCGTCGCGTCGAGGAGGTCGCCGGACGCATCCTCGATCAGCGCGGCGCGCTGGCCACTTTCGAGCGACAGCGCGAGTCCGAGCGGATGCGCACCGCTCTCCAACGCAGCGACGATCGTTTCACGTGCGCCCTGTCGCGCGATCGTCTGCTTCGCCCGTTCGTCGGTCTTGTAAGGTGCCCGCGTGATCGCGCGGGCGAGAAGGCCCGGATAGGCTTCCAGCGCGACACGGGAAGGATCCGCGTCGTGCAATCCCGGCAGGCTCACCCCCGCACGCATCAGTCGCGGGGTCCCTTCGAGAAACATCAGTCCGACGGGCGGATTCACGAGCTTCAACGGGCTATGCGACCGCGCCGGCGCGTCCGCCGCGCGATGCGCGTAGCGCTTGCCGGTGGGACGCGTCGCACGGTAGGCATCGAGCTGTTCGCGGAACGCCTGCCGGCCGAGCGACGCGCAGTGCTCGACAAGCGAGCGCCAGGTCATCGGCCAGGCGAGATCGACGACCGCTTCGCGGGGCAAGCCGAACGGAAAGTCGAAGCCGCCGAGCCACGGTCCGGGCCGGTCGAGAAACGTTTCGAACGCGAGCCAGTCCGGCAAGACTTCGAGCGTGTTGAGCCGGATCGACTTTCCGTCGTCGCGCCCCGCGGCGACGGTGATCGGCTTGCGCACCCGCGGCGCGGACGTGAAGTCGACGCCGTACAGGGTGACGGGCCTCATCGGGCCGCCAGCCGGGATGCGGCGAGCACCGTGTTGGTATGGATCGTCACCGTGTCGTCGATCTGACGCGCGTAGCCGCCCGCCATGGCGACCGCGACCGGTATCTGTCGCACCGCGCATTCGGCGAGTACCAGCGCGTCGCGCGCGCCGAGTCCGTCGATCGACAGCGCGAGCCGACCGAGACGGTCGTCATGGTACGGGTCGGCCCCGGCGAGATAGATCACGAGCTCGGGCGAGATGTGCTCGAACACGGCATCGAGTCCGCGCCGCAGTGCGTCGAGATAGCTTTCATCGGCCGTCGCGTCGGGGAGTTCGATGTCGAGATCCGACTGCGCCTTGCGGAACGGGAAATTCTTTGCGCCGTGGATGCTGAACGTGAAGACGTCGGGCTCGCCGGCGAGGATCGCTGCGGTGCCATCTCCCTGATGGACGTCGCAGTCGATGATCGCGACGCGCCGCACCCGGGCTTCCGCGCGCATCGTCAGGGCGGCGACCGCTGCATCGTTGAAGACGCAAAACCCGGAGCCGAAGTCGCGGTGCGCATGGTGTGTGCCACCCGCGAGGTTCGCCGCGCAGCCTTCGATCAATGCGGCCCGGCACGCAGCGAGGGTTGCGCCGGCCGACCGCCGCGAGCGTTCGACCATCTGCGCCGACCACGGAAAGCCGATGCGCCGCTGTTCGGCCGCGTCGAGCGTGCCGGCGACGACTCGCCGGAGATAGGCGTCGTCGTGAGCGTGCAGGATTTCATCGTCGCTCGCCGCGTCGGGGACCACGAAGTCGCCGGGGCCGAAGCGGCCGGACGCCGCGAGCCGTTCGCGCAGCCGCGAGTATTTTTCCATCGGAAAGCGGTGGCCTTGCGGCAAGGGCAGCACGAAGTGGTCGGCGTAGAAGAGCTTCACGCGGACTCCGGATGAGGCCCGCGCGGGGCGGGGTGACGTGGGAGGAGCGGGCGGCAAGTCTAGCCGAATCGAAGCGCAAGAGCCGCGGCAGCGCGCCGGAGCGGAGCTGCCCCGTCCTCGACGGCGAATCGCGTTCGACGGCCGCTGCCAGGATCAGTACACTCGATGTATCCCAGCAGAAGCCCATACTAAAACCCAATCGATAAGGGTCCAGCCATGAGCGTCATCGAATCCTTCCGGCCACAGCTTGCCAAACTCACCGAGATCCGCCGCGACCTTCACGCGCATCCCGAACTCGCGTTCGCCGAACATCGCACCGCCGACCTGATCGCGACCCATCTCGAATCGCTCGGCATCGAGGTGCATCGCGGCGTCGGCAAGACCGGGGTCGTCGGCGTTGTCCGGGCCGGGCGCGGGTTGCGCGCGATCGGCCTGCGCTCGGACATCGATGCGCTGCCGATCCAGGAGCGCAATGATTTTGCGCATCGCTCGGTCCATCCGGGCTGCATGCACGCCTGCGGTCATGACGGGCACACCACGATGCTGCTCGGCGCGGCCGAAGCCTTGGCGGCGCAGCGGGACTTCGACGGCACGGTCTATCTGATCTTCCAGCCCGCCGAAGAAGGCGAGGGCGGCGGACTGGCGATGATCGACGACGGGCTGTTCGAGCGTTTTCCGATGGAGTCGGTGTTCGGCATGCACAACTGGCCGGGTCTCGCGCCGGGGCACTTCGTCGTCCATCCCGGGCCGGTCATGGCGAGCGCCGACCGTTTCGACATCACGATCACCGGGCACGGCGCGCACGCGGCGATGCCGCATCTGGGGGCCGACCCGGTCACCGCCGGCGCGGCCCTCGTCCAGGCGATCCAGACCATCGTCAGTCGGACGATCGATCCGACCGACTCGGCGGTCGTTTCCGTGACGCAGTTCCATGCCGGCGAGGCGTACAACGCGATCCCCGACCGCGCGGCGCTGTGCGGCACCGTGCGTGCGTTCAGCGAGACGGTGCAGGATCAGATCGAGGCGGCACTGCGGCGCGTCGCCGGCGGCATTGCGGCGGCGTTCGGCGTCGAGATTGCGGTCGAGTACCGTCGCGGCTATCCGCCGACGGTGAACACGCCTGCGGAAGCCGCGTTGTCCGCCGAGGTCGCCGGCGCGCTCGTCGGCGCCGACCGGGTCACGACGAACGCGCGGCCGAGCATGGGCGCCGAGGATTTCGCGTATTTCCTGCAGCGCAAGCCCGGCAGCTACGTGTGGATCGGCAACGGAGCGGGCGAGGGCGGATGCACCTTGCACAATCCGACCTACGATTTCAACGACGAAATCATCACGACCGGAGTCGCGTACTGGGTCGAGCTGGTGCGCCGGATTCTGGCTCCGGCGCGCTGATGCCCGGTTGCGCACGTCCTCGGGATTACATGAAAGCGCTCCGACTTGCCTTTCGAATGATGTTGCGCGACCTGCGCGCGGGCGAACTCCACCTGCTCGGGCTCGCGATCGTGATCGCGATCGCGAGCCTGACGAGCGTCGGGTTTCTCGCCGACCGCGTCGGGCGCGGACTCGACCGCGAGGCCAACCAGCTCCTTGGCGGCGACCTCCTGCTTCGCGGCGATCAACCCTGGGATGCCCGGTTTGTCGATGAGGCGCGGCGCCGTGGGCTGCAGGTCGTCGAAACCGTGCTGTTCACGAGCATGGTCAGCACCGAAGACGGCGCGCAGCTCGCCGGGGTCAAGGCCGTGCAGCCGGGATATCCGTTGCGCGGAAGCGTGCGGATCGCGCCGGGTCCCAATCAGGCGGATACGACCGCGGGCCGGGTGCCCGAGCGAGGCGAAGTGTGGCTCGACGAGCGGCTCCTCGCGCAATTGGGTGTCGGGGTCGGCGCCACGGTGGGGCTCGGGGAGCTCGAATTCCGCGTCGGCGCGATGGTCAGCTTCGAATCGGATCGCGGTGCGAACTTCTTCAGCCTGTTGCCGCGCGCGATCTTCAATGCTGCCGACCTGCCCGCAACCGGGCTGCTGTCCGTCGGCAGCCGCGCGACGTGGAGACTGCACCTCGCGGGCGAACCCACGGCCATCGACGGCTACGAACGCTGGTCCCGGGACCAGCTCGGCCGCGGCCAGTCGATCGAGACCATCGAGAGCGCGCGGCCCGAAGTGCGCGCGTCGCTCGACCAGGCACAACGCTTCCTGCGGCTCGCGGCGCTCCTCGCGGTGATCCTCGCCGCCGTCGCCGTCGGGCTGTCCGCGCGCCGTTTCATGCAGCGACATCTCGACGCCTGCGCGGTGATGCGCTGCCTCGGTGCGGCGCAAGCCCAGGTGCTGACGATCATCGTCGGCGAATTCGTGCTGTTCGGCCTGATCGCCGCCGCCCTCGGCAGCGCAATCGGCTGGGCGGTGCAGTTCGGCCTCGCGGTCGTCCTCGTCGAGGTTGTTGCGGCGGAGCTCCCGACGCCATCGCTACTGCCGCTCGCGCACGGGATTGCCGTCGGCATGGTCCTGCTCGTCGGTTTCGTGCTGCCGCAATTGTTGCGGCTCGGCAAGGTGTCTACGGTACGCGTGTTGCGCAGGGAGGTCGGCGGGGTCGAGTCGGTGAGCGGCGCGGCGTGGGCCGCGGGTGCTGCGGCGTTGCTTGCGATCATTTTCTGGATCGCCGGCGACCTCAAGCTCGGATTGATGATTGCGGGTGGCTTCGCGGCGGCGCTCGCGGTATTCGCGCTCGGGGCGTGGTGGATCCTGCGCGCGGCGGCGAGCACGAAAGGGCGCGGAGCACTGCGCGGAGGCGGATGGCGCTACGGTCTCGCGTCGCTCGCGAGGCGCATGAAGGGCAGCGTGATCCAGGCGACAGCCCTCGGCCTCGGCATCGCCGCGCTGCTGCTGCTGACGCTGATCCGCGGGGATCTGCTCGACAATTGGCGCGGCATGACTCCTGCCGACGCGCCGAACCGCTTCATCATCAACATCCAGCCGGACCAGAATGGGCCGCTTGCGGCGTTCTTCACGGAACACGGCCTCGGGGCCCCCGACATCCTGCCGATGATTCGCGGACGCCTGGTCGCGATCAACGACAAGGCGGTGGAACCGGACGACTACGTCGATGCGCGCACGAAGCGGCTTGCGGAACGCGAGTTCAACCTGAGTTACGGCAGCCGGTTGCCGGACGGCAACCGTGTGACCGAAGGCAAATGGCACGGCGACGGGCCGAGCGCGGAGTTCTCGGTCGAAAAGGGGCTCGCCGAGACCTTCGCGCTGAAAATCGGCGACCGCGTGCGCTTCAACGTGGCCGGACGGCTCGTCGAAGCACCGATCACGAGCGTGCGCGAGCTCGAATGGGATTCGATGCGCGTGAACTTCTTCTTCATCGCGGCGCCGGGAATGCTCGACGACGACCCGGCGAGCCTGATCACGAGCTTTCGACTTCCGCCGGAGAATCACGCGTTCACCGCCGAGCTCGTGAATCGCTTCCCGAACCTGTCGGTCATCGACGTTGCGGCCGTGATCGAGCAAGTGCGCTCGATGACCGACAAACTGATCCTGATTGTCCAGTTCGTGTTCGGCTTCGCGGTGCTCGCCGGTTTCGTCGTGCTCTACGCCGCGCTGCAATCCACACACGACGAGCGGGAATATGAGCTGGCGATGCTGCGCACGCTCGGCGCCCGCAATCGGCAGGTTCGCCAGGCGTTGCTGGCCGAGTTCGTCGTCCTTGGCGGTGTCGCCGGCGCGTTGGCGGGCGTCGGCGCGAGTGCAATCGGCTGGGGTCTCGCACATTACGTCTTCAAGATCGCGTACGTGCCGGCGGTGTGGCCATTGCTGTTCGCGACGCTCGCGGGCGCCGCCGGCGTCGTTGCCGGCGGCTGGCTCGGAACGCGAAAACTGCTCGCACGCCCGCCGCTCGCAAGCCTGCGGGCGCTCGGATGAGGCGAGTCGCTCGCGCCGCTTCGATTCCTGCGGCAGCGCCCGCCACCCTTGCCTGCTCGTTCGCGGAGTCCTTCACGCATGCCTGAATACGTTTTGCCCGGCCTGGTCGGCGGCTTGATCCTGATCGTCGTCTGGCTCGCGCTGCGGATCCGCCGGCTCGAACAGGACCTGCCCGAAATTCTCGTCGGCGAAGTCGGCGACGCGCTCGCCGTCCAGCACCGCGCGATGCTCGGCGACCTGCACGACGGTCTCGCGCGCCAGGCGGATCGCTTGTCGGAGCACGCGCGCGCGGATCGTGAGCTGCTGCAGCGCGGACTCGCGAGCGCTTCCGGCCAACTCGCGACGAGCATCGAGGCGATGACTCGAAGCATGGACCGCCGGCTCGAGACCCTGTCGGGCCACGTCAACGAACGGCTCGACGAGGGTTTCCGCAAGACCAACGAGACCTTCGCGAACGTGATGGCACGGCTCGCAACGATCGACGAGGCGCAGAAGAAAATCGACGGCCTGACCACGAACGTCGTGAGCCTGCAGCAATTGCTCGGCGACAAGCGCGCGCGTGGCGCCTTCGGCGAGATCCAGCTCGAGGCGCTGGTGCGCAACATGCTGCCGTCCGAAGCCTATGAATTCCAATACACGCTGCCGAACAACGCGCGCGTCGACTGCATGC
Organism: Aromatoleum sp.; assembly: GCF_032027225.1. Taxonomy (GTDB): domain Bacteria; phylum Pseudomonadota; class Gammaproteobacteria; order Burkholderiales; family Rhodocyclaceae; genus Aromatoleum. The sequence continues at coordinate 381,323 of NZ_JAVSMM010000001.1, read as the reverse complement.
TGCGCCTGCCCGAGCCGACCGGGCTCGTCGGTGTCGATTCGAAGTTCCCCCTCGAGAACTACCACCGGATGTGCGGCGACGATATCGCGGAGGTCGACCGCAAGCTGGCGCAGGCTGCGTTCCGCACGGATCTGAAGCGCCACGTCGACGCGATCGCGTCGAAATACATCATTCCCGACGTCACCTCAGACGGCGCGGTGATGTTCGTGCCGGCCGAAGCGGTGTTCGCCGAGATTCACGCGTTTCATCCCGAGGTCGTCGCCTACGCGCAGAGCCGGCGCGTGTGGATCGTTTCGCCGACGACGCTGATGGCGGTGCTGAACACTGCGCGGGCAGTGCTGAAGGATGTCGAAACGCGCAAGCAGATCCATGTCATCAAGGATGCGCTCGGCAAGCTCGCGAAGGATTTCGCCCGCTTCGACGAGCGGATGAACGCGCTCGCCCGGCACATCGAGCAGGCGAACAAGGATGTGCAGGACGTGCATGTCAGCTCGCGCAAGATCAGCGCGCACTTCCAGAAGATCGAAGCCGCGCAGCTCGATGAACTTGACGGACCGCTGGACGAGGATCCCGAGATCCCGCGCGGGCGCTTGGGTGTCGCGCGTTGACGAAGCGGTGGCCCTGCGGCCAGCCGGTGTCTTGCCTCAACCGCCGATATACGACATTTCGATCTTTCGCAGGCCCGCCGTGTTCGCAGTGCGGATCTCCGAATAGCGGTCCTCCCGACCCTTCCACACCGCGGCGATCACACGGTCGAGTTCGACGTCGGAAGCGCCGGCTCGCAGCAGGCTGCGCAGGTCGTGGCCGCCTTGCGCGAACAGACAGGTGTAGAGCTTGCCTTCGGTGGACAGGCGGATCCGCGAGCAGGTCGAGCAGAAGGCCTGCGTGACCGACGAGATAACGCCGATCTCGCCGGAGCCGTCGCGATAGCGCCAGCGCTCGGCCACTTCGCCGGTGTAGTTCGGATCGATCTGCTCGAGCGGGAAGATCGCGCCGACGCGCTCTATGATCTCGCGTGAAGGCACGACCGAATCCATCTTCCAGCCATTCGAGCTGCCGACATCCATGAATTCGATGAAGCGGAGGATGTGCCCGCTGCCGCGGAAATGACGCGCCATGTCGACGACGCCCTGATCATTCACGCCCCGCTTGACCACCATATTGACCTTGATCGGCCCGAGCCCGGCGGCCTTTGCGGCGTCGATGCCCTCGAGGACCGACGCGACCGGGAAGTCGGCGTCGTTCATCAGGCGGAAAGTGGCGTCGTCGATCGCATCGAGGCTGACCGTGACGCGGTTCAACCCGGCCTCCTTCAGCGTGCGGGCCATCTTCGGCAACAATACGCCGTTGGTCGTAAGTGTCAGTTCGACGCCCGGGATCTGCGCGAGCTGTTCGATCAGGTTCTCGACGTGCTTGCGCAGCAGCGGCTCGCCACCGGTGATGCGGATTTTGCGCACGCCCCGTTCGGCGAAGCGGCGCGCGACGCGCACGATCTCCTCGAACGAGAGCAATTCCTTGCGGGGAAGGAAAGCGTAGTCGCTGCCGAACACGGAGCGCGGCATGCAATAGACGCAGCGGAAGTTGCAGCGATCCGTAACGGATATGCGCAGATCATGCACGGCTCGGCCGAGCCTGTCTCGTAGCTCGCCTGCCGTCTGCGTGTCATCCAGGACGCTTTCGGGCATGGGATTCGAGAAGCTGGACTGGATCGGGATGATCTTCATGGGCGGCTTCGCAGAATGGGGCAGGAGAATTGTCCTGCTCGAGGATCGCGCTTTCCTTGCTCTGGCGCAAGGCACGCGGAAAAGAGTTGATCCCTAATCCCGTGTCCGCAAGCGTCGGGGGGACCTTCAGGCCGGGGCAGATGCGAATTCAAGGTGTTCGTGCGCATTGTGTCACGGCTCGCGGGTTCTGCGGATGGCGACGGGCGGAGTAGTTGGATATAAGACGAAAGTAATAGTTATGAAAGGGCGGGAAAAGCGCCCGATGGAGTTGTCCCGATGACGGGAAGAGTGACCGAAACACCTACCGAAAAGCTGTACGAGCGTTTTCCTCACCTGCGCAAGATCGATTTGTTGTGGGGCAGTCCCGAGTGCCGGAAGTTCATCTTCCTGCTGATGACCGATACCCGTGGAGGAACGCGACAGGGCTTTCCCAAGGAGTATGCGGGGACGATCATGTCGCTCCTGATGGAGCACGACCGCCGGTTCCCGCAGTTCGAGCACGAAATCGGCCACCACGACCACCGCTGGGGGCACGACGTGGGTCAGCGCCGCGGCTTCCGCTAGCAGGCTTGCGGCGCCCGCGATTACAGGGCGATTATGACGGGGGCTCTCGCGAGGGAGCCCTCGTTTTCTTTTCGGCAGGAGAATAACAACATGGCCGATCTGTCTTCCCTTCCGGCCGAGCGTCTGCGGACCGGTTGCGAACCGGACGATTTTGCATTCGACACGACGGCGGATCTGCTCGATCTGCCCGGCGGTCTCGGGCAGGCGCGTGCCGAGGAGGCGCTGCGCTTCGGCCTCGCGATGCGCCAGCCCGGTTACCACGTGTTCGTTCTCGGCGAACCCGGCACCGGCCGCCACGCCGGTGTCTTCCGTCTGATTCGCGAGCTCGCCGCACAGGGCGAAATTCCGCCCGATCTGTGCTATCTGCACAACTTCGACGAGCCGCTGCGGCCGCGGCTGCTGAGTTTGCCGGCAGGGCGCGGCGCTGCACTGCGTGCCGACATGCAGGCGTTCATCCGGGATCTCGGCCCGGCGATCGAGTCGGCGCTCGAAAGTGAAACCCACAGCGCGCGGATCGACGCGTTGCAGGAGGGACACAAGGCCCGTGAAGAGGATGCGCTGCGGGAATTGGGACAGGCGTGCGCGGACGAGGGCATTTCCCTGTTACGAACCCCCGAGGGCTTCGTGTTCGCACCGAAACAGGGCGACGGCACGATGTCGCCGGAGGATTTCGAGGCGTTGCCGCCGGTCGAGCGCGAGCAGATCGAGGCCCGGGTCGGCGAGTGGAGCGACCGCCTCACCGAGCTGCTGGAGCGCTTCCCCGGTTGGCGGACCGAACTGCATGAAGCGGTCAAGCGCGCCGAGCGGGACGCGCTCGCGCCGGCGGTGTCGCACCTGATGCGCGGCCTGCACGCACGTTACGCGGATCTCGCTCCCGTCCTCGCGTTCTTCGACGCGATAACGCGGGAACTGCTCGAAAGCGGTGGGGAGTGGGGCGCGCCGGCTGAGGACGAGGAGGAGGCGGACGAGGGGCCCAGGAAGCGTTTTCACCGGTACCAGGTCAAGGTGTTGGTCGATCATTCGACTACGCGCGGCGCACCGGTCGTCGGCGAAGACAACCCGACTTTCGGCAATCTGATCGGCCGTATCGAGCACATCGCGCAGATGGGCACGCTCGTGACGCACTTCAACCTGATCCGCGCCGGCGCGCTGCACCGGGCGAGCGGCGGCTATCTCGTCGTCGATGTGGAGCGCCTGCTGACGCAGCCTTTCGCGTGGGAGGGACTCAAGCGTGCATTGCGCGCACGCGAGATCCGGATCGAGCCGCCCGCCGAGGCGCAGGGCTGGACGAACATCGCGACCCTGGAGCCGGAGCCGGTGCCGTGCGACTTGAAGGTGGTGCTGATCGGGGATCGCGAGATTTTCTACCTGCTCACGGACAACGACCCGGACTTCCCGGAGTTGTTCAAGGTCGCGGCCGATTTCGACGACGATCTGCCGCGCACCGGCGAAAACGTCGGCTACTACGTCCGCCTGCTCGCGACGCTCGCGCGCGGTGCGGGCCTGCTGCCGTTCGATCGTAGCGGCGTCGCCCGCCTCGTCGAGCATGGCGCGCGTCTTGCGGAGGACGCCGGGCGCCTCTCGCTGCGCACGCGCCTGCTCGCTGATCTGATGCGCGAGGCTGATTACCACGCGCGCCAGGAGGATGCGTCGGTGATCGTATGCGACCACGTCGACCGGGCGATCGCTGCCCGCGTGCGTCGTTACGCGCGCTATTCGGAGAAAGTCCTGGAGTCGATGGTCGACGGCACGACGCTGATTTCCAGCGCGGGCGAGCGTTGCGGTCAGATCAACGGGCTGGTGGTCGTCGATATCGCCGGCGAGCAGTTCGGGCATCCGGTGCGTATTACTGCCACGGTGCGCTTGGGCGAGGGTGACGTCGTCGACATCGAGCGCGAGATCGAACTGGGCGGTGCGATCCATTCGAAAGGCGTCCTGATCCTTTCCGCCTTTCTCGCCTCGCGCTATGCGCGACACACGCCGCTGTCGCTTTCCGCGAGCCTCGTGTTCGAGCAGTCGTATGCACCGGTCGAGGGCGACTCGGCTTCGCTCGCGGAGATTTGCGCGCTGCTATCGGCCCTCGCACAGGTGCCGATCCGGCAGTCGTTCGCGGTGACCGGTTCGGTGAACCAGTTCGGTGAGGCCCAGGTCGTCGGCGGCGTGAATGAAAAGATCGAGGGTTTCTTCGACCTTTGCGCGGTGCGCGGTCTTACCGGCTCGCAAGGCGTCGTGATTCCCGCGGCAAGCGTCCGGCACCTGATGCTGCGCCCCGACGTCGTCGAGGCCGCACGCTGCGGGCGTTTCCACATCCACGCCGTTGAAACCGTCGATGACGCGATGACCGTCCTGACCGGCCTGCCGGCAGGCAAGCCCGATGCGAAGGGCGTGATACCGAAAGACACGATCAATCAGCGCGTCGCCGCCGCGCTCGCGACGATGACGGCTGCACAGCACGCGTTCAACGACGGGCACGACAGCCGCCGACATCGCCACCGGCCGGATCATTGATCGACTGCGGTTTCCGTTCGGCTACGCGCTCGGCCGCCGAGCGCGTTCCGTGGGTGCGGCGTGAACGCGAAAAAGGCCAGAAACGACACGGTTTTTGCCGTGGCGAATGACTGGCCTTGAAGTGCGTGAATCGAATCTGAATTCACGCTGAGGTGCGATTTGGCTCCCCGACCTGGGCTCGAACCAGGGACACACGGATTAACAGTCCGTTGCTCTACCGACTGAGCTATCGGGGATCGGTACATGCCCGGCGAATGCCTCACCGAGCCGAAATTGGCTCCCCGACCTGGGCTCGAACCAGGGACACACGGATTAACAGTCCGTTGCTCTACCGACTGAGCTATCGGGGAATTGAGCCGCGCAGTATAGGCACCGCGCGGTTGTTCGTCAATATTTGCTTAAGGTAATTCTCAGCCTTTCACGACCGATGCGATCGCTTTCGCGACATAGCCGATATTGCGCGAGTTCAGCGCTGCGAGGCAGATGCGGCCGGTCGAAACGGCATAGATGCCGAATTCGCTGCGCAGTTGCTCGACCTGCGCGGCAGACAGGCCGGTGTACGAGAACATCCCGCGCTGCTGGATGACGAACGAGAAGTCCTGGGCGACGCCCGCAGCCTTCAGGCTGTCGACGAGCCCGACGCGCATCGCGCGGATGCGGTCGCGCATGCCCGCGAGTTCGTCTTCCCACATCTGACGCAATTCCGGCGAATTCAACGCGGCAGCGACGACTGCGCCGCCGTGCGTCGGCGGGTTCGAGTAGTTGGTCCGGATCACGCGCTTGACCTGCGACAGCACGCGGACGCTTTCATCCTTGCCTGCGGTCACGATCGACAGCGCGCCGACGCGCTCGCCGTAGAGCGAGAACGACTTCGAGAACGAGCTCGAGACGAAGAACTGGAGACCGCTGGCGCTGAAGCGGCGCACCGCAATCGCGTCCGGCTCGATGCCTTCGGCAAAGCCCTGATAGGCCATGTCGAGGAAGGGCACGAGGTTGCGTGCACGGCAGGCTTCGACGACCTCTCCCCACTGCGCTTCGGTCAGGTCCGCACCGGTCGGGTTGTGGCAGCAGGCGTGGAGCAGGACGATCGAGCCGGCGGCGAGGCTTTCGAGCTTTGCCTTCATTCCGGCAAAGTTCACGCCGCGGGTGGCGGGCTCGTAATACGGGTAGACGTCGACCGGGAAGCCAGCCGATTCGAAGATCGCGCGGTGATTTTCCCAACTCGGGTCGGAGATATAGACGGTCGCGCCCGGGTTCAGGCGCTTCAGGTAGTCGCCGCCGACTTTGAGCGCGCCGGTCCCGCCGAGAGCCTGCACGGTGACGACCTGGCCGTTCGCGATCAGCGCCGAATCCTTGCCGAACAGCAGGTTCTGCACTGCGTTGTTGTAGGCGGGCGCTCCTTCGATCGGCTGATAGCCGCGCGGCGGCATCGCTTCGAGCCGGGCCTTTTCGGCGGCGCGGACAGCGGCGAGCAGCGGGATCTTGCCGTTGTCGTCGTAGTAGACGCCGACGCCGAGGTTGACCTTTTCGGTTCGCGCGTCGGCGTTAAAGGCCTCGTTCAGGCCGAGAATCGGGTCACGGGGCGCCATATCGACGGCGGCGAAGATCGAAGCGGGCATGGACAACTCCAGTTTGGGCGGGGTGCGCGGCCCGGTCCGGAACATCGCTTCGAGGTTCGGGTGCCAGCTGCCGTGCCTTGAGCCGCGTTTTGCGAAATAATGAGCGTCCTGCCGCATTCGCCCGTTGTCTGTGCGATTGTCCGGCAGGCGCCTGAAACAGCCGGAAAGTTTAGCATGACGAGTTCAACCGACAGTGTTCCGGTGATCACTTTCGAAGGCAGTCCATTCCGCCTTCATCAGCCGTTCGCGCCCGCGGGCGACCAGCCCGGTGCGATCGCGCAACTCACCGAAGGGATCGCCGACGGGCTGATGTATCAGACGCTGCTCGGCGTCACGGGGTCGGGCAAGACCTACACGATGGCGAACGTCATCGCCCGCTGCGGAAGACCGGCGCTCGTGCTCGCTCCGAACAAGACGCTGGCCGCGCAGCTTTATGCCGAGTTTCGCGAGTTCTTTCCGCAGAACGCCGTCGAGTATTTCGTCTCGTACTACGACTACTACCAGCCGGAAGCCTATGTGCCGTCGCGCGATCTCTTCATCGAGAAGGATTCGAGCATCAACGAGCACATCGAGCAGATGCGGCTGTCGGCGACGAAGAGCCTGATGGAGCGCCGCGACGTCGTCATCGTTGCGACCGTCTCCTGCATCTACGGCATCGGCGACCCGGTCGATTACCACGCGATGATCCTGCATCTGCGCGAAGGCGAGCGCATCGGTCATCGCGACCTCGTGCAGCGGCTCGTCGCGATGCAATACACGCGCTCCGATATTGATTTCCGCCGCGGCACGTTCAGGGTACGGGGCGACGTCATCGACGTGTTCCCGGCGGAGAACGCGGAACTTGCGGTTCGCATCGAGCTGTTCGACGACGAAGTCGAGCACCTGACGCTGTTCGATCCGCTGACGGGTCATCTGAAGCAGAAACTCGTCCGCTTCACCGTCTATCCCTCGAGCCACTACGTGACGCCGCGCGCAACGGTGTTGAAGGCGATCGAGGCGATCAAGGACGAACTGCGTGACCGCGCCTCCTTTTTTCAGACGTCGGGAAAGCTCGTCGAGGCACAGCGGATCGAGCAGCGGACGCGCTTCGACCTCGAAATGCTCAACGAGATGGGGTTTTGCAAGGGCATCGAAAACTACTCGCGCCACCTCTCGGGCCGCGGCCCCGGCGAGCCGCCGCCGACGCTGATCGACTACCTGCCGCGCGACGCGCTGATGTTCGTCGACGAGTCGCACGTATCGATTCCGCAGGTCGGCGGCATGTTCAAGGGCGACCGGTCGCGCAAGGAGAACCTCGTCGGCTACGGCTTTCGCCTGCCGTCCGCGCTCGATAATCGCCCGTTGAAGTTCGAGGAATTCGAGCGCCTGATGCCGCAGACGGTGTTCGTTTCGGCAACGCCGGCTGCCTATGAGGCCGAGCATCAGGGGCAAGTGGTCGAACAGGTCGTTCGACCGACCGGGCTGATCGACCCCGCGGTCGAAGTCCGGCCGGCGACGACGCAGGTCGATGACCTGCTGTCGGAAGCGAAACGCCGGATCGCCGCGGGCGAGCGCGTGCTCGTGACGACGCTGACGAAGCGCATGGCCGAGGATCTGACGGACTACCTCGCGGACAACGGCATCCGCGTGCGCTACCTGCATTCGGACATCGACACCGTCGAGCGCGTCGAGATCATTCGCGACCTGCGTCTCGGCGAGTTCGACGTCCTTGTCGGCATCAACCTGTTGCGCGAGGGTCTCGATATTCCCGAGGTCTCGCTCGTTGCAATCCTCGACGCCGACAAGGAGGGTTTCCTGCGTTCGGAGCGTTCGCTGATCCAGACGATCGGACGTGCCGCGCGTCACGTTCACGGCCGAGCGATCCTGTACGGCGACCTGATCACGCGTTCGATGCGTACGGCGATCGACGAGACCGAACGGCGCCGGGAAAAGCAGATTGCGTTCAATGAAGCGAACGGGATCGTGCCGAGAACGGTGTCGAAGCGGATCAAGGACATCATCGACGGCGTGTACGGCGGCGGGGGTGACGAGCGCCGCGTCGCCGCCGTCGCGGAGCGGTCGGCCGAGTATTTCTCGATGGACGAGAAGGCGCTGGCGAAGTCGATCAAGAAGCTCGAAAAGGAAATGCAGGAGCATGCGCGCAACCTGGAGTTCGAGAAGGCCGCGGCGGCGCGGGACGAACTCTTCAGGCTGCGGCAGCGGGCTTTCGGCGCCGACCAGCATGGCTCGACTTAGGGAGGGGAGATTGACGAAGATCCTGTTCGTCTGCACGGGAAACATCTGCCGTTCGCCGACCGCGGAGGCGGTCGCGCGACACGCGATCGACAAGGCGGGGCTCGGAGCGGTGTTGACCGTCGATTCGGCCGGCACGCACGGAGGCCACGTGGGAGAGCCGCCCGACCCGCGGGCGCAGAAGGCCGCCTTGAAAAGGGGTTACGTCCTATCGACGCTGCGCGCGCGGAAACTCGAGGCGATTGACTTCCAGGAGTTCGACCTGCTGCTTGCGATGGATTCCGAGCACCTCGAAATCATGCGCCGCGCGTGTCCGGAGGTGTATCGGCCGAAGCTGCAGATGTTCATGCACTACGCGCGGAAACATCGCCGCGAAGATGTGCCCGACCCGTATTTCGGCGGCGACAAGGGATTCGAAGCCGTGCTGGATTACTGCGAAGACGGCGTGCAGGGATTGCTCGAGGAGTTGATCGGACGCTGACTTCGCGCCTCGCGCCGTTCGATATGCGGCGCGGGACAGTCGTGGCCATACGGCGGCGCGACGAACAAAAAAAGGGGCGGTCCGGAAGGACGCCCCTTTTTGCCGTTGGCGGTACGTTGTTACTTGTGCGTCTCTACCTGCTGCAGCGGTTCATCGACGATGACCGGGGCGGGCCGCCGACGTCGCCCGAGCGGTTGCACCGGCGCGTCCGCGGCGAGCGGAAACGCTTGCACCTTCTCGCGGCTCGTTTCGATCATCACGAGCCCGCTTTCGGCGAGCGTCTCGCCCAACTCGATCGGCGCGGAAGGCAACAATGCTGCCGGCTCGACCGTGCTCGCACCCACGGTCACCGCGGCCGGTTCCGTTTGCTCAGCGACGACGGCGTCTGCGGTGGGCAGGGCGGTTTCGTTCTCGACCACCGTGACCGCTGCGGCCGATCGCACTTCCGGCTCCGCAACCGCCGCGGTTACCGCGGTGGAAGCTTCGGCTTCCGCTTCGGCGGCCTCCGATGCAACCGGCCCCGCTTCGTCCGCTGCCATGGATTCAGGCGATTGCGCCGCCACGTTGTCCGCAGACACGATCGGCTCGCCGTTTTCGCTCACCGCGAGTTCCGGCTGACCAACTGAAGAAGATGCCGGCGCAAGGATCGGCGCCGGGGACTCCTCGTGCTGCGCGATCACGGGCAACGGCGCTTCTTCGGCCTCGACCACGGCCGCTTCGGCGGCTCCGGCAACGACCGGAAGCGGCGCCGCTTCGGTTGTCGCAACGGCTTCGAGCGGGGCTGCGGGGGGCACGATTTCGGCGGCGACGGCTTCGCGCGGCGCTTCGATGGCCTCGGCTGCCGCCGTCTCTGCGAGCGGCGTCTCGTCGCCCGACAGGGTCGCGGCTTGGACCTGCTCCTCACCGCCACGACGGTCGCGACGGCCGCGGCTGCGACGACGGCGCTTCTCGGGAGCGCCTTCCTCGCCCCCGGTGACTACCGGAGTCTCGACGGCACCGGCCGGGACTGCGACGACCGCCTCGATCGGCTGCGCCTCCGCCACGTTCTCGATTGCTTCTGCAGGCTTCGGCTGATTGCGCGGGGCGCGTGCCTGTCGAGTACGACCGCCGTTGTCGGCCCGTTCCTGCCGGGGCTGCTTCTCGCGTTCGGCCGCTTCGGGGCGCTCAAGGCGTTCCGCGCGCTCGGGGCGTTCCGGGCGCTCAGCGCGCTCCGGACGAGCCGCGGAGCGCAGCGGCTGGAGGGTCGGTGCACCTTCGTCCCGTTCAGCGCGCTGACCGTCGCGCCGGTTGCGATTGGTGTTCCGGCGATTGTCGCCGCGCTCGGTGCGCGGACGGCTTTCGCGTTTCGGTGCGGCTTCCGGAGCAGGTTGCGGCGCGGGTGCCGGTTTGCTGCTACGCAGCCAGCCGAAGAGGCGCTCGAACAGACCGGGCTGGGCCGCCGGCGCGACGACTGTCGCTTCGGGCTCGTGGACCGGCGCGGGCTGCGCGGGTGCGATGCCCTTGACGACGGCTTCGGCGCGGGCCGGGCGGCTTTCGCCATCCTTCGACGGCAGGCGGAGGTCAACCTCGGCGGGCTTCCCGACCATCTGATAGCTCGCGAGCGTCGTCTCTTCCTGATTCAACTGGTCGTGACGCAGCCGGATGATTTCGTGATGCGGAGTCTCGAGGTGGCGATTCGGGATGATGATCAGCTGGATCTTGTGGCGAACCTCGATGTGCGCGATGTCGACCCGCTTCTCGTTGAGCAGGAAGGTCGCGACATCCACCGGCACCTGCAGATGCACGGCGCCGGTGTTCTCCTTCATCGCTTCCTCTTCGAGGATGCGCAGGATGTGCAGCGCGGACGACTCCGTGCTGCGGATATGACCGGTGCCGTTGCAGCGCGGGCAGGGGATGTAGCTCGTCTCGGCGAGCGCCGGGCGCAGACGCTGGCGCGACAGCTCGAGCAGGCCGAAGCGGCTGATCTTGCCGGTCTGCACGCGCGCGCGGTCGTGACGCAGGGCATCCCGCAGCACGCTTTCGACTTCGCGCTGGTTCTTCTGCGACTCCATGTCGATGAAGTCGATGACGATCAGGCCGCCGAGGTCGCGCAGGCGCAACTGGCGCGCAATTTCCTCGGCTGCTTCGAGGTTCGTGCGGAACGCGGTTTCCTCGATATCGGCGCCGCGCGTCGAGCGGCCCGAGTTCACGTCGATCGACACCAGCGCTTCGGTATGGTCGATGACGACCGCGCCGCCGCTCGGCAGGCCGACCTGCCGCGAGTACGCGGACTCGATCTGGTGCTCGATCTGGAAGCGCGAGAACAGCGGCACGTCGTCGCTGTAGCGCTTGACCCGGTTGACGTTGGACGGCATCACGTGGGCCATGAACTGCCGCGCCTGTTCAAACACGTCGTCCGTGTCGATCAGGATCTCGCCGATGTCGGGCTGGAAATAGTCCCGGATCGCGCGGATCACGAGGCTGCCTTCCTGGTAGATCAGGAACGCGCCGGACTGCGACTGCGCCGCGCCGTCGATCGCGCCCCACAGCTGCAGCAGGTAGTTCAGGTCCCACTGGAGTTCTTCGGCGCTGCGGCCGATGGCGGCAGTGCGCGCGATCAGACTCATGCCGGACGGCACGTCGAGCTGATCCATGACTTCACGCAGCTCGCTGCGCTCGTCACCTTCGACACGCCGCGACACGCCGCCACCGCGCGGGTTGTTCGGCATCAGCACGAGGTAGCGGCCGGCGAGCGAGACGTAGGTCGTCAGCGCCGCGCCCTTGTTGCCGCGTTCGTCCTTTTCGACCTGGACGATGAGTTCCTGGCCTTCCTTCAGGACGTCCTGAATACGGGCCTTGCCGCCTTCCGAAGGGCTGGAGAAGTACGAGCGGGAGATTTCCTTGAAAGGAAGAAATCCGTGCCGCTCGGCGCCGTAGTCGACGAACGCCGCTTCCAGACTCGGCTCGATGCGGGTGATGACCGCCTTGTAGATGTTGCTCTTGCGTTGTTCCTTGGCGGCCGACTCGATGTCGAGGTCGATCAGTTTCTGACCGTCCACGATCGCGACGCGCAATTCCTCGGCCTGCGTCGCGTTGAAAAGCATGCGCTTCATATGTTTCGTTCTCCCGTGCGAAACCCACGGGCAGGACGAACGGCGCGCACCATCGCGCTTGCTACGTGATCAGGAGCGGGTAGTTAGGGCTACTTTTTTCCGGTCGGTAATCGGCGTTGATGGGACGGCTGGTCGAATTTCATGTATTCCCGCGAACGGCCGGAACACTTGATCCTGCGGGTGAGCTACGCATCCACATTCAATCAATTGGATCGAAGTTTGTCGATTGCGTTACCATCAGTGCCTTTTTCGGCAACGACGATACGTTTTTGGTCTTCCGGGAGCTCGCTTTTGGGCTCGTTGTCGTCCGCTCGTCTCCGCTTCTGTGCGCGAGGGGCGCCGACCGCAACCGGGACCGGGCGCAAGTATATTTCAGGATGATGGCGCAAGGCAAAGCGATTGCGGTAAGGCGCGAACGGATCGACGATTCCGTTGCGGGGCAGCGCATCGACAACTACCTGTTGAGAATCTGCAAGGGCGTGCCGAAGAGCCACGTTTATCGCATCCTCCGCAGCGGCGAAGTGCGTGTGAACGGAGGGCGGGTCGGGCCCACTTATCGCCTTGCGGAGGGTGATGAGGTCCGTATTCCTCCGGTCCGGGTCGCCGAGCCGGTTGCGGGCGGGCCGGCCCCGGCGGGCAAGCCGCTTCCGGTGGTCTACGAGGATGAGGCGCTGATCGTCGTCGACAAGCCTTCGGGCAAGGCGGTGCATGGGGGGAGCGGCGTCAGCTACGGGGTGATCGAGCAGTTGCGCAGCCAGCGCCCGGAAGCCCGGATGCTCGAACTCGCTCACCGGATCGACCGCGAGACCTCGGGCCTGCTCATTATCGCGAAGCGACGCTCGGCGCTCACCGCGCTTCACGACATGATGCGCGAAGGGCGAGTGCAAAAACGCTATCTGACGCTCGTCGCGGGCCGCTGGCCGAACCCGCTGCAGCACATCAAGGAGCCGCTATTCAAGTATCTGACACCGGACGGCGAGCGGCGGGTGCGGGTCAGCAGCGAGGGGAAGGCGTCTCACAGCATCGTGCACCTCGTGCGCCGCTGGTCGCGATTCAGTCTGCTCGAGGTCGAACTGATGACCGGGCGCACCCATCAGATCCGCGTGCATCTCGCACATGTCGGGTTTCCCTTGTGCGGGGATGACAAGTATGGGGATTTCGCGCTGAACAAGGCGCTCGAAGCCGAAGGGCTGAAGCGGATGTTCCTGCACGCGGCGCAACTCGGCTTCGTCCATCCATTGACCGGCGACCCGATCGCGTTGCAGTCCGAACTCCCCGACGAACTCCGTGCGTTTCTCGATCATCTCGACCGGACCGAACCGCAGAAAAATGGCTGACCGATACGAACTCATCGTCTTCGATTGGGACGGCACGCTCATGGATTCCGCGGCGGCGATCGTCGCCGCGATTCTCGGCGCTTGCCGTGACCTGAACCTGCCGGAGCCGTCGGAGGAAAGGGCGCGGCACGTCATCGGCCTCGGCCTGTCGGACGCGCTCCATTACGCGGTTCCGGAACTGGCGGTCGCCGATTACCCGCGGATGGCCGAGCGCTATCGGCATCATTACCTCGCGAAAGACCGCGAGCTGACGTTGTTTCCCGGGGCGTTCGAGATGGTTGCCGAGCTGTCGGGCGCGGGACGCCTGCTCGCGGTGGCGACTGGAAAAAGCAGCCCCGGACTCAAGCGCGCCCTCGAGCACAGCAAGCTAGGGGATTTCTTTCATGCGACGCGCTGTGCGGATCAATGCTTTTCCAAGCCGCATCCGGCGATGCTCGAGGAAATCATGGATGAGCTCGGCGTCCATCGTGAGCGCACGCTGATGGTCGGCGATACCACGCACGACCTGCAGATGGCCCGCAACGCCGGCGTGCGCGGGCTCGGGGTCGCGTTCGGGGCGCACCGGCGATCGAACCTCGAGCAGGAGTCGCCGCTGGCGGTGATGGAGACGCCCGGAGAATTGGCAGCGTGGTTGCGCGCGAACGCTTGATCTGTGCGTCGTCGCAGCTCGCGGACGGCGGCGACGGCGTGCGCTTCGACCTCGATTTGCCAGGCGGCCCGATGCCGGCCTTCGCCGTGCGCTACGCCGGTACGGTGAGGGCGTTCTTCAACCGATGCGCGCACGTTCCGATCGAGCTCGATTGGCAGGACGGCCGCTTTTTCGATGCCCGCGGACTTTATCTCGTCTGCTCGATGCACGGGGCGCACTACGAGCCGGATACCGGGCGGTGCGTCATGGGTCCGTGCAAGGGACGGAGCCTGACTCCCGTCGGCGTGATCGAACGCGACGGCAATATTTACGTTTCGGAACAGGAAAATGGATAGCGAGAAGCGCGAAGGCGACTGGGAGCGGAAGGTGCTGGAACGGCTGGCATCCGAAGGGCTCGCCGAGCAGAGGCGCCGCCGGCGTTGGGGAATCTTCTTCAAGCTGCTCGGATTTGCCTACCTCACCGGGATCATCTATCTGCTCGGGGGCTGGGGCGAGAGCGCAGACCCGCTGGCCGACGGCAAGGGATACACGGCGCTGGTGTCGATCCAGGGCGTGATCGATTCGGGCGGCGAGTCGAGCGCGGAACAGGTGATCGCGTCGCTGCAGGACGCGTTTGCCGACGCGGCGGTGCGCGGGGTCGTGCTGCGGGTCAACAGTCCGGGCGGCAGTCCGGTGCAGGCGGGAATGATCAACGATGAGGTCGCACGGCTGCGAAGCACGCGGCCCGACCTGAAGGTCGTTGCCGTCGTCGAGGACGTCTGTGCGTCGGGCGGCTACTACGTCGCGGTGGCGGCCGACAGCATCTATGTCGACAAGGCGAGCCTGGTCGGGTCGATCGGGGTGCTGATGGACAGTTTCGGGTTTGTCGGGACGATGGACAAGCTCGGGGTCGAGCGGCGCCTGTTGTCGGCGGGCGAGAGCAAAGGCTTCCTCGATCCGTTCTCGCCGCAACGCCCGGATCACCTCTCCCACGCGCGCGGCCTGCTCGACGACATCCACAAGCAGTTCATCGAGGTCGTGCGAAAGGGCCGCGGCGACCGGCTGAAGGAAGTGCCGGAGATGTTCTCGGGGCTGGTATGGACCGGCGCGCGCAGCGTCGAGTTGGGTCTCGCGGACGGCTTCGGCACCGTGGACTCGGTCGCGCGAACCGTGTTCCAGGCGGAGGAGGTGCGGGACTTCACGCACAAGCGGAATTTCGCCGAGCGCTTCGCTCAGCGCTTTGGCGCCGACGTCGCAGAGAACATGATGGGAGCGCTCGGCCGGTTCAATCTGCGCTGAGCGGTGTCGGCTGGGGGCGCGCGGGAGTCAGCGCGCGAGAATCAGGAATAGCGCGGGGCGCCGCGCGAGCTCCGGTCGAGCCGATCGGCGCCACTCGGCCACCGTGCGGGACTGGATCCATTCCTCGTCGGTCGTCAGGTCCCGCGCCACGCACAGCCGCGTCGCGGGCTGGCAGGTGGCGAGCAACGCGTCGTAAAGGCGCTCGTTCCGGTATGGCGTTTCGATGAAAATCTGCGTTCGCCGCTGCCTGCGCGACTCGTCCTCGAGTTGGCGGACGCGCGAATCGCGCTCGGCGTCTGCGACCGGCAGATAGCCGTTGAACGCGAAGCTCTGCCCATTCAGGCCGGAGGCCATCAGCGCGAGGAGAATCGACGACGGCCCGACGAGCGGACGAACCGGGATATCCAGTGCATGTGCGCGTGCGACGAGCGCTGCCCCCGGGTCCGCGACCGCGGGGCAGCCTGCCTCCGACATGAGGCCCAAGTCGTGACCCGCGAGAGCAGGTTCGAGCAGTGCGGTAAGTTCGGCGTCGGTAGCGCGTTCGGGCAGGACGCGAATGTCGAGCTCGCGCAACCGGCACGGATGCTCGATGCGTTTGAGCTCGGCGCGCGCCGTTTTGGCGTTTTCGACGATGAAATGGCGGATGTCGGCCGAGAGGCTTCTGGCCTCGGTCGGGAGAAATCGCGTCCACGGCGTATCGCCAAGGCTGACCGGGACGAGAAACAGGGTTCCGTGGGCGGCTCTCACGGAAGAACGACGCCTTCGGCGCGAAGCATCCGCGACAGCGCAATCAACGGCAAGCCGACGAGGGCGGTCGGATCGTCCCCGGATAGCGAATCGAGCAGCGTTATCCCGAGTGCCTCGGACTTCGCGCTGCCGGCGCAGTCGAGCGGACGCTCCTTTTCGACGTAACGCACGATCTCGTCGTCCGAAAGGACGCGGAACTGCACGCGGGTCGGCGCGGCTTCGGTTCGAATCTCCCCGCTTCGGGTATTCAGTACCGCCAGCGCGGTGTGAAACATCACCGTCTTCCCGCTCATTCGTCGCAACTGGTCGATCGCGCGTTCCACCGTGCCGGGCTTGCCGAAGGTTTCGCTGCCGATGTGCGCGACCTGATCGCTCCCGATTACGAGCGCGTCGCGCAAGCCCGCTCCCACTGCACGCGCTTTCTCCACCGCGAGCCGCTCCGCAGTGGTCGGCGGCAGCTCATCGGGCAGCGGGGTCTCATCGACCTCGGGACGGGCGACCTCGAACGGGAGTTGCAGGCGTTCGAGCAGCATGCGGCGATAGGCGGAGGTTGAAGCAAGGATGATTTTCATCGGCGTCGGTCCGGGAGGGTCGAAGATGTGCGTGTCGGCGCAAGGAACCCGGAGTGGGAATGGGTTTTGACAGGGTAAGCCGAAAATAATATCATGCGCCCCTTATGCCACGACGAAGCGTCATTCCGGATCCCTTCAGGTTCGCTGCCGAAGGCGGCAGCGTTTCGGGGGCGATCGCTCTGGCCGATTTGGGTCGGCTTTCCGATGTGCTTGTCGATACATCGGGCGAAGTCACCTATAGCCTGGTCGGCGAGTTCGGTCTGGATCGGAAGGCGCTGCTGCGTTTGACGGCAGCGGGGATGCTCCCGATGCACTGTCAACGCTGTCTTGGGCGCTTGGAATGGCCGCTGGATGTCGAAGTGGTGCTCGAACTGGTCAGGCCGGGACAGCCGATTCCGGAGGACGAACTCGAGAACGACGAATTCGACGCGATCGAGGCCGTGCCCGATTTGGATGTGCTGGCTTTGGTCGAGGATGAGATCGTGCTTGCGGTGCCGATTGCTCCGAGGCATGAAAGTTGTGATGCGCCGCGCCCCGTGAAGGGGAGTGAAAAGGAATCGCCTTTTGCTTCGCTCGTCAAGCTTCGCAAGAACGACGGCGCGGAATAGGCGCGATATTTGTATTAGGAGTGTTTCATGGCCGTTCAGCAGAACAAAAAATCCCCCTCGAAGCGCGGCATGCATCGCGCGCACGATTTTCTGACCGATCCTTCGCTGGCGGTCGAGCCGACTACCGGCGAAGTGCATCTTCGTCACCACATCAGCCCGAGCGGCGTGTACCGCGGCAAGAAGGTCGTCAAGACCAAGGGCGAGTAACTCCGGTTACGGTAACGGCGCAGCGCTTCGTGCGCCTGCGCCGTTTTTTCATCTCGAATTCTTCTCCGAGCCACGCGGAAAACCGATGGGTGTCTCCATTGCCATCGACTGTATGGGTGGCGATCACGGGCCGTCAGTGACGGTGCCTGCTGCACACGCCTTCCTTCGTAGTCACCCCGAAGCCCAAGTCATCCTGGTTGGACGACCGGAGGCGCTCGACCAGGCCTCGAAGGCCATCGGAGCTGCCTTCGGCGAGCGCGTGTCGCTCCAGGCCGCGTCCGAAGTCGTGATGATGGATGATCCCCCTGCAATCGCGATGCGTACGAAGAAGGATTCGTCGATGCGCGTTGCCGTCGATCTCGTGAAGTCCGGGCGGGCGCAGGCGGCCGTGTCGGCCGGCAATACCGGTGCGCTGATGGCGATCTCGCGTTTCGTCCTGAAAACCCTGCCGGGCATCGACCGTCCGGCGATCGCCTCGGTCCTGCCGACGCGCAATGGGCAGACTTACGTGCTGGACCTCGGTGCGAACGTCGACTGCCTGCCTGAGCATCTGCTGCAGTTCGGGGTCATGGGGGCGATGCTGGTTTCCGCCGTCGAGCACGTGGATCGGCCGACCGTCGGTCTCCTCAACATCGGCGAAGAAGCCATCAAGGGGAACGACGTCGTCAAGCGCGCCGCCGAGCTGCTGAAAGCGAGCGGGCTCAATTTCTACGGCAACGTCGAAGGTGACGACATCTATAAGGGCACGACGGACGTCGTCGTTTGTGACGGCTTCGTCGGCAATGTCGCGCTGAAGACATCCGAAGGGCTCGCGCAGATGCTGGCGACCTTCCTGCGAGAAGAGTTCAGTCGCGGCATCTTGAGCAAGGCGATGGCGCTCGTCGCGATGCCGGCGCTCAAACGGTTCAAGCGTCGCGTCGATCACCGCAGGTACAACGGCGCAGCATTGCTCGGATTGCGAGGGGTCGTCGTGAAGAGCCACGGTTCGGCCGACGTATTCGCATTCGAGCAGGCGATTCACCGTGCCGCCGAAGCAGCGTCGAACCGCCTGATCGAACGTATTTCCGAACGGATGACGGCTATGGGGGTGGCAGCATGATTTATGCGCGGATCGCGGGCACGGGCAGCTTCCTGCCGGGCGACCCTGTTACGAACGACGACCTTGTCGCGCGAGGCATCGACACCTCCGATCAGTGGATCGTCGAACGTACCGGGATTCGCAGCCGTCATCTTGCGCCGCCCGAGCTCGTGACCAGCGACCTCGCGAGAATCGCCAGCGAGCGCGCGTTGGAGGCCGCCGGGATCGGCGCGAACGATATCGACTTGATCATCGTCGCGACTTCGACGCCCGATTGCATTTTTCCGAGCACGGCCGCGCTTCTCCAGTCCAAGCTCGGGATCCGCAACGGTTCGGCCGCATTCGACATCCAGGCGGTGTGCAGCGGTTTCGTCTATGGACTGAGCGTCGCCGAGAAGTTCATCCGTTCGGGTAGTCACAAGCGTGCGCTCGTGGTCGGTGCTGAAGTGTTTTCGCGCATCCTCGACTGGTCGGACCGCGGCACCTGCGTGTTGTTCGGCGACGGTGCTGGAGCCGTGATTCTGGAAGCGTCGGAGACGCCGGGAATGATCTCGAGCGCGCTGCATGCCGACGGAAGCCATCACCCGATCCTGTGCGTCCCCGGCAGCGTCGCGTCGGGCCAGATCATCGGCGACCCGTTTCTCCGCATGGATGGACAGGCGGTATTCAAATTCGCCGTCCGTGTGCTCGGCGACGTTGCGCTCGAAGTTCTCGAGCAGGGCGGCGTCGAAGTGGGCGCCGTGGATTGGATGATCCCGCATCAGGCCAACGTGCGGATCATCCAGGCGACCGCGAAGCGCCTTGGGGTGTCGATGGACAAGGTGATCACCACTGTCGACCGTCACGGGAACACCTCTGCCGCCTCGATTCCGCTAGCGCTCGACGTCGCGATACGGGACGGACGCATCCGCCCGGGTCATCGCTTTCTCGTCGAGGGCGTCGGTGGCGGCTTCACGTGGGGCGCGGCGCTGCTCCAACTCTGATTACAGGATCAAGAAACGATGGCTTTTGCACTGGTTTTTCCAGGACAGGGCTCGCAGTCCGTCGCCATGATGACGGGCTACGGAGAGCGTCCGGAGATCCGCGATACCTTTGCCGAGGCGTCCGACGCGCTCGGTGAGGATTTGTGGCAAATGGTGAACGAAGGGCCGGCTGAGCGCCTCGCGTTGACTGTCAACACGCAGCCGCTGATGCTCACCGCGGGCATCGCCGCGTACCGTGCGTGGAACGCTGCCGGCGGCCCGAAGCCGTCGTTCGTTGCCGGGCATAGTCTCGGCGAATATTCCGCACTGGTCGCGGCGGGAGCGCTCGAATTCCGCGATGCGGTGCCGCTGGTGCGCTTTCGCGCGCAGGCGATGCAGGAAGCAGTGCCGGCTGGCGAAGGCGCGATGGCCGCTCTCCTCGGTCTCGAGGTCGACGCGGTGCGCGAAGCCTGCGCGGAAGCCGCTCACGGCGAGGTCGTCGAGGCGGCCAACCTGAACGCGCCCGGCCAGATCGTGATTGCCGGTGCGAAGGCGGCGGTCGAGCGCGCGATCGAGGCTGCGAAGGCCCGCGGCGCGAAGCGCGCGATGCTGCTCCCGGTCAGTGCCCCGTTCCATTGCGCGCTGATGAAACCGGCGGCAGAGCGGCTCGCGGCACGGCTGGCCGCGATCACGATCAGCACGCCCGACATTCCGGTGTTGAACAACGTCGATGTGGCGGTCTGCAACGATCCCGCAGGGATTCGCGATGCGCTCGTGCGCCAGGCGTTCTCGCCGGTGCGCTGGATCGAAGTGGTGCAGGAATTCGCGCGGCAAGGCATGAGTCATGTTCTCGAGTGCGGTCCCGGCAAGATTCTGGCCGGAATGACGAAGCGCATTGCAGGGGAGGTGCAGGGCGGGTCGATTCATGACGCCGCGAGTCTCGAACAATCGATTGCGGCGGTGAGATGAGCACAACGAGTTTTTCCCTGGAAGGGCAGGTTGCGCTGGTGACCGGCGCGTCGCGCGGCATCGGTCGTGCAGTCGCTCTCGAGCTCGGGCGCCTCGGCGCTACGGTCGTCGGAAGCGCAACGTCCGAGTCGGGCGCAGTCGAAATCGAAAAGGGACTGCAAGAGACGGGAATCAAGGGCTGCGGCATTGCGCTGAACGTGACCGACGCCGGCGCGTGCGAAGCGGCGGTGGGGGACATCGAAAAGCGGTTCGGCGCGGTCAGCATCCTTGTCAACAATGCCGGGATCACCCGCGACAACCTCGCGATGCGCATGAAGGACGACGAATGGGATTCGGTGCTCGACACCAATCTCAAGGCGGTCTTCCGGATGTCGCGTCTCGTGATGCGCGGCATGATGAAGGCGCGTGGTGGACGCATCATCAACATTACATCGGTCGTCGGCAGCGCCGGCAACCCCGGGCAGGCGAACTACGCGGCGGCGAAGGCCGGCGTCGCGGGCATGAGCCGGGCTCTGGCCCGCGAGCTCGGCAGCCGGGGCATCACGGTCAATTGCGTCGCGCCCGGTTTTATCGATACCGACATGACCCGCGCTTTGCCCGAGGCCGCGCGCGACGCGTTGCTGGGCAACATCGCGCTCGGTCGTCTCGGGCGCCCCGAAGAGATTGCCGGGGCGGTCGCGTTTCTTGCTTCACCCGCCGCTGCTTACGTCACGGGCACGACCCTGCACGTGAATGGCGGTATGTACATGTCGTGAGCGCCGGTCGCGATAGCGGTTGTCAGCCGTTTTGGTAGAATACGCCGGCTTTTTTTTCATATCTGGATCATTCAGGGAAGGAGTTAGTTCATGGAGAACATCGAACAGCGCGTCAAGAAGATTGTCGCCGAGCAGCTTGGCGTAAACGAGTCGGAGATCAAGACGGAGTCGTCTTTCGTCGACGATCTGGGCGCGGATTCGCTGGACACCGTCGAACTGGTCATGGCGCTCGAAGAAGAGTTCGAGTGCGAGATTCCGGACGAGGAGGCCGAGAAGATCACCACCGTTCAGCAGGCGATTGACTACGTCAACGCGCATCTGAAGAAGTAATCTGAGTACCGGAGCGAACATTGACCCGTCGCAGAGTCGTCATTACCGGTCTGGGTATCATCTCCCCGGTCGGGAACACCGTTCCGGAGGCTTGGGACAACATTGTCAACGGCCGCTCCGGTATCGGTGAGATCACCCGTTTCGATGCCTCGACCTTTCCGGTAAAGATTGCCGGCGAAGTGAAGGGTTTCGATATCGGCGCCTATCTTTCGCCGAAAGAGGCGCGTCGGATGGATGTCTTCATCCATTACGGCATGGCAGCCGGAATCCAGGCATTCAAGGATTCCGGGCTGGAAGTGACCGCGTCGAACGCGGAGCGCATCGGCGTAAACGTCGGCTCGGGAATCGGCGGTCTGCCGATGATCGAATCGACCCACGACGATTACCTGAAGGCGGGGCCGCGGAAGATTTCCCCGTTCTTCATCCCCGGCACCATCATCAACATGATCGCGGGCAACCTGTCGATCATGTTCGGTCTCAAGGGACCTTGCCTGGCGATGGTGACCGCATGTACCACGGCGACGCACTGCATTGGCGAGGCCGCGCGGCTGATCCAGTACGGTGACGTCGATGTGATGGTTGCAGGCGGGGCCGAATCCACTGTCACGCCGCTCGCCGTCGGCGGTTTCGCGTCGGCGAAGGCATTGTCGACGCGCAACGACGATCCTGCGACCGCGAGCCGACCGTGGGACAAGGGGCGCGACGGCTTCGTGCTCGGCGAGGGTGCGGGCGTGATGGTGCTCGAAGAGTACGAGCATGCGAAGGCCCGCGGCGCGAAGATCTATGCGGAAATCGTCGGCTACGGCATGAGCGCCGATGCTTACCACATGACGGCTCCCGCGGAAAACGGCGAAGGTGCCGCACGGTGCATGACCAACGCAATGCGCGACGCCCGCATGGACTTGGGCGAGGTCGATTACATCAATGCGCACGGCACGTCGACGCCGCTCGGGGATGTCGCCGAAACGACGGCGGTGAAGCGCTGCTTCGGTGAGCGTGCGACGTCGATCGCAGTGAACTCGACGAAGTCGATGACCGGTCACCTGTTGGGCGCTGCGGGTGGAGTCGAAGCCATTTTCACTACGCTGGCACTCCATCACCAGATCGCTCCGCCGACCATCAACATCTTCGAGCAGGACGAGCAGTGCGATCTCGACTATGTCGCGAACGAAGCACGTCCGATGGAGATTCGCGCAGCGCTGTCGAACTCGTTCGGTTTCGGCGGAACGAACGGCACCTTGGCTTTCCGTCGCGTCTAATGATGCCGTAGCGCATGCCCTGATGCGCTACCCGATAGCGCTGGAGCTTGTACCGTCCCGGCAAGCGCTGGCCCTCGTCGCCGCGATCCATGTGATCGCGGCGACTGCGTTTCTGCTCTCGTCGCTCCCGTGGACAGCCCGTCTCCTGGGTGCGATCGGGTTGGGGCTCTCTTTGCTCCTCGCGATTCGAGGCGAGCGAGCGAAAAGCGCCCTCCGCATCGTTCTCGAGGACTCCGGAAAGCTGGCGGTAGGGCGCGATGGCGAAGTCGCGCAGGCGTTCCCGGAGCGCGGCTGTACCGATTTCGGCTGGGTAATCTGGCTACAGTGGCGGGTCGACCACACTCCGGGGCAAGGCCGGAACCGGGCTGGGGCGACGATGCTGTTATCCGACAACTTGTCGCCCGCTGCCCGGCGCGCGCTGAGAATCTGGCTAAGGCACAAGGCGCTCGCATCAGGAAAACCCGATACAAGCGCGTCGGCAGACCCTGGTTAATTTCGGCGAGGGTGAAGGATCGTGTCGCGTGCTCGCGGCAGCGTTTCGGGAAAGTCCCGCGAGTAATGCAGTCCGCGGCTTTCGCGCCGTCGCAATGCGCAGCGGACGATCAGGTCGGCAGTGACAACGAGGTTGCGTAGTTCGATCAAATCGTTCGTGACGCGGAAGTTAGAGTAATACTCGTTGATTTCGCGCGTCAGCAGCCTGATCCGGTGCTGCGCGCGTTGCAACCGCTTGGTCGTCCGCACGATTCCGACGTAGTCCCACATCGCGCGGCGCAGTTCCGCCCAGTTGTGGGTGATGATGACTTCTTCATCGGCGTCCGTGACGCGGCTCTCGTCCCAGTCCGGCAGTGCCGGAAATTCTTCACGCGACGCCGCGAGAATGTCCTTTGCGGCCGCTTCGCCGAAGACCAGGCACTCGAGGAGAGAGTTGCTCGCGAGGCGGTTTGCGCCGTGAAGCCCGGTGAAAGCGGACTCGCCGACCGCGTAGAGGCGCGGTACGTCGGTTCGCGCGGACAGGTCGGTGACGATCCCGCCGCAAGTGTAATGAGCGGCCGGGACGACCGGAATCGGCTCGCGGGTGATGTCGATGCCGAGTTCGAGGCAGCGTCCGTGGATGGTCGGGAAGTGCGAGCGGAGCCACTCCGCCGGCTTGTGGCTGATGTCGAGCAGAACGCAATCGAGGCCGCGCTTCTTCATCTCGAAGTCGATCGCGCGGGCGACGACATCTCGTGGCGCGAGTTCGGCCCGCGGATCATGGTCCGGCATGAAACGCGTGCCGTCCGGCAGCCGCAGTATCCCGCCCTCGCCGCGCACGGCTTCGGAGATCAGGAACGACTTGGCATGCGGGTGATACAGGCAAGTCGGGTGAAACTGGATGAACTCCATGTTGCCGACGCGGCACCCCGCGCGCCAAGCCATCGCGATCCCGTCGCCCGTCGCGACGTCCGGATTCGTCGTATACAGATAGACCTTGCCTGCTCCGCCGGTCGCGAGCACGGTATGGCGCGCGCCAATCGTGACGACCCGGTCTTTCGCGATATCGAGCACGTAGGCACCGAAGCAACCGCCGGCGGGGCGCCCGATCTTTTCGCCGAGCACGAGATCGATCGCGATATGGTTCTCGAGGATTTCGATGTTCGGGTGCGTTTGCACCTGCTTGCTCAGCGTCGCCTGCACGGCGGCGCCGGTCGCGTCGGCCGCGTGGATGATGCGGCGATGGGAGTGTCCTCCCTCGCGCGTCAAGTGATAACCGAGTTGCGACTGGTCCTCGCGGGTGAAAGGTACACCGCGGCCGATCAGCCATTCGATCGCAGCCTTGCCGTGTTCGACGACGAAGCGCGTCGCTCTCGGATCGCACAATCCCGCGCTCGCGGTGAATGTGTCCTGAATGTGGGCCTCGATGCTGTCGGAAGTGTCGAGAACGGCGGCGATGCCGCCCTGTGCCCAGTTACTCGCACTGTCGAGCAAGGCGCGTTTCGTGACGAGTCCGACGCGAAGGTGGTCGGCGAGCCGCAGTGCCAGTGACTGGCCAGCGGTGCCGCTGCCCAGAATGAGTACGTCGTATTGTCTTAACAAGATCGTGTTAGTCCAAGGTCTGACGCGGGGACTATAGCACGATGGAAAGGCGGGCCGGGATGCGGTTTGGGTCGGTTCAGGCACGCGCGTTGCAAGACCCTTCCGATGTCTGAACTATTTTTCCGTGTCTGTGTCTGTTCGATTAGCCTCGGCTTTGCCGTACTCTGGGGCGGTCGTTATACTGGCGCGGATTTTGCCCAACCTAGAGAAACGACCCGCCCATGAGCGATCGCGAGATAGATCAGCAGCTTGTCGAACGCGTCCAGCGCGGCGACAAGCAAGCCTTCGGCTTGCTGGTA
Source organism: Aromatoleum sp. (assembly GCF_032027225.1). Lineage (GTDB taxonomy): Bacteria > Pseudomonadota > Gammaproteobacteria > Burkholderiales > Rhodocyclaceae > Aromatoleum. The sequence goes on along the minus strand of NZ_JAVSMM010000001.1, from coordinate 355,980 downwards.
AGTAAATACCAACGCAAGCTGCACAGGCTGCTTTCGCGATTGATTCGCGACTCTGCCGAGGTGGAGGATGTTGCCCAGGAAACGTTCATCAAGGCGTACCGCGCCTTGGGTTCGTTCAGGGGGGACAGCGCTTTTTACACTTGGCTTTATCGCATCGGCATCAATACTGCTAAAAATTACCTGGTATCCCAGAGCCGCCGGGCCCCGACGTCGACCGGCTTTGATTCCGAGGAGGCGGAGACCTTCGAGGAAGGGGACCAGCTACGCGACATCAACACGCCGGAGCGCCTGATGATGACGCAGCAGATTGGAAAGACCGTCGATGAGGCGATGGAGGCGCTGCCGGAAGAGTTGCGGACGGCGATCATGCTGCGGGAACTGGAAGGGCTTAGCTATGAAGAGATCGCCAGCATCATGGACTGCCCTATCGGGACCGTGCGATCCCGCATCTTCCGGGCACGAGAGGCAATTGCGGAAAGACTTCGGCCGCTGCTGGACACGGCTCCTGACAAACGTTGGTAGGTGGTACTCATGAAGGACAAATTGTCGGCACTGCTGGACGGCGATCTCGATCAACAATCAATGCACTCAGTGCTCGACTCGATGCGTCGGGATCGATCCCTGCGCACCGACTGGGACGCTTACTGTGCGATCGGAGACGTCATCAGGGGCGATCGGGATTCACCTCCCGATTTCGTCGGACGGGTGATGGCGAACATCGACGGCGAGCCGACCTTGCTCGCGCCGAACACCACCAGCCGAGCGCCGGACCAGGGCCACGCGTGGCGAAAGATCATGCCGCTCGCCGCTTCCCTGATGGGCGTTGCGGCAGTCGGCTGGGTTGCGCACGGCCTCTACGCCGGGCCGAAGAACACGCCGCAGCTCGCCGCGGCGCCTCGCATCCCGGTGACCGAAAGCGTAGCGGTTTCGGTTCGGCCGTCTTCTCCGGCCCCGGCAATCGATCCTCATCGCGAATACTTGTTTGCCCACCAGGCGATGACCGGCGGGGGTCCGATCTCGGGTGCGATCCAGCACGTACGTACGGTTGCGGATGTGAGACAGGATTCTGCTCGATGAAGGGTTTCGCAGTCGTAGTCGGGTTCTGCGCATTTCTTGCCCATTCGGCGGTTCTGGCGGAAGCACCGGGGGATCCGCTCTCCTGGTTGGGGCGCATCGCGAGCGCAGGCCATCGCCTGAATTATTCCGGAATCTTCATCTATCAGTCAGGGAAGAACTTCGAAACTTCCCGTATTGCGCACCTGGCCGATCCGGTCGGCGGCGAGCGTGAGCGTCTAGAGGTGCTCGACGGCAGCCCGCGCGAGGTGATCCGCAACAACAGCGAAGTCCGCTGCGTGCTGCCCGACCAGAAAATGGTCATCGTCGATCAGCCGGGCGGGCAGCGGGCGTTTCCGTCGCGATTGCCTGCCTCGTTCGGAGGGTTGGCCGAAAACTATCGGATCCGCAAGGGAGAAGTAGGGCGCGTCGCGGGACTGGACGCGCAGTTGATCGTCCTCGAGCCGAAGGACAACCTGCGTTACGGCCATCTGCTGTGGGCCGAATTGCAATCGGGCCTGCTCTTGAAGGCCCGAACCGTCGGGGAGACCGGCGAGATCATCGAGCAGTTCACGTTCAGCGACGTGAAGATCGGCGGCGAAATCGGCAGCGAGGCGCTCAAGCCGCGCTATACCGGCGAGAGCGATTGGCGCGTCGTACGCGCCCACGGCGTCGAGGTCCCGCGAGAGGAGATCGGCTGGTCCCTTAGCGCTCCGCTTCCCGGGTTCGCGCTCACATCGGTGGTGCGCAGGCCGCTGGGCAATGATCGGGGCGAGGCGTTGCATCTCGTGTTCAGTGACGGGCTGGCCGCGGTTTCGGTATTCATTGAACCGGCGGGCACGAGCGGCACGCGACCGGGAGTGGTCCCGATGGCGACCGGAGCGGTCAACATGTACAAGCGGATCGTCGCCGGCCACGTGGTCACTGCGCTCGGGGAAGTGCCCCTGGAAACCGTCCGCAGAATGGGCGACGGAATCGAGCGTGGGGCGCGATGATCGAGGCGAATGGCGTGGTTACGCGCCTGGACGGCGCAGACGCGTGGGTTCGGGTCGGGCGATCCTCGGGCGGTTGCGGGCGCTGTGACGAACCGGGAGGTTGCCGGTCGATCGGGCTGGCGTACGCGCTGAAGGCGCCGGACGAGGAGTTCCGCCTGCCGAACCGGATCGGCGCACGCGTCGGAGATGCGGTCGGGATTCGAATCGACGAACGTATGCCCCTGCGCGGCGCGTTTGCCACGTACGGTCTCGGGGTGGTTTTGCTGATCCTCGGCGCTGCGATCGGTCATTCGCTGGCGCCTCCGGCGGGCGAGGACCTCTTCGCCTTCACGGGGGGCGTCGGCGGGCTCGCAGTCGCGATTGGACTGAATGGCCTGTTACTCCGCAATGGAAGATGGCGGCGCAGCCTCGACGTCGAACTTGCGAAAGACCCGTCGCCGCGCTCGGGTTGCGGAGGGGCATTCGAATGACGCCGATGCGGTCCCTCGGGTACTCGTTCCGTATCCTTTTTCTTGCCGCGATCTGCTCTCTGACGCCGCTCACCGGTGGAGCAGCCTCGTTGCCGGATTTCACCGCGCTGGTGCAGAAACACGGTGCGGCGGTCGTCAATATCAGTACGAGCCAGGCCGTTAAGACGGCGACGCAGGGATTTCCCGGCATCGATGAAGACGACCCGATGTTCGACTTCTTTCGCCGCTTCATTCCGCGCAGACCTGGAACTCCCCACGCCGACCCGGACAGCCGCTCGCTCGGATCGGGTTTCATCGTCAGCGGCGACGGATACATCCTCACGAATGCGCATGTCGTCGCCGATGCGGAGGAAATACTCGTCCGCCTGGTGGACAAACGCGAGTTTCACGCGAGAGTCATCGGTGCGGACACACGCAGCGATGTGGCGTTGATCAAGATCGACGCGACAGGACTGCCGCGGCTCGCGATCGGCGATCCGAATGCCCTGCAGGTCGGTGAATGGGTCGTCGCGATCGGCTCGCCGTTCGGGTTCGATCATTCGGTCACTGCCGGCATCGTCAGCGCGAAGGGGCGCAGCCTTCCCGACGAGAATTTCGTTCCCTTCATCCAGACCGACGTCGCGATCAATCCGGGGAATTCGGGTGGGCCCTTGTTCAACCTCAAGGGCGAGGTGGTCGGCATGAATTCGCAGATCTATAGTCAGACCGGCGGCTTCATGGGACTGTCGTTCGCGATCCCGATCGACGTCGCGATGGACGTCCAGCAGCAATTGCGGACGAGCGGACGGGTGCAGCGCGGGCGCATCGGCGTCGCGATCCAGGAGGTCACGCGCGGACTTGCCGACAGCTTCGGCTTGCCGCAGGCGGAAGGCGCGCTGGTCAGCACGGTCGACCCGGACGGACCCGCAGCTCGCGGCGGCGTCGCGCAGGGCGACGTCATCGTCCGCTTCGGCGACAAGAGCGTCTCCGCGTCCGCGGATCTGCCGCGCATCGTTGCGGCGATTCGGCCAGGAACGCGCGTCCCGGTGCGCGTCTATAGGGCGGGTGAGCCGCGGGATCTCGCGGTCACGGTCGGGGAGTGGCAAGACGAAAGGAGCGGCAAAGCGTCGCGTTCCCAACGCCCCGCGCCGTCGGCCAACAAGCTCGGACTGGTTGTCGGTGAGCCGACCGCTGCACAAAGACGCGAGCGCGGAATCGATCGCGGGCTCGTCGTGGAGCGTGTGCAGGGAGCGGCGGCTCGGGCCGAATTGCAGGTCGGCGACGTGATCGTCGCGATCGTCTCGCGCGGGCGGCAGACGGCGCTGACATCGATTCAGACCTTCAACCAGATGGTCTCGGGGTTGAAGGACGGACAGCAGGTCACGCTGCTCGTGCAGCGGGCCGACGGCAATTCGTACATCACGTTGCGGGCCGGCGAATGACAGGCGAACGCGAATTCGCCGTCATGAGCCGCGAGTGGTGCCACCTGTGCCACGACCTCGTCGACCGACTCCTACCTCTTGCGGCCGAGTTGGGCTGGGCGGTGCGGGTCCTCGACGTCGACGCCGATCCCGAACTCGAAGCTCGGTGGGATGAGCTGGTTCCGGTCGTCCTTGCGGGCGACATGGAACTGTGCCGCTATCATTTGGACGAGGCCGCCATCCGTGTTTATTGCGGCCGTTTTCCGCTAGAATCCGCGGCTTAGCCGGATTAACCCATACATCCAAGGTGCCGCACGGCACCTTTATTTTGTTGTCGCATGCAACATATCCGAAACTTCTCGATCATCGCGCACATCGATCACGGCAAGTCCACACTGGCCGACCGTCTCATCCACTACTGCGGGGGACTGTCGGACCGTGAAATGGAGGCGCAGGTCCTCGATTCGATGGATCTCGAGCGCGAGCGAGGGATCACGATCAAGGCCCAGACGGCGGCGCTGCAGTACAAGGCGAAAGACGGGCAGGTGTACAACCTCAACCTGATCGACACGCCGGGACACGTCGATTTCTCCTACGAGGTCAGCCGTTCGTTGTCGGCATGTGAAGGAGCGCTGCTCGTCGTCGATGCCTCGCAGGGCGTCGAGGCGCAGACCGTCGCGAACTGCTACACCGCGATCGAGCAGAACGTCGAAGTCATTCCGGTCCTGAACAAGATCGATCTGCCTGCTGCCGACCCGGAGAACGCGCGCCAGGAGATCGAGGACGTGATCGGCGTCGACGCGTCGGAAGCGGTGCTGTGCTCGGCGAAGACCGGGCTCGGTATCGAGGACGTGCTGGAGACGGTGGTGCGGCGTGTGCCGCCGCCGAAGGGCGATCCGAGCGCGCCGTTGAAGGCGCTGATCATCGATTCGTGGTTCGACAATTACGTTGGTGTCGTGATGCTTGTACGCGTCGTCGACGGCGTGCTCAAGCCGAAGGACCGGATCCTCCTGATGGCGAACGGCGCGCAGTACCCGTGCGACCAGGTCGGCGTGTTTACGCCGCGTTCCGTTGCCCGCTCGGAATTGTCGGCCGGCGAGGTGGGGTTCGTGATCGCCGGCATCAAGGAGCTGCAGGCGGCGAAGGTCGGCGATACGGTGACGCTGGCCACGAAACCCGCGGCCGAGCCGCTGCCGGGATTCAAGGAAATCAAGCCCCAGGTGTTCGCCGGACTCTACCCGGTGGAGTCGAGCGAATACGACCAGCTTCGCGACTCTCTCGAAAAACTGCGACTCAACGACGCTTCGCTGCAGTACGAGCCCGAGGTGTCGCAGGCGCTCGGCTTCGGCTTCCGGTGCGGCTTCCTCGGGCTGCTGCACATGGACATCGTGCAGGAGCGGCTCGAGCGCGAGTTCGACATGGACCTCATCACCACCGCGCCGACGGTCGTGTATGAAGTGCTGATGAACAGCGGCGAAACCATCCGTGTCGAAAACCCGGCCAAACTCCCGGATCTGTCGAAAATCGCCGAGATCCGCGAGCCGATCATCACCGCAACGATCTTCCTGCCCCAGGATTACGTCGGGCCGGTCATCACGCTGTGCAACCTGAAGCGCGGCGCGCAGGTGGACATGCGTTATCACGGGCGCCAGGTTCAGCTGATCTACGACATGCCGATGAACGAAGTCGTCATGGACTTTTTCGACAAGCTGAAATCGGTTTCGCGCGGCTATGCGTCGCTCGACTACGAGTTCAAGGAATACCGCACCGCCGACCTCGTCAAGCTCGATCTGCTGGTCGGGGGCGAGAAGGTCGACGCGCTGTCGATCATCGTTCATCGCGCTTCCGCCCAGTACCGGGGCCGCGAGGTCGCGGCGAAGCTGCGCGGCCTGATCCCGCGCCAGATGTTCGACGTCGCGGTGCAGGCGGCGATCGGTTCGCACATCGTCGCACGCGAAACGATCAAGGCATTGCGCAAGAACGTCCTCGCAAAGTGCTACGGCGGCGACATCACACGCAAGAAGAAGCTGCTCGAGAAGCAGAAGGAAGGCAAGAAGCGGATGAAGCAGGTGGGTAACGTCGAGATTCCGCAGGAAGCGTTCCTCGCCGTGCTGCGCGTCGATGAAGGCAAGTGACGCGACCTTCGGCATGCCCTTGCCCAAATCCTCCAATCCGGAGTCTGTGTGAATTTCGCCCTGATATTGTTCTTGCTGCTCGTCGCTACGGGCGTCTTGTGGTTGATCGATCGATTGTTCGCGCGCAAGCGGCGCAGCCCGGGCGCGCAGTCGCCCTGGTGGGTCGAGTACGGCGCGAGCTTTTTTCCGGTCATCCTGATCGTGTTCGGCTTGCGCTCCTTTCTCGTCGAGCCGTTCAAAATCCCGTCCGGGTCGATGATTCCGACCCTGCTCGTCGGTGACTTCATTCTCGTCAATAAGTGGGTCTACGGCATCCGCCTGCCGGTGATCAACAAGAAGGTCGTCGAGGTCGAAAACCCGAAGCGCGGCGACGTGATGGTGTTCCGCTATCCGGCCGATCCGTCGCTCGATTACATCAAGCGTGTCGTCGGACTTCCGGGCGACAAGGTCGAATACCTGAACAAGCGCTTGCGGATCAACGGTCAGCCCGTCGACATGCAGGCGCAGGGCGACTACCTTCATCCCGACCGGCTGTATTATTCGCCGCGCTTGTCGGAGAAGCTCGGCGACGTCGAGCATTCGGTGTTGATCGAACGGGACGCGCCGTCGTTCGTCCCGCATGTGCTCGATTTTCCGTACCGGGAAAACTGCACCTATACTACGGCCGGCGTCAGTTGCGTCGTACCTGCAAACCATTATTTCGTCATGGGCGACAACCGGGACGCGAGCAGCGACAGTCGCGTCTGGGGATTCGTACCCGATGCGAACATCGTCGGACGCGCCTTTTTCATCTGGTTCAATTTCAGTGACATGAAGCGCATTGGCGGCTTCCACTGACACGGAGCGTGTGATCGCATGAAGAGCAAACAAGCTGGGCTGAGCCTGATCGGCCTCCTGATCGTCGCCTCATTGCTCGGCTTCGCGCTGTTGATCGGTTTTCGCGCCGTCCCCGCGGTCAACGAATATCTGGCGATCAAGCGGAACGTCAAGCTCGTCGCGGAAGAGGGCGACAACGGCGTCGCGACGGCGGAACTGCGGCGCAACTTCGACCGTCGCGGTCAGATCGACGACGTGGTGACGATCACCGGCGCCGATCTGGACATATCCAAGCAGGGCGGCAAGACGCTGGTCGAGATCGCGTACGAACGCAAGGTGCCGGTCGCCGGAAACGTAAGCCTGCTTTTCGACTTCCGCGCCTCTTCGGCTGCGCAGTAGTGCCTTCGGAGTTGGAGCGCCTCGAGCGCGCGCTTGGTCATCAGTTCCGTGATTCGTCGTTGCTGCGGCAGGCGCTCACGCACCGCAGCTTCGGTCAGCCCAACAACGAGCGCCTCGAGTTCCTGGGCGATGGCATCCTGAACTGCGTCGTCGCCATGGCGCTGTTCGACCGCTTTGGGGATTTGCGCGAAGGCGAGATGTCGCGCCTGCGCGCGTCCCTCGTATGTCAGGACGCGCTGCATCGGATCGCGACGCAGCTGCAACTCGGCGACTACCTGCGCCTCGGTGAAGGAGAGATGAAGAGCGGCGGTTTCCGCCGACCGTCGATTCTTGCCGACGCGCTGGAGGCGATCTTCGCCGGCGTTTTTCTCGACCAGGGATTTCCGGCGGCGAAGGCGGTGATCGATCGGCTCTACGCCGCAGCCATCGAAGCGATCGACCCTAACGTTGCGGCCAAGGACCCCAAGACCGCGCTGCAGGAGTTGCTGCAGGGACGCAGACTCCCGCTTCCGTCCTATACCACGGTAAAAGTGCGCGGCGAAGCGCACGCGCAGGAATTCGAGGTGATGTGCGAGGTCAACGCGCTGAACGTCCGTACGACGGGGCACGGTCCGAGCCGGCGCGCCGCGGAGCAACAGTCGGCCGAACTCGCGCTGGCCCAGTTGAGGAAGCAATGAATTTCGAAAACGCGCCGGATGGCGCTGATGGCCAAGTTGCGTTTCGCGCCGGCTTCGTCGCGATCGTCGGGCGTCCCAACGTCGGCAAGTCGACGCTGCTCAATCGGCTGATCGGTCAGAAGATCAGCATCGTCTCGCGCAAGGCGCAGACGACGCGACATCGTGTGACCGGCATCCTCACGCAGGACGACGCGCAACTCGTATTCGTCGATACCCCCGGATTCCAGACGCGGCATCGCAACGCGCTGAATCGTTCGATGAATCGGACGGTTTCGCAGGTGCTCGCCGACGTCGATCTGGTGTTCTTCGTCGTCGAGGCAGGGCGTTTCGGCGAGGATGATCGCAAGGTAGTCGAAGTCCTGCCGGCCGATGCGCGCGTCGTGCTGGTCATCAACAAGGTCGATCGACTCGAAGACAAAAGCCGGCTCCTGCCCTTCATCGCGAAGATGGCCGAGGCGTATCCCTTCACCGAAATCGTGCCGCTCAGCGCCGAGCGCGGCACGAACGTCGATACGCTCCTGAAGGCGGCGGTCCCGCTGCTGCCGGTGGGCGAGGCGATGTTCGGTGCGGACGAGATCACCGATCGCAGCGAGCGCTTTCTCGCCGCCGAATTCCTGCGCGAAAAGCTCTTCCGTCTGCTCGGCGACGAGCTGCCGTACGGCATCGCAGTCGAGATCGAGAAGTTCGAAACCGAAGGCAACCTGCGCCGCATTCACGCGGCGGTGGTCGTCGACAAGCCGGGGCACAAGGGCATCGTGATCGGCAAGGGCGGCGAGCAGCTGAAGCGCATCGCGTCCGAAGCGCGCGTCGAGCTCGAGAAACTGTTCGATGGCAAGGTTTTTCTCGAAGTCTGGGTCAAGGTCAAGAGCGGCTGGGCCGATGACGAACGGGCGCTCAAGAGCCTCGGCTACGAATAACGCGCTTCGGCGCGTCCGCCAGTGAATCCGAAGCAACGCGTCGACCAGCAGCCGGCGTTCGTCCTGCACACTTACCCGTGGCGGGAAACGAGCCTGATCGTCGAGGCCTTCTCCCGCGACTATGGGCGAATCGCGCTGGTCGCCAAAGGCGCTCGGCGCCCGATGTCGGCGATGCGCGGCGTCATCATGGCGTTCCAGCCGTTGCTGGTCGACTGGTCGGGCGGCGGGGAAATCAAGACGCTGGTGCGCGCGGAATGGCGCGGCGGGCAGCCGTTGCTCGGCGGGCAGGGGCTGATGTGCGGCTACTACCTCAATGAGCTGCTGGTGCGTCTCACCGCTCGCGAGGACCCGCACCCGGCGTTGTTCGATGCCTACGCGGCCGCACTCTCGAGCCTCGGGCGGAACGAGAGCGCCGCCCCGATCCTGCGTCGCTTCGAACTGGGACTGTTGCGCGAGCTGGGGTACGGACTCGGGCTCGAAAACGAGGTCGACTCCGATCGTGCCGTCGATCCGGCTGCGCAGTACGTCTATATAATCGAAAAGGGTCCGACGCCGGCTGGGGAAGGCACCGAAGGGATGCCGGTTGTGGACGGACAGGTGCTGCTCGATATGGCTCGGGACGATTTTTCCCGAACGGAAACCCTCGCCCAAAGCAAGGCGCTGTTGCGCATGCTGATCAACCACTATCTCGGCGGACAGCCGCTGCAGTCGCGTCGGGTGCTGAAGGAGTTTCAGGAACTGTGATCGAACTCGGCGTCAATATCGACCATGTGGCGACCCTCAGGCAAGCACGCCGGACGTGGGAGCCGGATCCGGTGTGGGCTGCGGTGGAGGCCCATCTCGGCGGCGCCGACGGCATCACGGTGCACCTGCGCGAAGACCGGCGCCACATCCAGGACGAGGACGTCAGGAAGCTGCGCGACCTCACCCAGATCAAGCTCAACCTCGAGATGGCGGCGACCGACGAAATGGTCGACATCGCCTGCGGGCTGAAGCCCGAAATGGCGATGCTGGTGCCGGAAGGTCGCCACGAGGTGACGACCGAGGGCGGGCTCGACGTCGTCGCCCAGGAACGGCGGCTGAAGGACGTCATCGGCCGCCTTGCGGATGCGGGGATCGTCACCAGCGTGTTCATCGATGCCGAGCTCCCGCAGATCGAGGCGGCTGCCCGCATCGGCGCGCGTGTGTGCGAGATTCATACCGGTCCCTATGCTCATGCCTTCCATGCCGCCGGGCGCGATGAGGAGAGTCCGGCAGTCCTCGCCGAAATCGCGAAGCTGCGGCGCGCCGGGGAAGCCGTTTGTGCCCTCGGGATGCGCTTCAACGCCGGCCACGCACTGAATTACTACAACGTGCAGCCGGTCGCGCAGCTCCCCGGCGTGCGCGAACTGCATATCGGGCACGCGATCGTCAGTCGAGCTGTCTTCTCCGGTCTGCGCGACGCGGTTCGTGAAATGAAGCGATTGATGCGCGAGGCGGCGGACGCGGCGCGATGAGCCTGCCCCGATGATCCACGGTATCGGCACGGATATCGTTCAAGTCGCGCGGATGCGTCAGTCGCTCGACCGATATGGGGAACGTTTCGCCGGGCGAATCCTCGCGGGTTCGGAGCAGGACGGATTTTCGTCGAGTCGCGATCCGGCGCGCTTCCTCGCGAAACGCTTCGCCGCGAAGGAAGCCTTCGGCAAGGCTCTCGGGACGGGAGTCGCGGCTCCGGCGACCCTGCACGCGGTCGCGGTCGATCACGACGAGCGCGGAAAACCGCTGTTCCGCTTCGGCGAAGCCCTTGCGGACTTCCTGCGGGACCGTGGTCTCAGCGCCCATTTGAGTCTTACCGACGAGGTGGATTACGTCGTCGCCTTCGCCCTGATCGAGAAACGATGACAAACGAGACACCTGCTTCGCCCGCACGAAACCTTCCGCTGGGTCCGGTGATGCTCGACGTCGCCGGCTTCGCGCTGACGGACGAGGAGCGCGAACGCCTGCGCCATCCGCTCGTCGGAGGGGTGATCCTGTTTGCGCGCAACTTCCGCAATTCGCTGCAGTTGGCGGCGCTGACGGCCGAGATCCACGCAGTGCGGGAGCGGCCGCTGATCATTGCCGTCGATCATGAGGGCGGGCGTGTGCAACGCTTCCGCAACGACGGCTTCACGCACATCCCGTCGATGCGCAGTCTCGGTCGCCTGTGGGAGCAGGACCACGTCGTCGCGCTGGAATCCTCCCGGTCGGCCGGCTACGTCCTTGCCGCCGAGTTGCTCGCCCACGGCGTCGACCTCAGCTTCACGCCGGTGCTCGATCTCGATTACGGTTGCAGCCGCGTCGTCGGCGACCGCGCGTTCCATCGGGACCCGCAGGTCGTCGGGGCGCTCGCGCAGTCGCTCGTGTCGGGCATGACCGAGGCGGGAATGGGCTGTGTCGGGAAGCATTTTCCGGGTCACGGCTTCGCGGAAGCGGATTCGCATGTCGAGATTCCGGTGGACGAACGCGACTTCAATGCGATCTGGGCCGATGACATCGCGCCGTACCGCGATCGCCTCGGGAGCCGGTTGTCCGGCGTGATGCCGGCGCACGTGATCTACCGGCGGGTCGACGCGAACCCGGCAGGTTTCTCGTCGTTCTGGCTGCAGGATGTTCTTCGTACGCGTGTCGGGTTCCAAGGCGTGATTTTCAGCGACGATCTCACGATGGAGGGCGCCGCCGTCGCCGGCGACATTCTTGCGCGCGCGAGCGCCGCTTATACGGCGGGTTGCGACATGGTGCTGGTGTGCAATCGCCCCGATCTCGCCGCCGATTTGCTCGACCGCTGGAATCCGCAGATCGGCGCGGAAAGCCGGGCACGTATCGAAGCGCTCCGCTCGCGGCCCCGATGCGCCGATGTGGCCACGCTCGAGCAGCATCCCATCTACCAGCAGGCACGGGCCGTCGTGTCCGGGATCGTCGAGAGGGCGGCGTAACGCGGATGGGTGGGTTTCGATGAGTGGCTCGGGCAGCGCGTTCGACGCCAAGACCTTTCTCCGCAATGTCCCGGAGGATCCCGGCGTCTATCGAATGATCGGCGCCGAGGAGCGGGTGCTCTACGTCGGCAAGGCGAAAAACCTGAAGCGGCGCGTGTCGAGCTATTTCCAGCGCACACAGCCGAGCCCCCGAATCGCCATGATGGTCGCGCAGATCCAGCGCGTCGACATCACGCCGACGCGCTCCGAGGCCGAGGCGCTGCTGCTCGAAAACAACCTCATCAAGAGCCTCGCGCCGCGTTACAACATCCTGTTCCGCGACGACAAGTCGTACCCTTACATCGAATTGTCAGCGGATGAGTTTCCGCGTCTCGCCTACCATCGCGGCGCGTTCGCGAAGGGGGCGCGCTACTTTGGCCCGTTTCCGAACGCGTGGGCCGTGCGCGAAAGCATCCACCTGCTGCAGAAGACGTTTCGCCTGCGCACCTGTGAAAATTCGGTGTTCCAGAATCGGTCGCGCCCTTGTCTTCTGTACCAGATCAAACGTTGCACCGCGCCCTGTGTCGGGTTGATCGACGAGACCGCGTACGCCGCGGATGTGACGCTGGCGGCCCGCTTTCTCGACGGGCGCGCCTCGGAGGTCATCGACGACCTGACGGCCCGCATGAACGCGGCTGCGGAGCGCCTCGCATTCGAGGAGGCGGCCGCGTGCCGTGATCAGGTCCGGGTGCTGCAGGCGGTGCTGCAGCGCCAGTTCGTCGACAGCCGCAAGGACGAGGACGTGGATATCGTCGCGGCGGTCGAGGAGAGTGGCGTCGTTTGCGTGAACCTCGCGATGGTGCGAGGCGGTCGCCACTTGGGTGACCGTCCGCAGTTTCCGAGCGGCGCAGCCGGGATCGGTGCGCTCGACGGGGCGCTCGCGTTCATCGAGCAGCATTACCGCGATCAGCCGTTGCCGGCGCGCTTGCTCGTGAACGTCCCGCTCGCCGCGGTCCGGACGCTGATGACCGAAATCACGGACAAGCCCTGTTCGCCGCTCGCGCCGCGTTTCCAGGCCGAGAAAGCGTGGATGGAGATGGCCGAGAACAATGCGCGCCTCGCGATTCTCGCGCGCAAGCACGACACGGGGCGCGCCCAACTTCGGCTCGAGTCCCTTCGCGAATCACTCGACCTGCCCGAAGCCCCGGCGCGCATCGAGTGTTTCGACATCAGCCACACGATGGGCGAGGCGACGGTGGCGTCGTGCGTCGTGTGTGTCGACGGCGCGATGAAGAATTCCGAGTATCGGCGCTACAACATCACCGGAATCACGCCCGGCGACGATTTCGCGGCGATGCGGCAAGTGCTCGAACGCCGCTACGGGAAAGTCGCGGCCGGCGAGGGCGTGTCGCCCGACCTGATCCTGATCGACGGCGGAAAAGGGCAGGTCAGCTCTGCGCGCGCGGTGCTCGCCGACGTCGGGCTCGAGTCTATCGCGATGGTGGGCGTGGCGAAGGGCGAAGAGCGCAAACCTGGTCTCGAGACGCTGATCTTTCCCGACGGGCGCGCGTTGAACCTCTCCACCGACCACCCGGCGCTGCATTTGATCCAGGAGATCCGGGACGAGGCGCACCGGTTTGCCATCACCGGGCATCGTGCCAAGCGGGCGAAGACGCGAATCGGCTCCCGCCTCGAGGACATTCCGGGCGTCGGACCTACCCGGCGGAGGAACCTCCTGGCCAGCTTCGGCGGACTCGACGGGGTGCGCACCGCGACGGTCGAAGACCTGTGCCGTGTCGGGGGGGTGAGCCGAAAGATTGCCGAAGCGATATACAATGCCCTGCATTGACGCGCTCCCGATGGCCCTCTCGGCCCTATTCAATGTTATTCAACGTTCCAAACTCGCTGACATGGGCGCGCATTGCGCTGATTCCGCTGTTCGTCGGCGTCTTTTACTTTCCGGATCGCTGGCTTGACGTCGATGGGAAAAATCTTGCGGCAACGCTGATCTTCATCGTCGCGGCCGTCACCGACTGGTTCGACGGCTACCTCGCGCGCGCGCTGAACCAGACTTCCGCGTTCGGTGCCTTTCTCGACCCGGTCGCCGACAAATTGATGGTCGCGGCCGCGCTGATCCTGCTCGTGCAACTCTCCCGGGTCGACTCGATCATCGCGGTGGTCATCATCGGACGCGAGATCACGATTTCAGCGCTGCGCGAGTGGATGGCGCGCGTCGGCGAGTCGGCGGGCGTCGCCGTCGCCTTCGTAGGCAAAATGAAGACCGCCGCGCAGATGACGGCAATCCCGCTGCTGCTCTACGATGCGCCGCTCTTGTCGGTGAATCTGCGCGTCGTCGGCGAGATCCTGATCTACATTGCGGCAGCGTTGACGCTATGGTCGATGGGATATTACCTCCACCGGGCGATGCCGCATCTCGTGCAACATGATCGAAAAGTGCGGGGCAAGAACACTTGACAGCTTCTGATCGCAAACTATAATGGCGGTCTTTCAGCGGGAATAGCTCAGTTGGTAGAGCGCAACCTTGCCAAGGTTGAGGTCGCGAGTTCGAGACTCGTTTCCCGCTCCAGAATTTCTCGAAGCACCCGTTCGGATGCTTCGCCCGATCGAGGCGCATCGGGAAGTCAGACTAGCAGCGTGGCGCGATGGCAGAGTGGTTATGCAGCGGCCTGCAAAGCCGTGTACATCGGTTCGATTCCGGTTCGCGCCTCCAAAAGAATCAAATACTTAACCCGCTCCGGCGGGTTTTTTGTTGCCGGAAATCCGGCAACAAATGGACTAAAGTGGGGTCGTGCCTGTAACGCCGCGCGCGCTTTGTCACTGATTTGCGCGGCTTTTGGCACGGGACATTACTCGTTGCGGGACGGGATTTTCCGGCTGGGACATTCGCCCGGATGAGAGGCCCGCCGTGGCGCCTTTAGGGGTCTCAAGAAAGATGCCCGCCCTCGCCCTATTTTTAAGAGCCAGCGGCGACGGTTCCCCTTCTTACCTCGGACTCGAGTAGGCGGTCTCGTCGAGGACGGCAAGCACAATTTTTCGTTCGATCGCGTCGAGCGCGGCTTCGACAGCAGCGGGCTCGCGGGGACGGTCGGAGGATTCGAGATACCGAACCATGTGCGAGGCCGTGCTGTGCCCGCGGCTGGCCGTCTTCGAGATCCAGTCGGCGCCGAGCTTCTCGTCGGCGGGCACTCCCTTGCCGGCGATATAGCAGCGGCCGAGCCAGTGCATCGCTTCGGCGTGGTACTGGCGGGCAGCGGCTTCGAGCCACGGCAGCGCGGATTCGGCGTAGTCCTGTGCGAGAAACATCAGCGCGAGGTCGCATTGTGCGTCCGGGTCGCCTGCATCGGCGGCGACGATCAGTTCGCCGTCCTCGGCAGCGAGACGCAGCCGGGACAGTGCGGTTGCATCGTCGAGCGCGATGCCCGTCCGCTCACCCGAACCGGTCGAGATCGCCCGAAGGTGCCCGTCCGCTACCCGCCTCCACAATGTGCGCTTACTGAGTCCAGAGAGGGACGCGGCCGTGTTGATGGAGATGTAGTGCATGTGCGCTCGGTCGGGCTGGCTGAGGAGAATATAGTTTATCCCCTCGCGCGAAACGCGGGGAGCGGCTGCGCGCGGCCGCCGTGCAACTGCGTTTGTGACACAGGGGGGTGCGACAGGCGGCACCTTTGGCACGGGTGGGTGTGCCACCGCTCCGCTCTGTCACACCCTTAAATGCCACCTGGCCCAGAAAATAGGACGCCTCGGCCCTGGCACGCCCCTTGCGATGCCCTTGCCAAGCGGGTTTTCCGTGGCACATCTCGAAAGGGGAACATCATGAAAAAGGTTCAACAAGGCTTTACGCTGATCGAACTGATGATCGTCGTCGCGATCATCGGCATTCTGGCGGCGGTCGCGCTGCCGGCTTATCAGGATTACACGGTCCGGGCGCGAGTTACTGAAGGGTTGGGGCTCGCTTCGGCAGCCAAGGCAGCGGTTGCAGAAACATTCGTCAGCCAAGGCGCCGTGACTGCAGCCACGTCCGGATGGACGTGGAGCGGCTCGACTGACAACGTTACCACCATCGCGATCGAAGACGGCACGGGGGTAATCACGATTACCTACGCCGCGGCAACGGGCGCAATGAGCGGCAACGACATCACTCTAACGCCGACGGTTGGGGGCAGCGCGCTGAATGCTGATCCGGTGCCTACGGGCAACATTGAGTGGGCATGCGCGGTCGACGATGCTGCTCGAAATGGCCTCGTCCCGGCTAACTGCCGCATCTAAACACGAGATCGATTTCCTAGCTTTCCTCTAGGAGTAAAAGAGACCGCCGCGGCGGTCTCTTTGCTTTTGGGCGTCTCGCGCGCCTCACACCTCCTGATCCACGCCCACCAGCGCCGGCGCGGGCCCCTCGATCACCCCGCCCCGCACATACACATGCTCGCCCACCGCTGCCTCGCCGCGGGCGTGGATCGTTGCGCCGTCGACGAGCTGCACGGTGACGCCGTCGGTCGTCACGGCGGTCACCTGGCCGGCGTCGAGGGGGGCGCCGGCGACGAGGGCGAGGAGGCGCTTATATGGGTTCCAGCTCATGGGTTTCCACCTTGATCGTCTGCCAGAGGTCGGGGAAGCGCTGCTCGAGCTGCACGGCGCGGGTGAGGCCGAGGTGCGTGTTGCCGCCTTCGGTGTAGCGCACGAGCTTGCCGGGGCGGATGATGCCGGTCTCGGGGAGCACGGGTAGGCGCAGGCTGATGTGGGCCTGGCGGCCGGTGTCGGCCAGCACCGCAAGGCCGCGAGCGCGGGTCATTTCGGGGGCCGTGGCGAGCGGGTCGACGAGGGTCGGCGCAGTGCGGTCGGCGGCTGTGCCGGCGCGGCGGATGCGGTCGCGGCGGCCGGACTCGCCGCCGGTGACCCACACGGCGTTGTACGCGGGCTTGTCCTGCCACTCGATGCCTTCGACTTCGCAGACATCCTCGGGGAGGTCGATGTCGGGCGTCTGCGCCGCCCAGTTCCACGGCGCAGCCGGGTAACGCGGCAGGACGATCAGCGTCTGATCGCTGTCGTGCGCCTGCACGTAGCCGCCGCCGGCCTCGGCGAGGCGGGTCGCGGCGTCCATGTAGGTGCCGGTGTGGCTCCATGCGCCTGCAGGCACGAGCCAGTCGGCGATGCGCCAGTCGAGCGACCAGCCGATCGACACCCCATTGACCGTGAGCGCGTCGGCGAGGAGCTGCTGCGCGGTATAGGCTGCTGTGTTGTAACGGGTAGCGATCGGGGCGTGCGGGTCGGCGAGCCAGGCGGCGCGGCTGCGGCCGGAGATCCGCAGCATGGATGCACCGAAGCGGCGGTCGCGCGCCATGCGCTCGACGACGAGGCGCAGCGGCGTGCCGTTGAGGGTCGCGATCAACTCGACGTGCTCGCCGAGCGCGGGCGAGCGGACGAGCGGCATCAGCGACGCCGGCAGGTTCGCAGACCAGCCCCAGCACCAGCTATCGACGTCGAGCGAGGCGGAGAAAGTCTCGACCTCGACGGGCTCGCCGGTGTCGGCGCGGACGAGCGCGAAACTGTTGATCACGAGATAGACCTCACGGATGGGGATGACAACGGTGCCGGCGGGGGTGTCGCCGCATACCCACCCGAACAGCAAATCGGCGCTGGTCGGGAACGGCTGGCAGAAGAGCAGATCCGGCGCGACCTCGAACGGCTGCGGGGGCGGGGTGACGGGGGGGACGAGGACGTAACGCCCCGGGGGCGGACGGCGGGCGTCTTGATGCTCGGGCGCGAGCCAGCGGCCGGCGGGGAGCGCAGGGCCGTGGGCGGCGTGTTGCCACAGGCCGCTCGACCGGGCAGCGGTGAAGCGGCTCGTGCCGCTGCGGCGCAGGCGCAGCGCGTCTTCATGTTGCGCGGAGCGGCGGACGCGCAGGCCGGCCGCCTCTCGATGGCGCGCGAGGATTTGGCGGCGGGCGTGGATCGAGTCCTGGTGCGGGGCGGCGCGGTGCGCGCGGACTGCGCTGCCGTCAGCATGACGGGACGTTGCCGCGGTGCGAGTATGTCCGGCGTCGCGATGGTGCAGCGCCGCCTGCTCCCCGGCCGGGGCGCCGTCCTCATGCCGAACGGCTGCGCCGACGGCGAGCGGCGCGGCCTGGTCGTGTGGCGCTCGCAATGCGGGGGCCGGCGAGCGCTCAGCTTGCTGGTGCGGCGCCGCGAGGTTGTGGGCGAGCGGGCGCTCGGTGCGGCTATCCCATTGTGCGGCCGCCCGCATTTGCAGCGCGGGGAGCGACAACGCCAGGGAGATGCGGCGCACCCGCGCAACGCTCACGGCGAGCTGCAGCAGCGGCAGCCCGACGGCGAGCGTTGCGCGGACGACCGACGGGGATGGCGCCGACGACGCGCCGAACAGCAAATCACCGCCCGCCGGAGGCGGGTCGGCGAACAGCAGATCGGGCGTCGGCGCGTCGCTCATCAGTAGAACACGCCGCTGACGATGCGCACGTACCCGCCGGCGTACACCGCGAGTGCTTCGACCTCGATCGGCGCGCCGGACCCCTCTGCCCCCACCGGACAGCGGATGTGCTCGGCGCCGGCGCCGTCGAGAATCCGCGCCCACGCGATCGTGCCGGTCGTCGATACCTGCCCCTCAGGCGCAGGCTCGACGATGAGCGTGAGGACGGCGAGCGGCGCGGGCGTAATACCGAGATCCGGCGCGGGGTCGCCGACGGTGCCGAGCGGGTTTGTAAGCGGGACGGCGACGAGGTGCGGCTCGGCCGGGGTCTCGCCGAAAGCCGAGGTCGCGGTCGCGGCGTAGAACAGGACGGAGGCGCCTGGGGCGACGGCATTCAGCACGGCGGCCGTGCCGTTGAGGCGCCCGGCGGCGAGCGCTGCGGAGATCTCGACCGTCATGGCATCGGCTCGGCGTAGATCGGCGCGGCGATCACGGCGTTGTGCTCGCCGGTGTGGTCGAACGAACAGACGGCAAACGCGACGCCGAGCGCGAGTCCGATGAATTCGTACTCACCGGTTATCGGGTCGCTCCACGTTTCGAGCGCGGCCGGCGCGGCGTTGTCGAGGGCGTCGTTCAGCGTCAAACGCACGCGGCGAGCGACGGGAGAATTCGGTGATCCGGTCTTTTGGACTGTTCCGGCTACCCGCCCGGGGCCGGGCGGGAGGCTCGGGGGGCGCCCGTAGAGCAGGCGCGTGGTCGCGGGGCCGACCGACGGCGCAGGCCCATCGCGCAACAGGGAGGAGACGATGCGCGTGTCTGTGTGGTTCATCGCCACGGCCCCGTGACGTCGAAGAGCGCCTGTCCCGATTGCAGGGTGTTAGCCCCGCTTGTGTATGTCAGTGCAGACATGCCGACCAATCTTCTTCCGGGGCGCACTGCGCCGGCGTCGATCAGCTGAAAATCGGAAATCGGCCGGGTATGCAGGAGCTGCAGGAGCCCGGGCATGAGCCCGCGGATGGAGCCAGATTCCAGCAGCCATACATCTGACACCACCAGTGCATTGTCGGCAGCGTTTGGGTATGCGGCCCCGCCGAAACCGAGCCTGTCGGACAAGCCACTCCCAAACATCGTCACAGGTGCCTGCGATAGGATCTGATGATAGGGGCGCGCAAGCGCTTTATGACCTGAGGACCATAGCGCGCCGAGGAGCGCATAGCGCATGAACGAGAGCTGCGTCGCGGTAGACGGCGATGATGTCGACCCGCTGAAGTCGCCTCCAACGGCGATCGTGTGATAGGCATCGCCCGGCTTAAAAGTGACCGTCTCGCCAAAACACCCCGCGCTCCCACGCGACGGATCGGAGCCGATCGGAGAAGTGATGACGTACACCAGCCGATCGTCAGCAACGATGAACCAGGGCCGGGCGGCGGTGCCAGCCGTCGAGTCGTACTTGAGCCACCAAGAATCGAGAAACACGTTCTCGACTGTCGCGATGCCCGTCATGCCCTCGCAGGCGCGGATTTTCGTTGCCGCGGCATTACTGCCGGTGTTCCACCCGGTCACCGTATTGGTGTCGTCGACCTGAAGGTAATGCCGATTGCCCAGCGCGGCTCGGTACGCGCGTCGATTGGTGTCCTGGAACGCGATGCCCCATCCCGCCGGCGCGAGCTTCGCGGTGATGGCGCCGGTCGCGGCCCCATTCAGCACGCCGGGCGCCTCGAAGGTGATGGCGTTGGCGGTAATGGAGAGCACCCGCTTTTCTCCATTGAGCTCGGCGGGCGTCGCGCCGTCTACCAATGCGACCGTATGCGCAGTGAAACTGTGCCCGGTCGCGAACGTCATCGTGGCGACCCCATCGGCCACTACGAGCGACGAGGCGGAGACAAGCCCCCAACCGTTGATGAGGCACGCATCGAGAACGCCTACAAGACTGCCCGCGCTCGCGTTGAGCACGGGCGCACCGGGCATGTTGCTGTGAAACCATTTGACCGAGGTCGATAGCGGCATGGGGGACTCCTGGAGTTACGGGCGATCGACGTCGCCGCGCGCGAGCAGCTCCCACGCGTCGTCGATCACGGTGGTGGCGCCCTGCTGCACGGTGAGCACGGCCCAGATGGGCGGTTGGGCGCCGACGGTGTTGAGGCGGATGACGTTGCCCGCGCCCCAGCCGATGCCGAAGCCGAGTGCGCTGAGGCGGAAGTACGGAGCCCCAGCCGCGGGATTCATCGGCGCGACGTCGCTCGATGTCGGGCCGGTGTAGATGACGCCGACGTGCTCGCCGATGACTTCGATGCTGGTGGTGTTGGTCCAGCGGATAACCCAGCGCTCGGTAATTGCCCCGGCGTTGGTCACGACCGGCGGGTACTGCGCGTCGTCGTAGCTCGCGGTCGCAGCGCTGCCTTTGATGCTGTCGGACCACGTCCCGTCCCAAGTCAGCTGATCGAAGATGTGCGACACGCGGGCGCGCTGGTCGCCCAGCATCAGCGCCGACGAAACCGTCGAGCCGACCGGGAACAGGTGCGTGAGCGGGCGGGTGAAGGTCACGTCGCCGGAGATCTGCACGTCGGAGACGCGGACCATGTCCTCGACGCGGCCGGTGATCGTCACGGGCTGCGGCCAGCCGGTGGGGTCAATGATGGTGACGACGCCGGCGTCGAGATCGACGCTCCAGCCGGTGCCGATGCCGAGGCCATCCGCGCCGACGATCCGCACGCGCGACAGGCGCTCGGCGCCGAGGTCGATCACCTGCGCGGCGGTCACCGTCTGCGGCGCGAGGGAGATGTCGCGCCCGAAGACGGCGAATTCGCCGGGGCGGAAGATCGGCACGCGGCCGTCGGACGGCAGGCGCACGGGGTCGAGGCCGAGCAGCGTCGCGTCGAGCGGCAGATAGCTGTAGGCGACGGCGTTGTAGCGGATCGTGCCCGGGTCGACGGGCTCGGCGAAGGTCAGCGTGACGATGCCGTACTCGTAATTGACGGTGCCGCCGACGCCGGTGCCACTGACGACGCCGTTACCGTCGCTGGTGCCGGTGAGCGTGTCGCCGTCGGCGCTGGTGGCGGCAACGTAGAGCGAGGCCGGGCGCAAGGGGGCGGAAGCCGCTCGGAAGGTCGCGGCGATGGCGGTCCATTGCCCGTAGCGCGTGAGGCAGGCGAGGACGGAGACGGCGGCGGGCGTGTCGTCGGCCCAGTACGTGAGGGTCGCTCGGCCGGTCGTGTAGTCGATGCTGCCGCTGGCAGTCGCTGCGCCGGTTGCGCTGTCGGGGTTGGCATAGAGGGTGCCGGAGCGGTCGACGTAGATCGCACCCGCGGCAGACAGCACGACCGAGCCGGGTACGACGGCATCCGCAACGGTCGTCGTCAGGTCGAGCACCAGGCCGACAGTCCCCGGGGCGACGGTCTCGGCAGTCACGGCTTGCGGGTCGTACGCGGCGGTGTCGCGCTCGACCGAGAGGGCGCCGACGGAGAGGACCGATACCGTCGCGCCCCCGCTCTTCCAGGCGGGCGGCACGCTGTGGTCGATCGTGCCCGGCTCCCAGTATTTCCAGGTGACGGCGACGCCCGAGACGAGGGTCACGACGCCGGTCGCGGCGGCGAACGTGCCGATCGTCTGCGCCGCCCAAGCCACGACGCCGGCCGCGCCCGCCGCGATAACGACTGCACCGTCGGCGGTGATGTCGGCGGACAGCGTCAGCGTGGCGACGCCGGCGACGGCCGGCGCCTGGGCGAGCAGCGTGAAGCGGCCCGCGTTGCGAAACGGAGCGGTTCCCGGCACCGTGAATTGCCCGCCTGAGATCGTCGGGCTGCCCGCGGCGAGCAGGTCCGCTCCGTTGCGCCAGGTGTAGGCGTTGGACAAGTTCGCGGCGCGGTCGGGCGGCGCGGTGAATTCGAGTTGAATCGCGCCGGTCGCGTAGTTGATCGTGCCCGAAACACCAGTGCCGGTGATGGTGCCGTTGGCGGCGGCGTCGGTCGCGGTGCGCGGCGTGCCGCCGACGGGATAGGTGATCGTCAGCGACCCCGGCACGACGGGCGCATGTGCGAGGGTGTAGTCGAGGCGCAGCGCCGTGGCGGCGTCGCCGGTCTCGCCCGCTCGGACAGCGTAGTGCGCGGGCGACGCCCACGACATCAGGATCGCGGTGCCGGCGTCGGGCAGCGCGCCGACGGTGATGTTGAGCGTGCCGGTCACGTAGCTGACGGTGCCGGAGCCGTAGCTCGACTCCGAGCCGGTGAGCTGGCCCGCGCCGTTGTCGCGCAGCGTGTACCAGCGGCCCTGCGCCATGTAGCTGAACTCGACCGAACCGGGCGCGGGCAGCGGCAAGAGCGGGACGACCCAAACGTACGAGCGGTTTTCCGGGGTGACGGCGACCTGCTTTGTGTGTGCCTGCTGTGGGGCCGCGGCGGCAGGCCGGTAGGTGACGTTCGCGGTGCCGGATGCCGTGGGTGCGGCGGCGCCGAGCGCGATCTCGCCGGTGGCGTAGTTGATCGTCCCCACCTCGGTGCTGCCCGAGCGCACGACGCCGGCGCCGTCGTCGGTCAGCGTGTAGCCGCCGAGCGCGAGCGAGAGCGAGCCGGGGAAGCAACCCGAGCGCAGCACGAAACGGCCCCCCGCCGCGATTGCACCGTCCGTGCTGTAGCTGATCGGGCCGGCGGCCGCGGGCATCATCGGGATACGGTCGCCTGCCATCGGCAGATCGACGAGCGGGACTTCGGTCTGCGCGCTCGGCACGAGGCGGGTGAATACGCTGTCGAGCCGCGCAGAGAGGTCGCCGATATTTGCGGCGGCCGTCAGTTTCGCGGCGCCGTAATAACGCGCGGCGTCGGCGACCGTGGTGTCGCGGATCTTCGTGCCGCTGCTCGCGCGGGTGTAGAGCCGGTTCGGCGGCGAGCCGGCCATGTCCTGGCGCAGCGCGTCGGAGAGCTCGGCGGTGACGACCAAGGCGGGGTAAT
Source organism: Aromatoleum sp. (assembly GCF_032027225.1). Taxonomy (GTDB): domain Bacteria; phylum Pseudomonadota; class Gammaproteobacteria; order Burkholderiales; family Rhodocyclaceae; genus Aromatoleum. The sequence continues at coordinate 332,800 of NZ_JAVSMM010000001.1, read as the reverse complement.
CCACGACATTGCCGCCGGCACTGTACGAAAACGTCTGCTCCACAGACGAGACGTTGATGATGCGCACGTACTGGCGCTTTTCGGCGGGGAGCGCCTCGTCCTGGACGAGGCACAGTGTGCGGCCGATCGGCGGCAGCTCCGTGCCCGGGCGCTGGAAGATCTGGATGCTGCGCTGGCCGGCGATATGGTTTTCGAGGAGGTAACCCGACCACTCGGGGCCGGCGAAGAGATAGGCCTCGACGCGGTTCGCGGCGTCCGATCGGCGATCGAAGTAGTCGCCGGTGCTGAAGAGGCTGACGGAGACGTTGGGATCGGCGGGCGGTTTCGCGATAACGATGTTGGCGCCGAGGAGCTGGTCGGTGTCGGGCGTATCCACGGACAGGAAGAGCTTCCGCAGGCGCACCCGGCCGCCGGCGCGGTCGGCCTCGGAAATGTCGGGGAAGATCTCGTTGCTCGCGCCGTCGACGATGACCGTCGCGGTCGCGCGACCGCCGCCCTCTTGCACGTCGTCCATCACCTGCGAGGCGCGGAACTGGATGTTTTCGGAAAGGATGGGCATGCGTTACTCGGTAACGGTGACAAATCGGAGCGTCGCCAGCACCCAGTCGGCGGGCAGCGGGTCGGCGTAGTGGACGAGCGGGCGGGCTTCGAAGGGGCCGCCGTCGTGGTGACGGAAGACGACCAGGTGCGAGGCACCGCGCAGGGCGAGCGTTATGCGCTGGCCCGGGGTGTCGGCCCAGGTCTGCAGTTGCGCCATGTCGGCGCGGGTCATCCAGGCGGAGCGGTCGTCTTCGTTGCGGAGCGTGATCGGGCGGCCGGCTTGGCGCAGGGCGTACTGGATGATCGGCTTGCCGGTGAGGCCGCGCGTCATCGTCTGCTCGGTCGCGGCCCAGGCGAATTCGTCTTCCCAAAGGAGATCCGGATCGAGCGCGAGGACGGTCGTGCCGACGGTCAGGGTGATGCTCATGAGGCCCTCGACATGTCGGCTTCGAGTTGCTGGAGCAGGCGCGTGAGCGCTTCGGCGTCAGCGCGCGAGGCGGTGTTGATGGTCGTCAGGCGGCCGGCGCCGGTGCCGATCTCGACGCGGAAGGTTTCGGTGCGGGGCGGGTCCTGCGGGACCGGACCGACGGTGCGGGGCTCGTTGGCAGCGAACCGCTTCGACTCGCGCTCTTGCTGGATCTGGAGCTTGTCGAGCTGCCCGATGGTGCGGCTCATCGCCTTCATGAATTCTTTGTACGGAACGGCTTGGCCATTGCGGAGGCCGGCCCACTCGCGCTCGATCTGCTTGCGCAGTTCGAGTCCGCCGAGGCGCTCGGCGCGGGAGAGGGTGGCTTCCTGGCCCCAGTCCATGCGGCGGTACGATCCGCCGCCGGACGAACCGCCTCCGCTGCCTGTCGACGACGCGCTGGCAGTCGCTGCCCCCGCGGCCTGCGCGGCCTCTTCCGCTGCTTCGCCGATGTGGGCGAACCGCGAGGCGGTCTCGTCGGCGGCGGCGCCGAGGGCGGCGGTCGCGCGGGCGGCTTCGCGCATCGACGTGACGACGGCCTTACCGGTGTTGTCAGCCTCGACGCGCAACCCGTACATCGCGGCTTCTGCCTTCAGCGCCTCCGACGCGATCCCGCCGTTCGCGGCCACCGCGCGTTCAGCAACGATGCGGAAGGCGTTGGTGAGATCCTGCGCGGTGGCGTTACCACTGTTCCTGATGATGTCGAAGTCGCGGCGCGCGGCGTCAGCGGCCTGTTTCAGCGACTCGCTGCTAGCGATGCCCATGCGCTTGAACGCCGATTCGACGCTAAACGCGGCACGGTTCGCCGCCTCGGCTTCCGCGTCGAGGACGTTTGCGACTTCGCGCGCCTTTTGCGCTTCGGCGTCCTTTTCGGTAACGAGCTTCTGCAGGGTTTCGATCTGCGTCTGCTTGGCGGCCGTGAGCCCGCCGGTCTGCGCGGCTTCGGTCTGCAGTGCGACGATTTGGCTTTCGATGACCGAGACTTCGGCCGCGCGCGCTTCGGCGACCTGTTGCGCAGCGACGAGGTTGTTGTTCGCCGCAGTCGCGCGCGCCTCGAGGACTGCGATCTCGTTGCCGGTGAGCTCGGCGTTCTGGACGGCCGCGGCGCCTTCGAGGCGTTTCGCCTCGGCCGCCTTGACCGATAGCGCCGTGTATCGCTCCGCGCCGGCGGCCGCCTGTCCGTACGCGTTATTGATCGCGACCCACGCGGATTCGGCTTGCTGCGCCTGCGTGCCGGCCTGCGCCGCCGCGGCGCCGAGCATGCGCTGCTGTTCGGCGGCAATCGCGGACTTGTCGTTTGCCGCGGCAACCGCTGCGGCATGCGCGTCGACCGCGGCCGTGTAAGCGCCCCAGTCGCCGGTATCCAGGGCGCGCATAAGCCCGCCCCACGACGCTTCGAGGGATCCGGCCCGGTCGCCCAGTCCGTCCACCTCGTCGGCGAGCCATGACAGGAAGCCGCCGGTGCGGTCGCGCTTGTCCTGGCCGGCGTCGAGTGCGCGGGTGATCGCGTTGGTCAGCCGGTTCCAGCCGGCTTCCATCCCGGACACTTTCTCCGGCCCGGTGACGACGAGCGTCTTTTGCAGCTCGCGCTGCAGCGCCGGCAGCGCATCCTCGGCGAGGAGCCGGCCCTCGCTGACCATCTTGATGAGCTGTTCGTTTGTCAGCCCGAGGCCATTGGCGAGCGCCTGCAGCGCGCCAGGCATCGCCTCGGCGAGCTGGCCGCGCAGCTCCTCCATGCTGATGACGCCCTTGCTCGCCATCTGCGACAGGGCCTGCAGCGCCAGTTCGACCTGGGCGGAGCTGCGGCCCATGCGCCCCATCGACGTCACGACGGCGTCGAACACGTCGCGCGTCTTCTGCCCTTCGAGCGCCGAGCCGCGGGTCGAGGCGGCGAACGACGTGAAGCCTTGGGCCATGCGCTCGAACGCGACGCCGTTGCGGTCGGCGAGCTCGCGCAACCACCCCAGCTGTTCGCGCGCCGACAGCGCGGGCGTGGCGATGGTGCCGAGCGCACGGCTCAGACGCTCAGTCTGAACGTTCGCATCGATCAGCGCGCGCACGCCCTGGTCGAGCGAGAACGCGGCGGCAATCGCACCGGCGAGCGGGCGCAGCTTCGTTGTAAGACCGTCAATGTTGGCGCTCGCGCGGCCGACCGATTGCGTGAAGGGATCGACGGCGCCGGACATCTCGCGCTTGAGCGCGTCGATCCGAACCTGTGCGCGTGCGAAGGCGCGGTCGAACTCGGTGCCGGAGACTTTGGCATCGCCCGCAAGGCGTTGCAGCGCCTGCTGGATGCCGAGGATTTCGGCCTCGATCGCATCAGACGAGCGGATGCCGATACTCGAAAACGCGTTGCTGACGCCGGCCGCGATTGCACGGGTCTGCGCGTCGTAGCGCTTCGCGGCGACTTCCGCTTCGGCATAGCCGCGTTTTTCGGCCGCGAGCTGCTCTTGCGCTGCCTGCGCCATCTTGGCCTTGGTCGCGGCAACGATGTTCGCCAGGCGCTGCTCTTCTGCCGCGTGTTCACGTAGCTCCCGCGCGCGCTCCTCCTCGGCTTCGCGGGCTTTCCTCAGGGATTCGGTTTGAGCGCCGATTGCGTCTTTTGCCGCATCAAGATCCGAGACGAGCTTTTGCTGTGCCTCGCCGAGATTTTTGACGTCGACGCCCAGCTCGGCGGCAGCAGCCCTGGCAGAGCCCAGAGCACTCTTGTTGCGATCCCACGCCTTTTCCGCCGCATTAAGCTGGCGGTTCGCTGCGCCGAGCTCCTTTTCGAGCAACCGCATCGCTTCGCGGTTGGCTCCCGCGCCCCGGGCATCGCCGAGCGCCTTGTCGAGCACTTCGACCTCGCGGCGAGCATCCCGGACGGCCGCATATGCGGCTTTGGCAGAGTCGATCGCGGCCTGCAGTCCGTCGATGCGAACTTGCTGCCGATCCAGGCGGCGGATTTCCTGCGCCAGCGCCTCGAACTTCGGGGCCGCATCGCCGCCTTCGGTCGCAAGCTTTTCCAGTTCGGACGCGAGCGCCGCAACCCCCTCCTTGCCGGAGGTTTCTGCGATCAGACGGAGTTTTGCGACGAGGTCTGCCATGGCGCGCGGTCGGGTGGGGACCGGCCCATGTTCGCGCGCGCGCGAAAGCCCCGGCAGGGGAAGTCCTTCCGGGGCCGGGTGGATTCAGGCGGGGTGATCAGGCGACAGACTCAAGCCCGCCGGCGGCGGGCTTTGATCTGGCGTCTGGCGTCAGGTCAGCTCGGGGAAGCGCACTTCGAACGGGCTCGTCTTGCCGGTCGGCGTCACGGTCTTGCCCTTCAGCGTGATCTGGCCGAAGTCCTCGGCCTTGAAGTCGAACTCGCCTTCGGGCGCGAGCACCGCCTCGAAGACTTCGCACTCGGCGTCCGAGCCGTCGACGAGGTTGCGCCCGTCGAGCAGCAGCCGGCAGCGCAGCTGCGCCTTCGTCGCGCCCTTAACCGTCGAGCCCGACACCGCGTTGTAGGCGCCGGAGACTTTCAGGCTCGCCGCGTCGGCGATCTGGCCGCCGGCGAGCGGACGGACCATGCCGAGGCGGTAATTGACCTCGTAGTCGGTGCCGTTCGTGTAGGTCGTGACGCCGTCGCTGCTCTTGACCGTGAAAGCCTCTGTCGCGAAGTTGCGCTTGCCGAGCGGGATCCAGTGGCCGAGCTTCGCGGTGATCGCCTGGTCGGCGATCGAACCGCTACCCTGCACGAGAGCCGCCTGCGTGCCCATGAACGCGAGCTTGATGTTGTCCGCGTTCACCTCGTCGAGGACGACCTCGATCTCGGGCGACTTCAGCAGCGCGACCGACGCGATGATCTGCCCGCGCGTGCCGCGGCCGCGCGATTCCTTTTCCTTCAGCTCCGACTGCGCGCCGATCGCGAACTTTGACGATTCGCCCATCGGCTTCCAGCTGTTCCACCAGGACTGCGTGTCGTCGTCCCAGACGTCGAAGAGGACGTCGCCCTCGCCGAGAAAACCGCGTGCAGTGCTCATTGTGTGTTGCTCCTCTTCAAAGCTTTTCGACCTGCACCGGCACCTGGGCGGCGAAGGTCAGGGGGAAATAGGCGAACCCGCCGGAAAACACTGGGCGCGGGCCGTTCGCGAGCTTGAGCGGGCGCATGCGATCGACGGGGCGCCAGCCCATCAGCGCGGCGAGCACCGGGCCGACGAGCTCGGCCGCGGAAGCGCGCAACACCGCGGGCCCGTCGCCGCGCTGGCTCGCGCCCTTGACGACCGCGACGACGATCCACGTCTGCTCGGTCGAGGCGGTGCGGCCGTTCTCGGATGCCTCGATGACGCGGTAACCGCCGTAGATTACGTGCAACGCTGGCGCGGTCTGGCTCCGGGCCTCGACGTCCGCGAGATCTTCGGCCGCGAGCACCGAGCGGGCCGCGGGCACGGTCGCCTTCAGCCGCGCGAGGATCAGCGGTTCGAGGCCGAGGAAGTCGATCGGCGACGTCACGCGAAGCCTCCCCCGAACACCTTGCGGCCCGGTTGAATGACTTCGGCGAGCGCTGCGCCCGCCGTGCCGTTGCTCGCGGCCGCGGCGCCTGGCAATAGCGCGCGCCCGGCGGCGACGTCCTTCAGCCAGCGCAGCGCGTCCTCGTAGCGCGTGCGCACCTCCTCGGTCACGCGCACCCCGTGCAGGCGGTAGCGCGCGACGTCACAGGCGACGGTGACCAGGTGCGCGGGCACTGGCACGACCGGCAGCGCGTAGCGCACGCCGAGGTACGCGTCGATCTCGCCGGCCGCGTCGGCGATCGCCGCCTGGGCGACCGCCTCGACGACGGCGCCGGTCCGCGGCTCGTCGCGGTCGGTGAGGTCGATCAGCTCGTCCTCGCCGAAACGCGCGACCAGGTCGGTGACGGTGGCGTAGGCCATCGCGTTACTCGTCGCCTGCCGGCATGCCGCCGGTAACGGCCAGCACGATCAATTCCGGCTCGGCGAAGAGCTGCAGGATCTCGTCGTCGCTGAACTCGTCGGATCGAACCTCGACCGCTTGCGGCCCCCACCGCCGACCGCAGCGGCGGAAGCCGTCCGGCGAGCGCGAGGTGACGCGCAGGTGGGTGACGTAGGACGCGATCGGGACGCCCTGTCCCGGCTCGCCCGCGAATTGCTCAACCGTGCCGGCGATCGACGCCCGTTCCCCAGCCTCCGCGATGCCAAGCCAGTCCGGGGCCACTTTCTCCGCCCCCGGCAGCAGGTCACCTTCCAGCGCAGCGACTCCGCCCCCCTCCGGGGGAGGATTCCCGGTCATAAGCGGCTGGGCGTCGGACTGATCGTGAGACGTGGGGGCGACAGCGCCAGCCGCCGCCCCGTCCGTCGACACGACCGCATCGTCTGCCTTCTCGGCTGCGGTTGTATTCGGGGTGCCGGGGTCCGCGCCCCCGGCTGCGCCCGGCCCGCGAAGTCGGCCGGCTTGGGTTGCTTTCGCCTTCATGGCTTACGCCAGCCAGGGCGACACGATCAGCTTCGCCGTGCCGCGCCAGACGTTCGTCGCGCCGCTGGCGTTGCGGTCGGCTTCGAGGAGCTCGCGCGCCTTCGCCTCGTTGCTGGGACCAACGACGAGATGCGTGCCGGTCACGCCGAGCGGCGAGCCGTCCGGGCGGAACTGGCCGGCGAGCTTCACGCGGGCCGCTTCGTACGCGGTTGCATCGAGCGCGACCTTCGCGCCGTACGCGAGCTGGTGGAAGCCGAAGCCGGCGTTGTAGCGCGCGTCGGCGGCGTAGATGTACGTGTTTTCTTTCTGCACCGACTCGTCGTCGATCTTCGGCGGGCGGAAGGCGGCCTTGCGGCGGTTCTGGAAGATCAGCGGCTTCATGTACGCGCGGCCGAGATCCATCAGGAACCACGGGGCGCCCGAGCCGCCGCCGGTGTTGCTCCAGCTCGTCTCCTTGCCGTCGCGATCGTGGCTGACGTGGTCGGCGTCGAAGAAGTACTGGCCGTCGAAGCCCTTCGTGGTGAAGCCGTCGGGCAGTAGGCCCCACACCAGGTCGTCGGGGTGACGCGCGACGATCTCGCCCTGCATCGCGAAGAGGTTGCTGTAGATGCCGAGCTTGTCGTCCTCGATGTTGTCGCGATTCACGCCGATCGCGTGCTCCCACGTCTTGTTCTTGAGCTGCGCGGTCGAGGCTTCGAGGTTGTTGATGACGCGCTGGCCGACCCATTCGCGCATGCCCGGGATGTCCTTCATCCAGCCGTAGTTCTCGGCGTCGGACGTGGACGGGATGACCATCGCGACCTGCTGATACGTCGACGGCACGGACTCGAAGCCGCGCAGGAACGCGGCGTTGAAGCCCTGGGCGAGTGCGGCGAGCGACTGCGGCGTCACCAGCATGCCGCCGAAGCCGACGAGCACGGCGCTCTCTGCGGGGGAGGGGCTGAGGCCGAACGCGAGCGCGAGCGCGACGACGACCAGCGAGGCGACCCACACGAGGGTCAGGCGGGATTGCAGTTTCATGTGCGAGGGCTCCGAAAGGGAAAAGCGTTACAGGCCGAGGCCGATCTGCACCCACACGCCGTCGGCATCGACGGCGACGATCTGGCCGGCGCGGCTGCGGGTGTTCGTGCCGCTGGTCTTCGCCACCGTCTGGTCATCGACGATGTAGCAGTCGGCGCCGACGTCGGCCTGGGCGATGGCATCGGTGTCGGCCGAGTTCGCGAACTTGAAGATGCCGCGGCGCACGCGCACGGCGGCGTCGCCGGCGGAGACGGCGGTCACCGTCTCTTCGGCGCGGCCGACGGCGACGAGGCCGGTATCGGTCGCGCCGGGCACGGCATAGCCGGCGTCGAGTACGACCAGCGAGCCCTGGTAGATCGTCGTCGAGGCGGCGACCGGGAAGCCGAACACCTCGCCGGAGCGCGAGGGGGTGTTGCGAGGTTGAGCGAGTGCCATCGTCGGTTACTCCTGCTTGCCCTTGGCGAATTCGTCGGCGGAGAGGTCCAGCGCCTTCATCACCGCGAGCGCTTCATCGCCGTTCGATTGCGTCGCGCCGCCGGGCTGCTTGCCCTGCGACTGCATGCCCTTCAATGCGGCTACCTGCGGCGCGGTCTCGACGTACGCCTTCAGCGCGGCGAGGTTGTTCTTGCCGAGCTCTTCGGCCCACGTCTTCTGAGCCGGCAGCAGCTTCCCGGCGGCGAGCGCGCCTTCGACGACGTCGGCGACTTCGCCTTCGGTCATACGCGCGGTGAGCGCCGCGACCTGCGTCTGCAGTTGCTGCATCGTCTCGATCGGCACGAACTTCGCGGGGTCGGGTTTGGCCGGGGCCGGGGCCTGCGCCTTGAGGGCAGCCACTTCGGCTTGCGCCTCGCCGGCCTTGTCCGCCTTGGACTTGAGCTCGGCAACGGCGCTGACGGCCGTCTCCTCGCTCGCGTCCTCGGGCAGACCCAGCGCGGCGAGCAGCTTCTTGAGCATCTCGTTCACGGGGTTCTCCTCTTCTGAGGGGTGGTGGAAAAGTGCGGACAGGGCGACGGCGCTCATGCCGTCGAGCCCCGGGTTGTTCGTCAGCGCGGCCATGCGCAGCGCCTGGACCTCGCCGGTCTTGTCGTCGAAGGCGAACACCGGCGACAGATAGCGGTACTCGCCGTCGCCGATCATGTTGCGGGCGCGCTCGGTCCATTCGACCTCGGTGGCGTACAGCCCTCGGCCTTCGCGCCATTCGAGGTTCGCGCCGTGGAACCAGCCGGCGGCGGGCGCGGGCTGGCCGTTCTTTTCGGCTAGCAGGGTCTGGTGCTCGTAGTCGACGACGAACGGCGTCGTGCGCGCGGCCGCAGCCTGGATGACGCGGGCAGCGGTCAGGGCGTCGAGCTTCCAGCCGGAGATTCCGGCCGGGCGGCCCGAGCCGTCGGCGGAACGGAACACGCCCGCGGGCAGGAGCTGAATCTCAGCGCCGGCGGCGGGCAGTAGGACGGTCAGGGAAGCGGTGCGGGTAGCCATGCCGCCGATGATCGGCGGCGGGGGGTGGGGCTAGGGAGGGGAAGGGGTTCGGAGAGTGCCGCTCAGTGCATCGTCTGCACTGCCATCCGCTGCTCCGCAAACTCGCGAAATGCGTCGGTCCAGCCGTCAAACTCAACAGCCTTGTCGGTGTAGTAGTTTGCGCGGGCGAAATGCTTGCGTCCGATTGCCGCCGCGGATGATACGACAGCGCAGACATAGCCAGGCCGACGCGAGATCTGGCGACGCAGGAAGAGCAGTTCCGCCTCCATGAGCCGCTCGACCGATGACGCGGCGATGACGATCAGCGGGTCGTGCTCACCGAGCACCGCGTCCGCCGTCAGCGACCCGGCCTCCTCCACGACCTCGTCGAGACGTAGGGAAACGCCGCTTTCCACAGCCACTTGAGATAGCAGTTCGACCACCCGTGACTTGAGGTCCGAAGCAGGCATCCGCTCGCGAGGGCGGCAAGCCGCGTGAACTCGGAGAGCGGCCTCGGCAACACGGAAAACTGCTTCGCCCACAGCGGCGAGAGATCCTACTTGCGCGACCAAGCTCCCGTCTTCCTCATCGAACTCGATGTCGCCCGCGGCTTCGAGGACCCGGTCCGGATCGGGCGCCGCCCCGTTCAGAGCAAGAGCGAGGAGCGTATCTCCGTTGTCATCAATCCGAAATCCGCCACTAGCAGGGCGCACACGCAGCACAAGGTCGTCATTGAAGTCGACGCCAAACGGCGTCCGAACGAGCAGCACTTCACCTTCCTCAGAAACCTCGAAGGCCCCGCACATTACTTGCCGCAGTTCTTTCGGACTCACAGCGCTAGCCCTCCAGCCGGACCCAAGGATATCCCGCACCGCTCACAGAACGTTTTGACAAGCCGCAGGCGGTCGGATTCCAGGCGAGGATCGAGTCGACCGTGAGACAGGTTGAACTCGATGGCGCCGGGTAACTGCCGATTTGTGAAGTCGCGCTCCTGTCTGCACGGGGTTAGCAGATGGACTGGCTTGTGACTCGGATGATAGTGGAGGGTTGCCAACGGATACAGCCCGTTTGCCCGCACTTCGAACAGCCAACCGTAAAAAGCGGTGTCAGCGAGCAGCGCGCCGTTACGCCACAAGAAGCACGATTGATAGCCGTCCCCGACGGTGAGCAGCTCAGTCGAGAAGAAGCGCTGGCCTCCGATCTGGTGGAGCGGCTTCGGTAGTCGCCCCCGCTTCAGAGGCTTAAAGGTGGGCGCAGCAACAAGGCGCTTCGGTCGGTGTTTGTGCGCACGGAGGGTTTTCTCATCCATGCCGTCGATTATGACAGCCGACAAACGGCGTTACTACCCCGTTACTTTCGGCTTTCTCCCCCTCGGTGGTACCTGCGCCTCACCTCACCCCATGAAGTCGCGCCACGGGCCTGTAAACGCGTCGCGCCGCTTCAGCCCCCGAGGGCCCCGAGCAAGTGCCGCTCGATGATCTCCAGCACCTCGACCTCATCCGCCTCAGACAGCCCGAGGAACGGCCGCGCCGGGATCGTGCCCTTCCTGTTCCCGAACTGATGCACCGCTGCGCCGCCGTCCCATTCGCCGGCGAACCGGTTCGTGCCGACCTCGACGCCCGCGCCGCCGTCGACGAGCTGCCAGGCGATGGTGTCGGCGAGGATGCCGGTATCGACCAGCGGCTTCTTGTTCATCGCGCGGGCCGCGCCCTTCGCGCCGAGTCGGCCGTCCTGGCGGAAGTTCTTGCCGTCGCGGTTCAGGTAGCTCTCGAACGTCGCCTGCGCGTTAGGCGCCCAGCGCGTGCCGTCGGGCGCGGTGCTGGTCGCGAAGCGCTGCTTCGTCGATTCCATCAGCACTTCCCCGACCTCCTTCATCGCGGGCGCCATGCCGGCGGGGCCGAGGGCGTCAAGGAGGCGGTTCAGCGCGGCCTGGACAGGCGCGCTATCGAACTCAATCGTGATGCGGTCGGACACGGTCAGCCTCCGAGCTTCGGCCCGACGTCGGCCCACAGCGCGGCGCCGAGGGCCGGGTCGAGCTTCTGCAGCTTCTGCTCGACCGTTGCGCGCAGTTCTCCGAGGCTCGCGCCGGGGGCGTAGGCCCAGCCCTTGTCGATGCCGGGGATGTTGCCGGCGGTGTCGCGCGCATTCCAGCCGGCGGGCGGCTCGGTGGCGTCGCCCTTTTTCGGGCCGGTGACGGCCGTGACGCGGCAGCGGCAGCCCCAGCCGTTCGGCGGGAAGTGCGTCTGCCAGAAGGGGTGGTCGTGCGGCAGCGTCAGGCGCATGTCGCCCCAGCGCTTGTGGAACGGGCGCGGGTGAAGCACCGAGTCGTTATGGACGTAGCGCCAGTACGGGCGGTGCTCGACCAGGTCGGCGGCGGTGAGTTGCGCCCAGCGGCCGGCGGCGTAGCTGGTGCGCAGGTTCGTTTCGTAGATGACCTTCGTGCGCCACGCTTCGCCGGCCTTCGTGCCTTCGCCCGTCCAGCCGCTCCAGCCGCGCCGCGCGACGAGCTCGCGGAAGTCCTTGCGGAAGGTTTCCAGTGTCGTACCGGTGGCGATCGCCTTGTCGACCGCCTCGCGCAGATCTTGCAGCAGGTCCGCCTTCATCGCGCCGGCGACGACGAAGGCGCGGTCGTGCGCGGCCTGCCAGATGTCGTCCCACGCCTCGGTGGGCAGGTTGAGCTTGTCGCGGAAGAACGCGATCTGCTCGTCGAACGGCAGCGCGAACACTGCCGCGATCGCGGCCTCAGCGGCCATCCTGCACCTCGCTGCGGCCGGCGAGGTGGATCGCGGACAGCGCTGTCGCCATCACGGCGACGAGCTCGTCGGCCGGCAGGTGGGCGTAGCGCGCGAACAGCTGCTCGCGGAACTCCTCGAGGCTGCCGGCGGCCGCGAGCATCGCCTCGATATCGTCGCGCCAGGCGGCAACGTGCGCTTCGGCCTGCGCGCCGAGCGCGGGCAGCAGACGGTCGGCGGGGTCACGGTCGCTGCCCGTCGTCAGCCGGGTCGAGAGCGCGGCAGTGGAGTAACGGGCGGTCAGCGCGGCTAGGGCTGAGTCGGCGGCGTTCGGCATCGCGGCCGGCGCTGCGCGAAACACTGCCTCGCCCTCGGCCGCCCGGGGGATGCGCAGCTTCTCGTGCACCCAGCTCACCGGGATCCGCGCGCCGCCCTGGGCGAGCGCCGGGAGCGCCTCGGCGTAGAGCTTCAGGTCTTCGGCTTCGCCCAGGTCGAATACCCAGCGCGGGCAGCGGCGATAGCTGTCGAGCCCGCCCTGGTTCAGCGCGATCAGCGGATAGACTAGGTCGCGCGTCAGCGTGCCGGCGATCTGGCGCGCGTCGGCGATGAGGATGTCGCGGCGCACCTCGGCGTGCAGGTCGGCGACGCCCGAGCCGAGCCCGGTCGCCTTCGCCTCGCTGGATAGCACTTGCCCGAGGATCGCCTTCGACTGCGCCCGGTCGGCCCAATCGACCATTTCGAGATGCGGCGTGCCCGAAGCGCTGCCGGTGATCTTCTGGATCTCGATCGCCATCTGCTCGGGCATGATCGCCCGCGCGTCGTGCCCCAGTGCCGTTACTGCACGCATCAGGCTCGACTTCTCTTCCGGCGTCGCAGTCTGCGGGTACTTGCCGACGATGATCGGCAGGCCGTAGGTTTCGAGGAACTCAGCGAAGTCGCCGACGCTGTACGCCTTGTAGAGGAACGGCCAGACCAGCACGCGGGAAAGGCCCATGCGGCCGAGGTAACCGGTTTTCGCCTTCACGTGCTGGTGCAGAATCCAGCCCATTGGGATCGGCTCGGCCCCGTCGCCGCTGCCGTCCTTCAGGCGCAGGTTGCGGCGCATCGTGTCGAGCTGAAACCACGTCTGCGGCCGTGGGTGGAATTTCGGTAGCCACTCCGTCCCCCAGCGCTCCCACTCGATCTCGATCGGCGCGAAGCCGTGGCCCACCGCATCCATCATCGCGAGGATCACGTCTTCCAGGTCGTCGACCACGTCTCGCAGGATCTCCTCGACCCACGCCGCGAGCTTTTTCTCCGCACGAGAGGCATTGGCCGGCGGCTCGATCGACCAGTCGAGCCCCAGCACCGCGCCGCGGCGCTTGTCGAACTCGCAGCGCAGGTGCGCGTCGCGGTCGGCCATGTCGTCGAACAGCTGGTGCTGCGCGACGATGTCGCCGGCGTCGGCCTCCTTCAGGATGCGCGCCGCCTTCGCGGGCGTGAGGCCGTCGAGCTGGGACTGCACCAGCTCGTGCTGAAGCGCCGCGACGCGCGCGGTCTGCGGCTCGCGCAGCACGCCGGTGTCGATGGGGTTGCCGTGTTGGTCGAGGATTTTCATGCAGCGGATTCCGGAGAGATCGGGAGGAAGCGAGCCTCGAACTCGTCGAGCTCCCGCACGTAGATCGTGTGCTCGTTGTCGTCGGGGCAGTAGATCGCGACCGTCGTGCCGCTGCGGGCGTTGGTGCAGTCGGTGCCGAATGCGAGGAGCCGATAGACCTTGCCGGTCTTGAGATGGCGGTACAGCATCACAGCGACTCCTCCTCGTCCCCCGGCGGCGGGGCAGCGGCGGCGACCAGCGCACGCACTGCTGCAACGATCTCACTGATTTCAAACTCGTGCCGGTTGTCGCCTAGCGCATGCCGAATACGATGGATGCCGTCCTCCCAGCGGTCTTTTCGAACGACCTTCCCATCGGCGCGAAACTCGTAATCTTCTGGGTCCGCGTCCCGAAACTCCGGCATGCGGAAATCCTGTTCCGTCACTTCTCTTCTCATCAAAACATCCTCCGCGACCCGAACCCGCCGAAATCCTCACCGCTGGCGCCCCCGCCGCCCCCATGCCGCGACACGCTCTGAAACCCGCCGATGCTCCCCATGCCGCTGGTCGCCGCCATCCACAACATCTGCAGCGCGTCCGGGCCGTCGTCATGGTCGGCTTTCGGGAAGTGGCGCAGCTGGTCGATCAGCGTCGTCTGGCTCGGGTGCAGCCGGATCAGGCCGTTACTCATGTGCGGCTGAATGGATTCGATGCGCAGCAGCTTGTCGGCGATCGGCTGCACGCCGCGCGCCGGGACGGGGATGCCGCGGGCAGCGGCGCGCTTCACCAGCTCCGAGTACAGGAAGGCCTGGAACTGCACGGTCTCGATCACCCACAGCAGGCAGCGGTATTCCGCCTGGTAGGCGATCACGTCTTCGATGATGCGATCGGGCAGGCGCTTCTTGATGCCGGCCTCGACCACGTCCAGGATGCCCGTCGAGCGGTTGAAGCCGCCGACCAGGAGCGCCGACGGGTCGCGGCTGGCGCCGGCCTTGCCGAGCGATGGGTCGCAGGCGCCGTAGAAGATCCAGTCGGCGAGCCGATTGACCCAGAACTGGATGACCTTCGCGAAGGGGGCGTTGTCGCCGGCGACCGGGTCGTTCTGGTACTCGCTGTCGAAGGTGTCGTGGCCGTCGCGGGCGCGGATCTTCATCAGCGCGAGCAGCGGGCGGGCGGCCCAACTGCATTCGGAGCCGGCCTCCATCGCGTCGCGGTGCTCCTGGTAGAACGCGTCCGCGGCGTCCTCGCCGTCGTTCCTCAGGCGCTCTTCCCAGCGCTCCCACAAGTCCATTCGGTCCGGCCACTTCAGCAGCGCCTTGAACTTCGCGGTGCGCCACATGCGGTTCGCGAGCGTGCGGTTCAGCACCGAGTCGTAGTGCAGGATGGTGCCGATATAGACGACGTCGAACTTCGCACCGGCGCCGCCGAGCGGCAGGATCGTCTTCGACACCCAGCTCTGCAGCTTGTCGCGCTGGTCCGGGTTCCTCACCTGCTCGTCGTTCTCGATGTCGTCGAGCACGGCCAGATCGGGCCGGTACGGACCATGCCGCAGGCCGCGCAGCTTCTTGCCCGAGCCCGCGACCTGCACCTTCGCGTCGTTGCGGGTAACGATCGTCCCGGCCTGCCACACGCGCCCCTGGCCGGTGACCTCCGGGAAGTCCATCTGCAGCCGCGGGTTGAACTCCAGCTCGGCCTTGATCGCCTCCAGCATCGGATACGCCTGGTCGATCGAGTCCATGACGATCACCGGGTAACGCTTGCGTCCGGTGACCAGGCACCACAGCACGAAGAGCTGCGAGACCAGCGTGGACTTCGCCTCTCCTCGAGGAGCGGCGATCGCGTCGGTCTCGCTCTTGTCGCTTGCGACGATCTCTGGCAGCCGCGCGAACAGGTAGTCGTGCAGGCGCGAGCGGTGCGGGCTGCGGACGTAGTGCGGGAAGTAGGTCCCGACGAAGAAGCCGAAGTCGGCGTGCGCCTGTTTGCGGCGCTTTTGGCACTCGGCGGGGTCGGGGTCGAAGCCGGTGACTTCCGCCTCGATCCGGGCGCGGAACGAGGCGGCGAGGTTGGCGAGGTCGGCGAGGAAGGTTTTACGGGTCGAAGTAGCCATCAGGACAATCTCCCGACAAGCGAATTTCGAAGCGCCACCGCGACACGTGTCACAAGCCCGAGTCCTGCAGGGATTTTCGCTACAAGTTCTCCGTCATAGACTGCCCATGCCATTTTCCTGACCCGGTCCTTGGCATCCTCAGGGCTCGTGGCCTTGATTTCCACGCTCCAAAAGGCTCCCTGGTGCCGGTAGGTGAAGAGGTATGTTTTGAACCCGTCATCACTATTGGAGGTCTGCATGGCGTATCACATCTACAAAGATTCGGTTGGTCATTGGCGCTGGTACTTGTCCGCCGGAAACAACCGGAAAATTGCCAATTCCGGCGAGGGCTACTTCAACAAGTCCGACTGCCTGGCAGCGATCAACCTGGTGAAGGGCTCCGGCGCTACGCCAGTTTACGAAACCTGATTGCTTCGAAAGGCCCGGCCGCTTGCGGCGGGCCTCTATATGCCCTAGGGCGCGTCCTTCTCCAGTATCTTTGCCATGTCGGCATACGCCTGACGCTGCAGACGGCCGAACTCGTCCAGGATCGCGCGATCGGCGGCCGTGAGCTGCTTCTTCCAGTACTCGAAGAAGCCGGCTGCACCGCTCTTCGCAAAAACTTCCTTGTCGAGCTGCCTCGCCATCGACGCGTGAGCGACGATCGACAGCGCGCGCTGCGCTGCTGCGGAAACCTTAGCCATACGCCCTCGCAATCTCATCCCCGAACGCTTCAATCTGCTCCACGAATTCCCCGGCCAGTGCCGGCTTGCGCTTCGAGATGAACTCCCCGAAGCGCTTCAACACATCCATCGCGATTGCGAGCTTGTCGGTCTCCGGCATCAGCCGTTTCGAGACGCTCATCAGCTTGTGATACGCATCGGCGAGGCTCGCGAGCATCTGCACCTTCGTCGCCGGATCCATGTCGGGCGCGGCCTGGATGGATTCGACGGTGGCCTGCACCTGCTGCACGACGACGGCGAGCGTCTGCCGCACGACGTCCTCGATGCCGCCCCCGGCGATCATCTGGGCGCTGCGCGCCTTGTCCCAGTCGTCGCCCGCGTCCTTCGCCTCGCGCTTCCAGCGCCGCGCGGTCGCGACGGGAACGCCTTCCTTGACCGCGGCGACTTCGAGCCCGAGCTGGTCGAAGACGTAGGCGCCGCGGACGGCACGGCGGGTGTCTTCACCGTGCGCCATCGTCGGCCTCGGTTGTGATCCGCATCGGGACGGTGAAATTGACGCTGACGTTCGCGTGGCGGATCGCCGAGGCGATGTCGAAGAGCCCAGCCACCAGCGCGAGGGCGATCAGGAACGCGCCGACATTATTCATTGCAGCTGCCCCGGCTCCGGCCGCTTCACGCCCGGCACCTGGGCGCGCCCGAGGACGACGTCGGCGCCGCGGTCGCCGAGCGTCGCGACGTCGTTCTGCCACGCGATCAGCCCTTGCTCGGCGAGCCACGCGCAGTCGGTCGCGAGGCGGTCGAGGCTGACTGCATAGCCGACGAGCGCGATCTGCTCGCGCAGGCCGCGGGCCGGCATCATGTAACTCGGCGCGACCATCAGCGCGGCGAGGATCGCGCGGCGGCGGTCGACGGTGACGATCTGTTCGGCGGTGTTCATCGCATTCCTTTTTCGGCGATCTGCGCGAGGATCAGGCGCAGCGTGTCGTTCATGCCCTTCATCTCGCCGGCCATCTGGCTGACGGCCTGCGAAGTCGTGTTGATCTTGTCGTAGAGCTTGCCCAGGTCGTCGTGCGTGGGAGACCGCTCCAGCCGCCCCTCCAGCCGCGCCAGCCGGCGGTCCTGCTCGTCGGCGCGGCCGTCGAAGTCGGTGCGCAGCTCCGAGAACTTCCGGTCGACTTCCTTGTTGCGATCGCCGTAGCGCACGTAGAGCCACAGCCCGGTCGAGGCGGCGGCGTTGATGAGGCTGCCGAGGACGGCAATGCCGAACTTGATCTCGTCGAAGCTCACCTGCGCGGCCCCTTGCGCTTCTCCAACATGCGCGCGCCGGTGTAACCGAGATAGCCGGAGCCGAAGAGCCACCACAGCTCCTCGGGCAGCGCGGCGAGCCACGCGGTCACGCCCGCGGTGAAGGCGGCGGCCGCCTGCGGGTTGAATACGTGCGCGATGCCGACCGGGATGGACGCGAGGATCATCACGTACATCACGTACATGAAGCTCGGCCGGGCGCGGCTCGTCCAGGGGTCAGCGCTGTTCGCCTCGGCGACGATCGCGGAGAGCTGCACCCGCACGGCGTCGAGCTCGCCCGCCTGACGCGCGCGATAGAGTTCGAGCTCGGCCGCGGCACGCTGCGCGGGGTCGGGAATCGCGCGCTTGAGGATCTCGCTGCCGAACTCCAGCACCCGGTCGAGGACGGGAATCGCGATCGCCATCTCAGCGCTCCCACCGGTCGGATTCGCGCAGGACGAGCACGTTGCCCGAGCGCAGATGCACCGTCGCGGTCGCGCCCGCCGGGACCTCGGTCGCGCGCACCGGCGCGTCGCTCACTTCACCGCCCGGGCCGATATAGAACTCTTCGGCGACGAGTGCGGGCGGCTCGGCGTCGTGATGCGTGATGGAAACGCGGACGGTCATCGGGGAGTCTCCAGAAGGTGATCGGCGAGCGGCAGCAGATCCTGGTCGAGCCAGTCGGCGACCTCGAAGCCGGGGCAGGTCTTCGCGACGCCCGCGAGATCGCGGTGCCCACAGACGCCGACGTACCCGTTACGGGCGTCGGCGTGCTGCAGCGGCACGTGATGGGTGGCGCAGAGGTGGCGCACCTGGTCGAGCAGCGCGCCCCACTGCGCGTAGGTGTAGCGATCGGTGCCGACGAGGCAGATACCGAGCGAGCGGGCATTCACGCCACGGGCGTGCGCGCCGACTTCGGACGCGTGTCGCCCGGTCGCACGCGCACCATTCGGGTAGAGCACCCAGTGGTAGCCGATGCTCTTGAGGTCGGGGTTGTAGTGAGCGGCGGCGCCGGACTGGCGGCGGAAACCGCGCTCGGCGTGCCAGTGGTCGATGTCCAGCGTGCTCGTCCAGCGCCCGTTCGGGGTCGCGGAGCAGTGGATGACGATGAGGTCGATCTGTCGCGTAGCCATGACGCGAGGCTACGCGGGCGCGCGAGGCGGCCTGGAGGGGAAGCGGTTCCGGGAGAATTGAAAAGCCCCGCTCGGGGCGGGGCTGTGGGGGTCCGGACGGGCAACAGTCTAGCGGCTTTGCATCGCCTCAGAACAGCCCCATCTGCCCACCACGCTCCAGCACCCGGCCCGCGCCGTCGTCGGGGCGCTTCAGCACCTCCGTCACCCAGCGCGTCGTGCAGCCGAACTCCAGCGCGATCTCTTCGAGCGTGGCGCCGGCGTCGCAGCGCGCTCGCATGGCCCGCATCCGCGCACGGGCGATCGCCGTCTTGCAGTTCGGGATCTCCATCACGTCGCCGCCGTACTCGCCGACGATGCGGTCTGCGCCGCGCGTGCCGACGATCTCGGCCAGGCGCTCGAAGCGCATTGCCCCTGCCGCGTTGTTGTCGGCCGCTTTCGGCACCGGGTACGGGATGCCGCCCAGCTCGCGGATAAGCGCCTCGGCCTTCGCCCAGCCGACCAGGCGCACGAGGTCGCGTGCGGTCGCGGGGAGGTCTGATTCGAGGATCGGAGGCGGGGGGCGCTTCATTTCGCGAGCTTGTGCTGCAGCGTGCGGTTGAGCGCGCCGACGATGTGCTTGAGCGCGACCGGATCGGCGAAGTCGACGCACTCGGCCCAGCCGTTGCGCTTGGCGATCGCGTCGGCGTACTTGAGCGTATGCACTTCGCCGGTGACGCGATGCAGCTCGGCGAGCAGCGCGTCGATCTTTGCAAGCAGCGGCGCGCGGTCGGCGGTCGGCGTCGTGCGCTTGCGGCCGGCGTAGCCGTTCTTCCCACGGTTGAGGTGGTTCAGCACTTCGGAGAGCTGGCCCATCGTGCAATCGGCGAGGCTCGCGCAGCCGGTGAGGTTCTTCACCAGCAGGCGGCGCGCGTCGTCGTCGAGACCGTTGGCCTTGCAGGCCGCGAACACGGCGCGGCGGCGGGCGGCGATCTGCACGGCGAGGGGGGCGGATGCGGCCATGGTCAGGTCTCCGGCTGGAGGCGTTCAATCGTCGTGCAGGTCTTGCGCAGATGGCGGCACAGGGCCTTCGCGTTCGGCCAGTGCGGGAACCACATGGGATCGGTTTTCGCCTCGACGACCTTGCCGTACCACTCGCGGCTATCCTTCGACAGCCCGCGCTGCTTCAACCGCTTCGCGGCCTCGGCGCGCTGCTTGGGTTTCCACAAGAACGAGCGATGCTCGCGCCAGAACTTGCGCACATGCTCGGGCTCGCCCTTGAACCATTCGCCCTTGATCCAGCCGTCGACGTAGACGGAGACCACGAACTTCAACCCCTTTTCGCGCTCGACCTTGAGCGTGATCTCGTGATCGTCACAGCGCAGCCCGACGGGGCAGTACGGGTGCGACAGGTCGGCCTCGACCTGCGCCCATTGTTCCTTCGTGAGCATTCTTCCTCCTGGCGTTACCTGTCTCGCCGGATGGCCCCGTTGTAACGAGGCCATCGAGCCAGACGGTTACGCGCCCGCGACTGCATCCTTGAGCATCTTGGACGCCGAGAAGGTCGGCACGCGTCGGGCGGGGATCTCCACCGGCGCACCGGTTTGGGGGTTGCGTCCTGTGCGCGGGTCGCGGTGTTTAGCCGCGAACTTGCCGATGCCGGGAAGCGCCATCTCCGCGCCGCGGGCCGACAGATGGGAGTGCATGACCTCCGCCTGGGCGTCGAGCACGCGCTCGATCGCCGACTTCGTGACCGCCGGTTGATCGGAGGGGCGGTTGATGCGCATGTGCAGCTCGTCGATCAGCTCTTTCTTGTTCATCTCGTGGTGCTCCTGGTTGTGTGAGTTGCCGGTTCCCGGCCGCCAATTTCGGGTTTCCCCAGGCTGGCTCTTTGCTTTTTCCGTACCGGCTGGTTCCGTTATGTGCCCGACGGTTTCCTTCGGTGATGCGTATTCAGTTCTCGGCGATCACGCTTCGGCCCGGCTCATCTCGCCGCCGAGCGCCTCCACAAGGGCGGGGATCAGGCGCCGCAGCTCGCCGGTCATCAACGCGAACCCGGCATCGAACAGCGCGCGCGCGTCCTCCGCGCCCTGCTCGTCGAGCTTGTCCTTGACGACGTCGAGGAAGTCGAGCCGCTTGATCTCAAGCTTTTCGGTCAGCACGAAGCTCACGCGATCATCGAAGGTGAGGGCGAGCCGTGTCGGCAGCTTCCCCGCGCCCAGGTGGCCGCGCACCTCGTCGCCTTCCAGCGCGTGGCGCACGTAGCGCACCGCGGCCTTGTCCTCGCTGACCGAGCGCAGCTCGCAGTCCTGATCGATCGTGAAGCCTTCCGGCGCCTCGTTGGCCGCGAGCCAATCAGCCATCGCGGAAGTGGGTGAGCACTCGGTACGGACGAGGGAGAGCGGCAACTCGTCGAGCGACTGGCGCAGCACTTCGAGGAGATCCTCGGCGCGCGCCTGACTGGGGGCGTCGATCGCGAGCCAACCGCCGAGGGGGTCGATCCACGCGAAGACGCGGCGCTGTCGGGTGAAGGCGCGCGGCAGGAGTTCCTGCATCACCTGCTCGCGCAGGTCCTTCATCTGCTTGCGGCCGAGCTTGTAGCCCTGCCGCTCGGCCATCTCCTCCGCGCGCTTCTCGGCCTCCTGGGCGACGACCGTCGACGGCAGCAGCTTCTGTTCCGTGCCGAGCGCAATCAGCCACTGTTCGCCGACACGATGGACGAGGAACTCGTCACCAGTGGGTGACACCCAACCGCGGGTTTCCTGATCCTGAAGGCCACAAGGCTGGAAACGCTTGCGTGCGAGCTGCTCTTCGAGCTGCTCGGCGGTCACCGCCCAAGGGGACGGCAGCCGGTAGACCTGAAGGTTTCTGAAGAACATCAGACCGCCTCCGACAATTCAGCCTCGAACGGCGTGACGACGAAGTCCTCGCCCTGGCTGATGCTGATGCCGGGCACGTTCGCGACCGCCGCGGGCTCGTTGAGGATGGCTTCCTTGTTCACTTCGTCCTTCTGGCGGACGAAGCGCGAGAGCCCCAGGCGCCGCAGCGCATCGAGGACGGCTTCGGCGCCGGTGATGCGCACCGACGGCGGGCGCAGGCGCCACGCGATCTCGCCGGCCGGGAAGGTCGCGGTCTTCGTCTTGCCGCCCTGCGTCAGCGTGTCGCGGTTGGCCTCGCTCCAGATCTGGATGCCGGCGGTGAGCGATTCGATGCGCTGCGAGTGCGGCTGGGCTTCCGCCTCCCAGCGTTCCTTGACGGCGGCGAGCTCGTCGTTCATCGCGGCGGTAATGCGCATGAGTTCGCGGTTGCGCTCGCCGATCTCCCGGATGTGGTTCGAGACCTGGTCGCGGGTCTGCGGCACGGGCACGGGGGCGGCTGCGGTTTTGTGACGAGTCGGCTTCTTGGCCATGTACTGCGGCTCCTATTGATGGCGAGGGGTGTTTGCGGCGAGCGCTTCGCGCCCGGCCGGGGTGATGACGTAGTAGCGCCGGCCCTTCGCGCCGCGGCGCACGAACTCCGCGTGTCCCCGCTCAACGAGGGCGGCGATGCTCCGGGTGAGGTGGCTCTTCGAGGCGCCCGCCGTACCGTGCCGCGCCAGCAGATCGCCGATGCACAGCGGCTCGCTCGCGTCGGAGAGGCCCTGCAGCCACAGGGCGGCATAGCTGCCGAGCGTGTTGGCGCCGCGCCTCGGCGGCGCGTGCCGGAGGGGCCGGCTGGCGAGGTAGTCGGCGTAGGCTGCAGCGGCTTGGGCGGCCTGGACGGCGAGCGGGATCACGCGCGGGCCTCCGCGACGGCGCCGACGAGCTGCGGCAGCGGCGACATCCGCGGTGCGCGCGCGGACGGCAGCTCCGACCCGGGCACGCCGAGCAGCAGCGCGAGCCGCTTCGTCGCTTCAGCTGGCAGCAGCAGGATCTCGTCGCCTTCGGCGATCGTCAGCCGCCCGTCGTCCCACAACGCGAACTCGATCTGCGCGGCTTCGTCGGGGTGGATCTCGGTGACGCGGATGTCGCCGGCACGATAGAGCGGCTGCGGCGGGGGTTCGACCGGCGCGGGCCTGGGCTCGGGCTGTGCCAGTGCGACAGCGCCTTGTTCGGCTGCGGCCAGCACCGGCGCTTTGGGCGCTACTGGCTCGGGTACGGCCGGGGACGGCGTGGCGGCGTGGTACGCGTGCACGTCGCGCCCACTGCTCTCCAACGTGGTTTCGCCGACTTCGCCCTTCTCGGCGAGGGTCCGGGCGGTATGCCGCAGGCTATCGACGCTGCAGCCGAGCTTCTGCGCCGCGGCGGCGAGCGTGATGGCGCGGTCGGGGCCGAGGCCGGCGACGAGTGCGACGAATTGGGTTTTGAGCTGGCCTTTCTTGCGATGGTTTTCCATTTCTTTGGGCTCCTGAACAGGGGCAGACTTGTTGCCAGGGGTCGCTGCAACGCGCGGGGCGTAGGCGAGAAAGAGATCGTCGGGGCGGGGCTTCACGAACAGCGCGCCGTGGCTGTCGCTCGTCCAGGCGGCGCTCCTTGCGGTGAGTCCGGTCGGCCAGATCGCGAGCCACGGCGCGCGGTCGCCTTGCTTCTGGACGTGCGCGGTGTTGATGCGACGCTCGCCGATGAGGCGTTCGAGCGCGGCCCAGAACGCCGCCTCGGCGCCGCCGATGACGACTGCAACGTCGGCCGCGCGGGCCGGACGGCGGCTGTCACTGCGCGCGACCGCGGCGAGGATGCGATCGGGCAGCGCCAGCTCGGCGGTCGCGGCGGGCGTCTTCACGGCCGCGCCCCCGCGATCTTCGCGAGATCGGCCGCCGGCAACTCGACAGGCGGCCAGACCGGACCGCACGCGTCGCGATAGATCTCGGCGACGGCGACGGCACGGGCCGCCACGTCGAACGCATGCGCCTCGCGGTAATCGACCGCGAAGCCCATCGCCAGTACGCCGGCGCCGAAGGCGATGACGACGGGCAGCAGGCGGGTTTCGCAGAATTCGGTGGGTGTCACGGTTCAAGCCTCCGGTTTGTGCGCGCAGCTCTGGCAGACCTTCCAGATGCGCATCGCGAGCGGGTTGTGCGTGGGCGCGGGGCCGAGCGCGATGCGGCGGCATTCGCTCCGCGGCTGCTCCTGCTCGGTCGCGGGACATTCGGCGACGACGAAGTAGCGGTCGATCACCTTCTGGACGAACTTCGGGTTGGCCGGAAAGCCGTGCAGCACGCGGCTCACCAGCGTGTGATTGCTGTAGCCCAGGCGCGTGGCGACGCGGACGACGCCGTCGCGCTCGACCGCGGCTTCGAAGACGGGGCGCCAGTCGGGCGTGTTACCGCTCATGGTCGGCGTCCTCTTCGGTAACGGCTGCGGGCGCCCACACGACCTCGCACAGGTTCGGGTCGAAGATGACCTTCGTGCGGCAGACCATCGGCGGCTTCGGGCCGGTGTTGCGGTCGGCCTTGAGGCGGTAGCGGGACTGCATGCCGGTACCGCCCTTGCCCCAGCCGCGTCCGATGGCGCGCCCCTCGGCGGTGACATCGAGGTAGCCGGCGAGATCGAGCATGCGCAGGTAGTCCTGCGCGGCGCGCTCTGCGACCGACACCGCGGGGGTGCTCGCGTGGGCCGCCAGCTCTCGACCGTTGGTGTCGCCTTTGAGCAGCCGCAAGGTGCGCCACATCTGCTCTTGCGCGAGGCCCATCGTCACCGGCGAGCCGTCGCGGCGCAGGCGCGGCGCTTCGATGCCGTTGTCGCGGGCGAGCCAGTAGCGGTGGGGGGCGCCGCGGCGCGTTCGGTCGTGGCGGCCGAGGTAGCCGCCGGCGTGCAGCGCCTTGAAGTACTCGGCGACGATGCCGGTTTCGATTTTCGAGGCGCGCGACGCGTCGACGACGGTGAAGCCGCCTTCGTAGCCGACGAGGCCGCGGGTGGCTTCCCACACGCGCTGGCGCGCGCTCTTGCCGCCCTTGAGTTCGACGGTGGCGGGCTTACGCGTCATGCGGGGCCTCCGCAAACTCGAATGTCTCGCGCGGCTCGCCTTCAGCGAACGTCACCGTCACCGGGTTCAGCCTGAACAGCCCGCCCCCCGTGTAATTGCAGGGGCCGCCAGCATTCCTGAATGCCGCATTCGCGGCAGCGTTTGCGTCACCGGTGTAACGCCCAATGCACGAGAAGGCCATTGCACCCTCCGGCGCGCCGGCGTCTCTCCAGTCCCGGATGCTCGCGACGTGACCGCAGCTGGGGCACACGAAACGCCATGTGAGCGGGTCATCCCCGAACTTAGCCTTCGCCTCTGCCAGCCATTCCTGATGAGAGAGGGTTCGCATCACACGCCCCTCCGCGGTGCTTCTCCGGTGTAGAGCGGGCGCTCGCCCCACGTCGCGCGATCGACCGCGCCCCAGCCTTCCACCGCCGCCGCCTCGGCGATCGCGGCGAGGTTCACCGACACGCGGCGCACGCTGCCGGCCGAGATCCGCACGAGGTGTTCGAGCAGATCGGAGGCCACGCGCACCTCGGGGCAGTAAATCGGCGCGAGTGCGTCCGCGTCGGCGACGCTGACCGGTTGCGCCGGAATCCACGACAGCACGCGGCTGTGGAAGCGTTCCCACTTCTTGAGCTTCTGCGGCAGCATTTCCTCGCCGAGCAGCAGGATCGGCGCAGCGCCGCCGCCTTCGTGGATGTCACGGACGAGCTCGACCATGCTGTCCGAGCGCACGCAGTAGTCGAACTCGTCGATGATCAGCATCCGGCCGCTCGCGGCGAGCTGCGTGCAGACCTGGTCGAGCATTTGCGGGATCGTGCCGAGCGACTTGATGCTCATCTCGAGCAGGATCTTTTCGAGGAGCGTCTTGCGCGTCCAGGCGCTCCTCATCTGCACGAAGTACGCGCGGGCCTCGTTGGCGACGGCGAGTGCGGCGGTCGTCTTGCCGTAGCCCGCGGGGCCGTACAGGGCGGCGAGTCCGGGCAGGCCAGCGGTGCGGCCGGTGAGGCGCTCGGCCGCGGTGCGGACGAGTTCGAGGTTGTGGATCTGTGCCGTGTGTGTCATCGTTTTGCCTTGCTAGTAGGAACTTCAGGCCACCCGCGTTGCCGCGCGGGAGGTCGTTTTTTTGGCTTGCGCCTTGAACTGCGCGCTGTTCTGGTACGTCCGGTGCCAGCGGGCGTCGGCTTCGGAAACTTCCTCTCCTGAGTTGATGCTCGAATCCAGTTCGAGCCAGTCGGCATAGTTCTCGGCAGCGCTTCGCTCCGAACGGGACTTCGCGGGCTTTGCCGGCTCGATGCGACGCATGCCGGCCGGGATAGGCGTTACTTCCTCGTCGGCGATAACGGCCTTGCGTTGCGCGAGGACCTTCTCCGGCTCGACGATTCGGCCGCCGATGACGATCTGCGCGGCCGATGGGGCGGGCAGCGCCGGGCTGCCGTTGAGCTCCGCGAGGATCTCTTCGCGCTTGGTATCGACGCGGGCGAGCCGACCGCGGGCGCGCGTCTGGCGGGCCTGCTCGATCTTCGGTATCGGCATGTAGTGCTTGCTGTTGCCGTTCGCCTCGGCCTCGCATAGCAGCCGGCCGTCGGGCAGGTACACCCACACGCGCGACGCGTCGTGGATGTCGTACGCGACGTGCACCTGCGCGCCGTGGAATTCCTCCAGCTCGCCGGCGAAGTAAATGTTGTTGAAGAGGCGGAGCTCGGCGCGGGCGAGCGTGCGACTGACGCGCGGCCGGAACAGCGTCGGCAGCTCGTCGGCGGTCAGGCGCTCGGCCTGCCAGCCCTTGGCTTCGAAGTTTGCCCAGGCGAGATCGGGCGACAGCCCCTTGAGGCTGCGGTGCGCGCGGGCGTTGTACCAACTGATGCGCGCCTCGACCCACTGCACGAAGAGGTGCCACGGCAACAGCGGCATCGCGCCGCCTGCCTTCAATGCCTTGCGCGACAACTTGAACTGGGCGAGTCGCGCTTCGCGGTCCATCTCGCGGCCGATGAAGCCGGGCAGCTCCTTCGCCCCATCGACCCACAGCGTCTGGTGCAGACGCTCGATCACGCCGCGCGCCTGCGAGTTGTACGGCAGCGAGTGCGTCATCGTCGCGCCGATGCGCCCGATAAGGCCGGTCGCGGCGTCGTTCATCGTCGCGTTCCTGTAGCCCGAGCCGTTATCGACGTAGATCAGCGCGGGGATGCCGAAGCGCTCGACCCCGTAGCGCAGCGCGTCGGCAACGGCCGTCGCGGATTCGGCGAGATCCACCGACCAGCCCACCGCTCGGCGCGTCGCGATGTCGACGAAAGCCGTGATCTCAGGCCGGAACGGACGGCCGTGCAGTGGGTGCTGAACCTCGGCGTCGAATGTGTGACCGTCAGCGCTCCACACGTCGTTCGGCTCCAACAGCGAGAAGTCGCGGCGGACGAAGGGGCGGATGTTCTTGAGTTCGCGATCGCCCATGCGGCCGCGTTCGCGCGTCACCGCGCCGAGCTTCGCAAGAAAGCGGCGCACCTGGTGAATGCTCGGGCGCTCACCCGCTGCCCACTGCGCGCAGAAGTGCCCGTACGCCATCTCGACGGTCGGCTTTTCCGGGCGCTGGTAGCAGGCGAGGAAGTCCTTCGCCCAGCCCGGCACCGCCATGTCGGGGCGCACGACTTTCGGCGCGAGGTCCGGCGCCGCAAGCCAGCGCTTCAACGTGCGCACCGACGGGTAGCCGTCGCCGGCACGGCCCCGCGGATCCCGCGCCAGGCGCAGCATGCGATCGAGGTGTTCGTCGAGCCGGCCGGCGCGGGCGTTCGTGAGCAGCGTCGTCAGCGCAGTCTCCTGGCTGCAGCCGGCGTCCGCCTGCAGCCGACGGATCGCGGCGAGCACGCCGTGACGGGCGTCGCGCTCGAGGCGCTGCCGGTCGGTGAGTTCGGCCGGAGAAAGAACCGGGACGGGCGGTAGGGAGGGAACGCCCGCCCCGGTGGAAACGGCGGGGGAGGAAGCCGCCGGGGTAACAACGGTGAGAGCTGTTTCGAGCGCGCGAGCCTGCAGCGCGGCGCGGGCCTCGGCCGGCAGGGAGGCGAAGGCGTACTCGCGGCGAAGCCCGCCGCGGCCCCCTTTCCCTTGGACGTCGCGGAATTGCCACGCGTCGCGCTCCGCTCGTTCGCGGGTGCCTTTCGGCGTGGCCGGTACACCAGGAAGCCCGGCGAGTTCGGCGGCGGCAAACCAGGCTTTGGCGGCGCTCATTCCTCGTCTCCGAACAGGGCGAGTTCGGGGGCCACGGACTTGGCGACGTTCGCGCGCTGCCAAGCGAGACCGCCCATCGCTCGCGTGAGCGCGGCGACGGTTTCGTCGGCGTCGGTTTGGCCCTGGTAGTGCCGGATAAGAAGAGTCGTCGCCTCGGAGAACACCGCCTGCAGTTCGGCGATATCCATTTCACTCGCCGCCTTGCCCAGAGGCATGTCGATGACGAGCTTGTGCGCGGTGTGCCCGAGGTACTCGGTGACGAAATGGGTGCCGCAAGCGTGCTCGAAGGGGGGAATCATGATCGCCGGCAGCCGGGCCGATTCGAGCCACTTGTACAGCGTGAACTTGGAGGCGAGGCCCATCAGGTCCGCGACCCGATCAACGCCGCGGTTGTGCTTCTCCAGCGCGTAGGCGAGACACAGTTCGATCGCCTCACGCAGGTTCGAGGCGCGTACCCGTTTCCAGTTGCGCGTGCGGCGCGCGGTAGGGAGTCGTGCACTCATTGGGCGTACCCCCCAACACAGAGCGCCAAACAAACTTCCTCGCTGCGGATGGTTTCACGGCGGCGCTTGGCGCAAAGTGAGATCGTGTCGAGAACGAGAAGGCCGATCATGCTGCTTGCTCCACGAACCCTGCCTCGAAGTTTGGAACCTGTTGAGAACAGGTACCCATCTCATTGGAAACCCCGGCCTTCGCGGTACACTTTCGGTAACGGCTCGGCCAGATCACTTCCGGCGACACCCCAATCGCTTCCGCGATCAGTCGCTCGCCCTTTGGCCACGGCCGGTCGAGCGCGTGGGTCAGCGTGGTCGGCGAGGCGTAGCCGTGGTGTTTGCACAGCCGCCGCAACGTCCAGTCGGCCTTGTGCAAGGCGGCCACGATGTCGGCGCGATGCCAGTCCAAACGGGCTGCTTTTTTTGGGCGTCGTTGTTTGCTCATGGCCAAAGTATCTAACTAGGTACCCAACGTGTCAACTAATGCGCATGAGCAAATCAGGCGAAATTGCACAACTAATTGATATTTATGAGAATTTAACTTGTTGGAACGTAGGTACGTTGAAGTCACGCGTACGTTCCAACTAAGGGAACGGAGTTGGTACGTGGAAAATTTCGTGTGGTTCTCGGCTAGCGAGCTGGCGAAGTTGGGCCAGGAGGGCGTCGCGCGCCTACCGACAACGCCGCGCGGTTGCCGGCTGCGTGCTGAATCGCTTCACTGGGAGACGCGCAAGGCGCACGCACGCGGCGGCCCGGGCGGAATGCGCGTTGAGTACTGTCCCGACGCCGAGACGCTTGCGGCCATTCGACTCGCGAAGCAGCCGCCGTCGGCGGAAGTGACATACGCAGAGTTGCACGGCGGGCGGGATGAGAGACGTGTCGCCGATCGCCGGGTTGCAGAGCGCCGCTCATTGGGCAGCGCGGGCGGTGCGGCTGCGGCTCTCCCAAACCGGTCTGATAGCGCAATCGCCGGGCAGCGCGTCGATGAAGAGGTGCTTCGGCGCATCGTCGAGCGCGTCGAAAAGTGGGCGGAAGAAAAGCGGAAGAAGTTGGATCCTTCAGCCAAGGCAGCCCTGGTCGCTTACGCCTTCAGGCTGAGCCGGGATCGTGGATACGACGAAGAAGATCTCAACGGCCTACTCGAACTAGTGGCCAGCTGAGCTAAAACCTGAGGGAGTAAGCGTAAGGATGATGAGACACAACGAAGAGCACGCCTTCGCGGCGCTGCTCGATCGGCTGCAGAACAAAATCTGGTCCGTGATCGGCGGGACCTCGATCCGGGCGATGACCTCGAGCGAGGTGAGAGGCGCCGCGAACGACACGATGTTTCAATCCAGGCCCATCAGCCGGCGACTCGGTGCCAAAGCGCGCGCAAATCCGACCATCTTTCGCGCGCTCTTGCGCAAATTGCGAACACAGGCGCCGCGACGCGCATCCTCAACACTGACGCGGCTTTCCGCCGTGTTCGGGGAGGCCGTCTGGAGTGCCATTTCGATCACCTCCCCACACTGGGGAACGAATCGAATCCGCCACCCTGTGCCGCGCTACCCCTCGACGTCGAGCGAGAACCTGTCCACCACCCTTCGCGCGACACCCGGTGCCGCCCTCTGCACCGCCGGCAGCAGCGGAATGTCGGCCTCTACACGCTCGGCGTAGCGGTACAACCACCGCTCCTCTTTGGTCCGCGCGCTGCTCTTGTACGTGACGACGCGCTCGCTGACGACACCACGTTTCGCGAGCCGACGCAGCGCGAGGGCCAGCGGCCGCCAGGGTAAGCCGACCTCCTCGCCGAGCTCGACCGCGGTGATCCACTCCCCTTCGCGTATGATGAGCACCGCCGCGGCGGCGAGCCCCGAGGCGCGACGGTCCCGCTGCATCGCCGCGGGGAGTTTCCCTGCCATCAGTCGGGCGTCGAGATCGCCTTGAACGAAGCGGCGCGTGCCTCTGCGCGTACCTCGGCCTTGCGTTCGCGGCGGGAGCCCTCGGGCGCAGGATGATAGGAACCGTAGGTCGGCCGCGCGGGCCGCTCCATGACCGGTACGCGCGCGCACCGGCTCTGTGCCGTGCCCCTCGGCCACCGCGGTTTTCAGCGCGAGCAGATGCGCGGCTTGATGGGTCAGGATGTGCCGCCGCGCCTCGTTGAGCTCGGCCAGTGGCGTTGTGGTCTCTTCAGCCGATGGTGCGCCGACCTGCGCCTGGAACGCTTTCCACCCGCTCACGCGCGACTCGAGCACATCGCCCAGCCGGCCCAGCTCGGAACGCGCCACCGCGGCCGCATCCATCGTGAGATGCGCGTCGGTGATCGCCGCGAGCTCGACCTCGTGGAGCGCTGCCGTTCGTTGTGCGATCTCGCTGCGCACGGCGCCGATACGGTCCACGACGTCGGTCCTCTCGTCGATCCGGGCGCGCTTCGACTCGATGTCTTGAACCTCGGCGTCGATCGCGCCGAGACGGTCGCGGAAACTGATCATCGAAGCGCCGGTATCGAAGGCGTCGTCGGGAATCTCGACAATGTGGGCGCCGAGCTTCTCGCGACGCGCTTGCTCCTCTTCGCGCTCACGGCGAAGGGCTTCAGCGAAATAAGGCATGACCATGACTCAGGCTCCTGTGGTGTCGGTGGTTTCGATGGTCCGAGCAGCGCCTCGACCTGGGCGCGCGGCCAGAGCAAGCGACCGTTCGGCAGCTTGCGCGGGCGGATGTTGTTCCAGTGGCGGCGTCGTGCGACGGCGAGCCGCAGCGCGGCGGGCGTGCGGTCCGTGAGCTGGGCGAGGCGGGTTGTCGAGATGAAGGCCACGGGACACCGGGTGCATTGAAAGTGTCGCAAAGTTACGGCTTTCAACGGGGCAGGGGTGCCCTTCGTACGGTAACTGCTGGATTGGTCGAGAACGGGCGAAAAGACTTCACGCACACCGATGGCTAAAATTTACTTAGCATCAAGATACGATGGGGTGCTATGACAATGATCAACGATGCCAGAGGTACGCCCCCTCCTGACAGGAGATGTTCAATGAAGACGATTTTCGCCGCTTTGTTCGGCCTACTTATCATCACGGGGTCCACATGGGCAGCAGACTTCCGGTTCGGGACCAATCACGAGATTGTCATGGAAGGTAGGATCGAAGAGGGCGACATTCAAAAGCTGTTGGCAGGAATTGCGGGAAATCCTGTCAGAGCCGCAACCTCGACTCGATTCGTTGTTAATTCCTTGGGAGGCAGCGTGAGTGAGGGACTAACGATCGCGTCCTTTGTGCACAAGCT
The DNA here is from genome assembly GCF_032027225.1 of Aromatoleum sp. Classification (GTDB taxonomy): domain Bacteria; phylum Pseudomonadota; class Gammaproteobacteria; order Burkholderiales; family Rhodocyclaceae; genus Aromatoleum. The sequence continues at coordinate 301,485 of NZ_JAVSMM010000001.1, read as the reverse complement.
CGGCTATACCGTTCTCGTTCAAGAAAAGTGCGCGAGCTCTTGTTTCTTCATTTACGCCGCAGCACAGTCACGCGCCTTGAATGACCAGGCGCGCGTCGGAATACATAGCATCTATTCGGCCTCTCCAGCGTTCGCAGGTCTTTCGCCGGCAGAGGCGAAAAAGCAGTACACGCAAACCGAACAGGCCGTTCGGGAGTTTCTACGACGGCACAGCGTGCCGACCGCTATTCAAGACAGGCTCTTCGCCACCTCATCTACTGATATTCATTGGCTGACTGAAAGTGAGCTAGACCTCGTCGGAGACGAGTTGCCTCACATTCGAGAGCTTACGATCGCCCGATGCGGTTCGGAGCAAGATTTCTTAGCAAGAGTTCGCGCATTAGACAGGACGGCCCCATCCTTCGAGACCGAAGGGGAAGCACTGTTGAACAGTTACCAAGAGTGCATCCTGTCGGTGGGGTTAGCCGATCGAGTTAAGGTGATTGACCGTGTTTTGAAGGTTGCGAAAATCGAGAATAAGGCGTGGAGCACATATCTCCAAGCGCCGTACGCCGGCGAACGATACGCAGTAAAACGGAACTGATAGAGTTGCTCGAGAGTGTCATTTCCGTTTCATGTCACTAGGCCGGGCTTGGACCACCCCACTTTCAGCGCGTCGTGGCCTCCTCCTGCACCCGCCGGATCGTCTCCAGCACCGTCGCCATCGCTGCCATCGCCTCTTGCTCGGTCGCGCGCTTCGCCTCTCCCGACTCGGTCGCCGCCTGCTTGTTCAGCTTGCCGATGTGCGTCTGCGTGCGCCACACCGCTCGGGCGAGACCGGCCTCGGGATGCGCGCTCAGCCAGGCATCGGCCTCCGCGCCGCGTCCGCTCCGCACGAGCCCTTGGAGCTTGTTCTCCGCAATGTTCCCCTCCTCGATCGCGTCGAAATACTGGCGGCGCAGCTGCGTCTCCGAGTTCGTGCGCCCGTACCAGCCGCCGACGATGGGGACGTCGCGCCCGGTCATCGGCTCGCGCGTGGCGAAATCCATCGCCAGGTTCGCGGCCTTCATCGCATCACGTCCGACACCGCTGGTGAGCGTGCCGAACACGTAATCGACCTGATCGCCGGTCGCGAAAAGAGGTCCGGCACGAACTCGTCGCCACCGGTGAGCCGGTTGAGCCCCTGCGCGATCAACTTGCCGGGCTCTCTCGCGTTGCGGAAGTTGCGGCTGAAGCCGGGCGTGGGATCCAGCCTGAATCGCACCGAGAACCGGGCCAACTCAACGAAAAGCCTGTTCGCCGCCCGGCGCAGACCGAGTCAGCGCCGCGGGGAGTAGAAGATCTTCCTCAGTCCGGCGGGAGTTCCCCCGGCGGGCGAAACTCCGGCGGCCGATGCCGGTTGGTCGCGGAGCGCATACAGTGCCTCAAGGACTGGACTATTTCCTTCTGCATCTGTGCTCTCCACAACGGACTTTGCCAGAGCTGCGCGGCGTAGCGTCGCAGTGCCGGGAGCTCCCACTCCTGCAGCGGACCCAGCGGCGAGGGATCCGCGAGCACGGCCGGCAAGTCCCTCGAAATCAAACTCTCGATTTGTTCGGCGATCGACGAACGTCTGTCTGCGGTGAATTCGGCATGTTTGAGCTCCGCGGGCGCCTCTTAGGTTTCTTTCGGCGCGGGAGTAGTGGGCGCCGCCGACTCGGACGATGTGCTCTTGGGCACCACAGTGGCCGGGCCGAACCCCCACTGCTCGAGCAGGCCCGCGTCCATCCGGTCCTGCATCTTCCGATACGCGCGCTGCTCCTCGAGCGAGATCCGTTCGAGATCCGGCGATGTCCGATCGTCCTGCTTGACCTGCTGATCCATTCGGTTCCCCTATGAGTAGAACTGGCCGCGTTCCTTGCGACGCGCATGCCCTTCAACCCTGTAGTGAGCGACGGCGACGCGCAATGCGCACGGCTTGTGGGCGGATGGCCATCGCTGGCAGGAAGGAGCGAGATGCAGTTGTCTTGTCATGGCGGATGGGATGCACGAACTCGTGCACCATCTTCACATGGAGCGGGCATCGTGCCGGTCATTCGGGTAGACGGTGCCGGAGGTGTCGGGGAAGATGAAGCCGCCTACGTGGGTTTCGGAGAAGAATACGGGTCATTTGCCGAGAGCTCCCCGGCGGCCTGCATGAAGAGGCGGGTTTCGACATCGACCCGAGATTCAGCAGACGCGGTACCGGGCAGATCGGTCATCGGTACGAGGCGGGCAGATCCGGCAGCTTGCTCGCGAGAAAGTCCAGTCCGGGGGGCAACAGGTCGTTCGACATTGATTTGGCTCCAGGCTAGGATAGAGCTTGCTTACGGTCGATTTTTTATGATGCCGACAAGTATGGAGCGCGTCAGAAATCTTGTGTGTGAGGCATAACATGTCGGCAAGGAGCATGTATGCCAAGCAAGACGAACAAGAAGCAAGCGGCAGCGGCGCTGCCCAGCATCCCGAAAGAACTCATTGATCAGTTCGTCAGCGGTCCGATGAGCGCCGAGGCGGTCAATGCCGCCGCGATGGCGTTCAAGAAGGCGCTGATCGAACGCGCGCTCGGCGCCGAGCTCAGCCATCATGAAGGTGGGAGCAGTGCTTGCCCAGGTCGATCCCGATCAACGTCACAGCATTCATGATGATGGTCTCCGAAAAGAACAATCCCCGTTCAGCGTAGCCGCTGAGCGGGGATCGAGCTGACCATCTCATTAAGCCTCACGACAATCGGCGACGAAGACATCGTGTCCAGAGGCGGTTGCTGGTCATGTGTGTAAGGTTCGCGGTTACCGCCGTGTTGGCTGCGGCGGCCGCGGCGGACCGTTTCTGAAAGGAATGCCCTCGAAGTTATTGCTGCGACTAGCGAACTCAAGTTCGGAGACGTTGGCGCGCACCTGTTCGGAATCCTGCAGATCGAAGGCCAGAAGCCCAAAGCGCTCTCGATCAAACCGGACCTTGTTGATAAGAATCTTGTTCGCGATGCGCCGCTTCGATAGAAGGCTCCAAACCTCTTCCTCGAATGTCGGCATGTTCCCCGTGTAAGTGGTTGACTTCGCGCCAAGGTAGAGGGCCTTGACACAGTCTTCGGGCACCTGAGCGAGTTCTACGGAAGCTGGGGCAGGATCGCGCGCGTAATCGTCATCGACGTGGTGGCCCGTGAACATCCGGGCAGCTTTCGGCTTCTTTCTGAACGAATCGCGCGAATCGACAAGTTGCCGCACCAAGCGCCACTCCCGCTCGTAAGACCAGTCGGGACTCTTCGTGAACATCAGCGGGTGCTCACTACGCACCAGGTCCAGCCATCCCGATCCATGGTCATTCAGTAAGCCCATCTTGTTCTTCTGGAAGTGCTCGAGGGGGAGAGTTGCGCGGTGCTCGCGATATTCGACTTTTCGAAGGTACTGGTGGAGTCCGGACGCAGTCGACCGTGCGCTGAAGAATGGATTCGTGACATCGAACTCCACCACAACACCCTGATGGGCATTGCAGTAGTGCCCCCACATCAGCAAATTGAGCGGATCTTCGGACAAGCAGAACATCCCCACCTTACCGCCAAACGAAATTGCAAGTGCGGCTTGAAGTTGGTCCCAGATGAACGACTCGCCACTCAAGAGCTCCGTGATCGTTGGCACCGCCTCAAACGGATCATTGAAAGCGCAGGGCGGCGTGAACCGGACAGTGAAGCCGCGAAGGAACCGGAGAAAACCGGACTTTGAGAAGTATTTGTACAGAGATCCGTTAGGGACAGCGGCCATACGCTTCGCTCCCGGAGGCTGGGATACCGCAATATACGACACGCTGGGCCGCTTGCACGAAGGTGCGGCCGGATGCGAGTCTGCTGCGGATCCCCCGGGGTTGAACGCGATCGGGCGTGAGAACTAGTGCGGGGTTCCGCACGGTCAAGTCGGGTCGCGGACAGCGACGCAAGACCGAGGGAGCTCGTGTCGTGCGTACGCCCTCGAGTGCCTCGCCGAGGTGACCAGTATCTCGGCGGGAAGGGTTCAGTAGTTCAAGCGTCTTCTGAAGACGAACCGCCTTTTCTTCTGGCCGTTCCGTGCTCTCTATGCTGAGAAAGGCGCTCGATGCATTCGTGAATCAGTTCGCTGCTTTCGATGTCCGTTAGCAAAACCATCATCCGCGCCGGATCGGTATTCGAGCTCACCGTGTCCTGGCTCGGCGCGACGCATGCTTCCGGCTCGAACGGCGGCCCAACCTCGATGGTTCCCCAGCTGAGCGGTGTTATTGGTTTGCCTGCACCCACCGCCGGACGTAATCGGCGTCCCCCTGCTGAAAGCCGTGCTGGGGCAAAATCACCTGTATCTGCCAGCCCGGCCATCCGCCGCACTTCCCGGCATTGACGATTAGGGGACGAATAGACGGATGACTGCCGAGCCACTTCGCGATCTCACGTGACCGTATGCCGTAAGGCTCATTGGCGTCTATCACAGGGGTCGCACCGAGATGTCGCCCGCCCAGCGGGGCGAGCATTTGCGCGACCGCGGGAAGGCCCAGTGTATGCCGACTGCTCGATGTGATCACGATGCTGCAGGGTAATCCGATAAGCGCTTGCTGGAAGAACGCAAGAGACCGCGGCCAGCGCGGAGAATCAGGTTGGAGCACGCCATCGAGATCCAGGAGAAGGACGGGCGACTCGAGGGGGTGCTCGGGAGACATGACTCCCGCTCGAAGACGCTCGAACCTTGCGGCGCGCTCGGCCGCTCGCCTTGCGGCAAGCTCCTCTGCTTCCCTGCGCTCCCGCGCCAAAGCTTCTCGCTCAGCAGCGGCCCGGGCAATTTCTTCCTGCTGCTGCCGATGGCGGATTTCCTCCAAACAGCGCCTCTCCTCTGTTTCCCGCTCGGAGCGTGCCTTGGCGACGAGCTCCAGCACACGCGCCTCGGCCTCCTCGCGTTCTCGTTCAGCTTCCTTGTACCTTCGTTCGGTCTCTTCGGCGCGCTTCTTTGCACGCTCGGCTGCCCTCTTAGCAGCCAGACGCATAGGCTCCTTGGCCCGATAATCCTGGTCCGCTAGGTGTTCGACCCGAGGGTGATAGGCCCAGTGCTTGCACTTCGTCTCGACAAGCACCAGCTGTCGAAGGCGATCCCAGGAAACCGTTTCATTCAGCGTATATGGCACGACAATCTCGATTGCCGCCGTCTTCCGAGCTCGAATACGGCGTAGCTTCTCATCGTCGATGAAGTGGGTGACCGCCACTTCGATATAGAGGCGCCGATTTCCCTTGATCGCCACTAAGTCGGGCCGAATGTCGCCCTCTTGGTGCTCGACGAGCACTGCATCGAATTCGACATCTTGGCCCCGGGAAGAGGCCCGCCCCGCCCCGACACGCTCTACCCAGCCGTCAGGCATGTCGCTGTAGCAGTAGGGCGGCGCGACGAATCCGGTCCTGATCCGGGTGAGCCTATTGAGATGTTCCTCAGGAAAGCGCACGACGGTGCACGTCGGCACCCGCAACCCCTTGGCTTCCTCAATGATCTGCTTTACTGCGATATGGAGCGCGGACTCCAGCGCGCCGGCACAGCTGGTCCCAGGCGCGTGAGAAAAATGCCACGCCTGTCTCCGTCCCTTCTTCGCAACAAGTGGCGCTTCGCAGGCAGGGCAGGTGCACTGGCAGTCCAGGCCGCGGGGCACTTCTTGAATCGACATCACGCGCCCATCTGGGCCGCAGGCAAAGGGAATGCGATGGTCAGAGGTCATGCCACCTAGGTTACCCGAATGCACGTACTCGGCATCGGCCCCCAAGTCGGTCGCCGTGGGCGAAGATCTCCCGAAGGCGTCGAAGGCGAAGCGAAGGGCGCCGCGGATCGGATGCGTGCTCCCTTGGTGCACAGCGAGGTAACTCTTCCCACGCTGCCCGCTCGAAGCGGGGCTATTACCCCTGGGCAGGATCCTCCTGCACCGTGGCCGCCTCGTTTTCGGGACGGCTTTTTCTTTGCCGAGCTAGTGCTGTTTTCTCGCCGAACCAACACAACGTGTTCCAACTGAACAAACCTTCCCGCTGTTCGGCGAGCTCACGCCCATAGTTGCCGCCTTCAGTAACCCCCGAGCCAGCATCAAGGGCCGTTACGGCATCGTAACGAAGGACGGGCATGCGGAGGGGCGCCCGGTGAAGTGCGCTGACATCGTTTACGCGCTGGGGCTCTCCTCGCTGCGGCCGTTGGTCAAACCGCTCTTCGACCCCATTCTGCTACGGGTGACGCTGCGGGACGTGCTGCTCCGTGCTTCGAATTTACTGTCGACGGTCAGGGTCTGCGGCAGACAGACCGTGCAGGAGTGCTGGTGCTAGCTCGACGCCCACGACTGAACGAGCCGCGCTTGTCCGGGCGACAGATCAGCACCGCCGAGCGTCGCCATTCGGCCGATGCTTAGCGACGACGGAGCGTGTCGAGGTCGCCTCCTTCGCAGGCTCGCTGTGACATGCGTCTCTTAACAACAGTGGCGTTCGGCTGATAGGATATGCGCATGGCGACACTGCACTTGTCCCTTCCTGTTCTTACATGGGCCGCTCACCGTTCCGGAAGAACTCTAGAAGCGTTGGCTGAGGAATTGGCCCCCCCCTCGAAGCGGGAAATGTTTCTCGGGGGGAGGCTTTCCACGACGCAGGCAGAGAGCTTGGCCAAGCGCGTTAACATCCCGTTTGGATTCTTGTTCCTCCCGCACCCCCCTCAGATAAAGAGGGCCTCCCTTCCGGATCTTCGACAAATCGCGAATCCGGAGCCGCTCGATGACGACTTCTTTGACGTTCTGGAAGACGTACAGCGGAAGGTCGAATGGTTCGCCGATTATCTGCGCGATATCGGGGCGGAGAAGTGTGAGTTCGTAGGCCGCTTCCCCCTGAGAGCGCGGCCGAAAGCGCACGAGGTTGCAGCGGACATCACCGCCACGCTCGGGATAGCAGACACCGACCGCACGAGATGCCGCGACTACGCAGCTTTTTTCACACTGCTTGCTGACAGGGCCGAAACAGCAGGAGTGTTGGTATTCAAAAGCGGCATTGTCCGAAGTAATACTAAACGGGGTCTCTCGGTTAATAAGTTTCGCGGGTTCGCGATCTCCAACGAACTGGTTCCAACGGTCTTCATAAATGGCCAAGACGCGGACGCCGCCTGGATCTTCACGCTCGTTCATGAATTGGCCCATATCTGGATCGGCGAGAGCGGTGTTTCCGACTCCAGTCTTGAAGCGCGCGCTTCGGAGCAAGTGGTCGAAAGGTTCTGCAATCGAGTCGCAGCCGAAGTCTTGACGCCTAGGGAGGAGTTTGTCGCGTCCTGGACGGACGCGCAGGAAGCCGAGATTGATTCCCTCAGCCGACGGTTTCGAGTCAGCAAACTCGTCATCGCCCGGCGTGCGTTGGACTTGAAGTTGCTAACCTGGGACGACTATCTGCGAGCCGCACGCCTGCGGCCCAGAGTAAAGGACTCTGGCGGCGATCCGTATCGAACAATCCCTGCTAGGAACAGCAAGAGGTTTACGCGGGCCCTTCTGCTAAGCGCTATGCAGGGGGGAACGATGCTGAGGGATGCAGCGAGTCTGCTAAACATTCGACCCGACACCGTGGTGAAACTGGCGCGTCGGGTACTGGAGACGCCGTCTTAATGCCGTATCTCATCGATACCAACGTCTTCATCCAAGCGAAGAACTTCTTCTACCGATTCGACTTCTGCGAAGATTTTTGGAACTGGATGGAAGCAGCCCACGCGGAAGGGCTCATTTTCAGTATCCAAAAGGTCAAGAAGGAGCTCCAAGCAAGCGACAGAGGATGCCCAGCTCGGGCGTGGGCGGAAAATCTTCCCGGCGGATTCTTCCTCGCGGATGTAGGCAACGACGATGTCATGGCAAACTACGCGCGCGTAGTGGAGTGGGCTGTCAACAGTAGCCATTATCGCCCTCATGCAATTGCAGAGTTTGCGAAGGCGGATGTGGCAGACGCCTTTCTCATCGCATCGGCTCTTACTCACGGCTTTGAAATCGTGTCTCAGGAAGAAAGCAAACCTGAAGCGAAGAAAAAGATCTATCTTCCAGATGCCGCGAGGGCGATGGGCGTTCGTTCAATCCCGTATTATGAGCTTCTAACTCGCCACGCTCGGCCGAATTTCCGGATCAGATCTGCCGCCTAAGTCTCGGGCGAGGTCGAGTGTTGGCGCGCGATGAAAACTACCCAGTTTTAGCGGGGTGTGCGCGCTGAAAATTCCCCAGGGGTCATTAACCTCCGCCGCTTCCGTTGTGAGGCGGGGAACCGAGGAGATGATGACCATGAACATGCTGGGTAAGGTAAGGCGGTTGTACTACCGAGACGGGCTGTCGCAGTCCGAGATCGAGCGGCGCACGGGGCTGACACGCAAGACGATCCGCAAGTGGCTCAACGCGCCCGAGGGGGTGGAACCGAAGTGCCAGCGCCGCGTCGGCGACACCAAGATCACGCCGTATGCGGCGCAATTGGTGAAGATGCTCGAGACCGATGCGCGTCGGCCGGTGCGGGATCGGCGCAGCGCGCTCAAACTCTTCACCGAGCTGCAGTCACAGGGGTTTGAAGGCGACTACAGCCGCGTCACCGAATTCATCCGGCGCTGGCGCGCGCAAGGTGGCGTCGCGGTGACCAAGGCTTTCGTGCCGCTGCAGTTCGAAGCGGGCGAGGCCCACCAATTCGACTGGAGCGAGGAACACCTCGTAATCGGCGGGGTGTGGCGCAAGATCCTCGTCGCGCATCTGAAGCTGTGCTACAGCCGTGCCTTCGTCGTACAGGCCTACCCGACGCAAAGCCACGAGATGCTCTTCGACGCGCATGCGCGGGCGTTTGCGGCCCTGGGCGGAATTGCCCGGCGTGGCATCTACGACAACATGAAGACGGCCGTCGACCGCGTGAAGAAGGGCAAGGCGCGTGTGGTCAACACGCGTTTCGCGGCGATGGCCTCGCACTACCTCTTCGACCCCGACTTCTGCAACGTTGCCGCGGGATGGGAGAAGGGCGTCGTTGAGAAGAACGTGCAGGACAGCCGGCGGCGCATCTGGCAGGACGCGGCCGCGGTGCGCTTCGGTTCCTTCACGGAATTGAACCTGTGGCTGCTGGCGCGCTGCCGCAGCCTGTGGCAGGAACTCAAGCATCCCGACTACGACCTCACGCTGGCCGAGATGCTCGAACAGGAACGGCCGCAGCTGATGCCGATGATCGTGCCCTTCGACGGCTACGTCGAGACCGTCGGCAAGGTGTCGAGCACCTGCCTCGTGAGCTTCGACCGCTGCCGCTACTCGGCGCCGTGCGAACTGGTCGGCCAAGTGGTGGGTATCCGCGTCTATCCGGAGCGCATCGACCTCGTTGCGCACGACGTGGTGGTGGCGAGCCACGTGCGCAGCTTCGACCGCAACGAGGCGCGTTACGACCGGCAGCACTATCTGCCGCTGATCGCACGCAAGCCCGGGGCGCTGCGAAACGGCGCCCCCTTCGCCGACATGCCCGAGCCGCTGCAGCGGCTGCGCGCTTTGCTGCTCAAGCGCGAGGGCGGCGACCGCCTCATGGCCAGAGTCCTTGCTGCCGTTCCCGCGCACGGTCTGGAGACCGTGCTGGTGGCCATCGAGGTGGTGCTCGAATCGGGACGCCCGAGCCCCGAACATGTCGAGAACGTGCTCAACCGGCTCAAATCCGCGCCGCCACCGGAGCAGGTCGCGACGGCGCTCACCGTGAGCGAGGCGCCGGTAGCCGATCCGCAACGCTACGACCGCCTGCGTGAGGAGACGAGCCATGCGTGACCTGATCGCTGAACTCAAGAGCCTGCGTCTGTACGGCATAACCGACGCGTGGGCTGATCTGACTGCTCAAGGGGAGACGACCGTGCAGGGTTCGCGCTGGCTTCTCGAACATCTGCTGCAGGCCGAGGATTCCGACCGGCACGAGCGCTCCATCGCCTACCAACTGCATGCGGCAAAGTTCCCGGTGCACCGGGATCTCGCCGGTTTCGACTTCGAACAGTCCAAGGTCGATCGCGAGTTGATCAAGGATCTCGCGACCCTGTCCTTCACCGAAGCGGCCCACAACGTCGTGTTCATTGGTGGAACGGGCACGGGGAAATCGCAGGTATCTATTGCGATACGGGGTTGATGCCGAGAGGCAAGTCGATAAGGGTTCGGGTTTGCGAGGCGCCTTGACGAAGTGATCGCGGATCGGCCCCGTATCTTCTTGGCGGCGGGCTGATGCCGAGGGGCGAGAGTATGAGGTCCGGAGCAAGCCGAGTCGCTAGACATCGACCCCGTCCTATTGCTTGGGTACTCTCGCCCACGGGCATCGGCCATGCCGCCAATCAAGAACGTGGGAGAGCCTCGCGAGTTCGTCCCGACGATGTGAAGCCGACGGTTGCGTGGCCGAGCTGGCGCAGGCAAGAGTAACGAGATAGTGGCGCAACAGGCGGCCACGAATCAAACACCTGGAAGTGCTGCCCCGGCATCGAGCCCAATCCACCAGAGAGGGAGGAAGCGATGCAACGACGCACCGTGGGAATCGACCTGGCCATCAGTGCCGTCCAGGTTGCTCAGATCTTCGACGACGGCGTGCCAGTGGGTAAACCGCTACGATTTCGGCTGACGGCCGATGACCTTAAGCAGTTCGTTGATGCTGTCGTGCGCGATATTCCAGTTGGCGTTCCGATTGTCGCCGTCATGGAGCCAACGGGGATGGCGTGGTTTCCCGTCGCCTCTTGGCTAGAGCGAGCGGGGGTTCGGGTCATTCGCGTCAAAGGGCAACGGGTTAAGGCCCTTCGCCAATATTTGAGCGAGCACGCGAAGACTGATCTGGCCGACGCTCACGTGTTGGGCGCGCTCCCGAGCTTCGGCTGCCGATCGTTGGATCCCGTGCATGTCCCGTCGCCTCAGCACCATGCGCTCCAACGCCTGACCAAGCAACGTCACCGTTACCAGGAGCTCATCTGCTCGTCGCGCCGTCGAATCCTCGATCTGATTCGTTGGGCATGCCCCGAGCTCGAGCCGGTTCTGCCCGACACGACGACGCGATTGACGCTGGCGATCCTAGCCGACTTGTTCGATCCACACCGCGTGCTCAAGACGCGCCGGGATACTTTGGCGCGCTTCATCGCCGACAATGCCTCCGGCAATCACCCACATAGTGGTCCCTTTGTTGAGGAACTTGTGGAGTCGCTGAAGGAGACGGCACGTAGGACGATCGCCCTGCATGCTGACCGGCTCGACTTCCAGGCACTACAGTTCGAGGTTCGCCAGGAAGTGGAGATGGTGAGGTTGCTCAGCCAGAACATTGCCGAATTGGAGAAGCGGAGTGAGCTTCTCTACGAACAGGTCCATCCATCGAATGCTTTGCGTTCAATCCCGGGCATCGGCATTACCCTGGCACCGTTGCTGGCCGGCGTGATCGCCCGCACTGAACGGTTCCGCAACGAGCGCCAGATTCGAGGTTTCTGCGGACTGTTCCCGACGAAGAATTCCTCCGGCGGAATCGAACGTCCCGGACAGCGGATCACCAAGAGCGGCAGCGACCGTATCAAGCGCGCGCTGTTTCTGGCCGCTGACACCGCCCGCAAAATCGATCCCGACTTGGCCGCTGTGTACTGGCGGCTGATGGTCAAGAAAGGTCATCACCACAAGCAGGCGATTTGCGCCGTCGCAACGCGGCTCGTTAACCGGATCTACAAGACGATGAAGACCGGACAGCGCTACATTCTTCGTGCGCCGGACGGCCGGGAAGTCAGCGTCGCCGAGGCCAAACAAATCGTCCGTGACCAATTCAGTGTTCCGGAGGAAATCCGACGAGCTCGACGTCGCCAAGCTGAAATCGCTCCTTGTCCGGCTTGACAGTCGGTACGAGATCACCTCGCGACGGCGATCGGCGTTTCCGGGATCACCGGCCACAGCAAGCGCGTGCGCTTCTATTCCACCGTCGATCTCGTGAATCTGCTCGAACAGAAGGCCGCCGGCAAGGCCGGCCGACTCGCCTTCTCCTTGCTGCGCATGGATTTGGTGATTCTCGACGAGCTCGGATATCTCCCCTTCAGCCAGTCGGGCGGGGCCTTGCTCTTCCACCTGCTCTCCAAGCTCTACGAGCACACCAGCGTGATGATCACGACCAACCTGACCTTCGGCGAATGGGCAACCGTGTTCGGCGACGCAAAGATGACCACGGCACTGCTTCGACCGGATCACGCACCACTGCCACATCGTCGAGACCGGCAACGAGTCCTACCGTTTCCGCCAAAGCTCGGCTGACGCGAAGTCGCGCATCGCGGCGCGCGAGCAAACCAAACGCGGGAAGACCGCCGTGACAGGGGACGAGCCCTTCTGAGCGGGCGCCGCGCAGAGGGAACCCGCTCCGGGCTACGCCGTGCGCGGGTTCCCTCTGCGCACTCTGACAGACCGATCCGCGGAACCGGAATCCGATCCGTTGGGCTACACTGAAAAACAGTCCACGCACTGACGCGTGGCTAAAGCCCCTGGGTAAAATTCAACGCGCACGGCTGGGTAATTTTGGATGCGCGCCGACACTCGGGGGAGAACTTCGCTGATGTCGTCTTCATAGCTCCATCTTCTCAAGAGTTGGAGCCTCCGCGAAATCCGGGGCGATTCAATGAGGCGGTGAACGACGGTTTGGAGACCGCGGGGCGATTGTTCGGTTCTGGCCGGGTGCGTGAGATCACGAACGGCAGCTTCCTAGTAGCGAAACTCACGGAAGCCCAGCCTGCCCGAACGGCTGCTCCAGGGAAACCCGGATGGCGGCTTGGGGTCGGGACACGACAGCCATTTTTTCGAGCTCATTGCCGGAAAGCTGCCATTGAAGTTTCGCTTTCCGGAAGCTGCCATTAGTGACTGAGTGGAGGCGACCCAAAGCCGACCTATATTCCTAATGAAAGCGGACGTTTAAGGTTCAACATGAGCGGCGGCTGAAGCGCGCTGGAAGCAGTCCGCTCAATGGAGGGGTTAGGTCGCACTGCGCAAGTACTCGTTTGCCCAATAGCGAATTGCAGGCGAAACGCCCGGATGCCTCGATAGCACGCTCAAGAATCTGTGCACCTTCTCGATCGTCTTTGGATACTTGGCTCGGGTCAATACGTCCGAGGGACGCTCAAAGCAGGGGCAGTCATCAATCTTCGTGCGAATGCGATTCCCCGCAGTAGTCCAGAGGAGGCTCGAGGCGTACGCCGGGTTCCAAACACTGCGTTTGGTTTCAGGCTCAATCTCGCGAAAGTAGATTTGTTCTATAGGCTTGGCTGCCATGCGTATTCGATTTCCGCCGGTAATCGCGGCTTTGAAAAGTTCAAACTCGGATAGCTGCGGCACAGGCTCACTTGGCATCGAGGAGGCGACTTCACCAAGCCGCTGTGCGGCACGATTCGCCCATACCTCCGCAGCCCGAGCGAGCGCTTCATCGGATATGTCCGCCGACGCCCTCCAATGCCTCTCGAACCAGCGCTCCACGTCAGCAGCTTCAATTACGGCTGCTGCCTCAAGCCAACCTAGGCGGGGAGCATCCCCAAAGCCGAGACCGTCAGCGGAGAAGTTGGAGGAGCCAACAATCGCACCGGTACTAGCGAGAACGACTTTGGCGTGGAGTTCCGTAAGGTGGCGAATCTCGACGTTTGGCATTGCACGCAAGACTCTAATCACCTCAGGATTCGTACCGCCGCTGAGAAGATTGCAGATGATTTGGTACTGCTTCTCACGGCTCACAATCCGCTCCGCGCCGCTACCCCAAAACGCGACTGCTATGCGTAGAGGCTGGTTGGCCGGCTGTGATTCGGTGAAACGATGGAGCATCGCGAGCACTGCGTCTTTGGACCCGAGAAACATTGCGGTCTCCTGTGCGACTTAACGTCGGAGTTGACCGGCATGTAGGGGCATTGCACCGCGAGGCGTACGCTCACCAGCCCGCTTCACGCCGCAATGCCGCTGCGTGTCCGCGTCGAACGATCTATTAGACCGCGTGCGCGACCAGCCGAAAGCACCCGATTGCATGGACTACGCGAACTGAGGTTTCAGCCGCCACTCGCCACGGTCCGACGACTCCGCGGCCTGAACTATTTTGCGCTCCCTCAGTTTCGTGCACGCCCAGCGCATGTCGTACTGCCAGGTGTAGAAGAGATCACCGGACGCTTTGAGCTCGGACTCGTGGTGCTGCCATATGTGCTTAGCCACTTCAACGATGCTCGCAGCGCCTCCTTTTGCAGTGAGCGCCTCGATGACCCATTCCTGAAGCTCAGTTCTTGAAGCCATGAACTCTCCTCTAGTTCAGCGGCAGCCAGCCCTTAGCATTGCGAGCCGGTATCGGTAATCCCATTGCTTGAAGGTGCTCGATCAATCGAGCTTCCAAGTGCGGCGCCCAACCGTCCCAGTTCGACTGCCAACATATATCGCAGCAGAAGATGCCTCCGTACAAGTCGAGCCTGTGCCCCTCGTACCGGTGCGACCCGTGCTGGTACGAGCGGCCACATACGTCGCAATTGAACATCAACTTTTCGTGCGTCACGGCGTATCTCGCAGTCTAATTTAGATGCAGGGAATAGTTTTGCGCAGTAACTTCTCTCATGTCTACCTAACTCAGAATCGCCATGCCGCCCCATCCCTTTGTCGGCAAAGAGGTTGGCGGTCATCGAGCGCCAAGCCTGCACTACTAAAAATCCGAGAAAAGCGGCGCACTAGCCGATCAGCAAACGACCGTCCTGTGCGGATGTCTGCTTTCAGCTCACCACTTCGACGTCTGCTTCTGGCCGGCACTTCCGGTTCGTCCTGTACCGCGAGATGCCGTTGGTCCATAACGTCGTTCGAACGGCTGCTCTATCCGCCTCCAACCGGCCGGGCTCGACCCAATGCAGCCATCGGTGGTGGCGGGAAGCGGTCACTCAACGTAAAGATGACCGGCGAACAGTAGGCCGGCGAAAGCCAGCCGATAGGACGTCCGCGTCGATCAACATGCTAGGCAGCACCTCCGCCGTTCCCGGCATAGCTTGTTTGCTTCAGACCAAAGATGAGTTCGAGCATCAGGACATCCAGTGAGTCATTGGAACCCCTCTTTAAGAGATCTAGGAGATCCGAATGTTGTAGGACTCTGAGCATCATGGCTCTGGAGATTCCGTCGCAAACTCCCGCCACGTCAACCAACCCCGAAATCGCACTATCCGACAGCGCATCGCCATGGACAATTTTCGAGCGCACCGAATACGCCTTCTTGACCTCTCGGAACGTGCGGAGCCTCTGCTCCGGAGAATCGAAGGTGAAGAACGCCACCCGCTCTGAGAGCTGGTGGGATAGTTCAGCCGAAGACGTACTTAGCACAGCTTCAAAGAACGAGCAGTAGTTTGCAATCTTCTGCCCTAGATCATCGGCGGCGCGAGCCTGTTGGAGAAAGAGTATCCCCCGATCAATGCGGGATTGCGCCCTTCGGAAGGCTGTGTGTGCCGGGCGATCCTGCTCTTTAATGCCCGCAAAGAACTGCCGATGGAATTCAGCGAGTTCCAGAAGCTCCTCATGTAACACCTGCAGACGCTGGCGCTTCCCCGTGTGATGACTGTACTGCAGAGCGAGAGAGTTACTATGGAGATACTCAAGGTCTTGGCCGAAAGCAAACGCCAACTCGCAATTGACGTTGTTGTCGGTCTTTAGCCACGTGGCCGTCAAGAAACCTTGGACCTCGCGAAGAAAATTTATGACTTCCACATGCGAGTCTTCATGTGATTGAACCTCGTCTATCTTGAACAGAATCGGGCTTCCATTCGTCAGTGGCGCGGCTTCAAGATGACCAATATACAACAAGTAGCTGGGACTAACGAACCGCGTCAGGTGCTCCGAGTTGTTCGTCAGAAACACTCCAGCCTTGATCTCAAGAGGTGCTCGCATCTTGCCAATGATGTCGAAATCAACGAGGGCGGTGGCGTATGTAAATCTCATTGACGTGCCCTATGCGGCCTAACGTCCGGGTTGACCGACACGCAGCTGCATTGGACCGCAGATACGTATGTTTCCGCGAATGGCTCGCGACGCAATACGGCTATGTGTCCGTTGCGTGTCCGTGTCAAACCCGTCAGCCCGCTGGACGCGGTGCGCCGCGCGACCAAGCACCTTGCGTGCGCGTGTCGGTAGATGCTCCCGCTACTAGGCATCCAGTACCCTGAGAGCTTCGTCAGCGCTCATGCTCCACTTGCTGGGGAGGTTCTTAGCCTCGTCGAGCATTCGCCTGTACTTCTCGATCATCGGCATGTGGCTGTTCAAATTGTCGTTCTTTAGCAAGTACTGCTTTTGCTCTTGGAACTTCCCCTGTTTCTCGATGAGGAAGCGGCAGAAGCTCATATACTCCGTTTCATTGTTGCCGTCGAACCCTCGGAAAAAGGCATAGTGATGGGCGAGAAGGCGGCTGTCCTTGGACGCACGCTTAACGTCTTCAACGGCCCTGTACAGATCCAAGACCTCAAGCACAAACCGTCCTTCTTCTTCCGGCATTTCGTCCGAAATCCATTCATCCAGCTGCGAATAGAAGATCGCGTACCCGTTTTCCAGGATGCTGATCAGTTCTTCGTAGTGATCCGCCTCGTTCTTGTTCAGGCTTGCCAAGATTCTGTACTGATTGATGAGAATCAGTCGATCGCGCTTAGTAATCTCCATACAGGTCGACCTCAAAGAATTTTTCGTTTGATGTGTTGAGCCATTCCAACGATATCAGGATAAATGGTGTATTCATCGAGGTTGGCCCATCGCAAGAACTCCCGCGCCTCTGGTTTTGCCGCCGCCCGCAGAATGACCTTGCGATAGCAAGCCGTGGCAGCTACTTCAAAAGTGGCCGCGGCAGTACCGTAGACAGTGAAGGTTCCCTTTTGCGCCCGCAACCGGTCGCTGATCTGTTGAGAAGGTCTGATGGAAAGCGGGCGCTCAACCTGAAAGGGGCGCCTTTCGAAGTAAATGGTCTTGTAATCGAATGACTTGTCGTCAGGGACATTGATGACGTCGTCCCGTCCGCTCAGGCGATTGAGGGCAACAGGATCCAGAACAAAGAGTGCGCTGTCTTGGGTGTCGGTGTAGTCGCCGTGGAGAATGAATGCGATCGCCACGCCCATTACGGTCGTCCAGTCAAGTAAGCGTGTGGGCACCCAATAGTGCTGCATGTCGAACAGGGTTTCCCAGTCGCTCGTCCTCTTCTCGAACAGGCGAGAGGCCGTTCGGCTGAACTCCAAGAAGAGCGTTTTCTCCTTTGCTTCCCAGTTTGTCTCACGAGGAAGGCTGGGAACGAGGTCCCACGTGTGGTTCGTGTGTCCCCTGTACCACGGCTCGAGTGGACTACCTAGATCACGCTCAGCTGCCCTCACTTCATCCAGAAAATCGGTCCAAGCGGACATCGCTTCTCATCATCCTTATTCTTTAATAGCCTAGCCGACTCACGGCTCTGTCTGTGTCGGCCTAACGTCGGAGTTGACGGACACGTAGCTGCATTCTTCTGCGTGTGATTGCAGAAACGACGTATTTTGATGCTCACCTCATCCGCTTGAAGCTTGACCTCGGTGTTGGCGAAACAAAGGGGCGGCTGGAAGCCATGCCATGAAACCAGCACTGCACCGTTGCCACCGCTGCGTTCAATCGAGGTTCTGGACCAAATGCGAGAACACATACGCTACTTGCATTACAGCTTACGAACCGAGCACTCGTATGTCCACTGGGTTCGTGCGTTCATCCGTTTCCATGGCGTACGTCACCGGCAACCGTGGGCGGCAGCGAAGTCGAAGCATTTCTGTCTTGGCTGGTGAACGAACGCAAGGTTTCGGCATCCACGCACCGTCAGGCATTGGCAGCCTTGCTGTTCCTCTACGGCAAGGTACTGTGGTAGCCAAAGGTAGATCGACGCAAGTCAATCCGGGATTCACTACCCCTGCCGGAAAGCCATCGGCGCCGCTTCAAACGGCCGGTTTCGGGAACTGCTCCCTGTGTCTGCTCCTGGCCGGGTCGCGCCAAAGCGGGGTTCAAGCTAGTCGCCGAAACCGGTCATCCAAGCGCAGCTGGCGAGGGAAATTCTGAGCGCATCACCAACGGCCGGTTGTGGCCCGGTTTTTGCCGCCTGTTGCCCGCGGACAAGCCATCATTGGTCTTCGCCACGATTTATTGCTTGTCGATGAACCTTATTCCGAACGCGCAGCTGCGGGTCGGTCCAGATTTGCGGGGAATTTCTCCTACGAACGCAGGTGCCGCGTTAAAGTGAGACCGTAGCTGCAACGGCGATTCCGTCCCCGATTTTGCCCCACTTGCGGGGGACGTTAAATGCATACCGCTAAACAGGGCGCCTCCCATATCAGGGAGACGACGATGATCCCATTGCTCTAGATCGATCACGCTGTCCCCAGGGGCCCTCGTCGGGCTGAAGGAGGGGTGAGCTCACGTTGCGAGCGCGCTGTTTCGAATAATGGATTCGCCCACCTCACGGGCGAGGGGGATTTGGTCCGGATTGCGGCCCCTGCCACTTCGGCGAAGCCGCTAAAGAGGAGAAGCCGAAATGCTTCGCGAAAACTGGAAATTCGACTACACCACCGACCAACTGGCCGAGGCCGCGCTCGTCAAACTGCACTTCCACGGCGAGCGCCTTGCCTTTTGGCAGGGGAAGCGCAAGGCGGTGATGGACACTATCCGGGCCGAAGGGCTAGAGGTCGATGAGAAGATCTCTACGGGCTACGCCAACCCCAAGGCGCGTGACTGGCACCGCAGCGCGCAGGTCATGGTCCGCAACGATCTTCAGAAGGACCTCGAGGAATGCCTCGAGAAGCTCGAGTGGCATACTGCGCGGCGCGACGAATACGACGGCTGGCAGCAGTTCCTTCGCGCCCAAGCGGGGCAGATGCAGCAACTCGACATCAACGACTGGCTGTTCTTCTTCGGGCGGAGCAACTGAGATGGACCGCCGGACTTTTCTCAAGATTTTTGCATCCTTGGGAGCGTCAATCGCCCTGCCCGTCGATCTGGCCGCCGCCTCCCAGGACGAGATCGATTCACTATGGATTGAAGCTGTACGCACTCTGGATCTCTTCCAGGTGAGCGAATTTGGCACCCTTTCGTACGCCAACTTTGAGGAGCCGCAAACGCGCTATGACGCGCATGGCTATAGCAACGTCGGGGACGTGGATGCTTCCATCGTCGAGAGTCACGCCGCCATGTACGAGCCCATTCAGGAGATCTACCGGGACCACTTGCGAGAGCAAAATCCCCTACTCGACGACACGGCCATTGAGGAGTTGGTCGAGGATAGCTGGCTCGAGTGGTTTATGGCCGATGGAAGGAACTGGAGCGCGATCGAGGGGATCATCGACGACTGGCTGTCGGACGCGCCTGACCGCTGTCAGGAGTGGGAGGACTACTACAAGACGGGCGATGCGCAAGGCGCGGCCTACGACCATTTCCTGCGCGAGGATTCCGAGCTGATGGATGAACTGGGGATCGCAGTGATCGAAGGCCAGTGTCCGGGTAGCAGCTACTTCGCAGCCGAACTTCACACTCCCGTGGAGGAGGCGAACCGCATTGCTGCCGAACGCGGCAGGTCGATCCGCTTCGTCTACGAGGGCGAGGATTTCGTCCGATACGACGGCAAGCCCCGCGTCTGAACCCCACGCGGTGGCGACAGCCCGAACAACCTCATATGAGCACCTCATGAGCCAGCGAAACTACCTCTTTACCTCCGAATCCGTCTCCGAAGGCCACCCCGACAAGGTCGCCGACCAGATATCCGATCGTATCCTCGATGCCTTCCTCGCCCGTGATCCGGACGCCAGGGTCGCCTGCGAAACCGTGCTTGCCGACCAGTTCGTGCTCGTCGCCGGCGAGTTCAAGACACGCGACGAGGTGATCTTCCGCGACATCGAAGCCGCAGCCGAAAGCATCGTGCGCCAAACACTCACCGAAATCGGCTACAGCGATGCCGCTACCGGAATCGACCCACGCCGCTGCGAGATCAAGATCGCCTTCAATCACCAGTCGCGCGAAATCGGCCGAGGTGTCGATCGCGACGACGGAGAGCTCGGCGCGGGCGACCAGGGGCTGATGTTCGGCTACGCGTGTGACGAGACACCCGAACTGATGCCTCTGGCGATCAGCCTGGCGCACCGGCTCGTACGGCGCCAGGCCACGTTACGCAAATCCGGCGATCTGCCTTGGTTGCACCCGGACGCGAAAAGCCAGGTGACGGTGCGCTACGAGGGCGGCCGACCAGTCGCCGTCGAAAAGGTCGTCCTCTCGACGCAGCACGCCGAATCCATCGACACCCCGGCATTGCGTGCCGAGATTCTGCACCACATCATCGAACCTGAAATCCCGGAAATCCTCCGCGCAAAGGGATTCGAGACCCTCATCAATCCAACGGGCCGCTTTACCGTCGGCGGACCAAGGGGCGACACCGGTTTGACCGGTCGCAAGATCATCGTCGATACGTACGGAGGGGCCTGTCCGCACGGCGGGGGTGCTTTCTCGGGAAAGGATCCGAGCAAGGTGGATCGTTCGGCCGCCTACATGGCCCGTCACGTGGCAAAAAATGTCGTGGCCGCCGGTCTGGCGCACCGATGCCGCGTACAGCTTGCCTATGCGATTGGGGTTGTCGAACCGGTGTCGTTCATGATCGACACCTTCGGCACGGGTGCAATTCCCGATCAAGAGATCGAGCGGTGGGTGCGCGAGCGCTTTCGCCTCACGCCGAAGGGCATCATCGAGTCGCTGGATCTCAAGCGGCCTATTTATGCGAAGACCGCGGTCTACGGGCATTTCGGCCGACATGACATCGAACTGCCGTGGGAGAGCGTTCTGCAAGTCCCTTGACTCCCCCTTGCAGGTGCATTTTCAGATTGTGAATGAGCGGTATCGCGAGGCTCGGAGCTTGAGTCGCGGCTTTGCCGGTATCGATCGGCCACCGTGGGTTGGCACGCCAGTAACGCTTGGCGGCGATAGTGCCATCGGCAGCGTATCCGGAAGGGCATGGTAGGGGTGCCCTTCTTCATCGCACGAAGTTCAACTGCCTCATTTGCTTCGGTTGCGCCGAGAATTGCTTCGCGTCGCGGTTCGTGCGGATCCAGTGCTTTGGGAATACCCTGCGATGGCAGGGCCCTGAGAACGTGCAGGATCGCGAGGAACGCGTCGAAGTCCGATCGCGCCGAACAAACGCTCGTGCGGGAGCGAGGAGCTTTGAAGTCGGGCCCTTAAATGTCCTCGGCCGGTTCCACCAATTGGGGCCCCTGCGATCTAGGATTACCGATGGCTCGGTTCACGGGATGGGCCCGCATCAGTCCCGGCGGAAACTCGTCGGCGAGCTCCCGCACAAGATCCGCATCGGTCAGGTGTGGGTCAAGCCAGGCAGCGTAATCCTTCGGCTGGACGATGACGGGCATGCGGTCGTGAATCGGTCGCATGATGTCATTCGCAGCGGTGGTCAGGATCGCGAAGGTACGGACCTCACCCTCCGGGCCGGTCCAGCGCTCGAGGAGACCGCCGAAGCCGAACAGCGTCTCGCCGCCGATCGGCCGAATGAAGTACGGCTGCTTTCCGCCCCGTAACGGTTGCCATTCATAGAAGCCGCTCGCGGGGATCAGCACACGGGACTGGCGAAACGCGGAACGGAACATCGGTTTGTAAGCGGCCGTCTCGACCTTTGCATTGATCGGCCGAGCGAGCCGGCCGGGTTCCTTGACCCAGTGCGGCAGCAACCCCCAGCGGGCCGTGATGATCTCGCGATGGTCACCTACGGTTCGGATAACCGGGGAGAGCTGCGACGGAGCGACGTTGTACCGGTCCTCCCCCCAGGCGAACGGATTTGGCGCGTTGCGCGGGATGATTTCTTGCTCATCGAGCGAAATCTCGAATTGTCGTCGGGCCCCGGAGAGGGGGCCGTAAAGGGCGTAGCGGCCGCACATGTCGCACAGAATTCTGAGGGGAGTGATGTTCAGTATCGGCGATCGAGAGGAAGCATGCGCGGCACGTCGTATCGACGGCACTGTGTGTCGGCTGGGCGCCGGGTGCTTCAGCGGATGGGGAGCGCACGTGTCTCGACACGGTGTGCCGCTCGATGCGCGCTGCTCAATGCGGTCGAACAGAGGCCCTCGTGCGGGCGGGAAACTTCTGTCTAAGCTAACTGAACTGAGCCTCGACGTCGATAATCGACACACCACGTCCTGCGAGGCTCGCGCGTCTCGTCGCTCTGAGCGCAGCGGGGGGTGCTGAATCGGAGCAACTTGGCGAGAACTGCTGCCTCGCGGAGCGCCTGCTCGAACAAGCAAGTCGGATTCATCAACGTGTGGAGTAACACGCCTAGTGTTGAGCGGAATCGCATCGAACTCGAGTCGATGGCGGGTCGCGTCGTAGGCTTGTCCTGATACCGGAGCCGTATATGAAGCTGGGCTTGGTGGGTGTCGCCGTCGCGGCAACCTTCCTGGTCGGGTGCGCTAGTGCTCCGAGGGTCGTCGTTGATCCGCGCTCAATCCCCAGTGAGCCGCAGTACCGAACGGATATGGCCGAGTGCCACCAACTCGCCCTGACCTACGACAAGAGCGATTCGACGGCCGGGACGACGGTCGTCGCGGGTGCCGCCGGCGGCGTGACGGTGGCGGGCGTTGCTACCGCGGTCTCTGGCGCAGTCTTCCCGCCTGCGATCCCGTTCATCGTCGCCGGTGCTGCAGCGGCGGGAACGCTGGTCGGGGGTTTGTCGAAGATGGGAGAGACAGAGTCGAGGGAGCGAATCCTCGCGGCGTGTCTAAACGACCGAGGGTACCGCGCCTATTCTCCGCATTAAGTTCGATGACCACACCCGGCCCTCGCGCGCGGGAAAAAGCATTAGCGGTTCCTAGTATACGCGTACTGCGTGGAGGTGCGGCACGGTGTGTCGGCTGGGGCCGATCTGTGCTTGCTCAGCCAGGGTGCTGCGTGGAAATGCGGCACCGTGTGTCGTAATCCGTTCCCCGAACGCACAATCCCTTGCGGCGCTTGGGATTGGGCGGGTTTTTCGCACCCCTGTTCCCGTGCGTTCCCGGAACAGTCAACCCCAGACGCCACAAGGGATTGAGGGAGATTTTCTATATGTTCTCTAACCCCCTCTCCCCCCCACCTCTTCTTGTTTGTACATATCCTGCCTCTGCGTGTGTGTGTGTGTTGTATGAGGGGGACCGGGAACATCGCAAATATGACGCTCAAACCCTTGCTGCGCTTGGGATTGAGCGTTTTTCGGACACTCGGGAACACGCGGAACACGGGGGTGAATGGCGCTCAAACCCTTGCTGCGCTTGGGATTGAGCGTTTTTCGGGGCGCGCACGTTACTCATGGGCGTACGGAAGGGAGTAGAGGTGCCGTTTGACGTCGCGCCCGTCCTTCTGCGCCTTCCTGTCGACCAACTCGACGAGTTCTACGCGGGCCGCTAAATGCTCAATTGCCTCGTCGAGTTCGCGCTTACTCAGCTTGGTCGCCCGCAAGACCATCGAACGAGCCACCGCTCCGTTTTTCAACGCCTCGATTTCATGCCTGCGTTGAGGGGTGAATTCCCCTTGCAGCGCGCGCTTGACAGTCTTCAAGACCAGCGCGGCGGCGGCCTGCACCTTTCCGCCGTGCATGAAATCCGCGCAGAAGCGCAAGGTGGCACGATCGGACGCTTTCACGAACCGGGCGGCCCACTCCACATGACGGACGTCGACGACGGGGGCGTTCGGCTGATCGAACACGGCAAGCACCCCGGCAATTCGCTCGCATTTCTCATAGGACCGGACCAGCAGCGCACGGGCGAATGCCTCGGAAGACTGCCTCATCGCGGCGTCGAAGGCATGCAGCAGCTCCTCAAGAAGAGCGTCCGCCGTCGGGGTGACACTGATTGTGCCGCTGCTCTCGGGGTCATCCTCGAAGGCTGCCAGGTCAGAGCGGAGGAGTCGTGTAACACCCGTGACGTGCTCCGGCAATTCGAAGCGAGCGCGCACCCGACGCGGCGCGACGTCCTGCCGCCCGGGGACGATCAACAGCCGGCCGAGCAGCCCGTCTTCGATGCTCGCAGAGGTGAGGGCTCGCCCGAGGGTCTCCGGCGTCGCGAAGCCGATCAGGTTCACACACGGATTGGCCACTGTCCGATGCTGAGAAACACCCCGCGCCTGTGCACGAACACGGGTCGCGTAGACCGTGCTCGAAGCGGAGTAGAGGCGCAGAAGCACCGAGCTCAGCTCGATCAGATGCGGCGGCTTGTTTGTCCCGTAGAGCGCCTCCAGCACATGGGCGATCTCGTCGAGCTCGACGATCATCCCGGGCCCTTCTGTGAGAGCATCCTCCAGCCCTTGTCCCGAAGCCGGCTTTCCGATCAAGCGGGCACCACACGCCTCGGCGAGTGCTCCAGCGGCCTGCCGGGGATGCTCCTTCCCGGCCCCCGTTTGCGCAATGCCCACCCCGTAGAGATTGAGACGCCCCCCGCTCGGGAGGCAGCGCGAACCGTCGCACGCGGCGGCCATTGCAATCAGCACTGCAAGGGTCGAGAGCTCGGGCTGGGGTTTGGGCGCTGATTCGAGGATGGCCTCTACCACATCCGACATTACGCCCGGGAAGGGCCCGGGAAAGGCCTCGGCGGGCGCATCTGCGATTTGTGTCGCCGTCTCGGTGCGCAGTTCGTCGATGGCCTCCGCGGCGCCCGCGCGAGGAAGCTCGACCGGTTGCGGTACATCCGCCGGCTGCACCGCGCCGGGCTCCTTGACGCTTCCTTCCGAGGCGGCCGCCTCAGGCCCCTCGACGCTTTCTTCCGCCTCGAAATCGTCGAACATCCCGGACGCCTGCGCCCAGTCGTCGTTGCACAGCCAATGGTTCGTATTCGTGCCGCTGTCGTGCACGAACGGGCGTCCATCGGCAGATTTTCCCGTGTAGGCAGCCATGCTGTCGGAGGCCCGGAACGGCGCCTGACAGCGCAGCTTCGGCGCGCCCAGCTCGATCAGGTCCGCGACGGTCATCATGCCGTCCACCATGTCGAGCTCGGTCGCCAGGCGCAGCTGCTCGTAGTCGTCGAACACGAAGCGGCCATTCTCGGTCCTGAGCGTCAGCGACACACCTGCGGCGCGGGTAATTTCACGGATGCGCTCCGGGGTCGTCGGCAGAGCCGCGAGCGTCGTATCGAGCCGGTGCGCGCCCCACTCGGGCGAATGCGCGACGTCGGTCGATTCCACGACCTGCGGCCCAACGGTGAGCCCCGCGCCCGCCTGCGGCCTGCCGCAGAACACGAGACGCGCCCGGTCCCACACGGAGGAGTCGAACACGGTCGTGAGCGCGTTTCCCGTCACCTCTCCCGAAGCACGGCTGAGCTTGGGCTTCAGCCAGGCGAGGCCGTGCTCGGCCGCCCGGACGATCGCCGCGGCGCGGATGCGCTCGATGTCGCTCGGGTCGCGGACCTGGATCCACGTGTGCCCGTTGCCCGCGCCGACGGGCTGCGCGTCGCGAAATACTCGCGCCGACGACGAGCAGGTCATTGTCCGTTCGGCGGCGGCCACTCCAGGAAGGATCCGGTCGACGGCCGCGATCCAGTCGAACTCGGGCGCGGCGAACTGCGGCGGCGTGTGCTCGTCGACGTCGCGGTCGAGGATTTGCCAGGACGACGGCTCGATATTGTCCTTCAGCCGGCCAACGATCTTGACGCGCGCTCCGGCAGCAAAACCGGCCATGGGTTCGGTGAGGCGCTTCGTATGCACGCCCGTGAGCTCATCCCGGCTGTCGGTCTTGCACAGCTTGCGTAGGTTCCGCTCCGACAAGATCATGAACGGCTCGCCGACCTTGATGCCGCGGAACCCCCCGTTGATCAGCGCGGCATGCGGATCGTCGCCCAGTTCCATGAGCAGCGCGCGCAGGGCTGCATGATCCGGCACGCGGCGCATGACGGCGCACCCCATGCTCAGGTGCACGACGGCGCTCTTCGTGACGCGCCCGTCCTCACCGAGTTGAAAGCTCTTGCCCAGCTTGCCGGCGGCGTCACGGACGATCGTGATGACGTCGTGATCGCAGCGTCCACAAAAACATTGCCCCTCGACATCACATACGGGATTGGCAAATTGGGCCGGTGCTTCGGCTGCCGGCTCGGCAGCAGCGGGCGTTTCGTCGCCGCAGCGGCACGGCGACGAAGCGCAGTTGCCGCAGTATTCGACCGACGGTTCAGCGACGGCTACTGCGACGCCGGCGGGTAGATCGTTCGGTTTCATGATGCGTGTGTCCTCTTGCGCGTCGGCGATCGGCTCAATCGGCGCGTGTTGTTCGATGGCGGTCGGAAGCGGGGCAGGCGGTGCAGCCTGCGCAGCAGCAGCAGGTCGAGTGCTCGACACCGGCTGCACGATCTTCACGCCCCGCTCGATGGAGTCGTGGTCGGCTCTCCGGCGTGGGGTCATTCGGGGTGCGTTCATCGCCCGCCCCCTTTCTGCTCGGCGAGCAGGTCAGCAAGGACGTCGGCAGCGCCCGAGACGCCCTGACGCACGAGGGCCTTCAGCTGCCGCAGCCCGTTCCGGCGCTGCGCACGAGAACCATGCGTCATGATCCATTCGCCGTCGGCCTGCGTTATGGGCTCCCGGAACGCGGCCGGGTGCGAGTTCGCAGCGGCGTCTCCCGGACGCGGAGGCGTGATGCGGCTCATCGCGCACCCCCGGTCGTCGAACGCAGCGCGAGCACAACCTCGACGGCGATCTCGGTGAGCACATCGGCCATCGAGACCCGGCGCGAAAGAGGCGAAAAATTGCTGAGATCGTCGGCGAAAACAATTCCATCAGCGCCGATTTGTGCTATCTTCGCTTTGTGACTTGTCCTCACCTGTGCCCCTCGCTCGGTAGCCGCCGGCGGGGGCATTTCTTTTTGTGGCGGCCGGTTGATAGTGATCGTCATGACGTGACCCTCCGGTATTGCTCGGAGGTCACGCCGAGCAGCTCGGCCGCTCGCTGGCGATCCCGGAGCGGCGAGAACCCGATTTCGTGCGCGACGAATGCGAGCTCGCGGTAGACCTCGCGCAGCGCGTCCGTCAGGCTAAGTTTCTGGTGATAGGTCGGGCCTTGCTTGGGCGCGGGCGCGCCGGTGTGTTTCGCGAGCGTGTGCTCGGCGTCGTTCGCCACACGGAGGTGCCAGTCCCGGCACTGACCGTGCCGCCCCTCGGTAATCGCGCGCCGGTAAACGGCGATGGCGTGGCGTAGCGCCTCGATCTGTTGCTGTCGGGCTGTCATTTCGCGCTCTCCTTTTTGAAGAGCGCATCGACCTGCTCGGCGGGCCAGAGCAGGCGGGATCCGACCGACTCGCCGAGCTTGATCGGCACGATTCCGCCGTAGTGCCCGTGGCGCCAAAGGTATGAACGGACGCTGCGCTGCTGGATGCGCAGCATCTCGGCAAATTCGGCGGTGGTGTAGTTGCGGCCCGGCAGCGGCGCGCGATCGGGGGATTTGGGGTGCGACATGGTCGGAGCTCCGTTCTGGAGTCCGCCATCGGGATCAACGATGCGTGGACGGACTCCGGTGAGTCCGCTGTAAGCCCGCCGTCGGGGCCTGTGCCGTCACATACTCGGCCACGGTACCAGCGCACGACGGGCGTCTGCCCATCGCATGCGGAGGGGAACACTGGGCTCCCGTGGCATCGCGGTCGAACTTCCTGCGTGGCGTTCGCTCAATCCGACCTAGCAATCAGGGGGGCGATACCGGGCACGCATCCCGTTGTGTATCGGCCTGACTCGGGCGATGTCGATGTCTCCCGGTGCCTAGAACTCTACCTGTCTTGTCTGCGGCGCGCAAGCCATTGATCGATATGTGAGTTCACCTCACGCGGCCGCGCGTTCCAGTCGTACCACCGCGCGGCTTCCCGTCGCCTCTGCGAAGCGCGCCAGGGTCCGCATGGACGGCAGCGAACGGCCGCTCTCCAATCGGGCGATGGTCGATTGCGTCGTGTGCATCCGCTCAGCAAGTTCCGCCTGCGACAAGCCGGCGCGGACGCGGGCGGCGATGAGTTCGCGGGCGATATCGAACTCGGGTGCTTGCGCTTCGTACTCGATGCGGGCGTCCGGATTCGCCAGGACGCGGGCTTTCAGCTTGGCAAGGTCACTCATCGGTCAAACTCCGCAGGCGCGCATGGGCCGTCTCGATAGCCTTGCGCGGGGTTTTCTGGGTCTTCTTGATGAAGACGTGAAGCACGGTCAGCACCCGGCCCGTGCGAGCCACATACACCGCCCGCGCGATCCCGTCTCGGCCGGTCATCCGCATTTCCCACAGCTTGCCCTCCAGCGGGCGCACGTGCGGCAGCCCGACGTTGTGCGGGCCGAACTCCTCCAGCAACTCCGCGATGTGCAGATAGCGGGCCTGGGTGTCGGCGGGCATCGCCAGCAGTTCCGCTTCGGCCTCCAGTGTGGCTTTGACCGTCCATTGCATGAATATATCTCTTTTTTGCGATGGTTGGCGTTACGATGCGTGACGCAGCTGGCGCACGTTGCCGGCCGGCTTCTTGCCCTTCTCGATTTCGTCCAACTTCCGTTCCCACGCGACCAGCGCGGCGCGCTTCTCGTCGGTGTAGCCGTGCCGGTCGTAGTGCGCGGCCTGCACGCCGCTGATGCCGTGCGACAAGAGTTGAGCACGGGTGTCCTTGCTGATGCCCAGTCCGGCGAGCATCGTCTCGCAGGTGCGGCGGATGTCGCGCAGGTCGAAGGCCTCGCCCTTCATGCCGACGCTGATTTCGGCAGCGCGGACACCGGGTGTCGTGTTGACCATCTGCGTTTTGCCGTAGGACGAGAACAACCACATGCCGCCCACGTCGCGCGGTTCCTCGCCGGCGGCCTTCGCCCGGTCCCGCTCGCGCTTCCGAGCCCGCTCGATGAGCTCCTCGACGAGGGCGGCGCCCTTCGGTGCCAGCGACAGCAGATGCTCGTGTGCGCTCTGCCGCTTGCCCTTGCCATCCCACAGGCGCAGCGTTGCCGTGTCCACGTCGTAATCGCTGACCTTTGCGCGCAGCAGCTGGGCCATGCGTTGCCCGCCGGCGAGGAGGGCGAGGCGCAGCGCCTTGTCCGCGAGATCGTCACCGAGTGCGGCCAGATATGCGCGCAGCTC
Organism: Aromatoleum sp.; assembly: GCF_032027225.1. Classification (GTDB taxonomy): domain Bacteria; phylum Pseudomonadota; class Gammaproteobacteria; order Burkholderiales; family Rhodocyclaceae; genus Aromatoleum. The sequence goes on along the minus strand of NZ_JAVSMM010000001.1, from coordinate 272,451 downwards.
GGCCGCGGACAAGGTGCGCTCCCCTCGCTTGACCGGGATCGCCGGAATCGCATCGACCGGGCTGTGCTCGATCGCGAAGGGGATCAAATCCGACGGCAAGGCGGAATCGAACGGTGCGCGCTGGGCGGCATTGAACGCGGCCGACAGATAGGACCGCAGCACGCCGGCGGCCCGCTCCTTGCCGGCGTCCCGGACCTTGCGCACCATCGCGGCCACCTGGTGCGGGGTGATGTCACGGGCGGGGAGGGCGGCAATCTTCGGGTGCGCCTCGATCACGTGGCATTTGAACGACGAGCGCGTATCGTCTGCGCTCTTGCCCTTGCCCGAGCGCTCAAGGTGCGCGACATAGGCGTCACAGAGCGCGCCCAGGGTGTAGCGCTCCCGGCGCTCGGCCTCGTCCCGTGCTGCCTGTGCTGCAGCTTCAGCAGCGGCGATCTCGGCGAGGCGTGCTGTCTCGCGCTCGCGCAGCACCTCGCGCGGATCCCGCCCATCGTCGATCCATCGTTGAAACTCCCGCGCTCGCTCACGCGCGGCCTCGATGGTCCATGCGTCGGTGCTGCCGATAGTGACCCGGATTTCCTTGCCCGAGAGCGACCCTTTGAAGATGAACGAGCGTGCGCCCGATGGCCGAGCGCGGACCGCGAGACGGGGCATCTCGGTGTCCCAGAGAAAGCCCTCGCCGGTCGGATTGAATGCAGCGATTCTGAAGAGGGTAAGGCGCTCGCGGGGCATGGTGGAATCCTCGGGGAACGTTTGGGGAACGGATTAAATATATTTTCGTCTATTTCCCCAACCGATGCAAACCGCCGCAGTGTGCCAAAAACGCCGCGATAACAATTACTTGAGCTATGCAGGTAGGTAGATGTCTATGCTTGCTGGACCGCCGAAAATCTGATTCGTAATCAGTAGGTCACCAGTTCGATTCCGGTCAGCAGCACCAAACAAGAAAAGGGCCTGCAGAAATGCAGGCCCTTTTTGCTTTTTGGCGCGGGAACGACGATAGCGCCGCCGAGGCGTGTACGAGCTTTCCCGAGAGACGTTCCCGGCCCCGGCATTTCCCGGGACTCGTCCGGCGACCCGGCTGGGGTCGCAAGCTTTCTATATATCCGTCGGGCCGGTGAAGATCCTGTTCTTCGACGCCTCGGCAACGTAGGCACGCAGGATTCGCATCGGCACGCCGACTTTACAGGCCCACGACTTCGAACCGCTCGACCGTCGTCGCGCTCAGTTCGGCATTCCGCTGCGCGCGGCTCGCACCATGCAGTTGCCGTATCGCATGTTCACCCGCTTCGCGAACCACTCGGTCGTGAGCTTGCGCTGGATCTTCGGGCTTTTCAGGTTGATTCGCGGCATTGCTTCGCGCGGCGTTCGGCCGCCGGAGGAACCGTCTGCGAGCGAGAAGAGGCGCTGATACACCGGCGTGCGGGCAAAGGCGTCCGTCTTTTCCTGGCGCAGGCCGGCGTTGATCTCGTCGGCGTCGAGTTTCAGGCGGCGCGATAGCGCGAGGACCGCTTTCTGCGTCGCGCTCGGCTTGGTCGACGGTCTGCCGTTGTCGTAGCTCAGCAGGTCGCCGTCGAGGACGAGGGGTTTCTTCGTGAGGCGGGCGACTGCCTGCTGGAACGCGGCATTGCGGCTGCTGTAATGGCCGGCGTTGAAGTCGGCAAAGCGATAGAGCGGCGTGCTGTACGGGGCGGGGTAGTCGAGGAGGTGCGCGATGCCGAAATAGACGCCTCCGCGTCGCGTGAAGACCGCGCGCCGCGTGTCGCCGTCGCTGAACGTCCGGGGAGCCTTCTCGCGGGCGTGTGCTTCGGCGAACGCGACGCTCACCTGCATCGGCCCGCCGGTCCGCACCGGGTTGTAGCCGCTCAGGAGGAGGCTGCCGCCGGGCAGCTCGGCGATCATGTCGTCGTACAGCGCGCTCATCTGCCGTTCGGTTCGCAGCGTGTCGAGGCGTCGCTTGTAGGTCTGCCCGGTTGGCGAGGTTTTCGACAGTGCGGCGTCGAGCGCGAGCTTCGGGATGCCGTAGCGCTGACGGCGGGCTTCGATTTCCCGCCAGGCGATCCGCGACAGACCAGGAACTTCGGGATCCGCCTGGAAGCCGGATTCCTGTTCGATGACGGCGATTGCAGCGCAGACGTTGCTGTCGGTCGGCGCGAGGCGCAGCGCAGCGAAGGTGTCAGCGATGTCTCCCGCCCACCCCTTGCGGTCGCGCGTGAGGGTTGGCGGCAGGAGTTCGAGCACCCGGGCCTGCCCCTGCGTCGGGAGCGGGCGTACGAGCGGGGGCGCCGCGGGCGCCGGTCCCGGCAGTGGTGCCGGAAGCGGCAGCGGCGGGACCGGAAGGTCGGGACGAAAGATTCCGGCGGGCGGGGAAGCGGGGGCCTGCTCGAGGATTTCGGGCGTCTTCGTCTCGACGGGGGCTGGCGGCTGGACGGCGACGGGTTCGGGTTGCGTCGCGCAGCCCGCGAGCAATGCACCGGCCATGAGCGCGGCCATTCCGCTTTGCAGCACGCTCTTCATTCGATCAAGGGGAACAGGAGTTCGGAGGGACCACGCCGGGAGGACTTTGTCGAAGCTGCTCGAATGTGCGGCAGGTCGACGTCCCGCATCGTCGTTCGTGACGCCCGAGGAGGACGCGGACGCGCGGGAGATCGGGAGGAGGCATCCAGGGCCATGGCGGGCTCGAACACTACCATGTCCCGACAGGTGCGCGAAGTCGTACCTGGTCTCGCTGCGGCGTGCTCGTCGTCGCTTCGCCCGACACGCGTGAGACCGGATTGCGGCGATACGCGGGGGAAGCGCGACCCTTGGCAGCACTCGCCGGTCGTCGCCCGAAAGTCGATCGCGGACCGGACGACCGGCACGGACGCATGTTCGCGTCGGCCTCGGCAGTGTTCCTGCTGAGGCAGTCGCCGACGAGGTCGCCCCGCGCCGGACACCTGTGCCAGAATCCCCTTCGCAGTTGGCATGAGCCGGTATCCCAATTTCGCAATGTCGGTGGGATCGGCCGGTCGCGCCTCGATCCAACTTTCATCAGGAGCGCATCATGGCAAACAAGAATCCGAACGTACGCACGGCGATCGACATCGGCCTGTCCGAGGATGAACGCCTGAAGATTTCCCAGGGCCTGTCCGGACTGCTGGCGGACAGCTACACGCTGTATCTGATGACCCACAACTTCCACTGGAACGTGAAGGGTCCGATGTTCAACACGCTGCACGTGATGTTCATGGAGCAATACACCGAGCAGTGGGGCGCGCTCGACCTGATCGCCGAGCGCATCCGGGCCCTCGGGCATCCTGCGCCGGGCACGTACAAGGAGTTCGTCCAGCTCGCGACGATCAAGGAGGTCGACGGCGTGCCGAAAGCGCTCGAGATGATTCGCTATCTCGTCGACGCACAGGAAGCGACCGCGCGCACCGCTCGCAACCTGTTCCCGGTCGTCGAGGCCGCGAACGACCAGCCGACTGCCGACCTGCTCACGCAGCGGCTCGAAGTGCACGAAAAGACGGCGTGGATGCTGCGCAGTCTGCTCGAGGAGTGACCTGCTCCCCGCCTGCGCGCCGGAACCGCCCAGCGGTGCCGACGCAGCAGCGGGGACAATGAGGCGAAACGGGGCCGCGCCGGCCCCGTTCGAGATCGGCGCCGTCACGCCAAGCGAATACCCCCACAGCACGTCCGCAACGGTGCCGGCACAAGAAAACGCTGGCAAATTGGTATGCGTCGGCACTATGCTTGCGGTAGGTGTTCCCCAAAATGGGCAGGTGATGGAAACCGTTACGGTCTTTACCTTGGGCGAGCGGCGGTTGGGACTGTCCCTGTGCAGCGTCGAGCGCGTCCTGCGCGCCGTCGCCGTCACGCCGTTGCCGAACGCTCCGACCGTGGTCCGGGGAGTCATCGACGTCCACGGCGAAATCATCCCGGTCGTCGACCTGCACGTGCGCTTCGGTCTGCCGGCGCGGGACATCGCCCTCGACGACCATCTGCTCATTGCCCGCACCCGGATGCGCAAGGTCGCGCTGCTCGTCGAGCAGATTGCGGGCGTCGTCGAACTCGATGCCGGTGACATCGTAGCGACGGAATCCGTCGCCCCGGGCACCGAACACTTCCGCGCAGTCGCGAGGCTTCCCGACGGGATCGTGCTGATCCAGGACCTCGACGCCTTCCTGTCCCTCGATGAAGAGCGTGTGCTCGACGACGCGCTCGCGGCCGACGCGTAACAGCAAGGGATGAAGGCGCCGATCCCCGAAACGGTCTTGCAGCGATTCAGCGAGTTCGTCGCCGAGCGGACCGGACTGCATTTTCCGCCGTCGCGCCGGGCGGACCTGCTGCGCGGCCTCGAGGATGCCGCGGCGGGCCTCGGGTATGGTGACGTCGAGACGTGCGCGCGGATGCTGATGGAGGCCCCGCCCGATCGTCGGCGTCTCGACACGCTCGCGCATCACCTGACGGTCGGGGAAACCTATTTCTTCCGCGACCCCGCGGTATGGACCGCGCTGGAAGCGGAAATCCTGCCCCCGCTGATTGCTGCGCGCCGCGCCACCGACCGTCACTTGCGGATCTGGAGCGCGGGTTGCAGCACCGGCGAGGAGGCCTATTCGATCGCGATCCTGCTTGCCCGCCTGCTGCCGGACCTCGCGTCGTGGAACGTCGCGGTCCTCGGCACCGACATCGATGTCGATGCGCTCGCCCGCGCGGAGCAGGGCGTCTATCGCGAGTGGTCGTTCCGCGGCGTTTCCGACGGGCTGCGTCAGGCGCATTTCGAAGCGGCCGGGCGTGGTCGCTTCCGGGTCAGGGAGGTCGGGCGTTGCCTCCCCCGATTCGCCTACCTGAACCTCGTCGACGACGTCTATCCGTCGGTCACGAACGGCACCAACGCGATGGACATTCTGTTCTGCCGCAACGTGCTGATGTACTTCGAGCGCTCTGCCGCCGAGGCCGTCGCGCGCCGGTTCCATCGCTCCGTCGTCGACGGCGGTTGGCTGATCGTCGCCGCGGCGGAGGCCGACGCCGCATTGTTCCCCGGATTCTCGACGGTGCGCATCGGGGACGCGCTGCTGTATCGCAAGGAGGGCACCGCGCACGCCTCGCCGATGTCGAAAAGCCGCGGCCGGCAAGGGACGGCGCAGCACGGCGACTCCGGTCCCGCGTCCCGCAGCGTCGGAGTGTCCCGAGCGGATATCGGCGAGCCTGCGGGGCAGGGACGTCGCGTCGTTCAAGCGCGGGCGCCGCGACGGCCGCGCGACCAACATGGGCAGCGCGCGGCCGCCGGACCATCTTCCCGCCCGGAAGCCCTCGCCCTCGCTTGCCGCGAGTGCGCGAACCGGGGCGAGTTCGACGAAGCGCGCCGTCTGGGCGAAGCCGCGGTGGCCGCCGACAAGTCGGACGCGGGCCTGCGCTATCTGCTCGCGTCGGTGTTCGAGGAATCGGGCCGGCCCCAAGACGCGAAGGCCGCGCTGAGACAGGCGCTCTACATTGACCCGGACCATGTGCTCGCGCATTTTTCGCTCGCCAATCTCCTGCGCCGCCTCGGTCAGCCCTCGCGCGCCGCGGCGCATTTCTCGGTCGCCCGGCGCCTTCTCGACGCGAGCGCCGCCGATGCGCCGCTGCCGGACGGCGAAGGCCTGACTGCCGGACGCTTGCGCGAAATCATCGACGCTACGGAGCGCATTTCATGAACTCGGGCATCGACTGGGCGCGCGTGCATGCGCGTTTGACCGACGCAGCGCGGGCGCTTGACGAGCACCGCGTACCGTCCCCCGCCGCGCGTCGGGCGGCCCTCGAGGCGCGCGCGCGGGCGCTCGCGGTTGCGCTGCCGGCGGCCGTCGGTGCGAGCGTCGAGGTGCTGGAATTCATGCTCGCCGACGAGCGCCACGCGATCGAATCCGTCTGGGTCCGCGAAGTCGTCCCGTTGCGCGAACTGACCGTGCTGCCGGGCACGCCCGCCTTCGTGCTCGGCGTCATCCATCTGCGCGGCGAGATTCTGTCGATGCTCGACATCGGGAAATTCTTCGGGCTCGCACGGAAAGGCCTCACCGATCTCGACAAGGCGATCGTCCTCGATGACGGCAAGATGCGCTTCGGTATCCTCGCCGACCGCATCGTCGGCAGCCGCAGCATTCCGGTGTCGGAGGTGCAGCCGCCGCTGCCGACGCTTTCGGTGATTCGTCCCGATTACCTCCTCGGCGTCACGCGGGAGCGCGGGGTGATCCTCGACGGCCGGAAGCTCCTCGCCGATCCGTCGATTGTCGTCGCCGACGAGGTGGGTTATTAACCGTCAAGGCAAAAGATGAAGGCGACCGTTCGGACCGAGCAAGCTGACGCCCATTTCCTCCTCTCAACACCTTCACGGCGAACGGCGGAATTCGCTTCCGGCAGACGAAGAACCAAAAAACAAAAAAGGGAAGAACGATGAACTGGCTCCTCAATCTCTCTACGCGGACGAAATTCCTCGTCGCCTTCGGCCTGATGCTCGTGCTGCTGTGCGTCGTGATCTGGATCGCTCAGGCGGGGATGGCGAACCTGCTGCAGTCGCAGAAAACGCTCTTCGAACGGGACTTCGCCGTCGCCACCGAACTCGTCGAGCTGCGCGCGGTGCAGAACCGTGTGCGTGCGCAGATGCTCCAGCTTCAGGTCGAGCTGCGACCTGCGGAGCACGAGGCGCTGGTGAAGGAGGTCACGGCCGGCGAGCGCGAAGCCGAGGAGCGCATCGCGCATCTGCGGGCTCTGGTGGAGCGCGACGCATTGCTCGCGCCGAAACTCGACCGGATGAGCATGCTTGCGGCCGCGAGTCGAGCGACGCGGCAGGAGTCGATCGCGATGCTCCGCGAGGGGCGGCGCGACGAGGTGCAGCAACTCAGCGTCGGCATCCAGAAGGAACGCTTCGAAGCAATCCGCGGGCTTGCCGCGGACCTCGGAATCGAGGCACAGGCGCGAGCGCAAGCGGGCGTCGCCGAAGCGGAGCAGCGGATCACGTCGACGATGCGCGTCTTCCTCGTCGTTGGTGCGGCGGCCCTCTTGTTCGGCATCCTCACGGCGGCGTTTCTCAATCGCGTGATCGCGGTGCCGTTGAAGACGATCGCCCGGCGCGCCGAGCGGATCGCCGCGGGGGAAATCGTCGCGGTCGGCGCAGTCTCCGCGCGCTCGGACGAAATCGGGGTGCTCGAAGACAGGTTCGACCAGATGGCGCGATCGCTGCAGGAGAAGACCGACGTCGCGACCCGCATCGCGGCGGGCGACCTCGGGATGCAGGTCAAGGTGCAATCCGACGAGGACGCGCTGGGCACCGCGTTCGCGACGATGGTGCGGAACCTGCGCGAGATGACGCGCGAGATCAGCGACGGCACCAACGTGCTCGCCTCGTCGGCCACCGACATCCTCGCCGGTACGACCCAGGTTGCCGCTGCCGCGGCGGAAACCGCGTCGGCCACCGCGGAAACCGCGACGACGGTCGAGGAAGTGAAGCAGACCGCGACGCTGTCGAGTCAGAAGGCGCGGACGGTCGCCGACGGGGCGCAGAAGGCCGCACAGATCGCCCAGGACGGTCGGCGGGCCGTGGAGGACAGCGCCGACGCGATGCAGCGGATCCGTGAGCAGATGGAGCAGATCGCCGAGAGCATCGTCCGCCTCGCCGAGCAGAGCCAGGCCATCGGCGAGATCATCGCCAGCGTGAACGACCTGTCCGAGCAATCGAACCTGCTCGCGGTGAATGCGTCGATCGAGGCCGCGAAGGCCGGCGAGTTCGGCAGGGGGTTCGCGGTCGTCGCGCAGGAAGTGAAGAGTCTCGCCGAACAGTCGAAGCAGGCGACGAGCCAGGTGCGTGCGATCCTCGGCGACATCCAGAAGGCGACCAGCGGCGCGGTGATGGCAACCGAGCAGGGGTCGCGCGCCGTCGAGACCGGCGTGCTGCGCTCGCAGGTGGCCGGCGACGCGATCCGCCAACTCGCCGACAGCATCGACGACAGCGCGCATGCGGCGAGCCAGATCGCGGTATCGGCGCAGCAGCAGCTCGCCGGGATGGATCAGCTCGCGGCGGCGACGACGAACATTCGGGTCGCGACGACGCAGAACCTCGACAGCACGCGGCAGGCTGAAGCCGCCGCCCACAACCTGCACGCGCTCGGCCAGAAGCTCAAGGAAATGGTCGGGCGCTACCGGTTCTGACGCGGGTCTTCCCGATGCCGCCTCTCGACGCCGACGCGTTTCTGAATCACCTTCGCGCGACGTTCCGGCTCGAAGCCGACGAGCATCTGCGTGCGATCTCCGCGCTGCTGCGCGAACTGGAGCAACCCGTTTCCGCCGAGCGCGGACGACAGGCGGTCGAGACCCTGTTCCGCGAGGCGCACAGCCTGAAGGGCGCGGCGCGGGCGGTGAACCTCGCCGAGGTCGAAGCTGTGTGCGCCGACCTCGAGACGCGCCTTGCGAAGCTGAAACGGGAGGCGGTGAGCCCCACACCCGCGTTCGTCGAAGCGCTTGCGCTGCGCACGGACGAGCTCGCGGCGCTGCTGGCCGCGGATGCCACCGCGCCCGTCAGCCCCGCGTCGCAAGCAGGCTTCGTCGCGGGCGGCGCCGCGCTTCGTTCGCCACCGGCCAGCCCCGCCGACACGCAGGGGAGGACGCCGGTGGAACCTTCCCAGGCGGCGGACATGCCGACTGCTGCGCAGCCGACTGTGGCGAAGGGCGACGCGGCGGACGCGGCGCGCCCGACTGCGAGGCGTGCGCGGATGGAGTCCGCGCGCAGCCCGGGCGAAACCATCCGCATCCCGGCGGCGAGGCTCGGCGCGGTGCTCGTCCAGGCGGAAGAACTTCTCGCGTTCAAGGTCGGCGCCGGCCAGCTTGCAGCCGAACTGCACGCGGTGTGCGCGGAACTGTCCGCGTGGAGGAAGTCGTGGAGTCGGACCGCCCACGACGTTCGGGCGCTTCGCCGCGCGAGCGAGCGCAACGCGAACGGCACCGGCGCCGGCGGAGCGACGCGGTCACACAGGATCGGAACAATCCCCGGCCAACGCGGGCCGACGGTCGACGGGGTGCTCGATGCGGTGGAGCGGGACGAACACTACGTGAAGGCACTCTGTGACCGAGTGAACGCGCTGCAACGCGTGGCCGAGCGGGAACGGCGCACGCTCGCGGGCCTTGCCGACGCGTTGCGCGACGACGTGAAGCAGATGCTCGTTCAGCCGTTCGGCGTCGTGTTCGAGCTGCTGCCGCGACTCGTCCGCGATCTCGCGCGCGACAGCGCCAAGCAGGTGGAGCTGCGCATCGACGGCGAAGCGATCGAGATCGACCGGCGCATCCTCGAACAGTTGAAGGATCCGCTGATCCACCTCGTCCGCAACGCGGTCGACCACGGCATCGAGGCGCCCGACGAGCGCGTGCGCCGGGGCAAGGGCGCACGCGGGCGAATCCACGTCGCGGTGCTGTCGAAGGAAGGCAACAGGGTCGAACTGCGGATTGCCGACGACGGCGCCGGGATCGACGCGCGCAAGGTTGCCGCCGCGGCGGTCGCGCTGGGCCTCGTTGCGCCGGCCGACGCGGACGGGCTGTCCGACGACGCGGCGCAGGCGCTGGTGTACGCGTCGGGCCTGTCGACGAGCCCGGAGCTGACCGGCATTTCGGGGCGCGGACTCGGGCTCGCGATCGTCCGCGAGAAGATCGAGAAGCTCGGCGGCAGCATCGCGATCGAGTCGCCCGCCGAAGGGGGCACGGCGTTCCGGATCGTGCTTCCGACCTCGCTCGCGAACTTTCACGGACTGCTCGTCGGCGTTGGCGACCACCAGTTCGTGATTCCCGTGCGTGATGTCGAGCGGGTCGCGCGGATCGGCGCGAGCTCGGTGCGGACCGCGGGCAACCGCGACGCGATCGAGCTCGGCGGCGAGGCGCTGTCGCTCGTCCGCCTCGCCGATGTCCTGGACCTGCCGTCCGCTTCGGGGCGGCGGGACGCCAGCCACCTTTGCGTCGTGCTGCTGGCGAGCGAAGGCCGGCGCATCGCGTTCGCCGTCGACGCGGTGCTCGGCGACCAGGAGGTGCTCGTGAAAGGGCTCGGGCCACAGCTGCGGCGCGTGCGCAACGTCGCCGGTGCGACGGTGGTCGGCGCCGGCCGCGTCGTGCCGATCCTGAGCGTCCCGGACCTAATGAAGTCGGCACTCGCCGCGGCGGCGCTGTCGCCGGCGCCGATCGACGCGGCGCCGAACGGTGCAGGCGCGGACAGATCGGCCGGGTCGGTCGCCGCAGGCCCGGGCGCATCGACGATTGCGCCGCGCACCGTGGCCTCGGCAGGGCCTGACGAGAAAGAGGCGCGACTGTCCTTGCTCGTCGTCGAGGACTCGGTGACCTCGCGCACGCTGCTGAAGAACATCCTCGAATCGTCGGGCTACGACGTCGTGACCGCGGTCGACGGCGTGGACGCGCTGACCGCCCTGCACACCGCGCACTTCGATCTCGTCGTGTCCGACGTCGAAATGCCGCGGATGGACGGCTTCGCGCTGACCGAGCGGATCCGCCAGGACCGGAAACTCGCCGATTTGCCCGTGGTCCTTGTGACTGCACTGGCGTCGCGCGAACATCGCGAACGAGGCGTCGAGGCGGGGGCCAACGCCTACGTCGTCAAGAGCAGCTTCGACCAGAGCGATCTGCTGGCCGTGATCAGGAGGCTCACATGAATGCTGTCGCGGCCGGAGGAACGGTCAGGGTGCTGGTCGTCGACGATTCGCCGGTCGCGCGCGAACTGCTCGCGCATGTCCTCGGCGGCGCGTCGCGCATCCAGGTCGTCGGAATGGCGAGCGACGGCGAAGAGGCGGTGCGCGAAGCCGAACGGCTTCGTCCGGACGTCATCCTGATGGATATCCATCTGCCGGGCATGGACGGCTTTGCGGCGACGCGCAGGATCATGGAAACCTGTCCGACGCGCATCGTGATGGCGACGGCGACGAGCGACGCGAACGAAGTTGCGGCGAACTTCCGTGCGATCGATGCGGGGGCGCTCGCGGTGCTGGCGAAGCCGCGCGGCCCCGGGCATCCGCGGTTCGACGTCGAGGCCGCGGAGCTCGTCCGTACCGTGCGGGTGATGTCGGAAGTCCCAGTCGTCAGGCGCTGGCCGCGTCACGCCGACGCGTCGAGCGCCCCGGCCGCCCCGGCCGCCCCGGCCGCCCCGGCTGGCCTTGGCCCGCGACCGGGGAGTTCGATCCGCGTCGTCGTCGCGGGCGCCTCGACCGGCGGCCCGATCGCGCTGAAGGAGTTGCTGTCGGCGCTGCCGAAAGACCTGCCGGCGCCGATCCTGGTCGTGCAGCACATCTCCGATACCTTCGTCGAGGGCTTCGCGCAATGGCTGGGCGACAGCAGCGGCTATGCGGTGCGGGTCGCGACCGACGGCGAGGAGACGCGCTCGGGCGTCGCGTATGTCGCGCCGAGCGGAAGTCATCTGCAGGTACGCTCACCCGGGACGGTCGCGCTCGTCGACGGGCCGAAGGAACACGGCGTGAAGCCGTCGGTGTCGGTGCTGTTCCGCTCGGCGGCCGCGGCGTTCGGGGCTGCTGCCGCCGCGGTGTTGCTGACCGGCATGGGGCGGGACGGCGCGCAGGAACTCAAGCTCCTGCGGGAAGGCGGAAGCGCTACGTTTGCGCAGGACCGCGAATCGTCCGTCGTCTTCGGTATGCCCGGCGCGGCAGTCGCGCTCGGTGCGGCCCAGTACGTGCTGCCGCCGCAGAAAATCGCAATGATGCTCGCCGGTCTCGTCGCCCGTGACCGGATGAAGCCACATTCATAGCTGAGGATGCCGAAGGAGAAGTGGGTCGTGGCGAACGAAGACAACAGGATTCCGCGCGTGGATATCGTCATTGCCGAGGACAGCCCGACGCAGGCCGAGAAGCTGCGTTTTCTGCTCGAACAGCAGGGACACACCGTCCGCGTCGCGCCCAACGGCCGGGTGGCGCTGGCCGCGGTGCGCGAGCGCCGACCCGCGCTCGTGATCTCCGACGTCGTGATGCCCGAGATGGACGGCTACGGACTGTGCGCTGCGATCAAGTCCGACCCGGCGCTCGCGGACATCCCGGTGGTGATCGTCACGTCGCTGTCGGGCGTGCAGGACATCGCGAAGAGCCTCGAATGCGGTGCTGACCATTTCATCCGCAAGCCGTACGAACCGACCGCGCTCCTCGCGCGCGTCGAATACATCCTGCTCAACCGCGAGCTGCGCAAGGCCGGCCCCGCGGACGAGGGGATGGAAATCTACATGGGGGGCCGCAAGCACTACATCGCGTCGGGGCGCGAGCAGATCGTCGACCTGCTGGTCTCGACGTACGACGAAGCGGTGCACATGAACGAGGAGCTGCAGGCGCAGCAGCGCGAGATCGCGCTGTCGAACCGCACGCTCCGGATGCTCTACCGCATCGCCGGCGAGCTGAACCGGGTGACGACCGAAACCGATGCGTGCGAGCAGGCGCTCGCGGGCCTGCTCGAGCTGCCCGATTTCCGCGCCGGATGGGTATGGCTCGATGACGGGCATGGCGGGCTGCGCACCGTCGCAAGCGGTTCGCTGCCGGCACCGCTGCACGACGTCGTCGCGCTCGCGGCGGATTGCCGATGCCGCCGCATGCTGCGCGAAGGCGAGCTGCGGCACGACGTCGCGCTCGTCGAGTGCGAGCGCCTGCAGGGCGTCGCCGCGGGAGAACACCTCGCGCGGACGCACGCGGTCGTACCGCTGATGGCGGGCGAACACAGCCTCGGCCTGATGAACATCGTGCGCGACGACAGCGGGTACTTCAGCGCCGAGGATCTCCGCCTGCTCGAAGCGGTCGGCAGCCAGGTCGCCCTCGCGATCCAGCGCGCGCAGCTCTACCGGCATCTCGAGGAACTCGTCGCGAAGCGCACCGCTGCGCTGCAGGCGGAGGTCGTCGAGCGCACCCGCGCCGAGCAGAAGGTCGCGAGTTTGAACCGGATCTACGCGGTGCTCTCAGGCATCAACACCGCGATCGTCAGGATGCACGATCGCGGCGAGCTGTTCCGGGAGGCTTGCCGCATCGCCGTCGAGCTCGGGAAGTTCCGCCTCGCGTGGATCGGCGTGCTCGATCCCGGCTCGCAGACGATCAGACCGGCTGCGTGGGTCGCGGGAAATAGCGACCTGTCGCGTTCGGCCGGCCGGGAACTGTCGGCGGCGGACAGCGCGCTGCTGGACGCCCGCGCGGGACTGATCGGCGTCGCGATGGAGCGGCGCAGCTATGCGACGTGCAATGACCTCGCGTCGGCGGGCTGCGAGATCTTTCCGAACGACGCACTCGCGATGGGATGCCGTTCGAAGGCGGTATTCCCGCTGTTCGAGGACCAGCGCCTGGCCGGTGTGCTCGCGCTGTACGCGGCGCAGACCGGCGTGTTCGAGGACGAGATGGAGCTCAAGCTCCTCGTCGAACTCGCCGGCGACATCTCGTTCGCGCTCGAATATATCAGCAAGGGCGAACAACTCGACTACCTCGCGTATTACGACGCGCTGACCGGCCTGCCGAACCGCGCCCTGTTCCACGATCGCGTCGTTCAACTCGTGCAGACCCGCGGTGAGACCGCCGGCGGGTCGCTGGTCGCGGTGCTGCTGATCAACATCGAGCGCTTCAAGAGCATCAACGACACTTTCGGCCGTCACGCCGGGGATGCGCTGCTCAAGCTCGTCGGCGAACGGCTCGTGGCCGCCTTTTCGGGCAAGGACCGGATCGCCCGCCTCGGCGGCGATCATTTCGCCGCAGTGGTCTCCGGGTTCGACGATGCCGCGGATGTCGCCCACCTGCTCGATCGTGCGATGAGCGAGTCCCTCGACCGTCCGTATTCGATCGACGGCACCGATCTGCACCTGAAGTTCCGCTTCGGCGTCGCGCTGTATCCGAGCGACGGGCTCGACGCGGAGACGCTGTTCGCGAACGCCGAAACGGCGCTGCTGAAGGCGCGGACGAACGACGAGAGCTACCTTTTCTATGCGCCGGAGATGAACGCGCGGGTGTCGGAGCAACTGTCGTTCGAAAACCGGCTGCACCGCGCGCTCGAACGCGACGAGTTCGTGCTGCACTACCAGCCGAAAGTCAGCCTGCGCGACGGAACGATCATCGGGCTCGAAGCGCTGATCCGCTGGAACCATCCCGAAAAGGGCCTGATCGCGCCCGCGGCGTTCATCCCGATCCTCGAGGAGACCGGGCTGATCGTCGAGACCGGCCGCTGGGTCGTCGAGAAGGCGCTTTCGGATGCCACCGAGTGGCTCGCGGCCGGCGTCGAGCTGCCGCGGATCGCCGTCAACGTCTCGGCCGTCCAGTTGCGCAGGAAGGATTCGATCGCGTGGTTCGAGCAGGCGCTCCAGGCTTACCCGGCGTCGCGCGCGTATCTCGACCTCGAACTCACCGAGAGCGTGCTGATGGAGGATGTCGAAGCGAACATCCACAAGCTCGGCGCGATCCGCGCGATGGGCATCCGCGTCGCGGTGGACGATTTCGGCACCGGGTACTCGTCGCTCAGCTACCTGACCCGCTTGCCGATCGACCTGCTGAAGATCGACCAGAGCTTCGTCCGCGACGTCACGACCGACAGCGGCGCGCAGGCGGTGTGCTCCGGCGTGATCGGGCTCGGTCACAACCTCGGGTTGCAGGTGATCGCCGAAGGCGTCGAGCGCGAGGAGCAGATGAATCACCTTTGGCAGCTCGGTTGCGACGAGATGCAGGGCTACCTCTTCAGCCGACCGTTGCCGGCCGCCGAGTGCCTGCAATTGCTGCTCGCGCGCAAGACGCTCGTGCTTCCCGACGCCGCCAACCGGTCGGAGCGCGTCGCGCCCTAGGGGCCGCGGTAGCGGGCCGAAGTTCGACGCGGTTCCGCCATCCGCGCGTGGACGGAGCACAATCGGCACACTTCGTTTCGGAGCAGTGGGAGATCATGTTTTCACCGGGCATCGTCGAACCCGCGCAGGCCCGCGACAACGACCTGTGGTTCGTCTTTCACGAAAGCGCGTTGCTGGTCGTCGCGGATGACGCCGGGACGCACGTGCCGTGCCGCGCCGAACTGCGACGGCTGGGCGTGCTGCCCGCGCGCAGCCTCTATCTCGGACGCCTCGCCGGATGCGGATGCTTCACCGCCGATGCCGAAACGGCCGCCGCGCTGGAATCGGCCGAGTGGCGCGGGCTGCGCGCGCTCTTCGGCCGCATCCACGAGGCGACGTTCGCGCTCGCGGGGCGTGCGCTCCAGGTCATCGAGTGGGACCAGACGCACCGCTTCTGCGGCCGCTGCGGCACGCCGACCGAGCGGCACCCCACCGAGCGGGCGCGGGTGTGTCCGTCCTGCGGACTGAGGAGCTATCCGCGGATCGCGCCCGCGATGATGGCCCTCGTGCTGCGCGAGCGCGAACTGCTCCTCGCGCGCTCGCCGCATTTTCCCGAGGGCATGTACAGCGCGCTCGCCGGCTTCGTCGAACCGGGGGAGACGCTCGAAGAGACGCTGGTGCGCGAAGTCCGCGAGGAAGTCGGCATCGAGGTCGCGAACCTGCGCTATTTCGGCAGCCAGCCGTGGCCGTTTCCGCACTCGCTGATGGTCGCCTTCGTCGCCGATTACGCCCGCGGCACGATCACGCCGCAGCCCGACGAGATCGAAGCGGCCGACTGGTTCGGCATCGACCGGCTGCCGCGCCTGCCGCACCCGTTCAGCATCGCGCGGCGGCTCATCGACGACACCGTCGCGCGTCTCGCGGCTCGATGAGGCGGCGCGGCCGTCGATGCGGACGAACCGCGTCAGCGCGAAACATGAAAGCCGAAAGATGAAAAGGGGCTCCGAACTTCGCCGGCGCGGGTCGCACTAAGGCGCAGGACGTTCGCATTCCGCAGCCGGCGGCAGGCGCGGGCGTCCGAATCGACAGGAGAAACGTTCCATGAAACTTTATTACTCGCCGGGCGCATGCTCGCTCGCTCCCCACATCGTGGCTCGCGAGGCGGGCATCGGCCTCGAACTCGAAAAGGTCGACATTCCGAACAAGAGAACGGCTGGCGGCGACGATTACTGGAAGATCAACCCGAAAGGCTACGTGCCGGCGCTGCGCCTCGACGATGGCGCGATCCTCACCGAAGCCAACGTGGTCTGCCAGTACCTCGCCGATCGCAAGCCCGAGTCCGGCCTCGCGCCGAAGCCCGGCACGATGGAGCGCTTTCGCCTGCTCGAAGCCCTGAGCTTCGTGTCGTCCGAAGTCCACAAGCAGATCGGCGCGCTGTTCAACCCGGCGATGACCGACGAGATGAAGGAAGTCCAGAAGGGCACGATCGGGCGGCGCTTCAACGCGCTCGAGCAGATGCTCGAAGGCAAGCAGTACGTCTGCGGCGACACCTTCACGATCGCCGACGCCTACCTGTTCACGGTCCTCAACTGGACCGGCATGCTGCAGATCGACACCGCGCAGTGGCCGCATATCCGCGCCTACATGGCGCGCATCGCCGAGCGCCCGAAGGTGCAGGAGGCGATGAAGGAAGAAGGGCTGACGGGCTGAGGATTCAGCCGTCCCCAGCGGAAGGGAGCGGCGGGGACGGCCGAACCGGAAAGGCCGCGCTCAGGCGCTGCCGAGGTGGCGGCCGCCGCCGGTCGGCCGGGCCATGCCGGCAGAATCGTAAAGCTGCGGCCGGTTCGCGGCGCTGAGCAGCACCGACAGCGCCGCCTGGTTGTGCTGCATGCGCTCGGCGACGAGCTTGCCGTTGAGCGCATTGCGGCGCTGCGCTTCGCGCGCGAGAGCGTGGATCTCGTCCCAGCGGGCGAGGGTGTCGGGCAGCGGGGCGCACAGTTCGCGTACCGACGCGTCGGTGTCGGGCCGACGCATGCGGCCCAGCAGCAGCGCGCGGTCGCTATGCAGCCGCTGCAGCTTGTGGAAGCGGTCGGTCTTGTCGTGCGACAGCGCGAGCAGCGCGTCGGCATCCCCGGCGACCAAGAGCGCTTCCTCCCGTTCGAGCAGCGTGATGAACGCGCGCAGCAGGACGGCTTCGCTGTCGATCAATGCGGCGAGCCGTTGGAGTTCCGGCTGCAGGCTCACGAGCGCGAACCCGAGTCAAGCAACTCGCGCACGCTCTTGATCAGTCCGTCGGCGATCCGCTCGGCGTCCACGGTGAATCGACCCTCGCTGATCGCCTGCCGGATCTCGTCGACGCGCGCGCGATCGACGACCGGAGTCGATGCCATCGCGGCTTCGGCCTTGATCAGGCTCGCCGACAACGACGACAGTTCGACCTTCGCCGCGGCATCCGGGACGGGCGCGGTGCTCGCATTCGATCGCGCCCGGGTTTCACCGGTCGGCGTCGCACCGACCGGCTTCACGCTGCCTTCGATCTTCATGGTGCAACTCCCAGTAGGTATTCTCTCTGGCCATGTCTACGGCGCAGTTCCGCTGAACTTTAGGCGTTCGACCGCCGTGGGAAGGTCGCGAAACGGCGCCGAAATGTAAGGATTTGTCTTGCGCGGTCGAATTGCTCCGCGAGCAGGCAGCGGAGTTCGACGCGCTCAGGAGATTCGCGGAGCGGCCGGCGCGGCAACGACGGGGTTCGCATTCCGTCGCAGCGAACGAGTCGGGAGGCGGCTCGCGCGAGCGCCGTCGACCGAAGCCGGCTCAGGCGGACCGTATCGTGGCTTTCATTGCC
Organism: Aromatoleum sp.; assembly: GCF_032027225.1. GTDB lineage: Bacteria > Pseudomonadota > Gammaproteobacteria > Burkholderiales > Rhodocyclaceae > Aromatoleum. The sequence goes on along the minus strand of NZ_JAVSMM010000001.1, from coordinate 254,830 downwards.
GCACTGGTCCTGAACCTGCGGGCTCCGCATCCCGAACCGCGAATCAGAACGCCAGTTCGACGACCCCGCCCGCCCGCGCCGTTCCCGACACCACATGCCCGTTGCCGAGCCGCACCCGCACCGGCTCGCCTTCGGCCGCGGCGTTCAGCGCGCGGCCCTCGTTCGACACCGTGAAACCGGTGCCGCTGCCGACCACTTTCACGACCTGTCCTTGCCGCACCGCCGGCGGCAGACGCAGCATGTTCGTGTGCAGCGTGCTGCCGGCCGCTACCGCGTAACGCAGGTGATGGCCGACGGCTTGCGTCGCGTCGGTCAGCGTGTTCGGCGGCTCGGCCGCGAGGTCGCCGAAGCGCCGGCCGAGGTCCGCCTGGCCGACGATCTGGCCCGCTCGCAGCGGCTGTGCGGCGACGAGAAACTCGCTCATCACCGCGACCTGCGCCGGTACATAGACGGTCCAGGTCACCGGCGACTCGCAGCGCACGGCGACGCTGATCCGGCCCCACGCGCGCGTGCCGGGCGGCAGGAAAGGCGTCAGCTCGGCGCACGGCGGCAGCCGGTTTCCCGCTTCGAATTCGCCGACCTGCACTTCGACCTTGCCGGGAAGGCCGGCGGTCTGCTGTGCGAGAAACGCGCTCACCGCTTCGCGCACGGGTTTCGGGGCCTGTTGCGCGAGGGCGGGCAGGCTGAAGGCGGCGGCGAGCATTGCGCCGCTGAGTGCGGCACGGACTGGCCGAGCAGAAAGACGGGATGGCGACATGGCGCGATTCGAACACGTCCGCCGCGTCGGCGGCAACCGCCCGGTCCCGTTTCACCGGCAGCCGGGCGCGCGGGCTTCGCAGGCAAGCGCTCGTCCGGCGTCGCCGACTACCGGCCGTAGTTCGCGGACACACACATCCGGCTTTGCCGGCTACCTCCCGCAGTTCGTGCGCCAACGTCCATCCGACGTCATCGGCACCGTCCCCCGCTGGGCCGGCAAATCTCCATTCCGTTTCGCGGTCGTCGGCACTTCGGCCGCCGCGCCGAGGCCGCTCCTGTGCAGCGGCAACATTTTCCGCCCGCCGGCAACGCGCGCGGCCGCGTCATCCGAAAGCGGCGAAATTGGCCGGTAATTTCCGGTCTTATCGACGCAAGGCGCTTGCATCGCCCCGACTACGATGGCTGGCATGGAAGGTGCGTTGAGCGCCATGCCGGCCGGATCCAGCCACTCACGGCAGCCGGCGAAGACTTCGAGGTGATGCGATGAAGACCCAACTCGACCATGCGCTGCAGTTCCACCAGACCGCGCTCAACGTGCAGGCGCGACGCCAGCAGCTGCTCGCGTCGAACATCGCGAACGCGGACACGCCGCACTACAAGGCGCGCGACATCGACTTCGCGTCGGCGCTGAAAGGCGCGCTCGGCGCCAAGGTCGGCCCGCTCGCGCTGGCCGGCACGTCCGCCCGCCATCTCGCCGGGCAGGACGGCGGCGCAGCGGGCGCACCGATCGGCTTCCGCCAGGCGTACCAGTCGAGCGTCGACGGCAACACCGTGAACATGGACGTCGAGCGCGCCGCGTTCGCCGAAAACTCGATCCATTACGAGGCGAGCGTGACTTTCATCAACAGCCTGCTGCGCGGGATGCAGACCGCGATCAGCGGCCAGTGACCGGAGCGCGACCATCATGAGCATGCTCAACGTCTTCAACATCGCAGGCTCCGCGCTGCACGCGCAGTCCGCGCGGCTCAACGCGACCGCGTCGAATATCGCCAACGCCGACAGCGTTGCCGGCCCCGACGGGCAGCCGTACCGCGCGAAGCAGGTCGTCTTCACCGCGACGCCGGTCGCCGGGCCGAACGGCGTCGGCGTGCAGGTCACGAAGGTCGTCGAAAGCGCCGAGGCCGGCCGGATGACCTACGACCCGACGAGCCCCGCGGCGAACCCCGAAGGTTATGTCGAGATGTCGAACGTGAACGTCGTCGAGGAGATGACGAACATGATCTCCGCATCGCGCGCGTACCAGACCAACGCCGAAGTGATGAACACCGCGAAGACGCTGATGCAGCGCACGCTCGCGATCGGCCAGTAAGCAGGGAGCGCACGATGGCCGCCGTAACCAACACCTCTCCGTCGCCGACCGACGCGATCGCCGCGAGCCTCGCGCGCAAGACGACAACCGCGAAATCCGAGGAACTTTCCGAGTCGCGCTTCCTGACGCTGCTGACCGCGCAGCTCAAGAACCAGGACCCGATGAATCCGCTCGACAACGCGCAGGTCACGTCGCAGCTCGCGCAGATCAGCACCGTCGACGGCATCGAGCGGCTCAACTCGATGCTCGGCCAGATCATGCAAGGCCAGCAGTCGTCCGAAGCGCTGCAGGCGGCTTCGCTGGTCGGCCGCGGCGTGCTGATCCCCGGCAAGGGGATGCAGCTCAGCGACGCCGGCGCGATCGGCGGCTTCTCGCTCGATGCGCCCGCCGACAAGGTCACGCTCAGCATCAAGGACGCGAACGGACTCGAAGTCGCGACCGTGCCGCTCGGCTCCTTCGACGCCGGCACGCACAACTTCCAGTGGGACGGCACGGCGGCGGACGGCGCGCGCGCGGCGAACGGCAAGTACACCGTCAGCATCGAGGCGCTTACCGGCGACAAGGCGGTCGCCAGCCAGATGCTCGAGTTCGGCGCGGTCACGAGCGTCGTCCGCGGGCCCAAGGGCTCGGACCTCCAGATCGGCGACCTGGGCATCTTCAAGATGTCCGAGATCAAACAGATTCTCTGAACCCAGACCTTCCAGGGAGAAGATCATGGCATTCCAGCAGGGCCTCTCGGGCCTCAATTCCGCGTCGAAGGCGCTCGACGTCATCAGCAACAACGTCGCGAACTCGAACACGATCGGCTTCAAGGCGGGCCGCGCCGAGTTTGCGGACGTCTATGCGGCGGCGCTCAATGGCGCGGCGGCCGGGGTGCAGGTCGGCATCGGCTCGGCGATCGGCGCGGTCACGCAGTCGTTCTCGCAGGGCAACATCACGACGACGAACAACCCGCTCGACGTCGCGATCAACGGCAACGGCTTCTTCCGCATGGCCAACTCCGACGGCTCGGTCGCCTACACGCGCAACGGGCAGTTCGACATCAACAAGAACGGCTACATCGTCAATGCTCAGGGGATGCAATTGACGGGTTACCCGGCGAACAACGGCGTGATCCTTGCCGGTGGCGATCCGACGGCCATCAAGCTGAATTATTCCGACGTGTCGCCCGAACGGACGACCGAGTTGGCCATCGGCATGAACCTGGATTCCAGAGCCCAGACTCCCACGGAGGCGTTCAGCGCCGCCAATCCCAAGCCGCTCGATCCCAACAACCCCGCGTCCGGAAACTACAATTTCTCGACTTCCGCGACGCTCTACGACGCGCTTGGCAACTCGCATACCGCAACCTTGTATTTTCGTAAGGAGGCGACAGCGGGCGAGTGGACCGTTCACCCCATCGTCGACGGGACGACGCCCACCACCCCCGGCAGCATCACAGTTACGTTCGACCCCGCGACCGGTAAATTGACGAGCCCGGCGGCCGGCTCGGAACCGACATTGACGATGGATATCGACAATGCGAATTTTGGCGGAGCCCCCGATTTCAACGTCAAGTTCTTCATGGGTGACAGCACCCAGTTCGGCAGCCAGTTCGGCGTGAACACCCTGCGCCAGGACGGCTTCGCGTCGGGGCGGCTCACCGGCATCACGATCGGTGACGACGGCGTGATCCTCGGGCGCTACAGCAACGGCCAGAGTCGCGACCTCGGGCAGGTCGTGCTCGCGAACTTCCAGAGCCCGAACGGCCTGCTGTCGCTCGGCGGCAACCTGTGGGCGGAGTCGCCCGATTCCGGCCAGCCGATCGTCGGCGTGCCGGGCAGTGCGAACCTCGGCCTGATGACCGCAGGCGCGGTCGAGGAAGCGAACGTCGATCTCACGTCCGAACTCGTGCAGCTCATCGTGCAGCAGCGCGCCTACCAGGCCAATGCGCAGTCGGTGCGCGCGCAGGACACGATCCTGCAGACGATCGTCAATCTCGGCTAAGCACGTCTGACCTCGCGCCGGCCTCCCGGGACGGCGCGTCACCGCAACGGAGCGCGACATGGACCGCCTGATCTACACCGCGATGAGCGGCGCGAAGCACACGCTGAACCAGCAGGCGGCGGTGTCGCACAACCTCGCGAACGCGAACTCGACCGGCTTTCGCGCCGAGCTGCACAAGCTGCGCGCGGTGCCGGTGCAGGGCGAAGGGCTCGCGACGCGTGCGTTCGTCGTCGATGCGAGCGTCGCGACGAACTTCGACGCCGGGCCGCTGCAGCAGACCGGCCGCGCGCTCGACGTCGCGGTCGAGGGCAAGGGCTGGCTTGCGGTGCAATTGCCCGACGGCAGCGAAGGCTACACGCGCGACGGCAGCTTCGAACTCAGTGCGAACGGCGTGCTGCAGACGAGGAACGGCCTGCCGGTGCTCGGCGACGGCGGCCCGATCACGATTCCGCCCGACAACGAGATCCTGGTCGGCAAGGACGGGACGATCTCGGCAATGCTCGCCGGTGGCGAACAGAACGTCGTGAACAACCTCGGCAGGCTGAAGCTCGTGAATCCGCCCGAAGAGATGCTCGTGCGCGGCGAGGACGGCCTGTTCCGGCTGCGCGGCGGCGGTGAGGCGCCGGTCGACGATGCGGTGCAGGTCGCCGGTGGCCACGTCGAAGGCAGCAACGTGAATGTCGTCGACCAGATGGTCCAGATGATCGCGCTCGCGCGGCAGTTCGAGATGCAGACGCGGATGCTGCAGAGCGCCGAGTCCAACGACCAGGCCGCGACGCGCGTGCTGTCGAACGGCTGAGCGCCGCGCCCGCGCCGGGAATAGCGGGTCTTTCACGTCGTGTTCCGGCGATTGAAGCAAAGGGAGCCGGCCTAGACTGGCTCCGACACTGCAGGCGGCGCGTCCGCCGGAAAGAAAGGAGCCAGCATCATGATTCGCTCACTGTGGATCGCCCGTACCGGCCTCGACGCCCAGCAAAGCCAGCTCGACGTCATCTCGAACAACCTCGCCAACGTCTCGACGAACGGCTACAAGCGCTCGCGCGCGGTGTTCGAGGATCTGCTGTACCAGACGATCCGCCAGCCCGGCGCGCAGAACACGCAGCAGAACCAGATCGGCAGCGGCCTGCAGCTCGGCACGGGCGTGCGCATGGTCGCGACCGAGCGCATCCACACGCAGGGCAACCTGCAGCAGACCGGCAACGCGCTCGACATGGGCGTGCAGGGGCAGGGCTTCTTCCAGGTCGCGCTGCCCGACGGCACGCCGGCCTACACGCGCGACGGCGCCTTCCAGCTCGACTCGCAAGGCCAGATGGTCACCGCGAGCGGCTATCCGCTCGAGCCCGCGATCATCATCCCGAACGACGCGCAGACCGTGACGATCGGCAAGGACGGCACGGTCAGCGTGCTGCAGGCCGGCCAGACCGCGCCGACCGTCGTCGGCAACATCCAGCTCGCGACCTTCGTCAATCCGGGCGGCCTGTCGAGCATCGGCGAAAACCTGTTCCGCGAGACGCCGTCGTCCGGTGTCGCGACGCCCAACCAGCCCGGCACGAACGGCGCCGGCGTGATCAACCAGCAGTACGTCGAGACCTCGAACGTCAACGTCGCCGAGGAGCTCGTCAGCATGATCGCGACGCAGCGCGCGTACGAGCTCAACTCGCGCGCGATTCAGACTTCCGACCAGATGCTCGGGCGCCTGACGCAACTTTGAACCGTCGCATCATGAATATCGTCCGCGTCGTCCCCGTTCTCGTGCTCGCGCTGCTGTCCGGTTGTGCGGCGATCTATTCGACGCCGCCGACCGCGGTGCATCAGCCGATGACGGCGCGGCCGGAGCCGCGTCCGCAGGCGCAGCCCGCGACGGGGGCGATCTTCCAGGCGAACCAGGCGCGGCCGCTATTCGAGGATCGCCGCGCGCGCCACGTCGGCGACACGCTGACGATCAACCTCGTCGAGAGCACGACCGCGCAGAAGGCCGCGAACAGCAGCGCGACGCGCGGCTCGTCGATCAGCGGCGGCATCAGCGCGGCGTCGCGCGTGCCGCTCGCCGGGCTCGCCGGCATGAACGTCGAAGCCGGCATGGATTCGGATTTCGCCGGCAAGGGCGCGTCCGCGGCGAACAACCGCTTCAACGGCACGATCAGCGTCACCGTGATCGAGGTCTATCCCAACGGCAACCTGCTGGTGTCGGGCGAAAAGCAGGTCGCGATCAACCAGGGCAACGAGTTCATCCGCTTCTCCGGCGTCGTCAACCCGACGATGATCACCGCGGCGAACACCGTGCAGTCGACGCAGATCGCCGACGCGCGGATCGAATACAAGGGCAGCGGCTACATCGATGAGTCGAACCAGATGGGCTGGCTGCAGCGCTTCTTCAACGTCGTGCTGCCGTTCTGATGGCGGCCCGCGGGGAGTGAAAGATGTTTCGCAATGACCGACGCCCCGTGACCCCGGGCAGGATGCTGCGGGCCGCGGCGTGTGCGTTCGCGCTGATCGTCGGCTGCGGCGGCGCGGCGGCCGAGCGCCTGAAGGATCTCGCGTCGGTCGCCGGCGTGCGCGACAACCAGCTCGTCGGCTACGGCCTCGTCGTCGGCCTCGACGGCAGCGGCGACCAGACGACGCAGACGCCGTTCACCGTGCAGAGCATCGTCAACATGCTCGGCAACATGGGCGTGACGCTGCCGCCGGGCACGAACCTGCAGTTGAAGAACGTCGCCGCGGTGATGGTCACCGCGAGCCTGCCGCCGTTCGCGCGGCCGGGGCAGCAGCTCGACATCACCGTGTCGTCGATCGGCAACGCGAAGAGCCTGCGCGGCGGCACGCTCGTAATGACGCCGCTGAAGGGCGCCGACGGACAGGTCTACGCGATGGCGCAGGGGAACATGCTGGTCGGCGGCGCGGGCGCATCGGCCGCGGGCTCGTCGCAGACGATCAATCACCTGTCGGCCGGCCGCGTGCCGGGCGGCGCGACCGTCGAGCGAGCCGTGCCGACGATGGTCGGTCAGGGCGAGCACGTCACGTTCGAGCTCAACGACTCCGACTTCGGCACCGCGCGCCGCGTCGTCGATGCGATCAACCTCGCGACTGCGGCCGGCACCGCGCAGGCGCTCGATGCACGCAGCATCCAGGTGCGCGCGCCACTGGATACGACCGACCGCGTCGCCTTCCTCGGCAAGCTCGAGAACCTCGAAGTCACGCCCGCGCAGCAGGCCGCGAAAGTCATCGTCAATTCGCGCACCGGCTCGGTCGTCATGAACCAGAGCGTGACGCTGCAGAACGTCGCCGTCGCGCACGGCAATCTCACCGTCACGATCGACGTCGAGCCGGTCATCAGCCAGCCGGCGCCGTTCTCGCGCGGCGAGACCGTCGTCACGCAGCGTGGCGCGGTCGACATCCGGCAGGACGAAGCCATCGTGCACAACGTGCGCGCGGCCGCGAACCTCGCCGACGTCGTCAAGGCGCTCAACGCGCTCGGTGCGACGCCGATGGACCTCATCAGCATCCTGCAGGCGATGAAGGCCGCGGGTTCGCTGCGCGCCGAGCTCGAGGTGATCTGAGATGGTCGCCCCGGCGCAGATCAACACCCTCGACCCGAACGCGCTCGCGGACCTGAAGCGCCTGTCGCGCGACAACAATTCGCCGGCGGCGCTGCGCGCGACCGCGAAGCAGTTCGAGGCGCTGTTCCTGCAGATGGTGATGAAGTCGATGCGCGACGCGGTGCCGTCCAACGGCATGCTCGACACCGACCAGACGCGGCTCTTCCAGTCGCTGCAGGACCAGCAGATGTCGACGAACCTCGCGCAAGGTCGCGGCGTGGGGCTTGCGGACGTGATCTATCGGCAGCTCGGCGGCGACGCGGCCGAAAACCGCGGGACTGGAATGGAGCCGCTCGCCGCGGCGCCGATGTCCGGTGCGCCGGCGGTGCCGGCACGAACGGCAATTCCCGCCGTCCGTCCGCGCGAAGCGGCAACTTCCGCCGCCCGCGAACCGGGTGCGACGGGCGAACTCGCCGCGCAGGCGAGCGCGGCACTCGACGCCGCCTATGCACGTCGCGAAGCGGCGAGAGCGGCGGCGGGCACTCCGGGCGCCGGAGCGGTGGAGCGCGGCGCGCAAACGGCGGACGCGGCGCCGCCGCGCAGCTCTGCCTCCGGCCGGCCGCAGGAGTTCGTCAATCGCGTCTGGGCGCAGGCCGACACGGCGAGCCGCGCGACGGGCATTCCGGCGCGCTTCATGGTCGCGCAGGCGGCGCTCGAAACCGGCTGGGGCCGTGCCGAACTGCGGCACGCGGACGGCCGGCCGAGCTACAACCTCTTCAACATCAAGGCCGGCGCGAACTGGAAAGGACCGGTCGTCGAAGTGCCGGTCACCGAATACGCGAACGGCCGCAAATACACCGAGATCGCGCGCTTCCGCGCCTACGGCTCGTACGAGGAAGCGTTCCGCGACTACGCAAACCTGCTGCAGCAGAGCCCGCGCTACGCGAAGGTGCTCGGCCAGACCGACGCGAAAGGCTTCGCGCGCAGCCTGCAGCAGGCCGGCTACGCGACCGACCCGATGTACGCGGACAAGCTCGCGCGCATCATCGACGGCAAGACGCTGCGCTCGGCGCTGCTCGCCTGATCCGCGCCGCGGGAGCGTGACGGCGCGGAGGTTGTGGCAGAAGTTTTGCTAGGGAATGCCGTAAGAGCAGCAGGAAAGGGGGAAGCATCATGGCGGGGCTACTGGGCATCGGTCTGACAGGCATCAACAGCGCGCAAGCGAACCTGTTGACGACCAGCCACAACATCACGAACGCGAACACCCCGGGCTACAACCGCCAGACGACCGTCATCACGACGAACGACCCGCTGTTTTCCGGTGCCGGCTTCTTCGGACAGGGCTCGAAAGTTGACGGCGTGCGCCGCCAGTACGACCAGTTCCTCGGCCAGCAGGTGCTGAACGCGTCGGCGCGCAAGGAAGAATTCTCGGCCTATGGCGCGCAAATCTCGCAACTCGACAACCTGCTTGCCGACCCGAACGCCGGCCTGTCGCCCGCGCTCGCCGACTTCTTCGCCGGCGTGCAGGACGTCGCGACGAATCCCGCGAGCATTCCCGCGCGACAGGCGCTGATCTCGACCGCCGAATCGCTCGCCGCGCGCTTCAATTCGCTCGACACGCGTCTGAACGAGATCCGCGACCTCAACGAAGGGCAGATCGTCAGCACCATCGATTCGATCAACGCCTACGCGCGCCAGATCGCCGACATGAACCAGCGCATCGGCGTGCTGCAGGTCGGCGGGCCGTCGATACCGGCGAACGACCTCCTCGACCAGCGCGACAACCTCGTCACCGAACTCAACAAGCTCGTCAAGGTCAGCACGCTCACCGAATCCGACGGCTCGCTCAGCGTCTTCGTCGGCAGCGGCCAATCGCTCGTCGTCGGCTCGGCCGTGTCGCAACTCGAAGTCAGGCGGCCGGACCCAGCAGACCCGTTCCGCGGCGAAATCCACCTCGTAGCCCCGAATAACGGCTCGGTGTCGCTCCCCGATTCGCTGTTTTCCGGCGGGCAACTCGGGGGGCTGTTGAAGTTCCGCGGCGAGACGCTCGACAGCGCGCGCACACAGCTCGGCCAGCTCGCTATTTCGGTCGCAACCGAATTTAACGCCCAACACCGTGCTGGCCTCGCTCTTGACGGGACGACGACCAACATCGATTTTTTTGCGGACATCGGCCCGATGGCCGCCGACCCGGTGAGCCTGCGTATGGCGGCAGGCTCGTTCGCCGTCGCGATTTCCGATCCGCGCGCGATCGCCGCATCGGGCGCGAACGATGCGGCAAGAGGCGTAGCCGCGGGCGGCAGCAACAACGAGAACGCGCTGAAGCTCGCTGCGTTGCAATCGACACGAATCATGAACGGCGGCACCGCGACCTTCCAGTCGTCGTACTCGCAGCTCGTCAGCTTCGTCGGCAACAAGACGCGCGAAGTGCAGATCGGCGAAGCGGCGCAGGAGGCGCAACTGCAGCAGGCGACCGACGCACAGCAGGCGCTGTCGGGCGTCAATCTCGACGAGGAGGCGGCGAATCTGATCCGCTACCAGCAGTCGTACCAGGCCGCCGCGCGGGTGATGTCGGTCGCCGGAACGCTGTTCGACGAAATCCTCTCCATCGCGCGCTGACACGGGGTTACACCATGAGAATCTCGACGAACATGATCTTCGACGCGGGGCGCAACGCGATCCAGCGGCAAAGTTCGGAGATGCTGCACACGCAGCAGCAGATCGCGACGGGGCGCCGGATTCTGACGCCGTCGGACGACCCCATCGCCGCCTCGCGCGCGCTCGAAGTCACGCAGTCGCAGCGCGCAAACGAACAGTTCCAGACGAACATCGGTTACGCGAAGGACGCGCTCGCGACGCTCGAAAGCGATCTCGGCTCGATCGGCGACATCCTCACCTACATCCGCACGCGCGCGGTCGAGGCCGGCAACCCGACCTACACGTCGTCCGAGCACCAGGCGATCGCGGCCGACATCGAGGCGCAATTCGGCGCGCTGCTCGGGATTGCGAACGGCAAGGATGCGACCGGCGAGTATCGTTTCGCAGGCTACCGGTCCACCGACGCGGCGTTCTCGGGGGGCGCGTTCGACCCGGCCGCGGGACCTGCGGCCGTCGCGTACCGCGGCGATGCCGGCGCGCGCAGCATCCAGGTGAGCGCGTCGCGGACGATGCCGGTCGGCGAGCCCGGCAGCGGCGTGTTCATTGTCGTGCCGAACGCCGCGACCGGCGAGCCCGAGTCGCAAGTATTCGGCTGGATATCGAATTTCATCAACGACCTTCGCAATCCGCCCGCCGGCGGCCTGTCCGCGTCCGTTGCGAGTGCGATCGGAAACATGGACACCGCGCTCGACAAGGTGCTGACGATCCGCGCGTCGGTCGGCTCGCGGATGACCGAGCTCGACGCGCTCGAGGAACTCTCGGCAGCACACGGCGAACAGTACGCGCAGACGCTATCGCGGCTGCAGGACGTCGACTATGCGGAAGCGATCTCGCGGCTGTCGAAGCAGCAGACGATCCTCGAAGCGGCCCAGCAGTCGTATGTGCGCGTCACCGGTCTGTCGCTGTTCGACTACCTGCGCTGACCGGCATGACGCTCTTCGCACCGAAACCGCGCCGTCGCTGCGCCCCAGCCACACTCGCGCGCTTCGCCATCGCGCTGGCCGTCCCGCTCGCGGCCGGCTGCGCCGCGCTCGAGCAGTACAGCGCGCCCGTCGCCGGCGTGGCCGGTGCCGCGAGCATGGCCTCGAAGCTCGATCTGCTCGGAGCGGAATACCTTGCCGGCGGCGCGATCGCCTATGCAATCTACGATCCGCTCGCGCCGACGTGGGACATCAAGGCGGTGCGGCTCGACGAGGAGCGCGTGCGCTTCGACCTGCGGATGAAGTCGCTCGTCAGCGGTGGCGAGGGCGAAGCCCGGCAAGTGTTCGCTCGCAACGCGCGGCAGTTCGCCGATACCGGGGGTTTCGCGGGCTACGACGTCGTGCGTTTCGAGGAAGGCATCGAGTCGACGCGCCCGTTCGCACGACGCGTCGCGAGCGGCGAGATCCGGCTCGCGCGCTCGCGCGTCTGGCCCGACTTCTGATCAGACGAACGCGCGCAGCAGCTGGTCGATCGCGTCGAACCCGCGCTCGAAGAGGCTCTGCAGCGCCGGCGCGATCACGTTCAGGCTCAGCAGCAGCACGAGGAAGCCGACCGACAGCGTGATCGGAAAGCCGACCGCGAACAGGTTCAGTTGCGGCGCTGCGCGCGTCAGCACGCCGAGCGCGGTGTTCGTGATCAGGAGCGCCGCGACCATCGGCAGCGCGAGCAGCAGTCCGGACGCGAACATCACGCTGCCGTAGCGTGCGATCAGCAGCCAGCCTTCGGCTTTCGCCGCGGTGCCGACCGGCAGCCATTCGAAGCTAGCGACGAGGACGCCGAGCAGCATCAGGTGGCCGTTCAGCGCGACGAACACGAGCAGCGAAATCAGGCCGAGAAACTCGGCGATGACTGCGGTCTGCGCGCCACTCTGCGGGCTGAAGAACACCGCGAAGGACAGGCCCATCTGCAGGCCGATCATCTCGCCGGCGACGTCGACCGCGGCGAAGACGATGCGCATCATGAAGCCCATCGCGATGCCGATGAAGGCCTGCTGCACGAGGATCGCCGCCGCGAGCATCGAGTCGGCGGGGACTGTAGGCATCGGCGGCAGCGCCGGCGTCACCGCGAGCGCGACCGCGATGCCGATCGCGAGACGCACGCGCACGGGCACCATGCGGTTGGAGAGCAGCGGCGCGGACGCGACGAGGCCGAGGATGCGCGCGAGCGGAAACATCAGCGCGGCGATCCACGCGTCGAGTTGCGCCGACGTGACGCTCAGCATCGGTCGGCGCCTAGCCGATCACCGTCGGGATCGATTCGAGCAGCCGGCGCGTGAAGTCGGTGATCAGCGTGATCATCCAGTTGCCGGCGATGACCAGCGTCGCGAATACCGCGACGAGCTTCGGCACGAAGGTCAGCGTCATTTCGTTGATCTGCGTCGCCGCCTGGAAGACGCTGACGACGAGGCCGGTGACGAGCGCGGCGAGGAACAGCGGCGCCGACATCATCAGCGTGATTTCGACGGCCTGCCGGCCGATGTCGACGACCATGCCAGGGGTCATGTTGGGTTCTCCGGGTTAGACGGCGAAGCTCTGGACGAGCGAGCCGATCAGAAGCGTCCAGCCATCGACGAGCACGAACAGCATGATCTTGAACGGCAGCGACACGATCACCGGCGACATCATCATCATGCCCATCGACATCAGCACCGACGCGACGACCATGTCGATGATCAGGAACGGGATGAAGACGACGAAGCCGATCTGGAACGCGGTCTTCAGCTCCGACGTGACGAAGGCCGGCACGACGACTCGCATCGGCAGGTCGTCGGCGCGCTCGACCGGCGGCGTCTTCGACAGCCGCGCGAACAGCGCGATGTCGGGCTCGCGCACCTGCTTCAGCATGAACTCCTTGACCGGCACCGACCCGCGCGCGAGCGCTTCGTCGAGCGAAATCTCGTTCTGCGACATCGGCACATAGGCGTCGGCATACACGCGCTCGAGGACCGGCGACATCACGAAGAAGCTCAGGAACAGCGCGAGGCCGAGGAGCACCTGGTTCGGCGGCGAAGTCTGCGTGCCCATCGCGGTCCGCAGCAGCGCGAACACGATGATGATCCGCGTGAAGCACGTCATCATCAGCACGACCGCAGGGATGAACGACAGCGAAGTCAGCAGCAGCAGCGTCTGCACGCTGAGGCTGTACGTCGTGCCGCCGCCCGGCGCCGGCGTGCCGGTGATCGCGGGCAGACCTTGCGCGGCGGCGGCGAACGGGGCGAACAGCAGCAGCGCCGGCAGCAAGTGCCGGAACATGCTCATCCGATCAACGCGCATCGTTGCGACGCTCCATCGCGCGCTTGAGCCAGCCCGGAAAATCGCCGGCGGCCTTGCCCGGGTCGGAGCCGACGAGACCTGCGGCCTCGTCCGCGGACAGCGTGTGCAGCGTATTGACGCTCGCCGACGTCACGCCGAGCACCAGCACCTTGCCCGCGATCTCGACGAGCACGACTCGCTCGCGCGGACCGACCGGCGCCGCACCGAGCACCTTGAGTCCGGTCATCGCGCCGCGCGCGACCGACAGCCGCTTGATCAGCCACAAACCGGTGAGCAGCAGCCCGATGACGACCGCGAGGCCGAACACCATCTGGCCGATGCTGCCGGCGACGTCGGGCGGTGCGTCGGCGGCAGCGAGCGGCGGCGACGCGGCGAGGAGGAGAGCGAGGTGGGTGAAGCGCAAGGGTGTCACGGCGGTTCGCGGGTTCTTCGGATGGAAGAAGGATAGACGCCGGCCGCGGCGGGGGAGGAGGGATAAGAGGGGCGAAAGCGCGGCTATTCGAGGTTTCCGGGGCGCGGGCCCGGGCTCGAAAGCACCCCTGCCGGGGAAGGTGGGTGGATCAAACGTCGGGGCCCGTCGTTTCCGGAAATTCGGCGAATCCGCCATCAATGATGGCCTCCGCCTTCGCGAGGAGATCGGCCGGAACATCGGCGAAGAGTTTCCGTTTTGGGCTGCGACAACTCGGCGTTTCGGGACCTGCCGGATCAACGGCGACGTGCGATCTTCGTCGTTCGACGCCTCAGTGTCGGCGCCGTCCACGTCCCGAACTGCGGGGCGCGTGCGGACTCGTCCGTCAGCCGCGGATCTTCCGCATCCGCTCGGCGGGCGTGATGATGTCCGTGAGGCGGATGCCGAACTTGTCATTGACGACGACGACTTCGCCTTGCGCGATCAGCGTGCCGTTGACGAGCACGTCCATCGGCTCGCCGGCGAGCCCGTCGAGCTCGACGACCGAGCCGTGCGCGAGCTGCAGCAGGTTGCGGATCGAGATCTTCGTGCGGCCGAGTTCGACGGTGAGCTGGACCGGGATGTCCAGGATCATGTCGAAGTCGTTCAGCGTCCCGGATTTCGGCGACGACGCGCCGAAGTCGGGGAACAGATGGCTCGCGGGCTTCGCCTGGTACGGCGATTCCGCGACCGCGGCGAGGTCGGCGGCGACGCGCCGCGCTTCGGCGTCGGCACCGGTTTCGGCGGCCGACTGTTCCATCATCGCTGCGGCCCAGTCGTCTTCGGTGATCTGATCGGTGTCGTTGTCAGCCATGCTGGCCTCCGGGTAATGGGCTGTCGGCGTCCTCGTTCGCGAAGAAGCGCTCGACCTTGACCGCGTAGTGGCCGCCCTGGCGGCCGTAACTCAGTTCGAGGACGGGAATGCCGTCGACCTCGCCGTGCAGGTGCTCCGGCACGGTGAGCGGGATCACGTCGCCGACGCGCAGGTCGGCGACGTCGCGCAGCGTCACGTCGGCGCTGCCGAGGTTGCAGACGAGCTCGACTTCCGCGCTTTGCAGCTGCCGCGTCAGCAGCTTGATCCAGCGGTTGTCCTGCGTCAGATGGTCGCTCTGCATCGTCGAGTACAGCAGGTCGCGGATCGGCTCGACCATCGAGTACGGGAAGCAGATGTGCATGTCGGCCTGCGAGCCGCCGAATTCGAGCGAGAAGCTCGCCGAGATCACGATCTCGGACGGCGTCGCGATGTTCGCGAACTGCGAGTTCATCTCCGAGCGCACGTATTCCAGATCGATCTTGAACACCGGCGCCCACGCGCGCGAGTATTCCGCGAACACGACGCCGAGCATGCCCTGGATGATGCGCTGCTCGGTCGGCGTGAAGTCGCGTCCCTCGACGCGCGAGTGGAAGCGACCGTCGCCGCCGAACATGTTGTCGACGACGAGGAACACGAGGTTCGGGTCGAACACGACGAGGCCGGTGCCGCGCAATGGCTTCGCGAGCACGAGGTTGAGGTTCGTCGGCACGACGAGGTTGCGGACGAATTCGCCGTATTTCTGCACCTTGACCGGTCCGACCGAGACCTCGGCGTTGCGGTGCATGTAGTTGAAGAGCCCGATCCGCAGGTAGCGCGCGAAGCGCTCGTGGATCAGCTCCATCGTCGGCATCCGCCCGCGGACGATGCGTTCCTGCGTCGCCAGGTTGTACGGGCGTACGCCGCTCTGGTCGCCGGAGTCCTCTTCGAGCTCGTCCGGCTCCCCGGCGACGCCCTTCAGCAGCGCATCGACTTCATCCTGCGAGAGAAAATCGGAAGCCATGGCCGCCCGTTTCCTTACTGGATGATAAACGAGTTGAACAGCACGGACTGGATCGGCCCGGCGGGCGCCTTCGCGTCCGAGTCCTTCGCACGCTTGCCGCCGAACACGCCGTTGGTGCGTTCGACGATCTCGTCGGCGAGGGTTTCGCGGCCGGCGGGCGTCGCGAGCTCGGACGGCAGCTTGCCCGCGAGCAGCAGGTTGATCTGATGGCGGATCGCCGGCATGAAGCCGCCGATCATCTCGCCGGTTTTCGGGTCGGCGACGCGCAGCGCGAGCACGACCTGCAGGTAGCGCTCGCCATCCTCGGGCGCGAGGTTGACGACGAAAGGTTCCAGCGAGACGAAGGTCGGCGGCTTACTCAGGTCGAACGTCTGCGTCGCTGCGACATCTTCGGCGTGCTCGTCGTCAGCCGACTTGCTCTTCTTGAGCATCAGCAGCCCCGCGACGCCGCCGAGCACCAGCACCACGACGACGACCAGCGCGATCGCGATGATCAGGAGCTTCTTGCTCCGCGGCGGCGCGACCGGCGCGGCTTCAGCGGCCTCGGGTTTCGGGGTGGCGGGGGCCTTTGCCATGAATCATTTCTCCTGTTTCCACCCTTGCATTATCCCGCGCGCAATGACGCGACCAAGGGCGGAAATGTGGGGGAGAGCGGCCGCTATTCGAGGCCTTCGGGCTGCGGGCGCGGGCACGGTCGCCCTTCGCGCGCGGTCGATGGGCGGTCAGACAAAGGTGTCGACGACCCCGCTCCCGCTGCGCACCCAATGGCGGGTGGCGGCCGGTGCGCCCGCGGACTCGATCTCGCCCAGCCCGCCGCTCACCGACCGGCTGCCGTTCTGCCGCCCGGGCGCGTGCTGCTGGGCCTGCTGTTCGCCCGACGTGCTGACGTTCGTCTGGCCGAGGTTGATGCCGGCCTGCTGCAGGACTTCGCGCAGCCGCGGCATCGCCTGCTCGAGCGCGTCGCGCGCAGCGGAAGTTGCGGCGACGAAATGTGCGGTCGCCTGGTCGGCGCCGACGTGGATCGACACTTCGAGCTTGCCGAGAGTCGGCGGGGTCAGCACGATTTCGGCTTTCGATTCGTGGCGGCCGACCATCCACACCAGTCGTCCGCCGACGTCCTCCGCCCAGGCTGGCTGTCCGGCAGGGGTTGTCACCGGCAGTTGCGGCAGCGGCTGCTCGACGCGGCCGGTCGGGGTGACGCCCGCGGCGTGCAGGCCGAGTTGGGTCTCGGGTTGCGGGATGGTGGAGTTCGCGGCCAAGGCGGTCGCGCCCGCCGGTGCAGCGCGTCCGGTCGAGGCGTCGGTCGCGACAGCATCCCCGTCGGCCTTCCATGGCAGGCCGATCGTCGCGGCCTTGTCGCTGGCAGCCGCGGGGCTACCTTCGTCGTTGGCGGGCGAAGCGCCCGCGCCGGCCTCCGACCCGTCGGCGGACGCGATTCGGCCGCCCGCTTCGGCGATCAGTTTTTCGAGCAGCGATGCGCCCGTCCTGCTTCCGGCGCCATCGAGCAGCGCAGCCTCCTGCGGAATCCCGTCCGTGTCGCCTGCGGCCGGCGCGCTGGGCAGCGCGGCAACATTCGGCAGCAGCGCGGCAAGGCTTGCCGCTGCGGACGGATCGCTTGCCGGACTGCCGGCAGGCGCGGTGGCGGGGAGGGCGGTCGCGGCCTGCTCACTTTCCGACGCTGCGGCGGTATCGAGCGTCACGCGGGCTTCGGCAGCGGGGGGCGTGGCTTTGGACTGGGCCGGTGCTTCCCGTTTTGCGCTGGAACCGGTCGCCGCGACCTTCGCATCGCGGCGCTCGGACGCGCCGGCCGGTCCGCGGGCGGGGCGGGCGTCGGTCCGTTCGCGTGATCCGGCGTCGTTGCGCAGCGGCTGTTCCTGCCGCGTGGCCTGCGCGTCGCGCCCCGCTTCGTTCCTGCGCACTGCCGGGTCCCGCCGCTGCGCGTCGCGCGTCCCGCGGCCGACACCCTGTTCGGCGGGATTCATGCGACGTTCCAGCGCCTTCGAAAAACTGTCGTCGGAACGAGGCTCGCCTCCCGCCGGCGGCGGCGTTTTCTGAGGTCTCGCGGACAGCGGCGACGATGCGGTGGGCCGGAGCAGGGCGTTCAGGGCGGAGTCGGACATGCTGGAATTCCTGTTGCTGCAATTCTCGATGGAGCGCGACGTGTATTAGCAAGCTCCATGCCATTCGACGAGGCGCTGGTCATGCGGCGCCCGCATCGTCGGTGTCCTCACGATCGCGGTAGCGCTTCGCCGCGTATTCGTCTGAAGCGCGCTGTTCCTGTTTCGCCGCGTTCCGCGCTACGCCGGCGTCGAAGCGTTTTTGCAGCGTGTCGAAGGCCTTGACCTTGTTGCGCTGCTCCGTCCACGCCTCCTGGCCCGCGACCGTGAGGTGGCGCGAGCGCTCGACCGCGGCGGCCTGGATCGCAACGGCTTCATCGATGCGGCCGAGGAAGCTCGCGTAGTTGCGCCATGCCTCCGGGCTCAGGCCGTTGCGCGCCGCATCGTGGAAGCGCGTTTCGTACTCGGCACGGTAGTTCTGCAGCAGCTCGAGCTTGCGCGTGCCTTCCTGTTCGCTCGCGATCAGCTGGCCGAGGCGGCGCGCGGCGTCGTCCATGCGGGTCTGTGTGAGGTCGAGGAGGGGCTTCAGCGGAAAGGAATGGCTCATCGATCATCGGCCGCGGCGCGGCGCTGGCGAACAAGGGGCAAGGTTCGAGGGAGGTCGGACATGCGAGTCGGATGCGGCGGCGCGTCGGGCAAGCGTCAGGCGGCGAACAGGCCGCCGAGGCCGGCTGTCGCGCGCGCGTAGGTTTCCTGCTCGTCGATGCGCTGCTGCAGGAAGGCTTCGAGCTTCGGGTAGATCGCGACCGCGCGGTCGAGCATCGGGTCCGCGCCAGGCTGATAGGCGCCGACCGCGATCAGGTCGCGCGAGCGTTGGTAGCGTGAGAACATCTGCTTGAAGCGCCGCACGAGGTCGAAATGTTCGGGCGTCACGAGGCCGTGCATTGCACGCGAGATCGATTGCTCGATGTCGATCGCGGGGTAGTGCCCCTGATCCGCGAGCGCCCGCGACAGCACGAAGTGGCCGTCGAGGATGGCGCGCGCGGAGTCGGCGATCGGGTCCTGCTGATCGTCGCCTTCGGCGAGCACCGTGTAGAACGCGGTGATCGAGCCGCCGCCTTCGAGGCCGTTGCCTGCGCGCTCGACCAGCGCCGGCAGGCGGGCGAACACGCTCGGCGGGTAGCCGCGGGTGACCGGCGGCTCGCCGATCGCGAGCGCGATCTCGCGCTGCGCCATCGCGTAGCGCGTCAGCGAATCCATGATCAACAGCACCTGCTTGCCCTGGTCGCGGAAGTACTCGGCGATCGTCGTCGCGTACGCCGCGCCCTGCAGGCGCATCAACGGGCTGGTGTCGGCGGGCGCGGCGACGACGACCGAGCGCGCGCGCCCTTCGGCGCCGAGGTTCTGCTCGATGAATTCCTTGACTTCACGGCCCCGTTCGCCGATCAGCCCGACGACGATGACGTCGGCCGCGGTGTAGCGCGCCATCATGCCGATCAGCACGGATTTGCCGACGCCCGAGCCGGCGAACAGGCCGAGCCGCTGGCCGCGGCCGACGGTCAGCAGCGCGTTGATCGCGCGGATGCCGACGTCGAGCGGAGTGTCGATCGGTGCGCGCGACAAGGGGTTGAACGGGCGGCTCTGCAAGGAGCGCGTGTCGGTCGTGTCGAGCGGCCCGAGGCCGTCGAGCGGACGTCCGGCGCCGTCGAGCACGCGGCCGAGGAGCTTGTCGCCGACCGGCAGATGCTTTGCGCGGTCGGACGTGCGGCGCCGCGGCACGGGTGCGACGCCGACCGCGGGCCGCGACGGGCGTGGTTCGACCGGCAGCACCGGCGCCCCCGGCGCGAGGCCGAACACGTCGTCGGTCGGCATCAGATAGAGCTTGTCGCCGTTGAAGCCGACGACTTCCGCCTCGACGGCGGCGCCGCTGCTCGCGACGATGCGGCAATCCGCGCCGAGCGGCAGCTTCAGGCCGGCCGCTTCCATCACGAGGCCGTTGATGCGCGTGAGGCGCCCGGAAGTCTGAAACGGCGTCACGCTCGCGAGCAGACGGCGATGTTCGGCGAGGTAGCCCTTCCACGCGTCGGCGCCGCGCATCTCAGTCGTGCTCCTGCCACGCGGTGTCGCTGCGGCCGAGCCCTTCGAGGATGCGGCGCCAGCGCGTCTCGACGGTCGCATCGATTTCGCTCGTCACGCTGGCGACGCGACAACCGCCGCAGCTCACCGCGTCGTCCTCGACGATCGAATGGTGCACATGTCCGGGCTGCTCGCCGAGATGGCGGGCGACGAGGGCGGCATCGGCGGGATTCAGGTGGATGCGCGCGTGGCCCTGTGGCAGCTGCGCGAGCGCCGCGCGCACGATGTCGACGACGGCCGACGGCTGCTCGGCGAGCGTGTGGCGCACCATCCGCCGCGCGAGTTCGATCGCGAGGCCGACGACTTCCTCGGACACCTCCTCGTCGAGGCGCGTCAGCGCGGCATCGAGGCCGGTCGTGAGCGCGGCGATCCGTGCGGCCTCGTCGCGCGCCTGCTGTGCGCCGTCGCGGTAACCCTCCGCGTAGCCTTCCTCGCGGCCGGCCGCAAGTCCTTCGCGGCGCGCGTCCTCGTACATCGCTTCGAGGTCCGCCGCGGTCGGCAACTGGATCTCCGGTTGCGGTTCCGGCTGCGGCGCAGCTTCGGTCGGCGGAAGAGGGGCCCGCGCCGCTTCCGCCCGACCGCGGCTTTCGTCGGCGCCGCCGAAGGACTGCGGTTCCCAGCGCTGGTAGGCACCAGCTGCCTGATGGCGCGACAGGCTCATCGGTGGCTCCGCTTCAGCGCGTTGCGCGGATCGCGCGCCTTAGACGAACGCATCGTCGTTCCCCTTGCCGCTCAGCATGATCTGGCCTTCCTCGGCGAGGCGACGGACGATCTTGAGGATTTCCTTCTGCTCGGCTTCGACTTCCGAGAGCCGCACCGGGCCTTTCGATTCGAGGTCCTCGCGCAACATCTCGGCCGCGCGTTGCGACATGTTCTTGAAGATCTTCTCGCGCAGCTCCGGCGCTGCGCCCTTCAGCGCGGTGACGAGCGAATCCGACTGCACTTCGCGCAGCAGCGTCTGCACGCCGCGGTCGTCGATGTCCATGATGTTCTCGAACACGAACATCTCGTCGAGGATCTTCTGCGCGAGGTCCGGATCGTATTCGCGCACGTTGTCGAGCACCGCGGTCTCGGCGCCGGCGCCGACGAAGTTCAGGATCTCGGCCGCGTGGCGCACGCCGCCCATCGACGCCTTCTTGATCGCCGATGCGCCGGAAAGCATCCGCGCCAGCGCTTCGTTGAGCTCCTTCAGCGCGGCGGGCTGCACGCCGTCGAGCGTCGCGATGCGCAGGATCACGTCGTTGCGCAGGCGGTCCGGGAACTGCTTCAGGATCTCGCCCGCCTGGTCGAATTCGAGGTGCACCAGGATCGTCGCGATGATCTGCGGATGCTCGTTCTTGATCAGGTCCGACGCCGTCATCGGATCCATCCACTTCAGGCTTTCGATGCCGGCCGTGTCCGAACCCTGCAGCACGCGCGCGATGATATGGCCGGCGCGCTCGTCGCCGAGCGCCTTCGTCAGCATCGCGCGGATCTGTTCCTCGTCGGCCTCGACCGGCGCGCCCTTGACGCGGTGGTCCTCGAGCTCGTCGAGCACCGATTCGACGCGCGAGCGCTGCTGCGACGGCAGGTTCGCCATCGCCGTGCCGAGTTTCTGCACCTCCTTCGGGCCGAGCAGCTTGAGCACCTCGGCCGCTTCATCCGAACCGAGCGCGAGCAACAGCGTCGCGCTCTTCGCGAGGCCTTCGTCAGGCATGTTCATTTCTTGCCCTCATCGTTCGCGCCCATCCAGTCCTTGATCAGGTTCGCGATCATTTTCGGATCCGATTTCGCGACTTCCTTCGCGCGGGCGAGCTTGTCGTCGAACGTCGGACCGGTCGGGCCGTTGAGCTGGACGATCACGTCATCGTCGCCGTCTTCGTCGAACGCGTCCGTGTCCTTGTGCACGGGCGTGACGTTGCGGATCAGCGGCCGCACGACGCCGAAATAGACGAACGCGAGCGCGAGCAGCACGACGCCGTACTTCAGCAGCTCCTTGCCGAGTTCGATCATCTGCGGGTCCTTCCACGCGGGAACGGCGGCGTCGGCTGCGGCTTCCGGCGCGGCGAACGGCGCGTTTGACACGTGCAGGCTGTCGCCCCGCGCCTGGTTGTAGCCGACCGCCTCGCGCACGAGGTTCGTCAGCCGCGTCGACTCTTCGTCGGTCAGCGGCACGGTGCGTGTCTGGCCGTTAGGCAAGGTCTCGATACGCTGGTTGACGACGACGGCGACCGACAGGCGGCGCACCTGGCCGAGCGCCTGGCGCGTGTGCTGGATCGTGCGGTCGAGCTCGTAGTTGATCGTCGAGGCGCGGTTGCTGTTGAGCGGCGGGTTGGCCGCGTCGCCGCCGGGTGCGACATCAGGCGACGTGATCGGCGCGGTCGGTGGTGCGGGCGGCTGGTTCGTCAATGCGCCGGGGACGCCTTGCGCGGCGGGCTCGCGCGTCGTCTGCTCGTTCGTCTGCTGGCTGCGGATCGCCTGCTCCGCGGCCGGGTTCGGCTTGTAGGTCTCGGCCGTCTGCTCGACCTGGTTGAAGTCGACGTCCGCGGTCACCTGCGCCTTGAAATTTTCGGCGCCGACGATCGGCGCGAGGATCGTCTCGATGCGGCGGATGTAGCCCGCCTCGAGGTTGCGGACGTAGTCGAGCTGCGTCGCGTCGAGTCCGGCCGTCCGCAACGGGTCGCTGCGCGTCGTCAGCAGCGTGCCGTTCTGGTCGATGACGCTGACGTTGTCGTTCGAGAGCCGCGGCACGCTCGACGACACGAGGTGCACCACGCCGGCGACCTGCGCCGCGTCGAGCGTGCGCCCGGGGCGCAGATTCACGAGCACCGACGCGGTCGGCTTCTGCTCGTCGCGCAGGAAGCCGGACTGCTTCGGCATCGCCAGATGCACGCGCGCCGACGCGACCGTGCCGATCGACTGGATCGTGCGCGCGAGCTCGCCTTCGAGCGCGCGCTGGAAGTTCACCTGCTCGTGAAACTGCGACACGCCGAGCTTCTGGTTCTCCATCAGCTCGAAGCCGACGAGTCCGCCTTTCGGCAGCCCTTGCGCGGCAAGGCGCAGCCGCACTTCATGGACCATCGCCGACGGGATCAGGATCGCGCCGCCGCCGGGGGCGAAACGGTAGGGCACGTTCTGCTGCTGCAGCGCGGTGACGATCGCGCCGCCGTCGCGCTCTTCGAGGTTCGAGAACAGCACCGCGTAATCGGGCGTGCGCGACCACAGCCAGACGCCGACGAGCATCGCGATGGCGATCGCGATCGCCGCCGCAGCGGAGAGCTTCTGGCGCTGGCTCAGTTCATTGATGCGCTGAAAGACCGGCAAGGCCGGCATTGCTGGCCGCTGCGCTACGACGGGGTCGGCGGATGCCATGAGAGTCCCTGGGTCAGACTATTTCGGATGACGACATTGTCGGCCGCGGCGTCAAATCCCTCGCGCGGATAAGCGGCAGTTTTTGCCGTCTATTTGCCCCTTGCCGCTCGCCGGGAGCGCCGTACTCTGCGAGCCGTGAAAACGGATTCGCACGCGATGCTCCCCGAAACCTTTCCTGCCGCCGACGAGCCCGGTCCGCGCCTCGACGCCGCCCGTCTCGCGGAAGCGTTCGCGGTCTTCTCGCGCGCGTCCGAGGAACTGTCGACCGCGTACAACGCGCTGCAGGGCCAGGTGTCGCAGCTCACCGAGCGGCTCGACGTGCTGCTCGGCGCGCTGCCGGCCGGCGTCGTGATGCTCGACCGCGAAGGCCGGGTCGCGCAGGTCAATCGCGCGGCGCAAAGGCTGTTCGGCCGCGACCCGGCCGGGACGCGATGGGACGAACTCGCCGCGGAGCTCGGCTCGACCGAGACGCCGGGCGACGTGACGATCGGCACCGGAGCCAGCGTGCGGCGCGTGTCGCTGTCGGTCACCGCGCTCGAATCCGGAGAAGGACGCATCGTGCTGCTGCACGACGTCACCGAAACGCACCGCATGCGCCTGCAGGCCGAGCGCAACGAACGCCTGGCGGCGATGGGCGAGATGGTCGCCGGGCTCGCACACCAGTTGCGCACGCCGCTCGCCGCGGCGCTGCTCTATACCGGCAACCTGCGCCAGCCCGAACTCGGCCCCGCCAATCGCATCCAGGTTGCGGACCGCGCGATCGAGCGCCTGCGCTACCTCGAACGGCTGATCCGCGACATGCTGCTGTTCGCGCGCGGCGACAGCCTCGGCCGCGAGCATTTCGGCATCTGCGATCTCCTCGGCGAACTCGTGCACACGCTCGAACCGCTCGCCCGCGCCCGCGAGTTGCGTTTCGAGGCCCGCTGCGACTGCGGCGACCTTGACGTGCTCGGCGACCGCAAGGCGCTCGGCGGGGCGCTGACGAACCTGATCGAGAACGCAATCCAGGCGACCGATGCGGGCGGCGTCGTGTCGCTGACAGTGGCGGACGACGGTGAGAGTGCCTTCTTTCGCGTCGCCGACTCCGGCCGCGGCATCGAACCCGCGCAGCAGGAGCGGCTTTTCGAGCCGTTCTTCACGACTCGCGCCGACGGCACCGGCCTCGGGCTGGCGATCGCACGCGGCGTCGCGCGCGGGCATGGCGGCGACATCACGATCGAATCGAGTCCCGGGAAAGGCTCGGTGTTCACGCTCACTCTGCCGCTCGTGCAAGTCGATGACGACGGCGCCGCCGTCGCAACGAAGGAAATTTCATGATCGAGCAGCTCAACATTCTCGTCGTCGAGGACGACGATGCATTGCGCGACGCGGTCTGCCTGACGCTGGAGATGGGCGGCCACGGCGTGACCGGCGTCGACGGCGGACCGTCCGCGCTCACCGAAGTAGGCCGACAGGCATTCAACCTCGTCGTCAGCGACCTGCGGATGCAGCCGATGGACGGCTTGCAGCTCCTCGCCGAACTGCGCGCGCGCCTGCCGCAAATGCCCGTGCTGCTGATGACCGCGTACGGCGACGTTGAAAAGGCGGTGGCTGCAATGCGCGGCGGCGCGTGCGACTTCCTGATGAAGCCGTTCGAGTCCGAGGTGCTGCTCGAACACGTGCGCCGCTATGCGGCGAAGCCGCCCTCGACTGACGACGCGATCGCGGAAGACGTTCGCACCCGCAACCTGCTTGCGCTCGCGGCCAAAGTCGCCGATACCGACGCGACCGTCCTGCTGACGGGCGAATCCGGCACTGGCAAGGAAGTCTTCGCGCGCCACATCCATGCGAATTCGGCGCGCCGCGCGGGGCCGTTCGTCGCGATCAACTGCGCCGCGATTCCGGAGAATCTCCTCGAAGCGACGCTGTTCGGCTACGAGAAGGGCGCCTTCACCGGGGCGCACGGTGCACAGCCCGGCAAGTTCGAACAGGCGCAGGACGGCACGATCCTGCTCGACGAAATCTCGGAGATGCCGCTTGCGCTGCAGGCGAAGCTGCTGCGTGTGCTGCAGGAGCGTGAAGTCGAGCGCGTCGGCGGCAAGAAGCCGATCGCACTCGATATCCGCGTCATCGCGACGAGCAACCGCGACATGGCGCGCGAAGTCGCCGCCGGCCGCTTCCGCGAGGACCTTTATTACCGGCTCAATGTCTTCCCGCTCGCGATTCCGGCGCTGCGCGAGCGCCCCGGCGACATCCTGCCGCTGGCACGTCATTTTCTTGCGCGCCACGGCGAACGGCTGCGACGCACAGCGCATCTGACGGTCGACGCGGAACAACTGCTGACACGTCACGCGTGGCCCGGCAACGTGCGCGAACTCGAAAACACGATGCAGCGTGCGCTGATCCTCGCGGCCGGGGACACGATCCCGGTCGAGACGATCCGACTGTGCATCCCGAACTGGGCGCCGACGCCGCAAGCCGAGCCCGCCGCAGCGGCCGAATCTTTCGCGCTCGCATACGCTTGCGAGCCGGCGGCGGCAAATGTTTCCGCTTCCCCGGCAAGCTTTGCCGGCGGGTCGCCGCTTCCGACGGGATCGGCCGGCGACCCGCGCCCGACGAACATGAAGGACCTCGAGCGCGAGCACATCCTCGCGACGCTGCGCGACGTCGGCGGCTCGCGCAAGCGCGCCGTCGAACGCCTCGGGATTTCGGAGCGCACGCTGCGCTACAAGCTGCAGCAATATCGGGACGAAGGACTCGACGTATGACGCGCCACGTCCCGCGGCAACTTTGTCGCGGCTTTTGGCACGCAGATTGCTCTGCTAGACTCGAACACGGATAGAACGTCTCGGAGACGGGATCATGGACACGCGCGGAATCGAACAGATGATCGGCGAACTGCGCTCGACGGCGCAGACCGCCGCGAACAAGCCGGCCCAGGGAGCGCAGGCTGCCAGCGGCGTTGACTTCGCCGAAGTGCTCCAGGGCGCGCTGAAGGACGTCAGCGCCGCGCAGCAGGAAGCCCGCGGCATGGCCCAGGAATTCTCGACCGGTGACCCGAACGTCAATCTCCAGGACGTCATGGTGAACCTGCAAAAGGCCAGCCTGTCGTTCCAGCAAATGGTCCAGGTACGCAACAAGCTCGTCACCGCGTATCAGGACATCATGAACATGCCGGTCTGACGGCATTCGTAGAAGTTCACCGATCTTCCTGCGTCGCCTATCACTCACCGAGTTTCGACCAACTTAACCCTGGGCGTCGCCCAAGGTGTTCCCAGTTCGCGCCTTGCTTCCCGTTGCGGTAAGGAACGGGTGGTCCGGACCCACGCCGCGTGAGTCTTCGTGGCGCGATCTATGGTCCGCACTCGACCCTGGTGTGGGCTTCCCGCGGTGTCGGGGGGCGGGAGCAGACCAAATGCTTTCGAAAAAGCAGCGCCATTTCTCGTCGCGATGCGGATTCGCTAGCGGGGCGGCGGGAGCAGCATCGGCCCCAACGCCGTCTTCTTCGAGGAGGGAATGGCGGAGTCCTTCACCGGAGCCCAACGGGGGGAGTTCGGGTCGATGCCCACGGCAAGGCGCTGCTCACCCATCTGCGCGACGAGCGCTTGCAGAGGCTGGAGGAAAACGCCCTGCCGCGTCGCGCCCGATGACGACGGTCCCGCGACGATCCGAACGTGATACGCCCAGAGTGGGTAGCCCAATTTGGGCTGTGTCGGAATTATTTACAAAAAGATGCCCTTGCTGCGCGGACGCGTCGAAAGCTATTGAATATAAAGAATTTTAAATTCAGGCCTGCTTTATGCTCTTTGTGTTCCGGGGATGTGCGCGATCAATCAATCAGACCGGGGGGCGATCATGAAAAAGGCAGCGGACGGAACACATCGGAGCGCGGGAATCGGCCGCCGGATGCGGGCGGCAATTGCGACTGCGGCGGTCGGGGCGGCGACGGCAGCGGCGGGTTCGGCATCCGCCGCCGTCCAGCTGACCTTGCCCGGCACGGAAGTCGATGGGGTGCAGGTCGCGATCCGGTACGACGATTTCCTGTCGTACTCGAACGCGCTGTTGCGCGAAATCCAGAACACCAGCCCGACGATCCTGCCCAAATCGACCTATGGCGACTATTCGTTCGCGACTGGGACGGGCGGGCTCGACCTGCTCCTTTACACCGGCGCCGGCACGAAAAACCGTAATCAGAACGTGGGCGGGAACGCGGCGCTCGACTTCGAAGATCCGGCCAGCGCGCCGGCCGGCGGTGCGAGCACGTTCGACGGTTGGTGGGGTAAGAACGACCAGAACAACGACGGCATAGCCGATGGGGTAAACGGCCCGGTGAGCGTCGGTAACATCCTCAACTATCTGCACTTCGTCAATCCGTTGAACAGCATTCCGGTCTTCTACATGGACATGAACCAGATCGGTTCGAACGCGTCGCTGCTGTTCTCCGCGCGGGTTGCGTTGATTGACCCGGTGACGGGCGCGCTGGTCCACGAATGGGCGCTGGATACGACGTTGCAGCCGGGCGACGGTGCCTTCGACGAAGGGAGTCAGGCGCTGGCCGCAGGCCTGACCCCCGCGGTAACCGGCGACTCCGGCGCGACTTACGGCCCGGTGAACCACAACCTCGGCAGCGGCAAAGCGGACTTCATCGCGTATGCGCCGACGATGGATCTCAGCCTGTTCGACCAGAACCTGCTCTTCGTCGTCGAGTTCCACATGGACGGAATCAACGACGGCTTCGAAGAGATCTTCCTGTCCGGCGCCATCGCTGTGACGCCGCCGCCGCCGAATGGCGTGCCCGAGCCGACGACGCTCGCGCTGCTCGGTCTCGGTCTCGGCGGTCTCGGATGGCTGAACCGGCGGCGCAAACCGGCGCGTTGATCTGACGGGCGGGATGTGCGCGACGTATCCCGCTGCGCCTGGCTCCATCGAACGGCATGGCTTTGTGGTCATGCCGTTTTTGCGTGTACAGCGCCCGTGCGGGCGCCTGGCGGGGATGGAAGCTCCGCCGTCTGCTGATCGCAGCAAGCAAACAAAGAGAAGCGCAACTGCCTCAGCGATGGTGAGCGCAATCGCGCTTGGAACAGCGACGCTGCGGGCGGTCGTCGGGCGATCGGCAACGACGACGTGAGAAACCTGACGTCAATGTGACAAACGTATGACCGGAAGGTAACGGCGCAGTCACGGCTGCGTCAGGGACCCCTCCTTAAGATGGCCCTCATGGTGTCCCGCACAGGGGCTCCAAAAGGCAACAGGAGAGAGGTCCGATCATGAAAACTACCGTCCTTCGCGCAGTCATTGTTTCCGCCGCCTTCGGCGTCGCGATTTCGGGCGCCTTCGCCGGCGGCGTCGCCACGCCCGTTGGTGTCAGCGCAAATGTCGAGAAGACTTACGCGCTCAAGGATGGCACGACGCTGTACGTATTCAAGGACGGCAGGATGGCAATGGAGGACAGCCGCGGCAACTCCGTGTCGATGCGCGCCGGTCAGCCGATGGAAACGGTCGACGGCGAGACGATCGTCATGAAAGGCAACGAGGTGTGGCGCGAGCGCTCGCACGCTCTGCACCGCGGCGGTTGAGTCGTTTCCCGCTCGTACGATCGGCACCGGGGCTTCCCGGCATCGCGGACGAGCGGCGCATCACCCGGAAGCGGTGGCGTGAAGAACTCTCGCGCCCTAAAGCCGAATCCGTCCCCATTCTGCCGACGGCGTCCTAGCCGTCTTTCGTATTCGGGCTGCCGCGGACGCGGCAGCCGCCGAACACCTGGAGGTGGATCATGGCTCATCAACAATTCAAATCCTGCGTCGACGCCTGCAATGCGTGCGCGGACGCATGCGACCACTGCTCGACCGCGTGTCTGCAGGAGGCCGACGTCAAGATGATGGGGCGCTGCATCGCGCTCGACATCGACTGCGCGGCGATTTGCCGGCTCGCTGCCGGATACATGGCGCGCGGAAGCGCGTTTGCGAAGCAGGTCTGCGGCTTGTGCGCCGACGTCTGCGAGGCGTGCGGCGCGGAGTGCGCGAAGCACCAGCACGCGCATTGCCAGGAATGCGCGCAGGCGTGCCGCCGCTGCGCCGAGGAGTGCCGCCGGATGTCGGGCACCGCGTAAGCGGTCGCCGCAGCGGCGGTTCAATGCCCCGGTCGACCCGAGGGCGCCCGGCCGTCCGTTCCGGTCGTCCCCCGGATGCGCCCCGGGGGACGGGGCACGCAGGCATTTCGAACTCGTCTCCAGCGCGGTCGCCCCGGCCCGCTGTCCGGGGAGTTCATCGTCCCGGGCAGTGCTTATGCGCCCGCCGGGAAGGCACGAAAGTGCGCGGGGGTAGCGATGAGTTCCCCTTCATTGCATTTGATCTCCACCATCCGTCGCAGCGTGGCTTCCTCGGCGAGGAGGGCGTCGACGGCGACAGGGTCGAACTGCGTGCCCGCTGCGCGGACAATCTCGGCGCGCGCGTCGTCGAACGGCAGCGCGGAGCGATACGGACGGTCGGACGTCATGGCGTCCAGGGTGTCGATGACCGCGAAAAGCCGCGCGCCGAACGGGATCTGCTCGCCGGCGAGACCTCGCGGATAGCCGCTGCCGTCGAAGCATTCCTCGTGGCTACGGACGATCTCGGCCGCCTCGCTCATGCCCGGCAGCCTGCGGACGAGCGCGTAGCCGTCGTCAGGATGACGGCGCATCACCGCCCACTCGGAGTCATCGAGCGGGCCCTGCTTGAGCAGCACGCGGTCCGGGACCCCGATCTTGCCGAGGTCGTGCAGCAACGCGCCCCAGTAGATCTGACGCAGCCGACGCTCGTCGCCCGAGAAGCGGCGCGCGAGGACGAGCGTGTGGCAAGCGACACGCCGCGAGTGCAGGCCGACCTCGTGTTCACGCAGGTCCAGTGTCTCGGCGAGCAGCTCGACGAACGATTCGTCCGGTTCGCCAGCGAGGGTCTCGATTCCCGGCGTCCGCCTCAGGAAGCACCGTTCGCACAGCGGATCCTCCCGCGACCGAAGCGGCCCTCCGAGCGGCGCATCGCAGCAGCTGCAATGCGGTCCTGCAACATTCGTATCGCCCACTGTTCTTTCCTCCCGCAGCGCTGCAGCTAGAGCCGGCGCATTTCCCGCCGCCGAATCGCGGCAGGAACCGCGGCGTCCGCTCCGAATAGCGGCGGTACTCGTCGCCGAAGACCGCGAGGGCGTCGCGCTCTTCCTGCCGCGCGAGCCGTGCATAGACGACGAGCAGCACCGGAAACATCGCGAGCGTGATCAGCGTCGGCCATTGCAGCAGGAAGCCGAACATCACGAGCACGAACGCGATGTATTGCGGGTGACGGACCGACGCGTAAGGGCCGGTCTGCGCAAGGCGATGTTCGCGCTGTGCGACATACAGCACCGGCCACGCTCGCGCGAGGAGCCAGAAGCCCGCGACGATGAGCGCGGTGCTGAGCAGGTGGAACGGGCCGAAATGCGGGTTCGAGCGCCATCCGAAGATCATTTCGAGCAGATGCCCGGCGTCGTGCGAAAGGAAATCGACCTCCGGAAAGCGCGATGACAACCATCCGGACAGCAGATAGATCGTCAGCGGAAAGCCGTACATCTCGGTAAATAGCGCGACGATGAAGGCCGAATAAGCGCCGAGCGACCGCCAGTCGCGCTTGCTTTGCGGTTTCGCGAAGCTGAATGCGAACACGATGAAGAACAGCGAGTTGAGGATCACCAGCGACCACAGGCCGTAGGCGGGCGCGTCGTTCAATTCTCGTCTCCTGTCGTGTCCTTGCTCGCGCTGGATCCGTGTCCGTGGTGATGGCCGTGGCCACCGTGCATGACCAGATGCATCAGCGGGCACGCGAGCAGCAGCAGCCACGGGAGGACGCCAAGGAGGTGCGCGCGGTGCTCGGTGGTGAGCAGCAGCAGCGCAAGCACGAGAAAGCCGGCGAAGACCCATTTCCCGCGCAACGGGGAGCGCCGCGGGTCGGCCCCGCCCGTCGGAATGCCCGAGTGCTCGCTCGTCGCGATCTTCGGCAAGGGAGCCCCACGCATGCTCTCGCGCGGGGCGTCATGTCGTCCCGGCTCGCTTCGCGCCCGCTCGTTCAGTCCATGTTCGAGTCGGTGTGTCATGCCGTTCTCCCTTCGAGGCTCAGATTTGCACCCGGCGCAGCCGCAGCGCATTGCCGACCACCGACGCCGAGCTGAAGCTCATCGCGAGCGCCGCGATCATCGGCGACAGCAGCAGGCCGAACGCGGGGTACAGCACCCCGGCGGCGATCGGGACGCCGAGCGCGTTGTAGAGGAACGCGAACATCAGGTTCTGGCGCATGTTGCGCACGGTCGCGACCGACAGCGCGCGCGCCGTCGCGATGCCGCGCAGGTCGCCCTTGACGAGGGTCAGATGGGCGCTGCTCATCGCGACGTCGGTGCCGGTGCCCATCGCGACGCCGACGTTGGCCCGGGCGAGCGCCGGGGCGTCATTGATGCCGTCGCCGGCCATTGCGACGACGTGGCCTTCGGCCTGCAGCTTCGCGACGAGATCGTCCTTGTCCTTCGGCTTCACCTCGCCGTGCACTTCGTCGATGCCGAGCCGACGGCCGACCGCGCGTGCGGTCGTGTGTCCGTCGCCGGTCGCC
Organism: Aromatoleum sp.; assembly: GCF_032027225.1. GTDB lineage: Bacteria > Pseudomonadota > Gammaproteobacteria > Burkholderiales > Rhodocyclaceae > Aromatoleum. The sequence continues at coordinate 222,940 of NZ_JAVSMM010000001.1, read as the reverse complement.
ATCACGATGCGCATGCCGCTCGCGCGCAGCGCCTCGAGGGCGTCAGGCGTCGACGCCTTGATCGGATCGGACACCGCGAGCAGCCCGGCGATGCGGCCATTGACGGCGAGCAACATCACGCTCGCGCCTTCTGCGCGCAACGATTCCGCGTCCGCTTCGAGCGATCGCCAGTCGACGCCTTCGTCGTCCATAAGCGCGGTGTTCCCGAGCGCGAGGCTGTGTCCCTCGACGCGTCCGCGCACCCCGATCCCCGAAGAGGATTCGAAAGTGTCGGCGGCCGAAAGCGCCAGATTCTGCTTCTTCGCCTCCGCGACGATCGCGTGCGCGAGCGGGTGTTCGCTGCCCTGGTCGAGGCTCGCGGCGGCGCGCAGCACTTCGGCCTCGGTCCATCCCGGGGCGGCCACCACGCTGTGGAACGCCGGCCTGCCTTCGGTGAGCGTGCCGGTCTTGTCGACGATCAGCGTGTCGACTTGGCGCATCATTTCGATCGCGGCCGCGTCGCGGAACAGCACGCCGCTCGTCGCCGCCTTGCCGGTCGCAACCATCACCGACATCGGTGTTGCGAGCCCGAGCGCGCACGGGCAAGCGATGATCAGCACCGCGACGGCGTTGATGAGGCCGTGGGCCCAGCTCGGTTGCGGGCCGAAGAAGCCCCACGCGAAGAGCGTCACGAGCGCGATCGAGACGACGCCGACGACGAAGTACCCCGCGACGTGGTCGGCCATCCGCTGCATCGGTGCGCGCGAGCGCTGCGCCTGCGCGACCATCTGCACGATCTGCGACAGCACCGTCTGCGAACCGATCTTCTCGGCAACCATTACGAGCGCGCCGCTCGTGTTCAGCGTCGCGCCGATCAGCTTGTCGCCGGAGCGTTTCGTCACCGGCATCGGCTCGCCGGTCAGCATCGATTCATCGACCGCGCTCTCGCCGTCGACGACCGCGCCATCGACCGGCACCTTCTCGCCGGGCCGCACGCGCAGCCGGTCGCCGGGATGGACGTGCGTCAGCGGAATGTCCTCCTCGGTTCCGTCGTCGCGGATGCGCCGCGCCGTCTTCGGCGCGAGGCCGAGCAGCGCGCGGATCGCGGCGCCGGTCTCGGACCGCGCCTTCAGTTCGAGGACCTGCCCGAGCAGCGTCAGCGAGATGATCACCGCCGCCGCCTCGAAGTACACGCCGACCTGCCCGCCCATGCGGAACGACTCCGGGAAGAGCTCGGGCGCGACCGTCGCGGCCACGCTGTACACGTAAGCCGCCCCGGTGCCCGTACCGATCAAGGTCCACATGTTGGGGCTGCGGTTGATGATCGACTGCACGCCGCGGACGAAGAACGGCCAGCCGGCCCACAGCACGACCGGCGTCGCGAGCACCAGTTCCACCCACGCGCGCGCCGGCCCGAGGAGCCGGTCGAACGCGCCGCCCGACATCGCGATGACGGTGACGATGATCGTGAGCGGCAGCGTCCACCAGAAGCGCCGGCGGAAATCGGCGAGCTCAGGGTTTTCGCCCTCTTCGGCGCCGGGCATGACCGGCTCGAGTGCCATGCCGCATTTCGGGCACGTTCCCGGCCCGATCTGTCGGACTTCGGGGTGCATCGGGCAGGTGTATTCGGTGTCGGGTGCGGCGGTCGCTTCCGTCGGGGCCGGCGGGGGCGGCTGCAGGTAGCGGGCCGGGTCGGCGACGAATTTGTCGTGGCACTTTGCGCTACAGAAGCGGAATTTGCGCCCCTCATGTGTCGCGACGTGCGGCGAGTCGGCTTCCACCGTTATGCCGCAGACCGGGTCCTTCAACACGTCGTCGGCCCTCGCCGGCAGGTAGCGTGCGGGATCGGCCGCGAACTTGTCGAGGCACTTTACGCTGCAGAAGCGATAACTCCGCCCGTCGTGTTCGACGGCGTGCGGCGAATCGGCCGCGACGGCCATGCCGCAAACAGGGTCGCGGTCGGTCGAGGCCGAGTCGGGCGCGTGGTGGTATGCGCCGTGCGCGCCGTGACGGTGATTGGTGTCGAGCATCCGGGACCTCCGAAATCGGTTCGTTCCCCCTGCGGCCCCGGTCGCCGGAGCCCGCAGGTGGGAATCGGGCTACGACTCAAGCATAGTCCGTGACGCTCGACGGTATCCTGACCGCGAGATTACATTTCCGTCACCGCCGCGACAGGTTCGGGCACCGGGGCGCGGCTCGCGCGGCGCATCTCCCACTGCTTTGCGAGCGCGTAGATCGCCGGAATGACGCCGAGGGTCAGCACCGTCGACGAGATCATTCCGCCGACCATCGGCGCGGCGATGCGGCTCATGACTTCCGAGCCGGTGCCGGTTCCCCACATGATCGGCAACAGGCCCGCCATGATCGCGACGACCGTCATCATCTTCGGCCGCACCCGCTCGACCGCACCTTCCATGATCGCTTCATAGAGATCGGCAACCGTCGCCTCGCGGCCTTCCGCGAGTCGCTTCGCGCGGATCGCCTGCCACGCGTGGTCGAGGTAGATCAGCATGACGACGCCGGTCTCGGCGGCGACGCCCGCGAGGGCGATGAAGCCGACCGCGACCGCGACGCTCATCTGGTAGCCGAGCCACCACATCAGCCACACGCCGCCGACGAGCGCGAATGGCACCGACAGCATCACGATCAGCGTCTCGGTGATGCGCCGGAAGTTGAGGTACAGCAGCACGAAGATCAGCCCGAGCGTCAGCGGCAGCACGATCTTCATCTTCTCCTTCGCGCGCTCCATGTATTCGAACTGGCCGCTCCACGTCGCGTAGTAGCCCGGCGGAAACTCGACCTGCTCGGCGACCGCCTGCTGCGCGCGCCGCACGAAGGCGCCGAGGTCGGCCTCGCGCGTGTCGACATACACGTACGCGGCGAGCAGCGCATTCTCGGTGCGGATGCCGGGCGAGCCGCGCGCGAGGCGCACATCCGCGAGCTGGCCGAGCGGGATCGGGCCGCTCGTCGTCGGCACGTAGACTTCGGCCGCGATGCGATGTGGATCCCCGCGCAGCCCGCGCGGGTAACGCACGGTGACGTTGTAGCGTTCCAGTCCTTCGATCGCCGTCGTCACCATGTCGCCGCCGAGGGCGGTCGCGACGACTTCCTGCAGCGCGTTGACGGTCAGGCCGTAGCGCGCGAGCTGGTCGCGGCGCGGCACGATGTCGACGTAATAGCCGCCGTTGACGCGCTCGGCGTACGCGCTCGTCGCGCCAGGCAGGTTGCGCACGGCGGCCTCGACCTGTTTCGCGACCTGCTCGATCGTGTCCAGGTCCTTGCCGAACACCTTCACGCCGATCGGCGTGCGGATGCCGGTCGACAGCATGTCGAGGCGGGCCTTGATCGGCATCGTCCACGAGTTCGCGACGCCCGGGAATTTCAGCGCCGCGTCCATCTCGGCGATCAGTGCGTCGGTCGTCATGCCCGCACGCCATTCGGATTGCGGCTTCAGGTTGATGACCGTCTCGAACATTTCGAGCGGCGCAGGGTCGGTTGCGGACAGCGCGCGTCCGGCCTTGCCATACACCGACTCGACCTCGGGGAAGGTTTTGATGATGCGGTTCGTCGTCGCGAGCAGGCGCCCGGCTTCGGTGACCGACATCCCGGGCAGCGCCGCCGGCATGTAGAACAGTGTGCCTTCGTTCAGCGTCGGCATGAACTCCGAGCCGAGCTGGCGCGCTGGGATGATCGTCACCGCCATCGCGACGGCCGCAGCCGCGAGCGTCAGTCCCTTGTGGCGCATCACGCCGCGGATGATCGGCCGGTAGATCCAGATCAGGAAGCAGTTAACCGGATTCTTTGCCTCCGGCATGATGCGGCCGCGCACGAAGAACAGCATCAGCACCGGCACGAGCGTCACCGACAGCAGTGCGGCGCCGGCCATCGCAAAGGTTTTCGTGAACGCGAGCGGCGAGAACATCCGGCCTTCCTGCCCTTCGAGCGTGAAGACGGGGAGGAACGACACCGTGATGATCAAGAGCGAGAAGAACAGCGCCGGCCCCACTTCCTTGCACGCGTGGATGATCGTCGCCCCGCGCTCGGCCTGCGTCGCGTTGTCGGGCAGATGTTCGAGGCGTTTGTGCGCGTTCTCGATCATCACGATCGCCGCGTCGACCATCGCGCCGATCGCGATTGCGATGCCCCCGAGGCTCATGATGTTCGAGCCGAGCCCGAGTGAGCGCATCGCAATGAACGCGATCATGATGCCCAGCGGCAGCGTGATGATCGCGACCAGCGCGCTGCGGACGTGCAGCAGGAAGACGACGCAGACCACCGCGACGATCAGGCTCTCTTCGAACAGCGTCCATTTGAGGTTCGCGATCGCGCGCTCGATCAGGGTCGAGCGGTCGTAGACCGGCACGATCTCGGCGCCTTCGGGCAGGCCGGGGGCGATCTCGGCGATCTTCGCCTTGACGTTCGCGATGACGTCGAGCGCGTTCTGGCCGAAACGCGCCATCACGATGCCGGAGGCGACTTCGCCTTCGCCATTCAGCTCCGCGATGCCGCGCCGCTCGGCCGGCACAAGCTCGACGCGGCCGATGTCGGCGACGCGCACCGGCGTGCCGCCTTCGCTCTTCAGCACCAGATTCGCGATGTCGTCGACGCCGCGGAGGTAGCCGCGGCCGCGCACCATGTATTCCTTCTCGGCCATCTCGACGACGCGGCCGCCGACGTCGCGGTTCGATTCGCGGATCACGCGCGTGACGTCGTCGAGCGCGATGCCGAAGGTCGCGAGCCGATGCGGATCGACCGTGACCTGGTACTCGCGCACGAAGCCGCCGACACTCGCGACCTCGGAGACGCCGCTGGCTTTCGTCAGCTGGTAGCGGATGTACCAGTCCTGCAGGCTCCGCGTCTCGGCAAGCGAAAGGTTCTTGCCGGTGACCGCGTACTGATACACCCAGCCGACACCGGTCGCATCCGGCCCGATCTGCGGTGCGACGCCCGCCGGCAGCCGCCCGGCGGCCGACGACAGGTATTCGAGCACGCGCGAGCGCGCCCAGTAGATGTCGGTGCCGTCCTCGAAGATCACGTAGACGTAGGACGCTCCGAACATCGAGAAGCCGCGCACGACCTTCGCGCGCGGCACCGCGAGCATCGAGGTCGTCAGCGGGTAGGTGACCTGGTCCTCGACGACCTGCGGCGCCTGGCCGGGGAAATCGGTGAATACGATCACCTGTACGTCGGAGAGGTCCGGCAGCGCGTCGAGCGGCGTGTGCTTGATCGCGTACAGCCCGCCGCCGACGAGAAACAGCGTCGCGAGCAGGACGATGAAGACGTTCTTCGCGGACCAGTCGATCAGACGATCGAGCATGTCAGTGGCCTCCGTGGCCGGCCGCGCCCGTAGCGCGCTCGATGCGCGTCACGACGAATTCTCCCGGCTCGCCGGCACGGAATTCGAAGCGCACCTTCGCGCCCGGAGCGAGCCCGGCGACGACGTCGTTCGACGCCAAGCCGAAATCCATCGTCATTGCCGGCCACTGCAGCGCGGGGACGTCGCCGTGCGTCAGCGTGACGGTCTGCGTCGCGGGGTCGTGTGCGTCGAAAGTGCCTTCGGCTTCGTAGATCGTCGCTCCGGCGGCGTCGCCCGCAGCCGAGCCGGCATCGGTGAGGTTTGACAGCGCCGCCTTCAGCTGGCTTTCCGAGTCGATCAGGAAGTTCGCCGAGACGACGACGCGGTCGCCCGCGGCGATGCCTTCGGTGATTTCGACGTATTCCGTGCCGCGCTGCCCGATGCGCACCGGCTGCGGCTTGAAACGGCCTTCGTCTAGTGCGATCAGCACGACCTGCCGCACGCCGTCGTCGATGATCGCGGATGCTGGCACTGCGACGGCCGGCTTCGCGGACGCAGGCGCGAGTTCGACGTGCGCGAACATCCCGGGGCGTAGCACGCCGTCGCGGTTGTCGAGTTCGAGCCGGATCTGCGTGCTGCGCGTCTCGACGTTCAGCGTGGGATAGACGTAAGCGACCTTCGCTTCGAAGTGTCGATCCGGGAATGCATCCAGCGTCACGCTCGCCGGCTGGCCGACGCGCACGCGCGCGAGATCGCGTTCGAAGATGTCTGCGATCACCCACACTTTCGACAGGTCGGCGATACGGTACACCGCCATGCCCGGCTCGAAGCGCGCGCCCTGGACCGCGTTCTTCTCGAGCACGATGCCGTTCGTCGGCGAATGGAAGGTTTGCCGTTCGCGGATTTCGCCGTTGCGCGGTGCGCCGACCTGCCAGTTCTGCAGCCGCGCGCGGGTTGCGTCCGCGAGGCGCGTCGCCGCTTCCGCCGCAGCCGGGTCGCTGCCGGCCGCGCTGCGCGCGAGCCGCTCGGCGATGCGCAGCTCCTCGCCCGCCGACTGCAGCTCGGGACTGTAGACCGTGAAGAGCGGCTGGCCGCGCCGCACCGGGTCGCCGACCGCGTTGACGTGTAGCCGCTCGATCCAGCCCTCGAAGCGGGGCGCGACATCGACGACCGCGCGCTCGTTGAGCTCGATGCGGCCGGCGGCGCGCACCGTGGTGTCGATGACGCGCAGTTCGGCGGCGGCCGTGCGCACGCCGAGCGTCTGCACGCGCGCCGGGCTCACGGCGACGGCGCCCGCGTCGTCCGGTTTGTCGTCCGCGTAGACCGGGATGTAGTCCATCCCCATCGAGTCCTTCTTGGGCACCGGCGACGTGTCGGGCAGGCCCATCGGGTTGCGGTAATAGAGGATCTGACGTTCGCTGCCGGTGTCGGCCGTGGCGGCGGGAGCAGGAGCGGAATCCGTGGCGTCGGCTGCGCCGCCACGGCTTCCGGCCCAGTAACCGGCGCCGAGCGCGAGCGCGACGGCCACCGCCGCGAGGGATAGTTGAGCCGCGGGCTTCACTGCATTTCTCCAGCAAGTTTTTCGATTTCGGCGAGTGCGAGGCGCGTTTCGACTTCGGCAGTCAGTGTCGCCATGCGGGTATCGACGAGCTGACGCTCGGCTTCGAGAACGGCGTCGAAGTCGACGCGGCCGGTCGAGAACGCGGCGCGCGTCGCATCGCGCGTCGCTTCGGCTTGCGGGCGCAGCGTTCCCTGCAGCAGCTGCAGCGTCTCGCGCCCGCTTGTGAACGCCGCGTAGGCAGTGCCGAGTTCGCCGAGCAGCCGCGACTCGGCCGCTGCGCGCTTGGCGTCGGCTGCCGACACCATCAGTACGGCCTCACGCTCGCGGGCGCGACGCGCCGACTGCTGCAGCGGGATCGTCACTTCGAACATCAGGTCCCAGGACTGATCTTCGCCGCGCGGGCGGTTGTTCGTCAGGCCGACGCTGAAATCGGGGTAGCGGTCGCGCCAGGTGCGATCGCGCTCGATTTGCGCGGCGGCGAGGCCGTGCGTCTCGGCGGCGATCGCCGGGTTCGCGCCGCGCGCCCGATCCGCGAGGTCGGCGAGGACGAGGCCAGGCGGCAACGGCAGAGGGTCTTGCGGCGCGGCGAGCGGCGCGTCGGGCGAGCGGGCGAGGATGCCGTTGAGTGCGGCCACAGTGCTGCGCCGGCGCTGCTCGACCGCGACGAGCGCGAGGCGCTGTGACGTGATCTCGCGCTGCGCGCGCAGCACCGCCTGCTGCGGCAGCAATCCGAGCCGGTAGCGCGACAGCGTGATCTCTTCGAGGCCTTGCAGGAGCGTGAGCGCGTCGCGGTTCAGCACCGCTTCGCGATCGGCGGCGTAGTAGCGCAGCCACGCGGCCTTGATGTCCGCTGCCAGTGACAGCCATGCCGCGTCGCGCGTCGCGCCGGCCTGGTCGGCCCGGGCGCCGGCCGCACGTTCGTCGAGTTCGCGCTTACCCCAGCCGGGTAGCGGCTGGATGACGCGGTAGCGCGTTTCGCCGACTTCGCCCGGGATTACCGAGGTGCCGCCGCCGCGCATCCTGTTCGTGAAGTCCATCAGCTCGACCTGGAAGTTCGGGTCGGGCAGGGCGCCGGCCGAGCCGACGCGTTCGCGCGCGGCTGCGGCTTCCGCGCGGTCGGCGGCGAATGAAGGGTTGTTCGTGCGAGCGTGGGCGAGCAGGCCGACGACGTCGGCCCCGAGCGTCGGCGGCTCGACGGGGACGGACGATTGGGCGTGTCCGAACACGGGCGCAAGGCTCGCTGCGAGCACGACGAGGCGGGCGGCCGCACGCAGGGAACGCAGACCGGCGAGGAGCGTTTTCATCGGAGAGAGCGCCCGGGTGAGGTGGAAGTGAGGTGGAGGGGAGGTCGAGGTGAGATCGGAGGGACGACGCCGTGCCGGTTCGGTTCGCGTCGCGAGGGGCGGGCCGCGCTTTGGCGCGAGCCCGCCCGCGCGGTTACTTCGCGACCTCGAGCTTCGTGACGGTGAAGACGCCGTCAACCCGCTCCGCGACGAAGCGGATCTTGTCGCCCGCCTGGACCTGATCGAGCATCGCCGCGTCGGCGACGCGGAACGCCATGGTCATAGCCGGCATCCCGAGGCTTTCGAGCGGACCGTGGCTGATCGTGATCTTGCCGGCGGTCTTGTCGACTTTCTTCACGGTGCCGTCGGCCGGCGTTGCGGGAGCACCCGTGGCAGCCGTCGCGGCCATCGGCATCGTGTGTCCGCCGTGTTCGTTCGAATGCGGATCGGCCGCGAACGCGGGTGCGTGGGCGAGAGTGCCAGCTGCGACCAGCGCAGCGAGGGAGCGGAGAAGGGGCATGTTCGATCCTCGGTGGAAATGGTTTGCAACGAAGTATGGGGAAAGTCTCCCGACCGCAAGCTGACCGAACGATTACATTTTCGTCAACTTCGCCCGCGGGTGTCAGCTTTCGGCAACGACGATGCGCCCGACCATCCCGGCGTCGTAATGACCCGGAATCAGGCACGCGAAATCGAATTCGCCCGGCCGGTTGAAGGTCCAGACGATCTCGCCGCGGCCGCCGGGCGCGACGTGCGCCATCCAGGGCTCGTCGTGCTCCATGCCGGGAAACTTCTTCATCAGATCGGCGTGTTCGTCGAGCGTCGCTTTCGTGCCGAGCACCATCTCGTGCAGGACTTTCCCCACGTTGCGATAGACGAACCGCACCGTCTCGCCGACGCGCACGTCGATGCGGTCCGGCGTGAAGCGCATGTCGTCGCTCATCGTGATCGGGATCGTGCGCGTGGCCTGCGCCGGATCGCCTGCGATGCCCCACGGCTGCTGGATGCGCTCGACCGTTGCCGCCTTCGGGCCGGGATGTTTTTCCCCATTGTGGGCGCGCACCGCGCCGGAGAGCAGCGAACCGGCCGAGAGCAGAAGGCCGGAGAGAAATCGTCTTCGAGAGTTCATCTGTGGTTACGAGTTTGAAGGGAAGGTTGTACGCGAGCTTGACGGCGTGCCGGGCCGTCCGTGCCCCGGCTGATTCTTCTGCAGCGGCGCCGACTGGAGCGCGGCCAGCCTATGCATCGTCGCCCGCTCAGGCGAATCGTCGGAGCGACGGCGTCCCCGCCGGCTCCGCCTCGCCCCGGAGATTGCGCTGTAGGGCCAGCGAGCCGGGCAGCGCCGTCGGATCGCGCGGGGGTCAGCGCGCTGCCGGCTCGGGATGCATCTGCCCGTGCATCCGCATCATCTGCTCCATCATGTTCATGTGGCGTTCCATCATCCGCATGTGCTCGCGCATCATTTCGGGCCCCGGAGGCGTCATCGGGGCGGTGGCGGTCCCCGGCTTGGAGGGCGGCATCGGCCGGGCACCGTCCATCGGTGCGCCCGCCTGCCCGCTCCCCGGCATCATTCCCCCGTGCATCATTCCGCCCTGCATCATGCCTCCGCGCATCGGGCACTCCGCCGAGGCGGCCTGAGTCGCCGCCTCGAGCGCACGGATCTGCTCTTCGATCAGCGCGAGCCGGTGCGCAGGGTCCTTCTCGTCGCGGATCGACTTCATGCGCTGCTGCAGTGCAGGGACGCTGTACGCGGGAGGCATCGCCCCGGGCGCCATGTTCGGGCTCGGTCTGGACGTCGCGCGCGCGGGCGGGACCGGTGCGGCGGTGTTGGGTCGGGACGGGGGCGCCTGTGTCGCCGGTGCTGCGGTGGTGGCGTCCGGATGATGCGCGCCGTGGTCCTGGTCACCGGTTTGCGCGGACGCGGCGAACGACGCGCCCGCAAAAGCGAGGGCGAGCATGAGGCGTGAAGCGCGGATTGGTTTCATCGTCGTCTCCTTCAGCGAAAGGCCATGCGAAAGCGCCGGCGGGTGCGGCGTCAGCCGGGATCGTGCGACTGTCAGCCCGTCAGCAAGCTGACGAGACGATTACATCTTTGTAATCTCGCGACCGGCGACGACATCCCGCGCGAAAATGTTCGCGGCACGGGGCGATCCAGTCGCCGTGCAAGGAGGTGGCAAGCGATGAAGATCCTGATCGTCGAGGACGAACCGAAAACCGGAGACTACCTGCGCCAGGGGCTCGCCGAGGCGGGCTTCGTCGTCGACCTCGCTCGCGACGGGCTCGACGGGCTGCATCTCGCGCTCAACGGCGAGTACGAACTCATCGTGCTCGACGTGATGCTGCCGTCGCTCGACGGCTGGGGCGTGCTGCAGACCGTGCGCCGCAGCGGGCGCGAGATGCCGGTGCTGTTTCTGACTGCGCGCGACCAGGTCGAGGACCGCGTCCGCGGGCTCGAACTCGGCGCCGATGACTACCTCGTGAAGCCGTTCGCGTTCTCGGAACTGCTCGCGCGGGTGCGCACGCTCCTGCGCCGGGGCAAGGCGAAGGAGCCCGAGACGCTGAAGGCGGCCGACCTCGAGCTCGATCTGCTGCGGCGGCGCGTGGTGCGTGCGGGAGTGAAGGTCGACCTGACGGCGAAGGAATTCGCGCTGCTCGAACTGCTGTTGCGCCGACAGGGTGAGGTGCTGCCGCGTTCGTTGATCGCGTCGCAGGTGTGGGACATGAATTTCGACAGCGACACGAACGTCATCGAAGTCGCGGTGCGGCGACTGCGGGCGAAGGTCGACGACGCGTTTGAGCCGAAGCTGATCCGCACCGTGCGCGGCATGGGCTACGTGCTTGAACTGCCGGAGCCGACGTGAAGCTTCCCGCATCACTGTCGCTGACCGCGCGGCTCGCGCTGCTCTTCGCGCTGATGACCGCGAGCCTGCTCGTCGTCGTCGGCGTCGTCATGAGTCGGGCGGTCGAGGCGCATTTCGGCGAGCTCGACGCGCATGAACTCGCCGGCAAGCTCGCGCTCGTCGGCAACCTGCTGCAGCGCGCCGACTCTCCATCGGCGCGGGCCGCGCTGCCGCAGCGGCTCGACGATGCCTTCGTCGGCCACGACGGCGTCGCGCTGCTGTTGCGCGATGCCGACGGCGTCGTGTTCCACGCGATCCGGCCGCAGTCGTTCGACGCTCGCCTGCTCGCCGGCGCCCCGCTGGTCGGCGCGCCGGCGACGTGGGTGCAGGACGGCCGGCACTTCGTCGGCCGTGAAGCGGATTTTCGGGTCACCGGATCCGACGGCACGCAACGGGAAGTGAGCGCGCTCGTCGCGCTCGACATCTCGCACCACGCGCATTTTCTCGACAAGATGCGGGCGCGGCTGTGGATCGGCATTTCGTTCGCGGCGCTGGTGGCCGCGCTGCTCGGATGGGGCGTCGCCCACAAGGGGCTGGCACCGCTGCGACACGTGACGGCGACCGCTCGCAGGCTGTCGGCGGACCGCCTCGGCGAGCGGCTCGCCGACGAAGCGGCGCCGGCGGAAGTGCGCGAACTCGTCGACGCGCTCAATGGCATGTTCGACCGGCTGGAGTCGGCGTTCGCCCGACTGTCGGATTTCTCGGCCGACCTCGCGCACGAGTTGCGCACGCCGATCTCGAACCTGATGACGCAGACCGAAGTCGCCCTGTCGCGCTCGCGCTCCGTGGACGAATACCGCGACGTGCTCGCGTCGAACCTCGAGGAATACGAACGGATCGCACGCATGGTCGGCGACATGCTGTTCCTCGCGAAGGCCGAGAAGGGCCGATTGCCGCGCGACGGGGAACCGGTCGTGCTCGCCGACGAGGCGCGTGCGCTAGCGGAGTTCTACGAGGCGCTCGCCGACGAGCGCAGGCTGCGGATCACGGTGGCCGGCGAAGCGACGGTGGTGGGCGACCGGCTGATGCTACGGCGCGCGCTCGCGAACCTGCTGTCGAACGCGCTTCGCCACGCAGTGCCCGCGAGCGCCATCGAGGTCGGAATTTCGACCGACGGTGACCAAGCGCTGCTCGCCGTCACGAACTGCGGTGAAACCTTGCCGCCGGATCAGACCGAGCGGATCTTTGAGCGCTTTCACCGCGTCGGGGCGGACCGTCAGCGGCGCGGGGAGGGCGCGGGGCTCGGGCTCGCGATCGTCCGCTCGATCGTCGAGACGCACGGCGGCGCCATCGCCGTGACATCGCGCGACGGCGTCACGACCTTCACGATCCGCCTTCCCGTTCGCGGAGCGAGCGCCGAAGCGGCCTGAGCGTCAGTAGCCGGACTCGCGCGCCTTGCGATCGCGCTCGATCTTGAAGATGTAGCGCTGGATGCGGGCGCTGCCCGCCGTCGTCTGGCCAGCAAACTCGCAGCCGGCGCGGAGGACCTTGACGCCGTTCGGCCGTTCGACTTCGAACAGGTTGCGCACGATCAGCCGGACCGGCAGCGGCGAGCCGTCCGCGAGCATCAGCAGGCAGTCCGCAAACTCGCGGCCCGGCGCGAAGTCGAGTTCTTTCGGCGGCACCAGGATTGCGAGGCCGCCACCGCTGATGTCGAGAATGCGCACCGACACCGTCTTCTTTCCGCCCGGTCCGTCGACCGTGATCGCGCACACCGGTGCACCGCTGTGCGGCGTCTGCAGCCGGAAGAATTCGCGCCGCTGCAGTCGCAGCACGCTGTCGGGCAGCGGCGCCTGCAGCGCGGCGCGGCCTTCATGCTCCGCGTGGCTGAGCGCGCCGAGTGAGAACTGCACGCGGACGTTGTCGAGGCGCGTCATGCACGCCACATCGGTCGCACCGCCGAGTTGCGCGGTGACGGCCTCATCGGACGGCGCGTCGATCAGGACGCTGCCGCCCGCTGAAGCGCTCGGCGGCGTCACGCCCAGCACCACGGTCAGGAACGACGGACCCGCGGCAACTTGCGCGTCGAGCAACGGGCGCTTCTCGATGAGCGCGTGCATCAGTTGAACGATTTCCCTCGCGTCGCGCACCGCGAAGCGGGCGAACGTCTCCGGGTCGAGCGGCGCGCCGTTGCCGCTTTCTGCGTGATCGTCGGTCATGTTGACTGAAATAATTCGAAACGCGGGTTATAGCATGGTCGGCGGGGGCGGCGGCAGTGCGGGTTTGCGCTCGCTGCCGCCGCGGGTTTCGACGCTGTAGAGCCACGCGAGAAGTTCGGCGATCGCGACGTAGAGTTCAGGCGGAATGCGGTCGTCGAGGTCCACCTGCATCAGCAGCGCGACGAGTTCGGGTGACTCGTGGACGAAAACTCCGGCTTCGCGCGCTCGTTCGACGATTTCGCGCGCGACGAGGCCGCGGCCCTTCGCGACGACGCGGGGCGCCCCGTCGCCGCTCGCGTAGGTCAACGCAACCGCTTCGCCGCGAGCGCCGTTCGACGTGTCATTCGTTGTCATGGTCGTGTTCCGCCGCGGCGTCGATCGGGGGCATTTTTACCGCAGCATGAGCCGAGCGTTCGCACGCCGTTTCGCACGTCTTTTGCCGTGCAAGCCGCCATGAATTCCCTCACCGGGACGTCTCCTGAAGCCGTGCGGCGAAGTGCGGTCGCGATCCGATCGGGTCGCAGCGCATCGTTGCACAAGTCAGTTGTCGTCATGACCGTGCTCGACCGTGAAGCCGATCAGCGGGACGTTTGCCGCTGCGAGCGCGCCGTCGAGCCGCTCGCGTGCGGTTCGCAGTTGCGTCGCGGACGAAGCGTCGTCCGTGACGAGCCGCATCGCGACGCCCGCGGGCGACAGCACGAGCTGCGCTTCGACCGCGCCGAGTTGCGGCAGCGTGAGGCGCAGCCGGGTGGTCCAGCGTGACGTGCTCTCGTCGCCCGGCGACTGTTCGCGACCGCCCGGGTCGTCGATCTCCCACTCGATGTCCTGACCGGGCCACGCTTGGCCCTGCCAGACGTAGTGCTGCGTCCCCATTGCGTCGAGTTGCTGCTGCACGATCGGCATCAGTCGCTCGGGAATCGCGAACGGACGGGGAAGGTTGTCGATAGCGGCGCCGCGGGCTTCGTTGCCGGGTGAGGGCGATGACGGGTCGGCGGCGGTATGGGCAGACGTGCCGGAAAGCCCGGGCGCGGAACCGGGTGTCGCGGCGCCTGCGAAGGGAGTGCCCGAAGCGGGAGTGCCGCTGGTCGCGCCCGGCGAGACGGCGGGCATCTGCAGCTGCCCCTGCGGTTCGAGCCTCAGCGAGGCTGCATCCCGTTTCCCCGCGAGCCATTGCAACTGGTGCGATTCGTAGAACAGGCCGCTGCGTGCGAGCGCCTGTCGCAGCGCCGGCGCGAGCGTTGCCGCGGCACCTGGCGTCGGCGCCACATGGAGCAGCGGCACGCCGCCGGCGAGCGAGGCCGGGCGCGATGGCGGCTGCCCGGTGAGCAGGTAGCCGATCAAACGCCCGGTCGCGCTGAGATTCGGTTTGACGCCAGCGTCGCTTGCGTCGGAATCGCCAGTCGAGCCCGGCGCCACCGCCGCGCGCTGCGCAACGATCGCCTTTGCCGTGTTGCGCACGACGACGAGTTCGAGCGTGTCGCCGGCCTTCGCAGACGTGTTCAGCGCGAGGGTATAGGACTTGCCGGCGACAATCGCCTGAAACGTGCCGTCCGGCAGCGGGCGGGTCAGCGTCGCGGTGAAACGCTCGCCGGGCAGGAGTTGCGGAAGGCGTGCCTGGATCTCGCGGACACGCGCCGTGCCGCTGACCGGCGGTTCGCTGTCGAAGAAGCTCGCCTCGGTCAGCATCCGCAGGCGGGCGGCGAGATCGGACGGGATCATCGGTCAGCGTGCTCCGTCTCGTGTCCCCCGAAGGGCGACCGCGTGTCGCCGTTTTTTTTGAATCAGGGACCGTAGGCGGCGCGAACCGCGCGCTCGCGGGACGATCCCGAAAGCAGCTTGCGCGTGCTCGCGAGCCACGGCTCGACATGGCGGCGGATCTCGCGGTCGTTGTCGAGCATCTGCGCGACGAGCGCCGCCTTCCGCAACTGCTCGCCCTCGCCGAGCGCTTCGGATTGCCGGCCGTTCGGTTCGATGCGCATCAGCTCGTCGCGCAAAGCCGCCACCTCGCGCTCCAGCGTCGCCAACCGGTCCCAGTCGTTCGCGCGGGCGGCGCCGAGCATGTTTGCCGAGGTTGTCGCCATCGACTCGAACAGCGAAAGTGCGTTCATGCCGGTCCCTTACGCCACTGCGGTCGCACGAGCTGCCGGCGCGATGCCTTCCCAGGCTTCCCGCAATCCATGCAGCAGACCGCTCACCTCGTCGAGCGCCGGCCGGCTGTTGTGCAGATTCGCGTACAGCAGCCGCTCGCTCATGTAGTCGTACAGCGCCGAAAGCCGCGCTGCGAGTTCGCCGCCTGCGTTCTCGTCGAGGCTCGCCTTCAGGCCGTTCATGATGATCTCGATCGCCTTCGAGATCGCCCAACCTTTCGTGGGAATGTCCCTCCTGTCCATCGCCGCCGTCGCCGTCGCGATCGACAGAATCGCGCCGTCGAACAGCATCAGGATTAATTTGTGCGGATCTGCTGTCGTCACGCCGGTTTCCACGCCGACCTGCGAATACGCGGACGCGCGGTTGGTCGAAAATGAGCCGAACATGGTCGTTCTCCTGATTACTGTCCGATCGTCGGCAGGTTGGCGAGCTGCTGGGTTAGAAAACTGCTCGTCTGGTTCATGCTGGCCATCATCGAATCGAGAGCGGTGAACTGCGCGACGTAGCGCGCCTCGATGCGCTCCAGCCGGAACTCGATCGCATCCCGTCTCGCATCCAGCGCCTTTATCGAGCGGTTGATGCCGTCGGTGCGAGAGTCCACCAGTCCGTCGGCGTCGAGCATGTCCGTGACCGTATCGCCGAGCAGCTTCGCGTAGCCCTTGACCGTACCGTTGCCGGCGAAAAGCTCGGCAACGTTCGTCGTCGGATCCGCGAGCGCGGCGGTGAGCTTCGTCTTGTCAATCGACAGGCTGCCATCGGTCTTGAACGACAGACCGATATCGGACAGCGCCTTCGCTCCCGTCAGGTCGGACAGCGGTTTCTGAAAGACGCTCCGCAATTGGTTCTGGATCGATCGCACCACCGAGTCGCCGTTCAGCGTACCCGCCTTTTTCGTCTCGGCATTGAACGCCGATTGATCGCGCAAGAGCTTGTTGAGTTCGTTGTACGCCGTGGCGAAGTCGTTGATCGCCTTGTCGGCCACGTCGTCGTTGCGAGCGACGGTGAGCTCGGTAGACGACGCCTCCTTCGTAAGCGCCAGCGCCACCCCTTCGATTACATCGGTTACCGTGTTGGTGCTGCGCGTCACCGCAATGCCGTCGATGGTCAACCTTGCATCTTTTGCGGCCTGAATCGAGGTGAGTGAACTGCCGCCGGGATTGCCGGCGTCGAAGCTGAAACCGGTGAGGCCGCCAGTGCCTGAGACTTGGAAGGCCTTTGCCGCGCCGGTCTGGTCTCCCGTGAGAACGAGTTGGTCCGTGGTGCCGTTGTTGATGACTCGCGCCGTGACTCCGGTTTTCGCGGCGTTGATCGCATCGCTCAGTTCGGCGAGCGTGCTCCCCGCGGTAAGCGTGACGGTCTTGGGCGATGCGCCGTCGGAGGTGAAGTTGCCACTGCCATCGTAGCTCCCGAACGTGATTGTCAGGCTGCCGGGAGACACGGACGGTGTCGTCGTCGCGCTTGTCGCGACCCGCTGTGTGCGCGCGAGCGTATCCACCTGCACCGCGTAGATGCCCGGAACGGCCGATGCGGAGGACGTCGCCATAAACGCGGCAGCGTCCGAAACCTTGGCGGTAGTTGCCGAGAAGGTCGATGAGGTAGTCAGCGCTGTTGCTGCGTCCTGGAGCTTCGACAGCGCGCTCTTGATTTGACCGTAAGCTGACAGCCGCGCCTGGAAACTCGTCTGCTGGGTTTGCAGCCGATTGAGCGGCTCGCGCTCGGCGGCCATCAACTGACTGATGATGCTCTTGATATCCAGGCCGGAACCGACTCCGGGTGCGCTGATCGCCATGATGGATTTCCTGAGGCGCTCAGGCGTGCTGCTTGATCAGCAGCCCCTGCAACTTGTCGATCGCGTGCGCGATCTTAAGTATGTCTTCCGACGGAATCTGCCGGATCATCTCGTTCGTTTCCGTATCGATGACCTTGACCACGGTGCGTCCGGTATCTTGGTCGAGCGAGAAGTGCAGACTTTGGGCCACCGGTTTGACTGCCTCACGCACCTCATCGAGCGCCTTGAGGACATCTTCGCTGGACGGTGCCCCGGCGGCCGCTGATGTTTCTGCCGGGACGTTGCGCAGTCTGCCAGTGGCGGCGATCGGTCCGGCGGTTTGAGGTGTGACGTGGTCGGTCGTCCGTGCCGCGGACGACGCAACGACGGGCGGTGACAAGGGCACGGACTGGATCGACATAATATCCCCCTGGTGGACTAACGGCGCGGGGCATTTTCATGCGCCGCGCCGGTGTTGCGGGTCAGATCGACTTAAGCTTAGCGGAGCAACGAGAGCACGTTTTGCGGCAGCGAGTTGGCCTGGGCGAGCATCGCGGTGCCGGCCTGCTGCAGGATCTGGGTGCGCGACAGGTTCGCGGTTTCCGCGGCGAAGTCCGCGTCCATGATGCGACCGCGGGCGGCGGACTGGTTCTCGACGGACACTTGCAGGTTGCCGATCACAGCATCGAAGCGGTTTTGAACGGCACCGAAGTCGGATCGGAGGGAATTGATTTTAGTCAGGGCAGCGTCAATGTCATCAACGATGGCAAGGGCACTCGTAGCGTCCGCGCCCAAGGTGGCGGTGGTGGCCGCGTCGGTGGTCGCGTCGACGTCTTGAGTGTTAACTCCTATCGCTGTTGCTACGTCTGAGGTCGCGATCGTAATTTGGTTGTCGGCGGTGGTGTTGGCTCCAACTTGGAACTGGAAGGAGCCTGCTTTAAGCAACGCTTGATTATTGAACTTAGTGTTAGCGATAACACGAGCATTTTCTTCTGCGAGCTGCTTGTATTCTGCATCCAAAGCCAGACGGTCATCAGGACTGTTGGTGTCGTTCGCGGCTTGGACGCCCAGTTCGCGCATACGCTGGAGATTCTCTCCGATCTTGCCGAGCGCGCCCTCAGCCGTCTGAGCCAGCGAAATGCCGTCATTGGCATTACGGATCGCGACGTTCATGCCCTTGACCTGTGCGTTCATGCGTTCGGCGATCGCGAGGCCGGCGGCGTCGTCCTTTGCGCTGTTGACACGAAGGCCGGAGGACAGGCGCTGCAGCGTCGTTGCGAGCGAGCCCTGGGAGGTGGTCAGATTCCGCTGAGCATTAAGGGAGGCGGCGTTGGTGTTGATGGTCATTGCCATGATGGTTCTCCTAGAGAGAATGGACTTCCGTTATCCCGGCGTCGTGCCCTGATTGCATTTCCGTCGGGGCGATTTCTGTGCCGTTGAATCCATTAACGGAGAGCCTCCGCCAAACTTTAAGCAAATTAGTGCGCGGCTTTTTCGCTGGGCTTTGGGGCGCCGAGCATGCTGCCGACGGACTGGACGGAGACAGTATCGACACCGTTCGACGTACTCACCGGCGCCGGCGAGGTCGGATTTTTTGGAAGTTGTGACGACGGGTTGTTGGGGCTGTGGGCGCCGCTCGGCTGTGGGCGCTCATGGGAAAGTCGTCGATGGCGAACAAATCGCACTTGCGGGGGGATATGCCTCAGTGTCGATTGCACCGCCAAAAAAAGCCGCTCTCGCCGGAGCCCGTCGGCACGCTTCGATACTGGGGCGAAGTCAGCTGGCGGCGTTCCCAGGCCGCGCCGTCACCACCTTGTTCTTGCCCGACTGCTTCGCGTCGTACATCGCCCGGTCGGCCCGTTCGAGAACCTGGTCAACCGATTCGTCCTCGCCCCATTCGGTGACGCCTGCGCTGAAGGTGATGAGGATGCGGTTCTCGTTGAACAGGAACAACTCTCGCGTGAGTTCCCGCTGCAGCCGAATCAGCGCCTGGGCTGCGCCGTCGAGGTTTGTTTCGGGGTATAGGAGCACGAATTCCTCGCCGCCGTAACGCGCGAGGGTGTCCTGCGGGCGGAGGTTCTTGCGCACGATGCCGGAGAGATGAACCAGCGCGCCGTCGCCCGTCCGATGCCCCCAGGCGTCGTTGATCTGCTTGAAATTGTCGACGTCGAGCAGCGCGACGCTCAGCGGACTGCGGTGGCGGCGTGCCCACGCGGCTTCCTTGTCGAAGATTTCTTCGAACCCGCGGCGGTTCAGCACGGCGGTGAGCTGGTCGTGACGCACGAGGCGGCTGCTTTCGTCGAGTTCCTGCTGCAGTTGCGCCATCCGCGCTTCGGCTTCGCGCGCGCGTTCGCGAGTGGTGTGCAGCTCGTCGCGGGAGCGGCGCGCCTCGTCGCGCAGTGCGAGTGTTTCGCGCATGACTTCGTTCAGCACGTCGCCGATTTCGCCGATGTCACGCGCCTGTGCGATCCGGCCGGCGCATTCGCCGATGCGGTCGTGATAAGTGCTCGTCGTTTCGGCGAAGCCAGCGAGGTGGTCGATGAGGCCGGCGAGCATTTCCTTCAGCGAGCGCTGAGCTTCGGAGTGGTTGTGCTTGAGCTGGCTCTGCTTGTAGATGACTTCCTTCAGGCGGCGCTCGGCGTCGTCGATCCGGCGCACGTCGGCGGGTTTCTCGACGACGTCGCGCAGCACTTCGACCTGACCATGCAGCCAACGGTCGTCGATGACGATCTGGTCGATGTTCTCGAGCAGCAGACGCAGCAGCGACAGCAGTCCGCCGTGCACTTCGGCACGGTCGCCGGCGAGCATTTCGAGGCGGTACGCGAACTTGCGCAACTGCTGGCCGATGATGTCGAGGTCGTCGGGGTCGGCCGCGCGGCGGACTGACGAGGCGAACGCGCCGACGTCGGCGAGGAGGTCGGGCTGGTCGGCAAGGAGCGCGGGGACGACCGACTCGAGGGCGAGCAGCAGGAGGTCGCGCAGCGCGCGGATCGTCTCGCTGGCTTCGGCGGGGGCGACGATACGGACTTCGGGAGCGGCGGCGGCCGGTGTGGTGGGCGCCGGCACGACGGGCGGGATTGGGGCGCGCGCAGTCCCGGCTTCCGGGTCGGCCGGCGCCTGCGACCACGAGCGGACGATTGCCTGCAGGCGGGAGTGGAGCGTTGCGGCGTCACCGGACGCGAGCACGCGTTCGAGTGATTCGCGCTTGCGTGCGACCGTCCAGCCGAGCTGGCGCGCTTCCCACTGGCGCAGCAGGTTCGCGATGAGGTCGCTCCATGCCGGTGGCTCGTCGAGGCGGCGTTGCTTCGCGTATTGCGTCAGGGCCTGCTGCGCAGCGTCGGGATTGCGCTCGGCGATCGCCTGATCGATCTTGCGCGCGAGACGGATGCGCTCCACGGTGTCGCGCGGCAACTCGCCGGCGAGCGAGCGGACGAGGTTTTCGGGGAATCTGGCCTCGTCGTCCGGAATTTCCGCGACTTCGTGGTACAGCGTGCGGAAGTTCGCCGGCGTCGGCGGCATGCGGCGCGTAGCGAGCAGGTGAAGGACTTCACGGGCGATTGCCGAAGGCTGGGTCGGGGCGGGCATCGGGGGGAGATTCGGCGGTGTCTCGCGGTGATCGATAAGTCGGTCGGGGCGCGAGTCGGCGGAGCGCTACAGCCGAGCGCACCACAAGGGATTCCGCCTCCCGTCGGCGCACCTGTGATCTTTCTGTGACGCCTTGTACTGCCACGATTATGCATCAGCCGTCGCGTGGACGCCGTCGTGGCCAATCCGGCTATCCTGTGGCCCTGCCTTCTCCACGGAGTGAACTTGCATAGCCCGGATTCCCTTCGACTTTCATCCTTCGAGTCGCATTGGCTCGCCGAGGCGGTGCGCCGGCGCGAGGAGCGGTCCGGTCCGTTCGAAGACGGCCACGCAGTCGCCGCAGCGCGGGCGGGCGGTGGCGACGCCGAGTCGCGCATCCTTCGCCGCGCGCAGCTTGTGGGCGAACGCGAAGGGCTGGTCGGGGCGATCGCATCGTGGACGTCCCGCGCGCGGCTCGCGACGCTGCTGCTGGTCGCGCTGGCGCTGGCAAGCGGCTTTGGCGCGGCGGAGGCGGTGCTCGGCGACGGCGCGCGGGCGGTGAATGTCGTCTGGGCGCTCGGCGGCTTGCTCGGTGTGCATCTGCTGAGCCTGCTGTTGTGGCTCGCCGGCCTCGCGGTCGGCGGGCGGGACGCGGGGGGCCTGCTCGGTCGGGCCTGGCTGGCCTTGTCGTCGCGCTTGTCGCGTGCGAGTGAAACGGTGGATGTCACGCAGGCGCTCGTTGGCCTGCTCGGTCCGCGGCGGCTGCTCCGCTGGTGGCTGGGTGCGGTGACCCACGGGGTGTGGCTCGCGGCCCTCGTGGGCGCGGTGGTCGGCTTGGTCGTGACCCTCGCGACGCGGCGCTACGGCTTTGCGTGGGAGACGACGATTTTGCCGGCGGACGTGTTCGTGCGGGCCGTGCGGATCGTCGGCTGGCTGCCCGCGCAGTTCGGGTTCGCGATGCCGGATGCGGATGCGGTGCGCGCGAGTGGGGACGCCGCACTTTCGGGTGAGGCGGCGCGGATCGCGTGGTCATCGTGGCTGGTCGGCTGTGTCGTCGCATACGGCGTCGTTCCCCGGCTGTTGCTGGCGGGTGTCTGCTTCGGCCTGTGGCGTTTCGGCCGTTCGCGGCTGCGTCTCGACGTTGCGCTCCCGGGTTACGCCGTGCTCGTGCCGCGCCTGATGCCCGCGAGCGAACGGATCGGCGTGACCGATGCGGACCGGGGCCGGATACCCGGCCCGCATGTCGGGGGCCGGCGCGGCGCTGCGACGGGACGGTCGGTGCTGGTCGCGCTCGAACTCGCGGGACAGCCCGGCTGGCCGCCGCCGCTGCCGCCCGGCGCGATTGATGCCGGCGTCATCGACAGCCGCGAGGATCGGAAAAAGGTCGTCGCTGCGCTGCGCGTCGATCCGCCGGCGCGCCTGCTCGTTGCCTGCGACGCGCGGCAGTCGCCGGATCGCGGCAGTCTCGAAGTGGTCGCCGAACTGTCGCGCCATGCGAACGACAGCCGCGTTCTGCTCGTCGGCGCGGCGCAGACGGGCGCGGGCGAGCGGCGGCAGCACTGGCATGACGGTCTGCGTGGAATCGGCATGGCGCCCGGGCGGATCGACGAAAACTCGGCGCACGCGCTCGAGTGGCTCGGCGCAGGGGAGCGCGAAGATGGCTAGGGTGCTGCGGATCGCGGTCGTCGGCCACACGAACACCGGCAAGACGTCACTGATGCGTACGCTGATCCGCGATACCGGCTTCGGCGAAGTGTCGAGCCGGCCGAGCACGACGCGACACGTCGAGGGCGCGCGGTTGTTTGCGGACGGTGAGCCGCTCATCGAGTTGTACGACACCCCGGGCCTCGAAGACCCGATCGCGCTGCTCGAGCGACTCGACGCGATCGGCGCCGACGAAGACGAGCGCCCCGACCCGACGGCGCGCGTCGAACGCTTTCTCGACACGCCGGCCGCACGCGGTCGCTTCGAGCAGGAAACGAAGGTGCTGCGTCAGATGCTCGCGAGCGACGCGGCGCTCTACGTCATCGATGTGCGCGACCCGGTGCTCGCGAAGCATCGAGACGAACTCGCGCTGCTCGCGGCCTGCGCGATTCCGCTGCTGCCGGTACTGAACTTCGTGCGCGACGCGAGCGCCAATGAGGCGTCGTGGCGGGAAGCACTCGCGCGACTGGGGCTGCACGCGATCGTGCGTTTCGATACCGTCGCGCCGGAGCGCGACGGGGAGCGCCGTCTCTACGAAAAGCTCGCGACCCTCCTCGATGCGTATCGCCCGACCTTGGAGCGGCTCGTCGCATGCCGTGAGCGCGAGGCGCAGGCGCGGCGCGTGGCGGGGCTGCGGCTGATCGCCGAACTGCTCGTCGATGTCGCTTCGGCGCGCATCCGCGTCGCAACCGAACCGGAAGCGGCGATGCGGACGGCGATCGGCGAGCTGCACGAACAAGTGCGGCAGCGCGAACAACGCTGCGTCGACGCGCTGCTCGCGCTGTACCGGTTCCGTCCCGACGATGTCGACGCGGCGGGTCTGCCGCTGCTCGACGGTCGCTGGGAAAACGACCTCTTCCACCCCGAAACGTTTCGAGCCTTGGGTGTGAAGCTGGGCACCGGGGCGGCAGCCGGGGCAGCGGCCGGCGTGAGCATCGATCTGATGTTCGGCGGCCTGACGCTCGGCGCGGCTGCTGCGCTCGGCGCGCTAGCAGGCGGCGGCTGGCAGGCGGTACGCCAGCTTGGCGAAAGGGTCTTCGAAACGCTGCGCGGGCAGCGTGAGCTCACCGTCGACGACGCGATCCTGCGCCTGCTCGCGCTGCGCCAGCTCCCCCTGCTCGAAGCGCTCGAAGCGCGGGGGCATGCGGCGAACGACCCGATTCGACTCGTCGATCCACACGTGAGCCGCTGGCGTGAGGGCGAGATTCCCGAGCCTATGCTGCGGGCACGGGCGCACCCGGAATGGTCGAGCCTGTCAGTCCCGTGCCGCAGCGACGCCGCACGGGACGAGGCGGTCACGACGCTCGCCGCGTTGCTGACCGACCCCGCCCACGCCTGACTGCCGGCCCGAGGTGGTGCGGCGAGCGCGGCCGGGAGTCAGGCCTCAGCACTCCTCCGACGCGGCGAGCTTCGCCTGACGGCGCAGCTGCCACACCGCGCCGATCGCGACGAGGGCGAGACTGACCCCCTCGACGATACGTCCTGTTCCGAGCAGCAGGCCGGCGCAGCTCCCGCATCCCATCAGCAAGTGGTTGATCCAGCGGTCCATCGTGGTCTCCTTGTCGCGCTC
This sequence comes from Aromatoleum sp., assembly GCF_032027225.1. Classification (GTDB taxonomy): domain Bacteria; phylum Pseudomonadota; class Gammaproteobacteria; order Burkholderiales; family Rhodocyclaceae; genus Aromatoleum. The sequence goes on along the minus strand of NZ_JAVSMM010000001.1, from coordinate 199,008 downwards.
ATTCAGCAGCATCTCTGTGTAGGTGTAAATATATACAGGTATCGACGCAAAGGCGAGCCCGACGTGAAACCGGGTTGGGGAATCCGGCGCGAGACGGGACGGGGACGGGCCGTACGTCGGACCGCGCAATGATCGCCGCGTAAACCGTGGAGGGGCCGCGAGTCGAGAACAAGGGCAGTGGCGACGTCAGTTCGGTCAGGCGAGTGTGAGGCGTGCGAGACGTCCGGCGCGAGCGGACTTTTCAACTCTGAAGACTTCCGCGCGAAGGCGACAAGCTTAAGTACAAGCGTCGCGACCCGAGCGGCCAGCGAGTCGGTCGGCCGGCCACTCCCGTCCAATTCGGCGGATCTGCCACCAGGCGGCGCGATAATCGCCTTGCAGACTGTAACTACATGTTTTCAAATTGATAAATGTCAGGGTTGGGGCGTTGTGACGCCCCCCGGACGGCGGATTGGGCTAGTCTTGAGGTGAACCAGTCGACCGCGGGAGGAAATCATGACAAACCGATGCTTGAACCTGATTGCGAAGGATCACGACCCGGTCGTCGTCGGGCCCGCCGACACTGTCCGGCTCGCCTGCGACGAAATGGCGAAACGCCGCATCGGCGCCGTGCTGGTGCTCGACGGCGGACGGCTTGTCGGCATCGTCACGGGACGCGATGTCGTTCGCGCGATCGCGGACGGCTGCGACACGACGACGCCCGTCACCGAAGTGATGACACCGGACCCGGACGTCATCGCGTGCGAGCGCACGGCGATCGACGCGCTGCGGATGATGAGCGACGGTGGATATCGGCATCTGCCGATCGTCCGCGACGGCAAACTCGTCGGCATCGTGTCGCGGGGCGATTTCAAGGGGCTCGAACTCGACCGGCTCGAAGAGGAAACGAGCCTGTGGGAACGGATCTGCTGACGGGCGCCGGAGCGTCGCGCTGAATCGGACGGCGATGCCGAGCCGCAGCGAGTCGGTCGGCCCGGTGACCGCCGGACCGAAACGAAACGGGGGCGCCAAGGCGCCCCCGTTCTCATTGCTGCAAGCTGCTTACTTCTTCCGCACCGGCGGAATGTCGGTGCAGCTGCCGTGCGCGACTTCGGCGGCCATGCCGATCGTCTCGCCGAGCGTCGGGTGCGGGTGGATCGTCTTGCCGATGTCGACCGCGTCGGCGCCCATCTCGATCGCCAGGCACACTTCGCCGATCATGTCGCCGGCCGACGGGCCGACGATCGCGCCGCCGATCACGCGATGCGTCTCGGCGTCGAAGACGAGCTTCGTGAAGCCGTAGTCGGCGCCGTTCGCGATCGCGCGGCCGGAAGCCGCCCACGGGAACTTCGCGGTCTCGACCTTGCGGCCTTCCTGCTTCGCCTGGTCTTCCGTGTAACCGACCCACGCGACTTCCGGATGCGTATAGGCGACGCTCGGGATCACCGTCGCGTCGAACGCGGACCGGGCAAGCTCCGACTTGCCTTGCGTCTCGCCGGCGGCGACTTCGGCCGCGACGTGCGCCTCGTGCACCGCCTTGTGCGCGAGCATCGGATTCCCATTGACGTCGCCGATCGCGAAGATGTGCGGCACGTTCGTGCGCAGCTGCGCATCGACTTCGATGAAGCCTCGGTCGGTGACGACGACGCCTGCGCGGTTGGCGCCGATCTTCTTGCCGTTCGGGCTGCGACCGGCCGCCTGCAGGATCATGTCATAGCGTTGCGGCTCGGCGGGTGCTTTCTCGCCTTCGAACTTCACCCACAAGCCGTCGTCCTTCGCCTCGACTGCGACGGTCTTCGTCTTCAGCATCACGTTGTCGAAGCGGTGCGCGTTCTGCTTCTCCCACACCTTGACCGCGTCCGCGTCGGGGCCTTGCATCAGCCGGTCGAGCATCTCGACGACGTCGACGCGGGTGCCGAGCGTCGAGTACACCGTCGCCATCTCGAGGCCGATGATGCCGCCGCCGATGACGAGCATCCTCGAAGGGACGAAGCGCAGTTCCAGCGCGCCGGTCGAATCGACGATGCGCGGGTCCTGCGGGATGAACGGCAGACGCACCGCCGACGAACCGGCGGCGATGATGCACTGGCGGAACTTGACGACCTTCTTCTCGCCGGTCTTGTCTTGTCCCGCGCCTGTTGTCAGTTCGACTTCGACGTGGTTCGGGTCGAGGAAGGTGCCGAAGCCGCGCACGACTTCGACCTTGCGGCCCTTCGCCATCCCCGCGAGGCCGCCGGTGAGCTTGCCGACGACCTTGTCCTTGTGCGCGCGCAGCGCGTCGATGTCGACTTCCGGCTTCGCGAACTTGATGCCGGCCGAGGCCAGGTGCTCGGCTTCGTCGATGACCGCGGCGACGTGCAGCAGCGCCTTCGACGGGATGCAGCCGACGTTGAGGCACACGCCGCCGAGCGTCGCATAGCGCTCGACGATGACGGTCTTCAGGCCGAGGTCGGCCGAGCGGAACGCCGCCGAGTAGCCGCCGGGGCCGGCGCCGAGCACGAGCATGTCGCACTCGATGTCCGCGCCGCCGGCATGCTTCGCGGCGGTCGGAGCGGGGGCCGCCGCCGCGGACGCGGGAGCCGGTGCGGCAGCGGCCGGGACCGCCTTCGCTTCGCCCGCGCCCGCCGGCGCGGCCCCGGCGCCTTCGGCCTCGACCTTCAGCAGCACCGCGCCTTCGCCGACGCGGTCGCCGACCTTGATCAGCACTTCGCGGACGACGCCCGCTGCCGACGACGGCACGTCCATCGTCGCCTTGTCGGATTCGAGCGCGCAGATCGACTCGTCGACCTTGATCGAATCGCCCGGCTTGACGAACAGCTCGATCACCGGGACATCGGTGAAATCGCCGATGTCGGGCACTTTCACTTCAACGATCTGGCTCATCGCCGGACCTCCTCGACTAAAGAAAACGCCGCCGGGCGCGTGGACCGCCGGGCGGCGAAAGGGCGCGCGGCGCGAAGACCGCGGCGCTGCCGGGTGGAAACCAACTACCGTTCGGGCTGAGCCCTTCGACTGCGCTCAGGACAGGCCTGTCGAAGCCTTGGCGCCGCCCTTCGACAGGCTCAGGGCGAACGGTTGTATTTGATTGCGGGCTTACTCGATGCGGGCGAGCGCCTGTTCGAGGTCGGCGATCAGGTCGTCGCCGTTTTCGATGCCGGCGGAGTAGCGGATGAGGCTCTCGGGGATGCCGGCGTTCGCGCGTTCCTGCTCGGTCAGCTCGACGTGGCTGGTCGTGCGCGGCGGTCCGATCAGCGTGCCGACCGATCCCAGGCTCGCGGCCTTGTGCGCGTATTTGATGTTCTCGAGCACCGTCACGACCTTGTCGAAGCCGCCCTTCAGGGAGAAGCTCAGCATGCCGCCGAAGCCGCGCATCTGCTTCTTCGCGATCGCGTGGTTGCGGTGCGTCTCGAGGCCCGGGTAGAACACCTGCTCGACCTTCGGGTGTTGCGACAGATAGGTCGCGACCCGCATCGCGTTCTGGTTGTGGCGCTCGATGCGCAGCTCCAGCGTCTTCATGCCACGCAGGATCATGTAGGCCGAGTGCGGGTGCAGCGTCGCGCCGGTGATCTCGCGGTAATGGAAGATCCGGTCGACCAGCGCCTTCTTGCCGACGACCAGCCCGCCCATGACGTCCGAGTGGCCGTTGAGGAACTTCGTCGCGCTGTAGACGACGAGGTCGGCGCCGAGGTCGAGCGGACGCTGGTTGATCGGCGTCGCGAAGGTGTTATCGACGACGACGACCGCGCCATTCGCGTGCGCGACTTTCGACAGGCGCTCGATATCGACGATCTTCAGCGTCGGGTTCGTCGGCGTCTCGAGGTAGAGCACCTTGCAGCCCTTCTTCACCTCGGCTTCGATCATCTCGAAGTCGCTCGTGTCGCACAGGCATACGTCGACCTTCATCTTCGGCAGGAACTCGATGAAGATCTTGTTCGAGCCGCCGTAGGTGTCCTTGATCGCGACGACGCGGTCGCCCGGGGAGAGCAGCGTGAACAGTGTGTTGCTGATCGCCGCCATGCCGGTCGAGAAGCTCGTGGCCTCTTCGCCGCCGTCGAGGATGCGGATCTTCTCCTCGAGCGGGCGCACCGTCGGGTTCGTGTTGCGCGAGTAGATGTGGCCCTTCTTCTTGCCGAGCGCGACGTCGAACCACTCGCTCATGTCGTCGTAGCCGAAGGTCACCGAGTTGAAGACCGGCAGGCAGATCGCGCCTTCGGCGAAGAGGTGCTCCTCGCCGGCCCATACGGCGGCGGTGCCGTTGTTGTGGATTTCGCTCATTTCTGGTTTCTCCTTTGGAAGGTGTTCAGGGGGCGGCTGGTCGATCAGCCGACGATTTCGGCGACGACCGCAAGGGTGTCGCCGCGGCCGATCAGGCCGGGAAAATGGCGCGCGGCGAGGATGCCGCTGCGACGCGCGCGGTATTCGATCGGGGCTTCGCCGCTGCGCGTGACGTCATGCACGCGGGCGATCACCTCGTCCTTGTCGACGCGCGCGCCGAGGTCGTGGCACATCTCGAGCAGGCCGTCGTGCAGGCTCGTCACGTAGCAGTCGCTGTCGGGCATGTCGAGCACGACCGTCTCGCGCCGCTCGATGCGGCCGTCGCAGATGCCGGCGTGGACCAGGAACTGGCGCACGCCGCGGTCGGCGATCGCGATGCTCTTCGCGGTCGCGCTGCCGCCCCCGCCGAGCTCGGTCGAGACGAAGACCTTGCCCGCCGACTCCGCGGCGGTGTCGAACATGCCGACGCTGTCGAGCTCCAGGAGACGCATCGAGTACGGCGCGTTGAAGGCCTGCATCGCGGCCTCGCAGCGCGATTCCTGGTCCTTGTCGTCGAGCACGTGGATCGCCGCGAACGGCAGGAAGTCGAGCGTCTTGCCGCCCGAGTGGATGTCGAGCACGAAATCGGCGAGCGGCAGCAGGTGGCGTTCGACGTAGTCCGCGATCTTCTCGGTGACCGTGCCGTCCGGCTTGCCGGGGAAGCTGCGATTGAGGTTGCCGCGGTCGATCGGCGAGGTGCGCGTGCCGGCGCGGAACGCCGGGTAGTTCATGAACGGCAGCACGATCACGCGGCCGCGCACGTCCTCGGCAGCGAGCGTCGCCGCGAGCTTGGTCAGCGCGACCGGGCCCTCGTATTCGTCGCCGTGGTTGCCGCCCGTCAAGAGCGCCGTCGGCCCGTGGCCGTTGCGGATTACGGTGATCGGGATCATCACCGCGCCCCACGCGGCCTCGTCGCGCGAGTACGGCAGCTTCAGGAAGCCGTGCTGCACGCCGTCGCGCTCGAAGTCGACGCTCGCGCTGATCGGGGAAGGTTTTACCGCGCTCATCGCATCAGTCCTTGACGAACAGTTTCCGCGGCGTGTTGCAGAAGGTCTCGACGCCGGTCTCGGTGATCAGGATGCTCTCGGTGATTTCGAGGCCCCAGTCGTCCTGCCACAGCCCCGGCATGAAGTGGAAGGTCATGCCCGGCTGCAGCACATTGCGGTCGCCGGGGCGCAGGCTCATCGTCCGCTCGCCCCAGTCCGGCGGGTAGCTCGCGCCGATCGGGTAGCCGCAGCGGCTGTTCTTCTCGATGCCGTAGCTCTTCAGCACCTTGAAGAACGCGTTCGCGATGTCCTCGCAGGTGTTGCCGGGACGCGCGGCGTCGAGGCCGGCGTTGATGCCTTCGACGACGGCCTTCTCGCCTTCGATGAAGTGCTGCGGCGGGCGGCCGAGATAGACCGTGCGCGACAGCGGGCAGTGGTAGCGGCGGTAGCAGCCGGCGATCTCGAAGAAGGTGCCGGCGCCGGCCGGGATCGGGCTGTCGTCCCAGGTCAGGTGCGGCGCGGCGGCGTCCGAGCCGGTCGGCAGCAGCGGCACGATCGCCGGATAGTCGCCGCCGTGGCCGTCCGCGCCTTCGATGCCGGTCGCGTAGATGCGGGCGACGAGCTCGTTCTTGCGCATGCCCGGCTCGATCGTGTCGACGATCATCGCCTGCATCCGCTCGACGATCCTCGCGGCGTTGCGCATGTACGCGATCTCCTGCGGCGACTTGATCGCGCGCTGCCAGTTCACCAGCGCGGTCGCATCGACCCAGCGCGCCTGCGGCAGATGCCTCTGCAGCGCCGCGTACGCGGCCGCCGAGAAGTAGTAGTTGTCCATCTCGACGCCGATGCGCTTCGCCTGCCAGCCGCGCGCCGCGATGACCTCGGTCGCGAGGTAGTCCATCGGGTGGCGCTCGGTCGACTGCACGTAGTGGTCGGGGTAGCCGATGATGTTCTCGAGCGCGACGTACGCGGTGCGCTTCGCGCCGTTCGCGTCCTGGCCGCGGCCGTACCACACCGGCTCGCCTTCGGGGCCGACGAGCACGCACTGGTGCACATAGAACGACCAGCCGTCGTAGCCGGTCAGCCACGCCATGTTGGTCGGATCGGTGACGACGAGTACGTCGATGCCGCGCGCGTCCATCGCGGCGCGCGTCTTCGCGAGGCGCTCGGCGTACTCGGCGCGCTCGAAGGGCAGGGGGATGTTCTGGGGCATGGTCGATGTTGCTCCGTGGGAAATTCAGGCTTCGAAGGGGGTGCCGCGGCCGCTCGTGCGGGCCCGTTCGAACGCGAAGGTCGCGATCGCGGTGTCCTGCGCGCCGGTGCCGGTCAGGTCGCAGATCGTCACGTCGTCGGCGCTCGTGCGGCCGGCGACCTGACCGGCGATCACCTGGCCGAGCTCGGGGAAGCTCGCGTCGGCGCTAACCGCGCCGGCGTCGATCGCGTGGTGCAGCTCGCCGAGCACGCGCACCTGCGCGAGGCGGTCGCAGACGTAGCGGGTGGCGCCGGCGATCGCGGCCGGGGCGATCTCGTTCTTGTGCTCGGCGTCCGAGCCCATCGCGGTGATGTGCAGGCCGGGGCGCAGGTGGCGGGCTTCGATCAGCGGTTCGCGCGACGGGGTCGTCGTGATCGCGACGTCGGCGCCGGCGAGCGCGGTGTCGATGTCGGCGCATGCAGTGATCGCGATGCCGAGCGTCTTGCTCATCTCGTCGGCGTAGCGGCGCGCCTCGCTCGCGTTCGGCGACCACACGCTCGCCGCTTCGATCGGGCGCACCAGCTTCAGCGCTGCGAGCTGCAGCCGGGCCTGCGCGCCGGCGCCGATTACCGCTGCGCGCCGTGCATCCTCGCGCGCGAGCCAGCGGGCCGCGACCGCGCCTGCGGCGGCGGTGCGCACGCTCGTCAGGTAGCCGTTGTCGAGGAGCAGCGCCTCGAGGATCCCGGTGCGCGCTGACAGCAGCATCATCATGCCGTTGAGGCTGGGCAGGCCGAGCTTCGGGTTGTCGAAGAAGCCCGGGCTGACCTTGATCGCGAAGCTGTCGAGCCCCGGCAGGTAGGCGGTCTTGACGTCGACCTCTCCGTTGTTCTGGACGATGTCGAGCCGCAGGATCGGCGGCATCACGACCGGCTCGGTCGCGAGGCGGCGGAACGCGTCCTCGACGCAATCGACCGCGGCGAGATCGAGCGCGACGCAGGCGCGCAGATCCGCTTCGCTCAACAGAATGACTTTGGACATTGACGCCTCTTCACTCGGATTGGGTTCGCACCCCGTGCCTCGGGGCAGTGGAAACGAGTGTAGGGGCGGGAAATGATCCGTCCTGGTGTCCTAGTGCAATGGGAAGGACAATGTCGGGGCGTGGTGCGGAGGACGACGCGCAGGCGTCGCGGAGGCGGGACGGGAACGCTTACGGTCCCGACGCCGCGAGCAGGCGAACAGGACATCGGGCCGTCAAACCGGCAAGCAATTACAGGCGTTCGCCTTCAGACCGTCGAAGAGGGGAGCCAGACGCTTCGACAAGCTCAGCCCGAACCGCATTTGATCGCCGGGCCGAGAAACGTCCTAGGGCATCACAGGTAGTCGTGCACCTGCGGGTATTGGCGGAACACCGTCGCGATCGTCGACAGCGCACCGTCGACCCGCGCGTCGCTGTCCTCGGCACCGAGGCACAGCCGCAATGCGTTCGGCCGCGGCGTGCCGAACACGAGGAACGGATCCGGCGAAGTCACCGCGACGAGGCGGTTGCGCAGCTGCTGCACGAGACTGTCGAGCTGCCAGTGCTTCGGAATGCCGATCCATGTCGACAGCGACGACGGGTGGTCGCCGAGGATGAATTCGCCGAGATGCGCCTTCGCCATCGCGTGGCGAACCGCGAGCTTTTCGCGCTGCAGCTCGGCGAGATACGCGGCGCTGCCATCGACGACCCAGCGCGTCGCGACTTCGGCGAGCAGCGGCGCGGCCATCCAGCTATTGACGCGCAATATGCTCTCTACGCGCAGCGCGAGCCGCTTCGGCATGTTGAGGTAGCCGATCCGCAGCCCGGTCATCACCGACTTCGTGAAGCTCGTGCAGTAGAAGCCGAGTTCGGGCAGGTGCGTCGTGATCGGCGGCGGATGCTGCGCGACGAGCGGGCCGAACACGTCGTCCTCGATCACGTAGACGCCGTAGCGCTCGGCGATGCGCGCGATCGCGCGGCGGCGCGAGTCCGGCATGATCGTCGCGGTCGGGTTGTTGAGCGTCGGCGTGCAGACGAGTGCGGCGATGCGCTCGTTCGCGCACATGTCCTCGAAATGGTCCGGCTGGATGCCGTGCTCGTCGGTGTCGAGGCCTTTCAGCGTGAAGCCGAGCACCTGCGCCGAGCCGATCACGCCGTGGTCGGTGAAGTTCTCGCACAGCACGACGTCGCCGGGGCTCACGAGCGACGCGAGCGCGAGGAAGATCGCGTGCGAGGCGCCGTTCGTGATCAGCAGCGTGTCGACCGCCGCCTTCGCGCCGAGTCCGGCGAGCCATTCGACGCCGGCCGCACGGTGATGCTCGAAGCCGGCGATCGGACGGCACGCGCGCATCCACGGCTGGTCGGGCTCGAGCGCGAGCTCGGAGCAGGTCTCGCGCCAGATGCGGTCGTGCTCGGGCGTGTAGACGATGCGCGCGATCGAGAAGTCGACGACCGCTCCTTCCGCGCGGTCGAGCATATAGGTCGCGACCTTCTCGGTGACGCGCTTCGCGACGAAGCTGCCGCGCCCGACTTCGCAGCGGATGGCGCCGTGCTGTTCGAGTTCCTTGTACGCGTTCGTGACCGTCTGCACGCTGATGCCGAGCTGCTGGCTGACTTCGCGCTGCGGCGGCAGGCGCGTGCCTTCCTTCAGCGTGCCGTTCTCGATGTCGGCGGCGATCGCCTGGACGAGGATCTTGTACTTCGACTCGCCGCCGCGGACCGCGTCGAGCGCCTTGCGCCACTGTTCCATCATCGGACTCGCCTCGCGGGGAGCTGGGTTGCCGAACGGAATTGCGCCCCGCGCGACAACGGGTGCGGACATCAGCCGGCGCTCCCGGCCGGCCGGTCGTCGCTGCGTTCGCCGGCGCAGACGAGCCGGCGGTGCAGATCCATGTCGATGTTCGCGCCGCTGAGGATCATCGCGGTCGTCCCGGTCGCGCGCACGCGGCCGGCGAGGATCGCGGCGATGCCCACCGCGCCGGCGCCCTCGACGACGACCTGCTCCTCGCGGTACGCGTGCCGCAGCGCGTCGGCGATCTCGTCCTCCGAGACGAGCACGGTGTCGTCGACGAGGGATTGGACCATGCGGAAGGTGTAGCGGTTGTCGAGGCCGATACCGCCGCCGAGCGAGTCGGCGAGCGTCTCGACCTCCTCGACCTGCACCGGACGGCCGGCGGCGAGGCTGGTGTGCATCGCACAGCCGCGCTCCATCGTCACGCCAATGACGCGGATCTGCGGCGATGCGGTCTTCAGGGCGAGCGCGACGCCGGCGAGGAGGCCGCCGCCCGACAGCGGCACGAGCACGGTGTCGACGTCGGGCAGGTCGTCGAGCAGTTCGAGCCCGACCGTGCCCTGACCGGCGATCACGTCCGGGTGCTCGAACGGCGGCACGAGCGTCAGACCTTCTTCGCGCACGAGGCGCGCCACTTCGAGGTCGGCCTCGTCCTGGCTCGCGCCGACGATGCGCACGTCGGCGCCGAGCGCGCGGATCGCCTCGACCTTGTTCGCCGGCACGAGGCGCGACATGCAGATCACCGCGCGCGTGCCGAGGCGCTTCGCGGCGTAGGCGAGCGCGCGGCCGTGGTTGCCGGTCGAGACGCCGGCGACACCGCGCGCGCGCGCGGCGTCGTCGAGCTTCAGCAGCGCGTTGGTCGCGCCGCGCAGCTTGAAGCTGCCGGTCGTCTGCCGGCATTCGAGCTTCAGATGCACCGGGCTGCCGGCGACGCGCGACAGGCTCGGCGAAGGCACGAGCGGCGTGTGCAGCACGTGGCCGCGCAGGCGCGCTCGCGCACGGAAAAGATCGATCGGACGAATGTCCTGGTCCATGTCTCTCGGTCCTGGGCTGGGGACGGGGCAGTGCGAGGTGGCGCTGCATCGGGGTCGCGGCTTGTCGCGACACAATCCAGTCTAGTCGTGAGAGGTGTCGCGCCGAATGTCCTATTACAAAGTGCGCGACGCCCGGGACGCGGAAAACGAAAAAAACTTCGGCCCGCCGACCGGAGTCGACGAGCCGAAGCGAGGGGGGACTGAGGTGGCGGTCCGCCGCGCTTACTTCGTCGCGGCGAGCGCCTCGTGCAGCTGCACGCCGGCGACATCGCTGGCGAGGCGCCCATCACGCCGCGTCGCCGCGCCGGGGATGCCGCGACCGCGCAGCGAGCAGCCGCGGGTCTCGACGACGAAGAGCAGCGCGATCGCGCCGACGACGCAGGAGGCCATCATGTAATACGCCGGGACGAGGTGGTTGCCGGTCACGCCGATCAGCCAGTCGTTCGCCATCGGCGCAGTGCCACCGAACAGCGACGTCGATACGTTGTACGCGATCGCCATGCCGGCGTAGCGGACGTGGGTCGGGAACATCGCCGGGAACATCGCCGAGATCGTCGCGAGCTGCGGCACGTACAGCACGCCGAGCACCGCGAAGCCGAGCAGCGCGCCAGCCGCGCTCTGCTCCATCAGCTGGAACATCGGGATCGCGGCGACGAACAGGCCGATGAGCGAGAACCACCACACCTTCTTGCGCCCGACGCGATCCGACAGCGAGCCGGCGAACGGCAGGAACACCATCATGATCAGCATGCCGACTAGCGGGACGAGCAGCGACAGGTTGTCGCTCATGCCGAGCTGCGTCTTCATGAAGGTCGGCATGTACGCGAGCAGCACGTAATTGACGACGTTGAGCGCGACGACGAGGCCGCCGAGCTGCAGCAGCTGCTTCCAGAAGCCGCCGAGGAGGTCCTTCAGCACGACGCAGTTCGTCTCCTCGCTCGTCTCGGCTTCTGCGAGCTCCTTGAATACCGGCGTGTCCTCGATCTTCGAGCGCAGGTACAGACCGATCAGGCCGAGCGGCGCGGCGACGAGGAAGGGCAGGCGCCAGCCCCACTCGTGCATCGCCTGATCGCCGAGCGCGAGCGAGAAGCCGAGCATCAGGAACGCGCCGAGCGAGAAACCGGCGAGCGTGCCGAATTCGAGGAAACTGCCGTAGAAACCGCGCTTCTTGTCGGGCGCGTATTCGGCCATGAAGGTCGCGGCGCCGCCGTATTCGCCGCCGGTCGAGAAGCCCTGGATCATCCGCAGCACGATCAACAGCGCCGGTGCCCACCAGCCGATCGATTCGAACGACGGCAGCAGGCCCACCGCGAGCGTCGCGCCCGACATCAGCAGGATCGTCAGTGCGAGCACATGCTTGCGCCCAAGCCGGTCACCGAGCGGCCCCCAGAACAGGCCGCCGAGCGGGCGGACGAGAAACGAGATCGCGAAGGTCGCGAGCGCGAAGAGCGTCGCTTCCGTAGTGCTGCCCGGAAACAGCGCGGCCGAGATGTACGTGAGGCCGTACGCGTAGATGCCGTAATCGAACCACTCGGTCGCGTTGCCGAGCGCCGACGCGGCGACCGCCCGCTTCAGCGTCGCGGGCGACGTTTCGTGCTGCACGTCCTGTACGTCCTGGGTCGTGGCTGCATGCTGCATGGTGTCTTCCTCCAGGTGATTCCGTTTCTTGTCTTGAAATGCCGTCTCTGCGGACGAACGATCGCGGTACCGCTCAGGCGGGCCGGGAAGTGCGTGGTTGCGAAGGTGCGCCGGACGTTTCGGGTGTGGTCCCGGGGCGAAGCCGGGCTCTGCCGGCCGAAGGCCGGATCGCGGACGACGCGACGGGATGGCCTTCCGTGAGGGAATGCGGTTTCATGTCTCGCTCCAGATGAAGGCAGTCTTCGCTGCCCCGCTTGTTTGGTGAGTCGGTGAGCCCTGCTGTATCGCCGACGCCCGAAGAGTAATCACGCTCGGAGGGAGTGCTCAGGATCCTAGGACAATGACCGATGCGGGGATTTCCGCCGCCGTAGGAAGGTGGCGACCTTGATGGTCGGGCGATGCCGCGAGTCGGGGCGGCAGAGGCGACGGGACGGAGTCGGGCGGCGTGCGTTGTTATTGCGTGACGTTGACGTCAACGTCACAATAGCGCCCGCTGCTGCACCGGCAGCAGATCATTCCAATTACTAGCCCCACGCCGCGAGAGTGGAGGCGGCCGTTCTCGCGAGAGGCGACGGTCGCAGGAGCGCGGCGCGGAAATTCGACGGGAAAGGAGAACCCATGACCGCAGTAGCCGAATTCCTGAAGGCGCGTGACTTCCTGCTCGCCCATCGCACGGACTACCAGACCGCATACGACGGTTTCCAGTGGCCGCAGCTCACCGAGTTCAACTGGGCGCTGGATTACTTCGACGCGATGGCGCAAGGCAACGACAAGCCTGCGCTGTGGATCGTCGAGGAAGACGGCTGCGAGGCGAAGCTGTCGTTCGCCGAGATGTCGGCCCGCTCGAACCGCGTCGCGAACTGGCTGCGCAGCCAGGGCGTCGCGCGCGGCGACCGGGTGCTGATCATGCTCGGCAACGAAGTCCCGCTGTGGGAAACGATGCTCGCCGCGATCAAGCTGGGTGCGGTCGTGATCCCGGCGACGACGCTGCTGACGCCGGACGACCTCTCCGACCGCCTCGAACGCGGCCAGGTCAAGCACGTCGTCATCGGCAAGGCGCACACCGACAAGTTCACGACGCTCGCCGGCAGCTACACGCGCGTCAGCGTCGGCGGCGCCACCGAAGGCTGGCTGTCGTTCGAGGACGCGTACGACGCGTCGCAGGAATTCAAGGCCGAGGGCGTGACGCGCGTCACCGACCCGCTGCTGCTGTATTTCACCTCCGGCACGACGTCGAAGCCGAAGCTCGTCGAGCACAGCCACCAGTCCTACCCGATCGGCCACCTGTCGACGATGTACTGGATCGGCCTGCAGCCGGGCGATCGTCACATGAACATCAGCTCGCCGGGCTGGGCGAAGCACGCCTGGAGCTGCTTCTTCGCACCGTGGAACGCCGGTGCCTGCGTGTTCCTGTACAACTACAACCGCTTCAACGCGAAAGCGCTGCTCGACGTGCTCGTGAAGTACGAGATCACGACGATGTGCGCGCCTCCGACCGTGTGGCGGATGCTGATCCAGCAGGACCTCGCGGCGGTGAAGACGAACCTGCGCGAGCTGATCGGCGCCGGCGAGCCGCTGAACCCCGAAGTCATCGACCAGGTGAAGAAGGCGTGGGGCATCACGATCCGCGACGGTTTCGGCCAGACCGAGACGACGTGCCAGATCGGCAACACCCCGGGGCAGAAGCTGAAGCTGGGCTCGATGGGGCGTCCGCTGCCCGGCTACACGATCGCGTTGCTCGACGCCGAGGACCAACCCGCCGAAGAGGGCGAAGTGTCGCTGGTGCTCGCCAAGCGCCCGGTAGGCCTGATGCTCGGTTATTCCGGAGATGCCGATAAAACGGCGGAAGTCATGCGCAACGGTCATTACCATACGGGTGACGTCGCGAGCATCGACGCGGACGGCTACATCACCTACGTCGGACGCGCCGACGATGTGTTCAAGGCGTCGGACTATCGCATCAGCCCCTTCGAACTGGAATCCGTGCTGATCGAACACCCGGCGGTCGCCGAAGCCGCGGTCGTGCCGAGCCCGGACCCGGTGCGCCTCTCGGTGCCGAAGGCCTACCTGATCCTCACTCCCGGCTTCGAGCCGACCAAGGAGCTCGCGAAGGACATCTTCGCCTTCACGCGCGACAAGCTGGCGCCGTACAAGCGCATCCGCCGCATCGAGTTCTCCGATCTGCCGAAGACGATTTCCGGCAAGATCCGCCGCGTCGACCTGCGTAAGAGCGAGCAGGGCAAGGACGCCTCGTCCGAGCGCGGCGCGCTGGAGTTCTTCGAAGAGGATTTCCCGGAACTGAAGGGCTGAGCGCTCTGACGTGACGGATTGCGACGGCGGGGAAACCCGCCGTTTTCATGTCCGCCGTCGGTTCATGGGATTTGGTGAGGCCGGCGAGGTATGGGACGAGAGTGCCCGTGCTGAAGACGGTTTTGCTGGGTGGCAGAAGAACAAGCAATGCGACGGGCCGTTCGGCTCGGCAGCGCGGAAAGATCGGCGCGCCCGCTTCGTGTCCCGGGCCTGACCGTGCCGCCGAGATCCGATCGACTCCGTGCGCGCAGGGCTTGCCCCGTTCGCCGCGCAACACCGGCTTTTCCGCATCCGCGATTCGCGGCTTTGTGCGTCCCGAAACTTTCGGGGCCGTTTCTACCGGACGGACCGGAACAACTGGTACAATCACGGCCGTGGCGGGTCTCCCCGCATTGCAGCGCGGTGAACCTGGTCAGGGCCGGAAGGCAGCAGCCACAGCCGTTCCCTGCAAGTGCCGGGGGTCGGGCTCGCCACCCCAACAACGATGCGAAGGGCGCCTTGCTAACGAGGCGCCCTTCGTCGTTTCGATGAGCGGTTTTCGGGGGGCGCGATTTGCGACGCCGCGATTCCCGATGCCGAAATTCCGGTGTTGAGATTTCGACATCGAGATCCCGATGTCGAGATACCGATGTCGAGATACCGATGTCGAGACACCGATGTCGAGACACCGATGCCGCGATTTCCGGTGTCGCGATTTCGGGGCGAACCGTCTCGCAGCGATTTTCGGCGTTGGCGTCTGTGAAGCACTGCAGTTCGACGGCCGCGGTTTCCCGTCCTCAGATTTGGTGGCCGCTGCCGGCGTGACCGGAAATCCCCGTGTCGTCCGTCCTCATCCGCAAACGCTTTCGATCGGCAGATGACGGGTCACGACAGCATGCGCCCCACTACCGCCATCCCCACGAAGCCGACGACCACTCCCGTCATTCCCAGGATCTCGTTCCCGCGGCGGCGCGACTCGGGGATGATCTCGTGGCACACGACGAAGAGCATCGCGCCGGCCGCCGCGGCAAGGCCCCACGGCAAAAGCGCTTCGGCCTGCGCGACCATCAGCGACCCAGCCAGCGCCGCGAGCGGCTCGACGAGGCCGGACAGCGTCGCAACGACGAACGCCGCAACCCGTCCATAGCCTCTGTCGAAGTATGGGATTCGGGGTGTAATAGCTCCAATTGAATGTAAAGAATAGGTCAATAGTTTTTCGCCATAGAATACGCCGATCGTCGCCCGCTACGTCGGTCGAGCGGCTAAGGACGGTCCGTGAGCCAACTGTCGTGCGCTCCGCTGATTACCCGCGCCAGTTCTTCTTGCGCCGCCGTTCCTGAAACGGCCCGCCCCCGGCCTGGCTCGTCCGGTTCGCCAAAGCCGTACTCGCCTTATCAGACCAGTGTCCGCGCCTTGCACGCCACTGGCGGAGGCGGCAAGCGGCAGCCGCAGACGGCAGGTAGCTGCGGCAGGCGGAAGGCGGCACATGACGAAGGGCGAAGGGCGAAGGGCGAAGGGCGAGGCGGGCGCGCATGTACGCGTGCGAACGTGCGGGAGGGCGTACGCGTGTCGCCCGACAAAGAGCGAGTGGCGCTCGATCTGCGGCCAGCGGCTGCCGGGTGATCGATCTACTATCAGGCCGGCCGTCTGTATCCGCCGGCGACGCCCTCCGGCGACAGGACGATCTGCCACAACTGCGTCGTCCTTGCGCGGAACGTACCCGCGCACGCACGCAGGTAATACGACCACATGCGGCGGAACCGCTCGCCGTAGCGTTCGGCGAATCGCGGCCACGCGTTTTCGAAGCGCTCGTGCCACGCCATCAAGGTGCGGTCGTAATCGGCGCCGAAGTTATGTACGTCCTCGATCATGAACAGGCGCTCGCTCGCGTCGGCGATCTGCCCCAGCGACGGCAGGTCGCCGTTGGGAAAGATGTAGCGGTCGATCCAAGGATCGGGCGGGAAGTTGCGGAAGTTGTTGCCGATCGTATGCAACAGGAAGAGTCCGTCGGGAGCGAGGCAGCGGCGCGCGACTTCGAAATAGGTTCGCAGGTTCCGGCGCCCGACGTGCTCGAACATCCCGAGGCTCGCGATCCGGTCGAAGCGCTCGTCGATCTCGCGGTAATCCATCAGCCGGAACTCGATCGGCAGGCCGTTGCAGCGCGCCTGCCCGTACTCCGCCTGCTCCTTCGAGATCGTCACGCCGACGCATTCGACGCCGTAGCGTTCGGCCGCAAACTTCATCAGGCTGCCCCAGCCGCAGCCGATGTCGAGCAGGCGCATGCCCGCGTCGAGGCCGAGCTTGCGGCAGACGAGATCGAGCTTCGCCTCCTGCGCGGCGTCCAGGTCTTCGGCTGCCGCCCAGTAACCGCAGGTATAGGCCATGCGCGCGTCGAGCATCGCCTCGAAGAAATCGTTGCCGAGGTCGTAATGGACTTCGCCGACCTGTCGTGCGCGGCGGGGGTTCTGGAGGTTCAGCAGGCGGGTGCGGAGCACGTGCCACATGAGGCCCGGGGCGTGGACCTTCTCGTCGAGCCGTGCGCGCAGGATGCGGTGCATGAATTCGTCGAGGGCCGGCGCATCCCAGTCGCCGTCCATGTAGGTCTCGCCGAGCCCGAGGCTCGCGCCGGCGAGGATCCGGTCGGCGGCTTCGGCGCGGTGGAGCTGCATGTCCCACGGCCGATCGCCGCCGATGCGCACGTCGGCTTGGCCCAGAAGGCCGGCCAGGAGCTGAACCCCGTTCGCATGGCCGGCGAAGCCGGCGGACGCCGGACCCGAATCCATCCAGCCGGTCGGGCTCGGAATATCTCTATTCATGCCGTTCCCCCTCCAATCTCCGCCGCGCGTCGGCATACGGCCTTGGTCTGGGCAAGCGCCGTGCCGTGCTTCGCGCCTTCGCCGTTATCTGATCGACGATCCCGGCTGTCGTTCCCATCTGGCGGCGCGCCGGGCGCGAATCGCGGGCGCGCGGCTTCACCGCGAAATTCACGTTGGAAGGGTAGGACAACTTTCCGCACAGCGAAAACTTCCGATCCGTTCGTGCGCCGACGCACCGGGTGACTAGCTGGGAGGGCGCGCGATCTGCGCGACGGAGCGACCGGCGCGCTCTGCTAGAATTCCGCCATGAGTTATCAGGTTCTCGCGCGCAAGTGGCGGCCGAAGAGTTTTGCCACGCTGATCGGTCAGGAGCACGTCGTCCGGGCGCTCAGTCACGCGCTCGCGACCGGCCGACTGCACCATGCGTGGCTGTTCACCGGTACGCGCGGCGTCGGCAAGACGACGATTTCGCGCATCCTCGCGAAAGCGCTGAACTGCGAAACCGGCGTCACCGCCGAACCCTGCGGGAAATGCGCCGCGTGTCAGGCGATCGACGCCGACCGCTTCCCCGATTACGTCGAGATGGATGCGGCCTCGAACCGCGGCGTCGAAGACATGGCAGCGCTGCTCGACAAGGCGGTCTACGCGCCGGTGCAGGGGCGGTACAAGGTCTACATGATCGACGAAGTCCACATGCTGACCGGGCATGCGTTCAACGCGATGCTGAAGACGCTCGAGGAGCCGCCGGAGCACGTCAAGTTCATCCTCGCGACGACCGACCCGCAGAAGATTCCGGTCACGGTGCTCTCCCGCTGCCTGCAGTTCAACCTCAAGCAGATGCCGCCGGGCCATATCGTCGATCATCTCGCCGGCATTCTCGCCGCCGAGGACGTGCCGTTCGAGGCGCCGGCGCTGCGCCATCTCGCGAAGGCGGCGGGCGGCTCGATGCGCGACGCGCTGTCGCTGCTCGATCAGGCGATCGCGCATGGCTCCGGCAAGGTCGAGGAAGAGCAGGTTACGCACATGCTCGGCACGGTTGGCGACGACCATCTGTACGCAGTGCTGGATGCGCTCGCGGCGGGCGATGTCTCGGCGATGCTCGCGGTGGCCGATCGCATGGAGGCACGCAGCCTGTCGTTCGATGCCGCACTGCAGGCCCTCGCATCGCTGCTCCACCGTATCGCGCTCGCGCAGTTCGCGCAGGCGGCGATTGCCGACGAATCAGAGCGCCAACGCCTCCTGCCTTATACGCAGGCCTTCGATGCCGAGTTCCTGCAACTCGCCTACCAGATCGCGATCCACGGCCGCGACGAGCTCTCGCTCGCCCCGGACGACTACGCCGGCTTCACGATGAGCCTGCTGCGTCTGCACGCCTTCCGTCCCGAGTCTCCGGCACCCCTCGGAAGCCCCGGCGCTGCCGAGGGAGGGGGGGGCGCGGGAGGCGCTCGCAGCGGGCCGTCGGCTCGCTCGCCGCGCACCGTTCCGCAGGACGCAGGGACGAGCGAGCGAGAGCGCAACACGCCAGCGGGTTCTGTCGATGGCGTGAAGCCGATTGCAGAGCGGGCGCGACCGGCGGTTCCGTCTGTAAGCGACGATGGGCCGCGCGCGGCGAACACTGCCAGCCCGACCCATCGGCCGGAGACACTGCACGGCCGCGACGAGGGCACGGCAAGTCCGCGCAACACCGGACGCTCAGCGGGTGCGGCTTCGGCCCTCGATGACACAAGCGGGCCGTCGAATTCGGTCCCGCCATGGGAGGATCTGCCGCCCGAGGGCCTGCTCGGTGAGAGCCGCGCGGGAGGGCGGGAGGCGACCACTGCGGCGCGCACGGATTCCGCAACGCCAGTCGCTGCGGCGACCGCTGCGGGGCAATCGGAGCTTCGGCACGAGACCGTTGCGACCGCGCACGCGATCGACGCGGGAGCGACCGAGTCCGCGAATTCCTTGCGAGCCGTGGCCGAGACTTCCCCGGAATCGAGCGACCTGCTGCCGGAGCCGTCGGCCGCTTCCGGTGCCGCGGACTGGCACGCGACCGTCCGCTCGCTCGGCCTCGGCGGCATGGTGCGGGAACTCGCACAGCACTGCGAATGGATCGGGCTTGCCGATGACGTCGTCGGCCTGCGGCTGTCCGAAACCCATCGCCACCTCCTCGGCATGAACCCCACGCTCGCCGACCGCCTCCAGGACGCGCTCAGCGCCTTTTATGAGAGGCCGTTGCGGCTCAGGATCGAGACCGGCGCGATCGCGGGCGAGACGCCGGCCCAGCGCGACCAGATGGAAAAGCGCGCGCGTCACGTCGAGGCCGTCGCGGCGCTCGAACGCGACCCGTTCGTGCGCGAACTAATCGAACGATTCGATGCGTCCCTCGTGGAAGCATCGGTAAAACCTCTTTGAATCCCTCTTCCGGAGAATCAAGCAATGATGAAAGGCGGAATCGCCGGGCTGATGAAACAGGCCCAGCAAATGCAGGAAAACATGAAGAAAATGCAGGAGCAGCTGGCCTCGGTCGAAGTCGAGGGGCAGTCGGGCGCTGGCATGGTCAAGGTCCTGATGACGTGCAAGTACGACGTCCGCCGCGTCACGATCGACGACTCGGTGATGGACGACAAGGAAATGCTCGAAGACCTCCTCGCCGCAGCCGTCAATGACGCAGTCCGCCGGGTCGAGACGACGACGCAGGAGAAGATGGCCGGCTTCACGTCCGGGCTGAACCTGCCGCCCGGGATGAAGCTGCCGTTCTGAATGTCGCCTTCGAGTCTGGATGAGCTGATCGAAGCGTTGCGCGGGCTGCCCGGCGTCGGCCCGAAATCCGCGCAGCGCATGGCTTATCACCTGCTGCAACGGGACCAGCGCGGGGCCGGACGGCTTGCCCGCGCGCTCGGCAATGCGCTCGCGGTGCTGCGTCACTGCGAGCGCTGCAACACGTTCACCGAAAGCGAAATCTGCCAGCGTTGTGCGAATCCCCAGCGCGACGCGTCGCTGCTGTGCGTGGTCGAAATGCCCGCCGACCTCGCGATGATGGAGCAGACCCACGCGTACAACGGGATGTATTACGTGCTGATGGGCCGGCTGTCGCCGCTCGATGGCATCGGGCCGCGTGAGCTCGGGCTTGAAAAGCTGCTCGCGCGCGTGGCCGATGGCGTGGTCGAAGAGGTCATCCTCGCGACGAACTTCACGAACGAGGGTGAGGCGACGGCCCACATGATCGCCGAACTGCTCGCGGCGCGCGGGGTCAGGGTCAGTCGCTTGTCCCGCGGCGTGCCGGTGGGCGGGGAGCTCGAACACACCGATACCGGCACCATCGCCCAGGCGCTGATCGAACGTCGGCGTCTCTGAATTCCGTTTCCGCGGCCCCGCGCGCCGCGCCGCTGCTGTCCCGCACAAAAAAGACCTTGTTCCGCAAGGATTTTCGATCGCGCGCCCAATGCTAAGGCCATGATCCGCAAACACCTTTCACGGATATGCTTTTTATGTTGCGGGCAGTTTGGTAGAATCCGGCGGTTTTTTGTATCCGGAAACAGGTTTCCTTTCAGGGATGATGTCATGAGCGTGGATCAGAAGATGGACAGTGGCCGTCGGCAACTGCTTGTCGCAACGTCGGCCGCCGGTGGCGTCGCCGCGGTCGCGACCGCAGTGCCGTTCGTCGCCAGCTTGACGCCGTCGGAACGTGCGAAGGCTGCTGGCGCCCCGGTCGAGGCGGACATCAGCAAGCTCGCACCGGGCGAGATGATGACGGTCGAGTGGCGCGGCAAGCCGGTGTGGATTTTGCGGCGGACGCCGGAAATGCTCGCCTCGCTCGACAAGACCGAGTCGCTGGTCAGCGATCCGGGTTCCGAAAAGCCGATGCAGCCCGAGTATGCGCAAAACAAGTACCGATCGGTCAAGCCGGAATACCTCGTCGCGGTCGGCATCTGCACGCACCTCGGTTGCTCGCCGAGCGAGAAGTTCAAGGTCGGCGCCGAGAGCGGTGTGAGGCCCGACTGGGCCGGCGGTTTCCTGTGTCCCTGTCACGGCTCCCTGTTCGACCTCGCCGGGCGCGTCTATCGCAGCATGCCGGCGCCGGACAACCTCGAGATCCCGCCGTACAAGTTCCTCGCGGATACGAAGCTCCTCATCGGTGACGACGGAAAGGCCTAAGCGATGACAACCAAATCCCAAGCACTGGTCAACTGGATCGACGCGCGATTCCCGCTGACGTCGACCTGGAAGGCGCACCTGTCCGAGTACTACGCGCCGAAAAACTTCAACTTCTGGTACTTCTTCGGTTCGCTGGCGCTGCTCGTGCTGGTGATCCAGATCCTGACCGGCATCTTCCTGGTCATGCACTACAAGCCGGACGCCTCCGTCAATGCCTCCGGCATCCCGGTCGCATTCGCGAGCGTCGAGTACATCATGCGCGAAGTGCCGGGCGGCTGGCTGATCCGCTACCTGCATTCGACCGGCGCGTCGGCGTTCTTCATCGTCGTCTACCTGCACATGTTCCGCGGGCTGATCTACGGTTCGTACCGCAAACCGCGCGAACTGATCTGGATCTTCGGCACGCTGATCTTCCTCGCGCTGATGGCCGAAGCGTTCATGGGTTACCTGCTGCCGTGGGGCCAGATGTCGTTCTGGGGCGCTCAGGTCATCGTGAACCTGTTCTCGGCGATCCCGCTCATCGGTCCCGACCTGTCGCTCGTGATCCGCGGTGACTACGTCGTCTCGGACGCCACGCTGAACCGCTTCTTCTCGTTCCACGTCATCGCCGTGCCGCTGGTGCTGATCGGTCTGGTTGCGGCGCACATCGTCGCGCTGCACGAGGTCGGGTCGAACAACCCGGACGGCGTCGAGATCAAGAAGAAGAAGGACGCGAACGGCATTCCGCTCGACGGCATCCCGTTCCATCCGTACTACACGGTGAAGGACATCGTCGGCGTCGTCGGCTTCCTGATCTTCTTCTCGGCGATCGTGTTCTTCGCGCCGGAGGGCGGCGGGTACTTCCTCGAGTACAACAACTTCATCCCGGCCGACCCGTTGAAGACGCCGCTGCACATCGCGCCGGTATGGTACTTCACGCCGTTCTATTCGATCCTGCGCGCGGTGACCTATCCGCTGTTCGGTGTCGATGCGAAGTTCTGGGGCGTCGTCGCGATGGGCGCATCGGTCGTGATCATCGCGTTCCTGCCGTGGCTCGACCGCAGCCCGGTGAAGTCGGTCCGTTACAAGGGTGGCCTGTTCAAGGCGATCCTGGCGGTCTTCCTGGTCGCGTTCTTCATCCTCGGCTACCTCGGCGTGCTGCCGCCGACCCCGGGCCGGACGCTGGTCGCGCAGATCTGCTCGGTGCTGTACTTCGCGTTCTTCCTGCTGATGCCGTGGTACAGCAAAATCGACAAGTGCAAACCGGAACCGGAAAGGGTGACGTTCAAATGAGCATTAGTGTGATCAAGACTCTCAAGCGCCTTGCTGCGGCGGCCCTGTTCGCACCGGCGGTTGCGCTGGCCGCGGGCGCGGCGCTGCACCTCGATAAGGCTCCGGTCAGCACCGAACAGGCCGCGCTGCAGAATGGCGCGAAGACGTTCGTCAATTACTGCCTGAACTGCCACAGCGCGAGCTTTGCCCGCTACAACACGCTGCAGCAGATCGGTCTCGACGAGCAGCAGATTCGCGATAACCTGATGTTCACCGGCGAACGCGTCGGCGATCTGATGAAGGTGGCGATGCGGCCGGCCGAATCGAAGGCCTGGTTCGGTGTGACGCCGCCGGACCTGACGCTGATCGCGCGTCAGCGCGCGTCGGAGTTCGGCAGCGGCGCGGATTGGCTTTACACCTACCTGCGCCAGTTCTACCGCGATCCGGCCCGTCCGACCGGCTGGAACAACGTGATCTTCGCAAACGTCGGCATGCCGCACGCGCTGTGGGAAATGCAGGGCGAACAGATCGCGAAGGTAACCGAGCACGAGGACGGCACGAAGAGCATCGCGCTCGAACTGGCCAAGCCCGGCAAGATGAGCGTCGAGGAGTACGACAAGACGGTCGCCGACCTCGTGTCCTTCCTCGTCTGGATGGGCGAACCGGTGGCCGAAAAGCGCAAGACGATCGGAATCTTCGTGCTGATCTTCCTGGCGGGCCTGTTCGTGCTTTCCTATGCTCTGAAGAAGAACTACTGGAAGGACATTCATTGAACCGCTGCGGAACCTGATCCGCGCCTTCAATGAACCTGACGCACCACGCGATCTTCGCGTGGTGCGCTTTGCTTTTGTATCTGGAGCTGCAAGACCATGATGAACCTGTATTCCGGCACAACCGATCCGTTCAGTCATCGTTGCCGGATCGTGCTGTTCGAAAAGGGGATGGACTTCGAGGTCATCGATGTCGATCTCTACAACAAGCCTGAAGACATCGCCGTCATCAATCCGTATAACCGCGTCCCGGTGCTGGTCGATCGCGACCTCGTCCTGTACGAAGCGAACATCATCAACGAATACATCGACGAGCGCTTTCCGCACCCGCAGCTGATGCCGCCGGACCCGATCCTGCGTGCGCGCGCGCGGCAACTGCTGCACACGTTCGAGCAGGAGCTGTTCTCGCACATCGACGCGCTCGAGAAGAACCAGAAGGGCGCCGAGAAGGACCGCGCTCACGTGCGCGACCAGCTCGTGCAGCTCGCACCGATCTTCGTCAAGCAGAAATTCATGCTCGGCGACGAGTTCTCGATGCTCGACGTCGCGATCGCGCCGCTGCTGTGGCGCCTGGAGCATTACGGCATCGAACTGCCGAAGGCCGCGGCGAACCTCATGAAGTACGCTGAACGGATTTTCAGCCGCCAGGGCTTCATCGACGCGCTGACGCCGTCCGAGAAGGTGATGCGGCGCTGATGCCGGAAGCCCCCTCGCGCAGGGGGCGCTACTGACCGTTTCCGATGACCCACGTATCCACCAAACCCTACCTGATCCGCGCGATCTACGAATGGTGCGTCGACCAGGGGTTCACGCCGCACATCGCGGTGCTCGTCGATGAACGCACCGTCGTGCCGCCCGGTTACGCCCGCGACGGCCAGATCGTGCTGAACCTCGGCCCCGACGCGACGAATCAGCTGCTGATGGGCAACGAACTGATCACCTTCCAGGCGCGTTTCGGCGGCGCGGCCCATGCGCTGTCGATTCCGGTGTCGAACGTTCTCGCCGTGTACGCGCGCGAGAATGGCCACGGCATGGCGTTCGAGCCCGACGCGGCGACGGCGGAGGGCGAGCATGCGGCGCTGATCGAAGCCGAAGATGACGACGAGCCCGAGCAGCCCGGCCCGGAGTCCCCGTCGTCGGGCGGCGCACGCCCGGCGGGGGGGCGGGGCCACCTCAAGGTCGTCAAGTAGGACGCCCGGCCTGCACGTCCTCGTGTGGCGCCGGAACGCGCAGCGGCACGTCCTTCGCCGTCGTGGGCCTTCAGTTGTCGCTGGCGAGGAAGGGAAACGCTGCGACCTTCGGGCGGCGGCCCGACATCAGATCGGCGAGCGAATCGGCCGAGCCGCAGGCGAGCGTCCAGCCGAGCGTGCCGTGCCCGGTGTTGTACCAGAGATTGGGCAGGCGGCTGCGGCCGATCAGCGGCAGGTTGCTCGGCGTCGCAGGGCGCAACCCCGCCCACATCTGCGCTTTCTCAGTGTCGCCCGCGCCGGGAAAACGTGAATCGAGCCAGTTGAGGATCGAGCGGCAGCGCTCGGGGTGCAGCGCCGTGTCGAAGCCGCTGAGCTCGGCGGTTCCGGCAACTCGCAGTCGGTCGCCGAGCCGCGAGCAGACGATCCGGCGCGATTCGTCCGTCAGGCTGACGCAGGGCGCGCGGCTTGGGTCGGCGACCGGGACGGTCACGGAATAGCCCTTTACCGGGTAGATCGGCAAGCGTTCACCGAGCGGTGCGACGAGCCTCGCGCCGTAGCTGCCGAAGCAAAGCACGTAGGCGTCCGCCTTGAGGATGCCCGGCCGCCCGGCTTCGTCGGTGACTTCGATGCCGTCGACACGCCCGCCGAGGCGAGCGATCCGGCTGACCGTGGTGCGGAAGTGGAAGCGGACGCCCGCTTCCCGCGCTCGCTCGGCGAGCGCCTGGGTGAAACGGTGAGCGTCGCCCGATTCGTCGTCGGGCGCGTAGAGGCCGCCGACAAGCGCGGCGCTCAGACCCGCGAGCGCGGGCTCGATCCGGATGCAATCCGCGGGGCCGCAGGTCTCGGCGCGAATGCCATGTGATGCGAGCACTCCGAGGCGTTCGCGCGCGTGCCCGAATTCCTTCGCCGAGAAGAACAGATGCAGGATTCCCCGCTCGAGGTGGTCGTAGGTGATCCCGGTGGCGGCGCGCAGCGCGCGCAGACGCTCCGCACTGTGTACCGCGAGGCTTGCGATTGCGTCGGTATTGCGCCGGCTGCGATGCGGCAGGCATTCGTGCAGGAACGCGAGCACCCAGCGCCATTGTGCGGCGTCGAGCTGCGGGCGCAACAGCAAGGGCGCGTCTTCGCGACCGAGCCAGCGCAGCGCGGTCAGCGGCGCGGCAGGATTCGCCCACGGCTCAGGGTGGCTGACCGAAATCTGGCCGCCGTTCGCGAAGCTCGTTTCGAGCGCCGCTTCGGGTTCGCGGTCGATGACGCTGACGTCGAAGCCGGCCTGCGTGAGGTACCAGGCCGTCGTGACGCCGGTGATTCCGGCGCCTAAAACGATGACATGCATAGATGGTCGAGTGGTCCGATGGTCGCTGACGCGAGCGGACCGGTATGTTCGTGGGAAGAAGTCACGCGGTGTCGGCCGATCATAACCGGCTTCAAGCGAAAGTGCAGGTGCAGCATCCGGTCTTCCGCGGGATAATCCGTATCGAAGCTTGCGACGGTATTCCGAGGCCGTTCTCGAACACGAAAGGTCCTGCCGGGCGCGCCTGACGCGCGGCCGCTGCGGTGGGTCCGGTTGAACCGTGATCGGGAGCGGTTACGCTCGGGCAATTGAATCGGCATTCGATTACAAATGTTCGCCCCAGTCCGTCGCAGGGCGGCGGCAGGACTTCGACGAGTCTTTCGCAGCAGGCGAAGGCTCGAACGATCTTTGCTAGCCGCTTCAGTCATCACGAATCACGCAGAAGTCCGGCGCAGCCGGACCAACAAGGAGTCATTACATGCGACGTGTCACGCTAACCCAGTTCCTGATCGAGCAGCAGCGCGCCGGCCGCACCAACCCGGACTTGCGCCTGCTGATCGAGGTCGTCGCGCGTGCAATCAAGGCGATCGGCGTCAACGTGTCGAAAGGGGCGCTCGCCGGCGTGCTCGGCGAGGCCGGCACCGACAACGTCCAGGGCGAGGCCCAGAAGAAGCTCGACGTCATCGCGAACGAGATCCTGCTGCAGGCCAACGAATGGGGCGGTCACCTCGCGGCGATGGCGTCGGAAGAGGTCGAGGAAGTGCATCAGATTCCGTTCGACTACCCGAAGGGCGGCTACCTGCTGCTGTTCGATCCGCTCGACGGATCGTCGAACATCGACGTCAATATCTCGGTCGGGACGATCTTTTCGGTGCTGCGCTTTCCGGAAGGTGTCAAGGAGCCGGACGAAGAGTGCTTCCTGCAGCCCGGGACCGAGCAGGTCGCGGCCGGCTATGCGCTGTACGGTCCGTCGACGCTGCTCGTCCTGACGGTCGGCAACGGCGTCCACGGCTTCACGCTCGACCGCGAGATGGGCAGCTTCGTCTATACGCATCCGTTCATGACGGTCCCGGTCGACACGCAGGAATTCGCGATCAACGCATCGAACGCGCGCTTCTGGGAACCGCCGGTGCAGCGCTACGTCACCGAGTTGCAGGAAGGCAAGACCGGCCCGCGCGGGAAGGACTTCAACATGCGCTGGGTCGCGTCGATGGTCGCCGACGTGCATCGCATCCTCACGCGCGGCGGCATTTTCATGTACCCGATGGACGAGAAGTGCCGCGACAAGGGCGGCAAGCTGCGGCTGATGTACGAGGCGAACCCGATGGCGATGATCATCGAGCAGGCGGGCGGTGCGGCGACGACCGGGCGACAGCGTATTCTCGACGTGCAACCCGAGAAGTTGCACCAGCGCGTGCCGGTGATCCTCGGCTCGACGAACGAAGTCGAGCGCGTGACGCGCTATCACCAGGAAGGCTGAGCCGATAGTGCCCCGGTCGGGACATGGGCGTAAAGTCCAGTGCGCGCCCCGACCAGAATCCGAACTGTTGGTCGGGTAGCCCGGCGCCGGCCGAAGACGCATCGCCGCTGCACCCGGTCCGACGGCGCAAGCGCTCCGGTCCGAGATGGCCGGGGCCGTGTCCGCTTGGCCTCGTAGGAGTCTGACGGTCATGACTTTCGACACGTTTCCACCGGCCGCGGCGGCGCTGCCCGATGCTCCCCGATCAGCGTTGCGCGAACGGGTCACTGCCGCGACGCGGCCTCCCGAGCCGGCTTGCGTCCCGCCGCTGGTCGCCGAAGCGCAGATCGCGCCGGCGTTGCAGAAGCGGATCCACGATCTTGCGTGCCGGCTCGTCAGAGGCCTGCGCGCGAAGCGCCGCCGTTCGAGCGGCGTCGATGCGCTGATGAAGGAATTCTCGCTGTCGAGCCAGGAAGGCGTCGCGCTGATGTGCCTCGCCGAGGCGCTGCTGCGCGTGCCCGACCGGGCGACGGCGGACCGGCTGATCCGCGACAAGCTCGCGCGCGGCGACTGGCGCGGGCACCTCGGCCACAGTCCGTCGCTGTTCGTCAATGCCGCAACCTGGGGCTTGCTCGTCACCGGCCGGATCGTCGCGACGCGCGGTGAGGAAGGGCTCGCGAGCGCGCTGCAGAAAGTCGTCGCCCGCGGCGGCGAACCGCTGATCCGCAAAGGCATGGACCTCGCGATGCGTCTTCTCGGCGAGCAGTTCGTTACCGGGCGGACGATCGAGGAGGCGCTCGAGCGCGGCCGGGAGCCCGAAAGCCGAGGCTATCGCTATTCGTTCGACATGCTCGGCGAGGCGGCGATGACCGCGGCCGACGCACAGCGCTATTACGAGGCGTACGAGCACGCGATCCACTCGATCGGCAACGCGTCGGCGCAGCGCGGCGTCGTCGACGGCAACGGCATTTCGGTGAAGCTCTCGGCGCTGCATCCGCGCTACACCTGGTCGCAGCGGGACCGCGTCGTCGGCGAACTGCTGCCGCGGCTGCGGGCGCTGTGCGCACTCGCGCGTGGTTACGACATCGGCCTCAACATCGACGCGGAGGAAGCCGACCGGCTCGAACTGTCGCTCGATCTGCTCGAAGCACTGGTGCGCGACGCCGGTCTCGACGGCTGGGACGGACTCGGCTTCGTCGTTCAGGCGTACCAGAAGCGCGCACCGTTCGTGATCGACTGGCTCGTCGACCTCGCGCGGCGCCGTGGGCGCCGGCTGATGGTGCGGCTCGTGAAAGGCGCGTACTGGGACACCGAGATCAAGCGCGCGCAGATCGACGGGCTCGCCGGGTACCCGGTGTATACGCGCAAGATTTATACGGACGTGTGCTACCTCGCGTGCGCGAAGAAGCTGCTCGCCGCGCGGGACGCGCTCTACCCGCAGTTCGCCACGCACAACGCGCATACGCTCGCCGCGGTCATGCATCTGGCAGACGGCAACTACCGGCGCGGCGACTACGAGTTCCAGTGCCTGCACGGCATGGGGGAACCGCTGTACGACCAGATCGTCGGCGATCCGGCATTGCGCCGGCTGGTCCGCATCTACGCGCCGGTCGGCACCCACGAGACGCTGCTCGCCTATCTCGTGCGCCGCCTGTTGGAAAACGGCGCCAACACGAGCTTCGTCAATCGCATTGTCGACGAGCGCGTGCCGGTCGATGAGCTGATCGCCGATCCCGTCGCGGCGGGCGAGCCTCTCGCAGGCGCGCCCCATCCGCGCATTCCGCTGCCTGCCGACCTTTACGGCCTCGCCCGCCGCAACTCCGCCGGCTACGACCTCGTGAGCGAGCCCGTGCGAAGAGCGCTTGCCGAAGCGCTGCAGGCGAGCCGCGCGACGCGTCACCGCGCGGTGCCGATGGTGGCGGGCTCGACCGGCGAGACGGGAGAACCGCAGGCGATAACGAATCCCGCGGATGCGAGCGACATCGTCGGCGAAGTCGTCGATGCGGACGCCGAGGTGGTCGCGGCGGCGCTAGGCGCGGCCGAGGCCTTCGCGGCCGAGTGGGCAGCGGTGCGTCCCGCGCGCCGCGCCGATCTCCTCGAACGGGCGTCCGATCTCCTCGAGCGTGACGCGTCGCTGTTGATCGCGCTCGCGGTGCGCGAAGCCGGCAAATCGTGGGCGAACGCGGTCGGCGAAGTGCGCGAGGCGGTCGATTTCTGCCGTTATTACGCGGCGCAGGCGCGCCTCTTCGACAACACGTCGCACATACCGCTCGGGCCGGTCGTCTGCATCAGTCCGTGGAACTTCCCGCTCGCGATCTTCGCCGGCCAGGTCGCCGCGGCGCTCGTCGCCGGCAATCCGGTGCTCGCGAAGCCGGCCGAACAAACGCCGCTGATCGCCGCTCTCGCGGTGCGGCTCTTTCATGAGGCCGGCGTTCCGGAGGCGGCGCTGCAGTTGCTGACTGGGCGAGGCGAGGAGGTCGGCGCGGCGCTCGTCGCCGATCCCCGCGTGCACGGGGTGATGTTCACCGGCTCGACCGAGGTCGCGTGCGGGATCAACCGGACGCTCGCCACGCGCACCGAAGATGTAGCGCTGATCGCCGAGACGGGCGGACAGAACGCAATGATCGTCGATTCGACCGCGCTGCCCGAGCAGGTCGTCGCCGACGTGCTCGCGTCGGCGTTCGATTCGGCCGGCCAGCGCTGCTCGGCACTGCGCGTGCTGTGCCTGCAGGACGACGTCGCCGATCACCTCCTGACGATGTTGAAGGGGGCGATGCGCGAGCTGGCGGTTGGCTGCACGGTCGACGTTCGCACCGACGTCGGCCCGGTGATCGACGCGGGTGCGCAGGCCGGGCTCGAGCGCCACGTTGAAGAGCGGCGGCGCGCCGGAGAGCGGATCGATCGCCTCGAACTGCCCGAGGGCTCGGCGCGTGGGACCTTCGTCGCGCCGACGATCATCGAGATCGCCCATATCGCCGAACTGGAGCGCGAAGTGTTCGGCCCGGTGCTCCATGTGCTGCGCTACCGCGCCGGGGACTTGCGCCGGCTCGTCGATGACATCAACGCGACCGGCTACGGGCTGACGCTCGGCATCCACTCGCGCATCGACGAGACGATCGACGAAATCGTCGCGCGCGCGCATGTCGGGAACATCTACGTCAATCGCAACATCATCGGCGCTGTCGTCGGCGTGCAACCATTCGGCGGCGAGCGGCGCTCGGGGACGGGGCCGAAGGCGGGCGGGCCGCTGTATCTGCATCGTCTGCTGCGGCGCGGCCCCGGCCCCGACTTCGCGCGGCGTGGGAGCGCGACCGGCGACGGCAGCGCATTCGACGCGTGCGTCCATTGGCTCGACGGGACGGCGTGCGCCGAGCTCGATCGCGACGAGGCCGCGGCGCTGTTTGCCCATGCGGAGACTTACCGATCGTGCAGCATGACCGGCCTGCGCCTGACGCTCGCCGGTGCGACCGGCGAAGACAACAGCCTGAGTTTTGTTCCGCGCGGCACGCTCGCCGGAATTGCCGAATCGACCGCGGGCGTTCTCCACCAGATCCTCGCCGCGCTCGCGACGGGCAACCGCATCGTGTTCGGAGACGACGAGCCGGTACGGATGCTGCGCACCGTCCTGCCGCCGCTCGTCGCGGCGAAGGTCGGGATCGACGCGGACTGGGCGACCGGTAGTTTCGCCGCGCTGCTCTTCGACGGCCCGGGCGCGTCCGCCCACGAGTGGCGACGGCGGCTCGCGGCGCGCGACGGGCCGATCCTGCCGTTGGTGCGCCCGCAGCCGATCTACGATCCGTTCCGGCTCGTGGTCGAGCGCAGTCTCAGCATCAACACCGCGGCGGCGGGTGGCAATGCGAGCCTGATGGCGATGGGTACGTGAGGCCGCATCGGACGGCGGCCGCTCGTGGGCGACGGTGTGAGGCGCAACTTGCAAAGTGGAACGCCTGCGCCCGTGCCCGGTCGTTAGAATCCGGAGCATGACAGTGCCCCGCGCGCACAAGCTCTGCCGGACCGCGCTTGCCGCCGCGTGGCTCGCACTCGCGCCCGGCGTCCATGCCCAAGAGCGGCTGCAGGTCGAACTCGACGCGCCGGACAGCGTGCGGCCCGTGCTCGAACGCCACCTGCGGATCCTGCAGCCCGAGCATCAGGTCTTGCCGGAGGAGCGCGCCGACCGCAGCGCGCTCGTGCGCCGGACGCGCCGCGAAGCCGCCGACCTGCTCGCGACCGAAGGCTATTTCACCCCCGCTATCGACCTCGACCGCGGGCCTGAGGGCTGGCGGGTCAGAGTCGTGCCGGGGCTGCGGGCGAAGATCGCCGACGTCGAGTTGCAGTTCGAAGGAGATCTCGCCGGTGACGGCGCGGAGCGCGCCGAACGGCGGAAGGTGCTGCGTGAAGCCTGGGCGCTGGGCGAAGGTGAGCCCTTCCGGCAGGCCGCGTGGGACGACGCGAAAGGGCGACTGCTCGACGGCGTTTCGGTGCGCGACTACGCGGCCGCGCGCATCGCCGACAGCCGCGCCGAGGTCGACCCCGAAGCGGGAACCGTGCGGCTGTCGGTGACGGTCGACTCGGGCCCGCGCTTTTTTCTCGGTCCGCTCGAAGTGTCCGGGCTGCAGCATCTTCCGCGCGATTTCGTCGAACGCTTCAACCTCCTCGAGCCGGGCGACCGGTTCGACCAGGAACGCCTGCTCGCGCTGCAGACGGCGCTGCAGAACAACCCGCAGTTCGCGTCGGTGATCGTCGATATCGAACGGGATCCGGCCTTGGCCGCGGCGG
This sequence comes from Aromatoleum sp., assembly GCF_032027225.1. GTDB lineage: Bacteria > Pseudomonadota > Gammaproteobacteria > Burkholderiales > Rhodocyclaceae > Aromatoleum. The sequence goes on along the minus strand of NZ_JAVSMM010000001.1, from coordinate 167,076 downwards.
TGCCGGTGCGCGTGCAGGTGACCGAGGCGCAATCGCGGCAGCTCGGGTTCGGCGCCGGATACTCGACGAACACCGGCTTCCGCGTCGAAACGAGCTGGCGCGACGTGAACATCTTCGACCGCGGCTGGGAGCTTGCGACCGCGTTGCGCATCGAGCAGCGCGGGCAGGCGGGCTTTGCCGACGTGTTCCTGCCGCCGACCGGGGACAACTACCACGACAGTTTCGGCGTCGCGCTCCAGCGCAGCCACATCGAGGGGCTCACGCTCGTCACGCAGGCGTTCGGCGTCGCGCGGACGAAGACGCGCGGCAACATCGACACCCGTCTCGCGATCCGGCTGCAGCACGAAAAGCGCGACCCGGACGGCGCCGAGGCGAGCAGCCGCAAGGCGCTGACGGCAAACTGGACGTGGACCCGGCGCCGCGTCGATGACCTGCTCGATCCGCGCGACGGCGACGTGCTGCAGTTCGAGATCGGCGGCGCCGCAAAGACGCTGCTGTCGGACCAGGACTTCCTGCGCCTGTACAGCCGTTACGTGTATTACCAGCCGGTTGCCGAGCGCGACGTGCTGATCCTGCGCGCCGAAGGCGGCGCGACGCTCGCGAACAGCAGCGAGGGTGTGCCGCAGGATTTCCTGTTCCGCACCGGCGGCACGCAGACCGTGCGCGGCTACGCGTTCCAGAGTCTCGGCGTGCGCGAAGGCGAGGCGACCGTCGGTGGGCGCTACCTCGCGGTGCTCAGCGCGGAGTACGTGCACTGGTTTCGGCCGCAGTGGGGCGTCGCGACCTTCGTCGACATGGGTGACGCCGCCGACAACCGCGACGTGTTCGACCTCAAAGCGGGCTACGGCGTCGGTGCGCGCTGGAAGAGTCCGGCCGGGCCGCTCGCGATCGACCTCGCGTACGGCGAGGACGACCGCCGGCTGCGCGTGCATTTCGGCATTGCGATCGCGTTCTGAGCTGGGAATATCCCGCGACGCGATCTACCGGCGGACCCGGGGGACCGGTCCTGTTCGATGCCGGCGTCCCACTCGGGAAGCCGGCTTTCGATGTGTTACTGCGCGCGGGGGGCGCGGGTCGGGGGCGCGGATCCGTCCGGCTCCGCCCGCTGCAGCATTTTCGCGAGCCCGTTCATGACCGACAGATTCGCCTGCTCCATCGCCGCGAGCGCCGTCAGCGCACCCTCGACATCGCGCGCGTAATGCAGCGTCAGCGCGCGGCGTGCATGTTCGTGCACCGCGCGGTGCGGCGATTCGAGCGCCGCGTAGCCCGGCAGGCGCGAGAACAGCGACTTGCCTTCGCCGTCGTAATACCAGAGCCCGAGCCGGCATGCGGTCTCGTCGGGAATCCGTTCCGGGCGCAGGTCGGACAGACCGAGGAAAACCTTGTAGACCTCGAGCTTGAGGATCAGCTCTTCGATGTTCGCGAGTTCGACGTCCGCGAGCAGCGCCGACGACGCGACCGCGGATTCCATCTGCTGCGACAGCCCGCGCAGGTGCTCCATGCTGCGCATCGCCTCTTCGCTGTCGCCGGAAAAGCTCGCTGCATCGTTCGCGCCGTGCTGCATCACCGTGCGTGCGGCGGCGGTCTCGGACTGGATCGTCGTCACCAGCGACGTGATGTCGGAGGTCGCGATGCTGGTTCGTTCGGCGAGTTTCCGCACTTCGTCGGCGACGACCGCGAAGCCGCGTCCAGCCTCGCCGGCGCGGGCCGCCTCGATCGCGGCGTTGAGCGCGAGGAGGTTGGTCTGGTCGGCGACTTCCTTGATCAGCTGGACGATGCCGCCGATCTCCGCGGCGCGGCTGTGCAGCTCGTCCACCCGCTGCGACGCGTCGCTGATCGTGCCGAACATCCGCTTCAGGTTGTCGGCGATCCGCTCGAACGCGAGGCGATTCGTGTCGGACTGCGCCGCGGCGTCCGCAGCGGAGCGCTTTTCGTCGTTCAGCGTCGTCGCGAGGCCGAGAAACGACTGCTGCACGCCGGCGAGGGATTCGCCGAAGCTGCCGAGGTTGCGGAACACACCGGCAAGCGCGTCGCGTTCGCGGTGTGCGGCGGCGATCTCGTCGGTCAGCGCGGAGCGTTCGGCCTCGAGCGCGGCGATCCGCGCGTGCAGCGCATTGTTCTCTTCGGCGAGTGCAGCCAGCCGGGTGTCGGCGGCGAGCAAGGTCTTCTTTTGGCGGACGACGAACATTGTTCTCTCTCGGAGGCGCTCGATAGCTGAGCAGTCTAGTCGGTTACTACGGCAGCGACTTGACCGTTATTAAGGGCCGCAGGGCGCTTTTTTATCGCACTCAAGCGTTGCGGGCGCGGATCCAGTCCACGAGTTCGTGCTGCGGCATCGCCCGCGCGAAGTGGAAGCCCTGCACGTAGTCGCAGCCCATCCGCCGCAGCTCGTCGACGGTGCGGGAGTCCTCGACGCCTTCGGCGATGACGCTCATGCCGAAGCCGCGCGCGAGCGCCAGCACGGCGGTGACGATGGCGCGGTCGCGCTCCGAGTCGACCATGTCGCGGATGAAGAGCCGGTCGATCTTCAGCTCGCTGACCGGCAGGTCGCGCAGGTAGCCGAGCGACGAGAAGCCGGTGCCGAAATCGTCGAGTGCGACGCTGCAGCCGTGCCCCCGCAGTTGCTCGATGATCCGCGCAGCGCGGTCGCGGTCGTCGATCAGCGCGCCTTCGGTGACTTCGATGCACAGCTTCTGGGCCGGCACCCGCCACGCGGCGAGGGTCTGGAAGACCAGCGGCGGCAGGTCCTCGTCGTGCAGGTCGACAGCGACGAGATTCAGCGCAACGCGGATGTCGATCCCGCTGGCCGTCAGTTCGCTGATGATGCGCACGACCTGCGCGATCAGCCAGCGCGACAGCGCCGGCATCAGGCCGAGACGGCTGGCGATGTCCACGATCTGCGGCGGCGGCACCCACTCGTCCTTGCTGCGTCGCCAGCGCAGCAGCGCTTCGGCACTGACGCAGCGGCCCGTCGCGAGCGAAATCTGCGGCTGGAACCAGATTTCGAACGGCGGCCGGTCGACCGAGCGCGCGATGTCGCGTTCGAGCGCGCGCTCGTACTCCAGGGCCGGCGCCATCTCGGGGCGGAACATCGCGAATTCGAGGTTGTTGCGCAGCGCGCTGTGCAGCGCGGCGCGTGCGGCGTGCTCGAGGTCCTGCGCGTCGCTGCCGTCTTCCGGCGCGCGCGCGCTGCCCGCGTGAAGCCGCACGCGCAATGGTGGAAACGCGCTGTCGATCATGCGCTGGCAGGCGTCGATCAGCCGGCGCGCGGCGAGCAGGATCTGCGCGTCGTTGCGCAGTGCCGGCATCAGCAGCGCCCACTCGTGGTCGCCGATCGCCGACAAGACATCGCCCGGGCGCAGGATCCCGCGCATGCCGCTGCCGAGCATCTGCCCGAGCCACTCGCGCTGCGCGGTCAGCAGGTGCTGGTCGCTCGGGCCCCAGTCGAGGCGCAGCAGCAGCAGGCCGACGCCCTCCTCCCCGGTGCCGGCGAGCGCCTGTTCGAGCAGGGCGACGAAGTGCTGGCGCGTCGGCAGCCCCGTCGCCGCGCCGCTGTCTTCGCCGGATTCGGGTCGCGGCGCACGCTCTTCGAGCGTCGCCCCGGACAGACGCGCCGCCGCGGCCTGGACGAGTTTTTCGATCGCGGAGAGGATGTCCCACTCCGCCCGTCCGCCGGGCCACTCGTCGTCGCGCAACGTCGCGCGTGCCGCCTCGGTCAGCGCCGACAGCGCGCGCGTCGGCAGCATCGCGGCGGCGTCTGCGCGAAGACAGTCGGCCCAGGCGTCGGCCAGCGTGTCGAGCCAGGTCGCTTCGGTCCACTGCAGCCGTTCGAGCAGGACGTTGAAGAACGCGGCCTCCGCGAAGCTCGACGCGGCTGCGCCCGGCATTCGCGCGTCGAGTGCGGCAGCGAAGGCGCTCTCGAACGTGAGGGCCGGGACGGCGAGCGCGAAGGCGCGCAGCGCGGCCCGGTCCGCGTCGCCGAGTCCGACCGCCGCAAGCGCTTCGGTACTGCTCGTCGTCGTCATAGTCCGTCTCTCACGCCAGGTAGAACTCGGCCGGATCGATGCCGTAGGCGCCCGCGGGCAAGGCTCTGACGACCGAGTACGTTTGTCCGTCGGGAGTCACCGGGGCGTACAGCAGGTCGAGCATCGGCGGGTAGCGGTTCGGCGTCTTGTCGGGCGCGAGCAGCACGAGTACGCGCGGCAGCAGCCGGCGCACGCGGTTCTGTGCGATCACCGCGCCGACTTCGCCGGAATTGAGCTCGACGAGGGTGCCGGCGGGATACAGCCCGACGCACTGGATGAAGCCATCGACGACGGCCGCGGAAAACTTCACGCCGCGCAGCTTCACGAGGCTTTCGAGTGACCGTTGCGTGCTCAGCACTTCCCCGTAAGGGCGGCGGCGCGTCATCGCGCAGAAGCTGTCGACAATGCCTGCCATTTCCGCGTGCAGCCCGACTTCGTCGGCCCGCAGGCCGCGCGGGTAACCCGAACCGTCGACGCGTTCGTGATGCCGGGCGACGACTTCGACGACGCCGGGGAGGTCGTGCGCGCTGCCGGCGATGATCTGCTTCGAGAATTCGACGTGGGTCTTCGCCAGTTCCATCTCCAGCCGCGTGAGCGGGCCTTCCTTCTTCAACACCCGCTCCGGGAGGCGGACCTTGCCGATGTCCTGCATCAGGCCGACGACGCCGAGCATGGTCACGCCTTCATCGGCGAAGCCGAGGCTGCGCGCGAACAGCATCAGGTGAACCGTGACGTCGAGCGCGTGATGATAGCTGCTGCTGTCGTGGCGCTTGAGCCGCAGCAGCCAAAGCAGCGCGTCGGGGTTGCGTCGGATGCTGCGCATCATCTCCTCGACGCTGGCGACGACCGCGCGCAGGTCGGGTTTGCGGCTGCCCCGCACGTCGGCGACCACGAGATCGAACGCGCCGAGCGTGTCTTCGAACGCCGCCGCCGCGCGAATGAGTTCCTGCTCGACCTGGCAGGGTTCGTCGTCGGTTGGGAAGCTCCCACCGAGCCTCTTCGACGTGGCCGGGTCGATCTTGCCCTTGCGCACGAGATCGAGGATCTCGAGGAAGCCGGGTCCGGATTTGCCACGGGGGGCAGGGGACACGGCGGCCGCCGCGCGCGCGCTCTTGCCGACCTGCGACGCGACGTCTTCGCGGCCCGCGGTGCGGAAATGTTCGCCGACCGAGCGACTGCGATCGACGTAGATGAAGCGGCACAGCGATTTCAGCTGCGCGAGCGTCGCGTCGTCGTCGATGACGAAGCCTTGCAGCAGAAAGGGCGTGCCTTCCCAAGGGCGGTCGAGATCGGCGACGAACATGCCGATGCGCGCATCCTCGACGGCGAGAAGTTCGGCGCGCGCTGTCGTCATTTCGTGCCGGTGCGCCCGCCCGCGGCCCGTCGCGGGGTCGCAGCGAGCCGGAAAAAATCCGCAGGAATGCGCAAGGGTTTCAATCTCGCAGGGATCGTGAAGTTCGCCACACGCTCGGCATCGCCCTGCATTGACAGGGCGGGCAACTCATGTTGTCGCCAATCTACCGACAGAGCCGCCATTCTGCCATGCAAAGATGCGGCAGGCAGGCTCCGCATCGTTGCGGCGGGGAAGGACGGAGGCGGCGAGTCGACCGCCCGGCGGCTCGCCGCGCTGGGGGCGACCGGCTGCGCCCGGCGGCGACGAAATGGTGGGCTAGGCTGTCCCGGCTGTCGCCGGGAACCAGTGCCGCGCGAACGCGCTGGCGGCTTGCGGCTTGCCGAACAGGTAGCCTTGCAGCACGTCGGACTCCAACGTCGCGAGGAAGCGGGATTGCGCTTCGGTCTCGACTCCTTCCGCGACGACGCGCAGGCCGAGTGCGTGGGCCATGCGGATCGCGGCGACGACGAGAGCGCAGTCCTCGGCGTCGTCCGAAATGTCGCGCACGAAGCTGCGGTCGATCTTGATCGTATGGAACGGGAACGCGCGCAGATAGCTCAGCGACGAGTAGCCGGTGCCGAAGTCGTCGAGCGCGACCGTCACCCCGAGCGATTCGAGCGCGACCATTGCGTCGCGCACTTCGGACGGGTTGCGGATCAGCAGGCCTTCGGTGACTTCGATCTCGAGCTGGCCACGCGGGATCGAATATTTCTCGACGCATTCGCGCACCGCCTGCACGAGGCCGCTGCCTGAGAACTGGCGCGGGGACACGTTGACGGCGATGACGAACTCGCCGCCGTGCGCGGCGCGCCAGTGCGCGGCCTGCCGGCACGCCTCGTCGAGCACCCAGTTACCGATGCTGACGATGAGGCCGCTTTGCTCGGCGAGCGGGATGAAGCAGTCGGGCGACACGTGCCCGAGCTCCGGGTGATGCCAGCGCAGCAGCGCTTCGGCACCGACGAGCTTGCCGCTCTTCGCCGCGACGAGCGGCTGGAAATGCAGTTCGAGCTCGCCGCGATCGAGCGCGCCGCGCAACTGGCGTTCCATCTCGAGCCGGGCGACCGAATCGTCATGGATCTTCTGGTTGAAGAAGCGGTAGGTGTTGCGGCCCGCTTCCTTGGCTTCGTACATCGCCATGTCGGCATTGCGCAGCAGCACCGGCGGCGCCGCGCCATCGTCCGGGTACAGCGACACGCCGATGCTCGGCGACGCACCGAATTCGCGGCCGTCGATGCGGAACACCGGCGAGAACGCTTCGATGATCTTGCCGGCCGCGGTCTGCGCGTCCGATGCGGACTTCACGCCGCCGAGGATGACGAGGAACTCGTCGCCGCCGAGGCGCGCGACGGTGTCCTCCTGGCGGACGACCTCGCGCAGACGATCCGCCGCCTGGCACAGCAGCTCGTCGCCGGCGACGTGGCCGAGCGTGTCGTTGATCTGCTTGAAGTTGTCGAGGTCGATGAAGAGCACTGCGCACTTGTTGCCGCGGCGGTCCGCATGGCTGACCGCCTGCCCGAGGCGGTCGAGCGCAAGCGTGCGGTTCGGCAGGCCGGTCAGCGTGTCGTAATACGCCTGGTAGGCGACCTTTTCCTCTTGTTGCCGCCGCTGCGAGACGTCCTCGCGCATCAGCAGCAGGTGCGCCGGCAGGCCGTGTTCGTTGCGAACGGTGACCAGACGAAGGTGCTCCCAGTAATCGCTGCCGTCGGGCCTGCGACGGAGCCATTCGCCTTCCCAGTCGCGGCCGGCGACGAGCGCCGCCTGCAGCGCGGCCTCGGCCGAGTTGCTCCGGTCGTCGCCGTGCGGCACGGGGATCTCGCCCGGCAGCAGCGTTTCGGCCGGTCGGCCGGTGACGCGGACGTAGGCGGGGTTCGTGTATTCGACGCGGCGCTCCATCGTCGCGATCAGGACGCCGATCGGATTCTGCTCGACCGCCTGAGACAGCATCCACAGCCGTGCGTTGGCCGCGGCGAGCGCCTTCGTGCGCGCGATGACGCGGTCCTCGAGTTCCTCCCGCGCCGCGCGCAGACTGCGCTCGCGTTCGAGGACCCGGTTCTGCATCGCATTGAACGCGCCGGCGAGGTCGGCGATCTCGTCGCGGTCCGAGGTGTCGATCGGATCGCTGTCCTGGCCCGCGGCGAGGCGCGCCGCCGCATGGCGCAACCGGCCGATGCGGCGCGACAGGGAGCGCGCGAAGATCAGCAGTCCGCACCCGAGCGCGACGAAGCCGCCGAACGAGAGCATCAGGAAGAAACGCTGTTCGCGCCGTTGTTCGTATTGCGCCTGCCGGTAGGCGTCCTCGGCGGCGCTCTCGGTTCCGCTCACGAGGTCGCGCAGGATTGCCGAAATCGCCGCGTGCGGGCCGCGCGAACGCCGGTTCGTGATCTCCTCGGCCGCGTGCAGATCCATGTTGCGCGCGTGGCGGATGACTTCGCTCAACTCGTGGCGGTAGTGCTGCCAGTGCTCGGCGAGACGATGCGCGTCATGCGGCCGCGACTGCGCGAGCAACGCGAGGAAGGGCTCCATCTCCTCCGCGACCGCCACGATTTCGCTTTCGAGGCGTTCGAGGTGCTGTGGCAGCGCGAAGAAGTCCCGCACCTGCGGCAGTTCGAGTTCGTGCGTGCGCAGATCGTTGGTGCGCGTCTGCAGCCGATGCGTGGCCGCGAGCGGCCGGACTTGCTGGATCACCGCGTCTTCGAGCCGTCGTTCGGCATCATGCAGCGCGCGGTTGCCGAACAGCAGGAGCGTCACGACGAGCACGCCGCCGAGCGCGAACATCGCCGATAGGCGGACGAGCAGCGAGGGGCGGAGCCGCGGACCAGTGAAGAGCGGGCGGATGCGGGGCAGCGCGCGCTTCATCGTCCGCCTCCCGCGGATGCGCGCAACGCCCGCCGGTCGCGTGCCTGCGTCGCGCGACCGAGCCGCTGCGTGATTGCGTTCCAGTCGCTCGTCGTCCGCTTCATCGCTTCGGCGGCGCCGATTTCACCACGCGCCGCCGAGGTCAGGTGGCGGTCGAGCGCCGCGAGATACTCGCTGTCGCCGCGCAAGCCGGTGCCCGGGGGGCAGACGGCGGACCACGCGTCGGCGAAGACTGCGAGCGCTTCGGGTGTATACGCGTCGCGGACGCGTGGGTCGTGCAGATGGCTCCAACGGTATGGATCGGCAAAGCCGCTGCTGAGGCCGACTGAACGCAGCGAGACGTCGGGATCGGTGAGCCACATTGCATAGAGGAAGGCGAGCGCCGGGTGCGGCGCCGAGGCGGGGATCACGAGGTTGTTGCCGTAGATGATCGTGTTGCGGCGCACGAGCTTGCCGTTGTGCAGGTCGCCCGGGACGGGTACCGCCACGAAACGGCCGCGCACCGCGGAGCGCTCATCGTTGAAGAGGCGCGCCGCGGCGATGGTCGACAGGTTCGCGAAGGCCTTGCCTTGCGCGAACAGCGGCAGCACGAAGTTGTAACCCTTGCCGGGGTCGGTGATCCCCGGCGGCGAGTAGCGGACGGCCGCGACATAGCTTTCGGTCGCCGCGATCGCCGCCGCGGATTCGAGTTGCGGACGCATTCCGCGGTCGAAAAGCTTCGGGGCACCCTGGGTGGCGCTCAGGAAGCGCAGGCTCCAGTACATCCACGCGCCTTCCTCGTCGCGCTCCTCCGCACTGCCATACAGCCCTTGCGCGGGACGGTGGAAGAACTCCTGCAGCGCCTCGTATTCGCGCCACGTGCGCGGTGCTTCGAGCGCTCGACCGTATGTCTTTCGGAATGCCTCCTGCTCGTGCGGATCGTCGAGCAGGTCACGCCGCAAGTACAACACCGCCACGTCGCCGTCGGCGGGAACCGCGACAATCCGGTTGCCGAGCCAGGACTGGATGTCGGGGCGGATGAACCCGTCTGCGGACTCGCCGTCGAGCTGGAAGCCGAACTTCGCATACAGGGGCGTGAGGTCGTTGATCAGCCCCTCGCCGAACAGGTCAGGGTACTCATGGTTCCGCGCGACGGTGAGGTCGACCCGCTCCCACGACTTCAGCGTCTTGCGCGTTGCCTGCTGCGGCACGATGTGGGCATCGAGAACGATGCCGGTGCGACTTTCCCATTCCTTCTGCAGCGCGAGATCACGACCGAGGAAGGCGTCGATGTTGCCCTGCTTGAATCCGAGTCGCAGCGTCGTGCCGGCGGGCACGACCCCCGACTCGATAAGCTGTCGGACCGCAGCGACCGCGCGGTCCGCCTGGGCTCCCGCGCAGGCGGGCGCGGTGACGACGGTCGAGGCCAGCGACACGAGCAGGCCGAGCGAACGAAGGACGTTAAAGTGCATCGAGCGATATAACCTTTTGCGTAGCGCCCGCATTGTCACACAAAGTTACAGGGGCGGCCGTGGCAAAGGTACGCCTGTCACTGCATGTGCGAGCGGCGCGGCGCGGAGCTTCGGCGTTCGGGGTCAGTCGTCGGCGTAGGCGACGGTGGTCAGCAGTGCCAGCGCTGTCGGGCGGGAGTCGAGCCGTGTGTGCTGGACGACGATCGGTTCGTCGGAGACGAAGACGCTCGCATAATCCGTGTCGCGGGGAATCGGCTGCGGGTCGGCGAGGTCATTGAAGCGCAGGTGCAGCGTGCGCCGGGCGGGAACGGTGACGCGGTAGGGGCCGACCGGGTCGCGGTCGGCATAGAAGATCGTGATCTCGACGTGAGCGTCGCGCCCGCCGGCATTCAGCATGCAGGCCGTCTCGTGGCTTTCGAGCTGTCGGCTCACCGGGTCGCTCGACTCGGGAATGTAGCCCTCCGCGATCGCCCATCGCGTCCTGCCTATCGCTTTCATGGCGGCGTCCTCATCCGAATGCCGGGCCGGAATTGCGTGCTCCCGTCGCTCGCCGCACCGACGGCGCAATCCGCCGCAGTGCCGTTTGTAGTTCCGACACTGCGCCTGTAAATCTTCCCGGCCGTGGGTCCCGCCCGCTACGGTTTGTGCGTCATTCCGCCCGGATCCCGCGTGATCTTGTCCGGCTGGATGTCGTTCGCCTCGCGGCTGCTGTCGTCGCGGCCCGCGCAGCGGCGCTCGCCGGTTCCCGATGCGTCGGTGTCGCTGTCGAGGTTCGAGTCGCCGACGTCCGGTCCCGCGCCGTGGCCGAGATCCATGTCGGAGGTCGTCCCGCTCTCATTGCCGAGACCGACGTCGTCGGCGAGCCCGCCGGCGCCCGCGATGTCGCTCCCGCTGTCCGAGCTGTCGCTCGGCCCGAGGTCCGCCGTGCTGTGTCCCGGCGGCACGACCGGTATCTCGTCGCCGCCGAGGATGTTGCTCTTCGCCATGTTCGGTCTCCATCGGATTGAATCCTTGGTGCAGCATCATCCGTTCCAGGCCCATTGGCCCAGGCGAGTGCGAGGCACATATCCTGCTCGGTCGCGCTGCCCCTCCCGTCATGGAGAACACCATGAGTCGAACCCATCAGCTCGCCGCTGTGCTCGCCCTCGGCGTGTCGTCAGCCGCGTCGGCAATCACTATCACTTTTGATGATTTCTCCTCGACCGCTGGACTGCAGCACAACGGTGCGGCAGCGACCGCGACCGATGCGGCGGGACGGTCGGTTCTGCGCGTCGCGCCCGCCGAGCGTAACCAGGCGGGCTCGGTATTCAGCACGTCGCCGATCACGCTCGCCAACGAAGCGTCGTTCAGCACGAAGTTCCAGTTCAACTTCAACAACCAGGTCAACGGCGGCGCCGACGGACTGGTGTTCGTCGTGCAGACGGTGTCGAACACCGCAGGCAGCGACGGGGTCGGAATCGGCTATGCCGGGCTCGGGAACAGCGTCGGGGTCGAGTTCGACAACTGGAACAACCCCAGCGTCGACGGCGCCAGCGCGAACCATGTCGGCATCGACCTCAACGGCAGTGTCAACTCGGTCGCGCGCAACGACAACCTGCCGGTCGCGCTCGACGGCGGCGGCGACCTGTTCGCATGGATCGACTACAACGGCGCGACCGATCTGCTCGAAGTGCGGCTCGACGATGTCGACGCCCGCCCGGCAGCTTCGCTGCTGTCACTCACGACCGACCTCGTCGGCGTCCTGGGCAGTCCGGACGCGTTCGTCGGCTTCACGTCGGCGACCGGCGCGGCGGCTGCGAATCACGACGTGATCGCCTGGGAGTTCCGCGACATCTTCGCACCGGTCGGCGAGCCCGGTGCCGTGCCCGAGCCGATGTCGCTGCTGCTGGTCGCGGTCGGTCTCGTCGGGCTCGGGGCGACGACGCGTCGCCGTCCCTGATCGGTCGCGCGGGCGAACGGGCTCCGGTCGCCCGCAGCGCGCTGCGCACCCTTGCGCCGCGCCGCTTCATTTCCCTCGCTGTGTGAGACGCGGCCACAGCCATCCGGTGCCTGGATGCTGCGCCGCGTTGCCGACGCGGCTTCAGCCATTCCCGAAATCTCTATTTCGCGCTCTTGAATTCGCGGGGGGGCGTCCCTATTATTAGCACTCGTTGGCAGTGAGTGCTAACGGCCCCCGGGGCAAGTTCCCCCGCCATACCGAAATTCAGGGCGGGTCAGGCCCGCCATACGTTGAATTCGAACAAAAGGAGTGACCTCGATGAAAATTCGTCCCTTGCATGATCGCGTGATCGTCAAGCGCCTCGAAGCCGAGCGCAAGACCGCCAGTGGCATCGTCATCCCCGACTCGGCCGGCGAGAAGCCCGACCAGGGCGAAGTGCTCGCCGTCGGCAACGGCAAGATCCTCGACGACGGCAAGGTTCGTCCGATGGCAGTCAAGGTCGGCGACAAGGTGCTGTTCGGCAAGTATGCCGGCCAGACCGTGAAGGTCGAAGGCGACGAACTGCTCGTCATGCGCGAAGAAGACATCATGGGTGTCGTCGAGGCCTGATCGCCCGGCCCGACCCGTCCAACGAATTCAAGGAGCTTTAAAGAATGGCAGCCAAAGAAGTCAAATTCGGTGATTCCGCCCGCGACCGCATGGTCGCCGGCGTCAACATCCTCGCGAACGCGGTCAAGGTCACGCTCGGCCCGAAGGGCCGCAACGTCGTGCTCGAGCGCTCGTTCGGCGCCCCGACGGTGACCAAGGACGGCGTGTCCGTCGCGAAGGAAATCGAACTGAAGGACAAGTTCGAGAACATGGGCGCGCAGATGGTCAAGGAAGTCGCGTCGAAGACCTCCGACATCGCCGGTGACGGCACGACGACCGCGACCGTTCTGGCGCAGTCGATCGTCCGCGAAGGCATGAAGTTCGTCGCCGCCGGTATGAACCCGATGGACCTCAAGCGCGGCATCGACAAGGCCGTCGTCGCCGTCACCGACGAGTTGAAGAAGCTGTCGAAGCCCTGCTCGACCAACAAGGAAATCGCCCAAGTCGGCTCGATCTCCGCGAACTCCGACGCCGACATCGGCGACATCATCGCGCGCGCGATGGACAAGGTCGGCAAGGAAGGCGTCATCACCGTCGAAGACGGCAAGTCGCTGAACAACGAACTCGACGTCGTCGAGGGCATGCAGTTCGACCGCGGCTACCTGTCGCCGTACTTCATCAACAACCCGGACAAACAGGTTGCCGTCCTCGAGAACCCGTTCGTCCTGCTGTTCGACAAGAAGATCTCGAACATCCGTGACCTGCTGCCGGTGCTCGAGCAAGTCGCGAAGGCCGGCCGTCCGCTGCTGATCATCGCCGAAGACGTCGAAGGCGAAGCGCTCGCGACCCTGGTCGTCAACAACATCCGCGGCATCCTGAAGACCTGCTCCGTGAAGGCGCCGGGCTTCGGCGACCGTCGCAAGGCGATGCTCGAAGACATCGCCGTGCTGACCGGCGGTCAGGTCATCGCCGAGGAGGTCGGTCTGACCCTCGAGAAGGCGACGCTGGCCGAGCTCGGCCAGGCCGCGCGCATCGAAATCGGCAAGGAAAACACGATCATCATCGACGGCGCCGGTGAAGCCTCGCGCATCGAAGGCCGCGTCAAGCAGATCCGCGCGCAGATCGAGGAAGCCACGTCCGACTACGACCGCGAGAAGCTGCAGGAGCGTGTCGCGAAGCTGGCCGGCGGTGTCGCCGTGATCAAGGTCGGCGCTGCGACCGAAGTCGAGATGAAGGAGAAGAAGGCCCGCGTCGAAGACGCGCTGCACGCGACCCGTGCCGCGGTCGAAGAGGGCATCGTCCCGGGCGGCGGCGTTGCGCTGCTGCGTGCCCGCGCGAGCCTCGGCGAGCTGAAGGGCGACAACCACGACCAGGACGCCGGCATCAAGATCGTGCTGCGCGCCCTCGAGCAGCCGCTGCGCGAGATCGTCGCGAACGCCGGTGACGAGCCGTCGGTCGTCGTCAATCGCGTCGTCGAAGGTTCGGGCAACTTCGGCTACAACGCCGCGACCGGCCAGTACGGCGATCTGGTCGAGATGGGCGTGCTGGATCCGACCAAGGTCGAGCGCACCGCGCTGCAGAACGCCGCGTCCGTCGCCGGCCTGATGCTGACCACCGACTGCATGGTCGGCGAGCTGGCCGAAGAAAAGCCGGGCATGGGTGGCATGGGCGGTATGGGTGGCATGGGCGGTATGGGTGGCATGGGCGGCATGGACATGGGCATGTAATGCCCGTCTAGGCTGTCGTCTCCGGGCCTCGCGGTCCGGAGTCAGCGATGCGAACGGCTCCGCTGCGGCGGGGCCGTTCGCATTTGTACGCGCGAATTCTTTCCGCCGCGCCGCAAGGCGAGCGTGGGATAATCGAATGGACTTGGGAAAAAAGCGGCAGGGAGCACCGGTTGCGCGAACCGATGCTCCCCGGAACGTCGCCGCAAAAACGGCAGGCATTCCCTGAGACCGAGTAATAGGAGAACAGCGGGCGCCAATCTAGCCGTATCCGCTTACATTCAACTTACATCCTTATTCCCATGCGGATTCTTCTGGCTGAAGACGACCCGGTCATCGCCGATGGCCTCGGCAGGGCGCTGCGCCGTGGCGGCTTTGCGGTCGATCACGTGATGTCGGGCGCCGAGGCGGACACCGCGCTCGCATCGCAGACATACGATCTGCTGATCCTCGACCTCGGCTTGCCGAAACTGCCCGGCATCGAAGTCCTGAAGCGCCTGCGCGCGCGCAAATCGACGGTGCCGGTACTGATCCTCACTGCCCAGGACGGCGTCGAGGAACGGGTGCGCGGGCTCGACGCGGGCGCCGACGACTACCTGACGAAGCCGTTCGCGCTGCCCGAGCTCGAAGCCCGCGTGCGGGCGCTGACGCGGCGGGGCACGGGCCAGCCGCGCTGCATCGAAGTCGGCTGCCTCTCGTATGACCAGGCTGATCGTGTCGTCAAGATCAACGGCCAGGTCGTCGAACTGTCCGCGAGGGAAATCGGCCTCCTCGAAGTCTTCGTGCTGCGTGTCGGCCGCCTCGTCAGCAAGGACCAGTTGGTCGACCACCTGTGCGGCTGGGGCGATGAAGTGTCGAGCAACGCGATCGAAGTCTATATCCACCGCCTGCGAAAGAAACTCGAAGCGAGCGGCGTGCGCATCGTGACGGTGCGAGGTCTCGGTTACTGCCTCGAAAATCCTGATGCCGAGCAGGCGGCGAAAGCCTGAGAAGACGGCGGCGGGAAATCGACCGCCGTCGCAGCCGAACTCGCTGTTCGGCGAGATCCTCGACTGGATGCTCGCGCCGCTGCTGTTCCTGTGGCCGATCTCGATCATCGTCACGCACAACGTCGCCGACAACATCGCCAACGAGCCGTACGACCGCGCGATGGCCGACAGCGTGCGGGCGCTCGCCCGCCTCGTTTCGGTCGAGGAGGACAAGGTCGCGGTGCATTTCCCGGCGCCCCCGCGCGCCCTGTTCCGCGCCGATCAGGACGACACCGTCTATTACCAGGTCGCCGATTCGGGCGGCGAGGTCGTGACCGGCGATCGCGAGATTTCCCGCGTGCCGCCGCCCCCGGCGCTCATTCCCGAAGAGGTGCTGTATCGCGACGACATCATCCACGGGGAAGAGGTGCGCATCGCGTACCAGTTCCTGCGCGCGTGGCCGGAGCCGGAGAGTCCGCTCGTGCTCGTGCAGGTCGCCGAGACGCGCAACAAGCGCAGCGATCTCGCGTCGCGCGTCGTCACCGGCGTGCTGCTGCCGCAATTCGCGATCATCCCGATCGCGGTCGTGCTGGTGTGGGTCGGCCTGACGCGCGGCATCGCGCCGCTGAAGCGGCTGCAGAGCCTCATCCGGCGTCGCCGGCCGACCGACCTTTCACCGATCGCCGCCGCGAGCGTGCCCGAAGAAGTGCGTCCGCTGGTCGTCGCGTTCAACGACATGATGGCGCGGCTCGAAGAGAACCTGCAGGCGCAGCAGCGCTTCATCGCCGACGCCGCGCACCAGATGCGGACGCCGCTGACCGGGCTCAAGATGCAGACCGACCTCGCGCTGCTCGAGACCGATCCGGCGCAGTTGCGTGAATCCCTACAGCGCATCGCCGACAGCACCGATCGCGCGAGCCATCTGATCAACCAGTTGCTGTCGCTCGCGCGCGCCGAGGCGAGCTTCGAAAAGCTCTACGCGGTCGAGCAGGTCGACCTCGAAACGATCGTCCGCGACGTCGCGCTCGAACTGTTCCCGCGCGCGCAGGCGAAAGGCATCGACCTCGGCATCGAGCCTTGCGGCCATCCGCTGCTGATCGAAGGCAACCCGGTGCTGCTGCGCGAGATGATCAAGAACCTGATCGACAACGCGATCAAATACACGCCCGACCATGGCCGCGTGACGGCGCGCACCCGCGTCGCCGGCGCGATCGTGTTCGAGGTCGAAGACACCGGCATCGGCATTCCCGAGGCGGACCGCGAGCGGGTGTTCGAGCGCTTCTACCGCGTTCTCGGCAGCGGCGTCGACGGCTCGGGGCTCGGGCTCCCGATCGTCCGCGAGATCGCCGAGTTGCACCGTGCCACCGTCGCCCTGACGCCGAATCCCTCCGGACAGGGCTCGCTCGCGCAGGTCCTGTTCCCTCGCGGCCAGCTCCCGACCCCGCCGGCACCGCCCTTCGTCGACTCGTTTCCGGTGACCTGAGCGCCGCCGAGGCGTTCTGAAACGCCGAAGATTCAACACTAACCGCCGAATCTCGCGAAGACGTTTGACTGCCGCGTGAATCCCGCTATAATGCGCGCTTTCCCGGCCAGGTAGCTCAGTTGGTAGAGCAGCGGACTGAAAATCCGCGTGTCGACGGTTCGATTCCGCCCCTGGCCACCAAGGAATTTCCTGCGAAGCCCAGCCCGAAACGGCTGGGCTTCGTGCTTTCCGGCATCGGTGCCGCGAGGGGGCAGGGGGTCGGCGCGCGGACGCACTACCGCGCCGGCGCGTCCGGTCGCTTCAGGTCTTGCCGGCGACCGGCTCGATCGCGCGGAATTTGCCGTACGAGTGCGCAGATTGTGCGCTTGGGATCTCCGCGGCGGCGATGCGATCAATCGCGCGGGCGATCGCGTCCGGTGCGGCGTAGTGCAGCATGTGTCCTTCGCCGGGTAGCAGATGCAGCGTGCTATGCGGCAGTTCGTCGTGCAGCCTCGGCGACTGGCTCGCCTGCCGGACAACTCGGTCGGCGGCGCCGGCGAAGATCTCGACCGGCAGCGTGAGCGTCCGGTAGCGGGGCGCGAGCCGCTTGGCGTTGCCGCGCATCAGCCAGCTCTCCTCGGCGCTCGCGCGCAGTTGCCACGGACGCACGATCATCGATTCGGGCACCGCGGCGCCGAATTCGGGGGCGACCGGCCGCGGGTGAAACATCAACCGCCGCATCGCGGGCAGGATCGCGCGCGCGAGAACCGCGGACACCGTGTAGCGCATCGCGGCACCGATGACCGGCAGCCGCGGTGTGGCGAGCAGCGGGGCATCGAGGCGCAGCGTCGGGTAGTCATAGCCGGACACGAGCACGAGGCCGCGAACTTGGACATCCGGCTCGAAAGCGAGGGCGAGCGCGATCTGCGTGCCGAGGGAGTGTCCGACGACGACCGCGTCCGCGGCGTCTAGGCGCCGCAGCGCTCGCGCGAGCAGTGCCGCCTGACGTTCGGCGGGCCACATGCCGCTGCCGGACGGTCGCTCCGAGTGTCCGAAGCCGGGGCGGTCGAACGCAATCACGCGGTGGCGTGCGGTGAGCCGCTCGAACAGGCCGCAGCCGACGAAATCGGCAGCGGACGCGCCATTTCCATGCAGCAACACGACCGGCGAGCCCGTTCCCGCTTCGAGGTAGTGGAGCCGCCGACCGTCTACGTTGACGAAGCGTCCGGTCGGCGGATGGCGTTTCTCCGCGCGCCGTCCGCTCGTCCAGGTCAGCAAGGCGGTGCCCGCGAGGGCGGCTGCGATCCACGCCGCGCGCGAGCGGCCGGATGTGCATCGGTCTAGGCGGTCCATCGCGTCTCTTTCTCCTTCGAGCCGCGGCGCGGCGACCGGCTCCGATCGCAAGCCTCGTGCCCGGCGATGCAGGCACAAATCCCCCGGTCGATCGCCAAAGTGGCGAGAGCGGCGCCGCAAATTGCCGAAAATGCAACAGAACCGCCTGATTTTGCGCAATCTTTACGGGTTTCACGCAGTGTTATAATTTGCGCCTCGGTCCCAATGCTGCACGCGAATGCAACTCTACGCCCTCGGTTTGAACCACCACACTGCGCCGCTCGACATCCGCGAGCGCGTGGCGTTTCAGCCTGAGCGGCTGGATGACGCGCTGCACGACCTGACGGATGCGCAACGAGTCCGCGAAGCCGCGATCCTGTCCACCTGTAACCGTACCGAGCTGTATTTCGCGACCGAGCAGCCTCAACTCGCGGCCGACTGGCTGGCCCGTTTCCACCGGCTGCCGCTCGCCGATGTGTCGCCCTATCTGTACACCTATCCGCAGCGCGACGCGATCCGGCATGTTTTCCGCGTCGCCAGCGGCCTCGATTCGATGGTGCTGGGCGAGCCGCAGATCCTTGGTCAGGTCAAGGACGCGGTGAAGCGCGCCGAAGAGGCGGGCACGATGGGAACGCTTTTACACAAGCTGTTCCAGAACACCTTCGCCGTCGCGAAAGAGGTCCGTTCGACGACCGCGATCGGTGCGAATACGGTGTCGATGGCCGCCGCCGCGGTGCATCTGTCGGAGCGTATCTTCGAGCGCATTTCCGACCAGCGGGTGCTGTTCATCGGCGCCGGCGAGATGATCGAACTGTGTGCCGCGCATTTCGCGGGCGCCAATCCCAAGCAGATCGCGGTGGCCAACCGGACCGAGGAGCGCGCGCAGGTGCTCGCGAGCCGTTTCGGCGCCGAAGTGATGCGCCTGGACGTAATCGGCGAGATGCTGCCGCGGTTCGATATCGTCGTTTCCTGTACCGCGAGTCCGTTGCCGATCGTCGGCCTCGGCATGGTCGAGCGCGCGGTGAAGGCGCGGCGGCACAAGCCGGTCGTGATGGTGGACCTCGCGGTGCCGCGCGACATCGAGGCGGAAGTTGGCGGACTCGACGACGTGTTCCTCTATACGGTCGATGATCTCGCGCAGGTCGTCGATGCCGGAATCGAGTCGCGCCAGCAGGCCGTGATCGAGGCCGAGGAGATCATCGACTCGCGCGTCGACGGCTTCCTGCACTGGATGCACTCGCGTGACGCGGTGCCGACGATCCGCGCATTGCGACACCATGCCGAATCGTTGCGCGCCGCGGAGGTCGAACGGGCGGCCAGGCTGCTCGCAAAGGGCGAGGACCCGCAGAAGGTGCTCGACGCGCTGAGTCACGGCCTGATCAACAAGCTGATGCACGGGCCGACGCGTTTTCTGAACCAGTCCGACGGCGAGCAACAGGCCGACGCGAACCGGCTCGTGCAGAAGTTGTTCAACCTGAACTCCCACTAACCTCCCACCGGCATTCCGCTGCCTCCGGTGGCGGCGCCTTCCGGCTTTCATTCCACCACGAGCTTCCATGAAGCAGAGCATCCGCGAAAAGCTCGAACTATTGACTCGTCGTCTCGCCGAACTCGACCGGGAGTTCGCGGCGGAGGGCGCTGCGCGCGACATGGGCGCTTTTCGGGCGCTCGGACGCGAGCGGGCGGAGATCGAGCCGGTCGTCGCGCTGTACGACGATTTTCGCCGGGCCGAGGCGGACCGCGAGAGTGCGCGCGAGATGCTGGCCGACCCCGAGATGCGCGAGCTCGCCGAGAGCGAGCTCGAAGCCGGCGACGCGCGCCTCGCGCAACTCGAAAGCGAGTTGCAGCGCGCGCTGCTCCCGCGGGATCCGAGCGACGCGCGCAACCTGTACCTTGAAATCCGCGCGGGCACTGGCGGGGACGAGGCGGCGCTGTTCGCCGGCGACCTGCTGCGGATGTACGCTCGCTACGCCGAGCGTCAGCGCTGGAAGGTCGAGATCGTGTCGTCTAATCCGTCCGATCTCGGCGGTTACAAGGAAGTCATCGCCCGCGTCGTCGGCTCGGAGGCGTACTCGAAACTCAAGTTCGAGTCCGGCGGGCACCGCGTGCAGCGCGTCCCGGTCACCGAAACTCAAGGGCGCATCCACACCTCCGCGTGCACCGTCGCCGTGATGCCGGAGGCGGACGAGGTCGAAGAGGTGAGCATCAACCCGGCCGATCTGCGCATCGACACTTTTCGCGCGAGCGGTGCAGGGGGCCAGCACATCAACAAGACCGACTCGGCGGTGAGGATCACGCACCTGCTGACCGGCATCGTTGTCGAATGCCAGGACGACCGCTCCCAGCACCGCAACCGTGCGCAGGCGATGTCGGTGCTCGCCGCGCGCATCCACGACGCGCAATTGCGCGAGCAGCAGGCGCGCGAGGCGGCGACGCGAAAGAGCCTCGTCGGCAGCGGCGACCGGTCCGAGCGCATCCGCACCTACAATTTCCCGCAGGGGCGCATCACCGACCATCGCATCAACCTGACGCTGTACAAGCTCGACATGGTCATGGACGGCGAGCTCGATGAGCTCATCGACGCGCTGACGCAGGAGCACCAGTCCGACCTGCTCGCGGCGCTCGCGGGCGACTGAGATGCCGCAGACGGAACTCGCCCCCGACATCACCGGCGCGCTGAGCTGGTCGCGAAAGCGCATCGACGCGGTCGATGCGCGGATCCTGCTCCGACATGTCCTCAAATGTTCCGCGGTACGGCTCGCGGCCTATCCCGAGGCACGGCTCGAAGCGCCGGAGTGGGCGGAGTTCCAGGCGCTCGTCGAGCGGCGCGAAGCGGGCGAGCCGGTCGCGTATCTCGTCGGAGAGCGCGAATTCTTCGGCCGCAGTTTCCTCGTCACGCCCGCGGTGCTGATTCCGCGGCCCGACACCGAGCTGCTCGTCGAGCTCGCGCTCGCGCATTTCGGCGACAAGGCGCACACCCGTGTGCTCGATCTCGGCACTGGCAGCGGCGCGCTCGCGGTGAGCCTCGCCCTCGAACTGCCCGAGGCCGATGTCACCGCCGTCGACCGTTCGCGCGAGGCATTGTGGGTGGCGATGGCGAACGCCGCGCGCCTGAAGGCGAGCGTGTCCTTCGTGCTCGGCGACTGGTTCTCGTCGCTCGGCGAAGACCGCTATCAGCTGATCGTCGCGAATCCGCCTTATGTCGCGGCCGCGGATCCGCATCTCGACGAAGGCGACGTCCGCTTCGAACCGAGCGTTGCGCTCGCTGCCGGCCCCGATGGACTCGACGACCTTGCCGCGATTGCGGCCGAAGCGCCGCGCCATCTCGAACCGGGCGGCTGGCTGTTCATGGAGCACGGCTACGACCAAGCCGCGCCGGTGCGCGGCCTGCTGACCGACGCGGGCTTTTCCGCGATCGGCTCGTGGAAGGATCTTTCAGGCATCGAGCGCGTGTCGGGCGGCCGGTGGCTGGGACGCGGTCGGGACGCGGGTGACCGCGGCGCGGCGCCCGGACGCGACTATTGACGGCCGTTTGGCCTGTCCCTAAAATTTCCCGACTGAATCACTCAACTTTTGAGGCGCAGAACATGGACGTTCAGGAAATCATCCGCAGCCAGGTCACCAGCAACCCCGTCGTGCTGTACATGAAGGGAACCCCGCAATTTCCGCAGTGCGGATTTTCCTCGACCGCAGTGCAGATTCTCAAGCACAGTGGCGTGCCGAAGTTCTTTTCGGTGAACGTCCTCGAGCACGACGAAATCCGCAGCGGCATCAAGGAGTTCGCGAACTGGCCGACGATTCCTCAGCTGTACGTCAACGGTGAGTTTGTCGGCGGCTGCGACATCATGCGCGAGATGTACGAGAACGGCGAGCTGCAGGAAGTACTGAAGAGCGCGGGCGCGACGCAGCAGGGGTAATCGCGCGTTGTCGGGCGGCCGGCGGCGCGTATTGGGGCTAGCCGCGCGGTTGCGCCGGTTTTCCGCGGGCGGCATCACGCTCCCGAGGCGCATGTAGCGTCGTCGATTATTCGATCAAGGCAGCAGGGGCGGTCGCCCGTGTCACGAAACCGGCCGATTCACGGCTGGCCTTTTCGTGACGGCTCTTCGGCCGGCCGCAGCAGGCGCGCCCGCATCCTCAATGCCGTCTTTCGCGCGAGATGCGGGACCAGCATCGGCAGCGGCATGCGAAGCCGGTGATAGCGCGCCAGCATCGCCGTCCGAGCGAGACGAACGGCGGTCGGCGGTGGAAAGTCCGGGTCCGACGGCAGCATCGCGTGCGGAGCCGACCATTCCATCAGACGCCGGGAAATGGCACCGGGGGAGCCGATTCGTTCGAGCATTCCCTGCGCGGTCGGCGTGCCGAGCCACGCGCCGGCGAAGCGCAGTCCGTACCAGAGCGGTCGCCGCAGCCCCAGTTGGCCTGCGCGGGCGACGAGACGCTCGGCGAAACCTTCCCGGCGAAGAAAGCAACGCAACAACGCGTCGATGTCGACGATTTCGCGCACCCGCAACGCGAGATCGCCGTCGTGAAAGCAGTGCACGCACGCGTGCAGCACTTGATCTTCGGGGCTCAGGACCCGGAACGCCGAGCCCGGAACCGGCACGCTCGCGTCGAACAGCGGGCGGGCGTCGAAACCGAGGGTGCCGGTTACCGGAGTGATCGCGTGATGCAGGTCCAGCTCCAGCACCCGGCCGGGAAAACGCATCGGCGGCGTTTCGTGGCTCCAGTCGCGGTAATAGCGCTCGTCATAGGCGTCGAGCGGCGCTGCGACCCAACCCGCGGCGCGCAGACGCTGCTCCACCGGTCGCAGATGCGCGTTCGGCACGAGAAGATCCACGTCCGAGGCAAAACGACCGTTTGCCATCCGCCCGCCCTGCAGCGCATAGGCGCCGCCTTTGAGCGCGATGACCGGAAAGGCGGCGTCGCGCAACACCGACGCGAGCGCGTCGAGCTCGCCGAGCAGCATGCGAGCGTTGAATGCGGCGATCCTGCTGGCCGACACCAGATGTCGGCGCACCGGTTCGGGCACGCTGTGGTTGCCCTCGTTGGCGGCGGCCAAGCGGCCATGGAGGCCGGTCATGCGGGCGAGGCGGAGCACGCGGTCCCACTGGGCCGTGTCGATACACAGGGGTTCGCGCGTCCCCCGAAGCAATAGCTCGAGTTCGGCCCGCAACTGCGGTCTCACGCGAACCCCACGAACAAATGTTCGATGTGGTCGATGGCGGCGCCGAGGTCCCCGTATTCGAGTTCGCAGGCTTTTACCGATCGAGCGAGCCGTGCGACAGCGTGAAAACCGACCGGGCCGAGGCTGCGGTAGTTGAAACTGTTGAGGCCCAGTCGCATCGCGGTCTCGGCGGTGGACAGCGGCGTGGAGCGCAGTGGCGCGCCGTCGCGAAAGCGCGGGAAGATCACCAGCCTCGGTGTCGCGGTTCGATGGCGGTCGGCTACGCTGGCTTTGCTCGGTACGAAGTGCGACACATCGCCTTTGCGCGTTTTCGGGAATATCGGACCGAGCACGGTTCCGGGGAGGCTCCCGATGACATCGATCGAGCGATTCTTCAGCGCGGCGGGCTTCAGCAGCGGGTGCACGTGCCCGGACTCGGGATCGACCACGCCGAACTCGTCGGAGAGAAAGCGCCAGCCGGCGAGATGAAGCGCGCAGGTCAGCGTGCTCTTGCCGGAGCCGGGTGCGGCCGGCAGGATCAGCGCGTGGTCCCCGCGCGCCAGCACGCCGGCGTGAAGCAGCAGGTAGGCGTTCAGGCGCTGCGCGAGCAGCCAGTTGCTTCCCCATTCGAACAGCGGCAACGCAGAGTGCAGCGGGTAGGGCTCGAAGGGGCGAAGGCCCTCCGACCACAGGTCCACCTGCCGCCCCCATACGTGCCACCGCGACCCGGGTCGCAACGCCACCCGAACATCGGCGAAGCCGTCGACGGGGGCTTCATCGCGATGTCCGTAGATGAAATCCAGTTGTGCCTGAAAGGCCGGTATCTGCGAAGTCACCGCGATGCGCGCGGCGCCGAGATCGAGCAGGCGGTAGTCGACAGTCCTCAAACCGCTCCTTCGTCTTGACCGCCGCCGAGGCTCGACAGGGAGTGCGCGAGGCGCTCGAGGCCCGGGGGCCAGCCGCCGGCGGCTCGAATCTCGCCGAGGAACTCATCGAAGCGTGACTCCTCGATCGCTGCCGCAGCCTCGAGCAGCACCTCGACCGCACCGCCGCTGAGCAAATGCGTGTCCCACCACAACGGGTCCAGGAAAAGAAACTGCCCGTCGAGTGACGGGCAGTGTGCCTCCATCCAGGCGCGCGGGCCGTGCGGTAAGTGCATAGGGCGATCCGGTCAGCCGCCGAACATGTAGTTCACGACGATGCCGGGGTTGACCGAGCTCAGGCAAGAAGAAACCGCAGGTGCGAATCCGTCGCCCTGTGCGGTGTAAGTCGGGTACGTCCCGATCTCGTTGCCGGCGTAATCGAAATAGGCCAGCACCCACGCCGTCTTCGGGTAGCCGTTGACTCCGTTTGTCTTGAGGACGGCGTTCGGAATGACGACCGACGGGTCGTTGGCCCGATAGACGACGCCGCCCACCGCGAAGCCGTCTTGCACCCCGTTGCCGTTGCTCTGGTATCGGTTCACCTCCACCATCTTCCACGCCCAGTTCCCGCCGGCAGGTGTCGAAGGCGGTGTCGGGCCGATGAAGAATTGCGCCGTTCCAGCCGGATAGCCGCCGTCGACTTTGGCGATGCAGCCCAGGGACGCCGCCGCCAGCGGTCCGCCGTAGCCCAAAGTCATCACCGAGGACGCTCCCAGTGCGCCCTTCAGCAGGCGTCGACGCCGCTCGTCCGCATTGTCTTGCTCTGTCTGAGTCATTTCGAACCCCTTGTTTCGGCAGCCGGCAAGAAATTACCGCAGTGGCCGCGACGCTGTCAGTTCCGCTCCCTGCAACCATAGCAAATATCGCGCCGAGATTGGAAGACTCTGCAAGCTACTGACATACAACCGGTTTTTGCGAATCGTCGTGCTGTCGCCCGTCCGGCTGTAAGAAACTCCGACAGCGGCGCCGGCGACAACACGGTCGGCTCGTGCGCGGCGTACCGCTGCAGAGCGAGCAATGCGCTCGTCCCGCCAGGATGACGGGACCGCGGCAAATCATGCGCTCCTGCCGCGCGCCGCAGCGATCGCGGCGCGAACCTGCGCGGGCGCGGTGCCGCCGACGTGCGCCCGGGATGCGAGCGAGCCTTCGACGGTCAGCACCGCGAAGACGTCCTCGCCGACCAGAGGCGAGAATTCGCGCAACTCGTCCAGGCTGAAATCGGACAGGTCGCAGCCCTTCGCGTCCGCGGCGCGCACCGCCAGCGCGACCGCCTCGTGCGCATCGCGGAACGGCAGCCCTTTCTTCACCAGGTAGTCCGCGAGATCCGTCGCGGTCGCGTAGCCCTGCTTCAGCGCATCGCGCATCGCGTCGGCCTTCACGCGGATGCCGGTGATCATGTCGGCGTATATGCGCAGAGTGTCGATGACGGTATCGGCAGTGTCGAACAGCGGTTCCTTGTCTTCCTGGTTGTCCTTGTTGTACGCGAGCGGCTGTCCCTTCATCAGCGTCAGCAGACCGATCAGGCTGCCGTTGACGCGACCGGTCTTGCCGCGCACGAGTTCGGGGACGTCCGGGTTCTTCTTCTGCGGCATGATCGACGAGCCGGTGCAGAAGCGATCAGCGAGATCGATGAAGCCGATGCGCGGGCTCATCCACAGGATCAGCTCTTCGGACAGGCGCGACAGGTGCGTCATCAGCAGCGCCGAGGCGGCGCAGAATTCGATCGCGAAATCGCGGTCGCTGACCGCGTCGAGCGAGTTGAAGCAGACTTCATCGAAACCGAGTTCGCGTGCGACGAACTCGCGGTCGATCGGGTAGCTCGTGCCGGCGAGCGCGGCGGCGCCGAGCGGCAGGCGGTTCAGGCGCTTGCGGCAGTCCTGGAAGCGCTCGGCGTCGCGACGGCTCATCTCGTAGTAAGCCATCAGGTGGTGACCGAAAGTCACCGGCTGAGCGACCTGCAGGTGGGTGAAGCCGGGCATCGGCGTCCCCGCGTGCTGATCGGCGATGTCGAGCAGGTTCTTCTGGAAATCGCGGATCAGCGCGAGGATGTCGTCGATCGCGTCGCGAAGCCACAGGCGGATGTCCGTTGCGACCTGGTCGTTGCGGCTGCGGCCGGTGTGCAGCCGCTTGCCGGCGTCGCCGACGAGCGCGGTGAGTCGTTTTTCGATGTTCAGGTGCACGTCCTCGTCGTCGAGATTCCACGCGAAAGCGCCGTGCTCGATCTCGTCGAGAATCGTCGCCATGCCGCGCTCGATGTCGGCGAGGTCCTTCGCGCCGATGATCCCTTGGCGCGCGAGCATTTTCGCGTGCGCGAGCGAGCCGCGGATATCCTGTCGCGCCATCCGCTGGTCGAAGAAGAGGGATGCGGTATAGCGCTTCACGAGATCCGAGACCGGCTCGGAGAATCGGCCCGACCAGGCCTTGGCCGGCTGCGAGGAGGAGGTGTCTGTCATAATGTCCGTGGAAGGGAAAAGCCTGACCGGAACCGGTCGTTCAAGGAAGCCGCGGCCGTCGCGCCGACCGCCGAGATAAGCGTGAAAAGTATAAAGCAAAAGCCCGACCCCATTCTCCCGCGAGCCGGCCTGCCGGACTTCCGCAATCTCGGGGTGCTGCTGCGGCTGTTGCTGCTGGTGAACCTGTTCGCGATCGCCACGGTGTTCGTGCGCGTCGACGAGCCGGCAGCGTATCCGCTCGCGTTCATCGCGATGGCGGCGAAGGTGGAGCTGCCGCTGTTCCTCGCGCTGCTGCTGCTGTTCGCGCTGCAGCCGCTGGTCGAGCGGCTCTCGGCGCGAAACGGCAGGATCGCGGTGGTGCTCGTCGCGCTCGCCGTCGCGGCCGCGACCTTTCCGCTGCTGCGCGACGGCGATGCGAGCGCCCTGTGGCGATGGCTCGCGTGGGCGGCCGCGGCGGCGGCGGGCGTGCTGCTGTACTTCGACAACCGCAGCCGCCGGCATTCCCGCGCGCTGACGGAGGCGCGGTTGATGGCGCTGACGGCCCGAATTCGACCGCATTTCCTGTTCAATTGTCTCAACGGCGTCCTGGGCGTGATCCGCGCGGATCCGCGCCGCGCGGAACTGGCGCTCGAGGAGCTCGCCGAACTCTTCCGTGCGCTGATGCGAGAGAACCGCGAGCTGGTGCCGCTCGGCGAGGAGCTCGACCTGTGCGAGCGTTATGTCGATCTCGAACATCTGCGGCTCGGCTCGCGTCTCAACATGCGCTGGGAGCTCGAAGACTGCCCGCGCGATGCGCTCGTGCCGCCGCTGCTGCTGCAGCCGCTCGTCGAAAACGCGATCTATCACGGGGTCGAGCCGTCGAGTCAGGCCGCGGAGATCGTCGTCCGCGCCGAGCGCCGCTCGGGCGAGATCCTGATCGAGGTCGATAACCCGATGGAACCCGGCGAGCGCCACAAGGCCGGCAACCGGATGGCGCTGGAAAACATCCGCGAGCGGCTGATGCTGTTTTTCGACCTCGAGGCCGGACTCGAGATCGACGCCGGCGGCGGTCGGCACCGTGTCTCGATCCGGCTGCCTTATCGGAGGAAAACCCCTTGAACGAAGCGCCTCTTCGTGTGCTGATCGTCGATGACGAAGCGCCTGCGCGCGCGCGGCTGCGAGATCTGCTCGGCGACATCGCAGCGACGCAGCCGAGTCGCGTCGTCGGGCTCGCGGCGAATGGCGTCGAGGCGCTGCGCCTGCTCGAAAGCGAGCCGGCCGACGTCGTGCTCGCCGACATCCGCATGCCGGTGATGGACGGCGTCGAACTCGCGCGCCACGTGCTGCGGCTCGAACGGCCTCCGGCGGTGATTTTCACGACCGCGTACGACCAGTACGCGATCCAGGCATTCGAACTCGCGGCGACCGACTACCTGCTGAAGCCGGTGCGCGCGCAGCGCCTGGCGGAGTCGCTCGCCCGGGTCCGGCGCCAGCTTCCGGTGGCAGACGAGATGCTCGCCGGACTCGCAGCGGGTCCGCGGCGGCATTTCAGCGTCAACGAGCGCGGCCGCATCCTGCTGGTTCCGGTTGCGGACGTGCTGTATCTGCGCGCCGAACTGAAATACGTGACCGCGCGGACCGCCGAGCGCGAGTTCCTGCTCGACGAGTCGCTGGTGCAGCTCGAGCAGGAGTTTGCGGGCCGCTTCGTCCGCGTGCATCGCAACAGCCTCGTCGCCCGCGCGGCGGTGACCGGGGTTGAACGCGCCGGCGAGCAGGATGGCGAAGCGCGCTGGGACGTGCTGCTCGCGGGGGTTCCGGAGCGCCTGCCGATCAGCCGCCGGCAATGGCCGGCCGTCAGGCAGGTGCTCGGGCTCTGATCCCGGTGTCGGCTAACCGCTGTTCCTCAGGCCTGCCGCGATGCCGTTGATCGAGATCAGGATGCCGAGCCGGATGCGCTCGTCGTCGTGCGTTTCGCGGTGGCGGCGCAGCAGTTCGATCTGCACGTGGTTCAGTGGGTCGAGGTACGGGAAGCGGTTGCGGATCGAACGCTTCAGCAGCGGATTGCCGTCGAGCAGCTCTTTGTGGCGCGTGATCGCCAGCAGCGCGTCGATCGTGTCCTGCCATTCGCTGCGGATTCTGCCGAAAATCCGGTCGCGCAACGCCGCGTCGCCGACCAGCGCCGCGTAGCGCGAGGCGATCGCGAGGTCGCTCTTCGCGAGCACCATGTCGATGTTCGACAGGAGCGTCGCGAAGAACGACCATTCGTCGTGCATCGCCTGCAGGCGTGCGAGGCCGTCTTCGGGGTGCGCGTCGAGCCAGGCTTTCACCGCGCTGCCGAAGCCGAACCAGCCCGGCAGCATCAGCCGGCACTGCGACCAGCTGAACACCCAAGGGATCGCGCGCAGGTCCTCGATGCGCCGGCCCTTCTTGCGTGACGCGGGGCGCGAGCCGATGTTCAGTTCGGAAATCTCCGAGATCACCGTCGATTCCCAGAAGTAACGCTCGAAGCCCTCGGTCTCGTAGACGAGCCCGCGGTACGCGGTGAAGGCCGCATCCGACAGCGTCTGCATCGTGTCGAGGAATTGGGCGCGCGGCGCCGGGGCGCGATCCGCAAGCAGGCTCGCTTCGAGCGTCGCCGCGACAATCACTTCGAGGTTCCGGCGACCGACTTCCGGGTTGCCATACTTCGCCGCGATGACTTCGCCCTGCTCGGTGAGCCGGATCTGGCCCTGCACCGCGCCGCCGGGCTGCGCCAGGATCGCCTGGTAGCTCGGACCGCCGCCGCGGCCCACCGACCCGCCGCGGCCGTGGAACAGGCGCAGCCGCACTTCGTGGCGGGCGAACACCTCGACGAGGCCGATCTCGGCCTTGTACAGCGCCCAGCCGGAGGTCAGGAAGCCGCCGTCCTTGTTGCTGTCCGAATAACCGAGCATGACCTCCTGGGTGTGCTCGCGCGACGCGAGCAGATCGCGGTAGCCCGGCAGCGAAAAGAGCCGGTCCATCACCGCGGACGCGTTCTCGAGGTCTTCGATCGTTTCGAACAGCGGAACGATATTTACGTCGAGCGCGCGTTCGCACGGCCGCAACAGGCCGGCTTCCTTCAGCAGCAGCGCGAGCTCGAGCAGATCGGACACTCCGTCGGTCTTGGAGATGATGCAGTTCGTGATCGCTGCCGGGCCGAAGCGCAGGTGCGCCGAACGGGCGGCCCGGAAGATCGCCAGTTCGCCTTCGGTCTCGTCCGAGTAGCGCACGTGCGGCGATGCGAGCGGGCGGGCGGTTGCGAGTTCCTCGAGCAGCAGCGCGATGCGGGCTTCCTCGTCGAGCGCGGAATACGCGATCGCGGGGTTCGCGGTCGCGAGCAGTTCGGCGACGACGCGCTCGTGCACGTCCGAGTTCTGGCGCAGGTCGATCGGCGCGAGGTGAAAGCCGAACACTCGTACCGCGCGGCGCAGCAGGCGCAAGCGGCCGCGCGCGAGTGCCGCCGAGCCGTTGGCGACGAGCGAGCGATGGATGATGTCGAGGTCCTCGCCGAACTCCGTCGCCGCGGTATACGGCTCGGCGGGCGCGACCGAGTGGCGCAGCGGCTCGACGCCGAGGAGGGCGCGCTGCGTCGCCGCGAGGCGGGCGTAGACGCCCGCGATCGCGCGGCGATACGGCTCGTCGTTGCGGTGCGGCGAGTGGTCGGGCGAGCGCGCGGCGAGGACGAGCAGGGCGTCCGAGGTCGTCACGAGACCGGTCGCGAGCGATAGTTGCGCGCCAAGCGCGTGCAACTCGTCGAGGTAGAAACCGAGCGCTGCCGTGGCCTGCATCGCGAACGCGCGTTCGAGCACGTCGGCGGTGACGAACGGATTGCCGTCGCGATCGCCGCCGATCCAGCTGCCGACCTTCAGGAAGGCGGGCAGCTCCGTCCCTCCGAGTCCGGCGTCGCGGCTCGCGAGCTGGTCTTCGAGATTCGCGTAGAGCCGCGGCAGTTCGCGCAGGAAGGTCGCGTCGAAATACGACAGGCCGTTCGCGATCTCGTCGAAGACCGAGAGCTTCGCGGACCGCAGCATGCGTGTCTGCCACAGCGTCAGCACCGCGCGCCGCAGCGCTTCGACGCTGTCGCGCCGCTCGTCCGGCGTCAGCACCATGCGGTCGCGCTCGTCGAGCAGGCGCGCGATCTCCGCCTGGCAGTTGAGGATGCTCTTGCGCTGGACTTCGGTCGGATGCGCGGTCAGCACCGGCGAGATCACCGCCGTGTCGAAGAACTCGGCAAGCTCGGCCGGGGCGCGGGCCGCGGCGAGCGCGCGGTCGAGCGCCGACGCCAGCGAGCCTTCGCGCGGCGGCGAGCCGGCGATGAGGTGGGCGCGACTGCGCCGGATGTGATGCTGGTCTTCCGCGATGTTCGACAGATGCGAGAAATAGCTGAACGCGCGCACGACCTGGATCGTCTGCTCGCGCGACAGCGCGTCGAGAATGCCTTCGAGCTCCGTGCGAGCGGCGCGGTCGTCGTCGCGCCGGAAGCGCACCGAGGTCTTGCGGATGCGCTCGATGAGGTCGTACGCCGCTTGGCCCTGCTGGTCACGCACGGTGTCGCCGAGCACGCGCCCGAGGAGCCGGATGTCTTCGCGCAGCGGCGCGTCCTTGTCTTGCGTCATGTTTTCCGTCCGGTGTTTGCGATGAGATGGCCCGGTCAGATGATCGGGCATGCGGGCGCCGCCCTGCGCGGAGAAGGCCCGAATTCGTCCCATGCTAGAATGCCGGCCGGTTCGCCTGCAACTGGCAGGAACCCTGATGTTGCGATGCGGTAGAACCTGCTGCGAGCGACGCCCATCCCTTGTTCGTGACGAGTCTGTCCACCGTGAGCGCTACCTCCGCCTTTTCCGCCCCCGAACGCATTGTCATCGCCACCCGCGAAAGTCGCCTCGCGCTGTGGCAGGCCGAGCACGTCAAGGCTCGCCTCGAATCGCTGTATCCCGGCTGCCGCGTCGAACTGCTCGGCATGACGACGCGGGGCGACCAGATTCTCGACCGTCCGCTCGCGAAGGTCGGAGGCAAGGGCCTGTTCGTCAAGGAGCTGGAAGCCGCGCTGCTCGACGGCCGCGCCGATATCGCGGTGCATTCGATGAAGGACGTGCCGATGCAGCTGTCCGAACCGTTCGCGCTGCCATGCATCTCCGCGCGCGAAGTGCCGCTCGACGCCTTCGTGTCGCCGCGCTACGCGAGCCTCGCGGACATGCCGCCGGGTGCGGTCGTCGGCACTTCGTCGCTGCGGCGCGAGTCGCAACTGCACGCGCAGTACCCGTTCCTCGCGGTGATCAGCCTGCGCGGCAACCTCGACACACGCTTGCGCAAGCTCGACGAAGGGCAGTACGACGCGATCATTCTCGCCGCAGCCGGCCTGAAGCGGCTCGGCCTCGCCGACCGCATCCGCGCCGAGTTGCCGTCCGAGATCTCTCTGCCCGCCGCCGGGCAGGGCGCGCTCGGGATCGAGTGCCTCGCCAGCCGCGACGACGTCGCCGCGTGGCTCGCGCCCTTGAACGACGCCGACACGTCGGCCTGCGTTCGTGCCGAACGGGCAGTTTCGCGGGCGCTTGCCGGCAGCTGCGAAGTGCCGCTGGGCGCGTATGCCGAGATCCGCGGCGGGAAGCTGTGGTTGCGCGGCTTCGTCGCGCTGCCCGACGGCAGCCGCATGGTGCGAGCGGAGCGCGAGGGCGATCCGGCCGATGCCGAAGCGCTCGGACTTGCGCTCGCGGACGATCTGCGCGGGCAGGGGGCCGAGCAGATCCTCGCGCAGTTCGGCTGAACGCGCCGCCGCCGACAGCGACCGATCCTGACCGAAATGCGGAGCGGACTTACCGGCCGTCATGTCGCGGTGACCCGTCCGGCCGCCCAGGCGGGGAGCCTGTGCGATGCGATCGTCTCGCGCGGCGGCGTCCCGGTCCGCTTTCCGGTGCTCGGCATCGCGGCCATCGATGACACGACGGCGCTGGAGGCGATCTCCGATCGTCTCGACGACGTCGACCTCGCGTTTTTCGTCAGTCCCAATGCCGTCCAGCATGCATTGACAGCGATCCTCGCGCGCCGCAGTTGGCCCGCGCGCACGGTCGTTGCAACCGTCGGCAAGGGCAGCGAGCGTGCGCTCGCCGAATTCGGTTTTTCGTCCGTCGTCGCGCCCGCCAGCGGTTTCGACAGCGAAGCCGTCCTCGACCTTCCGGAGTTCCGGCCGGAGGCGGTGGACGGCAAGCTTGTCGTCATTTTTCGCGGCGACGGCGGCCGCGACCTGCTCGGCATCACCTTGCGCGAGCGCGGGGCGCGGGTCGAGTACGTCACTTGCTACCGTCGTTTCCAGCCGGCGGAAGATCCCGCTCCGCTGCTCGATCTCGCGCACCGCGGCGCTCTCGACGCGATCACACTGACGAGCAGCGAAGGCGTTGGTAGCCTCGTCGCGATGGTCGGCGCCGACGGCATGGAAGCGCTGCGCTCGGTTCCGATCTTCGCCCCGCATCCGCGCATCGCCGCGCATGCGCGAGCGGCCGGATTCCTGTCGGTCGTCGAAACGCCGCCCGGCGACGAAGGTCTGTTGCAAGCGCTCGAGTCTCATTTTTAGCGACCTCGGTTAAACTCACGGCATGAAAGAAGAAGATCCCGCTGTTAACCCCGCTGCCAACCGTCTTCCGCCGTCCGGCAACGGCGGCGCTGCGCCGGAGTTCACCGGCGGTTTGGCGCCGGCCCCGGTACGGCGACGGGCAGGATGGGGGGCGGCGGTCGCGTTGATCGCGATCGCCGCCGCCGGATTCGTCGCCTGGCAGGTGTTCGAACTGCGTGCCAACGTCGCCGATACGCGCGAGGAGGTTGCCGAGCGGCTCGCCGCCGGTGATACGGCTCTGGCCGAAGCTCGCGGACTGTCGCGTCAGCAGCAGGAAACGATCGCCGGACTGCAGGGCAAGATCGGCGCGCTCGAAGCGCACGTGGCGGCAACCGAAGGGCAGGCGGCGGCACTCGAACAGCTTTACCAGGAATTTTCCCGCACGAGCGAAGACCGCGTCCTCGCTGAAGCGGAACAGGCGATCAATATCGCCGCTCAGCAACTGCAGCTTGCCGGCAACTACGAAGCGGCGCTGATCGCGCTGCAAGGCGCGGAAGCTCGGCTCGCGACGCATGACCGCGGGCAGTTGCAGTCCTTGCGGCGCGCACTCGCGCGCGACATCGAGCGCCTGAGCGCGACGCCGCAGGTCGATGTGCCGGGCATCGCGCTGCGGCTCGAGTCGCTGCTCGAACGCGTCGACAGTCTGCCGCTGGCCTTCGCCAGCCAGTTGGACGAGCGCAAGCCGCCCGCGGAGAACGATTCCGCGGCCGCTCCCGCCGGCGACCGGCCGGTCCTCGAGTACCTGAGCGCACTCGGCCGCGAGCTGTGGAACGAGATCCGGACGCTGGTGCGCGTCGAGCGACTGGATCAATCGGACCCGATCCTGCTCGCTCCCGCGCAGAGCACCTTTCTGCGGGAAAACCTGAAGATCCGGCTGCTGACCGCGCGCCTCGCGCTGCTCGCGCGCGACGGGCGGACGTATGCCGCGGATCTCGCGCAGGCGCGTGGTTGGATCGAACGGTTTTTCGACACTCGCGAAAACGCGGTGCAGGAAGTGCTGGCCGAACTCGCCGCCCTTCAGGCAATGCCGATCAAGGTGGAGCAACCTTCGCCGACCGAAAGTTTCGCGGCGCTGCGCTTGCTGCAGGCACGCAACAGCGGCGGGCGTGGATCCGACGCGGGAGCGTCGGTGCGAGATGGGCGCGCCGAGTCCCCCGGCCCGGCGACTTCCGCGCCAGCGGCACCGAAAGGAAGCGCGGCCGCAAACCCTGGAGAGCGTAGCGGGACGCCGCGCCCCGAGCGCGGTGCAAGCTCCGGAGAGGCTCCCGCCACTGGCCAGGGTAGCGCTTCGGAATCGACGAAGCCCGCCGGCACGAGCTCGGGCGGGACTCGCGAGCAGCCGACGGCTCCGTCGTCTCAGCCTTCGAACCCGCCACCCGCGCAGCCGCCGGCTGGCGAGCCGCGCTGAGGATGACGAGCATGCGTTCGCTGCTCTGGCTGATCGGAATATTCGCGCTCGCCGCCGGCATCGCGATGCTCGCGAGCCTGAATACCGGCTACGTGCTGCTTGTGCTGCCACCCTGGCGTGCGCAGCTTTCATTGAATCTGCTGATCGTCGCGCTGCTGATCGGCTTTGTCGTCAGCTACGCCGTGCTCAGGCTCATCGGCAAAACCGTAGCGTTGCCGGGCCGTGTCGGTGTCTTCCGCGAACGGCGGCGCAAGGACAAGGCCGGGAGGGCGTTCCGCGAGAGCCTGCAGGCGCTGTTCGAGGGGCGCTTCGCGCAGGCGGTGAAGCGCGCCGGCAACGCGTTCGACAGCGGCGAGAACCGGGCGATGTCGGCGATCGTCGCGGCCCGCGCCGCCCATGCGTTGCACGACGACACGCGCTACCGCATCTGGATCGGCCGTGCTGCCGAGCAGGAGGAAGAGGCGCGGGTCGCGCGGCTGATGACGGAAGCGGAGCTCGCGATCGAGGCACGCCGCTTCGAGGAGGCGGCCGACAAGCTCGACAGCCTGAAGGCGTCCGGGAATCGGCACATCGCGGTGCTGCGCCTGTCGCTGCAGGCCGCGTCGGCGCTCGGGCGCTGGGACGAAGTGCTGCGCCTCGCGCGCCAGCTGCGCAAGCACAAGGCGCTGACCGACGAACAGATGCAGCCGCTGGTCCGGCGCGCGCACGTCGAACGCATACGCGAACTGGCAGGCGACGGCGAAGCGCTCGCCGCGTACTGGAAGAGCATTCCGGCGGCGGAGTTGAACGACCGCCAGATGGTCGAGAAGGCCGTTCCCTATCTCGCCGACAGCGGTCAGGGCGCTGTCGCGCGCAAGACGATTGAGCGCCTGCTCGACGCGGAGTGGGACGGTACGCTCGCGCGACTGTATGCGCACTGCGGCGACGGCGATGCGGTCGCCTGTCTTGCCCGCGCCGAAGGCTGGCTGCGCAAGCAGCCGAAAGACGCCGGCCTGCTCTACGCGCTCGGTCGGCTGTGCATCGCCGCGCAGCTGTGGGGCAAGGCGCAGAGCTATCTGGAAGCGTCGGTCAACATCGCGCCGACGATCGAGGCTCACCTGGCGCTTGCCGGGCTGTTCGAACGGCTCGATCGGCCCCAAGACGCGCATCGGCATTACCGCACGGCGGCCGAGCTCTCGGCGCGCTGAGCGGGCCAGGAAAACTGCCGCGGTTTTCGGTCGCGGACGATTCCCATCGCGAGTTGAAGGCGCCCGGTCCACGCTTGGCGCCGACTGCGGCCGCGCTGCCGTTGGCGGGAATATCGGTGACGGCGATTGTGAGAGGAAAGTCCGGCGACAGGGAGCGCCCCGGCTGCGGATGCAACGTCCCGGTGACCTCGAACCCCGGCGGTCAGTCCGCCCAGTCGCGCGGCGTCAGGAACTCGTCATAGAGTCGAGCCTCGGGGCTGCCGGCTTCGGGCCGCCAGTCATAGCGCCATTTGACGACCGGCGGCAGCGACATCAGGATCGACTCCGTGCGACCGCCCGATTGCAGTCCGAAGAGCGTGCCGCGGTCGAACACGAGGTTGAATTCCACGTAGCGGCCGCGGCGATAGGCCTGGAAATCTCGCTCGCGCTCGCCGTACGGCAGATCCCGTCGGCGCTCGGCGATCGGCAGGTAGGCATCGAGAAAGCCATCGCCGACGTTGCGCATCAGCCCGAAACCGTCGTCGAATGGCGTCTTGCCGTCCGCGCCGAGGTCGTCGAAGAACAGTCCGCCGACCCCACGAGGCTCGTTGCGGTGCTTGAGAAAGAAATAGCGGTCGCACCATTCCTTCAGGCGGCGGTATTCGGCCTGTCCGCCGTAGGGAAGGACGGCCGTGCGGCACGCGCGATGGAAAAAACGGACGTCTTCGTCGAATGGATAGTACGGTGTCAGATCCATACCGCCGCCGAACCACCAGATCGGGGCGACGTCGGCGCCCGCGTCATCGGCCGGCATCGCGATGAAGAAGCGCACGTTCATGTGCACGGTCGGGCAGTAGGGATTGCGCGGATGAAGCACGAGCGAGACGCCCATTGCTTCGAAGCGACGTCCCGCGAGCTCGGGCCGGTGCGCGGTTGCCGAAGCCGGCATGCCCGCTCCGGTGACGTGGGAGAAGTTGACGCCCCCGCGTTCGAAGAAGCGGCCGTCCTCGATCACGCGCGTGATGCCTCCGCCACCGGCGGAACGGTTCCATGCGTCCTCCCGGAAGCACTCGCCGTCGAAACGCTCGAGTGTCGAGACGATCCGCGTCTGCAGATCGAGCAGATACTGCCTGACGACGCGGCCGTCCGGGGCGGACATATTTCAGCCCTTGCGCGCGAGCGCGCGATGCCCGATGTCGCGGCGGTACTGGCGGCCTTCGAACACGATCGCGTCGACGACTTCGTAGGCCCGTTTCTGCGCATTGCGCACGTTGTCGCCGAGCGCAGTCACGCACAGTACGCGCCCGCCCGCGGTAACGACCACGCCGTGCTGTTCGGCGGTGCCCGCGTGGAACACGTGGACGTCTTCGGCCTCCGTTGTCGGCAGTCCGGTGATTGGCGCACCTTTGTGCGGCGCGTCGGGATAGCCTTCGGCCGCGAGGACGACGCCGAGCGCGACCCGCCGGTCCCATTCCGCCTCGACCTGGTCGAGCCGTCCGGCAATCGCCGCTTCGATCAGGTCCGACAGGTCGGTCTTCAGCCGCATCATGATCGGCTGCGTTTCCGGGTCGCCCATCCGGCAGTTGAATTCGACGACGCGCGGCTGGCCGGCGCCGTCGATCATCAGGCCGGCATACAGGAAGCCGGTGTAGGGCAGGCCGTCGGCGCTCATGCCTGCGAGCGCTGGCTGGATGATCTCGCGCATCACCCGGGCGTGGACTTCGGGCGTCACGACCGGGGCGGGGGAGTACGCGCCCATGCCGCCGGTGTTGGGACCTTCGTCCTTGTCCTTCAGGCGCTTGTGATCCTGACTCGTCGCGAGCGCGAGCGCGTTCCGGCCGTCGGCCATGACGATGAAGCTCGCTTCCTCGCCGGTCATGAACTCTTCGATGACGACCCGCGCACCGGCATCGCCCATGCGGTTGTCGGTGAGCATCATGTCGATCGCCGCGTGTGCCTCGTCGAGCGTCGTTGCGACGACGACGCCCTTGCCGGCCGCAAGGCCGTCGGCCTTGATGACGATCGGAGCGCCTTCGGCCGCAACATACGTATGCGCTGCCGCGGCGTCGGAGAAGGTCTGGTATTTCGCGGTCGGAATGCCGTGGCGGACGAGGAAGCGCTTCGCGAAATCCTTCGAGCTTTCGAGCTGTGCCGCGCCCTTCGTCGGGCCGAAAATCGGCAGGCCGGCGGCGCGGAACGCGTCGACGACACCCGCGGCGAGCGGCGCTTCGGGGCCGACGACGGTGAACTGCACCTGCTCGCTGCGCGCGAGGGCGACGAGATCGGGAACCGCCGTGACCGCTACGTTCTCGAGCAGCGGCTCGCGTGCGGTGCCGGCATTGCCGGGCGCTACGAGCACGCGGGTGACTTTCGGCGATTGCGCGAGTTTCCATGCCAGCGCATGTTCGCGACCGCCGGAGCCGATGACGAGAACTTTCATGATGCCGATGCCTCGATTAATGACGGAAGTGGCGGAAGCCGGTGAAGACCATTGCGATACCTTGTTCGTCGGCCGCGGCGATGACTTCCGCGTCGCGCATCGATCCTCCCGGCTGGATCACCGCCGTCGCGCCCGCTTGGGCGAGTACGTCGAGGCCGTCGCGGAACGGGAAGAACGCGTCCGACGCGACGACCGAACCCTGCACCGTCAGGCCGGCATTTTCGGCCTTGATCGCCGCGATGCGGGCGGAATCGACGCGGCTCATCTGGCCGGCGCCGACGCCGATGGTCATGTCGTCGCGGCAATAGACGATCGCGTTCGACTTGACGTATTTCGCGACGCGCCACGCGAACAGCAGGTCGGCGAGTTCACGGTCGGTCGGCGCGCGCTTCGTCACGACTTTCAGGTCGGCGAGCTGGATGCGCGCTTCGTCCGCGCTTTGCACGAGCAGGCCGCCGCCGACGCGCTTGTAGTCGAGCGCACCCGCCGGCTTGCCGAGCGCGCAGGTGAGCACGCGGACGTTCTGTTTCGCGGCGAGCACCGCCAATGCGTCGGGGCTGTAGGACGGCGCGATCAGCACTTCGAGGAACTGCGCGGCGACCGCTTCGGCGGCGACGCGGTCGACTTCACAGTTGAACGCAATGATGCCGCCGAACGCCGAGGTCGGGTCGGTCGAGAAGGCCTTGCGGTACGCCGCTTCGGGCGAC
The DNA here is from genome assembly GCF_032027225.1 of Aromatoleum sp. Classification (GTDB taxonomy): domain Bacteria; phylum Pseudomonadota; class Gammaproteobacteria; order Burkholderiales; family Rhodocyclaceae; genus Aromatoleum. The sequence goes on along the minus strand of NZ_JAVSMM010000001.1, from coordinate 128,470 downwards.
GCGCCGAGCGCGACGCCGCACGGGTTCGCGTGCTTGACGATCACGCAGGCGTTGCCGGCGTCGCGGTCGAAGGCCTTCACGCATTCCCACGCCGCGTCGGCGTCGGCGATGTTGTTGTACGACAGTTCCTTGCCCTGCAGCTGACGATAGCCGGCGATCGCGCCTTCGGGCGCGGTCGGCTCACGGTAGAACGCGGCGGACTGGTGCGGGTTTTCGCCGTAACGCAGGTCCTGAACCTTGTCGAATGCGAGCTGGAAGCGCTCGGGGTACGTTTGTTTGGCGACTTCGCCGCTGTCGGCGAACGTCAGCGACGTCAGGTGGTTCGAGATCGCGCTGTCGTAACGCGCGGTGTGGGTGAAGGCTTTCACCGCGAGCGCGAAGCGGGTGCGGTAGCTCAGCGCGCCGTCGTTCGCCTTCAGCTCGGCGATGATCGACGCGTAGTCGTCGGGGTCGGTCACGATGCCGACGCCGCCCGCTTCGTTGCCGTGGTTCTTCGCCGCCGCACGCACCATCGTCGGGCCGCCGATGTCGATGTTCTCGATCGCGTCGTCGAGCGTGCAGTCGGGCTTCGCGACGGTTGCGGCGAAGGGATAGAGGTTCACGACGACGAGATCGATGCGCGAGATGTCGTGCGCGGCGATCGTGTCCATGTGCTCCGGCAGGTCACGACGCGCGAGGATGCCGCCGTGGACCTTCGGGTGCAGCGTCTTCACGCGCCCGTCGAGCATCTCGGGAAAGCCGGTGTGCTCCGATACGTCGGTGACGGCGAGGCCGGCTTCGCGCAGGATCGCCGCAGTGCCGCCGGTGGACAGCAGCTTGACGCCGAGGGCATCGAGCGCCTGCGCGAATTCGAGGACACCGTGCTTGTCGGAGACGCTGATCAGGGCTTGGGAGACTTTCATCGTGAGGGTCGCAAAGGAAGATCGGAAAACATGACGGCCGCAGAACCACGGCCGTCGGCGTCATAGCAGTTCGTATTCGGTGAGTTTCCGCCGCAGCGTGTTGCGGTTGATGCCCAGCATCTCCGCGGCGACGGTCTGGTTACCGTTGGCCTGGTTGAGGACGAATTCGAGCATCGGGCGCTCGACGTTGCGGATCACCATCTCGTAGATCGCGGCCGGCTTTTCGCCGTCCAGATCACGGAAATACTGGTCGAGAGTGCGGCGGATCGACTCGGCGATCTCGTTCGGGCGGGTCATGCTGCGAGTTCCTGCGCAATGTCTTCTTCATACAGCAGGCGCGCGTCCTGCTCCGCGAGGCGGCCGAAGAATTCCTCGACCGCGTCGAGTTGTTCGCGCACGTCGGAGAGCTGGTTCATCGCGCGGCGGAAAGCGGCCGAGCCGACGAGGCCCTTGGTGTACCAGGAGATGTGCTTGCGCGCGATCTTGACGCCGGTTTCCTCGCCATAGAACGCGTACAGGTCCGCCAGATGCGCCCGGCAGACGTCCAGGATCTCGGCCACGAGCGGCGGCGGAAGCAGCTCGCCGGTCGCGAGGAAATGTTCGATCTCGCGGAAGATCCACGGCCGGCCCTGCGCGGCGCGGCCGATCATCACGCCGTCGGCGCCGGTGTAGTCGAGCACGTACTTCGCCTTTTCGGGCGACGTGATGTCGCCGTTGGCGATCACCGGGATGTTTACCAGCGACTTCACGTGCGCGATCGTGTCGTATTCGGCGTCGCCCATGTACTGGTCGGCGCGGGTGCGGCCATGGATCGCGATCGCGCGGATTCCGGAGGCTTCGGCGATGCGGGCGATCGTCGGCGCGTTGCGGTGCTCGCGGTTCCAGCCCGTGCGGAATTTGAGCGTCACGGGGGTGTCGGGCACCGCGGCGACGACCGCCTCGAGGATGCGCGCGACGAGCGGCTCGTCCTGCATCAGCGCCGAGCCTGCCATGACGTTGCAGACCTTTTTCGCCGGGCAACCCATGTTGATGTCGATGATCTGCGCGCCGTTGTCGGCGTTGTAGCGCGCCGCGTCGGCCATCATCTTCGGATCGGCGCCGGCGATCTGCACCGAGATCGGATCGACTTCCCCCTCGTGGTTCGCGCGACGGCGCGTCTTGGCGCTGCCGTAGAGGAGCGAGTTCGAGGTCACCATCTCGGACACGGCGACGCCGGCGCCGAGCTTCTTGCACAGCTGCCGGAACGGCCGGTCGGTGACTCCGGCCATCGGGGCGACGAAGAGATTGTTGCGCAGGGAGAAGCCGGCGTACTGCATCGAGGGGTAGGGTGTTCGGGGAAGAGGCGGCATTTTACCCCATGCCGCGACGACCGAGCAGCCCAATGCCCGGTCGTCGCCGAATGCATCACGGGGAGGCATCCCACGTATGCACGTGCCGTGGAGGTTCACGCCGTTACCGCGGACGGCAGCGGCGCGGCGCGCGTCGTCCGGTTCCGACCGTTTGCCTTCGATTCGTACAGCGCGCGGTCGGCCGCCTCGACGAGTTCGTCCGCCGATCCGATGGCGATTTCGGGAAAGGCGGCGACGCCGAGGCTGATCGTGACTTTCAGCCCGTCCACTTCGCTGTCCTCGATGTCGGCGCGCAGCCGTTCGGCGACGCAGTAGGCGCCTTCCAGCGTCGTGTTCGGCAGGATGCCGACGAACTCTTCGCCGCCGTAACGGCATGCGAGATCGTATTTGCGCAACGCATCGCGGAAGTTGTGCGCGACCGCCTGCAACACGCGGTCGCCCTGATCGTGCCCGTAGGTATCGTTGAATTTCTTGAAGTGATCGATATCGAACATCACCACCGCGAGCGGGGTGTGCGTGCGGATCGCGCGGTGATATTCGGTGTTCAGCGTTTCGTCGAGATGCCGGCGGTTGTAGAGGGATGTCAGGCCGTCGGTCGTCGACAGCCGGCGCAGTTCCTCTTCGAGTCGCTTTTCCTCGGTGATGTCGCGCAGCAGCGCCGCCGACCCGACGACATGCGCATCGGTGCCGAGGATCGTCGAGGCGTAGACATGGAAGGTGCGGCCCTTGTAGGCCGCGGTCGCCGGCCCTTCGTGCGCTTCCTGCGCGAGCCAGGTGCGCATCGCTTCGGGGTCGTCGATGAGATGCTCGAAACCTTCGCCGATGATCTGGCACGCGGATTTTTCGAGCAGACGCTCGGCGGCCGGATTCACCAGCACGACCTTGCCGCTGCCGTCGGTGACGACGATGCCTTCGCCGGCGCCGTGGATGATCGTCGTCAACTTGTCCTGCTCGCGGCGCAGCCCGTCGTACGAGGTCTTCAGCTCGTAGGTCATCCGGTTGAAGCTGCTCGCCATGCGGCCGAGCTCGTCGCGGCTGTCGATCGGCACCTGGTGATCGAGGTCGCCGCCCGAGACGCGGCCCATCGCCGCCATGACTTTTTCGAGCGGGTTGACGACGATGCGGCCGAGCATGTAGCCGGTGAGGAGCATCGTCGCCATCAGGCCGAGGGCGAGCCCGCCGAGCGAATATTGCCGCAGTTCGAGAATGTCGCGCTCGACCGACGCGAGCGAAGTCGTGAGCTTGATGACGCCCCGCACCGCTTCGCCGCTGCCGTGGCAACGGCTGCATGACTCGATCGCCTTGATCGGCGCGAGAAAGGTCAGTATGCGGTTGCCGTCCGCGTCCCGGTCGTACACCGGCACGGCTTTGCCGCTCTCGATCGTCGTGTGCAGATTCGGGTCGTCGGCCGCGAGGACCGGCACCTCCATTTCGGTGTCCCGCGGCGCGAAGCTCTCCTCGCCGCGCCGGCGATTGACCTTCGCGATCGTCTCGTTGTCGCGGAATGCCTCGTTGCCGTTCTTGCGCAGGATGCGGAAGTCGATGACGTCGCTGACGGTCTTGAGGCGATCGGCATACGATTCGGCGATGTCCGCGGAGCCTGCGAGCATCACCGCCTGCAGCCCCTGCGCGACGCTCTCGGTGAGTTTCTGCATCGTCCGCTCGTTCTGCCGCAGCACGGACTGCTCCTGGAAGCGCGTGTAGAACATCGCCATCGCGACGAGCACGGTGGTGATGGCGACACCGACTGCGAGCGTGATCTTGTAGCGGATTCGCATGTGCTTGTTCATGAGGAAAACCGGGATGCCGGGAGATCGGCGGGGCGAATCATATCCGGAAACAAAACGTTACGACCGTTCGGCGGAATTGACGGCGTGACGTACTTCCGCCGGCGCGCGACGGCGGGGCGGGTGCGTCAAGAGCGGGGGGCGACGGGCGCCCGGCCGGCCAGGTGGGGGCGTGTGCGGCAGCGCCCGCGGCGTGTTTCAGATCGCAGCGCGCCTACTGGCGGACGCTGCCGATCACGGCCACGCGCGGGCGCCGAACATCATGCGGCGGGCGACGAAGTGGCGCAGCGGCGGAACCGCGTCGAGCGCGAACAGTGCGGCGCCGCGGGCGGCGCGCACGAATTCGAGGTCGTTGCTGAAGATCCGCACCAGAGCGTCGGTGAAACGGATCGCGCCGAAGCGATCGAGGCGGCGGTTGTCGCGATACGCGGAGAGTGTCGCCGCTGTGCCGGGGTCGCCGGGATGGTCCTGCAGCGTCTGTGCGAGTGCAAAGACGTCGCGCAGCGCGAGATTGAACCCCTGGCCGGCGACCGGGTGCAGCGTCTGCGCGGCATTGCCGAGCCAGACCGTGCGCGCGCCAATCGGATCGCGGCGGTAGCGCAGCAGCAGCGGGTAGCGCAGACGGTCGGCGACGGTGGTCAGCCGCACCCGGTTGCCGAAGCGCTGCTGCACGAGCTCGACATACGCGGCGTCGGGGAGCGCGAGCAGCTCGGTCGCACGCTCCGGTGCAACGACGTGGACCAGCGCGAAATGTCCCTCGTGCGGCAGCAGCGCGATCGGTCCTTCCGGCGTGAAGCGCTCGAACGCGACGCCGCCGTGCCCGTTCGCGACACCGAGGCGCGCGATCAGCGCGTGCTGCCAGTAGTCGTGCTCGACGATGTCCGGTTCCGCGCCTTTCAGCCCGCCCTCGGCGCAAGCGACGAGCTTCGCGCCCAGGCTGCCGTCGTGCGCCGACGCGCCGCTGCCCGCCAGGCTCGCGACGACTTGTCCGGCGGCCGGATTCAGCGCCACGACTTCCGTTTCGTCGACCACGGGGATGCCGGCGCGCTCGACCGCGACCCGCAGCGCGCCTGCGAGCGCACCTGCCGGCGCGACATAGCCGAGCGCGTCGACGCCGTAGTCCTCCGCCTGCAACAGCGTGCGGCCGAAGCCGCCCTGCTGCGAGACGTGGATCGTGCGGATAGCCGTCGCGGGGAGTTCGTCCCAGACGCCGAGGCGCTCGAGCGTCAGGCGCGTGCCATGCGCGAGCGCGAGGATGCGCGGGTCGGCGAGCACGGCAGCGCGTGCCCGGGCATCGACGAGCACGATGCCGAGCCCGCTGTCTTTCAGCGCGAGCGCAAGCGCGAGGCCGACGGGGCCGGCGCCGACGATCAGCAGGTCATGCTGCGGCATTGCGGTCCTCTTGCGCGGCAGAGTTGCCGACAGGGGTGTCGCGCTCGCGCGCTTCGCGCATCACCGCTTCGATCTCCGCGACCGAGCGCGGCGCGGTGTCGGTGATGAACTCGCAGCCGCCGGCAGTGACGACGGCGTCGTCCTCGATGCGCACGCCGATATTCCAAAATGCTTCGGGCACGTCCTCGGCCGCGGGGATGTAACACCCCGGCTCGACGGTCAGCACCATGCCCGGTTCGAGAGGGCGCCAGTCGCCGTCGCGCTTGTATTCGCCGGCGTCGTGAACGTCGCGGCCGAGCCAGTGGCCGGTGCGATGCATGTAGAAGCGTCGGTAGAGACCCTGTTCGACGACGGCGTCGCCGCTGCCGGCGAGGAGTTTCAGGTCGATCAGTCCGCGGGCGAGGACGCGGACCGCTGCGTCGTGGGGTTCGTTCCAGGTCGCGCCGGGGAAGATCGCTTCCTTCGCGGCCGCTTGCGCCGCGAGCACGAGCTCGTAGATGTCGCGCTGGGCGGCGCTGAAGCGGCCGTTGACCGGGAAAGTGCGCGTGATGTCGGACGCGTAGCCGTCGAGCTCGCAGCCGGCGTCGATCAGCAGCAGGTCGCCGTCGCTCATGCGACAGCCGTTGTCGATGTAATGCAGCACGCAGGCGTTCGCGCCGCTCGCGACGATCGACGGGTAGGCGGGCGACTGGCTGCCGGCGCAGCGGAACGCATGCAGCAGCTCGGCCTCGATCTCGTACTCGAAGCGGCCCGGCCGCGTTGCCGCCATGGCGCGCCGATGGGCATCGCCCGAAATCGCGCCGGCGCGGCGCATCACCGCGAGCTCGGTCTCGTCCTTGACGAGCCGCATCTCGTCGAGTTCGGCGCGCACGTCGCGGATCGAATGCGGCGGCACCGCGCCAGCGCGCGCGTTCGCGCGCACCGTGTTGAGGCCTCGCATCAGCCGCGCGTCCCAATCGGTGTCGTAGCCGAGCCCGCACCACAGCGTCGGACGGTTCGCGAGGAGGTCGGCGAAGCGCGCGTCGAAGTCGCCGATCGTCCAGGCTTCGTCGAAGCCGAAGCGCTCGCGTGCTGCATCCGGCCCGAAGCGGTAACCGTCCCAGATCTCGCGCTCCTCGTCCTTCGTGCGGCAGAACAGGATGCTCTTGGGCTTGTCGTCGGCGACCAGCACGACGACGGCTTCGGGCTCGCCGAAGCCGGTGAGGTAGTGAAAATAGCTGTCGAAGCGGAACGGGTAATGGGTGTCGCGGTTGCGCGTGCATTCCGGCGCGGTCGGCAGCACGGCGATGCCGCCGCCGAGCGCCGCCATGCGTGCGAGCAGCCTTTCGCGGCGGACGCGGAACGGCGCGAGGTCGAAGCCGGGGTTCTCTGCGGGTGTCTTCATCGGGGAGGTCATGGCTGTTGTTTTCCGGGTTCGACCCGCGCATGGTCCGCACGTTCGGCCGCCGAGCGCAAGTGCTGGTCGAGTTCCGCGAGCCGGGCCGGCGTGCCGACGTCGAGCCAGTAACCCGCGTGGAGCAAGCCGCCGACCTTGCCGGCGTCCATTGCGTCGCGCAGCAGCGGCGCGAGCGGCGCCTTCGCCCCCGGCGCGATCCCGGCGAAGAGCGACGGGTGATAGACGCCGAGGCCGGAGAACGTGAGCCGCAGTTCGCCGACGCGTGTGAGTCGGCCGGCGTCGAGGCGAAAGTCGCCGGCCGGATGATGCGGCGGATTCGGAACCATCGCCAGCAGCGCGAGGTCGCCGGCCGGTGCGACCGACTCGCCGGCGCTGCGCAGCGCCGCGAGATCGATGTCGCAGAAGATGTCGCCGTTCGCGACGAGGAAGGGTGCGTCGCCGAGCAGCGGCAGTGCCTGGCGGATGCCGCCGGCGGTTTCGAGCGCCTCGCGCTCGGCCGAATAGCGGATCTGCACGCCGAACTGCCGGCCATCGCCGAGCGCGGCCTCGATCATCGCGCCGAGGTGGGCGTGGTTGATGACGATCGCGTCGAAGCCGGCGTCGCGCAGCCGCTCGATATGCCACACGATCAGCGGCTTGCCCCCGGCTTCGAGCAGCGGCTTCGGGCAGGTGTCGGTCAGCGGGCGCATCCGTTCGCCGCGCCCGGCGGCGAGGATCATCGCGCGCATCAGAACGTGTAGCCGACTTCGACGGGCTCCGGGTCGAGCCGGTCGAGCAGCCGCAGCAGCGGCGTGAGGTCGCGGTAGCGCTTGCACGCGCGCCGCAGGTAGTCCATCACCAGCGGCATGTCGGCGAGATAGCCGTCCTTGCCGTCGCGGTGGGCGAGGCGCGCGAAGATGCCGAGCACCTTGATGTGGCGCTGCACGCCCATCCACTCGTAATCGCGGTGGAAATCCGAGAAGTCCGCGCGCACCGGCAGGCCGAGCTTGCGCGCCGCCTCCCAGTAGCGTGCGAGGAGGTCGAGCGTGAAATCCTCTTCCCAGCGGATGTAGGCGTCCTTGAATAGCGACGCGAGGTCGTAGGTCAGCGGGCCGAAGACCGCGTCCTGGAAGTCGATGATGCCCGGATTCGCGCCGTCGGCGAGGTACATCAGGTTGCGCGAATGGTAGTCGCGGTGCACGAAGACCTGCGGCTCGGCGAGGTTCACCGCGAGGATGCGGTCGAAAACGGTGTCGAGCGTTTGCCGTTCGCGCTCGTCGAGCGTGACGCCCTTGTGGCGCGCGACGTACCACTCCGGGAACAGCATCAGCTCGCGCCGCAGCAACTCGCGCGAATACTCCGGCAGCACACCGGGGCGGCTCGTCTTCTGGATCGCGATCAGCGCGCCGAGCGCGTCGGCGTAGAGATGTGCCGCGTTGTTGGGGTTCAGCGCGGCGAGGTATGTCGTGCTGCCGAGGTCCGACAGCAGCAGGAAGCCTTGTTCCGGGTCTTGCGCGAGCACTTCGGGCACATGCGCGCCGGCGGCGCCGAAGAGCTCGGCGACTTTCAGCCATGGCCGCGTGTCCTCGTGCTCGGGCGGCGCGTCCATCACGATCCGCGTGCTGCCGTCTTCCGCGAGCCGCACGCGGAAATAGCGCCGGAAGCTCGCGTCGGCCGAGGCGGGTGCGAGCTCGAAATGCTTTCCGGGCAACTGCGCAGTCAGCCAGTCATTCAGTCGGGCGAGTCTTTGCACCGGGTTCTCCGCGAGGCTTCGTGTAAAATCCGCGAGTTTAACAAAGGCCGCGACCGTGCCGGGCACCGTCGGGCGAACAATGTTCATGACAGGGGAAGACGTTTGCGCGAAACGGAATTGAGAACCCGGCTGCGACTGATTCCGCTGCTGATCTGCTGTCTTTCGGCTCCGTCCATCGCCGCCGGACTGCCGCCGCTCGTGATTTCGCCCGACCTGATCAAGAGTCGTCCGCGGCCGGGCGTCGAGACGAAACCTCCGGAGCAGGAAGCGCCGGCTGGCAGCGGTTCGCCTGCCGCCGCCCGCCCGTCGTCGCCCGCACCTGGAGCGCCCGCCGGCGCGGCACCAGCGTCCGCGCGAGCCCCCGGCGCCGCTCCCGCTCCGACCGACGGAACGGCGCCGCCCGCGACCGATCGTGCTGCGCTCGCCCCCGGCGCGACCGACATCACCGCCGACCGGATCTACGGCACGCGCAGCGTCGAGCTCGTCGCCGAGGGCAGTGCCGAACTGCGGCGCGAAGACGTCGTGCTGACCGGCGACCGTCTCGTATATCGCGAGGTCACCGACGAGGCCGAGGCGCACGGCAACGTCCGCCTCGAGCAGGGCACGACGGTGATCTCGGGGCCCGACGCCCGACTGAAAATCACCGATCAGGTCGGCGAATTCGCGTCGCCGCAGTACAGCCTGTCGCGCCAGTCCGAGTCGACGACGCCCGGCGAAGCGCCGCGCGTGATCGAGGGCAGCGGGCATGCCGACACGATGTACTTCGAAGGCGAAAACCAGTACCGGCTGAAAAATGCGACCTGGTCCACGTGCAAGCCCGACGACCCCGACTGGTACCTCAGGACGCGCGACCTGCAACTCGATTACGACCGCGAAGTCGGAACTGCACGCGGCGCGTCGATGATCTTCAAGGACACGCCGATCTTCTGGTGGCCGTGGGCGGAATTCCCGCTCGTCGGGCAGCGGCAGTCCGGTTTCCTGATGCCGAGTTACGGCGTGTCCAACAAGGTCGGCGTCGACGTGTCGGTGCCGTACTACTGGAACATCGCGCCGAACTACGACATGACGATCGCGCCGCGCTTCATGGGACGGCGCGGCGTGCAGCTCTCGAACGAGTTCCGCTATCTCACGCCGGGGTATTCGGGCGAGCTCCAGGTCGAATGGATGCCGAGGGACCGCGTCACCGGGGAGGAGCGTACGCTCGGCGCGTTGCAGCACCAGCAGGTCATCGCGCCGGGCCTCTTCGGCTCGATCGATCTCAATGCCGTATCCGACGACGAGTACTTCGAGGACCTGAGCTCGAACGTATCGATGTCGTCGAAGGTGAACCTGTTGCGCGAAGGCCGGCTGACCTACGCACCGAGCGACTGGTGGAGCGCGTCCGCGCTCGTGCAGAGCTACCAGACGCTGGTGACCGACGAGCTCGTTAAGCCGGTCGAACCCTATCGCCGCCTGCCGCAATTGCTGCTCAACGCGAACCGCAACGACCTGCCGCTCGGCACCACTTTCGCGTTCCGCGGCGAGTATGTGCAGTTCGACCATCCGGAAAAAGAGCTCAACACCGGCAGCCGGTTCACGCTCTATCCGCAGGTCGCGCTGCCGTTCGAGCGGGCCGGTTACTACGTGACGCCGAAGATCGGCGTGCATCACACGCAATACGAACTCGACCGTCCGCAGCATGAGGCCGGATTGAAGGATTCGATCACCCGCTCGCTGCCGATCTTCACGCTCGACGCCGGGCTGAACTTCGAGCGCGACACGACCTACTTCGGCCAAGGCTACCTGCAGACGCTCGAGCCGCGGATCTATTACGTGAACGTGCCGCACGAAGATCAGAGCGATATTCCGATTTTCGATACCGCACGCTACGACTTCGGCTTCGCGCAGATCTTCTCCGAGAACCTGTATTCGGGCGGCGACCGCATCGCCGATGCGAACCAGATCACCGCCGCCGTGACGTCGCGGCTGATCGACCCGGAGACCGGCGCCGAGCGCATGCGCGCGACGGTGGGGCAGCGGTATTACCTCCGGGATCAGGAGGTCACGATGCCGGGCGAGATTCCTCGCACCGGCCGGCGGGCCGATGTCCTCGCCGCGTTCAGCGGCCGCGTCACGCAGACTTCGTCGATCGAATCGGCGTGGCAGTACAACCCGAACGACAGCTGGACCGAGCGCTTCAACTTCGGCGTTCGCTATCAGCCGGCTTACGCGAAGGCGCTGAACGTCCGCTACCGCTATTCACGTCGCGACGTCCTCACCGGCGTCACCGCCGCGGGCTTCGAGGACGTCGACGTATCCGGTCAGTGGCCGCTCGGGCGCAACTGGTACGGCGTTGCGCGCGTGACCCGCTCGCTGAAGGAGAGCCGCATCACCGAAACGATCGCCGGTCTCGAATACGACGGCGGTTGCTGGGCGTTGCGCACCGCGGTCCATCGCTTCGCGACGAACCCGGACGACGTGACCCAGGCGATCTTCGTGCAGCTTGAACTCAACGGCCTCGCGAGCGTCGGATCGAGTCCGATCAACCTGCTCCGGCGCAGCGTGCCGGGCTATGGCAAGATCAACGAGCCCGTCGGTAACCGCGTCTTCGGCGCCTACTGAACAGCGCAACGCCGCAACATTTCTTCCTGGAAACCATGAAACGAATTTCCCCGCGTGTCAGCCTCGCCCTTACCGCCGGTCTTTGGTGCGCGACCCTGCCTTTCGTCGCGTCCGCAGCCGAGCCGGCACGCCTCAAACTCGCGCAGTCCGTGCAGGCGGAGCCGACGCCTAGCGTGCCCGCAACATCGGCCGCCCCGGCGAAGAACGTCGAAGTCGATCGCATCGTCGCGATCGTCAACGACGAGGTCATCACGACGCTCGAGTTGCGTGAGCGGGTGCAGCAGGCGATGCACCAGCTCAACCGCCAGGGCACGCCGCTGCCCCCGGCCGAAGTGCTCGAAAAGCAGCTCCTCGAGCGCCTGGTCCTCGAGCGCGCGCAGATCCAGTTCGCGCGCGAGACCTCGCTGCAAGTCGATGATGCGACCCTCGAACGCGCGATCTCCCGCATCGCCGAGAACAACAAGCTCAACCAGGCGGACCTGCGTGCGGCGCTCGAGAAGGACGGCATCGGCTGGGACCGCTTCCGCAACGAGATCCGCACCGAAATTCTGCTGTCGCGCCTGCGCGAGCGCGAGGTCGATGGCCGCATCGTGGTCACCGACGCGGAAGTCGACAACTTTCTCGCGAACAATCCCGACGCGATGTCCGGCGAGGAATTCCTCGTCGCGCACATCCTGATGCGCGTCCCGGAAGGCGCGACGCCACAGCAGCTCGCGCGCCTGTCCGCACGCGCCGAAAACGTCGTCGCGCGGTTGCGCAGCGGCGAAGACTTCGGCCGCCTCGCGGCGGCGAACTCCGATGCGCCCGACGCGATGAACGGCGGCCAACTCGGCTGGCGCGGCCGCGACCGCCTGCCGGCGATGTTTGCCGACGTGGTCCGCAAGCTGCAGCCCGGCGAAGTGTCGCCGCTGATGCGCAGCGCCGCAGGCCTGCATATCGTCAAGCTCGTCGACAAGCGCGGCGGTGGCGCTGGGGATCAGCAGCAGCTCGAACAGACGCGCGCGCGCCACATCCTGATCCGCACGTCCGAGATCATCAGCGACAGCGACGCCGAGAGCCGGCTCGTCGCGCTGCGCGAACGGATCGTCAACGGCGCCGACTTCGGCGAGCTCGCGAAAGCGAACTCGGCCGACATGTCCGCGGCGAAAGGCGGCGACCTCGGCTGGCTGAATCCGGGCGACACCGTGCCGGAATTCGAGCGCGTGATGAACGCATTGCAGCCGGGTGAAGTCAGCGCGCCGGTGCGCTCGCCGTTCGGCTGGCACCTGATCAAGGTCGACGCGCGGCGCGTGCAGGACGTCACCGACGAGCGCAAGCGCAACGGCGCCCGCAACGCGCTGCGCGAGCGCAAGTCCGACGAGGCCTACGAGGACTGGCTGCGTCAGCTGCGCGATCGCACCTACGTCGAATACCGCACGGAGAAGGAGTAGGCGCGTGCGCCCCCGTCCGGTCCTCGCGATCACGAGCGGCGAACCGGCTGGCGTCGGGCCGGAGCTCTGCGCGCAGCTCGCGTCGCGCGCATGGCGAGCCCGGCTCGTCGTGCTCGGCGATATCGGGCTGGTGCGCGAGCGTGCGGCCGGTGTCGCGGAGGTGCGCCCATTCAAGCGCGGTGTCCCCGCTCCGGAGGGTGTTGTCGAAGTCCTGCACGTGCCGCTCGGCGCGCCCGCGGTGCCCGGCCGGCTCGATGTCGCCAACGCGCCTTATGTGCTCGCGCTGCTCGACCGCGCGCTCGACGGCTGCCGCGGCGGCGAGTTCGCCGGTGTCGTCACCGCGCCGGTGCACAAGGGCGTGATCAATGACGGCGGGGTGCCGTTCAGCGGGCACACCGAATATTTCGCCGAGCGCACCGGCACACCCCGGGTCGTCATGATGCTGGTCGGCGGCGGGCTGCGGGTAGCGCTCGCGACGACGCATCTGCCGCTCGCCGCGGTGCCCGCCGCGATCACGCGGGAGGTGCTCGAGGACACGCTGCGTATCCTGCACGCGGACCTCGTCGGACGCTTCGGGCTCGCTGCCCCGCGCATCCTGGTCGCCGGACTGAACCCGCACGCCGGTGAAGGCGGGCACATGGGGCGGGAGGAAATCGACGTCATCGCGCCGGTGCTCGACAAGCTGCGGTCGGCGGGGATGTGCCTCGTCGGCCCGTTGCCCGCCGACACGCTGTTCGTGCCGCACACGCTCGCGCAAGGGGACGCGGTGCTGGCGATGTATCACGACCAGGGCCTGCCGGTGCTCAAACACGCGAGCTTCGGCGGCGGCGTCAATGTCACGCTGGGGCTGCCGATCATCCGTACGTCCGTCGACCACGGCACCGCGCTCGATCTCGCCGGCACCGGCCGTGCCGACCCGGGCAGCCTGTTCGCGGCCGTGGAGCTCGCGACCGGCATGGCCGAGGCCGCTTCCTGAGGCCTTGCGCGCACACGCCGCGCCGTAGCGGTCCGAACCGCGACCCCGGGCTGGCGGCCCCTCCGCCCGTAACGAACAACCAGAGCCCGTTCATGAGTGAACATCGCGCGCGCAAGCGCTTCGGCCAGAACTTCCTGTCCGATCCCAACATCATCCGCAAGATCATCGACGCGATCCGGCCGGTCGCGGGCGAAACCGTCGTCGAGATCGGTCCGGGCCTCGGCGCGATGACCGACCCGCTCGTCGAGCGCCTCGGGCATCTGCATGTCGTCGAGATCGATCGCGATCTGATCGCCCGCCTGCACGAGCGCTACTCCCCGGAACGGCTGACGATCCACGAGGGCGACGCGCTGAAGTTCGATTTCGGCACGCTCGGCGCGCCGCTGCGGGTCGTCGGCAACCTGCCGTACAACATCTCGACGCCGCTGCTGTTCCACCTCGCCGGCTTCGCGGCGCAGGTTCGGGACATGACCTTCATGCTGCAGAAGGAAGTCGTGATGCGCATGGTCGCCGAGCCGGGCACCGAGGATTACGGCCGGCTCTCGGTGATGCTGCAATACCGCTTCCGGATGGGTCGGCTGTTCGACGTGCCGCCCGGCGCGTTCCGTCCCGCGCCGAAGGTCACGTCGAGCATCGTGCGTATGGTGCCGCTGCCGCCCGAGGCGCTGACCGCGACGGACGAGGCACTGCTCGAGCGCATCGTCGCCGCGGCGTTCGGCCAACGGCGCAAAACGCTGCGCAACACGCTGCGCGAGCATCTCGACGAGGCCGATTTTGCCGCGCTCGGGCTCGACCCGGGGCTGCGCGGCGAGCGGCTGACGGTCGCCGACTATGTCGCGATCGCGAACCACGTCGCGGCGAAGCTTTCCGCGGCCGGCCGCGAGTAAGGTATCGAGCTGGCGATCGCGGCGCCCGCGCGGCGAAAACTCGTCGGATTCCCGGATTCCCGGATTTCCGGATCTTCGAATTTCCGGATTCCTGAATTGTCGCTCGCGCTGCGGAGGCGGACGTGTCAGGCCTTCTTCATCGGGCAGGTCTTGACGCCGAAGATCGAATAAGCCGGGCACCAGCCGAGGAGGCCGGTCGCGAGCGGGACGATGCCGATCCAGGTCCACGGCGTGCCGATGCCGAGAGTCGCGAGGATCAGCAATGTGATTCCGGCGAGGATGCGAAGCACCTTGTCGATGCCGCCAACGTTCGAGGTCATGATCTTCTCCGTCCATGAGTGGGTACGGAGGGATTTCAGCACTCGGGACAGGCGGCGTCTGTAACCCCGGTTACACAGGCGATCGCCCAAGAAGACGCCACGGGGCGGAACGCCGTCGCTCGGCGATCGCTTGTTGCTGCGCATCGGCCGAGATGAGCATCAGCTGTCGCGGCTTCCGCTCGCGACCCGCCGCAGTCCCGCCGCGTCGAGGATCTCGATCTGTTCGCGCGACGGTTTGACGAGCCCCTGCGCGGCGAAGCCCTTCAGCAGGCGGCTGACGAACTCACGCACGCTGCCGAGCTCGTCGGCGAGTTGCTGATGCGTGACGTGCAGGACGCGTCCCTTGCCGAGCAACAGCGCGGCGAGTCGCTGGTCGAGGCGGTGGAACGCGACTTCCTCGACGAGCTGCATCAGGTCGGCGATGCGATCGGCGAAGAGATGGAACACGAAATCCCGGAACGCCGGCTCGGCGAGCAGCGCATCGAACTCGCTCTTCGGCAACAGCATCAGCAAGGTGTCGGCTTCGGCGATGCCGCGCGCGTTGTAGGCCTCGTGCCCGAGCAGGCAGGACGACGAGATGATGCAGGTTTCGCCCGGCGCGACGCGATACAGCGGCAGCTCGCGCCCGTTCGGCGCGGACTTGACGACGCGCACCGACCCTTCGATGACGAACGGGAAACCTTCGCAGCTCTGGTGATCGTCGAAGAGCAGGCCGCCGGCGGGTACGCGCGTCCAATGTGCGGTTTCGAGCAGGCGCTGCTGCGCGGACGCGGGCAGCGCGGCCATTACCGGGTAGCATTCCGCGAGGCGTGTGAGCACTTCCTCCTGGCGAGTCATAGCGGCTGTTCCGCGGGCGCCGGCAGGCACCGACGATCGAGTTCGACCATCACCGGCGCGTGGTCCGAGGGCCGTTCGAGCTTGCGCGGCGCCTTGTCGATGGAGCACGCCAGACACGCGTCGCGCAGCGCGGGCGACACCAGGATGTGGTCGATCCGCAGGCCGAAGTTGCGGCGGAACGCGCCCATCCGGTAATCCCACCACGAGTAGCTGCCCTCGTCCTGCGGGAAAAGCCGGAACGCGTCGCACAGGCCGAGCTCGGTCAGCGCCGCGAACGCCGCGCGTTCCGGCGGCGACACGTGGATGTCGTCGGTCCATTTCGGATGAGCGTCGCGATCTTCGGGCGCGATGTTGAAGTCGCCGGTGAGCACGAGCTTCTCGTGTGCGCTCAGCTCGGTCCGCAGCCACTCCGTCAGCGCGGCGAGCCAGCGCAGCTTGTATTCGAATTTCTCGGAGCCGACGGCTTGGCCGTTCGGAAAGTAGGCGCAGATGATCCGTACGCCGTCGACGGTCGCCGCGAGGACGCGCTTCTGCTCGTCGTCGAGCCCCGGAATGCCGACGACGATGTCGCGCGGCGCGCTACGGCTCAGGATCGCGACGCCGTTGTAGGTCTTCTGTCCGCTGTACGCGCAACGGTATCCGGCCGCTTCGAGTTCGGCGACGGGAAAGCCCTTGTCCTCCATCTTGAGTTCCTGCAGGCACAGCACCTCGGGCCCGTTTGCGGCGAGCCAGTCGAGCACGTGCGGCAGCCGGACTTTCAGGGAGTTGACGTTCCAGGTCGCAATTTTCATTTCGTCGGGGATCAAGAAGTTGTCGGTAATTTTTACAGTATCGGCGCGTCGTTCGAGCTACGCTGGCCCCTGGGGCGGAAATCGTCGCTATCGCCCATGTTATCGCCCCTTTGGCACGGAACTGGCTTTACTCCCGGAGACGCCGCCCGCGGGCGGGCATTGCCGAACAGTAACGGAGGACAACATGGCGCACGCTGGACTCGACATGCGCGTGGATTGGCTCATGCGCCAGTACGTCGGCGAGATCATCGAGTATCTCGCGCGGGGCGGCGATCATGCGAACGCCAAGATGAACATGATCGAACGCGGCGTTCCGGGCCGGGTGCAGGACCGCGTGCTCCAGGGCAAGGCCACCTTCCTTTAGGCGGACTTTCCGGGGAGCCATCGGCCAGCGCCCGGGCACGACTCAGGCGGTCACCATGCCGTTATGGCGCAGCAGAGCGTCGACGCGCGGCTCGCGGCCGCGGAAGGCCTTGAACGATTCGATCGCCGGCCGACTGCCGCCGACGGCGAGGATCTCGCGCCAGAAGCGCTCGCCGGTATCCCGGTCGAGTAGCGACCCTTTGCCGGCGCCGGCTTCCTCGAAGGCTTCGAACGCATCCGCCGACAGCACCTCCGCCCACTTGTAGCTGTAGTAGCCCGCCGCGTAGCCGCCGGCGAAGATGTGCGAGAAGCTGTGCGGAAAGCGATGCCATTCCGGCGGGATGATCACCGCGACTTCGCGCCGGACTTCGGCGAGCAGCGCCATCACGCGCTCGATCGGCACCGGCCCGGAAGCGGCATCGACTTCGCTGTGCAGCCGCAGGTCGAACAGCGAGAACTCGAGCTGACGCACCATCTGCATCCCGCTCTGGAAGTTCTTCGCCGCGATCATCTTGTCGAAGAGTTCGCGCGGCAACGCCGCACCGGTATCGACGTGCGACGTCATCCCGGACAGCACGTCCCATTCCCAGCAGAAGTTTTCCATGAACTGGCTCGGCAGTTCGACCGCGTCCCACTCGACGCCGTGAATGCCGGACACGGCGAGGTCGTCGACGCGCGTCAAAAGGTGGTGCAGACCGTGGCCGCATTCGTGGAACAGCGTCAGCACGTCGTCGTGCGTGAAGGTCGCGGGCTTGCCGCCGACCGGGCCGGGGAAGTTGCAGACCAGGTAGGCGATCGGCGTCTGCGTGCCGCGCGGGCCGACCTGGCGGCTCCGCGCCGAATCCATCCACGCGCCGCCGCGCTTGGTTTCGCGCGCGTGCAGATCGAGGTAGAAGTGGCCGACGGTCGTACCGTCCTTGTCGATGCGGAAGAAGCGCGCGCTCGGGTCCCACGTCGGCGCCTCGTCGGCGACGATGTCGACGCCGTACAGGGCGCGGATCACGTCGAAGAGGCCTTCGAGCACTTTCGGTTCGGGGAAGTACTGTTTCACCTCCTGGTCCGAGAACGCATAGCGCGCTTCGCGCAGCTTTTCGGACGCGTAGCCCACGTCCCACGGCTCCAGCGGTTCGATGCCGAGCTCGCTGCGCGCGAATTCCCGCAGCTCGGCGAGGTCGCGTTCGGCGAACGGCTTCGCCTTGCGAGCGAGTTCGCGCAGGAAGCCGAGCACTTCGTCGGTCGATTGCGCCATCTTCGCGACGAGCGAGACTTGAGCGAAGTTGTCGTAGCCGAGCATCTTCGACTCTTCGGCGCGCAGCGCGAGGATGCGGCCGATCAGCGGACCGTTGTCGAGCTCGGACTTGCCCTGCTCGGATGCGCGCGTCGCGTACGCGCGGTACATGCGTGCGCGCAGCTCGCGGTTGTCCGCGTACTGCATCACCGGCAGATAGGCCGGCATCTGCAGCGTGAACTTCCAGCCCGGTCGGCCGTCCCGCTCGGCCGCGGCGCGGGCGGCGGCGATCGCATCCTCGGGCAGCCCCGCGAGAGCGGCTTCGTCCTCGATCCATTCCGCATGGGCGTTGGTCGCGTCGAGCAGGTTTTCGGAGAACTTCGCGGCGAGCGCCGATTGCTCTTCCTGGATTTCCTTGAAGCGCGGTTTGTCGGCCTCGGGCAGTTCCGCGCCCGACAGCCGGAAGTCGCGCAGTTCATGGTCGATGATGCGCCGGCGCGCCGGTGAGAGCGCGTCGTACTCGGCGCTGTCGTGCAGTTGCCGGTACTTGTCGTACAGCTCGAGGTTCTGACCGACTTCCGCAAAGAAGCTCGACACTTCGGGCAGCATCGCGTTATAGGCTTCGCGCCACTCCGGGACGTCCATGACGCTGTGCATGTGTCCGACGATGCCCCACGCGCGACCGAGCCGTTCGCCTTCCTCGGTCATCGGCGTCACGAAGTTCGCCCAGGTCGGCGGCGCCGGGTCGGCGACGAGTTCGTCGATCAGCTTGCGGTTTTCGTCGATGAGTTCGCGGATCGCCGGGGCGACATGCTCCGGACGGATGTCGTCGAAGCGGGGGAAGGTCGAAAAATCGAGCAGGGGATTGGACATTCTCGTTCTCTTGTTCCTGTGGGAAGGTGGCGGCGGGGCGAGTCCGAAGACCGCTCCGATTCTAACCGCCGGTTGCGGGCCGGCGTCAGTCGGGCAGCATTAGACGATCAGGTCCTTGTACGCATGCCAGCTCGCGTGGCCGACGAGCGGCAGCAGCACGATCATGCCGGCGAGCGTCGCGAAGCCGATGCCGATCAGCGCGACGAGGAGCGCGGCCCAGACGATCATCGCGCCGGGATTCGCCCCGACCGCGCGCACGCTGGTCGCCATCGCGGTCACGACGTCGATGTCGCGGTCCATCAGGAGAGGCACCGAGACGACCGACAGCGAAAACACGATCGCGGCGATGACGCCGCCGACCACGACGTAGGACGCGATGAACACCGGGTATTGCCCCGAAAGCAGTACCTCCTGCACGAAGGCACTGGCGCTCGCGACGTGGTGCACGTCGAAGGCCGAGAACAGGATTGCCGACAGGCGTTCCCAGCCGAGCAGCACGAAGGCAAGGAAGGCGCCGAAGTACAGCAGGTGGGCGCTGTGCTCGCGGAAGCCCTGCAGCGATTCCCCGAAGGTGATGATGTCGCCGTCCTCCTGGCGCCGCGATATTTCATACAGGCCGGCCGCCGCGAGCGGGCCGACGAGGAGAAAGCCCGAGATCGCCGCGCTGAGCAGATACGGAAATCCGCTGGTATACGCGAGGATGAAGTAGCCGATGCCGCTGAACAGCAAGCCGTAGCTCACGCTCGCCGGCAGGTTCCGTCGCATGTCCTCCCAGCCCCGCTGCAGCCAGCGGAACGGATCGCCGATGTCGATCGGACGCACGTGGGGCTGATCGGAATGCCGGTCGAGTGTGCCGTAAGGCTTGTCCATGTCGGCCTCCTTCTGAGCGGGAAGTGCCATCGCGACCCTGGGTGCGGATGACGAACCCGAAATCGTCGGCGGTGGTTAGAGGAACGCCGATCGCGGAAGTTCGGTTTCGGGCGGGGCCGTTGCGCAGCGTAGCTTTTCGTCATTTTTTTCGACGTCGTGCGGACGTCGCGCGCGCTTGAGGCGTCGACGGACTCGACGCAGCCGGAGCAACGGACGGGAGGCCTGCTCGGCTCCGCTCCCGCCAACGGATCGGCACTCGCGAACGGCGGGAATCCGTCGTCGATCTCTCCGCCGCTGAACGGGCCGCCGATCAGCGAGCGGCGCTAGCGAGGGGCGCGGCCGCTGGGGGTTGCCACACGTTGCGGCAGCGCGTCTCGCGGATGAACACGCTGGCGGCCGTGCCGGTGAAGGCCGCCGCCGCGAGCAGTGCGAGGCCGACGCGGAAGGTGTCGACCGAGTACTGGCGCACGCCATTGACGAGCGCGCCGTCCCAGCCAAGGTCGAGCGCCGCGCCGACCGCCGGCTGCAGCAAGGCGCCGGCGAGGAAGCCGCCCATGTTCGTGACGCTGGTGCTCATGCCCGACAGATGCGGGGGATTGACTTCCTTTGCGCACGCCCAGGTCAGCGCGAAGCCCGCGGTCGCGAGACCCATCAGACCGAACAGCCCGTAACTGACGCCGACCGGCATGCGCACCGCGGCAAGCCAGACCAGCCACAGCGCGCAATAGACGACGCCGGCACTGGTCAGGACCGGCTTGCGCCGCGCGAGGCGATCCGACAGCGAGCCCATCGCGAGGCAGCCGACGGCGAAGCCGGCGAAATACAGCGACAGGTGGTTCGCGGCGACGACGCGGCTCATCTCGTGGACCTGCATAAGGTAGGGCGTCGCCCACAGCCCGGCGAACGCGAAGAAGCTGCCTCCGATGCCGAAGTTCACGATCACCGCGGGCCAGGTTTCGCGATTCTTCAGCACGCCGACGAGCCCGGCGAGGATCGCCGTCCGGTCGATCGCGGTTTTCGTACCGCTGCCGTCGCGTATGAACAGCCAGCAGGCCACGCCGAGCAGCGCCGAGAGCACGGCGGCGCCAACGAAGACGCCGCGCCAGGACGTGACTTCGACGAGCATCGCGAGCGGCGTGCCGGCAAGCACCGAACCGAGGTTGCCGACGAGCATCGACAGACCGACCATCGTCGCGAAGCGGCGTTCGTCGAACGACAGTGCGATCAGCTTGAGCATCGCGATGAACACGACCGAAACGCCGAGCCCGACGAGCGTGCGGCCGATGAGGGCAAGGTTCAGGTCGGGCGACAGTCCGAAGAGGGCGCTGCCGGCCGCGGCGACGAGACCGCCGAGCAGCAGGATGCGGCGCGGACCGAGCGTGTCGACGAGGATGCCGGTCGGGATCTGCATCACCGTGTAGACGTAGAAATACGTCGCCGCGAGGATGCCGAGCGACGCGGCGTTCGTCTGGAAGGCGGTCGCGAGGTCCTGCGAGATGCCCGCGGGAGCGAAGCGATGGAAGAACGACAGGATGTAGGCGGCGATGACGACCGCGAGCGCGACGTTGCGCCCCGATGCTGGCGATGACATGGTGTCCCCCTGCGACGGCGTCGGGCGCCGTCTTGTAATTTTCGGTTCGCTTCGGTGTCGCGCCGAAGCGGAGGAATCCGGCGACGGCGGCCGGGCCGCGAACGACGGCGGCCGGGCCGCGAACGACGGCGGCCGGGCCGCGAACGACGGCGGCCGGGCCGCGAACGACGGCGGCCGGGCCGCGAACGACGGCGGCCGGGCCGCAAACGACGGCGGCCGGTTCCCGTCGCCGGTCGAACCGCAGCCGGCTCCGACGTCCCGCGTTCCGGGATCGGAAAGGGTGCCGACGCGCGTCGGCTCCGAGTGCTTGCCCCGGTCGATGCCGGGGGATTCAGCGTGTCGCGCCCGTCGGCAGCGGGCGCGGAGAACTCAGCCGAGCGTCTGCCCGGTCAGCCGCTCGTACGCTTCCCGGTACTTCGCCGCGGTGCGGGCGATGACGTCGGCCGGCAGGTTCGGGCCGGGCGCCTTCTTGCCCCAGGTCAGCGTTTCGAGGTAGTCGCGCACGTACTGCTTGTCGTAGCTCGGCGGGCTGATGCCTTCGCGGTAGCTGTCGGCGGGCCAGAAGCGCGATGAATCCGGCGTCAGCGCTTCGTCGATCAGGTGCAGCGTGCCGGCCGCATCGACGCCGAACTCGAACTTCGTGTCGGCGATGATGATGCCGCGCCCGATGGCGTAATTCGCGGCTTCGCTGTAGAGCGCGATCGCGGCGTCGCGGGCTTGCGCGGCGAGTTGCGCGCCGTTCTTGCCGGTGCCGGCTAGGAGGTCGGTGAGCGCGGCAGAGCAGCGTGTCTGCGCTTCGCCGAACGAGATGTTTTCGTCATGATCGCCGACGTCGGCCTTCGATGCCGGC
This sequence comes from Aromatoleum sp., assembly GCF_032027225.1. Taxonomy (GTDB): domain Bacteria; phylum Pseudomonadota; class Gammaproteobacteria; order Burkholderiales; family Rhodocyclaceae; genus Aromatoleum. The sequence goes on along the minus strand of NZ_JAVSMM010000001.1, from coordinate 106,295 downwards.
GTGAAGATCGGCGACGGCAGCTTCGCCGCCTGCTTCAGCCCGGCGGGCAGCGTGATGCCGCAGATCGCGCCCGTGTCCTGGTAGTCCTTCCAGCCTGAGCCGATCACGTAGCCGCGCACGACCGCCTCGATCGGCAGCGGCTTCAGGCGCTTGACGACGAGCGCGCGGCCGCGCACCTGCTCGCGCTCGCCGGCGGCGACGACGGATTCCGGGTCGATGCCGGTAAGCTGGTTCGGCACGATGTGACCGAGCCGCTTGAACCAGAAGCTAGCCATCGCCGTGAGCACGCGGCCCTTGTCCGGAATCGGGTCCGGCAGTATCACGTCGAACGCGGACAAGCGGTCGCTGGTGACGATCAGCAGCTTGTCGGCGTCGACGGCGTAAATGTCGCGGACCTTGCCGCGGCCGAGCAGCGGCAGGCTCTGGATGGTGGATTCGAACAGGGGTTGGGCCACGGCGGGACTCGTTCAGGGCAAAACGCGATTATAGGCCAGCTTGTTCAGTGCCCGGGCGCCGCTTCCTCGGCGGCGAGCTGGCGGCGCATCCGCCGCAGCCCGAGCGCGACGAGGCCGGCGATGATCGGGATCGACACCGCGGTGACGACTTCGGGCGTCGCCGGCGTGAGGAAATCCTTGCCGCCTTTCGCGAGGTATTGCACGAGCTGCGAGCCGTAATAGGTGATCGCGACGACCGACAGGCCTTCGACGGTTTCCTGCAGCCGTAGCTGCAGCTTGGCGCGACGGTTCATCTGCGCGAGGAGTTCCTGGTTCTGGCGCTCGAGCTCGATGTCGACCCGCGTGCGCAGCAGTTGCGAATTGCGCGCGATGCGGCTGGACAGATCCTCCTGGCGGCGCGCCATCGTCGCGCAGGTCGCGATCGCCGGAGCGAGGCGGCGGTCCATGAACTCGCGGATCGGCGGAAAGCCGTCGAGCCGGACTTCGCGCAGGTCCTCGATGCGCTGGCGCACGAGCTGGTAATACGCCGCGGCCGCGCCGAACCGGAACGAAGTCCGTGCGACCGAGCGTTCGATGTCGGCTGCCAGGCGCGTGAGGCGGTTGAGCACGCTGCGTTCGTCATCGGTCGCCGTCGACCGGCCCATCGCGTCGGTCAGGTCGGCGAGCTCGTTTTCGGCGCGCGCGAGCAGGCGCCCGACCTCCTTCGCCACCGGAAACGCGAGCAGCGCCATCACGCGGTAGGTCTCGATCTCGACGAGGCGCTGCACGGTCCGGCCCGCCTGGCGCGGCGTCAGCGAACGGTTGAAGACGATGAATCGCGAGAAGCCGTCGACGATCTGGAAGTCGGTGAGCACCCAGCCGGCGCCGGCGGTGACGCCCGACGCGACGACCGGCGAGAACTGGTGTTCATCCTGCGCGATCACGGTTTCTGGCGGCACGTCGTCGGCATCGCGCACTTCGACGTGCGTCGCGACGATCAGCTGCCCGGGAATCTTGCTGCGCCACGCGGCCGGCACCGCGAGCAAGGCCCGGCCCGCGACCGTGTCGTCGCCTTCGCTGCGGTGGAAGAAGGTGTAGCTCGAAAACTCGGTGTGCCGCTCCCAGCGCAGCCGGAACGCCCCGGCGTCGAGCGACACGTGGCCGGTGGATGCGTCCGGTTCGGCGAGGCCGAGTTGCTCGGCGAGGTCGTTCAGGTGCTCCGCTTCGCGGCTCGCGCTGTCCTCGACGTGAAGAAAGGCGAGATAGCTGACGAATTCCGGAGTTTCCAGCGGCACCGGCGGACGGGCGTGGACTTCGTCGTTGAGCAGGCGGCGTTGCGGATGTTCTTCGAACCAGGGCATGGCGGAGGAGGAGAGCCGGGGAGTGCGCTAGCGTAGCGGTCCGCCGGGCGCGGCGAAAGTCCGCTCGGCCGAGGCGCGTCCTTTCGCACATCCCCCCGCTGCCGTGGAGCGGACCTTACTGCTCCGGATCGGCAGCTCGTTTTACCCCGGCTTGCCCCCTGGATGATTGAGCCGGGGAAGTGAGAGAACATCCAAACCGGGGGCGCGAGTGTCGGTGATGCTCGGGGCGCGACCGTCGGCGAAAGCCGCCGCGTGAGGTCGCGGCGGCCGTGGTGCGGATCAGTAGCGCGGTCCCGGCGCCGGCTGCTGTTGTTGCTGTTGCTGCTGGGCGGAGGCCTGGGTCGGCACGATCAGCACTTCGACGCGCCGGTTCTGCGCGCGCCCTGCAACGCTGCTGTTGTCGGCGACCGGGCGCGTCGCACCGTAGCCGACCGCGGCGAGGCGGTTCGCGGCGACGCCCTGGCGGATCAGGTAGCTGCGCACCGCACCGGCGCGGTTCTCGGACAAGGTCTGGTTGTAGGCCGCGGCGCCGGTCGAATCGGTGTGCCCCTCGACCTGCACGACGGTGTCCGGATACTGCTGGATGCTTTGCGCGAGCTGGCCCAGGACCGGCTGGAACTGGGGTTTGACGTCGGCGCGGTTGGTGTCGAACGTGATGTTCTCGGGCGCCTGCAAGCGGATCGTGTCGCCCTGTCGCTGCACTTCGACGCCGGTGCCGGCCATCTGCTGGCGCAGCTCGGCTTCCTGTTTGTCCATCTGGCGGCCGACGAGACCGCCGATCGTCGCACCGATCGCCGCGCCGATCAGGCCGCCTTTCGTGCGGTCGCCCGAACCGGCCGCGACGCCGCCGAGGATCGCACCCGCGCCGGCGCCGATCGTCGCGCCGCCCGCCGTCTTCGCATGTTCGCCGGTGTAGGGGTTTTGGGCACATGCGGCTACGAACATCGTCGTGGCCGCGGCGAGAATGATCTTTTTCATGACTGTTTGCCTCATGGCTCGTTTTTGTTGCGAAGCGATTTTGCCCGACCGCCGTTAGGCGGGAGATGACAAGATGTAAGTAGTCGATACCGAAAACAGGTATTCCCCCGTTGTTTTTCGTGTGCATCCTGCAGCGTCGCGGAGCGCCGACCGGCTCGCTCCGTCGACCGGAATGACGGCGCGAGCGGACGGGCAGCCGGACGGGGTCGCCGCTGCGCCGATGCGGTATCGCGGGTCATTCATCGACCGCGCGCAGCGTCGCGAGTGCCGTGTCGTGCAGCGGTCCGCCGAGCCGTACGGCCTGCTGCGCTACCTGCCGCGCCTCGTCGCGTCGCCCAAGTTCGATCAGCACACGGGCATGATTGTTCAACGCTGCAGCCGACCCGTGCCTGGCCGCGGCTTCCCGAAATGCCTGTTCGGCGCCGGAGAGGTCGCCGGCCGCGTAGCGTGCGTTGCCGAGCCCCATCGCCAGCACGAGGCTGCCGGGCCAGCGCGCGAGTGCCGCCAGATAGCCGCGTGCGGCGGCGGACGGCGGTGCGTTGCGTTCGAATGCGACGAGCGCCCGGGTGACTTCCTCCTCGCTCGCGCTGGTCGGCAAGCGGCCGGGCGGCAAGGCCACAAAGGCCCAGCGCTCCGACCGGTCCCAAGTGTGCTCGAAGGTGCGCATCGCGAGTTGGAGGCGTTCGGTCGTGCCCGAGCGCAACACGAAAGCGCCTTCGTCGAGGTCGTAGCCGATCACCACCGCGTAGTGCCAGCGCGGAATCCACGACAGCCCGAGGTTCTGCAGCACGACGACGGGATGTCCCGCCGCCGTTTCGCGCATCACCGCCTCGAGCGTGCCGGGAATCCGCGTCGCGACTGCGCCGCGTCGCCTCGAGCCGGCAAGCATTTCGAGCTGCAACGACCCTTCTCGCACGGGCAGGAAGACCTGGTCGGCGACGTCGTCCGGCCGCGTGGGCAGCCCGGCAGCCGACAGCGCGGTCGCGAGCGCGGCCGGCCCGCACTGGAACTCCTCCTGCGGGAAGAACGGCGTTTCCGCGAGCTCGACCCGCCGCGGCAGATCCGCCGGCGGCTCGGCGAGCAGGCGGGGTGTCTGCACCGCGCAGCCCGCCAGCACGAGTGCGAACGCGGCGCCGGCCAGCAGCGCGACGAACGAGGACGGCTGGCGCGGCGCGGGAACGGCGCGTTCCTTCAAGGCTTCAGCGAGCCGAGCGCGTGAATGGGAAGACCTTCGTGAATCCGAGGATGTCGGTGATCAGCAGCACGAGGAACACGAACACGATGACGCCGAGCACGTCGCTGCCGCCCGCGGGGGCGTTCTCGATCTGCTGCGCGAGCATCGAGGCTTCCTCGTCGGTGAGCGCCGCGATGCGTTCCTTCGCGAGCTCCGGGGTCAGGCCGAGGCGTTCGAGTTCGTTCTGCACGTCGCTGCGTGCCATCAGCGCGGAAAGGCGTTCATGCGGCGACGCGTCGCGGCCGGATGCCGACGCGATGCCCGCGACCTGCTCGGTGGTGACGAGTGCCGCCTGCGCGACCTGGAACATCGTCGCGTTGGCGAAGCAGATGACAAGCAACATCGAAAACAAGCGCTGAAGCCTTTTCATGATTCGTCTCCTCATGTGGGCGCGTCGATGAGCAAGACCGGCGCCATTCCCGTGATGGGCGCGGCCGATCGCTTCATTGTAGGCAGCGACGCGGGCTTTCGCCCGGCATTGAGACGATTCGGAATGATTCAGCGGATATGCACGTCGAGAGCTTCGGCGATCGACGGCGTCGGACGCCGGATGTGGTAGCCCTGCGCGAAATCGATCGACTGCTCGACGACTTTCGCGAGCACCTCGTCGTCCTCGACGTACTCCGCGACGGTGCGGATGCCCAAATCGCGCGAGAGCGCGACGATGCTGCGCACGAGTGCGCGGTCCTTGTCGTTGTGCTTCATGCCGAGGATGAAGTCGCCTTCGATCTTCAGGAAATCGATCGGGAAGCGCTTGACATAGTGGAAGGACGAGAAGCCCGAGCCGAAGTCGTCGATCGCGAGGCGGAAGCCTTCGCCGCGCAGCGTGTTGATGAAGCGTTCGAGCAGCGCCATGTTCTTGATCGTCTCGCGCTCGGTGATCTCGAACACGATGCGCGACGGATCGAAGTTGCACTCGGCCGCGATGCGCCGCGTCTGCTGGACGAAATCGTTGAGCACGAGCGCGCGCGGTGACATGTTCAGGAACAGCAGACCCTGGTAGTTCGCCGCCGCGGCCGCTTCGAGCGCGCGCTCCATCAGGATGTAGTCGAGTTTGTGCATCAGGCCCATCTTCTCGGCGATCGCGACGAACGCGTCGGCGACGAGCAGCGTGCCGTCCTCGAGCCGGATGCGCGACAGCACCTCGAGCGCCTCGACCTCGCCCGTGCGCGGGTTGATGATCGGCTGGTAGAACGGGATCACGCCGCGCGCCTCGACCGCGGCGAGGATCAGGATGCTCTTCTCGGACAGCGAGCGGAACACGTCGACGACGTCCTGCTCGGTCGGCACCGCGAGGCGGCCCTTACCGTCGGCTTTCGCGCGGTACATCATGCTGTCGGCGAAGAGGAACAGATCCTTCGTCTCGACCGCGTGGTTCGGATAGACCGCCATGCCGATCGACAGCGAGCCGGAAACGCGCGCGCCGTCGGGAGTTTCGATCGATAGCGAGGAGACCGCGTCCATGATCCGCTGCGTGACTTCGACGGTGCCGGTGAGGTCGGTTTCGGGCAGGATCGCGACGAATTCGTCGCCGCCGTAGCGTGCGAGCAGATCGTCCTCGCGCATCGCGCCGCGGATCTTCGCCGCGACTTCCTGCAGGAACAAGTCGCCGAAACCGTGGCCGTAAGTGTCATTCACTGTCTTGAAGTTGTCGGCGTCGATCACCGCGAGACCGAACTTGTAGCCGTGGCGCCCGGAACGGATCGCCTCGCTGTCGAGCAGCTCCCAGAACACGCGCTGGTTGTAGAGGTTCGTCAGCGGGTCGCGCGTCGCGTAGTACTCGAGGTCCTTCGTGTATTTGTCGATCGCCTTGACCGAGCCGACGACGTTCAGCAGCGTCGACAGGATGCTCTCGACGACGAGCCAGCGCGTCGCATCCGCGTTCGCCTGCGCCTGCATGCCGATGCCGACGATGCCGCCGATCTTCGGCGCCTCGACGAGCAGCGACTTCGTCTGCACCTCGATGTCGGCGCGCACGAGCTCCGGCGACTGCCGCGAGCTGTCGGCGACGTTGTGTTCGATGCTGACCGCGTAGCCGAGGGCGAAATACGGATTGCGGCTCAGCGATTCCTTGATCGTCTCCTCGAAGAGTTGCTTGCTCGCGTCGGACGGTGCGTAGCGCCAGAACACTTCGAGGTCGAAGATGTCGTCGCCGATCTTGAAGATCGAGAACAGCGCGTAGGCCGGCATCACGTCGTCGATGTCGATCAAGAGCCGGTTCACGTATTCGCGCCAGTCCTTGACGACGTCGGAGGTCAGGATGAATTTCTCGAGCAGCCGGATCTCGAACTCGAGCATCTCCTTGTCGACCGCGATCGAGCGCACGCGCTCGGTCAGCTGCCGCACTTCGTGCGCGATCGGGCGGAATTCGTCGAAGCCGAAGTCGAGCGTCGCCCGCTCGAGTTGCTTGAGGTCCGACAGCCTGCTCACCGAGCGGATGTTCTGCGCGAACCCGGCGATCGCCCGGTCGAGACGGCGGCGGATATAGACGAACAACAACAGTGCGGCGATGACGGCGACCGGGATGATCGGCGCGAAGGCCCACAGGAACTTGCGGCTGCCGGCTTCGAGCAGCGGCGTGATGTTCTGGCGCACGTCGATGACGCCGAGGACCTCGCCCAGGGCCGCGTTCACGTGGCACAGGCGGCACTGCGCTTCGGCGCGCAGCGGATGGATGAAGCGGATCTCCGGTCCGGTGTCGATGCGTCGCGCTTCGCCGTCGGCGATCGCCTGCAGGACCGCGTCGTCCATCTCTTTCTGCGCGATCGCGCCGAAGCGTTCGGCGACGCGCGGGGCGCGGTAGATCTCGATCTGGTGCTGCGTCTTGTCGACCGAGCGCCGGATCGCCTGGATGAATTCTTCGAGCTGCCCGCGCGACCAGCCGGTGCGCATCAGCTGGAACATCGACTCGAACGTCATGTCCGCGAACGTCGCCGCGTCGCGCATCGCCTCGTCGCGCACCGAGCGCTCGAACAGGCTCGACACGACGTAATGCGTCGTGAATACGAGGGCGCACGAAAACGCTACTGCCGCGGTCAGCAGGAGTCCGCGGATCGTCTTGATTGGAGTCATCGAGTCTGGCTCGCACCGGTGAATGGGGTCGGACCGGACCTTTCCTGGCAGTCGGCGCGCACGCGCGACAGTAACAAGCGGTAACAGCCGAATTCAGCGCGAATATACCCTTGGCCCAAGTGGGTGCATAGGAAGTAATTCCTGCATTGCGCTCTGCTTCAGATATTACTTTCGGCCGAGTCGGGCAGGTGTCGCAGGTCGTCGGGAACGTCGATGTCGTCGAAGGTCGCGCCCAGCGTCAACGGCCAGCCGAGCGCGCGGATGCGCGCGATCGTCGTCGCCGCGACGTTCGGCGTGCTCCACGCGATCCGCGTGAACAGCCGCGCGTCGAAGCGCGCGAGGCCGAGGAGGACGTACCCGCCGTCGCTGCTCGGGTGGAGGACCGCGTCGGTGTCGCGCAGCGCGAGTGCGGCCGCGCGCAGCACGTCGGGCGACATCTGCGGGCAATCGGTGCCGATCAGCAGCACCGCTTCGGCGCGGGCGATCGCGCGGGCCGCCGCGCGCGACATCCGAGCGCCAAGGTCGCCGTCGCCCTGCGACGTGAGCACGATGTCGGGCGGCAGCGCCATTTGCCGCCATGCCGGGTCGCCGGCGTGGGGCGCGACGCACAGCTCGACGGGGCCGAGCTTCGCTTCGTGCGCGGCAGCGAGCGTGTCGTCGAGCATGCGTGCGGCGAGGAGGGCGGCGCCAGCGGCGCCGAGTGCCGGGATCAGGCGGGTTTTCGCGAGGCCCGGCAGCGGCGCCTTCGCGAAGACGATCACGCGGACGGCGCCGGAGTTCGGCGGCGGCGTCACGGTTTCCGGCTGGCCGATGTCGTTTCGGTCGTGCATGGCGTCGCGGCCCCGCTCACCGATATCGCTGCGCCAGGCGCTCGGCCGGCACGCCGCGCCACCACGCGAAGCGCAGGCGCCACATCAGGAAGATCGTCCGCCACACGCCGCGCGTCTCCCAGCGCCGTCCCGAGGTCAGCACGCGCTGGCGGAGGCAGATCGGCCGCGAGACCGTCTTCAGCCGGCGCGACAGTTCGATGTCCTCCATCAGCGGCAGGTCGGGAAACCCGCCGACCGCATTGAAGGCCTGGCGGGTCATGAACATCGCCTGGTCGCCGGTTGCGATGCCCGTCAGCCGCGAGCGCAGGTTCATCATCGTGGCGACGATGCGCAGCAGCGGGGAGTGCCCCGAGATGTGCACGTCGAAGCGGCCCCACTTCCGGCTGCCACCGTCGAGGGCGGCCGAGACGATGCGGTCGGCAAATGCCGGGAGCGCGGTGTCGGCATGCAGGAACAGCAGCGCGTCGCCGCTCGCGCGGGCGGCGCCGGCGTTCATCTGGCGCGCCCGCCCGGCCGGAGAGCGGATCAGCATCACGTTCGCGCGCGAGACCAGCGACGGCGAACCGTCATCGCTGCCGCCGTCGACGACGATGATCTCGGTGCCGCACGCGCGCAGCGGAACCAGGCGGGCGAGCAGCGCCGGCAGGTTCTCCGCCTCGTTCAGCACCGGGACGACGATCGACAGCTTCACGGCCGGCCCCGTCGCCAGGTGTGGAAGCGCTCGACCCACGCGAGCAGCTTTTGCGGCGCGTGCGCGCGCTTCCATTCGCCGGCCGCGTACTTGTTCGCTTCGGCGAGCGTCGGATAGATGTGCATCGTGCCGAGGATCTTGTTCAGGCCGAGGCCGTGCTTCATCGCGAGGACGAACTCGGCGAGGAGGTCCGCCGCGTGCTCGCCGACGATCGTCGCGCCGAGGATGCGGTCCTTGCCGGGCACGGTCAGCACCTTGACGAAGCCGCGCGCGTCGCCGTCGGCAATCGCGCGGTCGAGCTCGCCGAGGTCGTAGCGCGTGACTTCAAACGCGACTCCGCGCTCGGTCGCTTCGCGTTCGTTCAGGCCGACGCGCGCGACTTCCGGGTCGACGAAGGTCGCCGCCGGCACCGTCGAGTAGTCGACGCGGAACTTCCGCAGGCTGCCGAACAGCGCATTGACGGTCGCATACCAGGCCATGTGCGCGGCGGTGTGCGTGAACTGGTACGGGCCGGCAACGTCGCCGGCGGCGAAGATGTTCGGGTACAGCGTCTCGAGATATTCGTTGGTCGTGACGGTGCGCTCCGCCGGAATGCCGAGGGCTTCGAGGCCGTAGCCGGCGAGCCGCGCGCTGCGCCCGACGGCGACCAGCAGCATGTCGAACGGGATCGGCCGCTCGGTCTCATCGTGCGCGACGATGAGCCACTTGGATTCGCCCGCTTCACCGGGGCTGCCGCGTTCGCAACGTTTCGCTGCGTGCCCGGTGAGGACTTCGACGCCGTCGGCGGCGAGCGCAGCCCGCACGAGCGCAGAGATTTCGTCGTCTTCGCGCGCGAGGAGTCGCGGCGCCATTTCGACGATGACGACCTGAGAGCCGAGCCGGGCGAACGCCTGCGCGAGCTCGCAGCCGATCGGTCCGCCGCCGAGGACGACGAGGCGCGCGGGCGGCGCGACGTGCGACGCCAGTGCGTCCCACAGCGTGTCGCTCGTCACGTAGCCTACTGCGTCGAGCCCGGGCAGCGGCGGCACGAACGGCCGCGCGCCGGCGGCGATGACGATGCTGCGCGTCGTCAGCCGCGTCGTGCCGCCTTCATTCAGCGCGACTTCGACGGTCCAGGGATCGACGATGCGCGCGTGACCGGCGAGGACTTCGACGCCGAGCCCGGTGTAGCGCTCGACGCTGTCGTGCGGCGCGATCGCGCGGATCACGCCGCGTATCCGCTCGATGACCGCGCGGAAGCTGAACCGGGGTTCGCCGGCGGCGAGGCCGTAGCGGTCCGCGTGGCGGATCCGGTGCGCGAGCTTCGCGCTGCGGATCAAGGCCTTGCTCGGCACGCAGCCGGTGTTGAGGCAGTCGCCGCCCATCTTCCCCGCTTCGACGAGCGTCACTTTCGCCTTCACCGCCGCGGCGATGTACGCCGACACGAGGCCCGCGGCGCCGGCGCCGATGACGACGAGGTTGCGGTCGAACGACTTCGGCCGCGGCCAGCGCGCGAACACGCGCCGACTGCGGATGACCGCGACGATGCGCCGCGCGATCAGCGGAAAGACGCCGAGCAGCGCGAACGACAGCAGCAGCGCCGGCGACAGGATGCCGGCCGGGCTGTCGATTGCCGCGAGGCGGGTGCCGGCGTTCACATACACGACGGTCCCGGCGAGCATCCCGACCTGGCTGACCCAGTAGAACGTCCGCGCGCGGATCGGCGTGATGCCCATCAGCAGGTTGATCAGGAAGAACGGAAAGAGCGGCACGAGCCGCAGCGTGAAGAGATAGAACGCGCCGTCGCGCGCGATGCCGTCGTTGATCGCCTTCAGCTTGTCGCCGAAGCGGCGCTGCACGACGTCGTGCAGCAGGAAGCGCGACACGAGGAACGCGAGCGTCGCGCCGATCGTCGACGCGAACGACACGATCAGCGTGCCGGCGACGAGTCCGAACAGCGCGCCGCCGGCGAGCGTCATGATCGTCGCGCCCGGCAGCGACAGCGCAGTGACGACGACGTAGATCGCGAAGTAACCGGCGATGAACGCGAGCGGCGACGCCTCGTAGCGCTGCGCGAACGCCTGCTGTCCCTGCTTCAGCGCGTCGAAGCTCAGCAGCCGGTCGAGGTCGAACGCGAAGAACGCCGCGATCGCGAGCGCGAGCGCGGCGAGCAGGACGGCCTTCTTCATGGTCGGGTGCGAATCACAGCGCACCGCCGCAGCTGCTGCCCTGGCCCGCGGTGCAGCCGTAGCAGTGGTCGGCGACGCGGATCGCGCGACCGTGGAGATCGTCGTCGAGGAGGTCGCGCAGATGCGGCCGCCCCGCGCCCGCCAGCGGCAGGCCCAGCTGCTGGTTGAAGTCGCAGTCGTACAGGTAGCCTTGCCAGTCGACGCTGACGAGGCTGCGGCACATCACGTTGTCGAGGTTGCCGGCGGCGAAGTTTTCCTTCAGCAGCCGCATGTAGTCGTTGAATTGCCCCTTCGAGATCAGCATGCTGCCGAAGCGCTGGATCGGCATGTTCGTGAGCGTAAACAGGTGGTCGAAGACGATGCCGAACCGCGTGCCGAGTTCGCGCTTGTATGCTGCTTCGAGCGCGTCCTGCGCGGGCGGCAGCACCGGGCCGAGCGGGTTGTAGACGAGGTTCAGCACGAGGTCGCCGCCGCGCCCGTAGCCGAGCGCATTGAGACGGTGGAGTGCGGCAATGCTGCGCTCGAACACGCCGTCGCCGCGCTGGCGATCGACGTTCGCGACCGAGTAGCACGGCAGCGACGCGACGACCTCGACGCGTTCCGTGGCGAGAAATTCGGCGAGGTCCTCATGCCCGGGTTCGAACAGGATCGTCAGGTTGCAGCGGTCGATGACGCGGACGCCGAGGGCGCGCGCCTCGCGCACGAGGCGGCGGAAATCGTCGTGCAGTTCCGGCGCGCCGCCGGTGATGTCGAGGGCCGCGAGACCGCGCGCGGTGAGGACGGCCGGGATCAGCGCGACCGTGTCCGCGTCCATCATTTCGGTCCGCTTCGGTCCGGCGTTGACGTGGCAATGGACGCAGCTCTGGTTGCAGCGATAGCCGAGATTGACCTGGAGCGTGTCGAGCGTTCGCCGACGCAGCGCGGGAAACTCGGTCGCCTGGAGCAGCGGCAGGGTGGCGTGCATGATTCTTCTCCGTCGGAGGGCGCGGCACGCGCCGCTTCCGCATCGTTCGATTGTTCTGTGACCCGGGGACGTCGGCGAACGTGCCGTCGTTCCCGGCTGCGGTCTACACTTCGCGCAAGTTGGGTCGCGTTGCAGACTCCCCCAAGGCGGGAGGGGCGGAGGGCCCGCCAGGCGCTCGGCGTCAGGCGATATTGAGGCGTGATCAACGACAAGCGTTCCCCCCCGACCTGCCGAAGGCCTCGGCGGGTTTCGACCGCTCGCCCGCGCGGAATCCGGTTGCCGGCCGAACGGCCGCGTGCAAGGACGTGCGCGACAGACCGGAGGATATCAGGAGCATGGCTGCAATCAGGAGTGCGCGTCGCACGAAGGCCGCGGCTGCGCGGGCGAAAGCGGGCGCGATGCTGTCGTCGGCGGCGCTCTCGTTCGCGGTGGTCGCGCATCCGGCCGCCGCGGAGCCGGCAGAGCCCGCGCCGTTTTCGGTCGCGGCGCCCGGCGAGGCCTTTCCCGGCGAGTGGCGTCACCAGAAGCTGCCGAAGGTCGAGCGCGCGAACCGCTTCGACCTCGTCCGCGACGGCGGCAGCACGGTGCTGCGCGTGCGCTCCGACGCGTCGGCGTCCGCGCTCGCGCACCCGCTCGACGTCGATCCGGCAAGGACGCCGATCCTCGCGTGGCGCTGGAAAGTGTCGAATCCCGTCGCCGGGTCGGACTTCACCCGCAAGGACGGCGACGACTATGCCGGTCGCGTGTACGTGCTGTTCGACCTCCCCGTCGAGCGCCTTACCGTCACCGACCGCCTGAAGATGACGATCGCGCGCGCCGCGTACGGGACCGAGCTTCCGACCGCCGCGATCGCCTATGTCTGGGGCACCGCGCAGCCCGTGGGCGTGACGGGCCCGAACCCTTATACGGATCGGGTGCGCATGGTCGTCGTGGACAGCGGCCCCGAGCACGCGGGGGAATGGGTCGAAGTGCGCCGCGACGTCGCGGCGGATTTTCGCGCCGCGTTCGGCGAAGCGCCGCCGCGCATCACCGGCATCGCCGTGAGCGCGGACACCGACAACACCGGCGAACGGGCGACCACGCTGTTCGGTGACCTGCGGTTCTCGCCGCGCGAATGAAGCGCCTGGTGCTGCTCGGCGGCGGCCACGCCCATCTTTTCGTCCTCGAACGTCTCGCGCGCGAACGGCCGCCTGAGGTCGAGGTCACTCTCGTCTCGCCGTCCGACGCCCAGGTCTATTCGGGGATGCTTCCCGGATGGATCGCGGGCACGTATCCGCTCGCAGCGTGTTCGATCCCGCTCGCGGGCCTCGCCGCACGTGCCGGCGCGCGCTTCGTGCGGCAAGCCTGCGTGCGGCTCGACGCGGGCGCGAGGGTCGTCGAAACGGCGGACGGACGGCAGATGATCGAATACGACCGGCTGTCGATCGACGCCGGGGCCGCGACCGCCGTTCATGCCATTCCGGGCGCGGCGACTTTTGCGACGCCGGTGCGACCGCTCGACGGCTTCATCGACGCGATCCGGCGCTTCGTCGCCGACGCCGCAGCGGGGCACGAATGCGATGCGCTGGTCGTCGGCGGCGGCGCGGCCGGCGTTGAAATTGCGTTCGCGCTGCAGGCGAGGCTCGCCGCGCTCGGGCGCCGAGACGCGCAGGTCTCAGCCGTCGGCGCCGCGCTGCGACCGCTCGAGGGCCTGCCCCGCGTCGTCCGGTGGCGGGCCGGCAAGCTGATGCGCGACCGAGGCATCGCGTGGCTCGGCGGCCGGAGGGTGTGCGCGATCACCGCGCACGGAGCCGTGCTCGACGACGGGACGAGCATCGGCGCGCGCAACGTGTTTGTCGCGACCGGGGCGGCGGCGCAACCGTGGATCGCCGCTTCGGGGCTCGCGACTGACGATGAAGGTTACGCGCGCGTCGATGCGACGCTGCGCTCGATTTCCCATCCGCAGGTTTTCGCGGCCGGCGACTGCGCGGCCTACGCGACTCCGCGGCCGAAGTCCGGCGTGTTCGCGGTCCGCGCCGGTCCGCCGCTCGCCGAAAACCTGCTGCGCTCCCTGGCCGGCGAGCCGCTCCGCGCGTGGCGGCCGCAGCGTCGCGCGCTGTATCTCGTCAGCACCGGGACCGGCGAAGCGCTCGGCGCCCGCGGCGCTTTCGGCTGGTGGGGGGCGTGGGCCTGGCGCTGGAAGGACCGCATCGACCGACGCTTTGTCGAACGCTTCCGTGCGAGCGCGGAAGCCGCCGCCGATTGACCGCTCCCGCTTTCCTCTAGCCCTCCCACCCCTTGCTGTTGCCGGCCGCCGCGACGCCCATCGCGGAGTGTGACTTACGTTGCGCGCGGAGCGCGAAATCCGCTGGTCCGCGGTCGGCCGACAAGTCGCTCGGGCATAATTCCACCCGTAAGAAAATGTAAATCGATGCCCGCGGGAGCGGGCTGCAGGAGTGGTAATGAACCTGAACCGCAAGGTCACCTTGCTCTTCGGTGGCGTCTCGCTCGGAACGCTGGTGATGCTGATCGTTATCAGTCTCTACGCTTTCCGCAGTTACTCGATCGCGTCCTCGACGGCGCACGTCCGCACCGCGGCGGAGATGGTCCGTGTCCATCTGACCGAGGCGATGATCCACGGCATCATCGACAAGCGCGAGCAATTCCTCGACCGCCTGATGGAAGTCCAGGGACTGCGTTCGGCTCGCGTCGTCCGCTCGTCGCACGTCAACGACCAGTTCGGCGCCGGCATGTCACGCGAGATGCAGGCCGACGAGACGGAAAAGCTCGTTCTCGCCGACGGCAAGGCGCGCTACAACCTCGACGACATCGACGGTGAGTCGATCTTCCGCGGCACGATTCCGTTCGCCGCGTCGGCGCGCGGCACGCCGAACTGCCTGCAGTGCCACAACGTCGGCGAAGGGGACGTTCTCGGCGCGGTCACGATCGAGCTGTCGCTGGCCGAACTCAAGCGCAAGGCGCTCGCGACGGTCTTCATGATCATCGTCACGGTCGCGGTGTTCTCGCTGCTCGCGATTCTCGCGGCCCGCCGGCTGATCCTGCCCGTGGGTTCCACCGCGCGCGCAGTCGAACGGGCGGTCGAGCGGGCGCTGAAAGGCGACTTCCGCGGCCGGGTCGAGCAGCGCACCGACGACGAGGTCGGCGAGATCGCGACCCACACCAACGATCTGCTGACCTTCCTCGACCAAGGGCTCGGCCGGATCAGCCAGCGCGTCGTGCAGCTCACCGGGCGTACCGTCAGCCACGACGAGAACCAGTTGGAAGTCGCGATCGACATGGTCAACGGCCTTGCCGACGCGTCGGGCTTCAAGCAGGCGATCGAGGAGGACGAGACCAAGGCGCAGATTTTCGACCGCTTCGGCAAGGTGCTCGTCGAACGCTTCGGCATCGAGGAGTTCTCGATTTACGAGACGGACGGGCCGAAGCAGCTCGCGACGGTCAGCGTCAACGGCGTGCCGAACGCGAGCTGTCACTGGTGCGATCCGCAGATCCTTGCCCGGGGCGAGATGTGCCGGGCGAAGCGTTCCGGGCACACGGTCGACGGGTTCGCGCAGCCCGGCATCTGCTACGCGTTCCAGCCGTCGGCCGAGGGCGGCGAAGCGCGCCGGCACTACTGCGTGCCGATCATGCAGTGCGGGACGGTCGGCAACGTCGTGCAGCTCGTCGTGCCGGAGTCGAAGATCGACGAGTTCCAGGAGCAGATGCCGTACGTGCAGGTGTACGTGCGCGAGATGGCGCCGGTGCTCGAAGCGAAGCGGCTGACCGAGACGCTGCGCGAGTCCTCGCTGCGCGACGCGATGACCGGCCTCAACAACCGGCGCTTCCTCGAAGAGTATGTCGACACGCTGATCGCCTCGAATCGCCGGCGCAAGGCGACGATCGCGATCCTGATGCTCGACCTCGACTACTTCAAGATCGTCAACGACAGCTACGGCCATGATGCCGGCGATTCGGTGCTGAAGGCGCTGGCCGGGGTGCTGAAGCACTCGGTGCGCGCGTCCGACATGGTCATCCGCTTCGGCGGCGAGGAGTTCCTGATCGTGCTGCAGGACACCGATGCGGAAGGCGCGATGCGCGTTGCGGAGAACATACGGGCGGCGGTCGCCGAGATGAAAGTCCAAGCCGGCGGCACGGTGTTGCAGAAGACGATTTCGGTCGGTGTCGCGACCTTCCCGCACGACAGCGACACGTTCTGGCAGACGGTGAAGTTCGCCGACGTCGCGCTCTACCGCGCGAAGGAAGAGGGGCGCAACCGCGTGGTGATGTTCGCTTCAGAAATGTGGGAAGGCCACGCCGAGTCGTACTGACGGAAACGGCGGGCCGCGGCGCCCGCCGGGTTTCAGCTTTTCTGCCAGAGCCCGATCAGCGTGTCGCGATGCGCGGCGAGTTCCGTGAGCGGGACTTCGATCACCGGCCCGCTCAGCGTATGGCCGGCGCAGCTCGCCTTGAGCCCGACGCCGGTACCGCCGCCTTCGACGCGCAGCGAGTCCTGGTTGGGCTGCAGCCGGCTCTGCCGGTCCCGGTCGCCGAGCAGCACGCTGCCGTTGGTGAGGTTCAGCCGGCCCTGCAACTGCGCGTCCTTCCCCGATGACAGGCGCGCGTGCACGACGCAGGGAATCATCCGGAACTCGCCGACCAGCGCCAGCGCGTTGCGGCGCAGCACCCGCGCGCGTTCGCCTTCGATCACCGGGAGCTTGCCGCTCGTGCGGCGCGCAAGCTGGACGAGTTCGTCGTCGGTGAGGTGCGGAGCCGCGGCCACGTACTCCGCGCGCGGAATCGCCGCGGCGGCGGTGTTCGCGACGTCCAGGTGATGATGATGCGACAGCACCGAAACGCCCGCCTTGCCGAGCTGTTTCGAGGTGACGGTCGGCATTCCCTGCAGCACCATCGCACCGAGAAGGTCGTGCATCGCCTTGCACAGATTCTCGTGGCCGAGCTCGCGAAGCTCGCCCGGGGCGGAAAGTTCGAACTCAAAGGTGATGCTGAGCTTCAGGTCGGGTTGGGACATCGAGGGGCGGAGGAGCGCGGGGCCGGATTGTCGGCGCGGGTGGCGGGTCGGGCGGCGGAGCGCCGGAATTCCGCCCGCCGCGCCGGCGGCAGGCGGAGGGGCTGCGGCTTAGCGAACGACCTGGGTCAGATCGCCGTTCTTGTAGCGCGCGGCGACCTTTTCGAGCGACACGGGCTTGATCCGGCTCGCCTGTCCCGCGCAGCCGAAGGCTTCGAAGCGGGCCTTGCAGACGAGCTTCGCCGCTTCGCGGGCCGGCTTGAGGAACTCGCGCGGATCGAACTTCGACGGATTCTCGACCATGAACTTGCGCACGGCGCCGGTCATCGCGAGGCGGATGTCGGTGTCGATGTTGATCTTGCGCACGCCGAACTTGATCGCGGTCTGGATTTCCTCGACCGGCACGCCGTAGGTCTCTTTCATGTCGCCGCCGTACTGGCGGATGATCGCGAGGAGCTCCTGCGGCACGCTCGATGAGCCGTGCATCACGAGGTGGGTGTTCGGAATGCGCGCGTGGATCGCCTTCACGCGGTCGATCGCGAGGATGTCGCCGGTCGGCTTGCGCGTGAACTTGTACGCGCCGTGGCTCGTGCCGATCGCGATCGCGAGCGCATCGCAGTCGGTCTGCTTGACGAAGTCCGCCGCCTGGTCCGGGTCGGTCAGCAGCATCGAGTGGTCGAGGGTGCCTTCGGCGCCGACGCCATCCTCCTCGCCGGCCTGGCCGGTCTCGAGCGAGCCGAGGCAGCCGAGCTCGGCTTCGACGGTGACGCCGATCGCGTGCGAGAACTTCACGACTTCGCGCGTGACTGCAACGTTGTAGTCGTACGACGAGGGCGTCTTGCCGTCTTCCATCAGCGAGCCGTCCATCATCACGCTCGAGAAGCCGGAGCGGATCGCGCCCATGCAGATGGCGGGCGACTGGCCGTGGTCCTGGTGCATGACGACCGGGATCTGCGGATAGGCTTCGATCGCGGCGTCGATCAGGTGGCGCAGGAAGGCCTCGCCGGCGTATTTCCGGGCGCCGGCCGAAGCCTGCATGATCACCGGGCTGTCGGCTTCGGCGGCCGCTTCCATGATCGCCTGGACCTGTTCGAGGTTGTTGACGTTGAACGCGGGCAGGCCGTAGCCGTTTTCGGCAGCGTGATCGAGCAGCTGACGCATGGAAACGAGGGGCATGTTAAATCTCCGGTTGGGTCGCCGGCATAGCGGACGTGCGACGTGGCAAATTGGCTCGCATTCTAGCGCCTTTGCCGGGGGCCGGTGGGGCGCCGCCGGCGCGCGGGGCGGACCGCGCACGGGCCTGCGGCGGCGGGCGCGCGAGTCGCGGAGTCTGCAATCGGCGGGCCTGGCGAGACCCGCCGGCGCGGATCAATGCTCTGCGCCGTCGGGCCGAGGATGATCGCCGACGCGGACGATCTTCAGCGTGTTGGTGCCGCCGGACGCGCCGATCGGCTCGCCGATCGTCAGCACGATGAGATCGCCGCGCTCGACGACGCCCTGGTCGAGCAGGATCTGCTCGGCCTCCCACAGCAGCATGTCGCGGTCCTGGTGCGACTGCGACATCAGCAGCGGAAAGACTTCGCGGTACAGCGTCATCTGGTTGCGTGCGCCGGCTTCGGGCGTCAGCGCGTAGATCGGCACGCCGCTGTTCAGGCGGCTCATCCACAGCGCGGTCGAGCCGGTCTGCGTCAGCGACGCGATCGCCTTGACCTTCAGGTGCCACGCGGTCCAGATCGCCGCCATCGCGATCGACTGGTCGATGCGCGTGAAGACGCGGTTCAGCACGTCGCGGTCGAGCGAGACGTCCGACGACTTCTCCGCCTCGAGGCAGACCCGGCTCATCGCCTCGACCACCTCGACCGGGAATTTCCCCGAGGCGGTCTCGGCCGACAGCATCACCGCGTCGGTGCCGTCGAGCACCGCGTTCGCGACGTCCGACACTTCGGCCCGTGTCGGCACTGGGCTCACGATCATCGACTCCATCATCTGGGTCGCCGTGATCGTCAGCTTGTTGCGGTCGCGCGCCGCCCGGATCATCTTCTTCTGCAGCGCGGGTACCGCCGCATCGCCGACTTCGACGGCGAGGTCGCCGCGCGCGACCATGATGCCGTCGGATGCGTCGAGGATCTCGTCGAGGTTTGCGACCGCCTCGGTGCGCTCGATCTTCGCGATCAGCAGCGCATCGACGCCGGACGCGCGCATCAGCTGGCGCGCCATGTACATGTCGGCCGCACTCTTAGGGAACGACACCGCGACGAAATCGACGCCGATCCTCGCCGCGGTCTTGATGTCGTCCATGTCCTTCGCAGTCAGCGCCGGCGCAGTGAGGCCGCCGCCCTGGCGGTTGATGCCCTTGTTGTTCGACAGCGTGCCGCCGACCTTCACGACGGTGTGGATCTCGTGGTTGAGCACGCGCACGACCGACAGTTTCAGGCGACCGTCGTCGAGCAGCAGAACGTCGCCCGCGCTGACGTCCTTCGGCAGGTCCTTGTAATCGAGCCCGACCCGCTCGGCATCGCCGAGCTCGCAGCGCGCGTCGAGGATGAACGGCGCGCCGCGATGCAGCTCGACGCGGCCGTCGGCGAACTTGCCGACGCGGATCTTCGGCCCCTGCAGATCGGCGAGAATGCCGACCGGCCGGCCTGCGAGGGCCGCCGCCTCGCGAATGGCGACCGCCCGGGCGACATGGTCCTCCGCGGTGCCGTGCGAAAAATTCATCCGCACGACGTCCACGCCGGCATGCACCATCCGTTCGAGGACCTGCGCCTCCGATGATGCGGGGCCGAGGGTGGCGACGATCTTGGTGTGGCGCGACATAGGTCTTCCCTGGAAGGTGTGGGGATGTGTCAGTCGACGAAACGCGCTTCGAGCGCCGCGATCGCGGGGAGCTTCTTGCCCTCGAGGAATTCGAGGAAGGCGCCGCCGCCGGTCGAGATGTAACCGATGTCGTCTGCGATGTGGAACTTCGCGATCGCGGCGAGCGTGTCTCCGCCGCCGGCGATGCAGAAGGCTTCCGAATGCGCGATCGCCGAGGCCATCATCTTCGTGCCGCCGGCGAACTGCTTGTGCTCGAACACGCCGACCGGTCCGTTCCAGACGATCGTGCCCGCGTGCGTGATGATCTCGGCGAGCTTCGCCGAGCTCTTCGGCCCGACGTCGAGGATGCGGTCCTGGGGGCCGACGTCCTCGACCGCGATGCGGTTCGCGCGCGCGAGCGCCGAGACTTCGTCGGCGACGACGACGTCGACCGGCAGCGGCACTTCGGCACCGCGCGCCTTCATCATGTCCATGATCGCCCGCGCTTCCTTGACGAGTTCGGGCTCGGCGAGCGATTCGCCGATGTCCTTGCCGGACGCGAGCAGGAAGGTATTCGCGATGCCGCCGCCGACGATCAGTTGGTCGACCTTGTCGGCGAGGGTCTTCAGGATCGTGAGTTTCGTCGATACCTTCGCGCCGCCGACGATCGCGACGAGCGGGCGCGCCGGGTTTTCGGTCGCCTTCGTCAGCGCGTCGATCTCGGCGCCCATCAGCATCCCGGCGCACGCGACCGGCGCGAAACGCGCGATGCCGTGCGTCGTCGCCTCGGCGCGGTGGGCGGTGCCGAACGCGTCGTTGACGTAGATGTCGCACAGCGCCGCCATCTTCTTCGCGAGCTCTTCGTTGTCCTTCTTCTCGCCCTTGTTGCAGCGGCAGTTCTCGAGCAGCACGACTTCTCCGGGCTTCACTTCGAAGCCGCCGTCGACCCAATCGCGGATAAGCCGCACCGGCTTGCCGAGCAGGTCGCCGAGGCGCACCGCGATCGGCGCCAGCGTGTCTTCGGCGCGCACTTCGCCTTCGGTCGGGCGGCCGAGGTGCGAGGTCACCATCACTGCGGCACCGCGCTCGAGGCAGTAGCGGATCGACGGCAGCGACGCGCGGATGCGCGTGTCTTCGACGATGTTGCCGGCGTCGTCCTGCGGCACGTTGAGGTCGGCACGAATGAAGACGCGCTTGCCGGCGACGTCGAGGTCAGCGAGTTTCTTGACTTGCATGGAGAGTTCTTCCGGACGAAAAAACGCCCTGCGGGGCAGGGCGTCGGGGTTTTTCGAGTTACTTGGCGAGATGCAGCGCGCGGGCTGCGTCGAGCATGCGGCAGGAATAGCCCCATTCGTTGTCGTACCAGGCGAGCACCTTGACGAGGTTGCCGTCCATCACGCGCGTCTGCGTGGCGTCGAACACCGACGAGTGCGAGTCGTGGTTGAAGTCCATCGACACGAGCGGCTCCTCGTTGACCGCGAGGATGCCTCTCAGCGGGCCTTTCGCGGCTTCCTTCATCAGCGCATTGATCTCGTCCTTCGACGTCGCGCGGCTCGCGTTGAAGGTGAGGTCGACGAGCGACACGTTCATCGTCGGCACGCGCAGCGCGAAGCCGTCGAACTTGCCTTTCAGCGCGGGCAGCACCAGACCGACGGCCTTGGCGGCGCCGGTCTTGGTCGGGATGATGTTCTGCGCGGCGGCGCGGGCGCGGCGCAGGTCCTTGTGGCGCACATCGACCAGCACCTGGTCGTTGGTGTAGGCGTGCACCGTCGTCATCAGGCCCTTCTCGATGCCGATGTTGTCCTGCAGCACCTTCGCGACCGGCGCGAGACAGTTCGTCGTGCAGGAGGCGTTCGACACCACGGTCATCGTCGAGGTCAGCACGTCGTGGTTCACGCCATAGACGATCGTCGCATCGACGTCGTCGCCGCCCGGGGCGGAGATCAGCACCTTCTTCGCGCCCTGCTTCAGCAGCACTTCGGCCTTCGCCTTCGCCGTGTAGGCGCCGGTGCATTCGAGCAGCACGTCGACGCCGAGGTCGCCCCAGTTGACCGCGAGCGGGTCCTTGGTCGAGAAGAACGGGATGCGATCGCCGTTGACGATCATCACGTTGTCGCCTTCGGTCTCGACCGGGAAGCCGAAACGACCGTGCGTCGTGTCGTACTTCGTGAGGTGGGCGTTGGTTGCGAGGTCGCCGGAGGCGTTGATCGCGACGATCTCGAACTGGTCGCGCAGGCCCAGTTCGTACACTGCTCGCAGCGTGCAGCGACCGATGCGGCCGTATCCGTTGATGGCGACTTTGATGGTCATCGAAGACTCTCCCTCGAGGAATGTGAAGTAAGCGTTGGACGGACGATTAGAGAAGGACGGAGCGCACGGCGCGTACGACGGCGTCGGCGGTAATGTCGAAATGCTTGAAGAGGTCGCCGGCCGGGGCGGATTCGCCGAAGGTGTCGAGGCCGACGACCGCGCCTTCGAGACCGACGTACTTGTGCCACAGCCCGGTCACACCGGCTTCGACCGCGACGCGCGGGATGCCGAGCGGCAGGACCTCGGCCTTGTACGCGGCTTCCTGGCGGTCGAACACGTTCGTCGACGGCATCGATACGACGCGTACCGCGACGCCGGCTTCGGCGAGGGTCTGCTGCGCGCTCATCGCGAGGCCGACTTCGGAGCCGGTCGCGATGATGACCGCCTGCGGCTTGCCGCCGGCAGCGTCCGACAGCACGTAGCCGCCGCGGCGGATCGCTTCGACCTGATCCGGCGTGCGCGGCTGGAACGGCAGGTTCTGGCGCGAGAACAGCAGCGACGACGGGCCGTCGCGACGCTCGATCGCGTGCGCCCACGACACGGTGGACTCGACGGTGTCGCACGGGCGCCAGACGTCCATGTTCGGGATCAGGCGCAGCGTCGCGGTCTGCTCGACCGGCTGGTGCGTCGGACCGTCCTCGCCGAGGCCGATCGAGTCGTGCGTGAATACGAAAACCTGGCGGATCTTCATCAGCGCGGCCATGCGCAGCGCGTTCCGCGCGTACTCGCTGAACATCAGGAAGGTCGCGGTGTAGGGGATCAGGCCGCCGTGCAGGCTGAGCCCGTTGCCGATCGCCGCCATGCCGAACTCGCGCACGCCGTAATGGATGTAGTTGCCGCCGGAATCCTTCGAGACGGCTTTCGAGCCCGACCACAGCGTGAGGTTCGAGCCGGCGAGGTCGGCGGAGCCGCCGAGGAGCTCGGGCAGCGCGGGCGCGAAGGCTTCGATGCTGTTCTGGCTCGCCTTGCGCGTCGCGATCGTGTCGGCTTTCGCGATCACTTTCGCCAGCACCGCCTCGACGTGCTGCGCCCAGTGCGCTGGCAGTTTACCGTCCATCCGGCGGCGGAACTCGGCCGCGGCTTCGGGGAAGGCCTTCGCATAAGCGTCGAACTTCGCGTTCCAGTCGGTTTCGCGCTTCGCACCGGCTTCGCGCGCATCCCATTCCGCGTAGACGTCGGCCGGGATTTCGAACGGTGCGTGGTTCCACCCCATCTGCTGGCGCGTCGCGGCAATCTCGGCGGCGCCCAGCGGTGCGCCGTGACAGTCGTGACCGCCCTGCTTGGTCGGTGCGCCGGCGCCGATGATCGTCTTGCAGCAGATCAGCGTCGGACGGCCGGTTTCGGCTTTCGCCGCGCGGATCGCAGCGTCGATCTCGGCCGACACGTGACCCTGCACGTCGCGCACGACGTGCCAGCCGTAGGCTTCGAAGCGCTTCGGCGTGTCGTCGGTGAACCAGCCCTCGACTTCACCGTCGATCGAAATGTTGTTGTCGTCGTAGAACGCGATCAGCTTGCCGAGGCCGAGCGTGCCGGCGAGCGAGCAGACCTCGTGCGAGATGCCTTCCATCAGGCAGCCGTCGCCGAGGAAGACGTAGGTGTGGTGGTCGACGATGTCGTGGCCGGCGCGGTTGAACTCGACGGCGAGGACCTTCTCGGCGATCGCCATGCCGACCGCGTTGCTGATGCCCTGGCCGAGCGGCCCGGTGGTCGTCTCCACGCCCGGCGTGTAGCCGTACTCGGGATGGCCGGGAGTCTTGCTGTGGAGCTGGCGGAAGCGCTTCAACTCGTCGATCGGCAGATCGTAGCCGGTCAGGTGCAGCAGCGCGTAGATCAGCATCGAGCCGTGGCCGTTCGACAGCACGAAGCGGTCGCGGTCGGCCCACTGCGGGTTCCCGGGGTTGTGGCGCAGGTGATGGCGCCACAGGACTTCGGCGATCTCGGCCATGCCCATCGGCGCGCCCGGATGGCCCGAGTTCGCGTGCTGGACGGCGTCCATCGCGAGGGCGCGAATCGCGCCGGTGACCGGGTTGAAGACCGGGGGGGTGACGTTGCGCGGATTCGGCACTGCGACTGGCTGCATGGCTTTCTCTTGCCTGAAGGGCTTGGAAAAAGCGGAATTATCGCCGAAAAGGGCAGGGCTTGGGTAGCGCGTGCTGCGGCGCAAAAGGGGTAAGTGTCTGGTGGAGCGGAGTTATTACCGGCGGGGTAGATTCGCGGGAGCGCGTCAGACCCACTGTCGCCGGCGCTCCATCAGCTTCCAGATCAGCGGTGTCAGGATCAGTTGCATCGCGAGATCCATCTTGCCGCCCGGGATCACGATCGAGTTCGCGCGCGACATCTGCGACTCGTGGATCATGCGAAGCAGGTATGGGAAGTCGACGCCGCGCGGATCCTTGAAGCGGATCACGACCATCGATTCGTCGAGCGTCGGCACTTCGCGTGCGATGAACGGATTCGAGGTGTCGACGATCGGAATGCGCTGGAAGTTGATGTGCGTGCGCGAGAACTGCGGAACGATGTAATGCACGTAATCGTACATCCGCCGCAGGATCGTGTCCTGCACGGCTTCCATCGAGTAGCCGCGGATCTTCGTGTCGCGATGCAGCTTCTGGATCCATTCGAGGTTGATCGTCGGCGCGACGCCGATCAGGAGGTCGACGTGGCGCGACGCGTCGACCTTGTCGGTGACGACTGCGCCGTGCAGGCCTTCGTAGAACAGGCAGTCGGTGCCGACCGGGAGGTCTTCCCACTCGGTGAAGGTGCCGACCGGCAGGCCGAGCTGCGCGGACTGCTCTTCGTTATGGATGTAGTTGCGGAACTGGCCGGTCGCCGATTCGCCGTACGCCCGGAACAGGCTTTCGAGTTCGTCGAACAGGTTCGCTTCCGGTCCGAAATGGCTGATGCCGCGCTGTCCGCCGCGCTCGGCGTCTTCGATCAGGCGCTTCATCTCGTTTCGCGTGTAGCGATGGAAGCTGTCGCCTTCGACGATTGCGGCATTGACGTGTTCGCGGTGGAAGATCGCCGCGAACGTGTCTTTAACGGTGCTCGTTCCCGCCCCCGAGGAACCGGTCACGGCGATGATCGGATGTTTCATGGACATGGCGGATTCCGGGAAAGAGCGGTTGAAGGAAATGAAAGGCCGATCAGGCAATGTCCGTTTCGGGCACGCGTGCCGAATACACGCGGCGCGACGCGATGACGAGAACGTATACTTCTTCGAAGGACAGCTCCGGATAGCGGTCGCGGATCACGCGGTACGCAAGATGATCGAGAGTCGAATTCCCCCAGCGGTTCTCCTTCGCGAAGAATGGCGCAATCAGTGCGCTCGCTTCCGCGAAGATGCCGCGGACATGATCGTATCTGCGCCGCTCGGAAGTCGCAGGGGCGGGTGGCGCGGGCGAAAGCATCGGGTCTCGGGTGCTGCTGGCGGTCGAAAATGATAGCGTGAATCGGGCGACGGCGTGCGTCGGTCAGGAGTGGGCGGTGACCCAGTTGCGCCATTGGGTGAAGAGAGTCGGATTCGCCGCCGCAATGACGCCCCGCTTGACTGCGGGGCCGGCCATCAGCGAACCGCCGTCGAGCGCCGCGGCTTCGCCGCCGGCTTCCGCGAGGATCAGCCGTCCGGCCGCGTAATCCCACAGCATCTGTCCGCCGTGCAGATAGATGTCGAGGCGACCGGCAGCGACGAAGCACCACTCGAGCGCGCTCGAGCCGAAGTTCCGCTGCGAGAAATAGGGCGGGCGGACCGCGAGCTCGTCGCCGAGGTGCCGGCTGACGCGCTTGAAGTCGACGCCGGCGACCGCATCGAGCAGACGCCCCGAGGCCGGGCGCAGCGGAAGTTCGACGCCGTTGAGGAATGCGCCCGCGCCTTTCGCTGCGTAGAACGACTCGTCGGTGACAGGGTTGTAGACGACGCCGAACTGCGTCTCCTGTTCGACGAGATAGGCGATCGACACCGCGAAGAACGGGATGCCGTTGGCGAAATTGGTCGTGCCGTCGATCGGGTCGATGCACCACATTCCGCTGCGGCCGGCGCTCCAAAGGCGCGCCTGTTCCGGGCCGGTCATCTCCTCGCCGAGCACGGGCCCAGGCATCAGTTCCGGCAGCGCCTGCGCGAAGCGGCGCTGCGATTCGAGGTCGGCCTCGGTGAAGAGCGAGCCGTCGGACTTGCGGTTGCGCGCGGTCTTGAGATAACGCGGCAGGATGACGTCGCGCGCGATTTCCCTCACCAGCGATTCGAGCGCGTGCACCGATGCGAGGCGTTGTGCGGCGGTATGCACTAGCTGTCCTTCCACTTGATCGAACAGCCGATGCTCGGCGTCTGCACGCGCGGGCCTTCGCCGGTGCGCGCGACCTGCAGCATCGCGTCGAAGAGTTCGCGCGGTGCGTCCGGTGCGGCGGGGCCCCGCCCCGACGGGTCGAGACGACCGCGATATTGCAGCTCGAGCTTGGCGTTGAAGCCGAAAAAATCCGGAGTGCAGACCGCGCCGTAGGCCTTCGCGACGGCCTGCGTCTCGTCCATCACGTAGGGGAACGGAAACGCGAGCTCACGCGCGACACGCTCCATGTTCGGCCACGAGTCCTCGGGGTAGTCGGACGGATCGTTCGCCATGATCGCGATGCTTCCGATGCCGTGCGACGCGAGATCCCGCGTGTCGCGGATGATCCGGTCGATCACCGCCTTGACGTAAGGACAGTGGTTGCAGATGAACATCACGAGCAGGCCGTTCGGTCCGCGCGCCGATGCAAGGCTGTGACGCCGGCCGTCAACGCCAGGAAGGTCGAAATCCGGGGCGTGCCATCCGAAGTCGCACACCGGGGTGGTCATCGCGGCCATTCGGGCGCTCCCGTGAAACAAGTTTTTCTATAATAGCACGATGATTTCGCGCTTCTTTTTCCCCCAGCCCTTGCCCGCCGAGGGCGAAATTCCCCTTCCCGACGCAATCGCGCACCACGCGTTCCGGGTGCTCCGGCTGCGCGACGGCGCGCCGGCGGTGTTGTTCGACGGCAGCGGCGACGAAGTCTCGGCCCGTCTGATCGCGCGCGGAAAGGGCGGCGTCGCACTGCTCTCGGAACGCCATGCGGTCGGGCGCGAGTCGCCCCTCGAGCTCGTGCTCGTGCAGGCGCTCGCGAGCGGGGAGAAGATGGACTGGATCGTCCAGAAGGCTGTCGAGCTCGGCGTATCGACGGTCATTCCCGTCCAGGCGGAGAGGTCGGTCCTGCGCCTCGCGGCCGAGCGCGCGACGAAGCGCGTCGAGCATTGGCGTCAGGTCGCGATCGCGGCGTGCGAGCAGAGCGGCAGGAACCGCGTCCCGGCGATCGAGCCGATCGTCGGCTTGCGCGAGTACCTCGCACGCGACGGCAACGCGCGCAGGCTCGTTCTGTCGCCGGTCGGCGGCGTACGGGTGGCGACGCTCTCCCGGCCCGACGCCGCGCTTCACTTGCTGATCGGCCCCGAGGGCGGTTGGTCCGACGAGGAGTTCGCCCTCTGCCAGCGCGCCGGGTGCACCGCGATCGGACTCGGTCCGCGCGTGCTGCGGGCCGAAACCGCGGGGCTCGCTGCGGTCGCGGCGCTGCAGACCCTGTGGGGAGACTTCTGACGGCCGAGAAATGGGCCGTGGGCGACACCGGGTCTTCGCTCGTCCGCGCCGTTACAGCGTGCAACCGCCGCGGCTTCGAGGAGCCGTCATTCCGCTAGAATAGCGGCAGACCCCGCTTCCGCTCGTAACGGACGCGGCTCAACGACCTGGACCGGTGACGGCTTGAACCGCGAAACGACTCAGACCCACACTCCGGCTTCGAACGAAATGCCCGATACCACCGATCAGTTCGTCGCCTGGGTGCGCGGCGCCGCCCCCTACATCCATGCTTTCCGCGGAAAGACCTTCGTCATCGGCTTCGGCGGCGAGGTCGCGGCCGGCGAACGTGCGCAAAGTCTCGCGTACGACTGCAACCTGCTCGCGGCCCTCGGGATCCGCCTCGTGCTCGTACATGGGGCGCGGCCGCAGATCGACGCGGAGCTCGCGCGTCGCGGGCTCGAGCCCCGTTATCACAACGGACTGAGAGTCACCGACGCGGCCGCGCTCGAATGCGTGAAGGCGGCGATGGCGGTGACCCGGATCGAAGTCGAGGCGCTGCTGTCGCAGGGGCTGCCGAACACGCCGATGGCGGGCAGCTACATGCGCGTGACCGGCGGAAACTTCATCACGGCACGGCCGGTCGGCGTCGTCGACGGCGTCGACTACCAATACACGGGGGCAGTGCGGAAGATCATCGCCGAGGAAATCAACGCCGACCTCGACCAGCAGAACGTCGTGCTGATCAGCCCGCTCGGCGTGTCGCCGGCCGGCGAGATCTTCAATGTCCCGATGGAGGAGGTCGCCGAAGCGGTCGCGGTGGCGGTGAGGGCGGAGAAGCTGATCTACCTGTGCGACGCCCCCGGACTGCTCGATGCCGAGCAGCGCCTGATCGATTCGGTGACGGCGGACGAGGCCGAGCGCATGTTCCGCGCGGGCGAGGGGCTGACCGAGGACCTGCACCTGTATCTGCCGTGCGCAATCCGGGCGGTGCGTCGCGGCGTCGCCCGCGCGCATCTGATCGATCACGACAAGGACGGCGGGCTGTTGCTCGAGTTCTTCACGCACGCGGGTGTCGGGACGATCGTGTCGCGCGATCCGCTGTTCCGCCTGCGCGAGGCGACCGTCGAGGACGTCGGCGCGCTGGTCGCGATGATCTCGCCGATGGAGGCCGACGGCACCCTCGTGCGGCGCGGCAGGGAGTTGCTCGAGCAGGAGATCGGCCGTTTCTCGGTCGTCGAACATGACGGGGTATTGGTCGGCTGTGCTGCGCTCTACCCCTTCAGCGACGAGCGTGCGGCCGAACTGGCGTGCCTCGCCGTCACGCCCGAGTTTCGCCGCGCGGGCTTGGGCGACCAGCTCCTGCGTCGCATCGAGCAACGTGCCCGCGCGCAACGGCTCGAGCGGCTGTTCGTGCTGACGACGCGTACGGCGCACTGGTTCCGCGAGCGCGGTTTCAGCGAGACCGATCCGGAGGCGTTGCCGCGGCAGAAACGCGAGTTGTACAACTACCAGCGTCGCTCCAAGGTTTTTACGAAGCCGCTATGACCGGAGCCGCCCCCTCGCATCCGTGCGCCGCCCGGATGCGCCGGTCCTTCGGAGCGCGGCAATGACGAAGAGGGGCGCCGGTCGCAGAGGCGCTGGTCCGCTGGCCGCGGGTGCCGCCGCGTTCTTGTTTTCGGCGCTGTCCGCGGTCGTCGGCTGGAACTCGGCCGCGGACGGGAACGGCCTCGCGGCCGTCGTCGTCGTCGTCGCGATCGGTGTGCTCGCGGGTGTCGCCTATCGGCTCCACCTGGGTTGGCGCGAAAGGCGGCAGGAGGAGGACGAGAGCTTGCTCGGGGCGCGGGTCGATTCCCTTTGCGGCCCGGAGGAGCCGCTCCCGGACACGCGAGACACCTTGTCGCGCCTCGATGCGGTAGGCGACGAACTGCGGCTGCTGCGCGAAATCGCGGGTGGTGTCCACGGCGTCGAAGCCTTGTTCGAAGACGGCCGGCTCGCGTGGATCAGCCCGTCGATCGAGCGACTCACCGGGTGGAGCCCCGCTCACTGTGTCGCGGCACCCGACGCGCTCGCGCTGCTCGTGCATGAATCGGACCGGTCCTACTGTCTTCGGATGGCGCAGCGAGTCGCCGACGGAGGCGGCAGCGAGGACTTCGAGATGCGATTCGTGCACGAGGACGGCTCGGTCTGCTGGGTCGCGTGCCACTGGCGCCCCCTCGGCGACCGCAGCGCACGCCCGCTCCGCCTGCGCATGTCGGCCGAGGATATCCAGGCGCGCAAGGAAACCGAGTACAAGCTGCTCGAAACCGTCACCGAACTGCGCCGCGCGCAGGCGCTGCGAGAGCGCTACCTGTCGCGCAGCAACGACGAGCGCCAGCGCCTCGCCGCGCTGCTGAACGTGATCCGGCTCGGCATCCTGTTCATGGACCGGGACCATCGCGTTCTCTACTACAACCAAGCGATGTTGCGCATCTGGGGTTTCGCGCCGGACGAGAACCTGATCGGCGTCCGTGATGTCGTGATCCAGAACCGGGTTGCTCCGCTGCTCGAACAGCCGGAAGCGTATTTCGAGCATATCGAGGGCATGCTGCACAAGCAGGGCGTCAGCGAGCCTTATGAAATCCACATGCGCGACGGTCGCACGGTCACCGACGTGTCGGCGGTCGTCGAGGCGGCGCAGGGACGCCGCTGGATCGGTCGCGTGTGGATTTACGAGGACGTCACCGAGCAGCGGCAGATCGCGAAGCGGATGGTCGAGCTGGCCGAGCGCGACCCGCTGACGAACCTGTTCAATCGGCGGCGGTTCCATGAGGAGCTGGATCGCCTTCTCGCCGACGCCGAGCGGCGGCGCTTCGAAGTCGGGCTGGTCGCGATCGATCTCGACGGCTTCAAGCCGATCAATGACAAGTTCGGTCATCAGGCGGGCGATGAAGTCCTCATCGGTCTGGCTCATGACGTCGGCGCGGTGATCCGTCGCAACGAAATGTTCTTCCGCCTCGGCGGTGACGAATTTGCCGTACTGGTCGCCGATACGCAGGAAACCGATTTGCGCGAACTTGCTCGCCGCCTTCTGGACGTCATCGGTGCCCGTCGCTTCGTGTTCGCCGGCGAGACGGTCGGCGTCACCGCGAGTCTCGGTCTCGCGACCTTTCCATGTCATGCCGATTGCGCCGAGCGGCTCATCGCGGTCGCGGACGAGGCGATGTACTGCTCGAAGAATAGCGGGCGCAACCGCTGGACGTTCGCGGGACAGGAGGGCGAATCCGATAGAATGCGACGACTCGAGTCCGATTAACCCGATTGCGGAGGGGAACGAAAGATGGCCCGTATGGTTGAATGCATCAAGCTGGGGCGGGAGGCGGAAGGACTGGACGTGCCGCCGGTGCCGGGCGCGCTCGGCAAACGCATCTACGAAAACGTATCGAAGGAAGCGTGGCAGCAATGGGTCAAGTATCAGACCATGCTGATCAACGAGAACAGGTTGAACCTCATGGACGCCCGCGCTCGCAAGTACCTCGCCGAGCAGATGGAGAAGCATTTCTTCGGCGGCGGCGCGGACCAGGTCGGCGGTTACGTTCCGCCGTCGCCGTAAGCTCGGGTTCGACGCGCCGGTAAACGAAAAAGGGACGGAGGCTCCGTCCCTTTTTTCTTGCGTGCTTGCCGCGCGTCAGGGTGACGAGCGAAGGCGCGCGGCAGACCGTGGCGTCAGTTCCGCGTGGCTGCCCGCTCCAGCGCCTCGATGCCCTCGTGACGGACGTCGCGTCCCTTGACCATGTAGACGACGTATTCCGCGATGTTTTTCGCGTGATCTCCGACGCGTTCGATCGATTTCGCAATGAACAGCACATCGAGCGCACGGGTGATCAGGCGGGGATCTTCCATCATGTAGGTGATCAGCTGGCGCGTGATCCCCTTGAAGATCGCGTCGACCTCCTTGTCCTTGCGCGCGATTTCCGGCGACGACGACGGGTCCATCCGGGCGAACGCGTCGAGCGAGCGTTGCAGAAGGTCGACGGCCATCGAGGCGATGTGGCGCAGTTCCACCTTCGGCACGAAAACGGCGTCCGAGTCGATGATGTGGCGGCCGGCCTTCGCGATCTTCTTCGCTTCGTCGCCGACGCGCTCGAGGTCGGTGACCATCTGCACCATCGTCATGACCATGCGCAAATCGCCCGCTTGGGGTGCGTGCCGTGCGATCAGTTCGATGCACGCCTCGTCCAGCGCGACTTCCTGCTCATTCACGCGTCGGTCGTCCGCGATTACCGCGTCGATCGCGGCGAGGTCTCCGCTGTCGAGTGCGTCGACCGCGCGCGTCAGTTGCTGGACGACCAGACCGCCCATCTCGAGCAGGCGTTTCTGCAGGCCGTCGAGTTCCGTGTCGAATTGGGTAAAGGTGTGTTTGTTGACCATCTGATGTCCTCTCGATCCGCGCAGCCTAGCAGCCGAATGTGACGCGGGTGTTTAACGAAGGCGGGACGGCTCGGTCGCGGGCGCGACCCTTTGCTCGACCCCGTCCGCGTTGGCGAGCAGCAGCACGTCCGCGCCGCGACGGGCGAACAGGCCGTTGGTTACGACCCCCACGATCTGGTTGATCTCGGATTCGAGCGACCGCGGGTCGGTGATCTGCAAGCCATGGACGTCGATGATCAGATTCCCGTTGTCGGTGACGCATCCGTCGCGCAGCTTCGGCGAGCCGCCGAGGCGTGCGAGTTCGCGTTCGACTTGGGCACGTGCCATCGGGATGACTTCGACCGGCAGCGGAAAGCGCCCGAGACACTCGACGAGCTTGCTCGCGTCGCAGATGCAGACGAAGCGCCGCGCGACCGCGGCGACGATCTTCTCTCGCGTCAACGCCGCGCCGCCGCCCTTGATCATGCAGAATCCGCCGTCGATCTCGTCCGCGCCGTCCACGTAGATCGGCAAGTCGGCGATCTCGTTCAAATCGAAGAGCCGGATGCCGAGCGCTTCGAGACGGCGGGAGCTCGCTTCGGAGCTGGATATCGCGCCGGCGATGCGGCCCTTCATCGCCGCAAGCCCGTCTATGAAATGATTGACCGTCGAACCGGTGCCGACGCCGACGATCATGCCGTCCTCGATATAGTCGAGCGCGGCGGTCGCGGCGGCTTTCTTGAGTTGATCCTGGTCCATTGCGATATCCCGGATGTAGGTGCTTACACGAGGCCGTCGAACAACTGCACGAGAACGGGTTCGCCGGCCGCGACGTCTCCGCAATCCTCGGGAAGTACGATGAAGCAGTTTGCCTCGGACATCGAACGCAGCACGCCCGAACCCTGGGTCCCCGCGAGGCGCACGATGTTTCGGCCGCCGGTTGTCGCAAGCTGTCCTCGCAGGAACTCGCGGCGGCCCGGGCGCTTGTGGATGCTTTCGGCGGCCGCGGCTTCGAACATCACCGGCTCGGGCAGCGGCGACACGCCCGACAGCGCGAGCAGCGCATCCTGGACAAACTGATAGAAGGTCACGAGCACCGCGACCGGGTTGCCGGGCAAGCCGAACAGCCATGCGTCGCCGATGTGCCCGAAGGCCATCGGACGGCCGGGCTTGATGTCGATCTTCCAGAACGCGACTTCGCCGAGGCGATTGACCAGTTCGCGAATGAAATCGGCCTCGCCGACCGATACGCCGCCGCTCGTCAGGATGACATCCGCGTTGCCCGCGGCTTCGCGAAAAGCGGCCTCGAGCGCCGCGGGATCGTCCTGCACGACGCCCATGTCAAGGATGTCGCAGCCGAGCCGCGACAGGGCGCCGAAGAGTGTGTAGCGGTTGCTGTCGTACACTTCGCCGGGCCCGAGCGGCCTGCCGATCGATGCGAGCTCGTCACCGGTGGAGAAGAATGCGACGCGAAGCCGTCGTCGCACGACGACGTCGGCGATGCCCAGCGACGCGATCAGGCCGAGTTCGGCCGGTCCGCAGCGCTTGCCGCGGGGGAGTGCGACGCCGCCGATCGCGAGATCCTCGCCGGCAAGCCGCAGATTCTGTCCCGATTCCTGGCCGGGCGGGACGAAAACGCGGCCCGCTTCGCTCCGTGTCGCTTCCTGTACGACGATCGTGTCCGCTCCCTGCGGGATCGGTGCGCCCGTCATGATGCGCACGGCCTGGCCGGCGCCGACGATACCGGTGAAGGGCTTGCCGGCGAACGCGGTGCCGACGACGGCGAGCGCCGTTTCATCGTGCCCGAGGTCCGCGAAACGCACCGCGTACCCGTCCATCGCGGAGTTGTCGTGCGCGGGGACGTTGCAGGGGGCGATCACGTCTTCGGCGAGGACGCGGCCGAGCGCGTCGCGAACTGCGACGCGCTCCCACCCCGTTATCGGAGACAGTCGCTCGAAGATCGCGCGCCGCGCGTCCGAGGTCGAGAGGCTGGGGGAGCGGGGCGAGCGGTCCTGCGCCGATTTCTGTTCCATGGGTCGCTTCCGGTGCTACGGCCGGGGGCCGTCGTGAGGACGATTATTATCACAGATGCCGCGTCGCCGGCATCCGCGCCTCGGGCAAAGAAAAAAGGGCGGTCCGGCCGCCCCTTCCTTGTCCAGCGATGCGGTGCGATTTTCAGCGCAGACCGGCGGCGTAATCCGAAACCGCCTTGATCTCCACGTCGGTCATTTTCAGGGCGATCGTCTGCATCATCAGGTTGGGGTCGTTCTTGCGGACGCCGTCGCGGAACGCCTTCAGCTGCGCTTCGGTGTATTCCGCGAACTGACCCGCGATGCGCGGGTATTGTGCGGGCAGTCCTGCGCCAGCGGGGCCGTGACAGCCGGCACATGCGGGAACGCCCTTCGCGGCGATGCCTGCGCGCCAGATGTCCTGGCCGCGCTTCGCGGTTTCCGCGTTCGTCGCGGCCGCAGGCTGCAGCTGCTGCGACGAGAAATGCACGGCGAGCGCCTTCATGTCGGCATCTTCGAGTCCGGCGACCATCGCACCCATCACCGGGTTTTCGCGCACCGCGGGCTTGCCGTCCCACGACTTGAACTCCCGCAGCTGCTTGTAGAGGTATTCCTCGTGCTGATCGGCGATCTTCGGATTCACCGGAACGACGCTGTTGCCATCCGCACCATGACAGCCGGCGCAGATCGTCTCCGCAGTCTGTTTCGCCTTGGCGAGATCGGGAGATTGGTCCTGGGCGTGGAGGCCGCCTGCAACCAGCAGCAGCGAGAGCAGCAGGGAACGCTTGATCATGATGTCCTCAGAAAGCCGTGAGTGGGTGTCACAAACGCGCTATTCTATATCAAGTACCCCGTTTTGCGCGATGCAAGGTGGGCAAGTGTATAACCCCCGCCTCCGCTTTTTCCGATTCCCGATGCCAATCTTCCGCAACGCACGATTCGAAATTTCCGTCGCGAAAACCGCCGGCCTGCCGCCGCCCGACGGAGCGGAAATCGCGTTTGCCGGACGTTCGAACGCGGGCAAGTCGAGCGCGATCAATACACTCGCAGGGCATACGCGGCTCGCATACGTGTCGAAAACGCCGGGGCGCACGCAGCTGATCAATTTCTTCCGGCTGAATTGCGGGGCAGTGCTCGTCGACCTTCCGGGCTACGGTTTTGCGAAGGTGCCCGAAGCCGTGCGGCGACAGTGGCAGGGACTGCTCGAGGACTACCTCAGGAAGCGCGAGAACCTCGTCGGTCTCGTGCTGATCATGGACTCGCGCCATCCGCTGACGCCGCTCGACCGGCAGATGATCGACTGGTTCGTTCCCGGCGGGCGCCCGATCCACGTGCTGCTGACGAAATCCGACAAGTTGTCGCGCAACGAGGCCGCGGCGACGCTTGCGAGCGTGCGTCGTGAGCTTGCGGCGCTCGGGCCGCAGATCAGCGTGCAGCTTTTCTCCAGTCTGAAGAAGACCGGCATGGAGGAGGTCGAGCACAAGGTCGCGCAGTGGCTGAACCTGCCGACGGAGGACCTCCCCGCGATTCCGACCGCGGCGGAACTGCGGGCGGCCGGAAAGTGAGCGCAAGGCGGCGCGAAAAATAAAAAACCCCGGGCTAAAGGGGATA
This sequence comes from Aromatoleum sp., assembly GCF_032027225.1. Classification (GTDB taxonomy): domain Bacteria; phylum Pseudomonadota; class Gammaproteobacteria; order Burkholderiales; family Rhodocyclaceae; genus Aromatoleum. Next base: position 70,867 of record NZ_JAVSMM010000001.1, on the reverse strand, counting down.
AAGCCCGGGGTCAAACGCCTTAACTGGATTAAGGCACCCGCTCAGGGAGGTGAAGCGGGAGATGGCTCGTCGCCATCTGGAGAGTAAGATGAGCGACTTTCCGGCGAAGTTCCACCCGCCGTCGTTACCGAGTGTATCCCCCTTCAATTCCCTGGATCGACAATGCGCCCTAACGGAATCTTTCCCGCGACCCGCATGCGGCGGATGCGCCGCGACGATTTTTCGCGTCGACTGATGCGCGAATCCCGCCTCTCGACCGACGACCTGATCTACCCCGTGTTCGTCCTCGAAGGCAGTGGCGTGACCGAAGCCGTGCCGTCGATGCCCGGGGTGAACCGGGTGTCGCTCGACAAACTGCTGCACGTCGCCGAAGAGGCGGTCGCGCTTGGCGTGCCGGCGCTGGCGCTGTTCCCGGTCATCGACGCGGAAGGCAAGACGTCCGGCGCCGAAGAGGCGTGGAATCCGGACGGACTCGTGCCGCGCGTCGTGCAGGCGCTGAAGGCGCGGTTCCCGGAGCTCGGCGTGATCACCGACGTCGCGCTCGACCCCTACACGAGCCACGGACAGGACGGACTGATCGATCCGGACGATCCGCGCGGCTACGTGCTGAACGACGAGACCCTCGAGGCGCTCGCGAAACAGGCACTGTGCCATGCGCAGGCGGGCGCCGACGTCGTCGCGCCGTCGGACATGATGGACGGGCGCGTCGCGCGCATCCGCGCCGAACTCGACGGCAACCGCCGCATTCACACGCGCATTCTCGCGTATGCCGCGAAGTACGCATCGAGCTTCTACGGCCCGTTTCGCGACGCCGTCGGCTCGGCGGGAAATCTCGGCGCGGGCAACAAGTACACGTACCAGATGGACCCGGCGAATTCCGACGAAGCGATCCGCGAAGTCGCGCTCGATATCGCCGAGGGCGCGGACATGTTCATGGTCAAGCCGGGCATGCCCTACCTCGACATCGTGCGCCGCGTGAAAACCGAGCTTCAGGTGCCGACCTATGTGTATCAGGTCAGCGGCGAATACGCGATGTTGAAGGCCGCGATCGCCAACGGCTGGCTCGCCGAGGAGGCGTGCGTGATGGAAGCGCTGCTCGCGTTCAAGCGCGCCGGCGCCGACGGCATCCTGACCTATTTCGCGCTCGACGCCGCGCGCTGGCTGAAGGCGACCGCCTGAGCTGCGCTGCCGCGCCGCTGTCAGCCCAGCCAGGGCCGGGCGGCGCGATGCAGATCCAGAATCGAAGGGATCTTCACGTCGACGTACGCCGGCTGCCGCAGCCCGCGGCCCACGAGCACCGTCTTCATTCCGAGCCGCTTCGCGGTGCGCAGGTTTTCGGCCGTGTCCTCGACGAGAACGCAGCGGCCGGCATCCAGCCGGTGGTCGTGCAGCAGGTGGCGGAAGGCCGCAACGCCCGGCTTCGGATGGAAACGCATCTGCTCGATGCCGAACACATCGTTGAATTGCCGCCGGATGCCCATCACGCCCACGACCGATTCAGCGTAACGCTGCGGGCCGTTCGAGAACACGATCTTCCTGCCCGGCAGCCGGCGCAGCATCGAGCGTAGCGCGCGGTCGAACACCATCATCTTGTGCAATTTCTCGAAGCGATGCGTCGCGTCGAGGAAGTGGTGCGGGTTCATTCCGTGATGGCGGACGAGACCGAGCAGCGTCGCGCCATAGCGGTGCCAATACTGCACGCGCAGCACGTTTGCTTCATCCTCGCTGAGCGACAGCTGCTGCGCGACGTACGCGGTCATGCTGCGGTTGATGTGCGGAAAGATGTGGGCGCTGGCGTTGTGGAGCGTGTTATCGAGGTCGAACAGCCACACCGGGGGCGCGGGCACGGCGCTCACCCTGCAGGTTTGCGCGGCTGGAAGCGCATCACTGCGCGGCCGTCGTCGGTGACCTTCGGCTGCGCCTTCCACGCGTGACCCTGGACGATTTCGAACGTGGCCGGCAACCGGCCCTCGCGGCGCAAGGTGTCGAGCGCGGTCCGTGCCGTCGCCCAGCCGGATTTTCCCGCCAGGCCCCGGGGCCGCGCGGTACTCGCGTTGGTGCTGCCGGAGAGCCGCAAGTCGCGCAGCAATTCGTCGAGATCGCCGTACGTCAGCGTCAGCACCTCCATGTCCATCACCGGGTCGGAGAAACCCGCTGCGACCAGCGCGTCGCCGACGTCGTGCATGTCCAGGAAGCGGTGCACCCGCTCGCCGTACGCTTGCGGGAGCGCGTCACGCAGTTCCTTGAGCGTGTCGGGACCGAGCGACGAGAACATCAGCATGCCGTCGACCTCGAGCACGCGATGCAGTTCACGCAAGGCCGGAAGCGGGTCGGTGAGCCAGTTCAGTGTCAGGTTCGACCACACCAGCGACATGCTGGCCCGGGCGATCGGCAGTGAGGCCGCATCGGCGCAAACGAGCGACGGCACGGCAGGGCGGCCGAAGGCGCGCAGCCGGCCGAGCAACCCGCGCTCCCCGCGCGCCCGTTCCAGCATCGGCAGCGCGAAGTCGATGCCGACCCGCATCGCCGACGGGAATCGCTTGCCGAGCGCGTCGAAGTCGGCGCCCGTGCCGCAGCCGAGGTCGAGGATGCGCTTCGGCGCGAGCCGAATGTAGTCGAGTCGCTCGTCCATGCGGCGGGCGACTTCGCGCGCCAGGACCGAGACGTCGTCGTACGTTCCGGCGGCGCGGCCGAAGCGCCGGATCAGCAGCTCGCGGTCGAGCGCAAAGTCTTTCTCCGTCGGCATCCGCTCAAATCGCGCGAAGGCCGAGGCGTTCGAACAGCGCCTCGTCGCGGTCCGCGTCCGGGTTGTCGGTCGTCAGCAGACGGTCCCCGTAGAAGATCGAGTTCGCGCCCGCCATGAAGCACAGGGCCTGCAGCTCGTCATTCATCTGTTGGCGGCCGGCCGACAGGCGCACGTAGCTCGCCGGCATCATGATGCGGGCGGCTGCAATCGTCCGCACGAATTCGAACGGGTCGATTTTCTCGACGCCTTCGAGCGGCGTGCCGGGCACCGCGACGAGGTTGTTGATCGGAACCGATTCGGGCGGCGGCGCCATGTTCGCGAGTTGCACGAGCAGGCCGGCGCGGCTGGTGCGACCTTCGCCCATGCCGACGATGCCGCCGGAACATACGTTGATGCCGGCTCCGCGGACCTGCTCGAGCGTGTCGAGGCGGTCGGCGAGCGTGTGCGTCGTGATGATCTGGCCGTAGAACTCGGGCGCGGTATCGAGGTTGTGGTTGTAATAATCGAGGCCGGCCTCCTTCAGTTGCAGCGCCTGGTCGCCCTTGAGCATGCCGAGCGTCACGCAGGTTTCGAGGCCGAGCGCCTTGACCTCCCGCACCATCGCTAGCACGGTCTCCATGTCCTTGTCCTTGGGGCCGCGCCATGCCGCGCCCATGCAGAAGCGCGAGGCACCCTTCGCCTTCGCCGCCTTCGCGTGCTCGACGACCTCGGCGACGCGCATCAGCTGCTCGCGGTCGAGTCCCGTGTGGTGCCGGGCCGATTGGGAGCAGTAGCTGCAGTCTTCCGAGCAGCCGCCGGTCTTGATCGAAAGCAGGGTCGAGCGCTGGACGGCGTTGGGGTCGAAATGTTCGCGATGCGCCTGCTGCGCGCGGAACAGCAGGTCCATGAAGGGCAGGTCGAACAGCGCGACCGCTTCGGCGACGGTCCATTTCTTTTGCGGCGCGGCGGCAGCCGCGTTCCGGCTCTCGGTGGTCCTGCACTCAGAAGTCATTGTCATGAAAGCGATTCCGCGGTGTAATTCAAAATTACCGCATATTCGTCGATAGCCGTAAACCTTGTCAAACGTGCTTGCTGTCCTGCGCCGCGGCCTGCCAGCAGTTGCAAATCTTCTGCTGCCGCAGGACTGCTTCGTCTGTGGCGACGACTGCGGTCCCGGCCCCGTTTGTGCCGCGTGCCGGACGCTGCTTCCGAGTCAACCGGCCGGCTGTCCGGTCTGCGCGGTGCCGACGGAGGAGGGCTTGACCTGCGGGCGCTGCCTGCGGGATCCGCCTGCTTTCGACGCGACGCACGCGGGCTTCGCGTACGCGTTTCCGCTCGACCGCATCGTGCAGGCGCTCAAGTATCGCCACCGGCTGGCGCTCGCCGGCTTCCTCGCCGATGCGCTGCTTCCGCTCGTTCCGCCGGAGAAAGCCGTGTTGCTGCCGATGCCGCTGCATGTCCGGCGGCTGCGCGAGCGCGGTTTCAACCAGGCGGTGGAAATCGCCCGCCCGCTCGCCCGCGCCATCGGCCTGCCGCTCGAGCTCGGTGCCGTCCGGCGAGTGCTGAACACCGCGCCGCAGGCGTCCTTGCCGTGGAAGGCGCGACGCGTCAATATGCGCGGCGCCTTCCGATGCGATGCGTCGTTCACCGGTAAGACCGTGATCGTCGTCGACGACGTCATGACGACCGGAGCGACGCTCGACGAACTCGCCCGGACGCTCAAACGCCACGGCGCCGCCCGGGTCGAAAATCTTGTCGTCGCCCGAACGCCTTCACCCGCTTGAAATGCTCGATATCGTCCTCTTCCAGCCTGAAATCCCGCCGAACACCGGCAATACGATCCGGCTCGCAGCAAATACCGGCGCGCGGTTGCATCTCGTGCGACCGCTCGGCTTCGATCTTTCCGATCGCCAGCTCGCGCGTGCCGGTCTCGACTACCATGACCTGACGACGGTGGCGATCCACGACGACTGGAACGCATGTTTGTTCGTGCTCGGCGGACGTCGCATCTTCGCGCTGAGCACCGGCGGCCAGACGCGCTACGACCGGGCCGAATACCGGGCCGACGACGTGCTGCTGTTCGGGCGCGAAACGAGCGGGTTGCCGGCGGAGGTTCTGGCCGCCGTGCCGGAAGAACAACGGCTGCGGATTCCGATGTTTCCATCGAATCGCAGCGTGAACCTGTCGAACGCGGTCGCGGTCGTCGTTTTCGAGGCGTGGCGGCAGATGGGGTTCGCGGGCGGCAGATAGGAACGCGTTGGCGCGCGTCGACTCACTCGTGCTTTGGTTCGCGCGACAGGAGCTGCTCGACGACTTCGCGCGGCCCGAGGCGCGGGCTGTGCAGCAGCGCATCGACCGCCTCGCACAGCGGCATGCTGACATTGTGGCGCGCGGCGAGCTTCACGACCTCGCGCGCGGTCGGCACGCCTTCGGCGACATGACCGAGCTCGTTGAGGATTTCGTTCAGCGTCCTGCCCTGCGCGAGCGCGAGACCGACGCGGCGGTTGCGCGACAGGTCGCCGGTGCAGGTCAGGATCAGATCGCCCATGCCGGCGAGTCCCATCAGTGTCTCCGCGCGACCGCCGAGCGCCTCGGCGAGCCGCGCGATCTCCGCGAGGCCGCGCGTGATCAGCGCCGCACGGGCATTCAGTCCGAAGCCCATGCCGTCCGATACGCCTGCGGCGATCGCGAGCACGTTCTTCACCGCCCCGCCGATCTCGGCGCCGGGAAGGTCGGAGTTCGCATAGATGCGGAACCTGGGCTGATGAAGCACCTGCACCCAATGTTTCGCGAACGCTGCGTCGGTTGCCGCGAGAGTGACCGCCGTCGGCATCCCGCGAGCGACTTCGGCGGCGAAACTCGGGCCGGTCAATACTCCGCAGGCGGCGTCTGGCCCGAGCGCGTCGGCGACGATTTCGTGCGGCAGTTTTCCGGTGCCGGCTTCGAGCCCCTTGCACGCCCAGATGAGCGGCGTGCCGGGCTGGAACTGGCGAAGATCATTGACCGCGGAACGCAGGCCCGCGAGCGGCGTGACGACGAGGTGAAGATCGGCTTCACGGGCGGCCGCGCCGAAATCCGTGGTCAGTTCGAGCTCGACGGGCAGCGGCACGCCGGGGAGATAGCGCGCGTTGTTGCGACTCGCGGCGAGCGCATGCATGTGCTCGGCATCCCGTCCCCACAGGACGACACGGTGTTTCCCGCAGAATGCGAGTGCGAGCGCGGTGCCCCACGCGCCGGCTCCGAAAACGGCGATGCGCATCGGGCTCAAACGCCCCACGCCTCGGTTACGCGCAGGTAGCCCGAAGAGCCGTCCTTGTGGCGGACCTGGATCCAGCCGTTCCCCGACTGCGCCACGAACTCGAGAACGACGTCCTTCGCGGCTTCGAACGCGACGGGGGCGTCATCGGCGGGATTTTGTCGCACCGAGGCGCGCGGCGCCGTCACCTGCACGGTCCGTTTGTCGGACAGCGCGCGCCGCTCGACCCAGGTCAAGGCGCCGGCCGCGTCGCGCACCTTCACCCACTTGTCGAGCGTGACGACGACTTCGAGCGGCGTGCCGGCGGCGACGATGAACAGGCGCTTGCCCTTTTCCGAAGGCGCGTCGTACATGATCGACGGCTGCCCGACCGAACGGTACTCGATCGCCTGCGCGAGACTCGTCGAACTGACGAGCACCGCGGCGAGGCCGAGGGCTCGGGAGATTGCGCGCAACCCGCTCACTGGATCGGAAGCTCGGTGTTGTTTGCCGACGCACCCTGCTGTTGCTGGGCCTGATACAGCGACTCGAAGTTCACCGGAGCGAGAATCACCGGCTGGAATCCGGCGCGGGTGATCGCGTCGGAGATCGTTTCGCGTGCGTACGGGAACAGGATGTTCGGGCAGCCGATCATCATCACCGGCTCGAGATCGTCTTCCGGCACGTTGCGGATCTGGAAGATGCCGGCCTGGGCTGCTTCGACGAGGAAGACGGTGCGGTCGTCCGGCAGCTTGGCCGACACGGTGACGGTCAGCGTGACTTCGAAGACGCCGTCGTCGATCTTGCTGCCCTCGGTTCGCAGTTGCACGTTGACCTGCGGGTTTTCGCGATCGAGGAAAATGCGCGGTGCGTGCGGGACTTCGAGCGAGAGGTCCTTGACATAGAGCTTTTCGATCGAGAAGACGGGCTGTTCGGCTTGGGCGTTTGCGGTCATGTTTGGCCTGAAGTTTTACGGATCGATGAGCGGCCCGGGTGCGGGTCGGCGAAGGGTGTGTCAGGGGGCCGCGAGCAGGTCGTCGAGCTTGCCGGCATGGTCGAGCGCGAACAGATCGTCGCAGCCGCCGACATGGTAATCGCCGATGAATATCTGTGGAACCGTCCTGCGGCCGGTCAGCTGCATCATTTCGTCGCGCCGGGCAGGATCCTGGTCCACGCGAATCTTCTCGATGTCGGCGACGCCCTTGCGCTTGAGCAGCTGCTCCGCACGCACGCAGTAAGGGCAGACTGCGGTGGCATACATTCTGATGTTCGGCATGTTCATTTCCTCTTGCGGCTGATCGGCTGTCCCGCTTTTTCCCACTCTTGGAGACCGCCGCGCAGGTTGAAGAGTTTCTCGAACCCTGCCTTGCGGAGCGCGGCGATCGCGGGTCCGGAGCGGGCTCCGGTCGTGCAGCAGACGATCAACGGGCGCGCCTTGAGCTTATCGAGTTCGGACTTGCGGCGCTCGAATTCGCTGACCGGGATATGTCGCGCGTTCGGGATGTGGCCGCTCGCATATTCGGCCTGGTCGCGAATGTCGATGACCGTGGCGTCTTCCCGGTTGATCAGGAGCGTCGCCTCGACGGGCGACACGAGGGTTTTGTCACCCTGGGCGCGGACGAGGTCGAACAACAGCCATGCACCGCTTGCCGCGGCGAGTGCGGCCCAATACCAGTTTTGCTGGAGAAATTCCACGAAATCCTGCTCCGTTGTTGGTTCTTGATTCAGGTCTTGCCGGGGGAGACGCCGCAGAAGAGTTCGCGCATCAGCACGATCAGCTGCAGGGTCCGTTGGTCGCAGACGCGGTAATAGACGCGGTTCGCGTCCTTGCGGGTCTGCAGCACGCCCTTGTCCCGAAGGATCGCGAGGTGCTGGGAAATGTTGCTTTGCGACGTGCCGACCGCCTCGACGATTTCCTGCACGCAGATCTCGCTCCCGCCGAGCACGCACAGGATCTTCAGCCGCAGCGGGTGGGCGATTGCCTTGAGCGCACGTGCGGCAGTCTCGATGTGCTCGTGCTTGTCGATCAGGTCGATTATGGCGTTGTGGTCCACGGGAGGCGGGAGTGCGGGCGGGACGACTAGTATAAAATACTGCGCTGCCTACGCGCGCTTTGCCGGGCCTCCGTTCCGGTTTTCGTGGCAGTTCGCATTCACGTTGCCGTTTTTTCCGTCTTCCTCAACCTTTTTTCCCGAGTGCTCATGTACAAAATCGTTTTGCTTCGCCATGGCGAGTCCACCTGGAACAAGGAAAACCGTTTCACGGGCTGGACCGATGTCGATCTGACCGAGAAAGGAGTCGACGAGGCTCACGCCGCCGGCCAGTTGCTGAAGCGTGAAGGGTTTGCGTTCGATCTCGCGTACACCTCGGTGCTCAAGCGCGCGAACAAGACGCTCAACATCGTGCTCGAGGAACTCGACGCGCTGTGGTTGCCGGTCGAGCATTCGTGGAGGCTGAACGAGCGCCATTACGGCGACCTGCAGGGCCTGAACAAGGCGGAAACCGCTGCGAAATTCGGTGATGAGCAGGTTCTGATCTGGCGACGCTCGTACGACACGCCGCCGCCGCCGCTGCCCGAAGGCGACCAGCGGCTCACCAGCTCGGACCCTCGCTACGCGTCGCTGCCACGCGCGCAGTTCCCGCGCACCGAATGCCTGAAGGATACCGTCGCGCGATTCGTGCCTTACTGGGAAACGGCCATCGTCCCAAACATCCTCGCCGGCCGCCGCATCCTGATCGCGGCGCACGGCAACAGCCTGCGCGCGCTTATCAAGTATCTCGACAACATTTCCGACAGCGAGATCGTGGGTCTGAACATTCCGACCGCGCAGCCGCTCGTTTATGAACTCGATGCGAACCTGCGTCCGATCAAGAGCTACTACCTCGCCGACGAGGAAACCATCCGGGCGGCCGAAGCCGCGGTGGCCGGACAGGGCAAGGCGAAGGCCTGAGATTTTCAGAGATGTCTCGTCGGGGAGGGCGTGCGCTGCTGGGAGCCTTGGTCGCGGCCGGGGCGCTGGCGCTCGCCGCCCCGTTCCCGGTCTTGGCCCAAGCCAATGAGTCCGGCGACGTCGCGCAGAAACGATCCGATCTCGAGGACGTCAAGCGGCGCATCCGTGAGCTGCAGAAGGAAATCGCCGGCACCGAGGAGTCGCGTTCGAGCGCGGCCGACGAGCTCGTCGAGGCGGAACGTGCCGTTTCCCGTGCCCAGCGCGAACTGCGCCGGCTCGCCGATGAGCGCGAGGCGACGGAAAAGTCGCTCGCAGTGCTCGAAGCGGAACGGCGGGAAGTCGAGGAGCGCATCGCCGGGCGACAGAGCGAACTAGCGGAGTGGCTGAGGCGGCATTACGTGCACGGTGCGGGCGGCGAAGTCGCCCCCTTCCTGTCGACGCGAGACCCGAACCAGCTCGCGCGTGACGCCCGTTATCTCGAACATCTCGGCAAGGCGCGAATCGAGCTGATCGAAACCCTGCGCGGCGATCTGCGGCAAAAGGCGCAACTGGGCGAGACGATCGCCGCGCGTCGCGACCGAGTCGCGGCGCTCGAAAACGAGCGATCGGCTCAGCACGCCGCGCTCGAGACCGTGCAGGCGAAACGCAAGGAGGCGCTCGCGGGCCTGTCCGAGCAGTTGCGCAGCCAGCGCAAGGAAGAGGAAACCCTGCGCCAGGATCAGTCCCGACTCGGGCGACTGGTCGCGATTCTCGCGAAGCGGGCGGCCGAGCGCGAGGCGGCGCGGATCGCGGCGGCGAAGGCTGCCGAGGCGAGGGCCGCGGAGGCGCGCGCGGCCGAAGCGCGGGCCGCGCAGACGAGGGCGGCGATACCGCCGCGCTCGGCGGGCGGTGGAGAGAAGACGCGCGCGCGTTCCGAAGTGGTCGGCGAGGTGCGCCAGGCTTCCGGTCCGACGCCGACCGGCGTCAGTTTTGCGCAATTGCGGGGAAAAATGCGTTTTCCGGTTCGCGGCGAACTGCTCGGCCGCTTCGGTGCTCCAAGGGCGGAAGGCGGAACGACGTGGCGGGGAGTTTTCATCCGCGCGGCGGGAGGCGCGCCGGTGCGGGCCGTGGCGGCAGGGGAAGTCGTGTTCTCGGACTGGCTTCGCGGCTACGGCAACCTGATCATCATCGACCACGGCAACGACTATCTGTCGATCTATGGCAACAACGATGCGCTGCTCAAGGAGTTGGGCGACGGCATCGCCGGCGGGGACACGATCGCCAATGTCGGAGCGAGCGGAGGCGGTCTGGAATCGGGTTTATACTTTGAAATTCGTCACCGCGGCCAGCCGCTCGATCCCCTCCAGTGGGTCAGGCTCGACTAGGTCTTTCCCGGTGATTTTCCCTCGACGGAGTCGTCATGCGTAACAAGTTTCAGAAGGCGGGCTTGGTCATGACCGGTGTCTTTGCCGGAGTGCTGATCAGCCTCAATTTTTCAGCCAGCGCGGACAAGGTCGCGCCGGCACCCCTGCCCGTCGAGGAGTTGCGCGCGTTCGCGGATGTGTTCAACGCGATCAAGCAGGGCTACGTCGAGCCGGTCGAAGACAAGACGCTGATCAATCATGCGATCAGCGGGATGCTGAACGGGCTGGACCCGCATTCGTCGTATCTCGATGCGGAAGCGTTCAAGGAACTGCAGGTCGGCACCCATGGCGAGTTCGGCGGCCTGGGTATCGAAGTCGGCATGGAGGACGGGTTCGTCAAGGTGATTTCGCCGATCGAGGACACGCCCGCGTTCCGCTCGGGGGTGAAGGCGGGCGACCTCATCGTCAAGCTCGACGAAACGCCGGTGAAGGGCATGAGCCTCAATGACGCCGTCAAAAGGATGCGCGGCAAGCCGAAGACCGACATCACGCTGACGATCGTCCGCAAGGGCGAGGATCGCCCGCTGGTGCTGACCCTGACGCGTGAAGTCATCAAGGTGCAGAGCGTCAAGTCGAAGGTCGTCGAGCCCGGCTACGGTTACCTGCGCATCGCCCAGTTCCAGGAGAACACCGCGCAGTCGGTCGTGGACCATCTCGGCAAACTGGCCAAGGAGGGCGAGCTGAAGGGGCTGGTGCTCGATCTGCGCAACGACCCGGGCGGCCTCCTGCACGGCGCCGTCGGCGTCGCGTCGGCATTCCTGTCGCCGAACGCGCTGGTCGTGTCGACCGACGGACGGACCGAGGACGCGAAGCGCGAGTACCGGGCGGTCTCCGAAGACTACCTGCGCGGCAATCGCGATGACTTCCTGAAGACCTTGCCAGCCTGGGCGCGCACGCTTCCGATGGTCGTTCTCGTCAACGCCGGTTCCGCCTCGGCGTCCGAAATCGTCGCGGGTGCGCTGCAGGATCACAAGCGGGCGGTCGTCATGGGCACGCAGACCTTCGGCAAGGGCTCGGTGCAGACGATCCTGCCGTTGAACAGCAGCACGGCGATCAAGCTCACGACCGCACGGTACTACACACCGAACGGACGCTCGATCCAGGCCAAAGGCATCGAACCCGACATCGTCGTCGAGGAAACGACGAACGGCTCGTCGCGGCGCCTGCGCGAAGCGGACCTCGAGCGCCATCTCGGCAATGATCGCGACCCGGAAGTCGAGCGCATGAAAGCGGTCGAGCCGAAGACCGACACCAAGCAGAGCCCGGGCGACGAAGACAGCGCGGCGGCGCGCTTCGAACTCGCAAGCAAGGACGACTATCAGCTGAATCAGGCGATCAACCTTCTCAAGGGGCTGCAGATCGTCCAGAATAAAAAGGAATAATTCGGCTAACAGGAGGCGTGATGCGGCGGGAGACTGCTTACAAGCTGGCCGGCAGGCATCACGATCACCCGATAGCCGGCGCCGGCCTGCACAAGCGGCGCGAGATCCGCTTCGCCGCAGCGCCCGACGGTCAGGTCCGTCAGGCGCTGCGCGCACTTCAAATGTTGAGGGGGGTGCGCGTCGTGTACGCCGAACGGCCGGGCAGTCTGCTCGTTTCCTACTCGGTGCTCGACCATTCCCTCGAAGTGCTCGAAGGCGCGCTGCGCGAGGCTGGGTTCCGTCTCGACGATACGATGTACGTGAAGCTCGTCCGGGCGGTCGTCTATTTCTGCGAGGAAACGCAGCGTCATAACCTTGTGTCGCCGGAGCGGCTGATCAAGAAGTCGAACGAGGTGTACGTGACGGTCTACGACCAGCATCCGCATGGCGACCACGACGATACCCCGGCGGAGTTCCGCGAGTACAAGTAGCCTTCCATTCGTCCGGCGATGCCGCTCCTGGACGACCGATCCAGCAACTTTCCGAATCAGCCGTGTCGATGGATGACGATCAGCTCCTGCGCTACAGCCGCCATATCCTGTTGCCCGAAATCGGGGTCGAGGGGCAGGAGGCGATTCTTTCGGCGAGAGTGCTGATTGTCGGCGCCGGCGGACTCGGGTCTCCCGCTGCGATGTATCTTGCCGCCGCTGGGGTCGGCACGGTCGTCCTGTGCGACGACGACACGGTCGACCTGACGAACCTGCAGCGGCAGATCCTGCATACCGCGGAAGCGGTGGGAAGGCTGAAGGTCGAATCGGGGCGGGACACCCTGCTGCGCCTCAATCCGCAGGCGCGCATCGAGACGCTCGCGCTGCGGCTGCAGGGTTCGGCGCTAGACGAGCAAGTCGCGGCCGCGGACCTCGTTCTCGACTGTTGCGACAACTTCGCGACGCGGCACGCAATCAATCGCGCATGTGTGCGCTTCCGCAAGCCTCTCGTCTCCGGCGCGGCAATCCGCTTCGACGGGCAAGTGTCGGTGTTCGACCTGCGCCGAGATGATAGTCCCTGCTACCACTGCCTGTTTCCCGAAGGTCAGGATGTCGAGGAGGTGCGCTGCGCGGTGATGGGCGTGTTCGCGCCCCTGACCGGAATCATCGGCACGACCCAGGCAGCCGAAGCGCTGAAGCTGCTGGTCGGCTGCGGCACGTCGCTCGACGGCCGCTTGCTGCTGCTCGATGGCCTCGCGATGGAGTGGCGGACGGTGCTGCTCGGGCGCGATCCGGCGTGCGAGGTGTGCGGCGGGCGCGAGGACTGAGCGTTCGCGCCGGTCCCGCGTCAGGCTTTCGGCCGTGCAAGCACGCGGAGATCCTCGCCTACGCTCCGCACGTCACGCAATTCGAGACGCATTGCGGTCCCGAGCCCGGTGAGTTCGGGGAGGTTGAAGAGTCCTTGTGCAACGTCGCCGACGATCATCGGCGCTACGTAAAGCAGCAGTTCGTCGACGCAGCCCTCGCGCAGCAGCGAACCGTTGAGTTTCAGTCCGGCTTCCGCGTGCACCTCGTTGATCCCGCGGCGGCCGAGTTCCCACATCAGTTCGGGCAGATCGACCTTGCCTTGCGACTTCGGCAGGTGGACGACCTCGACACCGAGTTCGGCGAGTTCGGCCGCTTTCTGCTGATTGTCGACCGCCGTGACGACGAGGGAGTTGCCGCCCTGCAGCAGCTTCGCCGACAAGGGCACTTCGAGGCGGGCGTCGATGAGCACGCGCAGCGGCTGGCGCTCGCATGGCACTGCGCGAACCGTGAGTTGAGGGTCGTCTTCGCGCACTGTGCCGATTCCGGTGAGCACCGCGCAGGCGCGCGCTCGCCACCGGTGACCGTCGCGACGCGCGGCCTCGCCGGTGATCCACTGGCTGACGCCGTTATTCAGCGCGGTCTTGCCGTCGAGCGACGCCGCCGCCTTCAGTCGCAGCCACGGCCGCCCGCGCGTCATTCGCGAGACGAAGCCGATATTGAGCTCGCGCGCCTCGTCCGCCATCAGGCCGGTGTCGACCGCGATGCCCGCCGCTTGCAGGCGGGCGATGCCGCCGCCGACGACGAGCGGGTTGGGATCTTCCATCGCCGCAACCACGCGCGCGACGCCGGCCGCGATCAAGGCTTCGGCGCAGGGCGGCGTTCGTCCGTGATGTGCGCACGGTTCGAGCGTCACATATGCAGTCGCGCCTCGGGCGGATTCTCCGGCGGCCTGCAGCGCGAGAACTTCGGCGTGCGGTTCACCAGCGCGTCGATGCCAGCCTTCGCCGACGATTCGACCGTCCTTGACGATGACGCTGCCGACCCGTGGGTTCGGCGTCGTCGTCTCGAGGCCGTAGCGCGCCAGTTGCAGCGCGCGGGCCATTGACGCGTGATCAGCTGCCGAAAAGGTCATTTTCGGGAGGCGGTTCGGATGGCTCGTCGCCGCGACTGCGCTTTGGACGTGCCTTGACTTCGCGAATGACCTCGGAGAATTCGTCGACATCGGCGAAGTTGCGGTAGACGGACGCGAAGCGGATGTACGCGACCTTGTCGAGCTTCTTCAGCTCGCGCATCACGAGCTCGCCGACCTTCTCGCTCGGTACTTCCTGTTCGCCGAGTGCGAGCAGCTTCGCCTCGATCCGATCGACCGCCGCTTCGAGCGCTTCGAGGGAGACCGGGCGCTTGCGCAGCGCGAGCTTCATGCTTCCGGCGAGTTTCTCGTGGTCGAATTCGCTGCGAAGACCGTTGCGCTTGATGATCACCGGCATCTTCAAATCGATGCGCTCGTAAGTCGTGAAGCGCTTGTCGCAGCGGGCGCAGCGACGGCGGCGGCGAACGACTTCGCCGCCTTCGTTCTCACGCGTGTCAGTGACCTGGGTATTCGGGTCGCCGCAGAACGGGCATTTCATTGCGGCGGCCGGACGGAGCAGTGCGGCGCGGCCGTAGCCGGACGCGCCGTCGATGCGGGGGAAGACCCGGGCTTACTTCCCATACACCGGGTGGTGCGCGCACAACTCGGCAACCTTGCTGCGGACCTGCTCGAGCACGGTTTCGTCCTGCGGCGCGTCGAGCACGTCGGCGATCAGGTGGGCGATCTGTTCGGCCTCGATTTCGGTGAAGCCGCGCGTCGTCATCGCCGGGGAGCCGATACGGATGCCGGAGGTCACGAAGGGCTTTTCCGGGTCCTTCGGGATCGCGTTCTTGTTGACGGTGATGTGCGCAGCACCCAGCGCGGCTTCCGCCGCCTTGCCGGTGATGTTCTTCGCACGCAGGTCGACGAGGAACACGTGGCTTTCGGTACGGCCCGACACGATGCGCAGGCCGCGCTCCTCACCGAGCACACGCGCCATTACGCGCGCGTTGGCGATCACCTGTTCCTGGTAATCGCGGAATTGCGGCATCAGCGCTTCCTTGAACGAAACCGCCTTCGCCGCGATCACGTGCATCAGCGGACCGCCCTGCAGTCCGGGGAAGATCGCCGAATTGATCGCCTTCTCGTGCTCGGCCTTCATCAGGATGATGCCGCCGCGCGGGCCGCGCAGCGTCTTGTGCGTGGTCGAGGTCACGACGTCGGCGTGCGGAACCGGGTTCGGATAGTAGCCGGCGGCAATCAGGCCGGCATAGTGGGCCATGTCGACCCAGAAGATCGCGCCGATTTCCTTCGCGATCTTCGCGAAGCGTTCGAAGTCGATGCGCAGCGAATAGGCGGACGCACCGGCGATGATGATGCGCGGCTTGTGTTCGCGCGCGAGGCGCTCCATCTGCTCGTAGTCGATCTCTTCATTTGCGTCGAGGCCGTACGCGACGACGTTGAACCACTTGCCCGACATGTTCAGCGGCATGCCGTGCGTGAGGTGGCCGCCTTCGGCGAGGCTCATCCCCATGATCGTGTCGCCGGGCTTCGCGAATGCCATCAGCACCGCCTGGTTCGCCTGCGAGCCGGAGTTCGGCTGCACGTTCGCGGCTTCCGCGCCGAACAGCTTCTTGATGCGGTCGATCGCGATCTGTTCGGCGACGTCGACATGCTCGCAGCCGCCGTAGTAGCGCTTGCCCGGGTAGCCTTCGGCGTACTTGTTCGTCAACTGCGAACCCTGCGCTTCCATCACGGCGTGGGAGACGTAGTTTTCCGATGCGATGAGCTCGATGTGGTCTTCCTGGCGACGGTTTTCGGCCTGGATGGCGGCCCACAGTTCGGGATCGACCTTGGCGAGGGTGTCTTGCGCAGAGAACATGGGACGGACTCGAAGCGATTGGTTTTAAAAGCGGATATTAGCATGGGCCGCCGACCGGCAGGCTAGCGGGGGGCGCCGGGGCGGCGCGGTGGGAAGCCGCGGCCGCCGTCGCGAGAATGGGTTCGAGTTCGTGGCGAACGCGCGGTGAACTCAGCCGTTCGGCAGCTCGTCGCGCGCGCCTTGCAGATGGGCTTCGTCCGCCCAGGCGACGAGGCGCCAGGCGCCGCCGTCGAACTCGATCCAGTTGAGCGCCGCGTTGGGAATCGTGAAATCGCGCTTCGCTTCAAGCGCTTTTCCGCTCGTCAGGCGATGTGCGACGTCGAGGACCCCGCCATGCGTGACGACCAATACCTGTTCCCCGGGATGCGCCACTGCGATGCGTGACAGCACACGTCGGATGCGCGCGGCGAAGGCGGTCAGACTTTCGCCGCCGCCCGCGAAGGCGAAATCCGCGTCGCGGGCGTGGAAGCGGTCGTAATCGGCGGGGAAACGCGCCCGCGCCTCGTCATAGGTGAGACCCTGGAAATCCCCGTAATGCCGCTCGCGCAGCGCGGGCTCGATCGTCATGTCCAGCGCCAGCGCGCGCCCGGCGGCGGTCGCCGTCTCCCGCGCGCGGCCCAGGTCGCTGGAATACAGCGCGGCGAAAGTGTGTCCGGCGAGACTGCGGGCCGCAGCCTCGGCCTGAAGGCGGCCCGTCTCGTTCAGCGGGACGTCCAGGTGTCCCTGCAGTCGTCGTTCGGCGTTCCACGCAGTCTCACCGTGCCGGACGAGGCAGAGCCGTGAGATATCCGTCATTTCCATGCCCCGCCGCTCTCCTCGCCCCAGCCGCCGGCACCGCCGGGCGGAGCCTGGATTTGGATCTTGTCGAGATCCACCTCGGTCTTCTTGTCGAGGCCGCCGGACACGAGCTCCGGGAACGCGATCACGAGGGCGACCATCACGATCTGGATCAGTACGAACGCGACGGATCCGCGGTAGATATCGCCGGTCTTCATGCCTTCGATGTGCTTTTTCGTGACGCGGTCGATGTAGGCCGAGTTGGGTGCGACGCTGCGCAGATAGAATAGCGCGAAGCCGAACGGCGGCGTCAGGAACGAGGTCTGCAGGTTGATCGCGATGATGACGCCGAACCAGATCAGATCGATGCCCATGTTTTCCGCGACCGGTCCGAGCAACGGCAACAGGATGAACGCGATCTCGAAGAAGTCGATGAAGCAGCCGAGGAAGAAGATCACGACGTTCACGAACAGCAGGAAGCCGAGCTGCCCGCCGGGGAGACGGTCGAACAGGTGCTCGACCCAGATCTGACCGTCGATCGCGGTGAAGACGAAGCTAAAGATCGTCGAGCCGACGAGGATGAACATCACGAAGATCGACAGCCGCGCGGTCGATTCGAGCGCCTGCACCATCGTCTTGAAGTCGAGCCGGCGCCGCACGATGGCCATGATCATCGCTCCGACCGCGCCCATCGCGCCGCCTTCGGTCGGCGTCGCGACGCCGAGGAAGATCGTTCCGAGCACGAGGAAGATCAGGATCAGCGGCGGAATCAGCACGAAGGTGACGCGTTCGGCGATCCGCGATAGCAGCCCGAGCCTGAGTCCGCGGTTGATCAGCGCGAGGACGAGCGCGAAGATCGTGCCGAAGGTCAGGGCGACGACGATCGTTTCGTCGAGCGCCGGCGGCAGGACTTCCCGGCCCTCGAGCCAGGTGAGCACCGCGTCGTAGTTCTTCCCTAGCGCGATCGAGGCCGCGGTCACGAGGATCGCCAGGATGCCGAGCGAGCGTAACCCGGAACCGCCGTCGGGTTCGCGGTAGGCGAGCGCTTCGGGCGGCAGTGCCGGCACCATCTTGGGCCGGAAGATCGCGAGGCCGATGATGAACAGCGCGTACAGGCCGACGAGCGCGAGCGCCGGGATCATCGCGCCCTTGTACATGTCGCCGACGCTGCGGCCGAGCTGGTCGGCCATGACGATCAGCACCAGCGACGGCGGAATTGCCTGCGCGAGCGTGCCGGACGCGGTGATAACGCCGGCTGCGATGGGGCGGCTGTAGCCGTAGCGCAGCATGATCGGCAGCGAGATCAGGCCCATCGAGATCACCGACGCGGCGACGACGCCGGTCGTCGCGGCGAGCAGCGCGCCGACGAAGATCACCGCGAGCGCGAGGCCGCCCCGGACCGAGCCGAACACTTGCCCGACGGTCTCGAGCAGATCCTCGGCCATGCCGCTTCGTTCGAGGATGAGCCCCATCAGCGTGAAAAACGGGATCGCGAGCAGCGTGTCGTTCTGCATGATGCCGAACACGCGCAGCGGCAGCGCCTGAAACAGCGCCGGCGGAATCAGGCCGAGCTCGAGGCCGATGAAACCGAAGAAGAGGCCGCAGGCCGACAGCGAAAAAGCGACCGGGAAGCCCGACAGCAGGAAGAAGACGATCACCCCGAACATGATCGGGGCGAGGTTGGCGGAGACGAATTCGATCATTTCTGGGGCTCGTCGGCGGCGTGGTTCGAGGAGGCATCGCCGGTCGCGGCCTGGACGTGGTCTTCGGCGTCGTTGTGCGTATCGTTTGCGAGGCAGTCCGGCCCGCGCCCGGTGAGGAAGGCGATGCGCTTGATCAGTTCGGACAGCGCTTGCAACGCGAGCAACGCGAAGCCTGCCGGAACCAGCGCGTAGACGGGCCAGCGGATCAGGCCGCCGGCGTTCGACGACACTTCACCGGAGACATAGGCGCTCTCGACCACCGGCCACGAGAAGCTGATCATGAAGTAGCACAGCGGCAGCAGGAAGACGATGATGCCGACGATGTCGATGTAGTTGCGCGTGCGCGGGCTGAGCTTGTTGGCAAGAACATCGATGCGAACGTGGGCGTTCTGCAGGAACGCAAAGCCCGCGCCGAGCATGAACACCGCCGCGAAGAGATACCACTGGATCTCGAGGAAAGCATTCGAGCCGATGCTGAAGGCCTTTCGCGCGATGGCGTTGACAGCGCTGATGACCGTCGTTGCCAGGATGAACCAGATGACGACCTTGCCGATCAATCGGCTCAGCGCGTCGACGCATTGTGAAAACTTGAGCAGGATTCCCATCGGGTGTTTTGCCTGGAGCGAGGGGTGGAACTCGTGCGCGACCGGGAGGTCGAGCGCGCCGGGGAGCGGATGCTACAGCTCCGCTTCGCGCGACGGAAGTAAAAACGGCCCGCTGGTGCGGGCCGTTCGAAGTCGGCTCAGAGCTTCTGCGCGGACATGTACTGGTCGTAGCTGCCTTCGGCGATGCCCTGCCACTGGTAGGCATCGGCCTGGAAGCGCGAGTAGTCGCCGTAGATCTTCTTCCACTGCGGATTCTTGTCGTTCAGATCGGCATAGACTTCGCGCGACGCCTTGAACGCCGCGTCCATGACGTCCTTCGGCAGGCGCTGAAGCTTCGCGCCTTCGGCGATCAGTTGCTTCAGCGAGGTCGGGTTGTGGGCGTCGTAACGTGCCAGGACTTCGAGGTGGGCGTCCGCGGCGGCGTGGTCCACGATGGCTTTGTACTCGTTCGACAGCGCGTTGTAAGCCTTGCTGTTGACCAGCAGCGAGAACTGCGTGCTGCCTTCCCACCAGGCCGGGTAGTAGTAGTTCTTCGCGACCTTGTGCAGCCCGAGCCGCAGATCGTCGTACGGCCCGATCCACTCGGCGGCGTCGACGGTGCCCTTCTCCAGCGCCTGGTAGATTTCGCCCGCGGGGATGTTCTGCGGCACTGCGCCGAGTTTCGAGATCACGCGCCCCGCGAAGCCGCCGATGCGGATCTTCAGGCCGTTCAGATCGGCAACCGACTTGATTTCCTTGCGGTACCAGCCCCCCATCTGGGCACCCGAGTTCCCCATCACGAAGTTCACGATGTTGTATTGCGCATAGAACTCGCGCAGCAGCTTGAGGCCGTTGCCTTCCTTCATCCACGCGGCCATCTGCCGCGCGTTCATGCCGAACGGAATCGCGCAGTCGAGCGCGAAAGCCTCGTCCTTGCCGAAGAAATAGTACGGCGCCGTATGCCCGCACTCGATCGTGTTCTGCTGCAGCGCGTCGACGACACCGAAGGCGGGGACGAGCTCGCCCGCCGCATGGACGCTGACGGTGAACTTGCCCCCGGTCGCCTCGCTGACGTTCTTCGCGAACGCCTCGGCGCCGCCGAACAGGGTGTCGAGCGATTTCGGAAAACTCGATGCAAGGCGCCAGCGGATGTTCTGCTGCGCGCTGACGATGGCCGGGGCCGTGCCGGCGGCAAGGATTCCTGCAAGGCCGGCGTTTCTCAGGAAGGAACGACGCTCCACGTTATCTCCTCTTTGTTCCTCGTTGTAATGGCGCAGAGAGTACAGGCTTGTAAGTAGGCCGAAAAACCGCGGAAAACCCTAACCAAAGTCGTATAGGGCGAGGCAGTGTGACGTTTTACGCATCGGGCGGGAATTCGATGCGGCGGAAGCGGCAAGTGCGCCGCGACAGGGCCGGTCGGGGCTGGTGGCGGCAGCGTGCGCGGCGAAGGATGGGGGCGGCCGCGGTCTTCGCGTGGAGCGCGCCGACGGCAGTCGGGAAGGGAGGGAGGAGGGGGAAGCCGGCGGCCGGAGAGCCGCCGGGTGTGCCCGATATTCGACGGGCGGAATGAGGACGGTCAGAGCTTCTGCGCCGCCATGTACTGGTCGTAGCTGCTTTCGGCGAGTCCCGACCACTGGTACTGCTCTTGCAGGAAGCGCGAGTAGTCCGCGTAGATCTTCTTCCAGTTCGGGTTCTTGTCGTTGAGCTCAGCGTACACCTCGCGCGACGCCTTGAACGCCGCGTCCATGACGTCCTTCGGCAGGCGCCGCAGCTTGGCACCTTCGGCGATCAGCTTCTTCAGCGCCGTCGGATTGTGCGCGTCGTAGCGGGCCTGCGTGACGACGTGCGAGTCCGATGCCGCCTGCCGAACGATGGCCTTGTACTCTTTCGACAGCCCGTTGAACGCCTTCGCGTTGATGTACAGCGTGGTCTGCGCGCTGCCTTCCCACCACGCGGGGTAGTAGTAATACGGCGCGACGCGGTGCAGGCCGAGCTTGAGGTCGTCATACGGACCGACGAACTCGGTCGCGTCGATCGTGCCCTTTTCGAGTGCGGAATAGATCTCGCCGGCCGGAATGTTCTGCGAGACGACGCCGAGCTTCGCCAGCACGCGGCCGCCGAATCCGCCGACGCGGAATTTCATGCCGTTGAAGTCGGCGACGGACTTGATCTCCTTGCGGAACCAGCCGCCCATCTGCGTGCCCGTGTTGCCCATCGGCAGGCTCACGATGTTGTATTGCGCATAGAACTCGCGCATCAGCTTCTGGCCGTTGCCTTCGTACATCCACGCCGTGAGCTGGCGCGCGTTCATTCCGAAGGGGATCGCGCAGTCGAACGCGAAAGCCTCGTCCTTGCCGAAGAAATAATACGGCGCCGTATTCGCGCACTCGATCGTGCCCTGTTGCAGCGCATCGACGACGCCGAACGCCGGCACCAGCTCCCCGGCCGCGTGCACGGACACCGTGAACTTGCCACCGGTCGATTCCGAGACATTCTTCGCGAACGTCTCCGCGGCGCCGATCAGGCTGTCGAGCGATTTCGGGAAGCTCGACG
The DNA here is from genome assembly GCF_032027225.1 of Aromatoleum sp. Taxonomy (GTDB): domain Bacteria; phylum Pseudomonadota; class Gammaproteobacteria; order Burkholderiales; family Rhodocyclaceae; genus Aromatoleum. The sequence goes on along the minus strand of NZ_JAVSMM010000001.1, from coordinate 49,329 downwards.
CGAGGCGCCAGCGGATGTTTTCCTGTGCGTTGACGATGGCGGGCGCGGTGCCGCTGGCGAGCACGCCGGCAAGGCCCGCGCTCTTTAGGAATTTGCGACGCTCCAAGATGGCTCCTTGTGTCTATCTATCGAAATGCGGAATCAGATGCCCGAACGTTGCCGGCCCGAAGCGGCGGGCGGCACGGGCGCGAATCATAGCCCAGCCTCCGCCCCCGGTAATGCGAATCCGGTAGGCGCTCAACGTCCGGCGATCTTCATCCGCTCGATGAGGACCGAGCCGCAGTGCTTCGCGCCGCGCGGCAGCGCGTCGTTGCCGATCGCGACGATGCTGCGGAACATGTCGCGCAGGTTGCCAGCGATCGTGATTTCCTCGACCGCGTGCTTGATCTTGCCGTTCTGGACCCAGAAGCCGGCGGCGCCGCGCGAGTAATCGCCCGTCACGTAATTGACCCCGTGACCGAGCAGTTCGGTGACGATCAGTCCGCGGTCCATGTGCTTCACGAGTGCGTCGAAATCCATGTCGCCGGCACCGACGATCAGATTGTGCGAGCCGCCGGCGTTGCCGGTCGTCTGCATGCCGAGCTTGCGCGCCGAGTACGTGGACAGGAAATAGCCGTTCAGGACGCCGTCGGTGACGACTTCGCGCTCGCGCGTCGCCACGCCGTCGCTGTCGAACGCACTCGAGCCGAAACCCTTCCGGATCAGCGGGCGCTCGGAGATGTTCACGATCGGCGAGAAGATCTGCTGGCCGAGGCTGTCGAGCAGGAAGGACGATTTGCGGTACAGCGATCCGCCGCTGACCGCATGGACGAAGTTGCCGACCAGCGCGACCGCGAGCGGCGCTTCGAACAGCACCGGCGCTTCGCAAGTCTTGATCTGGCGCGCGTCCAGACGCGCGAGCGCGCGCTCGGCGGCACGACGCCCGACCGTTTGCGCATCCATCAGGTCGGCGTGGTCGCGGCGCGAGTCGTACCAGAATTCGCGCTGCATGCCATCGCCTTCGCCGGCGATGACCGAGCAGGACAGGCTGTGCCGGGAGGTCGCATAGCCGCCGAAAAAGCCCGCACTGTTCGCCGAGACGAAGTGCGACTCCTGGGTCGAGACGCTCGCGCCTTCGGAGTTCGTGATCTTCGGGCTCGCCGCGAATGCGGCCCCCTCGCACTCGCGCGCGGCGCTGATCGCGTCCTCGACGCTCGGCCGCCACGGGTGATGGAGATCGAGATCGGGAAAATCCTTCGCCATCAGCGCGGCGTCGGCAAGGCCCGCGCAGGGGTCGGGCGCCGTGAAGCGCGCGATCGAGACGGCCGCGTCGACGGTTGCTTCGAGCGCTTCCTTCGAGAAGTCCGACGTGCTTGCGTGCCCGCGCTGCTGGCCGAGGTAGACAGTGACGCCGATGCCTTTGTCGCGGTTGTATTCGATCGTGTCGACTTCGCCCTTGCGTACCGTCGCCGATTGGCCGAAGCCTTCGGAGACGTCGGTTTCGCAGTCCGAAGCGCCGCGCTTTTTCGCGAACTTCAGCACGTCGGCGGCGATTTCATGGAGGCGGTCGGGTGGGAACGAGAAGCCTTGAGCGGACATGGGCGGGGACCGATGAGCAAAGGGCTATAATCTTACCCCGTTCCCATCGCCTGTACTTTTCATGATCCACGCCGACCACGACGACCTGCTCTCCGGCGACGAGGAGGGCGTACCGCTGCCTCCGAGCAAGAGCCAGCTCAAGCGCGAAATGCATGCGTTGCAGGATCTCGGGGAGCAGCTCGTCGCGTTGTCGCTCGATCAGCTCAAGAAAGTGCCGATGCCCGATGCGCTCGCCGATGCGGTGCGCGAAGCGAAGCGGATGACGAAGCACGAGGCGCGGCGCCGCCAGATGCAGTACGTCGGCAAGCTGATGCGCAACATCGACCCGGCGCCGATCCAGGCGCAGCTCGATGTGTTCAACGGCGTGTCGAAAGCCGAGGTCGCGCGCCAGCATCGCCTCGAGCGCCTGCGCGCGGACCTGCTCGAAGACGAGAAGACGCTGCAGACGATCGGCGAAACCTGGCCTGACGCGGATTTCCAGCAGCTGCGCACGCTGCGCCGCAACGCGCTGAAGGAGCGTGAGCAGAACAAACCGCCGCGCGCGTTCCGCGAATTGTTCCGCGTGCTGCGCGAACTCGACAGCGGCGACGCGACCGACGCCGCCGACGCGCAGGACGAAGCGGAAGATTGAGTGCCGGGAGCGTCTGCGGACCGGCGCGCCGAATGATCCACAGGGAGTTTCGATGAGCGACGAAATCACGATCGGGCTGGTGTCGATCAGCGACCGTGCCTCCGAAGGTACTTACGAGGACCAGGGCATTCCGGCGTTGCGCGACTGGTTGGGACGCGCGCTGACGTCGCCGTGGCGCGCCGAGGCGCGGCTGATCCCGGACGACCGGGCGACGATCGAGCGCACGCTGATCGAGCTTGCCGACGTGGTCGGTTGTTCGCTGATCCTGACCACCGGTGGCACCGGCCCGGCGCCCCGCGACGTCACGCCGGAAGCGACGCTCGCCGTCGGCGACAAGGAGATGCCCGGTTTCGGCGAAGAGATGCGGCGCATCAGCCTGAACTTCGTGCCGACCGCGATCCTTTCGCGCCAGGTCGCCGTGGTTCGCGGCGCGAGCCTGATCGTCAATCTGCCCGGCCAGCCGAAGTCGATCCGCGAGACGCTCGAAGGCGTGCGCGCCGCCGACGGCTCGGTGACGCACGTCGGCATTTTTGCCGCGATTCCGTACTGCGTGGACCTCGTCGGCGGGCCCTATGTCGAGACCGATGAAACCGTGATCAAGGCGTTCCGGCCGAAACAGGCGATCCGCCCGAAGAAGGACTGAGTTTCCGCTTCGCCAGTCGAGCGCTCGCAGCGACTGGCGATCGCGGCTCGGGCGCGGCCGATCTTCGGCTAGAATCGATCGCTTGCCAACGAATCCGTCCGAGTTTTGCCATGACCGCCTCGCTCCAGATCCATATCGACGACGTCCGCATCCGGGAAATCAAGGAACTCATTCCGCCGGCCCACGTGCTGCGCGAGTTTCCTGCGACACCGCGCGCGGCCGAGGTCGCGTACGAGGCGAGACAGGGGATCCATCGCATCCTGTACGGGGCGGACGACCGCCTGCTGGTCGTCGTCGGGCCGTGCTCGATCCACGACATCGACGCCGCGCTCGAATACGCGCGGAAGCTGAAGGCCGAGGCCGACCGCCTGAAGGACGACCTGCTGATCGTCATGCGGGTGTATTTCGAGAAGCCGCGGACGACCGTCGGCTGGAAGGGCCTGATCAACGACCCCTACCTCGACAACAGCTTCCGCATCAACGAAGGCGTCCGGCTCGCGCGCAAGCTGCTGTGGGAGATCAACGAGCTTGGGCTGCCGGCGGGCACCGAGTTCCTCGACATGATCACGCCGCAGTACATCGGCGACCTGATCTCGTGGGGCGCGATCGGCGCCCGCACGACGGAAAGCCAGGTGCACCGCGAGCTCGCGTCCGGCCTGTCATGCCCAGTCGGCTTCAAGAACGGCACTGACGGCAACGTCAGGATCGCGGTCGACGCGATCAAGGCGGCGCAGTCGCCGCACCATTTCCTGTCGGTGACGAAGGCCGGGCATTCGGCGATCGTGTCGACACTCGGCAACGAGGATTGCCACGTGATCCTGCGCGGCGGCAAGAGCACGAACTTCGACGCCGACAGCGTCGATGCGGCATGCAAGGAGCTCGCGGCGTCGGGCGTCACCGGCAAGGTCATGATCGATTTCTCGCACGCGAACAGCCGCAAGCAGCACCGTTTGCAGATCGACGTCGCGCGTGACGTCGGCGCGCAGATGGCGACGGGCGAGGATCGCATCATCGGCGTGATGGTCGAGTCGCACCTCAAGGAAGGGCGCCAGGACCTCATGCCGGGCAAGGAGCTCGAATACGGCAAGAGCATCACCGACGCGTGCATCGGCTGGGAAGACACGCTGACGGTGCTCGACATCCTCGCCGACGCCGTGCGCCAGCGCCGCGTGCGGCTCGCGGACCAAGAGTGAAACCGGTGGCTGTGGACGAGTCCGGAGTGGCGCGGCGGCGCGCCGCGGAGAACAACGGCGCGCGCATCGCCGCGCTGGCAATTGGCGGCGCCTTCCTGCTGCTGATTCTCGCGTTCGTCACGATGGCGTTCATCGTCCGCGACGAGGCGCGGCTCAATCCGATCGGCCCGGTGGCTCCCGGCGCCGGTTCCGAACGCGGCGGCGTCGTCTTCTCCGGGGCTGCGGGCACCTGGGAGCTGCGCGGACAGGTTGCGATCGACGCGCAGCGCAGCGTCCACGTCGCGTTCGACCTCGTCTCGCCGACGGGCCAGCCGGCCCCGGCGAGCCTCGTGCCGACGATCGCGTTCGAGCAGCCGGATCGCGAGACGACGCCACTGACCGCCACCGCATCGCGCGAAGCGCCTGGCAGTTACGTCGCGACGGCGCCGCTCCCCGCCGATGGGCAGTGGCGGCTGCGCATCGGGCTGCCGGAAATCGCGGCGGTTCTCGTTTTCGACGTAGCGGAATGAGCGCGCGATCGGTTCTCCGATCCCGCAGCGTGCGGAGCTGCGGAAGGTAAGGCATGTCGGCCGGTGCCCCCGCGCCGCGCGATCCGGGACCGACGGAGGCGGAGTCGTCGCTCGCGATGAGGCCGGCTGCGGTGCGGAAGATCATCCACTGCGACTGCGACTGCTTTTACGCGTCGGTCGAGATGCGCGACGACCCCTCGCTCGTCGGCCGGCCGATCGCGGTCGGCGGCAAGCCGAGCGAGCGCGGCGTCGTGGCGACCTGCAACTACGAGGCGCGCGCGTTCGGCGTGCGCTCGGCGATGTCCAGCGCTCAGGCGCTGCGCCTGTGCCCGCAACTTCTGCTGCTGCCGCCCGATTTCACGCGTTATCGCGAAGCTTCGCGGCAGATCCTCGCGATCTACCGCGACTACACGGAGCTCGTCGAGCCGCTGTCGCTCGACGAGGCCTACCTGGACGTTTCCGCGGTCGATCGCTGTCGCGGCAGCGCGACGCTGATGGCGCGCGAAATCCGTGGCCGGATTCACGATGAGGTCGGCATCACGGCGTCGGCCGGGATCGCGCCGAACAAGTTCATCGCGAAGGTCGCGAGCGACTGGAACAAGCCCAATGGGCAGTTCGTGGTGCGGCCCGACGAGGTGGATACGTTCGTCGCCGCGCTGCCGGTGAAGAAGATTTTCGGCGTCGGCAAGGTGACCGCCGAGCGCTTGCATCGCCTGGGTGTCGACTTCTGCGCCGATCTGCGTCGGTGGGAGTTCGCCGACCTGACGCGGGAGTTCGGCCGCTTCGGCGCGAGCCTGCACCGCTTGTGTCGCGGCATCGACGAGCGCCCGGTGGCGCCGGACCGCGAGCGCAAATCGCTGTCGGTCGAGACGACCTACAACCGCGATCTGCCCGATCTTGCCGCCTGCCTTGCCGCGCTTGCGCCGCTGGCCGAAGAGTTCGCGCAGCGGATGCTGCGGCTGCGGGACGGCGAAATCGTGCACAAGGCCTTCGTGAAGGTGAGGTTTTCCGATTTCAGCCGCACGACGGCCGAGTGCGTCGAAACCTCGCCCCGAGCGGAAACCTGGCGCCGCCTCCTCACCGAAGCGCACGGCCGGCGCAGCCTGCCGGTGCGACTGCTGGGCGTCGGTGTGCGCTTCGCCGCCGGGTTGGAGCCGGATCCCCAGCTGCCGCTGTTCGCGCAGGTCGCGATGGACGGGCAGGAGCGCTGAAGACCGATGGGCCAGCCGGGCGGGGAGCCGACCGGTCACGTCGGCCTTCGCAGCGCTCACACCGATCTACGGTAACGACGAATATGTCGCGGGGACGACGCCCGTCGCCCCGTAAAGCGTATTTACGCGTTCTTGCCCTTCTGCCACAGCACGTCGCCGCGGCCGGCCGCCCGGTTCAGCACGCGGCCGAGCACGAACAGCAAATCGGAAAAGCGGTTCAGGTATTGGCGAGGGCCGTCGTTGACCGCCTCTTCCTGCGCGAGCGCGACGATCGCGCGCTCGGCGCGGCGGCAGACCGTGCGCGCGAGGTGTGCCAGTGCCGCGGCGCGGCTGCCGCCGGGGAGGATGAAGTCCTTCAGCGGTTCGAGCGGCTCGTTCAGGCGGTCGAGCTCGGTTTCGAGCTTGTCGACGTGCTTCTCGCTGATCATGCTCATCCCCGGGATGCAGATTTCGCCCCCGAGGTCGAAGAGATCGTGCTGGACGTCGGTCAGCAGGCCGCGCACGTCGTCGGGCAGATCCTCGCACAGCAACAGTCCGACGACCGCGTTCAGCTCGTCGACTTCGCCCAGGGTGTCGATGCGCCGGCTGTTCTTCGCGACGCGCTTGCCGTCGCCGAGCCCGGTGGTGCCGGCGTCGCCGGTGCGGGTGTAGATCTTAGAGAGCCGATGTCCCATTTCGTCGCCTTCCTCCCAGTTGAAGCGCAGGATTATAGGGGAAGCGTTGCGGTCTCCTTTCATCCGTTAGAATCGCCGCTTTACGTAACCGCTGCCCGTTCTGGCCAGTCCACGCGAAGCCCATCCATGAAAAGCGCTGAAATCCGAGAGAAGTTCCTGAAGTTCTTCGAATCGAAAGGTCACCAGATCGTCGCGTCGAGCTCGCTCGTGCCGCACGAGGACCCGACGCTGCTGTTCACGAATGCCGGGATGAACCAGTTCAAGGACGTCTTCCTCGGTTTCGACAAGCGACCGTACTCGCGCGCGACGACGTCGCAGAAATGCGTGCGCGCCGGCGGCAAGCACAACGATCTCGAAAACGTCGGCTACACCGCTCGGCACCACACCTTCTTCGAGATGCTCGGCAACTTCAGCTTCGGCGATTACTTCAAGCGCGACGCGATTCGCTACGCGTGGGAGCTGTTGATCGACGTGTTCAAGCTGCCGAAGGACAAGCTGTGGGTGACGGTGTACGCCGAGGACGACGAGGCCTACGACCTCTGGACGAAGGAAGTCGGCGTCCCGGCCGAGCGCGTGATCCGCATCGGCGACAACAAGGGCGCGCGCTACGCGTCGGACAACTTCTGGATGATGGGCGATACCGGCCCTTGCGGCCCCTGTACCGAGATCTTCTATGACCACGGGCCCGACATCTGGGGCGGGCCGCCGGGGTCGCCCGACGAGGATGGCGACCGCTACATCGAGATCTGGAACAACGTCTTCATGCAGTTCAACCGCGACGAGGCCGGCGTGATGCATCCGCTGCCAAAGCCGAGCGTCGACACCGGCATGGGCCTCGAGCGCATCTCGGCGGTGCTGCAGCATGTGCATAGCAACTACGAGATCGACCTGTTCCAGAACCTGATCCGTGCGGCTGCGCGCGAGACGCAATGTGCCGACCTCGCGAGCCCGAGCTTGAAGGTCATCGCCGACCACATCCGCGCCTGTGCGTTCCTGATCGCCGACGGCGTGATTCCCGGCAACGAAGGGCGCGGCTACGTGCTGCGCCGGATCATCCGTCGCGCGATCCGCCACGGCTACAAACTCGGCGCGCGCGCCGCGTTCTTCCATCGCCTCGTCCCCGACCTCGTCGCCGAGATGGGCGACGCCTACCCGGAGCTGAAGTCGGGCCAGTCGCGCGTGATGGACGTGCTGCGCCAGGAAGAGGAGCGCTTCTTCTCGACGATCGAGAACGGCATGGCGATCCTCGAGACCGAGCTCGCGGCGATGAATGACGCCGGGACGAACGTGTTCAACGGCGACACCGCGTTCAAGCTGCACGACACCTACGGCTTCCCGCTCGACCTGACGGCCGACGTCTGCCGCGAGCGCGAAGTTACCGTCGACGCGGCGGCGTTCGACGCGGCGATGGCGCGACAAAAGGAGCAGGCGCGGGCGGCGGGCAAGTTCCGCATGGCGGCGAACCTCGAATACGAAGGCCCGGAGACCGCGTTCCACGGCTACGAGCGGCTCGAGGAGCGCGGCCGCGTGCTGGCGCTGTACCGTGACGGCGCGCCGGTCGACGCCTTGCAGGAAGGCGAGATCGGCGTCGTGGTGCTCGACAACACGCCGTTCTACGCCGAGTCGGGTGGCCAGGTCGGCGATCGCGGCGAGCTGCGCGGCGCGGCGCTGTTCGAGGTCGAGGACACGCAGAAGATTCAGGCCGCGGTGTATGGCCACCACGGCGTCGTCAAGACGGGCCGGCTCGCGGTGGGGCAGGAGGTCGTCGCGCGCGTCGATGAAGCGGCGCGCGCCAGCACGCAGCGCAACCACTCGGTCACGCACCTGATGCACAAGGCGCTGCGCGAAGTGCTTGGCGCGCACGTGCAGCAGAAGGGTTCGCAGGTCGATCCGGACAAGACGCGCTTCGACTTCGCGCACACGGCGCCGCTGTCACCGGAGGAAATCCGCGAGGTCGAGGAGATCGTCAATGCGGAAATTCTCGCGAACGTCGCGACCGAGGCGCGCGTGATGCCGATCGACGACGCGCAGAAATCGGGCGCGATGATGCTGTTCGGCGAAAAATACGGTGACGAGGTGCGGGTGCTCGCGATCGGCTCGAGCAAGGAGCTGTGCGGTGGCACCCACGTCGCGCGCACCGGCGACATCGGGCTGTTCAAGATCGTGTCGGAAGGCGGCGTCGCCGCCGGCGTGCGCCGCATCGAAGCGGTGACGGGCGCGAACGCGCTGCGCTACGCGCAGGAGCAGGAGCGCCGCGTGCAGGGCATTTCGGCGCTGCTGAAGGTGCAGCCGGACGAGGCGGCCGAGCGGGTCGCCGGCATCCTCGACAACGTTCGTGCGCTGGAGAAGGAGCTTGCGCGGCTGAAGTCGCGCCTCGCCGCGAGCCAGGGTGACGACCTCGCGGCGCAGGCGGTCGACGTCAAGGGAGCGAAAGTCCTCGCGGCCGTGCTCGAAGGCGCCGACGTGCCGACGCTGCGGGAAATCCTCGACAAGCTCAAGGACAAATTGAAGTCCGCGGTAATAGTGCTCGCGTCGGTCGCCGATGGCCGCGTTAGTCTGATCGCCGGCGTTACCGCCGACCTCACCGGCAAAGTGAAGGCCGGCGAACTCGTGAACATGGTCGCGCAGCAGGTCGGCGGCAAGGGCGGCGGTCGCCCGGACATGGCGCAGGCGGGCGGGACGGATTCGGCGAACCTGCCGGCAGCTCTCGCCTCGATGCGAGGCTGGGTCGAAGCGCGGCTCTGAGCTTCGGCTGCTGGCGCGAAAAGCCGCCCGAGGGCGGCTTTTTTCATTCATGCGGCGTGAGAACCAACAGGGATTCATGAATTTCGAATTTCGAAGTGCCGTACAGCAGCGACAGGGCGAGTGGTCGGGGGTCTTCGACCGTTTCGCGCACTCGTATCTGGTGTGGGCCCTGGTCGTCGTCATCGTCGGCTTCTGGCTCTTCAACCTGCGGACCGTCCTTGCCGACTACGACGCGCGCGAGGAGCAATTCCTGCGCGCGTACCAGGAGGCGGTGCTCGACAAGAAGCGCGAGGAGATCGAAGCCGTCTTCCGCTCGATCTACCAGCACCTGCGCACGATCTCGCTGATTCCGGCGATCCGTTCCGTTCCGGGCGGGAACCGGCACGACGCGGGTGAAAGCGCGGTGGGCGACGGGCGCCTGTCGGTCGACACCGATCAGACGGTGCGGCAGATCTTCGTCAATCTGTCGCGCAACGTCCAGCTTTCGGAGATCTACACCGTGCTCGACGGTTTTCGTCCTGACCAGGGCGAGGTGCCGTTGCTGATGTACGACGCTCATTCGGACGAGAACGAGGCTGCGGCCGCCGACGGCAACGGGCCGGAGGAGCCGCAGGAGGACGAGTCGAGCGAGTACGCGCACTACGTCCGCCAGCTCGATTGGTTCCGCCTGCGCTTCCCGCAATGGACGTTCTCCGAGAACATCGACGGCATCCCGGCGATCCTGTCCCCGCTGCTGCCCACTTGCGACAACACGCAATACACCGCGGCCGACGGCGAGGTCCGTGACACGTACGGCCTGCTCTACTCGGTACCGATGTATGGGAACGAGGACGGGCGCTTCAAGGGTCTGGTCACCGCGATCCTGCGCGTTAACGTGATCGAAGCGATGCTCGTCGGCGTGCCGCTGATTCCCGTGACCGCGAGCGATCGCGCGAAGGCCGCCGCGCAAGGCTGGGAAATGCCGCAGGCGCCGTCGGACCTCGCGGTGACGCACGACGAGCACGACATCGAGATCTTCGATCGGCGCAATGCGGCGTTTTCGCAGGGCGTCGAGGCGGCCCGCTCGCACCTTCCCGGCCGCTGGGCGGCGATGGACGTGCACGTTCGCACGGACGGGACGATGCGCCTGCATCACTACCTCGCGCCGGCGGAGATCGACGCGCTCGTGGCGCCGCTGCGGCAGGAGCGCAACGGCGCAGTCGGCGCCCGCCTCGTGCTGCTGGTCGTGCTGATGCTGATTTTCTTTCGCGCGATTCGCGATCAGCGGCGCCACCACGCGGAGCTCATACGGCTCGCGCTCTACGATTCGCTGACTTCGCTGCCGAACCGCCGGCTGTTCGTGCAGCGGCTCGATCAGTCGATCGCCCGCGCGCGCCGGCACGGCAAGCGGGTCGGCCTGATGTCGCTCGACATCGACAATTTCGGCGGGATCAACGACACGCTCGGCCATCAGACCGGCGATGCGCTGCTCGCCGCGGTTGCGACGCGTTTGCGCGAAACCCTGCGAATTTCCGATGAAGTCGGGCTGCGGGGCTTGCGCGACAGCGGGCCGTCGCTCGCGCGTCTCGGGGGGGACGATTTCACGCTGATCCTCGACGAACTCGAGCGCCCTGAAAGCGCCGTGCACGTCGCCGAACGGATCATGGCCGCCTTCCGCGAGCCCTTGATCCTCGGCTGCCACAAGGTCGAGCTGTCCCTGTCGGCGGGTCTCACGGTCTTCCCCGAAGATGCGGCCGACAGCGCCGAGCTGATGATCTGCGCCGACCACGCGCTGCGTCAGGCGAGCGCCGCCGGAACCGGGCATTACCGCATGTTCAACGACGAGATGCGGCGCAAGGCCGAGCGGCAGACCCGGCTGACCCGCGAGCTCGCGCTTGCGGTCCGTGCGCAGCAGTTCTCGCTCGCGTACCAGCCGAAGCTCGATCTACGCACCGGCGACGTGGTGTCCTTCGAGGCGCTGCTGCGCTGGCAGCACGCCGAACTCGGCTTCGTTTCGCCCGCCGAGTTCGTTCCGCTGCTCGAGCGCAGCGGCCAGATCGTCGAGGTCGGGCGCTGGATCCTCGAAACTGCCTGCCGGCAATTGCTGAGCTGGCAAGCCGGCGGCCGGCCGGAGTTGCGGATGAACGTCAACGTGTCGGCGCGCCAACTCCTTCTGTCCGACGTCGTCGGCACGGTGCGGGAGGTGCTGGCGGAGACCGGGGTCGCGCCGCCGACGCTGACGCTCGAGATCACCGAATCGATGGTCATCGACAACCTGCAGGACGGGCAGGGTGCGCTCGAACGGCTGCGCGCGCTCGGCGTGCGCATCGCGATCGACGATTTCGGCACCGGCTACAGTTCGCTGACCTATCTGCAGCGGCTGCCGGTTGACTGCCTGAAGCTCGACAAGTCGATGATCGACACGGTGCTCGATCCGAAAGGCGGGCACGTCGTCCGCTCGACGATCGGCCTCGCGCACGGGCTCGGCCTGGAAGTCGTTGCCGAGGGCGTCGAACAGGAGGCGCAGCGGGATGCGCTCGCCGCAATGGATTGCGACGTCATGCAGGGTTACTTCCTGTCGCGTCCGCTGAGCGACCGCGACGCAACCGCATTCCTGGAGCGCCATCCCATCGCCGAGGCGCTGGACGGCGCCTGACAGCCGTCGCGCGCGAGCGCGGCGCGAAAGACGGAATGTCGGGAGTCTGACCGCCCGGAGCACGCAGTCTCACGCCGCGCCGGCGAGCGTCGGGAGCAGGGACGGCCCGTCGGGCCGTCCCGTTACCGCATTCGACGCGCCCGTCAGAACGGCAGCTGAACGCCGGGCCAGACGCCTTCGATCGCGCGGCGGAAGTCCGCCTGGATGCGGGCGAGGGCTTCCTTCGAGTCGGCTTCGAAGCGCAGCACGACGACCGGCGTCGTGTTCGACGGCCGCGCGAGGCCGAAGCCGTCCGGGTACTCGACGCGGACGCCGTCGAGCGTGATGACCTCGTTCGCGCCGTCGAAGCGCGCCGACTCCTTCAACTTGCGCACCAGTTCGAACGGCTCGCCTTCGGCCATCTTGATGTTCAGCTCGGGCGTGCTGATCGCATCCGGCAGCGCGTCGAGCACTGCGCTCGGGTCGGCGGACCGCGACAGGATCTCGAGCAGGCGTGCGCCGGCGTAAAGGCCGTCGTCGAAGCCGAACCAGCGCTCCTTGAAGAAGACGTGGCCGCTCATCTCGCCGGCGAGCGGCGCATCGGTCTCCTTGAGCTTCGCCTTCACCAGCGCATGACCGGTGTTCCACATCGTCGGCTTGCCGCCGTGCTCGCGAATCCAGCCCGCGAGGTTGCGCGTGCATTTGACGTCGTAGATCACTTCGCCGCCCGGGACGCGAGACAGCACGTCGGCGGCGAACAGCATCAGCTGGCGGTCCGGGAAGATGATGTCGCCCGCCTTCGTGACGACACCGAGCCGGTCGCCGTCACCGTCGAACGCGAGTCCGAGTTCGGCGTCGGTCTCGCGCAGCGCGCGGACGACGTCCTGCAGGTTCTCCGGCTTCGACGGGTCGGGGTGATGGTTCGGAAAGTTGCCGTCGACGTCGCAGAAAAGTTCGACGAGCTCGCAGCCGAGGCGTCGGAAGAGGTCCGGAGCCACCGCGCCGGCGACACCATTGCCGCAGTCGATAACGATCTTCATCGGCCGTGCGAGTCTGACGTCGGACACGATGCGGTCGAGGTAGGCGTCGACGACGTTTTCCTCGTGCAGGTCACCGCCGCCATGCACGAAATCGTTATCGACGATGCGGCGGCGCAGGTCCTGGATCAGATCGCCGTACAGCGTCTGTCCGCCGAGGACCATCTTCAGCCCGTTGTAGTCCGGCGGATTGTGGCTGCCGGTGACGCTGACGCACGAATCCGTGCCGAGGTGGTACGCGGCGAAGTAGGTCAGCGGCGTCGGCACGCAGCCGATGTCGATCACGTCGATTCCCGCGGCGCGGATGCCGTCGGCGAGCGCGCCGGCGAGCTCCGGTCCCGACAGGCGGCCGTCGCGCCCGACGGCGATCGCGCGCTGCGATCGCGTGCGGGCTTCCGAGCCGAGCGCGTGTCCGATCGCGCGCACGGCATCGGCGGTGAGCGTCTTGCCGACGATGCCGCGGATGTCGTAGGCCTTGAAGATCTCGGGGGCGGGCGGCGCGTAGCGGGTCGCTGTCATCTCGTATCGTGTCCTCGCAGTTAAAATTGCCGCGATTATCGCAGACGCCTGCGTCAGCGGGATTTCGATGGCGAGCTTCGTTTCAAATTGCGGGTGTGCGGGTCGGCTCGACAACGGAAATTCGCGCCCTGGGCCGTTTTGGTGACGGCCTTCGGCGCGCCGGTCGACGTGCCCGGCGGGGGAGGGGTCAGTGGACGATTCGCGGCGCGTCGGGACGGCCGGCGTGCAGGCTGTCGGGGGCGGCGGATGCGTGATGCATGGCGAGGCGCCAGCCGAGCGGGCCCCGGATGTAAACGTTGGTCGCGATCATCGGCGGCTGCAGCCGTTTCTCGCCTTCCACCGCGATGTGCTCGACGACGTTATGCACTTCGAGCTGCGGATTCGCCGTGACGACGCGGTGCGACGTGCGGATGCTGATCTTCACGTTGCCGGAGAAAAGCTGCCGCCATGATTCGCGGATCGCGGCAAGGCCCACGAGGCGCGGATTGTCCGGGTGCACGCAGACGACTTCTTCGTCCTCGGACCACACGGCCATCAGTGCGTCGAGGTCGGATTTCGTGATCGCGTCATAGAAGGCAGCTTCGGCTTCGGCGGCCGAGGTGAAGATCGGTTTGTTGCTCACGATGAAGGGCTCGGGGCGGTTTGAGTCGGTCGAAAATTCGGCAGTCGAAAAGGGAAGGGGGCGTCTCCGCCCCCTTCCGGTCATTCGACCAGCCGTCGCAGCGAAGGTCTCAATGATGACCTTTCGGACGCTCGCCGGTGAAGACATATTTGGCACTGCAATACGGGCACACCGCTTCGCCTGTCTTCAGGACGTCGAGGAACACGCGCGGATGCTGCGCCCACAGCGGCGCGCCGGGGCGCGGGCAGTGCAGCGGCAGGTCGTGGGCGGTGACGGCGATCGACTGGATCTTGTCGTGGGTTTCGGCCATGAAGGAATCCTCAGACGTAAGCGAGCCAGCGCGCGTATTCCGGGGCGCGGCCATTGACGATATCGAAGAAGCGGGACTGGATCTTGGTCGTGATCGGACCGCGGCGACCTTCGCCGATCACACGGTTGTCGAGTTCGCGGATCGGCGTGACTTCGGCGGCGGTGCCGGTGAAGAATGCCTCGTCGGCGATGTAGAGGTCGTCGCGCGTGAGCCGGCGCGATTCGACCTCGAGGCCGAGCTCGCGGGCGATGTTGATCACCGAGTCGCGCGTGATGCCGGTCAGCGCCGAGGCGATTTCCGGTTCGTAGATCTTGCCGTCCTTGACCACGAAGAGGTTCTCGCCGGAGCCTTCGGCGACGAAGCCCTGCGTGTCGAGCAGCAGCGCTTCGTCGTAGCCGTCCTCGGTCGCCTCGAGGTTCGCGAGGATCGAGTTCGCGTAGCTGCCGGACATCTTCGCGCGCGGCATCGTGACGTTGACGTGGTGACGGGCATACGACGACGTCTTGATGCGGATGCCCTTCTCGAGACCCTCCTCGCCGAGGTAGGCGCCCCACGGCCAGGCGGCGATCGCAACGTGGACCGTCGCGCCGCGCGTCGAAATGCCCATCTTCTCCGAGCCGTAGAACGCGAGCGGACGCAGGTAGCAGGATTCGAGCTTGTTCGCGCGCACGACCTCCTTCTGCGCCTCCATCAGTTCGTCCTTCGAGAACGGAATCGCCATCCGGTAGATCTTCGCCGAGTTGATCAGCCGCTGCGTGTGCTCGGCGAGACGGAAGATCGCAGTGCCCTTGTCCGTGTTGTACGCGCGTACGCCCTCGAAAACGGCCAGGCCGTAATGCAGGGAATGGGTCAGGACGTGCGTCGTCGCCTCGCGCCAAGGCACGAGCTTGCCGTCCTGCCAGATGAAACCGTCGCGGTCGGACATGGACATGTTGCAGTTCTCCAGCGGGATAAGAGGGGTGAAGGTGCTCGCGCGAGAAGCGAGCGAAAGCTCGCGATTTTAGCGCAAAGGCGGTAGGTCTGGCCGATTTCGAGCGGGCTCCGTTGCCCGGATTCCTGGTCGGGCCGGGCGCTGTCGAGGTCGGAGATGGGGCATTGTGACGTCCGCAGCCCCGCCCGGAGTTCCGCCTCTTTCGCGTCGCGCGGCCGAACGCCGGCGAGAACATCTGTCGCACGGTAAAATCGCGGCTTTTGAAGAGTTCAGCCATGGACAGAGCCTGGAAGCCGAATGCGACGGTTGCGGCGGTCGTCGAGCGTGACGGCCGGTTTCTCGTCGTCGAGGAAGAAACCGCCGACGGCTTGCGCTTCAACCAGCCCGCGGGACACCTCGAAGAGGGCGAATCGCTCGTCGCGGCCGCGGTCCGCGAAGCCCTCGAGGAGACCGCGCACCGGTTCGAGCCCGCGTTTCTCGTCGGCATGTACCAGTGGCAGGTGCCCAATGGCGGGGTCACCTACCTGCGGTTCGCGTTTGGCGGCAGCGTCGTCGGCGGGGCGTCCGATCGCAAGCTCGACGACGGCATCGTGCGCGCGCTGTGGATGACGCGCGACGAGCTCGGCGCGTGTGCCGATCGTCATCGCAGTCCGCTCGTGCTGCAATGCGTGGACGACTGGATCGCGGGGCGGCGCTATCCGCTCGAGCTGATCCGGCACTACTCGTCCTGACTTCGGCGACCCATGCGGGGCCTGCTGCTCGTGCTGATTCTCGTCGCGCCACTCGTCGCGCGAGGCGCGGAGTCGGTGGACGTCTGCTTCAACTACGGCTGCACCGGCGGCGCGCGGGTCAGGTTTTCCGACGCGCAGCTCGCGGAAATCCGCGCGCTGCTCGCCGATGCGCCCGATGCGGCGGCCGAACGCGACGCGGTCGCGGCGGCCGTCGGCCGGATGTACCGCATCGCCGGCCGGCAATCGCCGGTCGCCGCCGACCGTGGCGGCAATTACCTCGACGGCGGCTCGAACGGACGCATGGACTGCATCGACCATTCGACGACGACCGGGCGCTTCCTCTCTCTGCTGGAGTCGCGCGGATGGCTGCGGTTTCACCGCGTTGCGGAGCGGGCACGACGCGTGCGGCTCATCTTCCAGCATTTTTCCGCGGTCATCGAAGAGACGGCGCCCGCCCCCGAGCGGGAACGCGGCCGCGAGCCGCTGTTGCTCGCGCGGTGCGACTGTCAGAATGACGAGGAATTCCCGCGCGCCGGCGAGCCCGAGGTGCAGCCGGCGCAGCCCGTGGCTCGGCGTTTTGTCGTCGACAGCTGGTTCGTCGAGCACGGTGAGCCCGCGGTCGTGCTGCCGCTGCAAGAATGGATGAATGGAGAAGGACCGAATGTCCAGTAAGACCGATCCAAACGGAATGAAGGTGGTCGTCGGCATGTCCGGCGGCGTCGATTCGTCGGTGACCGCGCTGCTGCTCAAGCAGCAGGGGTACGACGTCGTGGGCCTGTTCATGAAGAACTGGGAGGACGACGATGACGACGAATACTGCTCGACGCGCCAGGACCTGGTCGATGTCGCGTCGGTGTGCGACGTGATCGGCGTCGACCTCGAAGTCGTTAACTTCTCGGCCGAGTACAAGGACCGCGTGTTCGCGGATTTCCTGCGCGAGTACGAGGCCGGGCGCACGCCGAACCCGGACATCCTGTGCAACTCCGAGATCAAGTTCCGCTGCTTCCTCGACCACGCTATGGAACTCGGCGCGGAGCGGATCGCGACGGGGCACTACGCGCAGGTGCGCGAGTGGGTCAATGACGGGCGCTCCGAGTTCCAGCTCCTGAAAGCGGAGGACGGCACGAAGGACCAGAGCTACTTCCTGTACCGGCTGAACCAGCAGCAACTCGCGAAGACGCTTTTCCCGCTCGGCAGCCTGTACAAGCGCGAGGTGCGCAAGATCGCCGCGGACGCCGGCCTGCACGTCGCCGAGAAGAAGGATTCGACCGGGATCTGCTTCATCGGCGAGCGGCCGTTCCGCGAGTTCCTGATGCGCTACCTGCCGACCAAGCCGGGCGAGATCCGCTCGCTCGACGACGATCGCGTCGTCGGTGAGCACCAGGGGCTGATGTACCACACGATCGGGCAGCGCAAGGGGCTTCACATTGGCGGCATCAAGGGCAGGCAGGACGAGGCCGGCGAGCATGATGCGTGGTACGTCGCCGGCAAGGACGTGAAGGCGAACGTGCTCCATGTCGTCCAGGGGCATGAGCATCCGGCGCTGCTGAAGGCTCGGCTGACCGCGGCGGACCTGAACTGGATCGGCGGGCGCGACCCGCACACCCACTGGGTCTATACCGCGAAACCCCGTTACCGCACGCCCGACATGCCGTGCGAAATCGAATCGGTCGCCGGTGGGCGCGCCGAAATCGTGTTCGCGCAGCCGCAATGGGCGCTGACGCCGGGGCAGAGCGTCGTCGTATACGAATCGAAGGTGTGCCTCGGCGGCGGCGTGATCGTCTGAAGCGGGCGGCGGCGGTCGATCGCGGACGGATCGGCTGCCACTACCCGGCGTGCGGCGTCACGACGCGCTCGGCGACGGCCGGTAGCGTTCGTGAAGCCGGCGGAGGTAGTGCGCGCACGCCTCGAAATACTCGCGGGTGCTCTTCGGCATCGGCACGCGCGCGCGCGTGATGTAGCCAATGAGGTCGCGGCCCTGGATGATCAGCCGCAGGCCGTCGGTTGCGAGTTGCAGATCTTCGGCCGAGGTCGCGCCGGCGAGTCGCGGGGCGAACGCGCCGAGCCGCTCGCTCGCGACCGCGAAATCCGCCCAGACGTCGAAAATCGCCGGGTCGGTGCGCAGGGTCTCGCATTTGATTTTCGCCGCCTCGGTGAAGCGCGTCGCAAGCTCTTCGATGCCTTCGAACAGCCGGTGGCCGGCGAAGGTCTTCACGATGATGTCACCGATCCGGTCGATGTCGCGCAGGGTCTGGGCGATCTTGATGTAGCGGCTCTCGTAGAACGCGTCGACCGGAATCGAGAACGCGCGGAAAGGCTCTCCCCACAGTTCGTCGATGCCTTCCTCTCCGCTGCGGTGCAGCACGCCGCGGCCGAAGTCGAGCGCTTCCTGCAGACAGACGCCGCACTCGCGCATCAGCGCGTTGTCGTCGTCGATCTCGACGCCGAGCTCCTGCAGCTCCATCAGCTTGTTGAAGATGTCGGCCGCGCGATTGAACAACGCGCCGGCGAGCATCGCGCCCTTGACCCGCTTGCGCTCGGGATCGGATTCCGCTTCGTACGCGCGCCGGGCTTCATCCAGGCGCCGGCCGGGAATGTTGATGCCGTGTTCGACGTGATTGAACAGGCGGCGCGTCAGCGCTTCGATGAGCTGTTTTTTCGCTCGCAGCGTGTCGGCGGGGGGATCGTAGGCCTTGATCCAGTAACCGTCGTAGAAGACTCGCTCTTCTCCGTCGATGACGCGCACGGTGCCGTTTGCGATCGGTGCATTCATGGGCGGGCTGCCTGTCGGGGCGATGAGCGACAGTGTAGGCAGGAATCGCTCCGTTGTGCGGCGCAAGATCGCGCATGCCCGTTTCCCGATGCCCGAATTGGGGAAGGTCCTCGAGCTTACACGAGGTCGGGCGCCACGACCGCGCGCAGGACGGTCTGCGTCTCGCCGTTGCGAACCCGGTTCGTGAACCACCACAGCGCGCCCTTCTTGATCGTCCAGTCCGCCTCGGTGCCCGACAGCAGCAGCGCGGCGAGGCGGCCGAGCGCCGGTTGGTGGCCGACGACGAGGCAGGCGCCGCGGGAATCGGGCCAGCCGGTCGCCGCGAGAATGTCGGCGACGCCGTCTTCGGGGCCGAGCGAAGGAACGATTTCGAACTCGCGCGCAAAGGCGCTGGCCGTTTGCCGCGTGCGCAAGGTCGGACTGACGAGGACGCGCAGACGTTTCGGGCGCCGCTCTTCGAGCCACGCGGCCGTCAGTTGCGCCTGCTTCAGCCCGCGTTCCGTGAGTTCGCGTGCGGCGTCGGGGCTCCCCTCGACCGCTTCCGCATGACGCCATAGCAGCAGATCCATTGCCGGCTCCGTCCAAAAAACGCCGCAGCATGCGCGCCCCCGATTGCGTGCCGATGACAGTGCCCACGAGGGGCCACGTGCATTCAGTCGCGCAAGTTCGGCGTACGGGACAACAGCGCTTCGAGGTCGTGCAGTGCGCGCCGCGCGATCCGCCGCTGGCGCTGGCCATGCCAGCCGGAGACGAACGCGGCAGCGGCCGCCCGTTGAGAATCCTCGTTCGCCCAGTTCGCGAGGCGTTGTCGCGCGACATCGATGTCGTGAACGACTCCGAGGCGGCTTTGTGCCTTCGACAGTGCGCGCAGGTAGCCCTTGCCGTCCTTCCCCTGCAGCAGCGGCGCGAAGAATTCGACTGCGTAGCGCAGGCGTTTGACCGCGAGTCGCAGCGCGTGCAGGTGCGCGGGGGTGCAATCGTGGGCCGCGGCATGACGCTTGCGGGCCTTCTTGTTCAGGCACTTCAGCTGCGTGTGCGCAAAGCTCCTCAGGTCCCTATCGGCGCTGCCGTCCGGCGGCGTCAGCGAGTGCAGCGCCGCCGTGAAATCGATCAGCAGGCGACCCTGCGCCGGAGCGAGCCCATCGTGAGCGGCCGCGCGCGCCTCCGTATTTGTCGCTCGTGCCAGTTCGAGCAGCCGATCGATCCCGTAATCCCTGGCTTTTGCGGCGAGGGGCGCGAGGATCTCGTCGTGGAGCACGTCGAGATCCCGGACTTCGGTGAACCGATCGGCGCTTTCCTTCAGACGGTTGCGCCACTCGACGACGAATTCGGCGGGCAGTACTGGCGCGAACAGCGCGAGCAGCGAACGCAGCCGCCGCAGCGCGACGCGCAGCTGATGCACGAACTCCGGGTCGCCGTCGACGGCCGCGCCCGCGGCGTTCGCCTGCCATTGCCGCAGGCACGAGAACGCGAGGGTGCGAAAGGCTTCAGGCGGATTCTCGATGCCATCGATCGGCGGCGCCGACGCGGAAACCGGTTGCAAGGGCTCGCCGAGGCGCAGGCGGAAACCCCGCTCGGCCTTGCTGGCGTCGTTCGGCCACAGCGGAAGGTCGTCGGCAAGGCGCCGGGCGAGTTCGAGCAGGTCCCGTGCGCTGCCTTCGACGAGTTCGAGTTCGAGTTCGCAGATCGGCTCGCGGCGGTCGCCGGCGATCACTTCGCCGCTGTCGATCATCATCAGAATGCGCGCGCCGTCCGATTCGTACAGGCGGGTTTCACGCCGGAAACGCGTCGTAAACATCGGCGCGAGTTCGGCTTCGTGGCGCCGCAGCAGCTTCTGCACTTTCGGCGCGTCGATCGCCGAGAAGTCGAATTTGCCCGCGAAGGCCTGCTCCCACTCCGGCCGGGCGGTCAGTCCGCCGACCGATTCGGTCGCGCATTTCACCGTCTGCAGCACGCGGCGCCCCTGCCGGCGCGTGCGGACCGCGACCTTGCGCGCCTTCAGCGCCAGGTCGGGCGTGTCGAAGTAGGTGTTGTCGAGCACCGTCGCGTCGCCCTGTTTCGCGCCGCCCGTGAAGAGCGGGTGGCGGCGCAGCGCGGGCAGCGCGCTCGGCGGAAGGCTCAGCTTGAGTTCGATTTCCTGGCTCATTGGATGACCGGCCGGTAGTCCAAGAGGGCGATCTTAGCGGCGCCGCGGTGCGCCGTCATGCTTGCCGGCGCATCTTGAAATATTTCAATTCCCGTCGTCCTGCGCGTCGCCGAAGATCGACGCCCACAGCGCTTTCACCGGCTCGCGTGCGGCGGCGACTTCGTCGGGCGCGACCCGGGACGGCTGACCGTTGAGCCGCTGGCGATGCTGCAGGCGGCGCAGAAGGCGGTAGCTGTCGCCGCAGCGAGCCGCGAGCTCGGCCGGAATCAGGCCGATCTCGCCGGCGATGCGCAGCAGCGCGATGTTCCCGAGGTTGCCGGTGAGCTGCGGATGCGCGTGCGCGTGGCCGAGCACGAGGTACTGCACGAGGAACTCCACGTCGACGAGGCCGCCCGCGTCGTGCTTCAGGTCGAAGAGCGGGCTCTTTCCCGCATGGGCGTCGCTCATCTTGCGCCGCATCGCGAGCACCTCCGCGCGCAAGGTGCCGAGATCGCGTGGCAGCCGCAGCACGTCGCAGCGCATGCTTTCGAACGCGGCGCCGATCGCTGCGTCGCCGGCTGCGAAGCGCGCGCGCGTCAGCGCCTGGTGCTCCCACACCCACGCCGATTCGAGCTGGTATTGGCGGAAGGATTCGACCGACGTCACGAGCAGGCCCGCCTCGCCGTTCGGCCGCAGCCGCAGGTCGGTTTCGAACAGGATGCCCGCGGCGGTCTGGCTCGATAGCCAGGTATTGAGGCGCTGCGCGAGCCGCGCGTAAACTTCGCCGGTTTCGGGCGCGTCGTCGAACAGGAAGACGAGGTCGAGGTCCGACGCGTAGCCGAGCTCCTTGCCGCCGAGCTTGCCGTACGCGATGACGGCGAACTTCGGCGCGTCGCGATGGCGCGTCTTGATCTTGCGCCAGACGAGCGGGACCGCGAGTTCCAGCATCAGGTCGGCGAGCGCCGAGAGGTGGTCGGCGAGTTTCTCGACCGTCAGCAGGCCGGCGATGTCCTGCGTCAGCAGCCGGAACACCTGCGCGTGATGCTGCTCGCGCATCACGTCCATCTGCCGCTCCATGTCCGGTTCGAAACTCTCCAGCGTCTCGCGCAGGCGCACGCGCAGGCCGTCCCAGTCCGGCGCGGTGTGGAGATTCCGGTCGTCGAGCAGTTCGTCGAGCAGGATCGGGTGGCGCGTGAGGTACTGCGCGGCCCAGCGCGACGCGGCGACGAGATCGGCGACGCGGCGCAGCGCCTGCGGGTACTGCTGCAGCAGCGCGAGGTAGGCGCCGCGGCGGCTGATCGCTTCGATGAGATCGAGGCAGCGCGACAGCGTATCGTCGGGGCCGGACGTCGCCGCGGCGACTTCGACGACGCGCGGCATCAGCGCGTCGAGCCGGCTGCGGATGTGGTTCGGCAGCTGCTGGTAGCGCGTGCTCGAATGCATCGCCGCGAGGCGGCGGGCCGCTGCCGTCGGGTCGGCGTAGCCGAGGCGTTCGAGGATCGGCGCGGCGTGGTCCACGTCGCCGGCCGACGCCCACATGCTGTCGAGGGTGTGGGCTTCCTCGCTGGGGTCGCCGAAGACGTGGTCGAAATGCCGGCTGACCGCCGAGCGGTGGCGGTCGACGACTTCCATCAGCGCGTCCCAGTCGGGGAAGTCCATCGCGCGGACGATGCGCTCGCGATCCTCGTCGTTCGTCGGCAGGTCGTGCGTCTGCGCATCGTCGAGGTACTGCAGCCGATGTTCGAGCCGGCGCAGGAAGTCGTACGCTTCGGTGAGCTCATCGACGATCTGCGGCGCGAGAATGCCGCGCTCGCCGAGCAGTGCGAGCACTTTCAGGGTCGGACGGACCTGCAGCTCCAGCTCGCGCCCGCCGCGGATCAGCTGGAAAACCTGCGCGGCGAATTCGATCTCGCGGATGCCCCCCGGCCCGAGCTTGATGTTGTGCACCCGGTCGCGACGCGCGACTTCACGGCGGATCTGCGCGTGCAGCGCGCGCATCGCGTTGATCGAGCCGTAATCAAGGTACTTGCGGAACACGAAGGGGCGGGCGATCTGTTCGAGCTCGTGGTAGCGCTCGCCGGCCAGCACCCGCGCCTTGATCCACGCGTAGCGCTCCCACTCGCGCCCCTGCGTGATGAAGTAGTTCTCGAGCATGTCGAACGAGCACACCAGCGGGCCCGAGTCGCCGTTCGGGCGCAGCCGCATGTCAACGCGGAACACCTGCCCGTGCTCGGTGACTTCGGCGAGTGCCTGGATCAGCTGCTTGCCGAGCCGCTCGAAGAACTCGAAGTTGCTGATCACCTTGTTGCCGCCGGTGTCGCCATCCTCGGGATAGATGAAGATCAGGTCGATGTCCGACGATACGTTCAGCTCGCGCCCGCCGAGCTTGCCCATGCCGACGATCAGGAGCTCCTGCTCCCAGCCGGTCTGCGACAGCGGGGCGCCATAGCGGGCGACGAGCGCCGCGCGCAGCACTTCCTCGGCGCGGCGGATCGTGACTTCGGCGAGCAGCGACATCGTCCCGGTGACTTCGGCGAGATCGGCACGCCCGGCCAGATCCCGCACCATCACGTGGCAGATCACCCAGGTGCGCAGATGGCGAAGACTCGCGCGCAAGGACGATTCGTCGGTGCCGTGCTCGTCGAGAAAGGCCTCCATCGCGTCGCCGTCGAGCGGTCGCGTGAGCGACCCGAGGAGCCGGTCGGCGAGCCATGGCCGGCTGTCGAGCATGCGCGCGAGAAAGCGGGAAATGGACGCGGCGCGACGAAGATCGTCGGCGAGCTGCGCGGAATCGACGGACATGAGGGGAGGGTTCCCGTTCGTTGGTAGAATGCCGGGCTCCATGCGCCGGATCACTGCGCGGAGGCGGTGGACATGGAGCGGATTGTAGCCAAGCCAGCCCGGTTCCAGTCGTGCAGCCCGTCGGCCCGGTTTCTTCGAAATGAACGCTCCCTCAGCCCCTTCAGCGACGCAACGCGCCATCCCGGCCGGAGCCGGCTGCAAGCTCCTGCGCGTGCTCGCGACCGTCGCCGTCGTTCTCTTCTTCGTCGCGGGCGGGCTGTTCCTGTTCGTGCGCGACGTGGTGCTGCCGCGCGCCGACCAGTACCGCACGCAGATCGCCGGGGCGATCGGCGACGCGGTCGGGTTGCCGGTCACGATCGACACGCTGTCGGGAGACCTCTCGGGCTGGCATCCGCGCCTGCATCTGTCCGGGCTGCTGCTGCTCGACCGTGCCGGGCGTCCCGCGCTGCGTCTCGACGCCGTGGATGCGACGATCGCGTGGTCGTCGCTGCTACGCGGCGAGCCGCATTTCCAGCGCCTCGAAATTCGCGCTCCCGAGCTCGCGCTGCGCCGCGAAGCCGACGGCCGCATCTTCGTCGCCGGCATCCCGATCGAAGCCGGCGGCGAGGGCGGCGGTTTTTCGGACTGGCTCCTCGGGCAACGTGAAATCGTCATTCGCGACGCGGCGCTGACGTGGTCCGACGCGCAGCGGATGGCACCCGAATTGCGGCTCGACCACGTCAATCTGCGCCTGGCGCATGTCCGCGGGCGCTACCGGTTCGGTCTTCAGGCGCAGCCGCCCGCCGGCCTCGCGGGCACCCTCGATGTGCGCGGGGACATCGTCAGCCGCGAGCCCGCGGACCCGTCGACCTGGTCGGGCGAGCTCTTCGTCTCACTCGACCGCACCGACCTCGGCGCCTGGCGGACGTGGGTCGATTACCCCGTCGAGCTCACCGGCACCGGTGGTGTGCGGGCGTGGCTCGGCCTTGAACGCGGACAGCCGACGACGTTCGCGGCCGACTTCGCGCTCGCCGGCGCGACGACGCGGCTCGGCCCCGATCTGCCGGACCTGCAGCTCGCCAGCGCGCGCGGCGCGCTGTCGGGAACGCGCGATGCGCGCGGCGCAATCACGTTCGCGACGCGCGCACTGGAACTCGTCACCGCCGACGGCCTCCGGGTAGAGCCGACGGACCTCGACCTGGCGTTGAGCGAGCGCACCGACGGCGAGTACCGCGAAGGCGCGCTCGCGGCGAATCGCCTCGATCTCGGCACGCTCGCCGCGCTCGCCGCACATCTGCCGTTCGAACCCGGTGTCCGCGCCCGCCTCGCCGCGTTCGATCCGCGCGGCAGGCTCGACGCCTTGCGCCTGACGTGGCGCGGTCCGCTCGACGCGCCGGTCGCGTGGTCGCTCAACGCCCGGTTCGACGGCATCGGGTTCGGCCCGCAGGAACGCATTCCGGGCGTGTCGGGTTTTTCCGGCGAAATCGCCGGCGACGAACGCGCCGGACGCTTCCGGCTCGCCGGCGAAGACGCGGCGCTGGAACTGCCTGCGGTGTTTCCCGAGTCGCACCTCGTCTTTTCGCGGCTGCGCGCCGACGGCGGCTGGGCGCGGCGCGACGGGCGGCTCGAGATCGCGCTCGACAGCGCAAACTTCGAAAATCCGGACGCTGCGGGCAGCGCAGCCGGACGCTACCGTTTCGCTGACGCCGGGCCCGGCGAGATCGATCTTTCCGCGCGCCTGACGCGCGCCGACAGTCGATCGGTCTGGCGCTACCTGCCCCACGTCGTGAACGACGACACGCGGAGCTGGCTCCGGCGCAGCCTCACCGGCGGCCTCGTGCCTGACGCGCGGCTGCGGCTGAAGGGAAACCTCGCCGACTTCCCGTTTGCCGACGGCAAATCCGGCCAGTTCCTCGTCACCACGCGCATTGCCGGTGCGCGGCTCGATTACGCCGAAGGCTGGCCGGCGATCACCGACATCGACGGCGAAGTGCGCTTCGAAGGGCCGCTGATGCGGATTTCGGCGCAGCGAGCGCGCATCTTCGACGTCGCGTTGAATGGCGTGGTCGCCGAAGTGCCGGAACTCGGCGCCTCGGAGGGCGAGATCATGACGGTGCGTGGGCGCGCGAGCGGCCCGACGGCCGGGTTCCTGCGCTTCGTGGCCGAAAGTCCCGTCAGCGGGCGTATCGGCGGGTTCACCGACGGGATGCAGGCGGAGGGTAACGGCGCGCTCGATCTGAAGCTGGTGATGCCCCTGCACCACGTTTCCGACACGACCGTCAAAGGCGAGTACCGGTTTACCGGCAACCGGCTGAAGGTCGTGGACGCCCTGCCTCCGCTCCTAAATGCCGTCGCGACCGTGCGTTTTACCGAGAACGACCTCGCGATTCCGGAAGGGCGGGCCCGGCTGTATGGCGAACCGATGCAGCTGACGGCGGCAACCGCGAAGGACGGCGGCGTCACGTTCCGCGCGAGCGGCGCGGCGGCCGTCCAGGCAGTGCGCGCCGCGCACGACTGGCCGGTGCTAGCGCACCTGTCCGGCTCGGCGCCCTGGCAGGCGGTCATCGACGTCGGCGCGAAGGGTACGCAGGTCACGGTGCAATCCGACCTCGTCGGCGTCGCGTCGAGTTTGCCGGAACCGTTGAACAAGAGCGCGACGACGAAATGGCCGACCGTCTTCGAGCTGGATTTTCCGGCGGGTGACGCGCGGGAGACCGTCCGCGCCGGCCTCGACGATCGCGCGCAGCTCGAAGTCGTCCGGCGGCGCGAGGGTGCTGAGTGGATCGTCGAACGTGGCGGGCTTGCGTTCTTCACGCCGCTGCGCAGCGCCGAGCGGGGTGTGCTGGTGACTGCGAACCTCGACGAGCTCGATGTCGACGGCTGGCGCGATGCGTTCAACCGGGATCGGGCGACCGACGCGACGGAGGGGAAAGCCGGAGAGGGGCGTGCGCTGCCGCTCGCCGGCATCGAACTGCGCGCGAAACGCGCGCGCGCGTTCGGGCAGTCGTTGTCGGGTCTCAACGTCTCGGCGCAGACGACGCCGACCGGCTGGAAGGGACGCGTCGCGAGCCCGGAGATCGAAGGCAGTTTCGACTGGCGTGACGCGGGCGACGGCGCGTTGCGTGCGCGGCTGAAGCGTCTCGTGATCGGCGCCGACGACGAAACCGCCAAGGCGGCGTCGGGCGACGAAGCGACAGCGGGCGCCGACGCGGAGGAATCGCCGCGACGCCTGCCCGAACTCGACATCGTCGCCGAGCAGTTCCGAGTACGCGGGATGGAGCTCGGACGGCTGGAACTACAGGCGCGCAACCGGGGCGACCTTTGGCATCTCGACTCGCTCGCGGTGTCGAACCCGGACGGGCGCGTCACCGGCACCGGGCAGTGGCGACCGGGCGCGCGGCCGCTCACCGAATTGGACTTCCGCCTCGAAACGCAGGACATCGGGCGCTTCGCTGCGCGCATGGGCTACGAGCAGGCGGTGCGCGGCGGCAACGCGGTGCTGGCGGGAAAACTCGGCTGGCGCGGCGCACCGACGCAGATCGATTACCCGTCCTTGTCCGGTTCGCTGACGCTGGAGGCGGAAAACGGCCAGTTCCGCAAGCTCGAGCCGGGCATGGGGCGGCTGCTCGGCGTGCTGAGCCTGCAGGCGCTGCCGCGGCGGCTGACGCTCGACTTTCGCGACGTGTTCAGTGAAGGATTCGCCTTCGATCGCATTTCCGGTAGCATCGACGTGACTGCCGGCGTGATGCGTACTGAGGACCTGCTGATCCGCGGGCCCGCTGCAAGAATCCAGATGCGGGGCTCGGCGAACGTCGAGAACGAAACGCAGGACCTGCGGGTGACGGTTCAGCCGACCTTGTCGGAGTCGGTCGCGATCGGCGCGGCCGCCGGACTGATCAATCCCGTCGCTGGCGTCGTCGCCTACGTTGCGCAGAAAGCGCTCAGCGACCCGATCGAACGCCTGTTCGCGTTCGATTACCAGATCACCGGAAGCTGGGACGACCCGAAAGTCGAAAAGCTCGCCGACCGCGCGCGGGACGGCAAGCCCCCAACCAGACAGGAATGATGAGCGTGAGCCAGTCCACCCCGCAGCCCTCGCCGGTTGCGCCGATCGAACCGGCGCCCCTGTTCCGGGTCGCGGCGATCCAGATGGTGTCCGGTCCCGACGTCGCCGAGAATCTGCGCGTCGCCGGCGAACTCGTTGCCGAAGCGGCCGCCGCCGGCGCGCGACTCGTCGCGCTGCCCGAATATTTCCCGCTCATCAGCCCCGACGAAACCGCGAAGGTCGCGATCCGCGAACGGGACGGCGCCGGCCCGCTGCAGGACTTCCTGCGGGAAGCGGCGCGGCGGCATCGCATCTGTCTCGTGGGGGGGACGATTCCGCTCGTCTCCGATAGCGACAGCAAGGTGCGCAACAGCACGCTCGTGTTCGACGAGCGCGGTGAGCGCGTCGCACGTTACGACAAGATCCATCTCTTCGGTTTCCAGAAGGGCGAGGAGCGCTACGACGAGGCGGCGACGATCGAACCCGGGCGCGACGTCGTGACGTTCGACGCCGCTTGCGGGCGCGTCGGGCTGTCGGTGTGCTACGACCTGCGGTTTCCCGAACTCTTCCGCGCGATGGGCGACGTGAGTCTGATCGTGCTGCCGGCGGCGTTTACCTGGACGACCGGCCGCTCGCACTGGGAAGTCCTGCTGCGCGCCCGTGCGATCGAGAACCAGTGCTACGTGCTGGCGCCCGCGCAAGGCGGCAAGCATCCGGGCGGGCGCGTGACCTGGGGGCACAGCCTCGTCGTCGATCCGTGGGGCGAAGTGCTCGCCTGCCGCGACGAGGGCGCAGGCGTCGTCTGCGCGGACCTGGACGCGTCCCGCCTGGCGACGGTGCGCGCGAACCTTCCCGCGCTGCGCCACCGTTGTCTGACGTGAGTGCAGCGTCGAGCGGAAGCGGCTTTCGACCGAGCCCCCCCGTTTTCCGCGTTTCGCAGTGACCCTTTTCAGTCTGCCCCGGTCGAACCGGTCAGCTTCATACATGGACGAACGATGAATACTCCACAGAACTCCCTCGCGGTGGCCGACCGTTACCTCCTGAGCCCGTTCCAGCTCGGCGAGGCGGAACTCGAAAAGACGTTCCGCAAGCTGATGAGCCACCGCCTCGACTACGCCGACCTGTATTTCCAGTACCACCGCTCGGAAGGCTGGAGCCTCGAGGAAGGGATCGTCAAATCCGGGAGCTTCAACATCGAGCAGGGCGTCGGCGTGCGCGCGATCAGCGGCGAGAAGACAGCCTTCGCCTATTCCGACGACATTTCATTGCCGGCGCTGGTGTCGGCGGCCGAGGCCACGCGTGCGATCGCCGACGCGGGCAGCCGCCGCGACGTCGCGGTACGCGCGAACGTCGACGTCCCGAGGCTGTACCGCAGCGACGATCCACTCGCTTCGCTCGACGATACGTCGAAGGTGAAGCTGCTCGAGCGGCTCGAAGGCTTCGCGCGCGCCGAAGATCCGCGCGTCACGCAGGTCATGGCGAGCATCTCCGGTTCGTGGGAAGTGATCATGGTAATGCGCAGCGACGGGCATCGGGCCGCGGACATCCGGCCGCTCGCCCGCGTCTCGCTCACCGTCATCATGGAAGACAAGGGCAATCGGGAGCAGGGCAGCGCCGGCGGTGGTGGGCGCTTCGACTACGCGTACTTCGACGACGACCGGCTGCGCGAATACGCGCGGGCGGCGGTGCATCAGGCGCGCGTCAATCTCGACGCGGGACCGGCGCCGGCGGGCACGATGAGCGTCATCCTCGGCCCGGGCTGGCCGGGAATCCTGCTGCACGAGGCGATCGGACACGGACTCGAAGGCGACTTCAACCGCAAGGGCAGCTCGGCCTTTTCGGGCCGCATCGGCCAACAGGTCGCGGCGAAAGGCGTCACCGTCGTCGACGACGGCACGCTGCCCGACCGTCGCGGGTCGCTGACGATCGACGACGAGGGCAACCCGACGCAGCGCACGGTGCTGATCGAAGATGGCGTGCTGACCGGCTACATGCAGGACACGATGAACGCGCGTTTGATGGGTGTGAAGTCGACCGGCAACGGTCGGCGCGAGTCGTTCGCGCACCTGCCCCTGCCGCGCATGACCAACACCTACATGCTGAACGGCGACAAGGAGCGCGAGGAGATCATCAAGTCGGTGAAAAAAGGCCTGTACGCGGTGAACTTCGGCGGCGGACAGGTCGACATCACCTCGGGCAAATTCGTCTTCTCGACCGCCGAGGCTTACCTGATCGAGGATGGCAAGGTGACACGCCCCGTGAAGGGCGCGACGCTGATTGGCAACGGCCCCGATGCGCTGACCCGCGTATCGATGATCGGGAACGACATGCAACTCGATCCGGGCGTCGGAACCTGCGGCAAGGACGGCCAGAGCGTACCGGTCGGCGTCGGTCTCCCGACGCTCCGCATCGATGGCCTGACCGTCGGCGGCACCGCGTGACGGCTTAGCGCTCGACGACTTCGATCGCGTTGTCGATCCCGCGCACGCCTCGAACCGTTCCAGCGGCGCGCTGCGCGCGTTCTCGTTGTTCCTCGTTGCGAACGACGCCGGCGAGCGTCACCTGTCCGCTGTAGGCGGAGACGGCGATGTGCGCTTGCGCGAGGTCCGGGTCGGCGACGATCGCATTCTTGACCTCCCGCTGCGTGTTGCGGTCGCGATCGTCCCCGAGGACCGGCGTGGTCGCCTGTGCCGCGGCCGCCATGCTTGCCGCGAGCGCGGGCGGCGCGATGGCGAACGCAATCGCGGTGGTCGTGAGGATCGAGGCGATTGTCTTGCGTGTGATCATCCGGGGTCCCTTCTTCGTTGTTGTCGGAAGCGGCGGCGAGGACCGCCGCGGTCCTTTTGCAGGTCGCGTGCCAGCAGCGGGATGTGCCGGTTTCTCAAGGGCTTCGCGGGGCCACGGGGAACGTCGGTTGCTTGCGTAATGGAACGGACCGGGCAAAAGTGTCGGGGCGCGGCGACGCGTGGCCGTGCCTGTTCCACAACTCCCTGATTAACAGGAGTTTACTGCTGTCGCTCGCGGGAGACGTCGCCGGTTTCGCCGCGGAACAGGCTCGGTGTCAGCGCGTGCCGCTGCAGCAGGCGGTAGAACTCCGTGCGGTTGCGGTCGGCGAGCCGGGCGGCGTCCGACACGTTGCCGTCGGTGAGCTTCAGCAACTGGATCAGGTAGTTGCGCTCGAAGCGCTGCTTCGCCTCCGCATAGCTCAAGGCTTCGATGCTCGGCACCCGCAGCGCGCGTTCGACGAGCGCGAGGGGAATCAGCGGTGTCGTCGCGAGCGCGCACGCCTGCTCGACGACGTTCTGCAGTTGGCGGATATTGCCCGGCCAGGCGGCCGTCGCGAGCGCTTCGAGCGCCTCGGGCGCGAAGCCGCGCAGTCGCTTTTGATATTTGCGGCTCAGCACGTGCAGGAAGTGGTTCGCGAGCAGCGGGATGTCCTCGCGCCGCTGGTCGAGCGTCGGTAGCGTCAGGCTGACGACGTTGAGCCGGTAGAACAGGTCCTCGCGGAACTGCCCTTCGGCGAGCGCCTGCTCCAAGTCGCGGTGCGTCGCCGAGATGATGCGCACGTCGATCGGCTCGGCGCGGCTCGCGCCGACCGGACGCACCGCGCGCTCCTGCAGCACGCGCAACAGCTTCACCTGCAGCGCGAGCGGCATGTCGCCGATCTCGTCGAGGAACACGGTGCCGCGATTCGCGGTGAGGAAAAGCCCGGTGTTGGCGGTCGCCGCGCCGGTGAATGCGCCTTTCACGTGGCCGAAGAGTTCCGATTCCAGCAGCTGTTCCGGAATCGCGCCGCAGTTGATCGCGACGAACGGCGCCTTCGCCCGCGGGCTCACGCGGTGGATTGCGCGCGCGAGCAGCTCCTTGCCGGTGCCGCTGTCGCCGCGGATCAGGATGCTCGCGTCGGACGCGGCCACCAGTCGCGCTTCGTCGAGCACGGTCGCCATGTGATTGCTGTGGCTGATGATCTCGTCGTGCCAGCCGATGTCGGTAGCGTCCTCCGGCGCGTGTGCGACGCCGCCGACTTGCAGCGCCTGGGCGATCTTTTCGAGCAGCGCCTTGCTGTCGAACGGTTTCGTGAGATAGCCGAAGACGCCGCGCGAGGTCGCCTCGACCGCGTCCGGAATGCTTCCATGCGCCGTCAGCAGGATCACCGGCAGGCCCGGGCACGTGCGCTGGATTTCCTCGAAGAGCGCGAGGCCGTCGCCGTCGGGAAGCCGCACGTCGCTGACGACAAGACCGAAGCGGTCGACCGCCAGCCGATTCAGCGCGCCTTCGACGGTCTCCGCCGTGCTGACGCGGTAGCCGCTCGCGCGCAGCCGCATCGACAGCAGCTTCAGGAGATCGGTGTCGTCGTCGACGAGCAGCAGGTGGGCGTCGCGCGTCGGAGCAGAGGGCGGGGTGGACTTCATCGCGGCGGTTTCCGTGGCGAGGTGGGCGGTGCGGGCGGAGACGAGGCTCCGGGAGGCGTCGGCAGCGTGCGTTCGATTTCGGTCAGCGCATCGAGCTTCTCCCGCAACTGTTCCCCGCTGCGCTGGCTGTCCTTGAGTTGCTGGCCGACGCGCTCGAGCTGCTGGGTCAGCCGTTCGGCGGTGGCTTCCAGCCGCTGGCGCTCGACCAGCTGGTCGGACAGCAGCCGGACGAGCGGATGCAGCGCGATCGCGTCTGGCGTCCGCTGCGCGGCCACTGCCCCGAGCAGCGCGAGCGCGCGGGGGAGGTTGGTGGGGCGCTCGGGGTGGCTGAGCAGGATAGCCTGCTGGACCAAAACCAGCGGGGTCGCGGGTGCATTGTTTAGGGCCGCGCGTTCGCTCGCGAGTTCCGCCGGTGCGGCGGTCGCGAGAAGACGATGGTATTCGAGCGCGGCCGTCACGCCGTCCGCAGCTTCCTCACGCGTCGCCGCTGGGGGGCGGGATGGGCCCGCGTCTTTCGTGGGCACATCCGCACAGCCGGCGAGCGACGCCACTACCACCAGCATCAGCGCGGTGTGCGCACCGAAGAGACGTCGCGCGCCGCTCGACCGTTTCCGAAATGAAGCGGGGTGTCGCGGATGGTCATTTTTCATGCGGGAGTTCGATCCTGAAATGGGCTCCGGCGCTCGACGGCAGGAGCTGTACGTGGCCGCCGTGGGCCGTGACGAATTCACGGACGATCGACAGGCCGAGTCCGCTGCCGTGGCGCGGCGTCTCGGGCTGACGGCTGCCCTGGAAAAAAGGTTCGAAAAGCCGCTCGGCTTCGTCGGCCGATACGCCGGGCCCGTTGTCGATGCAGTCGATTCGGACCTTCCCGTGCGAGGCGCCGAGTTCGAGACGGACCTCTCCTTCGTGTGGGCTGAACGAAATCGCGTTCGCGAGCAGGTTCGTGAGCACGATGTGGAGCTTGTCCGCGTCGGCCAGAAACGGTGGCGGATTGCCGCGGACTTCGACGCGGATGTTGCGCTTCTGGATCGACAGCTGCTGTTCGGCGACCACCGATTCGGCGAGCGCGCGCAGCTCGAGCCGACGCCGCTTCAGGCTGCGGGCGTCGAACACCGCGGCGTTGTAGCCGAGCAATCCTTCGATCCGTTGCTGCAAGGAGCGGGTGTTGTGTTCGAGGATGCCTACGACCTCCCGTTGTTCGCTGCTCAATTGGCCGACGACGCCGTCCGCGAGCAAAGCGATGCCTTCGCGTACCGACGCGAGCGGCGTTTTCAGTTCATGCGAGACGTGGCGCAGCACGCGCATCCGGTTGGCCTCGAGGTCGGCGAGGCGAATCCTCAGCCAGTCGAGCCGCCGCCCGACGCGCCGCAGGTCGGCGGGACCGTAGATGAATACCGGCTGATCGAAGCGGCTTTCTCCGAGTGCATCGATCGCGCGTTCGACCCGCTTCAGCGGACGTACGATCCACCATCCGGTCAGCGCCGCAAGCACGAATGCAGCGACCAGCGCGACGAGCAGCAGCCAGGCGAGCCGCGTCCGGTTGTGCTCGAGTTCTTCGAGCAGCTGTTGGCCGTAGCGCTCGGTCTGCACACGGATCGCGTCCGTGAGTTCATCGTTCAGCGTCGGCAGGTGCGCAAGTGCGTCGAGCGTGGGTTCAGGTCCCGCGCGCGCCTCCAGTGCGGCTTCCGCGTTGCCCAAAGCGTCCTTCCACCGCACGACGAGCGTGTCCATCTTCGGTCCGCCCACTTCGGTGATGCGGTCGAGCGCGCGGAGCGCCTCGTCGCGGGCCTGCCGAAAACGCTGCAGCAGCACGGGGTCGTCGAGGACGAGAAACTGGCGCGCGCTGCGCTCCATGTCGACCGTGCGTTCGCCCAGTTGCTGGACTGCCGTGGAAAGCTGCAACGTGTCGAAGGTTCCGTCGCGACTGCGCCCAGCAAAATCTTCGAGCGCAAGAAGACCGCCGAGCGCTGCGGAGCCGAGTATCGAAGCGATCAGCAGGAAGCTCGCAAGCAGCGTATGGCTGAAGGACAGGCGGGACACGAGGCGGGGTCGAGCGTAGTCCGGTCGGCAAGTTTAGATGCGGCCCCTCAGGGCGGGCGTAAGAAAATGCAAGTTGGCGCGGCCGGCGCGGGCCATGTCGCTCGACAGCGACAACAAACATTCCTTGCAAACTAATGAGTTGCAGGAAATCGGCGTTGCCGATGTCGCCAAACACCGACATTGTGCGTAGAAATGTTCTGATGGTCTCGCAGCAGTTCCCTTCAAGTGATTGAAGTCACTAAATTTAGTCATGTTGGTATGGGTATTGCTCAGCACGTGCTCACGGTGAGAGCCGTCGGACCCGAATTCACCAAGGAGAGACCATGTTCAGCAAAACCTCCGTGTTCCCAAAGATGGCAGATCCCCAGCCCGCGCGTGGCCAACGTACCGGCCCCGGCGCTGTCGCGTCCGGTCCCGCATCCAGCCTGACTTCGTCGAGCGACCCGGCCCATGGCCTGCGTGAGCCGGTTTCCCATTCACCCCTTTCGTCCTCGCCGTCAGCGGCGTCGTCCTCCGGCCAGACTCCGGGCGCCGATGACCAGAATGCCGGCAGCCGCCTGATTGTCGGTCCGGACGTAAAGCTGAAGGGTGCCGAAATTCTCGACTGCGACACGCTCGTCGTCGAAGGCCGCGTCGAGGCGACGATGGATAGTCGCGTGATCCGCATCGCCGAAAACGGCTCGTTCGCTGGGACCGTCGGCATTGACGTCGCGGAAGTCCGGGGACGCTTCGACGGCGAACTGACCGCGCGGAGCCAGTTGATCATCCACTCGACCGGACGCGTCAGCGGCAAGATCCGCTATGGAAAGATCCTGATCGAGGAGGGCGGTGAGCTTTCCGGGGACGTCCAGTCGCTGTCATCGAGCAAGGACTCGTCGCGCACCGGGTCGCGTGAGGAGCCGCCGAAAGTCATTCCGGTCGCGGCAGCCGGTTGACCGGGTGTCGGGCGTTGACGACGCCCGACCTCATTGCTGATGAGGCAAGGTGCCCTCGACCTTTCGTTCGCGGCTTGTTTCCGCTTCGGCTCCGCAGAACGAGGGCGGAGGGGCGGGAAAACGGCGCGTAGCCGAAGCGGGGAACGCCGGGCCGTAACGGCTGATCGGGCATCTATGAGGGTGCCCCGGAGCGTGCGACGTACGCGGGGGTGTGCGCGCCGACTCGGTCGTGAGTGTCAGTTCGCGCTTCGCCCCGAGCCGCCCACGGCGAGCCGCATCGGGTCCCAGCCCCAGTGCTTTTCCCACGCCGCGCGGACGAGGTTCGGGTATTCGGGCCGCCCCAGGCTTCCGTTGTAGCGTCCGAGGGCGCGGAAGAGGTCGCCCTTTTCGACGTCGAGGTAGTGACGCAGGATCGTGCACCCGTAGCGCAGGTTCGTGCGCAAATGGAAGAGATTGTCCGCGGGCAGTCCGATCGTCTTGATCCAGAACGGCATGACCTGCATGAAACCGCGCGCGCCGGCGCTCGACACCGCGTACTTGCGGAACGCGCTTTCCACCTGGATCAGACCGAGAACGAGCTGCGGGTCGAGGCCTGCGCGCGTGGCCTCGTAGTGGACCGCTGTGAGGAGTTCCTCGCGATAATTCCGATCGGGAATGCGCTTTTCGAGGCGGCGGGACATCTCCGCGAGCCATCCCGCGCGCTCCGTCGCGTCCGCGATCGGCAATTCGGGCGCCCCCGCGTCGCTGACGGCAGCGTGTAGCGCGGCCCGCACACTCGCCGACATCGGTTCGTAGGCCTGGTTGCCGGCGAACGCCGACCCCGCGGCGAGGCCGGCGCAAAGCGCGACGTGCGACAGGATTCGGCGGGCGGGCGTCATGCTGCCGTTATCGGCAGCGTTCAGGCCGACTGAAGGAGCTTTGCGTCGAGGAAGGATGCGATCTCGCCGATCGCGACCTTCGTCGCCTCGCTGTCGCGCCGCCCCAGGTATTCCGCCATCCCTTCCTTGAGCCCGCGTTCGCCGATGACGATGCGGTGCGGCACGCCGATCAGTTCCCAGTCGGCGAACATCACGCCGGGACGCTCGTCGCGGTCGTCGAGGATCGCATCGACACCGGTGGCGACGAGGTGCTCGTAGACCTTCGTCGCCTCGGCGCGCACCGCCTCCGACTTGCCCCATCCGACCGGGCAGACGACGACGCGGAACGGCGCGATCGCATCCGGCCAGATGATCCCGCGTGCGTCGTGGCCCTGCTCGATCGCCGCGCCGAGGATGCGCGTGACGCCGATCCCGTAGCAGCCCATCTCGAAGTGCTTCGGCTTGCCGTCCTCGTCGAGGAAGGTCGCGTTCATCGCTTTCGAGTATTTCGTGCCTAGGTAGAAGACGTGGCCGACCTCGATGCCGCGCTGGATCGCGAGCTTGCCCTTGCCGTCCGGACTCTGGTCGCCCTCGACGACGTTGCGCAGGTCGGCGACGAGATCGGGCTCCGCCAGGTCGCGGCCCCAGTTCACTCCGGTCAGGTGGTAGTCGGCCTCGTTCGCGCCGCAGACGAAGTCCGACATGTTCACGACCGTGCGGTCGGCGATCACCTTCACCGGTTTTCTCATTCCGACCGGCCCGAGGTAGCCCGGCTCGCTGCCGAAATGTTCGAGGATCTCGGCCTCGGTTGCGAAGCGGAAGCCGGCCGTGAGGCCGGGGACCTTGCCCGCCTTGACCTCGTTCAACTCGTGATCGCCGCGCAGGAGCAGCAACCACACCGTCGCGCCCACGGGCTTGCCGGCGTCGTCGACGTCGTCGGTCGCGAGCACGAGGGATTTCACCGTCGTCTCGAGTGGCACGCCCAGAAGCACCGCGACTTCCTTGCAGGTTGCCGCCCCCGGAGTCGGCGTCTTTTCGAGCGTCTTCCGGGGCTCCCCGCGCTGCGCGAGAAGCGGCAGCGCTTCGGCGAGTTCAATGTTCGCCGCGTAATCGGAGTCGGGGCAATAGACGATCGCGTCCTCACCGGTGTCCGCGATGACCTGGAATTCGTGCGAGCGGTCGCCGCCGATGGCGCCCGTGTCGGCCGCGACCGCACGGTAAGTCAGGCCGAGGCGGTCGAAGATCCGGCAGTACGCGGCGTACATCGCGTCGTAGCTGCGGTCCGCGGCCTCGACGTCGCGGTCGAAGGAGTACGCGTCCTTCATCGTGAACTCGCGTCCGCGCATCACACCGAAGCGCGGACGGCGTTCGTCGCGGAACTTCGTCTGGATTTGATAGAAATTCTTCGGCAGCTGGCGGTAGCTTCTCAGCTCCTGGCGCGCGATGTCCGTCACGACCTCCTCGGACGTCGGCTGCAGCGCAAAGTCGCGCTCGTGCCGATCCTTGAAGCGCAGCATTTCAGCGCCCATCTTTTCCCAGCGCCCGGTTTCGTCCCAGAGTTCGGCCGGCTGCACCAACGGCATCACCAGTTCGAGCGCACCGGCACGGTTCATTTCCTCGCGCACGATGTTCTCGACCTTGCGGATGACGCGCAGTCCGATCGGCAGGTAGCTGTAGATGCCGGCCGCAACCTTGCGGATGAAGCCGGCACGCAGCATCAACTTCTGGCTGACGACCTCGGCGTCGGACGGGGCTTCCTTGAGAGTGGAGATGAAGTACTGGCTGGCGCGCATGCTGGGGTCCGGTAAAGGCTGTGTGGCAAACGCGGGATTTTAGCCTGTCGTGCGCGCAGGCGGGCGGCGCGGGCGCAGGACGGCGTCGTGGACTACCTTGTAATGAGGGTCGGTCGCTAGTGGGGGCGCCCTGGCGCTCCTTTCCAACGTCCTGTAATTATGGAAGAATTGTCGCAGTTCTTGAATTGAAGGTTTGATCATGCTCGATCGTGAAGGCTATCGCCCGAACGTCGGCATCATTCTGGTCAACACGCGCAATGAGGTTTTCTGGGGCAAGCGGATCCGTGAACATTCGTGGCAGTTCCCGCAAGGCGGCATCAAGCACGGCGAGTCGCCGGAGCAGGCGATGTTCCGGGAGCTCTTCGAAGAAGTGGGTCTGCGCCCCGAGCATGTGAAGATTCTCGGCCGCACGCGTGGTTGGTTGCGGTACGACGTTCCGAAACACTGGATAAAGAGGGAATGGCGCAATACCTACCGGGGACAGAAGCAGATCTGGTTTCTGCTGCGATTGGTGGGGCGCGATTCCGACGTCTGTCTGCGAGCCAGCAACCATCCGGAGTTCGATGCCTGGCGTTGGAGTGAATATTGGGTCCCGCTGGATGCCGTGATTGAGTTCAAGCGGCAGGTCTATCAACAAGCGTTGTTCGAGTTGTCGAAGACCCTTTTCCGGGCGAGGCCGTGCGAGTTGCCCGAAGCCTATCGGGGTCTGGCGGAGGTCCGCCAGACCTAGGTGGGCGTTTCCGGTTGGGGCAGGGCCGGGCTCGACGAGCAGTCGGAGGGCCTTGGGGCCCGACCCTTTCCGGGCCGGGCCGCTCGCTTCTCGCGTTTGTGTTCCGCGCTTCGCTCCTGCGGCCGGCGGCTCGGCGCCCGTCCCGAGGGCCCGTAATCGGTTTCGCCGATCGCGCGCCGAATGCCCCGGCATTTTGCGCGTCGACTTGCGTCCTCGGCGCTCCGCCCGTCTCTGCTTCATCTTGCTGGCGACGTCTCGACTGTCGGTGAACTTCCCTGATTTGCCGCTGTCGCAACGCTCGTGGTGGCGCCGCCATGCCTTTCGGTTCCTGGTGGTCTGCCATCGGTACGGGACGCGCTTACTCGGCAGCCTCGGTTCCCGGCATGTTCCGGTCAGCGTTCCCGATCGACGATCGTCCCAACGGGAGATGCTCATGAACCGGGAATTCGAACCGCTTCCCCAGGCTCGCCTGGCCGGTCTGCACTGTGAAGTTGCAAGAACGGACCTCAGCCGCAAGGTAACCGTGAATTCGCCGGCGGTCGAGGTGATGACCGACCTCACCCGGATTCCCGCGGCGACGATCGTTGCGGAAACCTCGCTCGCGGATGCCAACCGGGCCATGATGCTGCGTGGAGTACGGCTGTTGCTGGTCACCGACTCGCGCCATGTCGTGACCGGCGTGATTTCGGTCGCCGACCTCCTCGGCGAACAGCCGGTTCGTATCGCGCGCGAACACGGACTGCCGCCTGCCGAACTGATGGTCGCCAAGCTCATGACGCCGCTCGAGCGCACCGAAGCGGTCGAACTCGACGAGGTCATGCGTGCGGACGTCGGCCATGTCCTCGCCACGCTCAGACGCTCGGGCAGACAGCATGCGCTCGTGCTCGAACGCGCAGAGGGCGGTCGGGGCACGATTCGCGGCATCTTTTCCGCGTCGCAGATCGCGCGCCAGCTCGGGGAGCCGCAGCCGACGACGACCGAAATCGCTCGCAGCTTCGCGGAGATCGAGGCTGCGATATCCGCATAGCACGAGTTGCCGGGGTGGCAGGCCGCGTGATTGCGGCACAGTCGGATCGAGGGCAGTGAATGCCCGACGACTGCGCGCATGAGTTCGAGTCGTCCGCGGAGTGTGCATGTCGCGCCGCGGTTGAAAACGTCCGGCGTGGGAGGCTGACGACATTAGCCGGTTGTCCGCGATTTGCGAACGAGGACCCGGAGCGGGAAAATGACGAGCGGCGGCGCCGCTCGCTTCGCAGTGTTAGCCGAGTCGAGCCCGGGCGCGACGCTGCTGAGGCAACCCGTGGCCCGCATCGGCGGCTGCGACCTGAACGGATGCTTCGGCGGTCCGCAATCCTTGTTTATGGAGACTCGCGACTTTGACTCGACGTCATCGCCTCATCCGCGGGGGCCTCGTCGCCCTCGTCTGTATTTCGGGCCCGGCATGGGCCGGACTCTTCACCGATCCCAATCCGGACTGGACGGAGGGCGAGTACGAGATCCCGGCCTCGTCGCGTGACGCGACTCTGCGCGAGATCGAGACCGACGGCAAATCGCGCAACCGTTTCCTGGTCGACGAGAACTCGCTGTCGGTCGGGGGTGATGGCGTCGTCCGCTACGTCATGCTCGCTCGCGGGGGTGGAGGTGCGGAGAATTCGACCTACGAGGGGATCCGCTGCGAAACCCGCGAGTGGCGGATCTATGCGACGGGGCGCCCCGGCGGACAGTGGGCAAATGTCCGGGACGACAGCTGGAAGCCCATTGTCGACAATGCATACAACCGGCCCCGCGCCGTTCTCGCAAACGACTACTTCTGCGACGGTGCTGTTGTGCCTCGCAATCGCGACGAAGTCCTGCGGCGCTTGCGCGGCATCGACCACCGCCGCCTGAACCCCAACCCGTGAGGCACTAAATGATCGATCAGGTCATCACCCAATTTGACAAGGGGCTGCGCACACTTTTCGCGCCCGCGCGCAGCGCACGCCCGATTCCCGGTGGCGATTTGCCCGAAGAGCCGATGACGGACGAGGAACGGCGCCACGCCGCCGCTCTGATGCGGGTCAATCACTGCGGGGAAATTTGCGCTCAAGCGCTGTACCAGGGTCAGGCGCTGATTTCGCGCGACGATTCGGTGCGCCGCGAACTGCAGCAAGCGTCGAACGAGGAAACCGAGCATCTGGCCTGGACCGAGCATCGCATCGCGGAACTGGGCGGGCGCACGAGCTTGCTCAATCCCTTGTGGTACGCGGGGTCGCTGATCATCGGGATCGCGGCAGGACGTTTCGGCGACCGCTGGAACCTGGGTTTCCTAGCGGAAACCGAACAGCAGGTCGAGGCCCATCTTCAGGGCCATCTCGATCGACTTCCCGTGAACGACCAGAAGTCCCGACTCATCGTCGAGCAGATGAAGGCGGATGAGGCGCGACACGCCGAGACCGCGCGGGGTCTGGGGGCGCACGATCTGCCCGCACCGGTCAAGGCCGTAATGAAGCTCGCGTCGCGGGTGATGACGACGGCGACGTACCGGATTTGACCTCGCGACAGGCTGCGTGCGGGTCCGTCGCGGGGTCCGGGGAGACGGCTACTCGACTTCGACGATTTCCCACTCATGGGTGATCTCGGCGGTTTTGCCTAGCATGATCGAGGCCGAGCAGTATTTCTCCGCGGACAGGTGGATCGCCCGCTCGACCGCGTCAGGCTTCAATCCTTTGCCTTTCACGGTGTACGTGAAGGCGATGCGGGTGAACACCTTCGGGTCGGCCGCGGCTCGCTCGGCCGAGAGCCGAACTTGGCAGTCCCGCACGTCCTGACGGCCGCGCTTGAGGATCAACACGATGTCGAAAGCCGTGCAGCCACCGGCGCCCGCGAGCAACAACTCCATCGGGCGCGGCGCGAGATTGCGTCCGCCAGCCTCCGGGGCTCCGTCCATCGCCAAAACGTGACCGGTGCCGGTTTCTGCAAGAAAGGTCATCCCGTCGACCCATTTAACAGTGCACTCCATCATCCACTCCGCTGCAGAGGTTAAAAGGTCGTCACGCGCGACCGGTCCGCGATTCTACCGGATGGGCGGGAACCAGAAGTCTGCCCTACGCACCATTGCCGAGCTGCCACACCCTATTGCGCCGCAAAAACGCGCTTCTTCCTGACATATTGAAGCGCAGCAGAAAGATTCACGCAGGCCCATTAAGGTTGGGAAAAATTGATCAAAATCAATCATGTGAGTTTGGATAAAGAATTCTTATGTCGCGATCAAAACATTTATACTGCAATGCACAAAAAAGCGCTTGCGTGGAGTTAGCTCTTTCCGGATAATCGGCCTCAGTCGGATCGAAGTAGCTTCGTGATCCAAGCGGTGTCTCCTCCACCCTCCTCCTTTGGTGTGGATTTAACGCAGTCCTTAAAGGGCTGCGTTTTTTTTGTTTCTTGGTCGAATTTGACTTCCGGGTCCGGTTCCCATTATTATCACGAGCTTTCCGTTTAATGGCCTTCGTCCCGGGCCGGACAAGATCGAGGATTCGAATGAAAACGTTTTCTGCCAAGCCGCACGAAGTCAAGCGCGACTGGTTTGTGGTCGACGCGTCAGACAAGGTGCTTGGCCGGCTTGCCGCCGAAGTGGCTCGTCGCCTGCGCGGCAAGCACAAGGCCATTTACACGCCGCACGTGGACACGGGTGACTTCATCGTCGTCGTTAACGTCGAAAAGCTGCGTGTGACCGGAAACAAGGCGCAGGACAAGAAATACTATCGTCATACTGGTTTCCCGGGCGGAATCTACGAAACCAACTTCACCAAAATGCAGCAGCGCTTTCCGGCGCGGGTGCTCGAGAAGGCGGTGAAGGGCATGCTGCCGAAGGGGCCGCTGGGTTACGCCATGCTGAAGAAGCTGAAGTGCTACGCGGGTGCCGAGCACCCGCATGCCGCTCAGCAGCCCAAAGTTCTCGAGATCTGACAGGAGCCGATCAATGGCTGTGACTTACAACTACGGCACCGGTCGCCGCAAGACTGCGGTTGCGCGGGTGTTCATCAAGCCGGGTTCCGGCAACATCGTTGTCAACGGCAAGCCCGTGGACGAGTTTTTCTCGCGTGAGACGGGGCGGATGATCGTGCGCCAGCCGCTCGTGCTGACCGAAAACGACTCCCGCTTCGACATCATGGTCAATGTGACCGGTGGTGGGGAGTCGGGCCAGGCGGGCGCCGTTCGCCACGGTATCACTCGCGCTCTCATCGAATATGACGAAGAACTGAAGTCGGTGCTCCGCAAGGCCGGTTTCGTGACCCGCGACGCGCGTGAGGTCGAGCGGAAAAAGGTCGGTTTCAGGAAGGCCCGCCGCCGCAAGCAGTTCTCCAAGCGTTAATACGCACGCTGTATTGCGAAAGCCGCCGATCGAGGCGGCTTTTGTTCGTTTACACCTCCGGCGCGGTGATCGATGCCGGGCGGGTTGGGCGTGGCGTCCGTCCGTTGGGGTAGAGCGGCCCCGAAACCGAATCGGAGCGATGTTCTGGAGGCAGGTGATGCGTCGAGGCGGCGCCGATGGCAGATTCGCGCTTCGGGCCCTCCTGCAAGAATGCGATAATTGCAGGGTCAGAAGCGGATTTGGAGGATTGCAGGATGATCAGAATCGGTGTCGTAGGCGGAACGGGTTATACCGGCGTTGAATTGCTTCGCTTGCTCGCGCGGCATCCGGAAGCGCAACTGGTCGCGATCACGTCGCGCGGCGACGCCGGAACCCCCGTTGCCGAGATGTTTCCCAGTCTTCGCGGCCGGGTGGATCTTCGCTTCGTCGCGCCACAGGAGGCAAGGCTCGATCAGTGCGACGTCGTTTTCTTCGCGACGCCCAACGGAATTGCGATGCAGCAAGCTGCCGAACTGGTCGAAGCAGGCGTGCGCGTGATCGATCTCGCCGCGGATTTTCGCATTCGCGATATCGCAGAGTGGGAGAAGTGGTACGGAATGTCGCACGCGGCGCCTCAGTTGGTCGACGAGGCGGTATATGGACTTCCAGAGTACAACCGCGACCGCATCCGCTCGGCGCGGGTTCTTGCAAATCCGGGCTGCTACCCTACCGCGGTGCAGCTCGGCTTCCTGCCGTTGATCGAGGCCGGGGTCGTCGACGTTTCGCACTTGATCGCCGACGCGAAATCCGGCGTATCCGGAGCAGGCAGGAAGGCGGAGGTTCATAACCTATTCGCCGAAGCGGGGGACAACTTCAAGGCTTACGGCGTTGCCGGCCATCGTCATCTGCCCGAGATTCGGCAGGCATTGAGCGGAGTGGCGGGACGTTCCGTCGGGCTCACGTTCGTGCCCCACCTGACCCCGATGATTCGCGGTATCCATGCGACCTTGTACGGAAAACTTACGAGCGGCGTGGATGTTCAGGCGTTGTTCGAGGCGCGATATCGTGACGAGCCGTTCGTTGACGTCCTTCCGGCAGGTAGCCATCCTGAGACTAG
Organism: Aromatoleum sp.; assembly: GCF_032027225.1. Taxonomy (GTDB): domain Bacteria; phylum Pseudomonadota; class Gammaproteobacteria; order Burkholderiales; family Rhodocyclaceae; genus Aromatoleum. Next base: position 5,440 of record NZ_JAVSMM010000001.1, on the reverse strand, counting down.
GTCGGTGCGAGGGTGCAACCTCTGTCGTATCGCGGTGCACCGCCCGCAGGGGGGTGACACTGTCGTCGTCCTGTCGGCCATCGACAATCTCGTGAAGGGTGCAGCAGGCCAGGCCATTCAGAACATGAACATCATGTTCGGTTTCGACGAGACCCTCGGTCTCGACATCGTGCCGGTCAGTCCGTAGCCGGAACTTTCGACGCCAGGCGCGTTCGAATTTTGACGTCGACGTCGGGCATGGCGCATCATGCGCTAATAGCCCAGAGAGGAGAAAACATGAGCACTGAAGTCGAAACGCCGGAGCTGTTGGTCTTCACCGACAGCGCAGCGAGCAAAGTGAAGGAACTGATCGAGGAAGAAGGCAACCCTGAACTCAAGCTGCGAGTCTTCGTCAGCGGGGGAGGGTGCTCCGGCTTCCAATATGGCTTCACCTTCGATGAGGAGGTGAACGAGGACGACACCGCCCTTGAGAAGGACGGGGTCACGTTGCTGATCGATTCGATGAGCTATCAATACCTCGTCGGCGCCGAGATCGACTACAGCGAGGGTCTCGAAGGATCGCAATTCGTGATTCGTAATCCGAACGCGACCAGCACTTGCGGTTGCGGGTCGTCGTTTTCGGCGTGAGCCACGCGCTCGGTCAAAAAAAACGGGATGCTTCGGCATCCCGTTTTTTGTGGTGTGCGCTTGTCGGTCAATCCGCTCGCGCGAGCGTAGTGCGATTGAGCAAAGCGAGGCGCTGAAGAACCGGGCTCGTCTGATTCTTGAATGCGATCAGAGCATCCCGATTGAGCGGCTGAACCGTCGGCAGCGCGATTTTCATCGGATCTTGTGCCACATCGTTCACACGGATTTCATAGTGCAGGTGGGGGCCCGTCGCCCACCCCGAAGAGCCGACGTAGCCGACCAGGTCGCCTTGCCGTACCGTCGCCCCTTTCCGCAGGCCACCGGCGAATCCATCGAGATGCGCGTAGGCGGTCGAGTAACGGTCGCGGTGCCGCAAGACCACGATTTTCCCGTAACCGTTTTGATTGCCGACGTAATCCACAGTGCCGTCCGACGCCGCCTTGACCGCCGTACCCCGGGGCGCAGCAAAGTCGACGCCGTTATGGGCGCGCCATTTCTTGTGGATCGGATGCAGGCGGCCGCCGAAATTCGACGAAATCCGTGAAAACTCCAGCGGGTAACGCAGATAAGCCTGGTTCAGTCCGCGGCCGTCCGGCGTGTAGTAAGTTTCGGCACCATCCCGAGTACGGTAGAGCACGACTGCGTGCTTCTTCCCCTGGTTGGTGAATTCCGCCGCAAGAATCCGCTGCGTACCCACCGGCAGCCCACGGTCGTACGCGGCTTCGTAGACGACGCTGAACTCGTCTCCGCGACGCAGATCCTGGGTAAAGTCGATTTCGGTGCCGAAAATTTCGGCGAGCTTGGTTGCGACGGCGTCCGGCACCCCCGCTGCATCCGTTGCACCGAACAGCGTTTGACGTATCGTTCCCGAGCGCATCTCGATGCGAGTGTCGGCGAGGGCCGTAGTTTCTCCCCGGGTCTGGATCGTCTCGCCGACGCGAACGATCGAAAATCGTGAGACGCCGTTCGCAATCGGAAGGTCGAGAGAGACGATCTTGCCGTCGGATGAAATGGCGGCAAGGACCGATCGCCCGGCGCGCAGCTGTTTCAATGCCGACTGCGCCTTGGCGTCCGCATTAAGGAAGTCGAGGGCTTCCTGATCCCGAACGCCCAGTCGTGCAAAGATCGAGTGAATCGTGTCGCCTGCCTTGATCTGTTCGTCATAAACGAATGGCAGACCCTGCGGACTTTCCGATTGCGCAGCGGGTGCTGGGAGAAGGTTTTCGATGATGGGTTGCGCTACGAAGGGCGTTTCCGGTTGTCCGGGGACGACTGCTGTTGCCGCAACGACTCCGAGCAGTGATGTTCCTACGACTGCCGCGAGGACCCACGGGCGGCGACCCGAAGAAGCGCTGCGCGGGACTTCGGCTAGAATTCTGACTTTTCGTGCCTGCATGGGGAATTTCGGGCAAAAAACGTTGGCGAGTGTACCAAAGTTTTGGCGCGATTCCCGAACGAATGGAGAGAGTGCATGAGTGAAATACAGTCAGCCTTGGAGCTGATCAAGCGCGGGGCGGACGAACTGCTCATCGAGGCCGAACTGATCGAGAAGCTGAAGACGGGGCGGCCGCTGCGGATCAAGGCCGGATTCGATCCGACGGCGCCCGATCTGCATCTCGGCCACACCGTGCTCATAAACAAGCTGCGCCATTTCCAGGATCTGGGGCACAAGATCATGTTCCTGATCGGCGACTTCACGGGAATGATCGGCGACCCTTCGGGAAAGAATGTGACTCGGCCGCCGCTGTCGCGTGAACAGATTCTTGACAACGCCAGGACCTACCAGGATCAGGTGTTCAAGATCCTCGATCCGGACAAGACCGAGATCGTTTTCAACTCCGCGTGGATGGAGTCTCTCGGTGCCGCCGGCATGATTCGCCTCGCTTCGCGTCACACGGTCGCCCGGATGCTCGAGCGTGACGATTTTGCGAAGCGCTACGCTGGCGGGCTGCCGATCGCGATCCACGAATTCCTCTACCCCTTGTGCCAGGGTTACGACTCCGTCGCGATGCGGGCCGACGTAGAGCTCGGCGGAACGGACCAGAAGTTCAACCTTCTGGTCGGCCGCGAGTTGCAGAAGCAGGACGGGCAGGCGCCGCAATGCGTCCTGATGATGCCGTTGCTCGAAGGGCTCGACGGCGTGAACAAGATGTCGAAATCACTCGGCAACTATATCGGCATCGCCGAAGCGCCGCGCGAAATCTTCGGCAAGATCATGTCGATCTCCGATAGCTTGATGTGGCGCTATTTCGACCTTCTCTCGTTCCGCTCGAGTGGTGAGATCGCGAAGCTCAGACGGGAGGTCGAAGAGGGTCGGAACCCGCGCGATATCAAGGTCCTCCTTGGGCAGGAACTCGTCGCCCGCTTCCACGATCAGCGCGCGGCGGTGGACGCCCTGTCCGAGTTCGAGGCACGCTTCCAGCGGGGGGCGCTGCCGGATGACATGCCGCAGGTGAAGGTTGAGGTGGGGGCAGCGGGCCTTCCGGTGTTTCAGGTAATCAAGCAGGCGGGGTTGACCGGCAGCACATCGGAAGCGCTGAGAATGATCGAGCAGGGAGCGGTTCGCCTGAACGGAGAGCGAGTCGAAGACAAGGGCGCAATCCTTGCTTCGGGTCAGACCGTCGTGTTGCAGGTTGGAAAGCGGAAGTTTTCGGCTGTGACTCTTGCGTGATCGGCGCCGCTACTGCTCGACGCGGGGCTCGGCTCCGTGTTCGGGATGGTCGTGAGTGAGAATTGTCCAGCCCGAGGAGCCGTAGACCGCATCCTTCGAGATCGACCCGACGAAGCGTCCGCTCTCATTGTCGTGGTCGCGCTGTTGGATGTGCATCCGCCGGGTTCCGTCTGTCTCGAAACGGATGATGTTATAGGAGTTGGGGCAGCGGCCCCGGCGCCTCGTCGAAACTGAAGTGCCGGCTTGCACGAAGACGGTTTGCTTTCGCGGATGCCCGCCTGCGACGCAAGAAGGCAGGTGGATATGTCCTCCGAGAAAGAGGTCGGCTCCCGCTTCCGACCAGCGTCCTATCGCTTCCTCCGCATGACGCACCCGGTTCTTGCGATCAGTTCCCCCAAGGGCAGTAAGCGGGTGATGTAGCGCCACGACCTTGAAACACTGAGGTATTCGTTCGAGTTCGCGCGCGACCTCGTCGATGAGTTCCCTCGGCAGGTTGCCGTGCTTGTGCCGAAGCAAGCGGGTCGAGTTGATACCCAGAATTGCGAGACTTCCCTTCTGCCAGGTGGGACAGAGCGATGGGGCGATATACCGCAGAAAGCGTCCGTAGGGCGCTCTGAAGCGAACGAACAGATCGAAGAGCGGGAGGTCGTGATTTCCGGGTAGCGCGAGGACCGGCAGCGGTGCCAACCCATTCAGAAAGGTACGGGCCGCGAGGAACTCACCCGTTCGCGCTCGTTGCGTAATATCCCCCGTCAGAACCACCAGGTCCGGCGCCTCTCTCAAAAGATCCCTCGTCAGTGCGGTGCAGACAGGAGGATCCTCGGTGCCGAAGTGCGGATCTGAAATGTGGGCGAGTCGGATCAATCCTGCGCCTCGGTCGCTATGGGTGTCACAACTTTAAGTCCATCAGGAATCGATCTGACGACTAACGGCAGGCGGCATAGCACCGACTCACCGTCGATCGCGACGCGGAGGCGGCGCGATTCGGCACCGATGCGCTCGACCCGTACCTCCGATGCGCAACCTTGCTGAAGATTTTCGGCCGTTTCGAGGCGGGCGAGCGCTCCGCGCAGCGCGAGTCGCAGGAGCTCGGCCCGGCCGACGTCCCGTAATGCGAGTACGGCCAATTCGCCCCTCGCAACACACAGGGCTTCGTCTAGACCAAGCTGCTCCATCTGTAGCGCGTTTCGCCCGAAAAATACGGTCAGCGTCGAAAGTTTGACTTGCTTTTTATCGATGTTGAGTACGAGTTGGTAGGGCCGATGTTCACGAAGCAAGAAGGCAATTCCTGAAAGAAGTGCGACCGCACGGCTCCGTCCGAACCGGCGCTTGTCGATTTCACGCCGCTCCAGCAGGCGGCGGTAAAGGCCGATGCTTGCATTGTTTAGAAACAGGTGGCCGTTGACGTCCCCGATTGCTACCGGACGAATTGCGCCCTCGACGAGATTCGACGCTGCGGCGGCAGGAGGGAGCGGAATCCCTAGTTGTCGTGCGAAGTAGTTAAACGTGCCGAGCGGAATGAGGCCGAAGGGCAGGTCGTGTGCTCGGGCCACCGAAGCGACCGCATTTAGGGTGCCGTCCCCGCCCGCTCCGGCCAAGATGCCGCCACGCGAGTCCGCAGCCAGTTCCGCTAGCGCCGGTAATTCCCGCGGGTGCGGGGCGGTCCACACTTGTGCATCCCGGCCGCTTTGTCCAAGAACCTCTTCGATCACGGAGCGCTCGGTCGGCGCGTGACCGCTGCCCGAAGCGGCATTCATGATGACTGTGATGGGAAGATCGTGGAGGCGGACGCCAGAAGGCGACGTTGCCACGAGAGCTTCTGTTGAACGCAGGCTCAATGTTCCTCCTATTGACGCAAGCCACGCGGGCGGAACTCGCTTCGCCTTTCGCCGACACGCCGGCCTGAAGTGGTCAAGCCACGAGTGCAAACTTGTTGGACCTTCATGAGACATGGTCGCATGAGACTAGTTTGAGCACCGGTTCCACTCAAACGTTTCTTCCCCTGTTGACACCTATTTTGAAGTGTCTATAATTCGCCGCTCTTCGCAGCGCCTCGGTGGTTTTGGTTGGGGCGCGACGAGGCGGCGGCAAGAGAAGCTTCCCCGGGTTGAAATAAAAAGCACGGTGGGGGTTGACGGTAGT